>NZ_JACIIU010000010.1 GCF_014205685.1 Paenochrobactrum gallinarii
GTGCGCTCCAGCAGTGCTGCAACGCCACCTTCTTCAACAGCTGCTTTATAGCGATAAAAAGTATCGCGCGACAGTCCCATCACCTGACAGGCTTTCGAAACATTGCCGAGTTCTTCCGCCAAATTTAACAGGCCTGTTTTATGTTTGATGATTTTATCTGTAGAATGCAACATTGTGGTTTCCTTCGTTTTGAGGTTAGGTTTGCACCACTATCAAAACCGATAACCACAAAGCTCTGCAAGAGCCTACACCGTTCCCATTTCGCTAAGCCTAAATGGGAGCGGTGTCAGATCAAATCAGAACTAATACAACTAAACAAATACAGCCCCGTCCTAAACAGGCGGGGCTTTTTTATTTTGCTTCTTTAACACCTTCTTCTTTATGGTCGCCACAAAACCACAGTTGGCCGTAACGGCCTTGAAAGCCAAAACTGCCCCATTTCTTGCAGCCGTTATGCATGCACCAGTGTTCGTCCATTCCTTTGGATGTTCTGACCTTCTTCTCATCGCTCATGCTATGCCACCTACGAAGCCACTTAATTCCTTAAGGCGCTCCATAGCCATACGGAATCGGCCATCACATCCTTTGCCACGGCATCGTGAGCGGCGCTCGACTTCATCTAGGTAAAGTTGCTCATAGCCTTCCTTCTTACAAATGTCTGCCTTCCTGATGTAAACAAGGCGTCCACATTTTAGGCATATCATTTCCAAGTGTTGATCATCTTCCAGATCTCGGACTTGTATTTGGCTTTTCCAGCTCATATCGTTGGCTCCAAAATCAGGCGAGTAGCATCACTCTCACGCAACAAAATGCGCAAGTTTATGTCTGCAAAATGTGAACTTGTTTTTAGTCTTCTTGTGCCGCTGGCACTTCGCCATAAGAGGCGAGCAGGCGCGGTTCATTCATATCGCCGCTCTCTTCATCGACCACCACGGCATAAGCCACAACGCCTGCAAAGCGCTCCGCCATGAGGCCAGCAATCCTTTTTGCGCTTTCTTCAGTTTGGGCTGGTCGCATTTCGGCAGCGGTTAAATTTCGGCGATTTTTCCGATAGGGGATTACAATGAACTTTTCGGTTGTTTGCGTATTGGTGCTCACGACTCGTACTCCTTTTGTTCTAAAATGTATTAAATAGGAATATTTGTCAATAATTAGGTATATGTTCCGCATGGGGAGATGTGGAGAATGTAAAATAAGTGAGCGATTTCAAACTTTATGAGAGGTTTGACTGAGGGCAATAAAATTACAATTTGGCTAATACCTTGGCGCTGGCAGCTCAACAGTTATAGGAATCAGCCAAGTGTTGCGATCACAAAACTGCGCCTAGAACCCGTAGTTAGAACAGGGATTCAAGTTAGGATAGGACACATCTAAAGCTATCCGTTTTATTTCACGGTTATGTCAAATGAATAAAAACTGGAAAAACACCAATGAAATCAATGGTTATGGCGGAGGGGGTGGGATTCGAACCCACGGTACGGTCACCCGCACGCCGGTTTTCAAGACCGGTGCCTTAAACCACTCGGCCACCCCTCCGGCTAACACTTTATATTTGAACAAGAAGAACAAATATGCGCCCATATAAGGCAATATGAGCAGTGCTGAATGTCGCCTTTATATGCAAATCATTTGAAACGTCAACTGCTTATTATGCTTAAAGAAAAAATAATTGAATGAAGCTGTTAATAACAGTTTTTAGGGGGCCTCGCAGCTTTCCGGAACACTCTTTTCCAGATCAAGCGGTGAGGGGGTAAGACTACCTGTCATAATCTCCAATGGTTTAAACGGTGGCTCTTCCTGCATAGCCGGATTTGTCATTCGCAAAGTGTAACAACCGGTAAAGACAGTTTTTTTACCATCATTATCTTCTGCTTCAATCGCAAGTGGAAGGCTCCAGTAAATTTGTCCGGCACCTGGGTCGGGCTCAATGTGTCTGGTTTTTACACGTACAGATTTAGTATTTTCGTAGCCTTTGGCAAAATCATCAAAATGCGGATCACGGCCTTCTTCTGAATAATAGCTATAGGCGCGCACATATTCCTTACGATTGATCGCATTGTAATATGATTCAATCAATGTTTCGGGATTACTGCGATTATCAAGATAGTCAGGGACTTTTTCCGTTTCTTCAACCTCGTCCTGAACGGCAGGAGCTTCAGTCTTTTCAACGGTTTCAGCTGTCGCAGCAGGTTTAGGCTCTTTTTCATTGGCTGAAGCCGGCAGGCAAGACAAACCGCTAATGACAGCAGCGAGCATCAGCCCGCGCATGGTCACATCCTGCTTTTGTGCATATATCTGTCGCATGAAATGATCCTTGTTAATTTATGAGCTAGCCGCAAAACATTGATCCCTTGCGATCAGCATTGTAGGATACTAAATATAGTGAAATCATGGCAAATTAAGTGAAGTTTTGTGATCGCCACGATTCTTGATTTTCTTGCTGATAGATTCAGTACTTTTGTACAAATTGAAAGTGAATAAAATGGGCCGTTTTGCAGTAATGACCTTGACCGATGCTGCTGCTGGTCGTGTGAATGAAATTGTTGAAGCGCGTGAAGATGCGCATGGCATCCGCATTGGCGTCAAAAAAGGCGGCTGTGCGGGAATGGAATATACGATCGATTTGGTCAATGAGCCGCAGCAAGGAGACGATCTGGTGCAGCATAATGGTGCGCATGTTTATATTGCGCCACAGGCCGTTATGTTTTTGCTGGGTACACAAATGGACTTTGAAGTGACGCCATTACGCACTGGCTTTGTTTTCAACAATCCAAACCAGACCTCGGCATGTGGTTGCGGTGAATCAATTGAACTGACGCCAGTCTCTGAAGAGAAGCTTCGTGAGCTTGAAAGCAATTTATAAAGAATTTATAATAATATATTGAAATCATTATAAAAAAGCCCGCCATTTTATCTAAATGGCGGGCTGCTTCTTTTAAGCGCGGGCAGGGAGCTTTCCGGCATCACGGCGCACGAGATAAAGCGATGCGCCGACAATGAGGGCTGCGCCAAACCAGAAATTATTATCCGGCACTGCGGCAAAGACGATCCAGCCGAGAATGACATTGATCGGCAGTTTCAGATCATCAAATGGTTGCAGGAAGACAGCATCTGCTTCGGAATAAGCTGCGATTTGGCAATATTGCGCAATCGCGGTGAGGGTGCCAATCAGAATAAGAATAAACCAAACCTCCATCGCCGGCGCTGCCATTTCCGGCATACCGATGCCTGATGCAACCCATAAACCTGCATTGATTGGCGAAAGCAGAACCAGCATATAGATGGAGATGCTGACAGAGCGCTCAAAACGCGTCAGATATTTGGTCATGACGGAATATCCCGCCCAGAGAGCTGCCGCCAGCACTGGCAGCAAAGCATAGGCGGTATAGGTGTCAGACCATGGTGCCAGAATAATCACGGCACCGGAAAAGCCGACAATAGCGGTGATAAGGCGCGCCGGAGTGACAACTTCTTTCAAGAAAAACCGTGCAAATAGGATCACGAAAAATGGTGATGTCATTGCCAGTGCAATGACCTGCCAAATTGGCACATGGGTGAGGGCGTAGATCCACACCTGCACGCCAGCTGCGGCCAATGCAACGCGCATAATATGCAGCATCAAATGGTTGGTGCGTAATGCCTGCAAGCCAAGACGGAACACGAAAGGCAGTGTAAGAATAAGGGCAATAATATATTGCCAAAAGGCAATCATAACCGATGGAATGCCTGTTTTAGTGCCAGCCCATTGGGTGGCGACATTGACGCCTGCATAGGCAACACAAGCAGCCAACATCAGGCTAGCGCCAAGTACAGACGATCTGGTCGTTTTAACAGAGGTAATTTGGCTCAACGTTGTTTTCCTGTCTCGTTAGCCTGTCACCTCAGGGTACGGGTAGAAAACAACAATAGCAGGCGGCCAAAAGCCGTTTGCGCATGCAGCATTCACACCACGCTCTCTCTCATCCGGACTATGACCGTCGGCTTCGGAGTTACACCGAATCTGCTGACCCTGACAAGAAATGTCAGGCGCTCGCGGGCTTTCGAATAAGTTTTATTCGTTACCGCCGGTGGGGAATTTCACCCCGCCCTGAGAACTGGATTTCATTAATCTAGCAGCTAAAGACCAAAATCTGATCTCTGGCTGCATATGAGATAGGATATGTGTGGCGTTAAATCAATCTATAGATGGATTTAACGCTTTAAGTATGGGATGCATTTGATGATGCAAACTCACCCATAAGCATTTCAAAGTCTTCAAAAGGCGGGAAACCTTCATAGCTGTGAGTGGCAGGTGTCTGCGCCCAGGCTAGTTTTTCCTTGGTCATTGTTTCGATAAACGGGACGAACCACGCATGATCTTCAAATAATGACGGACGCACATTGAGAAAGCCGTCAACGCCTTCAATGCGGGTATACATCCACGTCATGCAGTGATCGCAGAAATAATGATGCTGTTGGGCTCCATGCAAACCACCGATAACAGGTTTTCCTTGTGTGACTTTAAATCCGGAAGAGGGAACCATCGCGGTTAATGAAAACGCACTGCTGCTCATGGTCTGGCAGCCGGTACAATGGCAAGCTGCTGTCATGATCGGAGCAGCAGTGACTTCAATTTTGACCTGACCGCAACGACATTGTCCGCTTAGTGGTAATCGAGGCATTTTCATCAATTGCATCCTTCAAAGAATAATATTTATTTTACAAATTCTTTGAAACCTTATCAATCAAATGTTCGCTACATGTGCCATTCGACGCTTAAGTGAGAGAGGCTTATTCTATCTTGTAAAATACGCGCATCATGGTTAGATAAGATAGGTTATGGAACAAAGTGATGTGAGCAGTTGAGGTTTTACGGGTATTTAAGCCTCAATCAGCTTGATAATGATTGTGGTTGAAGCGTCAGGCTTATAGCGCGCACACCGTCAACGCCTGACGCTTGGTGTTTTTAACTGATAACCTTAATTTCTGTTTTAACAGAATTGGCAATGAAACACTGTTCATGTGCTAAATGGTGTAATTGCGCTTCCGCTTCAGCGCTTGGCTTCTCACCACCGTAAATGATCTCTGGCTTTAACTCGACACGGCTTACAAGGATTTTACCGTCAATCTTTTCCATGAATCCGGTTGCTTTATCTGTATAGCTTTCAATGACAATGCGCTTGGCTGCGGCCACGCCAAGAAATGTAAGCATGTGACAGCTTGAAATAGCTGCAATGAAAGCCTCTTCCGGATCAACATTAGCTTCAACCGAATAAGGCAGCGGAATGACATGTGGTGATGATGAAGCCGGAACAACCTGACCGCCATCAAAACGCCAGATATGCGCACGGCTATATTTCTTATCCGTAAAAACAGCGCCTTCACGCTCCCAATGCACTTCCACAGACATTTCCATCATACGCGTCCTTTATCGGTTCATGTGCCTCACTATACTATGTCAGGATGAAAGGCAGAACCAGTCCGCAACAGACAAATTATCGATTGCAGAGATTTTATACATTAAATGCGCAAGAAGACGTAAAAGGCACTTGTTCGATATTTGTTCTCATGTTAATTCGAGAAATAATGCTGAAACTGCTCTTCACTATGTGGTTGTCGAGTTCCATATAACTGATCAGTAAAGCAGTAAATGAACCGGATGCCGTGATGACGTGCGTTTTGCGCAGCGTCCAAGCAAGCTGGTTTGGGCATGATTTGAAGCAGGCAGAACGCAAAATGAGTGAACATAAATTCATCTCCATCCGTGGCGCACGTGAGCATAATCTGAAGAATATTGATCTGGATTTGCCGCGTGACAAGCTGATTGTCATGACAGGTCTTTCCGGCTCCGGTAAGTCATCACTTGCCTTTGACACGATTTATGCTGAAGGCCAGCGCCGCTATGTGGAGAGCCTTTCGGCCTATGCGCGCCAGTTTCTGGAAATGATGCAAAAGCCGGATGTCGATCAGATCGACGGGCTTTCACCTGCCATTTCAATTGAACAAAAAACCACCAGCCGCAATCCGCGATCGACCGTTGGTACTGTTACCGAAATTTATGACTATCTGCGTCTGCTGTTTGCGCGCGTAGGGGTGCCCTACTCGCCAGCCACTGGTTTGCCGATTGAAAGCCAGACCGTCAGCCAGATGGTCGATCGCGTTTTAGCTCTCGAAGAAGGCACACGTCTTTATATTCTGGCGCCGATTGTACGTGGTCGTAAGGGCGAATATCGCAAAGAACTGCTGGAATTGCAGAAAAAAGGCTTTCAGCGCGTCAAAATTGACGGTGAGTTTTATGAAATCGCCGATGCTCCACCGCTTGATAAGAAATATAAGCACGATATTGACGTTGTAGTGGATCGTCTTGTGGTGCGTGCTGATATCGGCTCGCGTTTGGCTGACAGTTTGGAAACCTGTCTGCAATTAGCAGAAGGTTTGGCGATTGCAGAATTTGCCGACAAACCACTGCCGGATTCTGAAAAAGCCGGTCAGTCTGCCAATAAATCAAAGAATGAAACCCATGAACGCGTGATGTTCTCGGAGAAGTTTGCCTGTCCTGTGTCAGGCTTTACTATTCCTGAGATCGAACCGCGTTTGTTTTCCTTTAACAACCCGTTTGGCGCCTGCCCGACCTGCGATGGCTTGGGTACGCAACAGGCTATCGATCCCAACCTGATTATCCCGGATACAGCCCTTGCTTTGAAAAATGGCGCTGTGGCACCATGGGCAAAATCCTCGTCGCCTTATTATAACCAGACACTGGAAGCGCTTGCTAAATCCTATGAGTTTGCGATGTCTGACAAGTGGAGCGAATTGTCGGAAATTGCTAAAAAAGCTATTCTTTACGGCACAGGCGGCAATGAAATTACCTTCGCCTATAATGATGGCACACGGTCGTATCAAACGACTAAAAGCTTTGAAGGTGTTATTCCTAATTTGGAGCGCCGCTGGAAAGAGACGGATTCGGCCTGGTCGCGTGAGGAAATTGAACGCTTCATGTCCTCCAGTCCCTGCCCGTCTTGCAAAGGTTATCGCCTGAAACCTGAGGCGTTGGCTGTGAAGATTGGTGGTCTGCATATTGGACAGATTACTGAGCAATCTATTCGTGTGGCTGATGATTGGTTTAAGAATGTCGATAGTGGTTTTAATGACAAGCAGCGTGAGATTGCGGCGCGTATTCTGAAGGAAATCCGCGAACGTCTTCGCTTTTTGAATGATGTCGGTCTTGAATATCTGACTTTGTCGCGTAATTCCGGCACATTGTCAGGTGGTGAAAGCCAGCGTATTCGTCTTGCATCACAAATTGGCTCTGGCTTAACCGGTGTTCTTTATGTGCTTGATGAGCCGTCCATCGGCTTGCATCAGCGCGATAATGCCCGTTTGCTTGATACTTTGCGCCATTTGCGTGATCTCGGCAACACGGTGATTGTTGTTGAGCATGATGAAGATGCCATTCTGACCGCTGATTATGTGGTTGATATCGGCCCTGCTGCCGGTGTGCATGGCGGACAGGTGATTGCGCAAGGTACGCCTGAGCAAGTTATGGCGTCCAAGGATTCGCTGACCGGTAAATATCTTTCCGGTGCACTGGATGTTGCAGTGCCCGCAGAACGCCGTGCACTTTCTGAAACAAAACGCCTTAAAGTGATCGGTGCGCGCGGCAACAATCTTAAAAATGTTTCAGCTGAAATTCCGCTTGGCACTTTTGCATGCGTCACCGGTGTTTCAGGTGGTGGTAAATCAACCTTCCTGATTGAAACTTTGTTTAAATCAGCATCGCGCAAGATTATGGGCTCGCGTGAGCATCCGGCTGAACATGACCGGATTGAGGGGCTCGAGTTCCTTGACAAGGTCATTGATATTGACCAGTCACCGATTGGTCGTACACCAAGATCGAACCCTGCCACTTATACTGGCGCATTTACTCCTATTCGCGATTGGTTTGCCGGGCTTCCTGAAGCGAAAGCGCGTGGTTATCAGGCAGGCCGCTTCTCATTCAACGTCAAAGGCGGCCGCTGTGAGGCTTGTCAGGGCGATGGACTCATTAAAATTGAGATGCACTTCCTGCCGGATGTTTATGTCACTTGTGATGTGTGCGATGGCAAGCGTTATAACCGTGAAACACTCGAAGTTCTGTTTAAAGGCAAGTCGATTGCCGACGTGCTGGACATGACCGTGGAAGAAGGCGCTGAATTCTTCTCGGCGGTGCCATCTGTGCGCGACAAGCTCGAAACTTTGGTAAAGGTTGGCCTGGGGTATGTGAAGGTTGGCCAGCAGGCAACAACCCTTTCCGGTGGTGAGGCGCAGCGCGTCAAGCTTGCTAAAGAACTCTCCAGAAAAGCGACTGGTCGCACGCTTTATATTCTTGATGAGCCGACAACCGGTTTGCACTTCCATGATGTGGCAAAACTATTGGAAGTACTGCATGAACTGGTGGATCAGGGCAACACGGTTGCTGTGATTGAGCATAATCTGGAAGTGATCAAGACAGCAGACTGGATCATCGATATCGGGCCGGAAGGCGGTGATGGCGGCGGTCAGATTGTGGCGATGGGACGCCCGGAAGATATTGTGAAAGTTCAGGCATCTTATACCGGTAAATATCTGAAAGAACTTTTGGAGCGTCGTCCAAATCAAAAAACAGAGGCCGCTGAGTAATTCAGCGGCCAGTAAAATCTGCTAATATTTGCGGTATCATCAGGGGCAGATCTTCAGCAATGAGGCCTGCCCCCTGTTTTTTCGCAGCCTCACAATGGAACCATACGGCGGCAGATGCGGCCTCAAAGACTGGCATTCCGGCTGCCAGTAAGCCTGTAATCATACCGGCCAATACATCACCTGATCCGGCGGTTGCCAGCAGTGGTGTGCCATTATCATTATAAGAATATCTGCCATCAGGCAGTGCCACAATAGTTTGTGCGCCTTTATAGACGACACATGCCCCTGCCCTTATGGCAGCTTGGCTGGCTTTTTCTGCCTTTGTTAGTTTCTCATTATCTGCAATATCGGGAAATAAACGGCGAAACTCGCCTTCATGCGGCGTTAAAACCACGGCAATCTGTGATGCATGAATGCTGGCAAATAATGCATCTGCCATTTCTTTAAATGATGACAAAGCATCTGCATCCAGTATCAGTGCGTTTGTTTTAGCTTTTTTGAGCAAAGTGATGCAGTCATTACGTGTTTTTACGCCCAACCCATATGCCGGACCGATAAGCGCTGCTGTAACAAGCCTGTTTTCGATGCAATCCACCGCATCCTGAATGGTTCTGGTTTCCCGCAACATGATGCTGGTCAGGTGGGATGCATTAACGAGCAGTGCATCCGATGGCGAAAGAACGGTTACTAGCCCTGCTCCGATCCGCGCTGCACTTATGGCTGCAAGGCGTGCAGCGCCTGTATTTGTGAGGCCGCCAGAAAAGACGAGCGCATGACCACGTTTATATTTATGGGTTTCTGCGTCTAAGCGCGGCAGTGCATTTTTCCATAATGGCGGTTCATTGAGTGCTGCGGTTCCCATTTTTTCACCAATATTATTGCTGTGCAGATTAGCCTGATTTCTAAAGCATCATAATGCCTAAAAAATAGGCAGTCCATTATACTTCAGACATGCCTGATATCTAATCATCTTGTTACGGAGCTGCACTATGCACGTTTTTCTCTCATTTTTTACGAGGGAAAACATAGATAATGAAATTTTTTAAAAACAATTACAACTTGGCACGAAACATGCTTTTATCCTTCATAACCGGATCAGATAAGCGGAGCCTTCGAGAATGAAGAAAATTGAAGCCATAATAAAGCCGTTCAAGCTTGATGAAGTTAAAGAAGCTCTACAGGATGTTGGCCTGCAAGGTATCACCGTCATTGAAGCCAAAGGCTTTGGCCGTCAAAAAGGCCATACAGAGCTTTATCGGGGCGCCGAATATGTGGTGGATTTTCTGCCGAAAGTAAAAATCGAAGTGGTTGTCACCGACGAAGCTCTGGAAGGTGCGATTGAGGCCATCCGCAAAGCCGCACAGACGGGACGCATCGGCGACGGTAAGATTTTCGTCTCCAATATTGAAGAAGTCATTCGCATCCGCACCGGTGAAACCGGACCGGACGCAATTTAGTTTAAAACTTTACTCCCAGCGATCATCAGCCCAAGGATAAATTTAAAATGACCACGCCGCATGATATTCTAAAACTGATCACCGATAACGAGATTAAATTTGTTGATCTGCGCTTCACAGATCCTAAAGGCAAGCTGCACCACCTGACCATGGATGTCAGCTTTGTTGACGAGGATATGTTTACCGATGGCGTTATGTTTGACGGCTCTTCCATCGGCGGCTGGAAGGCAATCAATGAATCCGACATGGTGTTGATGCCGGATCCTGAAACCGTACATATCGACCCTTTCTTCGCGCATCCGACACTGGTTCTGTTCTGTGATATCCTTGATCCGATTTCCGGCGAAGCCTATGCACGCGACCCGCGCACCACAGCCAAAAAAGCAGAAGCTTATGTGAGCGCACTGGGCTTTGGTGACACTGTATTTATTGGCCCAGAAGCTGAATTTTTCCTCTTTGATGATGTGAAGTTCAGCACAGACTCTTACAATACCGGTTTCAAACTGGATGCCTATGATCTGCCAAGCAACAATGATCGTGATCTTGAAAGCGGCAATTTGGGTCACCGGCCTCGCAAACAGGGCGGCTACTTCCCTGTGCCGCCGGTCGACTCCGCACAGGATATCCGCTCTGAAATGCTCAGCATTTTGAGTGAAATGGGCGTAACAGTTGAAAAGCATCACCATGAAGTGGCTGCAGCCCAGCACGAACTTGGTTTGAAATTCGACACGCTCGTTCGTAATGCCGACAAGATGCAGATCCATAAATATGTCGTGCATCAGGTAGCCAATTCTTATGGTAAAACCGCAACCTTCATGCCTAAGCCTGTATTCGGCGAAAGCGGTTCGGGCATGCATGTGCATTTGTCGATCTGGAAAGATGGCAAGCCGACATTTGCCGGTAATGAATATGCAGGACTTTCAGAAACCTGCCTTTACTTCATCGGCGGCATCATCAAGCATGCTAAAGCGATCAACGCATTCAGCAACCCTTCAACCAACTCTTACAAGCGTTTGGTGCCGGGCTATGAGGCGCCTGTTCTCTTGGCTTATTCTGCACGTAACCGTTCCGCTTCGTGCCGTATTCCGTTTGGTTCTTCGCCAAAATCCAAGCGCGTTGAAGTGCGTTATCCTGATCCGTCAGCAAACCCGTATCTCTGCTTCGCAGCATTGTTGATGGCTGGTCTTGACGGTATCAAAAACAAAATTCACCCAGGTCAGCCAATGGATAAAGATCTTTATGATCTGCCAGCCAAAGAGCTGAAAGAAATCCCTACTGTTTGCGCTTCTTTGCGTGAGGCATTGGAAAGCCTTGATAAGGATCGTGAATTCCTGAAAGCCGGTGGTGTCTTTGAAGACGAGCAGATCGACAGCTTCATTGAACTGAAAATGGCTGAAGTGATGCGTTATGAAATGACCCCGCATCCGGTCGAATTTGATATGTATTATTCTTGCTAATACTAAAAAGCCCCGATGAAAATCGGGGCTTTTTTAATTAAATCATATAGTTATAAAAACAACCTAAGATTATGATATAGCTTTCAAAAGTGCATCAGCCGCAAACATTTCCGCAGAACGCTTATTGCGACGCCAGACAGCTTCCTCGTCTTCGCCCCAATTTTCAATTGTCCAATCTTCATCCAGATGCGCCAGTTTCCATGCTTCTTCAGCTGTTAAATGCTGCTTGTAAATCGCAAGCGAGAGCAAGGCAGAGCCGGTTAATGTGGTAAATGTATGCAGCACTGCCAGCGTCACCGGATCATTGGCACTGGATAAATGCACACCAAAGGCAGCAATCGCTTCGCGTGGTTGTTCGACATGCATCACACCTTCTGCAAGATTGAAGCGCGCGCCTAAACTTTCTGCCCAATCAATAATCGGATCCCATTGTTTGGTCTGGCGATCAACCAATTCCTGCGGACTGTCGGCACGATAAAACAGCATATCGCAAGAGGCAAAACGCAGAATATCTTCAAAGACTGCCTGATGATCGAGAGCGATACCATCAATCGCTGTGTTGACCAGCCGGGTGACCGGCATGGTTTCAGCGTTAACAACTTCCTTTTGCGCCTCAAACTCGTCAGCGATAAGCTGTGCTGCGGCATGTGTGGTGAGCACTAAAGGCTGTCGTGCAGGTGTGCGCACCAGCTTACCATCAAGCTGTACGGTAAAACCGCCTTCGGCCCCGGCCACTTCGGCTTTTTCATAAAAACGCTTCGGTAATGGTGCTTTCATCTGAATTTGGGCGCGGCGCACCGGATCAGGATCAGAAAGTGTTGGCCCTGCTTCAAGGTCAGATAAAATATCGCGCATATTTAAGTTCCGTCTTTAAGTGAATATCATTGCCGCTTAAAAAGCGTGTTCAAGTTGCAGCTTTATGACTGCCGGATTTAACTGGCCGGTTGATGATAATCAGCCCTAAGGCAATTAAAACAAGAGCTGCAAAAATTTTCCAGCCTAATGCTTCACCTAATATCAGTCCGCTCATCAAAACCCCAATCGCAGGCGTTAGAAAAGCAAAGTTCGATAGTTTGGATACAGGATAGCGGCGCATCATCCAAAACCAAAGCGGGTAGGTAAATGCTACCACAAATACGGATTGGAAGAAAAATGCTAGGATTGACCACATATCAGGCGAGCGAATGAGAGAGCCGCTCAAAGCCATGAAGGGCAATGGAACAATTGAGCCGATTGCCAGCTGATAAAGCAGCACTTTTTCAGGCGCTGCACGGGTAAGCGAGCTTCCTTTGATCACGATATTGGAAAGCCCCCACATAATGCCGGCAATAATTGCCATGATGTCACCGATATAAGCATAAGGGCTAACACTGGAGACTCGATCGGAAAACACCAGAAAAACGCCTGCGAAGGCAATAACCATCCCGATTATGGCTCGTAAGGACATACGTTCGCCAAGGCAAAAATAACTGCCGATCGCGACCCAAAACGGCATCATATTCATCATCAGTGTGACGCGCCCGACATTGGTATAGTCCATCGCCATGAAGATAAGTACAAACTCGCCGCCAAATAAAAGACCCGCGAGGATGCCCGGCCAGAAAGTGCCGTCCTTGTTGAAGAGCGGCACTTGTTTATATTGGCACCACGTGAAAACCAGCACGCCGCCCAGTACAGAACGGGCACTTGCCATCAGCATCGGGTTAAAACCCTGATTGCCGATTTTAATCGCAACCTGATTAAGCCCCCATGTAAACATGATAAGCAGTACCAGCCCTATCGCCACACTATCAAAGGGGGCTTGCTGCATATTGGGGGCTGGTGATATCAGTCTCGTTCCTGTGCCGTTAGCTGACATGAGACTTAGTCTTCCGAATTTTCCATGTCGAAGCTAAGCAGGTTCCAAGTCTGCACCATATGCGGTGGCAAAGGTGCAGTAACATCCAAAGTTCCGCCAGAAGGGTTTGGAATGCGGATGCGACGAGCGTGCAGATGCAGTTTATTTTGGATGCCGCCCGGGAATTCCCAATTTGAATCCGCTTCAAAATATTTAGGATCACCGATAATCGGATGCCCGATATAGGCTGCGTGAACGCGCAACTGATGCGTACGGCCGGTATATGGTTCCATTTCCAGCCATGTCAGGCCGTTACCAGCTTTTTCAATGATCCGGTAAAATGAAACTGCGTGGTCTGAATCCGGCTCACCATGTTTGCAAACGCGCATTTTATCGCCGTCAGGTGTGGTTTCTTTTACCAGCCAAGTGGAGATTTTATCTTCCTTTTTGCGTGGCAAACCTTTGACCAAAGCCCAATAGGTCTTTTTAGTATCGCGCTCACGGAATGCAGCAGTCAATGACTGTGCTGCACCACGGGTTTTGGCTACTACCAAAACACCGGAAGTATCTTTGTCGAGGCGGTGTACCAGACGTGGTTTCTCACCACGTTTGTTGCGCCATGCTTCCAGCATACCATCAACATGGCGGGTGAGACCTGAGCCGCCCTGCACTGCCAGACCTGCCGGTTTGTTGAATACATAAACCTTTGGATCTTCGTAAAGCAGCATTTGCTTAAGCACATCGCTGTCGCTCTGGCTTCGGATGCTTTTGCCGGTCAGTCCTGATGTTTCAGCTTTATCTTCCAGCCCCAGCGGCGGGATGCGGATGGATTGTCCGCCTTGCAAACGGCTGTCGCTTTTTGCACGACCGCCATCCACACGGATCTGGCCGGAGCGAAGCAATTTTTGTAAATGCCCAAAGCCCAATCCCGGATAATAGATCTTCATCCAGCGATCGAGTCGCATTCCTGTTTCATCCGCGGCAACGGTTTTAATTTCTACGCCAGCCATAAGCTTAACCCAATTTGTAATGCAAAGGCTGCTTGAAAAGCATGTGCGCTTTGCCTGACGCCATTCATCATATGGCGCATTTCATCATTTGTTGTTTTAAGCTCCTAGCACTGCTTTGCGCATCTTGCGAGTTAAGAATTGGAAAGTTTGACCAAAGAACACCAAAATTTAACGTTTCTATCACGCAGCATTACAGTCCGTTGTAATTTATGGTTGAAATGGCCACTTTCATGCCATTCTTGAAACCCAACTCTATTGTGGAAATTTCGCAAAAGTCCCATCTCATGGCAGGTGCAGCAAATTGTGAATGCAATAGCCACACATGCCAGCATGCCTGATGAATGGCCGGAGTTGAACTGTGACATTATTAAAACTTTATTGGCGCTCCATGACTTATTTGGCCGCTGAAAAGCGCGCCACAATCATAATGTGCATAGCCAGCACATTGGTAGCACTGGTGACACTGGCCGAACCGATTTTGTTCGGGCGGGTGATTGAGACTATATCCGAACGCGCCAATGTCGTCACACAACTGGCCATGTGGGCAGCTCTTGGCATTTTCAACATCATTGCGGTGGTGTTTGTCGCACGTGGTGCAGACCGCCTCGCCCATCGCCGCCGCCTTAGTGTTCTGACTGAATCTTATGAGCGTATCATCACCATGCCGCTTGCATGGCACCAGAAGCGCGGCACATCGCACGCCTTGCACACACTTTTGCGAGCAACAGATTCACTTTTCACATTGTGGCTCGAGTTCTTGCGCCAGCATTTAACCACCGTTGTTGCCCTCGCCGCTCTTATTCCGCTTGCAATGCAAATGGATGTGCGCATGTCGCTTGTTCTTGTGGTGCTGGGTGTCATTTATGTGATGATCGGCCAATTGGTTATGCGCAAGACCAAAGATGGTCAGGCAGCCGTTGAAAAACATCACCACCGTGTCTTTGAGCATGTCAGCGACACAATCAGCAATGTGTCTGTGGTGCAGAGCTTTAATCGTATCACGACCGAAGCTGAAAATTTGCGCCAATATGCAGCCGACTTACAAAAAGCACAAAATCCTGTGTTGAACTGGTGGGCTTTGGCAAGTGGTCTCAACCGCATGGCATCCACTATTTCGATGGTGATTGTGCTGTTGCTTGGTGCTTATTTTGTCACCAAGGGTCAGTTGAGTGTTGGTGAAGTTATTGCCTTTATCGGCTTTGCCCAGCTGATGATCGGTCGTCTTGATCAGATCAGTGCTTTTATCAATCAGACCGTCTCAGCGCGTGCCAAGCTTGAAGAATTTTTCGAGATGGAAGATGCAACGGCTGACCGTTATGAACCTGAAGATGCGCTGGAACTCAAAGATGTCTCCGGCGAGATCATTTTTGACAATGTCACTTACGAGTTTCCAAATTCCGGTCAGGGCGTTTATGACGTTTCCTTTACCGTGGCGCCTGGTCAGACCATTGCCATTGTCGGCCCGACTGGTGCCGGTAAAACGACACTGATTAATCTGTTGCAGCGCGTTTATGAGCCTGCTGCCGGTCGAATCACCATTGACGGGCACGATACGCGACATGTTAGCCGTCATTCACTGCGCCATTCCATTGCAACTGTATTTCAGGATGCCGGTCTCTTTAATCGTTCGATTGAAGAAAATATCCGTATCGGTTGTAAAGATGCCGATAATGATGCCGTGCATGGTGCATCTAAAGCAGCTGCTGCGCATGAGTTCATTTTGTCGAAAAGTGAAGGCTATGACACCAAAATTGGTGAGCGCGGCTCTAACCTTTCCGGCGGTGAGCGTCAGCGTCTGGCCATTGCCCGTGCAATCTTGAAAGATGCACCGATCTTGGTGCTGGATGAAGCCACCTCCGCTTTGGACGTTGAAACTGAAGCAAAAGTTAAAAAAGCCATTGATGATTTGAGCGAGGGTCGCACAACCTTTATCATCGCGCACCGTTTATCGACCGTACGCTCGGCAGATCAGGTGCTGTTCCTTGATAAAGGTCATGTGGTTGAGCGCGGCAGCTTTGATGAACTGGCTGCGAAAAACGGCCGCTTTGCCGCACTGCTTCGTGCCGGTGGTCTGATGGCATCCGATGATGAGGGCACAGAAAAAGATGCATCCGCCAGCAATGTGATGCCCTTTCCCGTCAAGGAAGTATCTGCTTAAAAAATAATATAAAAAAGCCCCGAAAGTCGGGGCTTTTTATTATTCATGATTTAATTAAAAACTCGATCTGCATGCCGTCATAGGCTGGATCCACATGGTCGGGCACTTGGGCGGAGACTGTTTCATAGTCGAGCGGAATATGCATATGGGTCAAAATGGCCCGTTTTGGCTGCAAACGCTCAATCCATTCCAGCGCTTCTTCCAAGGAAAAATGGCTGGCATGGCGGCGATATTGCAGCGCATCAATAATCAGCAAATCCAGATTTTCGAGCTTTTCGGGGCTACCTTCCGGAAAAGCACTGACATCAGTGCAATAGGCCACATCACCAATACGGAAGCCTAAACTTTCAATGTCGCCATGGCGCTGTGACAATGGCTGAAAATTAATAGCGCCACCTGCCCCGCTAATGCTGAAAGCTGTTTCATTATCAATTTCATTGGCTTTTAAAATCGGCGGATAATTGGAGCCTTCTGGCGTCACAAAGCAGTAGCCGAAGCTTTCATCAAGCCGCGCCTGCGTAGTGGCAGTCGCATAAATATCCATCAATGCCTGATTGTCCGTCACATAGGTCCGCAGGTCATCAATGCCGTGAATGTGGTCCGCATGGGCATGGGTGTAAAGCACGGCATCAAGCTGGGTAACTTTCGCATCAATCATTTGTGCGCGAAAATCGGGCCCTGTATCGATCACTACCACCGTTTTACCGCCTGACGGGCCGATACGCTCAACCAGCAGCGACGCACGTCTGCGGTTATTTTTCGGATTGTGCGGATCACAAGCGCCCCAATCGCCATTGATGCGGGGCACGCCAGGTGATGAGCCGCAACCTAAAATGGTCAGGCGCAGAGTTGATGCGTCACTCATGAGACACCCTTTTCGATCTCAATCTAAAGGTATTGACTTAACCCAACCTCTAGATTGAAGGTCTGGGCATTTTGGAAAACAGACGGAAGACATTGTCAGTGGTGATTTTGGCAATTTCTTCAGATGAAACACCAATCACATCAGCCAGTACATCTGCCGTGTGTTTGACAAAGGACGGCTCATTGCGCTTGCCGCGATGCGGCATTGGCGCCAGATAAGGCGCATCCGTTTCTACCAGCAAACGATCATGCGGCACAATCTTTGCGGCTTCACGAATTTCAGCCGAATTCTTGAAGGTAATAATGCCGGAAAACGACACATAACCGCCAAGCTCGACACCTGTACGTGCCAGCTCAATGCCGGATGAAAAACAATGCAGAATAAACGGAAACGCCCCCTTGGCGGTTTCATCACGCAAAATCTGCGCCATATCATCATCGGCACTGCGTGCATGAATCACCAGTGGCAATTGGGTGCGGCGCGAGGCTTCAATATGGGTGAGAAGTCCTTGGCGCTGCGCTTCCGGCGTTGAATAATCATAATGATAATCTAAGCCAGCCTCGCCGATGGCCACGACTTTTGCGTGCTGCGCCAGCTCAACAAGCTGATCGGCCGTTACATCTAGTTCTTCATGGGCATTGTTTGGATGGGTGCCGACAGAGCAATAAACTTCGTCATATTTTTCAGCCAAAGCCAAAATCTGATCGAACTTTTTAACCCGTGTCGAAATAGTCACCATACGGCGTACGCCATTGTCGAAGGCGCGCTGCATGATAGCTTCGCGCTCTTCGTCAAAGTCGGCAAAATCCAAATGGCAATGGCTGTCGACCAGCAAAGGCAACTGGATTTTACCTGTATTCATATCATTGGCTGACATCAGACAATCACAATCCGTCTTCTGTTTCCACATAGCGCGGGAAAATCGGCTGAGGAGCAGGCAATGGCGCACCGCTAACCAGTGGATGCGCAGCAATATCAGCAAAATTGCGCTGATCTTCTGGAATTGCCAGCACATCCAGCAGCTTGGCGGAAGATGCAGGAATGAAGGCCTGTGTCATGATTCCAACGCGGCGCAGAATTTCCGCCGTTACATAAAGAACGGTTTCCATGCGTGCCGGATCGGTTTTGCGCAGCGCCCAAGGTTCCTGACCGGCAAAATAGCGGTTGGCTTCAGCAACAACACCGAAAATTGCCGCCAATGCATGGTGGATACCTTCCTGCATCATCTGCTTGCGCGCAGTTGCAAGCGCTGCATCAGCCATATCAAGAATAGCTTTATCATCGGCGCTGAATTCACCGGCTGTCGGCACTTTGGCTTCACAGTTCTTGGCGATCATCGACAGCGAGCGCTGTGCCAGATTGCCCAGATCATTGGCCAGATCCGCATTGGTGCGATTGACGATTGCTTCATGGCTATAACTGCCATCCTGACCGAAAGGTACTTCACGCAGCAAGAAATAGCGCAATTGATCAAGGCCGTAGCGCTCGACCAGGCCCTGCGGGTCAATCACATTGCCGAGTGACTTCGACATTTTTTCACCGCGGTTAAACAAGAAACCATGGGCGAAAACGCGTTTCGGTAATTCGATACCGGCAGACATCAAAAATGCTGGCCAGTAAACCGCATGGAAGCGCAGGATATCTTTACCGATAATATGAGCATTGGCTGGCCAGAAGCCTGCTTTTTCAGTGGTCATATCCGGATAGCCAAGCGCTGTAATATAGTTGGTCAGCGCATCAACCCACACATACATGACGTGTTTTTCATCACCCGGCACCGGAATACCCCAGTCAAAGGTGGTGCGGGAAATGGACAGATCTTTTAAGCCCGATTTGACGAATGAAATCACTTCATTGCGGCGCTCAGACGGCATAATAAAATCTGGCTGACTTTCATAGAGAGCCAGCAATTTGTCCTGATAAGAAGATAGTTTGAAGAAATAGCTCTCTTCTTCCACCCACTCAACCGGCGTGCCCTGCGGGCCATAACGTACATTATCGGCGCGAACTTCGGTTTCTTCTTCGCCGTAATAAGCTTCATCACGAACCGAATACCAGCCGGCATAACCGCCCTTGTAAATATCACCATTGGCCTGCATTGCAGACCAGATATGCTGACAGGCTTTATAATGGCGCTCTTCAGAGGTGCGGATATATTCGTCATGGGACGAATTCAGATAAACCGTCATTTTCTGAAATTCAGCCGTGTTTCTGTCAGCCAGTTCGCGCGGGGTAATGCCCTCTTTACGCGCGCTCTGAAACATCTTGATACCGTGCTCATCAGCGCCGGTCAGAAAGTGAACATCCTTACCGTCGAGGCGCTGAAAACGAGCTAATGCATCGGTAGCAATCAGTTCATAAGCATGACCGATATGCGGCTTACCATTAGGATACGCGATGGCAGTGGTGATATAATATTTTTCGCGGTTCATAACTTCACATTACTTCGTTTCAAATCTTGTTAAATGTGACATACCCTATGTCACAGGCTCTGTCACTTAATCTTATAAACAGAGACTAAAATCACATCGCACCAAAAAGGTCGCCATGAGTGGCGAGGTGTGTTTTTTGTAAAACAAGCATGACGGCTTGTTTACGGTCAAGATTATAGGTCATTGTTTCTGCAGCTTCATCAGAGATTTTATGCCAGAAACGCGACCAGGCATCGGCAGCGCCGACAAAACCATCCTGAGCATATTTGCAAGCCTTTGCAGCAATCAGATTGAGCATGTGCTCCATAAATAAATGATACTGCACTTCCGCTTCGCGACCGGTTAAAACCTGCGCCAGATTTTGTGCTTTCGGCACATCAAAAACGGGAGCGGCCAAAATAGCATCGGCCGTATCTGCAATTTCAAGGCCGCCATTGGCAGCCATCAGCAAAGCACGTCGCACGCTGCCTTCAGAGCGCGCAAGCAGCGACTGCATATAATCCGCATTGCCTGTATCAAGCCCCACATGAGAGCCGATACGGCTTAATGTTTCACGCATGGAACCATTATCAAGCGGCTTGAAACGTAAAGCCTGACAACGCGAGCGGATCGTTGGCAGCAATCGTCCGGCAGAGTGCGAAATCAGGATAAACAAAGCCTTTGCCGGTGGTTCCTCCAGCGTTTTCAGCAAAGCATTCGCTGCATTGCGGTTCATATCATCCGCCGGATCAATGATAACAATACGCCAGCCATCATCCGATGCGGTACGCGTTAGAAAATGCGTTACTTTACGGATTTCATCAACCGTAATCACGGTGCGGAATTTGCTGGTTTTCTGATCAAATGGCCGGCTGATATGCAAGACAGCCGGATGCATACCGCCCGCAATCTGGCGATAAAGCGAGGTGGTATAATCCGGTTTATTTAAGTGCAGAGGGGCGTGTACCACTTGCGGATATTGTAAAATATGCCCTGCCAGCCGGAAGGCAAATGTGGCCTTGCCGATACCCTGCGGCCCTTCCAGCAATAGCGCATGATGCATGCGCCCGCTTTTGTAGGCCTGCACCAGAAACTCGACATTATCCTGATGACCTGCCAGAAAGTCATTGGCAGATGGTGTCGGAATACCTTCAATCGTATCATAGGTTGGCGGACTGACTATATCATTGATCATCTGCCGTCCTCTTGAAATCTTTTGTTTTCAGCAAAGCTGCGACCTGAGCAATAATATCCTGACTTATGGCTTCCAAAGGCCTGTCTGCATCAATCACCTTGCAGCGTTCAGGCTCATTGGCAGCAATCGTAAGGAAAGCCTGCCGGCGCGCTTCTTGTGTAAAAATCTTTTCTTTTTCAAAACGATCTGCTGTTTCGTTGCCACGACGCTTTACCGCGCGTGCCATACCTTTTTCCGCCGGAATATCCAGAATAAAGGTCATGTCCGGTTTGACGCCATCAATAGAAACCCGCTCTAAATTCGCCATAAAAACAGCATCCAGATTGCCGGTTACACCCTGATAGGCACGGCTTGAATCGATAAAACGATCGCATAAAACAATGCGTCCTTCATCCAATGCCGGTCTGATCAGTTGTTCGATATGGTCATTGCGGGCAGCGGCAAAAAGCACGGCTTCCATGGCTGCGCCATATTTTTCGGCGGCACCGCTTAAAATTACATGACGCACGGCCTCGGCACCGGAGGAGCCTCCCGGCTCACGGGTAATCAACGGATCAAACCCTGCGTTTTTCAGGTAATCAGCCAGCAACGCTATTTGCGTTGATTTCCCAGCGCCCTCGCCGCCTTCGAATGTTATGAACAATCCGGCCACAGCTATGCGCTCCTTGCTAAAATCATTGACACTCATCACCGTCTTATGCGGCTTGGCTGAGAGACGCAAGCATAGATCAATAATCAGCGAAATTTACGTATCCAGCCCGTTGCGATTTCAACCAGTGCGCCAAGAGAACGCTCTTCTAAATTACCGACTTCAATGGCTTGGCTGGTATAAACAGGTAGCTCGCGCACAATCTGCTTATCTAATTTTATTTTTAAACTGCCCACCTGCTGATCCGCTTTAACCGGTGCATCCAGTGGGCCGCGATAGACGATTTCAGCCGTAAGCTGATCCTGTCCGTTGCGTGGCAGCAGTAAATCCACATCGTCCTTGACAATGAGTGCCACCGCGCTTTGCGTGCCGTTAAACACCTGCGCCTGTCCAACGACTGCACCTTTGGAAAAAAGCCGCATATCGTCAAAATTACTCATGCCCCATTCAATGAGCTGGCGTGCTTCTTCGGTGCGGTGTTTTTCATTCTTTAGCCCTGCAAGGCTTAAAAACAAACGCCTGCCATTTTTCTCGGCAGATGTGACAAGTGCAAAGCCACTTTCTTTGGTGCCGCCAACATTCATCCCGTCAGCGCCGATATCCAGATAAAGAAGCTCATTCCGATTGCGCTGGAAGATTTTATTCCAAGTGAAATCCGTCTTGGCAAAATAAGGATAATATTCGGGATATTGATGATAAATATGGCGTGCCAGCTTCGTAAGATCACCAACACTCACATGCTGACCATCGGCTGGCAGTCCGGTTGAATTGACAAAGAGCGAGTTTTCGAGCCCAAGGAGCTTTGCACGTTCATTCATAAGCGTGACAAATTGCTTTTCGCTGCCAGTCAACCCTTCAGCCAAAATGATGCAGGCATCATTGGCCATTTGCACAATCATACCCTGAATAAGATCTTCAATTGTTGGCGATGATTTGATTTTGGCAAACATGGTTGGTGTGCGCGACGGTGCGCCGCCGGTACGCCATGCATGTTCGCTCACCACATAGCTGTCATCTAATTTGATTTTCTGCTTTTGCAGTGCATCAAAAACCACTTCAGCCGTCATAAGCTTGGCCAGTGAGGCAGGTGGAAATTGTTGTTCGCTATTGCGGGAAAAAAGTACAGTGCCGGTTTTATCATCCAGCAGCAAAACCTGCGGTGCTTTTATTTGCAAATCATCAGTTGCATAAGCGACCTGCCCTGCAAAAATACCGATAACCAGTACTGAGGATTGCAGCATTGCGCGCGATAATTTACACAATGCTGATTTGGTTTGATATTTGGTTTTACCGAACACGCACGACAAAGGCATCCTGCGCTCCTGCCTGCCAGGCCTGACGCAAGAGAGCATCATTATTCCCGTTGGTGGCAATTGCAGTCAGTGTGAAAATCTCACCCTGCTCTGTCGGAATGGTCACATGGCTGACCTTGCCATATTTATTCAGCCGATCAGCGATTTTGTCAGCCTGTACTTTCGAGGAAAAAGAGCCAAGATCGACATAATCAATGTCTGACGGGGCAGAAACATTCTGCTTGCGCCACGAAGCTGAAATTGCATCAGCAGACAAGATGCTGCCATAGGTCTGCTGTTCTTTGAATGAGGCCGTCGCAACGCGGTCTGACGCGTAACCAGCCATACCGGCAAAACCGTTATGGTCGGCATTCGCAATGCCCAAACCAGTGGCCGGACGCGCCATAGGCAGTGGAATCGTGGCTGGCACGAGCATATCGCCCGACATACTCCCCTGCATAGCGCCGGATGCTGGCTCGCTGCTGAATGCAAATGATGACTGACCTGTCGCAAAAGGACTATTATCAGGTCGCGCAGTTGGTGTCGGACCGTTCATGGCCATCATGACACCAGTAGCCGGCTGCCCGACAGGATCTGATCCGTCACGATAGGACGCCATTAAAAATTGATCATCTTTGCCATCAAGTGGCGCACGACCAACATATTCCACCTTCACATCGGCTGTGCCGTGATGGGTGTAATCAAGCATTTCAGCAGCTTGTTTTGAAAGATCAATGATCCGGCCATTGGAATAAGGACCGCGATCATTCACACGCACGATCAGCGAGCTGCCATTAGCCAGATTGGTCACCTTGGCATAGCTTGGCAGCGGCATGGTCGGATGCGCGGCGGTCAGGTGGTGCATATCATAGATTTCGCCGTTTGCAGTCAAACGACCATGAAATGCATCACCATACCAAGAAGCGCGACCTGTCTTTTTATAATTCGGGTCTTCTTTAGGCTTATACCACTTGCCACGAACCTTATAAGGTTTGCCGACCTGATCACGTCCGCCTCCACGCGGCAAAGGCTTGCCTTTTTGCGTGGTTACACGCGGGCTTGCCTTCACACCATACTGGCTTTCCGCAAAATATTCTTTTGAACGGGTTTTGGACTTTGTTTTTTGATCCGTTGCCGGTGCTGCACAGGCTGTCAGAACACCGCCGATTACCGCAATAACAACAAAACGACTGGACAATTTTGTCAGTCGCTTCTCATTCATTGTCGTGTCGGCTTTGCACCAACTTGATTTATATCTCATAAATGCCGTTCGCTCGCTTAACAAAAAACACAGTTTCATTCAAAACTACGTTTCACATACCCAAAACAGATGGCAGCCAATTATTGACAGGTCATTAAAACTTGATCTGCTTCAGGAAGCAAGAGGGGTTATACAGACCAAATGGCCTGTCTTTGCAAATATGGTAAACAATTACCTGTTCGATTTTAAGAAGCTTTAACCAATATCTTGTCGATTGTTTCAGGCTGGAAGCCGGCTGCTGATGTGATGCGCGCAAGTTTTTTAGGCTCAACCTGATCGCTGTTTTCCAATAATGTGATTTCGTCACTGGTGAGACCGCAAACGACTGCCAGCTCTTCAATTGAATAACCCAATGACTGACGCACAGCCTGCACGATATGTACGCCGTGACCTACTAAATTCTGAATATTTTCTAAAACTGATTTAGACGACATTAAACACCTTTGTTTTTTTAAAACGCTTGCTGAATGGCTCCAAAACAACAAACGCGCTTCAATTTGCCGGAGAAATCCGACAGCAGACAGTGAGACAGGCCCTCACCTGATGGGGAGCATAATTGGCAAATATCAAACTTATACGAAGGTTTTGTCTTCGTATGCAGTTTATTTTTACCGTTAAGAAAGTGTTACCACTATCATTAAACAGAGCTTTGACGCAAACAATGATCGTGCAATAACGCAATTTTGATGTAAAAAGCCCGCCTTCACAGGCGTGAAGACGGGTTTTAAAATTCAAATCTATTCGGTTTTTATCGGCTATATGGTGAATAACATAGTTTACGAGGGCCATTATATGGCTGGAATGTATTATCATAGGCGCGATATGAACGATATTTGCTCGCGCACCAGTTTACATGCGCCTGTCTCATTGTCGGGCGAGCAGGCTGTTGAGGCGTAGTCGCACCAACAATCGCCGCACCTAATGCAAAAGCTGCAATTGGATACCACCAGCCATCATTGTGACGGCGATAACCCGGACGCGAATGCCGATAGCCATTATGGCCGTTCCAATGGCCCGGACGTGCCGGCCTATAACTGTGCTGTGGCGGGCGTGGTCTGTTTGCTTGATGTGGCGGACGTGGCCGATTATTATTAGAATGATGTGGCGGGCGCTGATACTGCACATTCACAACATTGGACGGATTGTTAAGTGCCGATGGCAGTATTGGTGCCGCGAGTGAACTGGCAACAGAAGAAAGAATGATACCTGCACTGATGCCGGTTGCATAACAAGCTGTTACGAAGCGTTTCATTTGTAAACTCCATTGAATACAGAGAAAAAAACTGAATGCTGAAAGTAACTCACGCTATAACTTGCGATATGAACCGTTCATGAACAGGATTGCTGTACATATGAAGAATATGTAATGTGTGCATTCACGCATGCACCGTAATCAGCTTTGCGATACCCATTTTAAAGCACCACGTGCACTATGTAATCCGCTAGCAAAACAAGCCGTTAAAAGATAACCGCCCGTCGGCGCTTCCCAATCAAGCATTTCACCTGCAATGAATGTGCCCCGATGACTCCTCAGCATTAAATCATCATTCAGCGCTCCAAAACGTACACCACCGGCAGATGAAATCACTTCCTCTATCGGGCGTGGTTTTTGCATGTGCAGTGGATAGTTTTTAATACGATCTACAATATCTTCATGCGGTAACAGCGCTGGCAATTCACGCAATAAAGCAATTTTGACAGGGCTTAATCCGGTTGCTTTGCGAAGTTTCGTTGAAAAGCTGGCTTTCGGATTTTGACGCTCCAGAGCTTCTTTGATTTTATGCGACGACAAGGCTGGTGCCAAATCAAGGGTCAGCACCGCTTTTTGCTTTTCTAATAAAGTATCGCGCAAATATGCCGAAAAAGCATAGATGAGACTGCCTTCAACACCATTTGGTGTAATAACAAACTCGCCTTGCAAGCTTTGCCCACCCGCACTTGCCAGAACGGTTTTAACCGGCTCACCGGCAAAACGCTCTTTAATGGTTTCACTCCAATCAACATCAAAACCGCAATTGGCAGGCTTTAATGGCTCGAAATCAATGGAATGCGCCGCAAATTCTGTCTGCCAGCGACCATCGGAACCAAGCTTTGGCCAACTGGCACCACCAAGTGCAAAAATAGTGGCATCTGGCTTGATGAAAAGCTCACCTTCCGGCGTGTGCACAACATGGCCGCCATCTTTAAACCTTAACCATTGATGACGTGTTTTAATCACAACGCCCTGTTCTTGCAGCTTGCTGATCCATGCACGCAGCAGCGGCGAAGCCTTCATTACTTTTGGAAAGATTTTGCCTGAAGTGCCGGCATATGTTTCTGCGCCCAGATCATCTGCCCAGCGACGTAAATCCGTTGGTGTGAAACCATCAATCATTGGCTTCAAAAACGGCAGGCGGTCACCGTAACGCGTGATAAAGCGCTCAAAATTTTCATTATGTGTAAGATTGAGCCCTGATTTACCTGCCATTAAAAATTTGCGGCCAACGGTTGGCATCCGCTCATAAAGCGTTACCTTTTGCCCATGGCGGCTTAAATAGTCCGCCGCCATCAAACCAGCAGGCCCACCGCCGATAATTGCAAAATCAGCCGGTGGCGCGATACGCTTGTCTGTCTCGCGCATCAATCTTCTTTCTCGAGCATTTCCTTAACGGCAGTGGCAAGCTGTTTGAGCGAGAACGGTTTTGGCAAGAAGCCAAATTTGGCATCTTCCGGCAGATTGCGTGCAAAGGCATCTTCCGCATAACCGGACACAAAAATAAACTTGATGTCAGGGTAATGAATGCGCAATTCGCGCAGCAGTGTCGGCCCGTCCATCTCTGGCATAACAACGTCAGAAACAACGATATCAACCTTGCCACCGAGCTCTTCCAGCACTTCAAGCGCTTCAACACCGGATGCAGCTTCATGTACTGTATAGCCGCGTGACTGGAGCGCCCGCACGCCGCCCATACGCACAGCATCCTCATCTTCAACCAGCAACACAGTTGCAGAGCCAGAAAGATCGGCGTTTTTCTCTTGTTTTTTCTCTTTAATAGCCGGAGCCTGTTCGCTCACGGCTTTGTGCTCAACAACATGACGCGGCAAGAAGATTTTAAAAACAGTACCTGTACCAAGTTCTGAATCGCAATAGATAAAGCCACCGGTCTGTTTGATGATACCGTAAACCATTGATAGGCCGAGACCCGTCCCCTTGCCCACTTCTTTAGTGGTGAAAAACGGCTCAAAAATCTTTTCCAGCACATCCGGTGCGATACCGCTTCCGCTGTCCTGAACTTCAAACATAACATAATCAGCTTCGGGCAATTCATGATATTGCAGTGCTGCTACTTCTGCCTGCGGCATATTGCGGGTACGAAGTGTAATCAAACCGCCATCCGGCATTGCATCACGCGCATTGACTGCGAGATTGACCGCGACCTGCTCAAACTGGCCAAGATCGGCACGCACTGGCCAAAGGTCACGGCCATGCTCGATTTTCAGGTCAATATCTTTACCCACCAGCCTTGCCAGCAACATGCGTAAATCTGCCAACACATCGGTGAGATCAAGGACTTCCGGACGCAAGGTCTGTCGGCGCGAGAACGCCAATAACTGGCGCACCAAAGAGGCCGCACGATTGGCATTCTGCTTGATATTCATAATATCAGGGAAGGACGGATCGGAAGCGCGATGATTGCTCAGCAGCAGATCGGACGACATGATAATCGCAGTCAGAACATTGTTGAAGTCATGGGCGATACCGCCAGCCAACTGACCAACAGCCTGCATCTTCTGGCTTTGTGCCATCTGCCCTTCAAGGGCTTTTTGCTCTGTCGTTTCAACCGCAGAGACAATCGCCGCCTCATCGGCATCCTCACCGCCAATATCGGTAACAGGGCTGATATAAAAGCGAACATGACGCTCTTCATTGCCCGGCAACACTGTATCAATCGGTGTAATACTGGCCTGACCGGCAAAGGCTGCCGTTAATGCGCGTGAGAAAGCTTCGCGGTCCCGCTCATGAACAACCGATTCAATAGATAAGCGGCGTTCGGCAACATCACTCTCGACAACACCTGAGAAAATATCAAGAAAACGCGCATTGGTGCGTAAAGTGTGACCTTTACTATCAACCGCAGCAATGGCCATTGGGGCAGAGTTGAAAAAGCGGGTGAAACGCACTTCGGCTGAACGCAGCGCTGCGGATGAATCATCACCTTCCGCACGGTTTAAAACGATTGTGCGGCTGGTACCACGCAAACCATCACGCTGCATCTGCACACGATGATAGAAGCGAACCGCCAGACTTTGGCCATTGCGTTTGGCAAGATCGAGATCAATGACGGAGTTACGGCTGGAGCCCGGTTCCGCTTTGACGGAGTTAATCAATGCCATACCGTTTCCGGCAACAATATCATTAAGCGTTAAAGAACCTGGCACGAATCCTGCCAGATCCACACCGAGCCACTCGGCTAATGTCGCATTGAGATAGATAATCCGGCCGCTTGCATCGGCAGAAAAGAAGCCGGCTGGTGCATGATCGAGATGATCGATTGCTTCCTGCAAGTCCTGAAAAAAACGCTCCTGTTCGGCGCGTTCCTGCGAAATATCAGCAATCTGCCACGCGACTAAAGGGCCTTTATGCAGTTCACTTGCAGCAACAGGACGCGCTTTGATACGATACCATGTCGGCGTCAGGCTGGTGGAATGTAAATTATGGCTATGCACCAAAGGGCCGGTAAGGCGAATTTCTTCCTGCGCAGAAAAACCATCGCGCACAGCATTGGACAAGCGATAAATAGCATCCGAGCCACCGGATTCGGACGTCAAGATTGCATCAAGCGAACGCAGTTCATCGCTGTTGGCAGCACCCGTCATCTGGGCATAGGCCTGATTAGCATAAACAATATGGCCTTTGGTGTCGGAAACGACCGTACCTTCCGGCATTGTATCAAGGAATGAATGGGATAATTGCCCGTCTTTCACACCACGATTAAATTTAATCAGGCCGATAGTGGAGCCGATCAGATAAAAGACACCTAGCATTGCCAGAAGGCCAAGCAATGCAAGCACAAAGCCCTCACCTAACTGATCACGAAACAGGAAGAAAATCACAGTAAGCGCAATCAGCACGAGACCGAGTACCAATAATCTGAGGCCGGATCCCGCTGTTGGTTTTTCGTTTACAACCGATCTTGAGAAAACTTCGGTCTTTGTCTGCTGAGACATACGCCCCGCCACCCTGTCTTTAGATTGTCTTTTATCGCTCATGCTGTGATAGCTAATTTTAACGCACTAAACTACTCTTGCATGAAATTTTCCTGACGGCTGTTCACTCATAAACAGATAAGGTGTGGGCTTGAAGGCCTGTTGACGTGATAATGCAGCGTTAGAGAAAGCTTACCAAGTAAATGCATATAACAGATGATGAAAGAAAAAATCGCCAGCGAATCGACCAGCTCACTGCTATTTTTCTATTTTTGCATTTAAATGCATTGAGATGATCATTTTTGCCGTTTGCGCGCTATAAAAAGCATATTAACAATGCAAACATGATTTTAATCACATTTTTTATAGACTGGTGTTAACTTAAACCATTGTGCTGCGAATGATCTCTTGTAGATATGCAGCCTGAAAACAGATCAGATATTTTGGCTCGATATAAAGATTAAGCCGATTTGTCTGTGTTTAATGAAATAGTCCTGATCAAAATTCAAAGGGGTCACAGGATGAAGGAATCGCTTAGCGGCATTCTTGGCGAAGGAGCCGCCAATATCGTATTGTTCATATTGGCATTTGCCGCCATTTTAGTGGCTATCTTCATTATCTATGCGATTATCAGGCGCATTAGCGGTTCTTCGGCCGGTACTGATAATTATCGTGACCATCATGACCCCTCGTCACGCCTTGCCGTTGTTGATGCGGCGATTGTAGATCATCAGCGCAAATTGGTGTTGGTGCGCCGTGACGATGTGGAGCACCTGATCCTCATTGGTGGCCCGACTGATGTGGTTGTTGAGCAAAACATTACCGCTGACAGTGATTATACCCGTGGTTCGCGTATTACCGAAGCACAGATTGCCCGATATCAGTCTGATTATCAGGAAGATGCTGCGCCGAACTTTGCAGAAGAACTTAACAGTACACCGACACGTCCAATCAACACAATGCCAGCAAGCCCTCTGGCTTTAAGTGATGTTTCTAAAACCGCACCTGCCCCGCAGTATGCTGTGCCAGAACCAAAGCCGGAGCCGGTTATTAAACAGGCAGCACCCGCCGCACCTGCAGCGCCGGTCTTTAAGCCATCACCATCCGCTCCGTCTGTCACGCCGCAAGCGCCGAACCTCACCCGACCGGTACCGGCCGCACCAAGTGTTGCACCTGTCGCCAAAACAGTCGCACCGCAGCCGCGCACAGTTATATCATCAACGCCGGCGGCGAATGTAAAACCTACAATACGTTCGCATCCGGCTTATCCGCTTAGTCAGGTTTCGCAAGGTGTATTGACCTCGACCTCTACTGCTGCCGCAGCGGCAGCTGCAACAGTTGCAGCAAGCAGTGGTCGCCTTGATCATGTTGCGCCACAAAAAGCTGCATCATCTGATGATATTAAACCTGCACCAAGCTTTGCACCGCAAGCAGAAACTAAGCCTGAACCAGCTTTTGATCTCGATTTAACAAAAAGTAGCGATGATTTTGGAGCTCTTGATGATGCATTGGATCAGGCACTTTTCAATGATCTGAACAGTGATTACTTCGAAACTGAAAAGCCTGTTGCCTCTAAAGTTGAAGATGACATGGCTTTCATGCTTGAAGAAGAGCTGCTGTCCTCTCTCCATATGGAGATGGATATAGAGGCTGATTTGTCAGTCGACATCGAAGACGAGATGGAAAAACTGCTTGGCGAATTATCCATTAATCCGGAGCGTTAATGGCCGGCCTATTGTTTGAACGATACGCATAAAAAAGGGGCTGTGAAATTCACAGCCCTTTTTAAATAGTTATAATGAATAAATCGTCAGATTAATCATCACGATAAATTTTTTCCCGACGCTCATGACGTTCCTGCGCTTCAATTGAAAGCGTGGCAATCGGTCGGGCATCCAAACGTTTCAGACTGATTGGGTCACCGGTCTCCTCACAAAACCCGTATGTACCCTCATCAATCCGTCCTAAAGCAGCATCAATTTTAGAAATGAGCTTACGCTGACGATCACGGGCACGAAGCTCAATGGAACGATCAGTTTCAGACGAAGCACGATCAGCCAAATCAGGATGGTTTGAATTTTCTTGTTGTAGCGTTTCTAGTGTTTCACGGGCTTCACGTAAAATATCATTACGCCAAGCAATCAGCTTGCCACGGAAATACGACTTCTGCCGTTCATTCATGAACGGTTCGTCATCGGCAGGCCTGTAGTCAAGGTTAATTAATTCACTCATTTGAATCACCCCACACCTAGGAGACGAGGTGTCTCTATAAATCGACAATCACATCCGCACAACATCAAATAAGCCTTTTTTGCCACTTTTTAGTGTGTATCCAAAGATTATTCGCCTAATGAAAGGAAAGGTTGTATCTTCTCCTTGTGATGCTTGAATTATCTTAAAAAACACCGCTTTAATAGTCGCATAAGGTATAACAAGCCTTTGTAACAGCAAGGGTACAAAGGCTGTGGGTAAACGGTACGTTGTGGCTCTGAACATAGAAACTGGCATTTACGACACTGATGCCGCAATTGATCCATTCGTTTTTATAAACTCAGGTAAAACATGACAAAATCAGCTCCTAAGCGTCTTTTTTTATTACGTCATGCCCTGGCCAGCTGGCCATCAATCGGAGCAAAGGATTTTGACCGGTCACTGGATCCGTCCGGTTTTTCCATTATCGATGAACTGGCACAAAATATGGCCGCACAGAATATGATACCGGAAGCGATTTTGTGCTCGGCTGCTTTGCGCACACAACAAACACTTGAGCATTTGCAAGTATATTGGCCGCAAGATCAAATGCCTGATGCCTCCATGATTGAATTTAGTGACAGGCTTTATAGCGGCAGCGCATCCGATTATTTGCAGGCCATTCAGGATTTTGGCTATCTTTATGAGGAATGTCAGTCACTAATGATTATTGGCCATAATCCAAGTATTGAGGATTTAACATTTGCCCTCACCGGCAACCAATCGGGCATTGCTTTCGAGCGTTTACGTGCAGGTTTTCCAACTGCCGGTTTGGCAATATTGGAATTTGAAGTGCCATTTACTGAAATCAGCCCGCGTCATGGGCGATTGATTTCCTTTCCAACACTTTGAGATAAATCCCAGCCTCTCCGAATGTTTTCACCATCTCACCGATTGCCATTTGATAATGGCATCATATATTTAAGTGGTCACAGATATTGATGAGGCTGACTTTTGGCAAAACTGACCACATTGACCGATGAGGCGCTCATTGCCTTTGACACACTGGCTGACCGGTCGCGTTCGCTTTTATCTCCGTCTCTGCGGCTTGGTGTTACCGGCCTGTCCCGTGCCGGTAAAACAGTTTTCATCACATCGCTCATTCATAATCTTATTCATGGCGGACGGTTACCACTTTTTGAAGCCTACCAGTCGGGCCGTATCAGCCGCTCTTATCTGGAACCGCAGCCAGATGATGCAATCCCGCGTTTTCAATATGAAGAACATCTGCAAGCCTTAATCAATGAGCGCATCTGGCCGGATTCGACTCGTGCCATTTCGCAATTGCGCATTACCATTGATTATCAATCCGCGTCCTCATGGGGGCGGATGCTCTCTGCAGGTAAGCTTTCGCTGGATATTGTTGATTATCCGGGCGAGTGGCTCCTCGACCTGCCCCTGCTGGGTAAAAGCTATAAAGAATTTAGCGCAGACTCCTTCAAGCTGGCACAAGAAGCCACACACCGTGACTTAGCCGATAAGTGGCTGCAAGCCGCCAATCTGGTACATCCGTCCAAACCCGCAGATGAAATGACCGCCCAACATCTGGCACGCGTTTTTACTGAATATTTGCGTGCCGGTAAGGCCGATGAACGCGCGCTTTCAACGCTGCCTCCCGGCCGTTTTCTCATGCCCGGTGATTTGGATGGTTCACCTGCCCTGACATTTGCGCCATTGGCCAATCTCAAGCAGGAAGATTTCACCTCCGGTTCATTGGCATCCATGATGGAGCGGCGCTACGAATCTTATAAAACTCATGTGGTAAAACCGTTTTTTCGCGAGCATATTGCGCGTCTTGATCGCCAGATCGTGCTGATTGATGCTATGCAAGCACTTAATTCCGGTGGAGCGGTTGTTGCGGATCTGGAACGCGCGCTCACGGATATTTTATCTTGCTTCCGCCCCGGCGGTTCGAGCCTGCTGACAGGATTGTTTCAACGTCGCATCGGGCGCATTCTGGTGGCTGCGACCAAAGCTGACCACCTGCATCATGAAAGCCATGATCGCTTGGAGGCAATCGTGCGCCGTCTCGTTGAGCGCGCTATACAACGGGCGGATTTTTCCGGTGCTGATATTGATGTCTTAGCCATGGCAGCCGTTCGCGCCACTCGCGAAGCCACTGTCACTCAAGGCAAAGATGTGCTTCCCGTCATTGTCGGCACTCCGCTGAAAGGTGAAAAGATCAATGGTGAAGTCTTCGATGGTGAAACTGAAACCGCTATATTTCCCGGAGACTTACCAAGAAATCCTAATGTAATTTTTGAAAAGAATGAAGCATTTCATCAAGATGATGCGCTGCGCTTTATCCGCTTCCGCCCTCCTAAAATCGAAAGCACTGCCGAAGGTATAAAACTTTCCTTGCCGCATATCCGGCTCGACCGCGCATTGCAATTTTTGATCGGAGATCGCCTATCATGAGTGATAACCGTAAACCCGGCTCCTTTCAGTTGGATAATGACAAACGGATTAATCCTGCGCAAAGCGCACAGGAGACGATCCGTAAACCGCGTGCAGTATCCGATCCGAGCCAGATCATTCCGGAGCCGGTTGATATTTTTGAACTGGATGCCGATGAACTGGCAGCCATTCAAAATATGGACGTGCCCGAAGCCGATTATGAGAAAAACCGGATTTCACTACGCTCGGTGCTTTTTGCAGCCCTTGGTATCCTTCTCTCTTTTGCCATTGGCCTTTGGGTGGAAGATCTCATCCGAGCGATGTTTAACCGTACCAGCTGGCTTGGCATTTTAGCGCTCATAGTGGCGGCTGTTGCGCTTGTCAGTTTTGTGATTTTGATCACACGAGAACTGCTTTCATTACGCAGGCTTGCCTCTGTTGCGTCCCTCCGTCTGGCAGCCCATGAGGCCGCACAAAAAGATGACATAAAAGCTGCCCGTCATGCCGTCGCTCAACTTGTATCAGTCACCTCCAGCATTCCGGCTACTGCCCGCGGACGTAAATTGCTGGATGATACAAAAGACGATATAATTGACGGTCGCAATCTGATTAAGCTTGCAGAAACGGAACTATTGAAGCAACTTGATATACAAGCCAGATCGATGATCTTACATTCTGCCAAACGTGTTTCAATCGTCACTGCGATCAGTCCGCGTGCTTTGGTTGACATTGCTTATGTGGTTTTTGAATCCGCACGGCTTATCCGTCGCTTATCAGAACTTTACGGCAGTCGTCCCGGCAGTCTTGGCTTCTTAAAACTCACCCGCAATGTGATTGCTCATTTAGCGGTTACCGGCACGGTTGCGATGGGAGACAGCGTTATTCAGCAGCTGGTTGGCCAAGGGCTTGCCTCGCGCCTTTCCGCCAAGCTTGGTGAGGGTGTCATAAACGGATTAATGACTGCTCGTATCGGCATTTCTGCAATGGACATTGTGCGACCATTCCCGTTTTTAGCTGAAAAGAGACCAGGGATCGGTGATTTTGTTACGGACCTGACCTCCCTCAACAATATTCGTAAAAATAATGGAAAATAATCGGGAAATTGTTGACTTTCAGAGCAATGCAAACGAAGCATTAACCATTAAAAGCGATTATCGGGTATATCGAAGCAGTCGCTAATAAAGACAGGCTTTATGGCAGACGCCACCCCCATTGACTGAGTTTGGAACAGATACTGCGATGAGAAACCGTATAGCTGCTTGCCTTTTAATGCTGCCTGCCACGACAGTTTCTGGCGCAGCCTATTCTGCTGACAATGATCAGCAGTTTTTCCGTCAGATTGAGGGGCAGTGGACTGGTTCCGGTGAAATTGTTGCCGGAAAATATAAAGGCACGAAATTCGTCTGCAATCTGGCAGGCACCACGCCTGAAACCACTGCCGGCATGACATTGGACGGCTCCTGCCGTGTTGGTGTTTTTTCACAAGCGATGAAAGCGGTGATTTCACGCGATGGTAAGAACTATACCGGTGCCTTCAATGATGGCGCTACGGGTAAGGGGCTGGATGTTGTTTCAGGCAATGTGAGCGGCAATCGTATTGTTCTCGGACTGAACCGTAAACAGCTTGATGGCGCAATGCTTGCTCGTGTTGCTGACAATAATACGATGAATGTCACTGTTTCGGTGCGCGTTGAAAAAGAACTGGTTCCGGTAATCGGCCTGAACCTGAAGCGCACAAGTGGCAGTGCTCCAAGCAACATTGCACGCAATTAAAAAGTGCTCATAAAGATTTTTAAAAAGCGGCTTCAGATTATTCTGTAGCCGCTTTTTTCTATCGTTTATTTCCACCAGTTAACAGCCGCATTGGCGACTTCAATACCTTGCGCCTCACTGCTTTGGGCAGCCTGTGCAATCACCTGCCCCTGCACTTCCAAATCCGGTGCAATGTCTGCAAGCGGAACAAGCACAAATGCGCGCAGCATCATGCGCGGATGCGGCAGACTCAAACGCTCTTCATCCAGCGTGATGAAATCTGCATTTTTTTTCTGCATCACCAAAATATCGATATCAAGCGTGCGCGGACCCCAGCGCTCAATCCGCTCGCGCTTCATGTCAGCCTCAACGCCCAAAGTGACAGCAATCAGTTCTAATGGCGATAAATTTGTCTCAATACAAGCACAAGCATTATAAAACCAGCTTTGGTCGGTTTTGCCCCATGGTGGCGTGCGATAGAGCTTGGAAACCTGACAAACCTGCGTATCGTTGCGTGCATCAAACACTTGCAGCGCATGAGCCATAGATGCCGCCGGATCACCCAGATTACCGCCCAAGCCTAACCATGCGCTAAATTTGAAGCTATCAGCACTCACGGTTCGTGAACCACGACAACTTCAACAAAATCCAACACGCCAGCCACTGGTGCATGAGGCTTGCGCACGGTAATTTCGGCACGTCTGATTTGCTTGAAATGTTCAGACAGAGCTTTGGCAATATCGAGAGCCAAGGTTTCGATCAGATAACGACGTTTACCAGTGACGATTTTTTCAATCAACTGGAATGCCACGCCATAATGAACCGTACCCTCAATACTGTCCTCTTCCAGCGCATTGCCTGCATCCACGGTCAAAACTGCATCAACATAAAAGCGCTGACCTAGCTTTTCTTCTTCATCAAAAACGCCGTGATGTGCAAAAAAAGCACAGTTCATCATCCGGATCGTGTACATTTTCACTCTCTCTTGGCTCACCTTTAATCGCAAAGCTTATGCGAAATCAGGTTAAAGCTCTAATTTAAAGCTTGCTGGCTCTGCTTTGCAAAATACTATCGGCAACAGCAAGAGCTTGCGCGTTTACCGCTACATCATGAACTCGGAATATATCTGCTCCGTCCAAACGTAAAGTGACAGAAGTAGCGCTTGTGGATACATCACGCTGCAAGGGGTCAGTTATACCGCTTATTTTTCCAATAAAGCGCTTGCGTGATGTGCCGACCAGCATCGGATAAGGAAACCGCGCCATTTCCTTAAACCGGCTAAGCAGTTCAATATCTTCATCCAGAGAACGGGTAAATCCAAAGCCCGGATCAAGCACAATCTGATTATCGGCAATACCAGCCTGATGGGCGATCTCAATAGATTTTTTGAAAAATACAGCCTGATCCTCAAGCGGATCTGCCTCGCATTGACGCTCGCGGCTGGTATGCATCAGCACTAGACCGGCACCTGTAGCCTTTGCAATATGGGCGATATCCGGCTCACGATGCAAGCCCCAGACATCATTGACAATGTGAGCACCAGCTTCAATGGCAAGCTTTGCCGTTTCAGCACGATATGTATCAACGGAAATGATGCAATCACCCTGCTCTGACAGCATTTTGATAATAGGCAGCACGCGCTTTTGTTCTGTTTTGGCATCAACAGCTTCAGCATTGGGTTTAGTTGATTCACCACCCACATCAATGATGCGCGCACCATCTTCAATCATCGCGCGGGCTTTTTGCAATGCAGTATCCGCCTGAAAATGATGGCCGCCATCAGAGAAGGAATCCGGCGTTACATTCAAAATCCCCATGATGATGGCCTGCGCACCAAGCTCTAATGTCTTTCCATGTGCCAGTTGCCATTGTTTCAACATTTATGAATGCTCCAACTCAATGCATTAATCATAACCGCGGTTAATGTGATGGGTGCAGATTATCTTCTACGCATTATCAACCGTATCGCGCTATAACTTACTTGACCATTTTGGCAACCGTTACAATGGGCAAGGTTCATTTATGCGGATGCTTGAAATAACAAAACTATGAACATGATAAACACACACATTTTACAAGGGTTGCTGATATGATCAATAAGTTCAAAGTCCTGATCGCAGCTTCCGTATTGTTCTCGGCAGCGGCTCCGGCACAGTCTGCCTCTATTTTCCGTGAGATGAAATACTATAATATCAACGGAAAAACGGCTGCCGATCTTGATTATGCCCTGTCGAACAAAGGGCCGTTTTTGAAATCGACCGGCCAGCACCATCCGGGCGCAGCTGAAATTCGCTTTGATGCCAAAGTGCGCTACGGCAAAGAGGACGGCAAAGCCTGCAAGGTGACCGGTGTTTATGTGAATGTGCATGGCAAAGTGTTTCTGCCTCGCTGGAAACAGCGCAAGCGTGCCCCTTTAGAACTGGCGATGATCTGGGATACTTTATCAAGCGACATCAGACGTCATGAGGAAAGCCATCTGGTGATTGCGCGTGTGCATGCCAGTGAAATGGAGCAGACAATTGCCCGGCTTTACAGCCGTAAAGATTGCGCAGACCTGCGTGACGACATCAATCGTGTGACTGAAAAAATCATGGAAAAACATGATAAAGAACAACAGCGTTTTGATCGTGTCGAAACAATCAATTTTGAGAGCCGTTTTGAGCGCTTGCTGACTTACCGGCTGGAGCAGCTCGCAGACAGTCTTTAAAAAACAGCTATAAAAAAGACCGCGCTTTTAATAAAAAGCGCGGTCTTTTTGTTTGTACCAGAACTTTAGATATTCGCTAAAGCCTGTTCCAAATCAGCGATAATATCGTCGGCATCTTCAATACCGATTGAGAGACGGATCACTTCCGGTCCGGCACCTGCTGCCACCTTTTGTTCGTCATTCAGCTGACGATGTGTTGTGGACGCCGGATGAATGACCAGTGAGCGTGTGTCACCAATATTGGCCAGCAGCGAGAACAATTCGAGGTTGCCCACAAACTTCACGCCTTCGTCATAGCCGCCCTTCAAACCGAAGGTGAAGACAGCACCTGCACCCTTTGGTGCATATTTCTGCTGCAAGGCATGATATTTATCATCAGGCAAACCGGAATAGTTGACCCAAGCCACTTTATCATGGGCTTTCAACCAGGTCGCTACCTTCAGCGCATTGTCACAATGGCGCTGCATACGCAGTGGCAATGTTTCTGCACCGGTCAAAATCTGGAAAGCGTTGAATGGCGAAATAGCAGGTCCAAGATCACGAAGACCAAGAACACGCGCGGCAATAGCAAAAGACATATTACCGAATGTTTTGTGCAATTCCATGCCGGCATAATCTGGACGCGGTTCAGTCAGCAGCGGATAATTGCCGGACTTCGCCCAGTCAAATGTGCCGCCATCCACCAGAATACCGCCCATGGAGTTGCCATGACCGCCAATGAACTTGGTCAGAGAATGAACAACGATGTCGGCGCCATGCTCGATTGGACGCACCAGATATGGCGAAGCAAGCGTATTATCAACGATCAGCGGCAGGCCATGTTTATGTGCAACTTCGGCAATGGCTGCAATATCAACGACAATACCGCCCGGATTAGCAAAGCTTTCAATAAAAATCGCACGGGTGCGATCATCAATCTGCGCTTCAAATGAAGACGGATCAGTGGCTTCTGCCCAGCGCACATGCCAGTCAAAGGCTTTGAAAGACTGACCGAACTGGTTGATCGAACCACCATAAAGCTTGTTACCGGCAACGAAATTATCGCCTGGTCGCATCAGCGTATGGAAAACCAGCATTTGCGCCGCATGGCCGGATGCGGTTGCAACAGCCGCGGTACCGCCTTCCAAAGCTGCAACGCGCTCTTCCAGCACAGCAGTGGTCGGGTTGGTGATGCGGGTATAAATATTGCCGAATGCCTGCAAGCCAAACAGCGAAGCTGCATGATCAGCATCATCAAAGACAAAGGCTGTCGTCTGATAAATCGGCGTTGCACGTGCGCCTGTGGTCGGGTCTGGTTTGGCTCCGGCATGAATTGCCAGTGTTTCAATTCCGGGTGCGCGCTTTGACATTAAATCCCTCCATAGGCGAATAAATTCGCAATACCGTTTTTGTTGGTAGCGAACTTATGGATAAACCATAAAAAAGCAAATGATCCGATGCTAGAAAGCGAGCATTTAAGCAAAATATTTTCTCAAAATTTACGATTTTGAAAAAATAAAACCGGATCAAGGTGGAAAGGCGTGAAATCAGCCGATCAGGCGCGGATATTCAATCGCCGGACAGCGGTTCATGACCACTTTAAGCCCTGCGTCATGCGCACGTTTTCCGGCGTCTACATCGATCACGCCAAGCTGTGTCCAAAGCACTTTTGGCTGCGCTTTTAAAGACAGGATTTCATCGACAATGCCAGCCACGGCATTGGACGCTCTGAAAACCTCAACCATGTCGACTGGCTCCGGAATATCGCTTAAACTAGCATAAACCGATGCGCCAAGTATTTCTTTGCCAGCCTGCCCCGGATTAACCGGCAAAACGCGATAGCCTTTTTGCAACAGAAATTCCATGACATGATAGCTTGGGCGGTCTTCATTGGGGGATGCGCCAAGCAGTGCAATAGTTTTGACGGTAGATAAAATCTCGCGCAATTCTGCATCGCTGTCATTCAAATAGGTGCTCATCATTACCCCTTAAGTACGGTTTGCTTCATTTAATGAATATGGCATGTTTTGATGAAAAATTTAATAGGGAACGAAACTTGTGCAGCCAAATTTAACCCCCGTTATGTCCGTGGCGGAACTGGAAGACTTTTTAAACCGCGAATTTCCGCAATTGCATGAATCGGGTCGCGATTATCATGTGGCTGAAATTGATGCAGGCCGCGCCGTTATGACATTGAATGCAGGTGCTAAACATTTGCGCCCCGGCAATACGGTTTCCGGCCCCTCACTCTTTATGCTGGCAGATGTCTGCGCTTATGCGGTGATTTTGGCGCATATCGGCCCTGTAGCGCTTGCTGTCACGACCAATCTTAATATCAATTTTTTACGCAAGGCGGAGGCCGGTTTATTAAAGGCCGAAGCCAGATTGCTTAAACTTGGCAAACGTCTCGCTGTCGTGGATATTTTCATCACAGATAGTCATGAAGCCTTGATTGCCCATGCAACAACGACATATTCCGTGCCGCCAAGCCGATAAATTATGAGGTATCATAATACCGTAATATTAAGCTGTTGATTTTATTATATAATTTACAAGACGCTCATTTTAATGCGCTTGACGTACCTGTAAGAGTTGTGTAAGTGACACCCAGAATGTGTGAGGGCTAACTTCGCACATTTGTTTATGTTGTGAAGGTTCCGTCCGGAACACTCATAATACAAGCAACAAAAAATGCCTTCCATGCAGGAAGGATTATCCAAGGAAAACTTTTATGGCAACTTTCTCTCAGAAGCCAGCCGAAGTTGAGAAGAAGTGGATTTTGATTGACGCCGAAGGTCTCGTCGTTGGTCGTCTTGCCACTCTCGTCGCCAACATTCTGCGCGGTAAGAACAAGCCAACCTTTACCCCACACGTTGATGATGGTGACAATGTCATCGTAATCAATGCTGACAAGGTTGTATTCACCGGTAAGAAATATACCGACAAGAAATACTACTGGCACACCGGCCATCCGGGCGGAATCAAAGAGCGTACAGCTCGCCAGATTCTTGAAGGCCGCTTCCCTGAACGCGTATTCGAAAAGGCTGTTGAACGTATGGTTCCACGTGGCCCGCTCGGTCGTCGTCAGATGAAGAACCTGCGTGTTTATGCAGGCACCAGCCACCCGCACGAAGCTCAGCAGCCTGAAGTCCTCGACGTAGGCGCGCTGAACCGTAAGAACAAAGGGATTGCATAATCATGGCTGAGCTAAACTCGCTCGAAGATCTGGGCACAGTTGTTGCAACTGAAGCCGCAGCTCCGGTTCATGTACAGAAGCTCGATAAACTTGGCCGTGCATATGCAACCGGCAAGCGTAAAGATGCTGTAGCTCGCGTTTGGGTAAAGCCAGGCAGCGGCAAGATCACTGTAAACGGTAAAGACTTTACCGCTTACTTCGCACGTCCGGTGCTTCAGATGATCCTGCAGCAACCAATCGTTGCTTCAAACCGCAACGGCCAGTTCGACATTATCGCTACCGTTGCCGGTGGTGGTTTGTCCGGTCAGGCTGGTGCTGTTCGTCACGGCATCTCCAAGGCTCTGACCCATTACGAGCCAGGTCTGCGTGCAGTACTGAAAAAAGGTGGCTTCCTTACACGTGATAGCCGCGTTGTTGAACGTAAAAAGTACGGTCGTGCGAAAGCCCGTCGTTCTTTCCAGTTCTCGAAGCGCTAATACGCTTTTCGACTTCGACAAGAAAGCGGGTCTTCGGATCCGCTTTTTTTGTATGTTTCGCCGTAAGGTAAAGAGATACAAAAACGACTATTTACGACACCCCAATGAAATCATACAAATTGAATATAATCGCGATGATTGTGCTATGATTATATTGTATGACTGAAATCGCAGACTCATAGCTGCTTCTTATAATCGCGTTTATTTCTTAAATTAAATTATAAGAAAACGATCGCAACTAATTGAAATTTATAAAGATAAGGCAAAGAAGAATGAAACCGAAAATCTTCATTGATGGCGAACATGGCACAACCGGCTTGCAGATCCGCACCCGACTGGCTGGCCGCACCGATCTTGAAGTTATTTCGATTCCCGAAGAAGAACGCCGCAACAAGGATATGCGCGCTGATTATCTGCGCGCTGCCGACATTGCCATTCTTTGCCTGCCTGATGACGCCTCAAGAGAGGCGGTCAGCCTTTTGCATGGCCACAATGATACCCGCATTATTGACACGTCGACCGCGCACCGTATCCATGCTGACTGGGCTTACGGTTTTGCAGAATTGGAAAAAGCACAGCGCGAGCGCATCAAGTCTGCGCGCCTTGTGGCAAATCCTGGTTGCTATCCGACCGGTGCGATTGCCCTCGTGCGCCCTTTGCGTGACGCTGGCCTTCTTGGCTCCGATCATGCCATCAGCGTCAATGCAGTTTCCGGCTATACCGGCGGCGGCAAGCAGATGATTGCCCAGATGGAAGATCCGAATAATCCGGAACATATCAGCGCTAATAACTTCCTTTATGGCACGTCACTGCGCCACAAGCACGTGCCTGAATTGCAGATGCATGGCCGCTTGGAAAAACGCCCTGTCTTCAGCCCGAGCGTTGGCCGTTTTGCACAAGGCATGATTGTTCAGGTTCCGCTTTTCCTTGATCAGATGCAGGGTAAACATTCGCTGAAAAGCATTCATGAAGCACTCACCGCTCACTATGCGGGTCAGGATATTGTCCGCGTTGTACCGCTCGAAGAAAGCGCCAATGCCGGCCGCATTGATGCAGAAGAACTTGCCGGCACTGACGGCATGAAGCTTTATGTCTTCGGCACCGAAGGCGACGGTGAAGTCAACCTCGTTGCAGTACTTGATAATCTTGGCAAAGGCGCATCCGGTGCAGCTGTCCAGAATATGGATCTGATGCTGAGCTAAATGATGATTGCACCAGCCTTCCCGCAAGACTGGGCTATTCAGGAGCATGCACTTCTGGTTGAAACTTTTAGTAGTTTCATCTGGAAAGTCCGGCTCCTGAATGATGAAATTGCCATCGTCAAAGAGATAAAAATCTTTGACGATGATAAGGACGAGCTACGTGGCGCCCATTATCTGCGCTGGCATAATGACGGAGCTTGTGTGCGTCTGCTTGATTTTCAGGACAGACAAATGCTTTTGGAATATGCAGGCGATAAGACCTTAAAACAGGTCATTACTGAGCAGTCTGATAGTGACGCCACAGCTATCGCTGCCGGGGTCATAAAAGATTTGTTGGCACGATCTGACAAACCAGCCCCAACTCAATTACAGCCATTGCGTGATCGGTTTCAAAGTCTCTTTGAGAAAGCTAGTAGCGACTATTTAATCAAGCCTGACAGTTTTTATGTCAAGGCTGCAACTATGGCTGAGAACCTGCTCGGCAATCAGCAGAATTTACGCGTGTTGCATGGTGATATTCACCATGAAAACATCATGCGGAGCAAGCGTGGCTGGCTGGTGATTGACCCTAAAGGTCTTTATGGCGATATGGGTTTTGATACAGCCAATATGTTTTATAATCCGCTCAATCAGACTGACTTAACAGCTGATCCGGCACGTATTGCAAACATGGCAGAAAGCTTTGCCAAAGCACTCAATCAATCACCGCGCCATATTTTGGATTATGCGGTGATTTACGGCGCCTTATCAGCCAGCTGGCACGCCAATGATGGTAATAATGCCGATGAAGCTGAAGAGCTTATGGTTGCGAGTGCCATCTTAGACACCAGCAACCATTATTTTTAAAAAATCAATAAGCGCCTTTGGTCGCGCGCCAATGCGCGACCGCAAAAGCCAGCACAACCAATGCAAATCCCTGATGCAACAGACCCCAGTGCAGCGGAACCATGGTCAGCAATGTTGCAATCCCGATGCCTGCCTGCACGAGAACCAGTGCTGTCAGCACCATAGCGCGTCTGGCATGCGTTGTGCCGCTTGCATGACGGGCAACCTGCACCACATGTAAAACAGCCAAAAGCAGCACCGTATAAGCCACCATACGATGGATAAACTGAACGGTTTTCGGATTTTCAAAAATATTGCGCCACAGTGGTGACTGACTGAAAAGATCGGACGGGATGATTGCACCATCCATCAGCGGCCATGTGTTGAAGGTGAGGCCTGCATGCAGGCCCGCAACCAGACCACCCAGATAAATCTGCACCAAAACCGCAAAAACCAACCAGCCGGCAAAGCGCTGAATATTACGTTGCGCTTTATTTTCCGTATATTCAACCAGACCCCGCGCCACATAAAAGACGGCAGTGATAATAATGCATGCCATTGTTAAATGAACGGCCAGACGATATTGGCTGACATGGGTTAAAACGCTTAGGCCCGAAGCAACCATCCACCAGCCAATCGCCCCCTGCAATGCACCAAGTGCCAGAATGCCAAGCATACTGGTTTTAAGTCCGTCTTGCAGGCGACCGCTAATCCAGAAAAAGATCAATGGAATGGCAACCAGAAAGCCGACAAAGCGTGCCAGCATACGATGCGCCCATTCCCACCAGAAAATATACTGAAACTCGTAAAGGCTCATACCTTTGTTAATTTGCTCATATTGCGGGATCTGGCGATATTTTTCGAACTCTTCAACCCATTCTGCATGATTGAGCGGCGGGATAACGCCATGGATCGGCTTCCACTCAGTAATGGAAAGGCCTGAGCCGGTCATACGTGTGGCACCGCCCACCATGACAATGGCGATCAGCACGACAAAAACTGCATAGAGCCAGTATTTCACGAGATTGCGGTCACGGCGCTGTTTTTCGGTTAAACCCGCGCCGTCAGGCTGATGATAATAGTCCGGCATCGAAGCAGTTTTCATTTTGAAACCCTATGCCCACAGCAAGTGGCCGATGAGCGTATGAATGTTAATTATGAAGCAATTTTCATCACTTAAGGTAAAATTCCCGCACATGATCTTTAGCGCATTTTTGCAATGCGCGTAAACATGTAAGGATCAATGACAAATCAAATTGAGACTGACAAGAGAGCAGCGCGCGACAGATAGGCACGTCACTTGATCCAAGCTGCCGCTGTACTCTTGATATTACTATCATTATAAGCTGATCACGCTATAATAGTGCAATATTGATTTTGGGAGAGAAACATTGCCAGTGCGTTTGAAAAAACTGATCGGAACTTTTTTGCTGGTTTCGCTCGTCATTATTTATGCACTGCTGGCAACGATCATCGCTGTGGCTCATTTAGGTGATGCCAGCGTATGGGTTCACTTGCTTTATTTCGCAGTCACCGGACTGCTCTGGATTGTTCCGGCAATGGGCATCATCTGGTGGATGGCGCAGCCGCCTCGCTCACGCGCAGATGGATAAATGTTCCATAGCCACTCTGGCTTAAATCATGGGCATGTTTGGCAATTTCTTCGCGTTCACAATCATAAACCGTGAGCGCGATTTGCGTTTTATGGGTAACCAGAGCTGCAATATCTGCTGCCCATGTCGGTCCGCATTCCAGCACGACAAGATCATAAACCGTTTCCAGCGCCCCAATAATCAGGCTTAAATCTTTTTCATTCTTCATGGCCTGCGACGGATCGGTCGAGCCAAGCGGCATCACATGGGCATCAGAATAATGATCTGCATGGATTGCATCGGCAAAGCGCACACGCCCAACTAAAAGATCGGTTACCCCTGCCTCATAATGACCATCCAGCATGGTGGCGCTGACAGCACCCGTGCCGGTCATATCAACGAGAATAACGCGGGAACCACGATCGGCAAGTTCACGCACCAGCTCAAGCGTCACAACCGCGCCATTATCGCCCTCAGGAGAGATCGCCAATATCCGGCTTATTTCCAAATGATGTAATGCGCGTGCAAAAACATTGACCACATAGTGATTTTCATTTTTTTCCAAGGCTGGCTGTAGATCAGACATTGTCTGGACTGGCTCGGGGTCTGATTGTTCTTCACGCATTAAACTATCTTCATCATGCTTTGCCACAACAGGTGTATCTGGCATTATCTCATGCGGCTCATCTTCAACCACATTTTTCTGCTCAACAAAAGGTGCAATCAGTGCGCGCCCGCTCATCAGCTCAGACAAAATCACCATGCTGGAAATTAATAAAACGCCGCTGACACAACAGGCACTGATAATCTTAAATGATAAAATAGCATGAGATATCCCGCTTTTACGGCTCGCGATGATCAAAGCATCAGGATAAATCCAATAGCAGACAACCCAGGCTATCAGCCCCATCAAGACTGCGCCACCAATAATAAGATATGAATTGCGCCAGATGCTTTTAAAAAGAACAGTGCTGTCTACATCAGCTTCTTTAAATGAAAAGCTTCTTTTCGTGTCCTTACCGGACATCCATGAACTCCACCAACATTACGCCCCTGCCATTGCAAGTTTGACCGTAACTTAACTTCATCACTTAAGCATTAATATTGATCACCTGCTCTGCAACATTTGTGGCATTTTTTGTGAATGGATTGATTTACCAGATAAATTGCAAGCGGCTCGCACATTCTTTACGCTGTATTAACCTTAATCATTCGATAAAGATCAGGTAAATTCATTATAAGCAATCGGGAATCGGTGTAACAAGCTGAGTTAATTAATAGACGGCTTGATACACCCTAAGGGTCAGTGATGTTTGGTCAGTTAAAATCAAATGCAGGCAAAGCAAAATGGGCATTTCTTGCCATGAGTGCTGTTTGCCTTTCACTGAGCGGCTGCTCCGGCTATCGCCCTGCCCCTGATAGTTTCTTCAAGGTTTTAAATCAGCCTTACACATTGGATGCGGGTGATCGTGTACGGGTTACTGTTTTCGAACAGACAGACCTTACCAACACATATAGCATTGATCCGGCAGGCTTTCTCTCGTTCCCGCTTGTCGGCAATATTCCGGCCCGTGGTAAAACGGTTAAACAGCTGGAAACGGAAATCGCCAATCATCTGCGCAACGGCTATCTGCGCCAACCTAATGTCAGCGTTGAAATTGACCGTTACCGCCCTGTTTTCATCATGGGTGAAGTGGGGGCTGCCGGTCAATATGCTTATGTGCCTGGCATGACTGCACAAAAAGCAATTGCAGCAGCTGGTGGCTTTACACCACGTGCCAATCAAAATGACATCGACATTACCCGTCAGATCAAGCAGCAGATTATTACAGGACGTGTTGTTATTTCTTCGCCGATTATACCGGGCGACACAATTTATGTGCGCGAAAGATTGTTCTGATAGAAACCCACACTTACCAGTTCAGGCTTGAATTTTCTCTATCCTCTTAATTTTAATAAAAAATCCTCAGTTTTTTACAAGGATTTTTGCCGCACAACATGGTAAAGCATTGGCATTGATCCATCTTTTCTGACGTGAGGCTTTCTCAGTGGGCGACGATACAAAAAGCCAGAACACAAACTCCGAGCCTGTTGCGCTTAATCCAATGGCTGCACAGGTTGCTGAGCAATATAAAAACAACACCTATTCTCCGGTGATGTTTTGTGGCCTTGTTCGTATTGCTGAGTTTACCGCAGTTACTTTAGCGGGGATCGGCTGTTTTCTTTTTTATGTCGGATTCAACTCAAAAGTTTGGCTTTATTATCCGTTTGTGAGCCTATTTGGGGCGGCGCTCTATCTGATCTTCATGGAAATCAATGATGGTTTTCAGCTCTCAGCTTTGCGATCCCCGCTGAAACAGATCAGCCGGATTCTCATTGCATGGGTTTCCGCTTTCACGGTGCTGACAGCAGCTGCTTTCTTACTAAAAGTGTCGGCTGATTTTTCGCGTTTCTGGTTTTTACTATGGTTTGTGTCCGGCTTCTGCCTGCTCATTATCATGCGCACTCTGACGGCCTACAAAATCCGCTCATGGGTTCGTGATGGCACTATGGAACGTCGAGCCGTGATTGTTGGCGGCGGAGCCAATGCGGAAACACTTATTCGCTCGCTTGAAGCGCAACCGGAAAATGATATTCGCATTTGCGGAATTTTTGATGATCGTGACAATCGTCGCTCGCCACCCATTGTTGCGGGCTATCCAAAACTTGGCAACATTTCCGAGCTGGTGGAATTTGCCCGCATCGCGCATATTGATATGCTGATTGTCTCCATTCCGATCTCTGCGGAAGAACGTGTTCTGTCGCTTTTGAAAAAACTATGGGTGTTGCCGGTCGATATTCGCCTTTCAGCGCATAATAGCCACTTGCGTTTTCGTCCGCGCGCTTATTCCTATATCGGCAATCTGCCCATGCTGGATGTGTTCGACAAGCCAATTACCGACTGGGATTCGGTTGCAAAACGTATCTTTGACATCATCTTCAGCCTTATCGGTATTATTGTTTTTTCCCCCATTATGTTGCTCACCGCGATTGCAATTAAGCTCGACAGCCGTGGGCCGGTATTTTTCAAACAAAAACGCCATGGCTTTAATAATGAAGTGATTGAAGTGCTGAAATTCCGCTCCATGTATCACGAGCAGAGCGATTTCACTGCGAAAGTCACTGTCAGTCGTAATGACCCGCGTGTCACCCGTGTCGGGCGTTTTATCCGTAAAGCGTCTATTGATGAGCTGCCGCAGTTTTTCAATGCGCTGATGGGCTCTCTCTCGCTTGTCGGCCCTCGCCCTCATGCGGTTTCAGCGGTCTCTCACAACCTGCTTTATAATGAAGTGGTGGATGGCTATTTTGCCCGTCACCGTGTGAAACCCGGCGTCACCGGCTGGGCACAGATTAATGGCTGGCGTGGTGAGATTGATAATGCGGAAAAAATCCGTATGCGCACCGAGTTCGATCTTTATTATATCGAAAACTGGTCACTATGGTTTGACTTGAAAATTTTATTCCTCACGCCAATCCGGTTACTCAACACTGAAAACGCCTATTAACGTAATAAAAAAGCGGCTTTGAGAAATCAAATCCGCTTTTTTTTAAATCACTACAAGCTTAAATCTTAAGGGATCAGGATTGTACCACCCGTGGTTTTACGCCCTTCCAGATCCTCATGCGCCTGACGTGCATCTTTAAGCGCATAGGTCTGGTTGATGTTAATTTTCACCACACCTTTGGCAACAACATCAAAGAGATCCTGTGCTGTTTGTTCCAGTTCTTCACGCTTGGCAATATAATGGAACAAAGTTGGGCGGGTCACAAAAAGTGAACCTTTTTGCGATAGTAATCCTAAATCAAATGGCGGAACAGAGCCGGATGACTGGCCGAAACTGACCAGCATACCGCGGAATTTAAGCACATCAAGCGAGCCCATATAGGTGTCTTTGCCAACGGAATCATAAACGACATCGACGCCTGCGCCATTGGTGATCTCTTTAACGCGATCAACAAAGTTTTCGGTGTTGTAATTGATGACATGGTCAAAACCATGTGCACGCGCCAGATTGGCTTTTTCCTCCGAACCGGCAGTGCCGATCACGGTTGCGCCCAGATATTTTGCCCACTGGCCTGCAATCAAGCCGACACCGCCAGCAGCGGCATGAAACAGTATGGTTGTGCCAGCCTGAACCTTAAAAGTCTGGCGCAGCAAATATTGAGCGGTCATGCCTTTCAGCATCATACCGGCCGCTTGCTTCAGATCAACTTCATCAGGCACGATCACCAAACGATCAGCCGGCACAATGCGCTCATCTGCATAAGAGCCCGGAGAGCCGACATAGGCCACGCGGTCACCAATTTTCACATTGGTGACACCCTCGCCAACCGCAACCACAATACCGGCACCTTCATTACCAGGGGTAAAAGGCAGTTTTTCAGCCTTATAAAGGCCGGTGCGGAAATAAACATCAATGAAGTTAACACCAACTGCCACATGACGAACCTTAGCCTCACCAGCTTCAGGCTCACCAATTTCAACTGACTGGTATTTAAGTTCTTCTGCGCCGCCCGTTTGCGATACTCTGATTGCGTTGATCGTCATATGCTACCCTTCACATTTTCACCTGAACTACCAAGCTTTGGAAAAAACTGCATAACCGCACCGATACAATACATGTAGATACCGGCAACCGAGATTGCCACGCGCAGCCATAACGGCGCATCAAGCGAGTAATAAAGCGCTGTAACACCAAGCACACACCATAACAGGAAAATGCTTAAGTTGAGCATACGCAGACGTACGACCCGCACCGGATGCAGGAAGTAAATCGGCATGAATGAGAGAATGGCCGAGAACACAACAATGCTGAAGGCGACCCATTCGCCCGGACGCACGATAAATAAGGTGAAAACAACCATGTTCCAGACAACCGGAAAACCTTTGAAGAAGTTTTCACGTGTTTTCATTCCTGTATCGGCATAATAAATGGCACTGGAGACCACAATAATCGCGCCCGAGATGAAAGACAGATTTTGCCCCATGAAACCGCTTTGATAAAGCGCGAAGGCGGGAATCAAAACATAGGTCACATAATCGATAATATTATCGAGCAACTCGCCTGACCAGTTTGGCAACACATATTTGACTTCCAGCTTGCGGGCAATCGGCCCGTCAATACCGTCAACAAAGAGTGCGAGCCCCAACCACCAGAACATCGCTGTCCAGCGGCCATCACTGGCAGCAACAATGGACAAAAATGCCAGAAACGAGCCGGATGCTGTGAGTAAGTGAACCGAAAAAGCCTTGGCCTGAGGTGCCGTCACTTTTTTGGCTTTAATCTTGTCTGCGATTTTGCTTTTCACGCTTCTTAACCGTTTCTGTCTCGATCTTTTCGTATGGGCTGCATTATCAGCACGATTTAACATGGGTTTCTACCAGCCTTTAGCAATAGCATGCAAACCACAAAATAAAACCGGCCATTAAATGCACGTTTTCTGCGATTAGCCTTTACACTGTAAAATGCTATAAAAGCCAGCAAGACTTATATTATGTTGAGGAATCAACAAGACGTCTCGTGTGTTGAGGATAAGTTCAATGAAACATGGCCAGACTAGAGATATTATAATCAATGGTGGCGGACCTGCCGGTATGATGGCAGCGCTGGCGTTAACGGGGCGCGGCTATCATGTCACGCTGATCGGCCCTAAATCGGACAAAGATGACCGCCGCACCACTGCTTTGATGAATCCGGCCATTCAGTTTCTGGAAAGTATCAATGTATGGGACGCTATCCGGCCGAAAGCCGCTGCCTTATCTTCCATGCGGATTATTGATGGCACCAAGCGCCTCATCCGCAGCCCGACCGTGACATTCAGAGCATCTGAACTTGGTGAAGAAACATTCGGTTTCAATATTCCCAACGCGCATTTGAACGAAAAGCTTAGTGAAGCTGTCATTGCCGATCAACGTATTGAGCGCATCCATGCGCATGCCGGGAGTTTTATCTCCAATACTGATAATGTCGAACTGACTTTATCGGATGGTCAGCTTTTCAATACACGGCTTTTGATTGCTGCTGACGGGCGCAATTCAGGTGCCAGAGATGCAGCCGGTATCCGCACACATCGTTGGGCATATCCGCAAACGGCTGTTGTTTTATGCTTTAGCCATGAGCGCCCACATGAAAATATTTCCACTGAGTTTCACACTGAAACCGGCCCATTTACGCAAGTTCCCTTACAGGGCAACCGTTCAAGTTTAGTCTGGGTGGTGGATCCGGCACAGGCTTCCGCGCTTTTAACTATGAGTGCAGAACAACTTAGCCGTGAAGTTGAAAACCGTATGCAGCATATGCTGGGCGCTGTGAGTGTTGAAACTGTGCCGCAAGGCTGGCCTCTTTCAGGGCTGGTGCCGCATGTTTTTGCAGCCAAACGCACAATCCTGATCGGTGAAGCAGCCCATGTGTTTCCGCCGATCGGTGCGCAAGGGCTTAATCTGGGCACCCGCGATATTGAAACTATTCTGACTGCGTTAAAAGCCGATATCAGCGATCCGGGTAGTGATCGTGTTATTCGTCAATATGACCGCCTGCGCCGCCCTGATATTCTGGCACGAACCGGCTCGGTCGATGCGCTGAATCGTTCATTACTATCACCGATGCTGCCAGCGCAGATCGCACGCAATCTAGGCCTTGAAATGTTACGTAATTTCATGCCGTTACGTTCATTCTTTATGCGTGAAGGTTTGCGCCCGGGCAGCGGTTTCAACAAAATGCTGCCTGCATTTTCAAAGCGCAAAGCTTGAGCTTTAAAAACTGAACAAAAATAAAGCCGGTCAATCGACCGGCTTTATTGTTTTTATTCCTGCAATGATCAGCTGGACTGACTATTGCCGATATTAATTTCAATCAGCATGAAAGCCGGAATATCATTACCGAAACCAATCGGTGAAGGGCCGTCATCATGATCACGGCGATGATTGTTGCGGCGGTTCTGCTGATCATTCTGACCGCGCAAACGGCGTTCTTCATTCGCAGCGCGGATTTGCTCGCGACGGCTGCCTGCATCAGCAGGTGCAACATTTTTGTGCTGGCCAACAAAAATCGGCACATCATCAATAATAGGCTGTGCGGCTTTGCTCAGATCCTGCGGCATTTCTTCGCTTACACGCGGCTCTTTTTCAGCTACGCGCACATCTTTATCCGCTTTATCTGAATGTTGTGCTTTTTGCGGCTTGCCACGTTGATTACGGCCACGACGATTATTGCTGTTGTCTTCAGTTTCTTCAACGGCAGGCAATGTCGAAAGATCACCGTCAAGCCATTCAATCTTTTCATTGATCATAGCTTCGATCGCAGCCAATGGCTTGGTATCAGCCTGTGTCACGACTGTGAAAGCTTTACCAGAGCGCCCTGCACGACCAGTACGGCCAATACGGTGTACATAATCTTCCGCATGAATAGGCACATCAAAATTGAACACATGGCTGACATCAGGAATATCAAGACCACGCGCAGCCACATCAGAGGCTACCAAAAGCTTCAAACGGCCTTCTTTGAAATTGCTCAGCATAGTCATGCGCGAGCGCTGGTCCATGTCGCCATGCAATGCACCGGCTTCAAAACCGTGTTTTACAAGCGAGCGGAACAGTTCCGACACATCTTTTTTGCGATTGCAGAAGATGATCGCATTTTTCAGTTCAGCTTCTTCCGCATTGATAATATCGCGCAGAGCCGCGCGCTTATCCCAAGGTTTCTTACCGGACTTGATCAGACGCTGTGTCACCGTTTTAGCAGTTGAAGAGGCCTTGGCCGTTTCAATGCGTACTGGTGAATGCAAAAACTGCTCGGTCAGTTTGGTAATTTCCGGCGGCATAGTGGCCGAGAAAAACAAGGTCTGACGGGTAAACGGAATGAGTTTGCAAATACGCTCAATGTCAGGGATGAAACCCATATCCAGCATACGGTCAGCCTCATCAACGACGAGGATTTCCACGCCGGTGAGCAGCAGTTTACCGCGTTCAAAATGGTCAAGCATACGGCCGGGCGTTGCGATCAGGACATCCGCGCCCCGCTCAAGCTTACGCTCCTGCTCTTCAAATGAAACACCACCAATGAGCAAAGCCACATTGAGGCGGTGATTAATACCATATTTGGTGAAGTTTTCTTCCACCTGTGCAGCCAGTTCACGGGTTGGCTCAAGGATGAGCGTGCGCGGCATACGGGCACGGGCACGACCTTTTTCCAGCAAGGTCAGCATTGGTAAAACGAAAGAAGCGGTTTTACCTGTTCCTGTTTGGGCAATTCCCAAAACATCCTTGCGCTCAAGTGCTGGAGGAATTGTGCCGGCCTGAATAGGGGTTGGGGCTGTATAGCCTGCCGTTTCTACAGCTGAAAGCACTTTCGGGGAAAGTCCGAGTTCGGCGAATGTTGTCAATGGAGGCTTAGCTCTCTTAGCTTGGGTTTTAGTGATCATATCATTCTGATGCAGCATTATAAAATGCCAAGCATGACAGAAAGAATATACTTATAAATGATCAGACATTTATCTTTAGCTTTGCGATAAAAGGATGAGCTTCAAAAGTCAACAAAAATGGCATTTTTGTTAAGTTTTGACGGTTCAAAGCGATAAAAATGCTTCAATTAGAGAGCTCCGCAATCAAATCAGAGCAAAAGAAGACTTCATCACCAATCTTAGCGCATATAAAGGCACTGTTATTTACATCATATAGGCGCATAACACACTCTAGATAAGAGGCTTTATAAGAGTATGTGTTAATTGTGCCTGAACTGCTCGGTTAAAATACGCTCATCCCATGAGTGGTTTTTATCAAACAGAATATTGATTTTACTGTTACGTGCTTCACGAATGGTAACACTCAGGACGGATTTCACTTCCTTATTATCCGCAACCGCATTCACTGGGCGCTTATCGGCTTCCAATATATCAAAGCGAACATTTACGTTTTTAGGCAAAAGCGCCCCGCCCCAGCGACGCGGCCGATAAGGGCTGACAGCCGTTAATGCCAGAAGCGGTGCTTCCAGAGGCAGGATCGGCCCTTGCGCCGACAAATTATAAGCGGTTGAACCGGCAGGGGTTGCCAACATCACGCCGTCACAAACAAGTTCTTCCAGCCGCACTTTATCATCAATGGAGATTTGTACCTTGGCCGCCTGATAGGACTGGCGGAACAAAGACACTTCATTAATAGCCATCGCTACGATTTCACCGCCGCTCGCTGCCTTGGCACGCATACGCAAAGGTCGGATTGTTTCCAATTGGGCATCTGCCAGCCGCTCCGGCAGTCCCTCGACATGAAATTCGTTCATTAGAAAACCAACCGAACCGCGATTCATTCCATAGACCGGTTTGCCGGTATTCATAAAGTCGCGAAGCGTTTGCAACATCAAACCGTCGCCACCAAGGGCAACAATCACATCAGCATCCTCAATTTTGGTCTGTCCATAGCGGGCAACGCACAAAGATTCGGCTTCAAGCGATTCTTTTGTGCCGGAAGAAAGGAAATGATAGCTGTTAAATTCACGCGACATATGTTTTTTCAGGCTCCATCAGTGCCAAATTGTGGATGAATAATGCAGTTTATCCATAAAAAGGGGTAGCACAGCTAAAAAAACTTAGCCAGTCGACGTTTTTTTAGATTTTCCCCTTTACTCTTTGAATTAATATGCTATTTCAGCATCAAGGTTGCCCTTATAGCTCAGTTGGTAGAGCACCTGATTTGTAATCAGGGGGTCGGGAGTTCGAGTCTCTCTGGGGGCACCACTTTTCCTAACATGTTTAAATTGTTAGAAGCTTGGTGCTTAATCAAGCGATCATATATATGATCATCAACCTCCCTGATAAATCTTCATGCAAAACGCAAGCACTCCAAACGTGCTTACAGTTGCAGCACATTCTAATTCATTACGAATCAAGTCGATTGATCCGGAAGAATTACCTTCCAACTCAGCATTAAAAATACAGCTCTCTCAAAAAACTTAAATGCTAAGTAAGTGAGCTGCATTCAGGCTCATGATTTCGGTAACGGGGGCTTCCATGTCAAGCATTTTTTGACGTGCGAATACACGCCATAGCTATGGTGTTGATCCTATCTGTATTTTTACGTTCCTGTTTGCGTTGCTGTCTTCGCGTGATGTCAACCCGGGTACATGCTTCGGTCCGTGGTCAGCGCAATTGGCTGCCAACGTGATGCTGGTTCAAATGTAATCCCGATGTGCATATCTCATGGGTGCGCTCGACTTTCATCGGCACAGTCCTGACCCCTGTATCATCTGACAGAAAGTCGGTATCATCGACCCACCTTCGATGAAGGATAACACTGGCACGACGCGCCAAAGCAACCATCGCGCGCTTCGTGCCGCAGCTGCGGATGACCTGTGCAGCCATGTTCTCAGCCATGTCGAACGTCCTCGATGCATCATGACTGTCGCCGCCTGACACCGCGCGCGGCGTAAGTTGGACTTGTCCCGCTTTATTTCCGCCTCATTATCTCTTTTCGGCGGATATTTTCTCGAATTGAGCGGGCGATATTCCTCCGAGTGTCGAATGCCTTCTGCGTATGTTGTAAAATCCTTTGATGTATTTGAAAAGCGCATCGGTCAGCTGTTTTCGTGTTTGCCACGAATACCGCCAAATTTGCTCCGCACTCAGTGTTTTGATAAATGTTTCAGATACAGCATTATCCCAGCAGTTTCCCTTGCCGCTCATTAAGACTTGAAATTTGAGCTGTCTCAGCTGCTTTTGATAGTCATAAGCACAGTATTGACTGCCCAGATCTTTATGGTGAATGCAGCCGAGCTCCGGATTGCGCAGAGCAATGGCTCTGTTCAATGCCTGCATTGCAAGATCTTGTTTCAAACTATCGCTGACGACCCAACCCACAATGCGCCGTGAGTGAAGATCAATTATGACAGCCAGATATTGCCAACCTTCCCGTGTCCATAAATAGCTGATGTCACCTGCCCATTTCTGATTTGGCTTGTCAGCTGAGAAATCCTGATCCAGCAAGTTCGGCGCTATATTGAAAGTATGGTTGCTGTCAGTTGTGACCTTATATTTGCGGATTCTGATAGCATAAATGTTGTTTTGGCGCATCAAACGTCCAACACGGCGGTGTCCGACAGATAATCCAATATCCTTAAGTTCTTGCGTCATGCGAGGGCGGCCATACGATTTAAGGCTAAAATGATGCTGCTCCCGAATATGCGCCCGAAGCACCATGTCCTGTCTTTGCCGTTTGCTTAATGGCCGTCTGCGCCAGGCACGATAACCACGTGATGTAACGTCCATAATCTGGCACAGCCGGTGGATTGGAAATCTGAGTGCGGTGCTCTTCAATGAAAGCAAACCTTATTTGCTTTGCTTCGCGAAGAACACGGTGGCCTTTTTAAAATTTCCCTCTCCTCCGAAAGTAAGTGGTTCTCTTTACGCAAGCGGTTGTTTTCTTTCGCCAAATCAATATCGTGAGCTGGAGGCCTGTCATCAGGGCTAGAGCGCTGTATCCATTTCGATAGCGTGGAAAGGCCGACACCCAAATCAGATGCTACCTGGCGGCGAGTAAGACCACTCGTCAGCGAGATCCGAACGGCTTCGCGTCGGAAATCATCAGTATGTAAAGCTGTCATATATCTGCTCCTTAATGACCAATAGTCTATTCAAGGAGGCGGAAAAAAACGTGACAAGTCCATCCCATCAACAGAGCATCTTCAAAGTGTTCATAGGCAAAGTCTGTTGCTAATAACTCTTGTTGGGATTGCTGCCCTACAAACCAATCATACCACTGACCAGCAAGCGCGTGTAGCTCCCTGTTGGAAAATTCAGCTTCATCCCCTAATTGCACAGCACGTAATTGAACTATTCGGAACTCAATCTTAGCTAACCATTCGGCATACTGAGCTTTAGCGGAACTGGGGGAATTAAAGATGAAACCCGAAAGCGCTCTTCATGGCTCTTACCATGCAAACGCATGGATTCCTCTCAAACATCTGAGGGTATAACTTTACGGACGAAATAATCGCCATTCTTGGCACGTTTTAAACTAGACATAGTAAGGGTCATTTGTAGCAGCCTTTGTAGCTATAGCCAATGACAACCCTTTGAAATCAATCATCCATTTGAAACTATTCAGAAAAATAAATGAATGGTGCGGACGGCGGGACTTGAACCCGCAAGCTCTATGAGCGGCAGATTTTAAATCTGCTGTGTATACCGATTTCACCACGTCCGCGGATGATGCGATTCATATGTCACAAGTCCGGCTCCAAGTTCAAGAGCTTTCTTCGGTTTTTCCTTTAGATACCACAATTAATCAAAGAGATAGCTGCAGTTTCTGACCGGTTGACCAGCCAGTTTCATAAAACATACCAAAACGGCCACAAAACTATGTGGCCGTTTGATTTCATAAGTAAAAGCTTAAATAAAAATCATCCACGCGGAATCTTCGGAACCGCACTTTTTGATTTTTTCACCGGCTTTTCATCGTCCGATGTCGCAGCAACCTTTTCCTTCAGCTTCGCCACCGGCTTTTTCGCTTTGGCAGCAGGCTTCTTCGGTGTGACAACTTCCTTAACTGGCTTTGCCACGCGGTCTGCCACTGTTTCCAGCTTCAGCACCTCGTTGCCCTGCTCATCCGACGTCACATCCAGTTTGACAGTGCCGCCATTTTTAAGCTTGCCAAACAGCACTTCATCCGCCAGCGGCTTCTTGACATATTCCTGAATGACACGTCCTAACGGACGCGCGCCCATCCGTTCATCATAGCCCTTATCGGCAAGCCAACGGACAGCCGCATCACTCAGTTCAATTGTCACGCCACGCTCAGCCAGTTGCGCTTCCAATTGCAGCACAAATTTCTGCACCACCTGATGAATAACAACAGAAGGCAGCGGACCAAACGGAATAATCGCATCCAAACGGTTACGGAATTCCGGCGTAAAGAGACGGTTGATCGCCTCCAGATCATCACCCTCACGACGGCCGGAGCCAAAGCCAATTGCAGCTTTTGCCATATCAGCCGCACCGGCATTGGTGGTCATGATCAAAATCACATTACGGAAATCGATCTTCTTACCATTATGATCCGTCAGCGTGCCGTGATCCATCACCTGCAACAAAATATTGAAGAGATCAGGATGGGCTTTTTCAATTTCGTCAAGCAGCAAAACGCAATGCGGATGCTGATCAACGCCATCGGTAAGCAAACCACCCTGATCAAAACCAACATAGCCCGGAGGCGCACCAATCAGACGTGAAACCGTGTGGCGCTCCATATATTCGGACATATCAAAGCGCAGCAGCTCGACACCCAACGAGGCTGCCAACTGGCGTGCAACCTCTGTTTTACCAACCCCTGTCGGGCCGGAGAAGAGATAAGAGCCGATTGGCTTATCCGGCTCACGCAAACCAGCACGCGCCAGCTTGATCGCAGCCGACAGAGCATCAATGGCCAGATCCTGCCCATAGACAATGCGCTTTAGCTCTGCTTGCAAATTGGCAAGCACGGCCTGATCGTCTTTCGAGACAGTTTTTGGCGGAATGCGAGCCATGGTCGCAATCGTTGCCTCAATCTCGCTCAAACCGATTGTTTTCTTACGCTTATCCTGCGGCAACAGCATCTGGCTGGCACCGGTTTCATCGATCACGTCAATCGCTTTATCAGGCAATTTACGATCCGAAATATAGCGTGCGGAGAGTTCGACCGCAGATTTGATCGCCTCATCCGTATATTTCACTTTATGGAAATCTTCGAAATAAGGACGCAGACCATTCATGATTTCAATCGCATCAGGAATGGTTGGCTCAACCACATCGATTTTCTGAAAACGACGCACAAGCGCACGGTCTTTTTCAAAAAACTGGCGGAACTCTTTATAGGTCGTTGAGCCCATGCAACGGATTGCACCGGAAGAGAGAGCCGGCTTCAACAGGTTGGAGGCATCCATTGCACCGCCTGATGTGGCACCTGCCCCGATAACCGTGTGTATTTCGTCAATAAACAGGATCGCGCCCGGATAGTCTTCGAGCTCTTTAACAACCTGTTTCAAACGCTCTTCGAAATCACCGCGATAGCGGGTGCCGGCCAGCAGGCTGCCCATATCGAGCGAAAAGATCGTCGCATCGAGCAGCACTTCCGGCACATCGCCATCAACAATACGCTTGGCCAAGCCTTCGGCAATCGCGGTTTTACCAACGCCCGGATCACCCACATAAAGCGGATTATTTTTAGAGCGACGGCAGAGCACTTGTATTGTGCGGTCAATCTCGCTTTGACGGCCGATCAGGCGGTCAATACGGCCAGATTTTGCTTTCTCATTCAAGTTGACGCAATAAGCGGTCAGCGCATCCGGCTTTTTCTTTTGCGCTTCATCTGCTTCGCTATGATTGGCTGAATTATCTTCCGAGCTTGCCTCTGCTCCACGCGGAATGCGAACTTCACTGCTTTCCGGCGCTTTGGAGATGCCGTGCGAAATGAAATTCACCGCATCATAGCGGGTCATTTGCTGCTCTTGCAGAAAATAAGCCGCATGGCTTTCACGTTCGGCAAAGATCGCCACCAGTACATTCGCGCCGGTCACTTCCTCACGATTGGAGGACTGCACATGAATAACCGCGCGCTGAATGACGCGCTGGAAAGCGGCTGTCGGCTTTGAATCTTCATCATATCCGGTAACCAGATTATCCAACTCGCGGTCGATATAATCTGTGACAACACGTTTTAAATGTGCAAGGTCAACACTGCATGCACGCATAACGGCGCCTGCGTCCTGATCGTCAATCAACGCCAGCAGTAAATGCTCCAGCGTTGCATATTCGTGGTGCCGTTCGTTGGCAATGGTCAGGGCCTGATGCAGTGCCCTCTCAAGACTGGTAGAAAACGATGGCATATGACCTCACTTTTTCTCCATCACGCAATGCAGCGGATGCTGGTTTTGGCGAGAGAATTCCATGACCTGATTAACTTTAGTCTCGGCAACCTCATAAGTATAAACGCCACACTCGCCCACACCATGATTATGAACATGCAGCATGATGCGGGTGGCATCATCAATCGACTTCTGGAAAAACCGCTGCAACACATGCACAACGAATTCCATCGGCGTATAATCATCATTCAAAATAAGAACGCGGTAAAGGTTTGGCTTTTTTATGACTGTTTTGGTGCGTGTAATAACAGCTGTTCCATGACCGGTACCGCCATGGTCGTCCTCTTCATGATTTTGCATTACGATATTGATAGAGTTCATTTTGTCGAAAACCACTTAAAGCTCCAGCTGCATCTGATGATACATATGTAGAGAATGTTTTAAAGATTTTAAGCCCTCTGACAGAAGTTACAACCGCCAAGATTATAAAACCGTCATCAATTTTGTCAGGCCACATTCATGCACAGATAAATGCAAAAATCAGCATGCCCGCCTTCAACGCACATGCTGATTTAAACTTTCACAGCGACTGATCTTGTTTGTTCAAACCGGCTTAATACCAGCCAACCGCCACTTGTGCCTCTTCAGACATACGATCCGGTGTCCATGGCGGATCAAAGGTCATGGTCACTTCGACATGCGAAACGCCCTCAACCGTGCCAACCGCATTTTCCACCCAGCCCGGCATTTCGCCAGCCACCGGACAGCCCGGTGCGGTCAGCGTCATTTCGATTTTCACCGTATAATCATCTTCAATATCGATCTTGTAGATCAGGCCGAGCTCATAAATATCAGCCGGAATTTCCGGATCATAAACGGTTTTGACGGCCGCAATAATATCATCGGTCAAACGCAGCAGCACATCTTCAGGAATGGCTGACGATGTGTGGAAAGGAGAGCTTTTTTCCGCCTCATCCTGCGGCTTGTTATCGGTTTCTTGTGTCATCATTCTTATCCGAAAAATTTCTTGGCTTTTTCAAGCGCTTCAGCAAGCACGTCAATTTCAGCAAATGTATTATACATCGCAAAGGATGCACGGCATGTAGAGGTAACACCGAAACGCTTCAAGAGCGGCTGCGCACAATGGGTGCCCGCACGCACGGCAACGCCCGCACGATCAATCACCATCGACACATCATGAGCATGAATATCGCCAAGCATGAAGGAAATAATCGCACCCTTATCAGGCGCCTGCCCGATAATACGCAAACCATCAATCTGCTCTAAGCGCTCATGCGCATAATCACGCAGTTTTTCTTCATGGCTCCAGATAGCATGACGCCCGATGCCTTCCATATATTCGAGTGCTGCACCCAAACCAATGGCCTGAACAATCGGCGGCGTACCAGCCTCAAAGCGATGTGGCGGATGATTATAGGTCACATTTTCCAATGTGACATCTTCAATCATTTCGCCGCCGCCCTGAAACGGACGCATCTTTTCCAGCATTTCTTTACGGCCGTAAAGAACACCGATACCAGACGGACCATAAACCTTATGACCGGTAAACACATACCAGTCACAACCCAGATCCTGCATGTCCACATGCATGTGAACAGCGCTTTGGCTACCATCCACCAAAACCGGAATGCCGCGTTCATGTGCAATACGCACAATGTCCTTGATCGGCGTTACCGTGCCCAAAGCATTGGACATATGGGTAATAGCCACCAGCCTGGTTTTTTCGGTCAGAGTTTTCTCAAACTCCTCGATATGGAAAGCACCGCTATCGTCAACAGGCGCAAATACCAGTTTTGCGCCTTGGCGCTCACGAATAAAATGCCATGGCACAATGTTGGAATGATGCTCCATAATCGAAAGAACGATTTCATCGCCCTCGCCGATTTGCGGCATCCCGTAACCATAAGCCACCGTATTGATCGCTTCAGTGGCATTTTTAGTAAAAATAATTTCGTCGGTTGAATTGGCATTAAGAAAACGGCGCACCGTTTCACGTGCCTTTTCATAAGCGTCGGTTGTCGCATTGGACAGAAAATGAAGGCCGCGATGCACATTGGCATATTCGTTGGAATAGGCTTCTGTCACCGCATCAATCACGCTTTTAGGTTTTTGCGCGGAAGCACCATTATCCAGATAAACAAGTGGTTTTCCGTGCACTTGCCGTGACAAAATCGGAAAATCAGCACGAATAGCTTCAACATCATAAGCCGATGCAGGCGTCATAATTTTGTTCATGATTATTCCCTTTGCCTACGGCAATCATACCCGGGCAGACAGAGCCCACCCGGGTTTGATTAATCAGGCATGTGCCACAAGCCAATCGGAAAGGATTGCTTCCAATGCTTCCACCAATGGCTCATTTTCCAGCTCTTCGATGATTTCAGCGATAAATGCCTTCACCAGCAAACCGCGTGCTGCTGCTTCCGGAATACCGCGTGCCATCAGATAGAACAGATGGTCATTGTGGATTTCGGTAACGGTCGCACCATGGCCGCAAGCAACGTCATCAGCAAAGATTTCCAGCTCCGGCTTGGCATCAAACTCAGCGCCATCGGACAGCAACAAAGTGTTGCAAGCCATACGGGCATCAGTTTTCTGCGCAATCTGGGCAACTTTAATCATGCCCTGAAACACACCGCGCGCTTCACCGGTTACGACGTTACGTACAATCTGCACAGAACGGGTATTTTCCACCAAATGCCCTGCTGTCATAGTCACATCAGTGTGGCTCTTATCGCTGAGCAGGTTCAGTGTGCGCATCTCAAAATCGGAATCTTCCCCGAGAACGTCAACGTGGATTTCCTGACGCACCAAATGGCCGCCCGCATTGACCACATAAAGGGTCAGCTTAGCATTAGCGCCAATGGTTGCATTGAACTGCGAAAGCTGTGTGGATTCTTCGTCAAATTCACGAACAATCACCCAGATAATATCCGCACCATCATCGACAGTTACATGACTGACAGATGAAGACAGCGTTTCCGCGGTGCCGCCGATCTGGCGTTCAATGATTGTGGCTTTGGTGTTTTTGCCGAATTTTGCCGGAAAACGCACATGGCTCTGACCACCAAGCTGCACATTCTGCAACTCAAGCGGTGCTTCAAGCTCGGTATCGTCAGCCAGTGTCAGCGCCCAGCCATCAGTCACATAAGCCGCATTGATCTGGCCTACTGCATCATCAAAGCCTTTGGTCTGCATGGTTTCAACAACCGAGCCATCCTGCAACAGATCACGCACAGCGGTAACAGTCACATTGCTTACCTGTTTGGCAGCTTGCGCAACGCCATTGATAACAGCAAACTGGCTTGAGCCGGCCACCAGAACGGGACGCGTTTTGGCATCCGAGCTGCTGACAAACGGTGCAGTACTCTTAAACAGAGTACGCAGGTCCGTATAATGCCAGCTTTCGATGCGGCGCGATGGCAAGCCATTGGTCTTCAGTTCTTCCAACGCATTATCACGCGCAGCCAGAACTTCCGGTGTGCCGGCAAGCACGCCAAGGCGCTCGCCAAACATATCAATCAGGGCACTTTCAGCAGGCGTTTTCGGCCTGACGGTCTGAATATTCATAACCTGCGCCCCCTTCAAGCAACTTCGCCGATGGTGTCAGCGTAACCGTTGTCTTCCAGATATTTTGCCAGATCTTTTTCGCCTGATTTAATAATCTGGCCTTTGTAGAGAACGTGAACTGAATCCGGCACGATATAGTCAAGCAAACGCTGATAGTGGGTGATAACAATCACAGCACGATCAGGCGAACGCAGTGCATTCACACCGTCGGAAACGATCTTCAGCGCATCAATATCAAGACCTGAATCCGTTTCATCAAGAACGCAAAGGCCCGGCTGCAACAATTTCATCTGCAAAATTTCAGCGCGCTTCTTTTCACCGCCCGAAAAACCAACATTGAGCGGACGCTTGAGCATATCCATGTCAATACTGAGGGTTGCAGCAGCTTCTTTAACCAGCTTGATGAATTCCGGAATTTTCAGCTCAGGCTCACCGCGTGCTTTACGCTGTGAGTTCATGGCAACTTTCAGGAATTCCATAGTCGCAACACCTGGGATTTCCATAGGATACTGGAATGCAAGGAAAATACCGGCGGCAGCACGTTCTGCCGGATCCATTTCGAGAATGGATTCACCGTTTAAGAGAATATCACCTGATGTGACTTCATAATCAGGACGTCCGGCCAGAATGTAAGACAGGGTCGACTTACCGGAACCGTTTGGCCCCATGATCGCTGCAACTTCACCGTTTTTAACGGTAAGGTTCAAACCGCGGATAATTTCTGTATCTGTGCCAGCGATATTGGCGTGCAGGTTTTTGATCTCAATCATACTATTAAACCTTATAATCGTGCTGGTACTCTGCCAGCTGAAACTTCAGCGTGGTAAACCACGCAAAGATTAGCCCCGTATCGGGTAAAAGCTACGTCGTTAACCGACACTGCCTTCAAGCGAGATACCAATCAACTTCTGTGCCTCAACGGCAAATTCCATCGGCAATTCCTGAATGACTTCTTTAACGAAGCCGTTGACGATCAGAGCAATCGCCTCTTCTTCCGGAATACCGCGCTGCATCACATAAAACAGCTGATCATCAGAAATTTTCGATGTCGTTGCTTCATGTTCAAACTGAGCAGTGGAATTTTTCGCCTCAATGTAAGGCACAGTATGCGCACCGCAATCATTACCGATCAGCAAACTGTCACACTGGGTGAAGTTACGGGCATTTTCCGCCTTGCGATGGGCAGAAACCTGACCACGATAGGTATTGCTGGAATTACCGGCAGAAATACCCTTCGAAATGATGCGGCTGGAAGTGTTTTTGCCAAGATGGATCATCTTGGTACCGCTATCGATCTGCTGATAACCATTGGAAACAGCAATCGAATAGAACTCACCACGGGAATTATCGCCGCGCAAAATGCAGGACGGATATTTCCAGGTTACTGCTGAACCGGTTTCCACCTGTGTCCACGAAATTTTCGAGTTCTTACCGCGGCAATCACCACGCTTGGTCACGAAGTTATAAATACCGCCCTTGCCGTCCTTATCGCCTGGATACCAGTTCTGAACGGTAGAATATTTAATCTCTGCGTCATCAAGCGCAACAAGCTCAACAACAGCTGCGTGCAACTGGTTTTCGTCACGCTGCGGCGCGGTACAACCTTCCAGATAGGAAACATAGCCGCCTTCTTCCACAACGATCAATGTGCGTTCAAACTGACCGGTATCTTTTTCGTTGATACGGAAATAGGTCGACAATTCCATCGGGCATCGTACGCCCTTCGGCACGTAAACAAACGAACCGTCGGTGAAAACAGCCGAGTTCAATGTGGCATAGTAGTTATCTGAAACCGGCACAACGCTGGCCAGATATTTCTTCACCAATTCCGGATGTTCGCGGATTGCTTCTGAAATGGAGCAGAAGATCACACCGGCTTTGGCCAGTTCTTCTTTAAAAGTGGTAACCACTGAAACAGAATCAAACACCGCATCCACAGCCACACGGCCGGAAGCGTAGATGTTGTCTGACGGATTTTCATCCATCGGGCTCGGTTCGCCCATTTTGCGCACACCAGCCAGCAATTCCTGCTCACGCAAAGGAATACCAAGCTTTTCATAAGTACGTAAAAGCTCCGGATCAACTTCATCCAATGACTTCGGACCAGTCTGATCTTTTGGCGCTGCGTAATAACGGATATCCTGAAAATCAATTTTCGGATAATCCACACGCGCCCAATCAGGCTCTTCCATAGTCAGCCAGCGTTCATAGGCCTTCAGACGCCATTCAAGCATCCATTCCGGCTCTTCTTTTTTGGCGGAAATGAAACGGATAATATCTTCGTTCAGGCCTTTAGGCGCCTTATCCATCTGGATAATGGTCTCAAAGCCGTATTTATACTGGTCCACATCAAGATTGCGGACCTGATCGATCGTTTCCTGCACGGCAGGCATCGGCGTTCTCCATCCTCGTCAGGTTCAAGGCCCGACAGTTGCAAACGTCAAAGACAGTTATTTCTTACCGTCTTTATATAGTGCGCGACTGGCGCTTTTGTAACCTGTATCGCCTGATATCCAAAGATACCCGGGTTTACCTGAATTAAACCGGATCAAATCCGGTTATTACTGACAACAAAAGCGCGCTTACGCGCTGATGTTGCTTTTCTCATTCACACGTTGCTGTCTGCTAACAATTTCGTGTAAAACCTGCATGAACTTGTCGATGTCGGCACTGTCTGTATCAGGTGATAGTGATACTCTGATAGCGCCCGTTCCGTGTTCATAACCCATGGCCACAATCACATGGCTGGGGCCAACTTTGCCGGACGAACAGGCAGAGCCTGCCGATACGGCAATGCCGCCTAAATCAAAGGCGATCTGTACTGTTTCCGCTTTCATATTTGCCAGCGAAAAGAATGACGTGTTTGGCAAACGCTCAACATCTGCACCATATATCAGCGTAGAAGGTGCAACTTCCAGAATGCGGCGCTCCATATCGTCGCGCAAAGAGGAAGACCAGCCACCATTTAAAATACGCTGATGCGCCTGATGCGCAGCCGCACCAAAACCGGCAATCAATTGCAGCGCTTCTGTTCCTGCGCGATGGCCTTTTTCCTGACCGCCTCCACGTATGAGAGCTTTCGGCATCAGCAAATCAGAAACGGCAACAATCGCCCCCACCCCTTTTGCCCCACCAATTTTGTGTGAGGAAAGGATGAAGTAATCACCGCAATTATTTGTAATATCAAGCGGAATTCGTCCCGCAGCCTGTACGCAATCCACCACCAGAATGCCGCCGGCATTTTTAACGATGACCGCTACTTCTGCAATCGGCTGAATCACACCGGTTTCATTATTGGCGTATTGCACAGCCACAAGCGGCAGACCTTGCGCACTATCATGCGCTGACAAGTTTTCGCGTAAAGCTTCCAGATCCAGCAGGCCAGTTTTATGAACTGGCAATGTCACGATATTTTCAGGCGCAAACTGCCCGCCCGCCAACATACAAGGATGCTCAGTCGCACTGACATAAAGCTTCGACATACGCACTGGTGCACGACCCATCATATAGGTCGGACTTAAAAGCATGGATGCCGCTTCGGTGGCGCCGGAGGTAAAGAAAACATGATCGGCGCGTACATTAGTGAGTGCTGCCACCTGACGACGTGCCGTTTCCATCATAGCCTTGGTGGCGCGCCCCTCACCATGAACCGAAGAAGGATTTCCGGTCACATCGAGTGCTGTAATGATTATATCGCGCGCTTCGCTTAAGAGCGGAGCGCTGGCATTATAATCAAGGTAGAGCCTTTTCTTGCTCCCGCCCACGAGCTATTCTCCTAATTCTGCATCATTTAGGCGCTCAAAGCGCAATTTTCTTGAAATTTCAATCAAGAAAAGCCTATGAAGCCTATATAGAACAATTAAACGGTTCAGTTTTGAAACGTTCTAAAGTGGTTTTAGGTGTCATTCGCCCTTGCGTCAAGGAAAACTATACCTAAATCCTCCGATATTGCGGTTAACAGCGGAGTATATATGCCTGAAGTCATTTTCAACGGACCTGCAGGTCGTCTCGAAGGTCGTTATCAGCCTTCTTCTGAAAAAAATGCGCCTATTGCTATCATTCTGCATCCGCATCCCCAATTTGGCGGAACGATGAACAACAAGATCGTTTACGATCTGTTTTACATGTTCCAGCAGCGCAATTTCACCACTTTGCGCTTCAACTTCCGCGGAATCGGCAGAAGTCAGGGTGAGTTTGACCATGGTCCGGGTGAACTGTCCGATGCAGCCAGCGCGCTGGACTGGGTACAATCACTGCACCCTGATTCCAAAAACTGCTGGGTAGCCGGTTATTCTTTCGGTTCATGGATCGGCATGCAGCTTCTGATGCGCCGCCCGGAAATCGAAGGCTTTATTTCGGTCGCCCCACAGCCGAATATTTATGACTTTGCGTTCTTGGCACCTTGCCCGTCATCAGGCCTCATCATTCATGGTGAGAATGATAAGGTCTCGCAGCCAAAAGATGTGCAAGTGCTGGTTGATAAGCTTAAAACCCAAAAAGGCATCACCATCACGCAGAAGACCATGGAAGGTGCCAACCACTTCTTCACCGGCCATGGTGACGAACTGATTGCAGAATGTTCCGAATATCTCGACCGTCGCCTTGCTGGGGAACTGGTTGAACCACGCATGAAGCGTCTGCGTTAATCGCGGCCGCTTTAAAATTTAAAAAATCCGGCACTCACCTGCCGGATTTTTTTAAAACTAAAAATCTGCTATTTTAGCAAACACAGCCGTCAAGCCCGTCAAAACTATCACGACCCTGAGAGACTTGTCCGCCATGCTTCGTTTTCTCGCAGCCCTTTCCGATATTTATCGCGTTGCAACAATGAGCGGCGCTGATTATGCGCGCAGACGCGGTGTCAAAGTCGGAAAAAACTGCGATATTCATACATTTAAATGGGGTTCAGAACCGTTTCTCATCGAAATCGGCGACAATGTCGTGATCTCTTATAATGTGCTGATGGTCACGCATGATGAATCAACAGCTTTGGTCAAAGACGAAAACGGTCGCCGCTACCACATTGCACCGATCACCATCGGCAATAATGTTTTCATAGGTGCAGGTGCCATTATTCTGCCTGGCGTCACCATTGGCAATAATGTCGTGATTGGTGCCGGAAGCGTGGTAACTAAAAGCATTGGTGACAATGTCGTTGTTGCAGGCAATCCGGCAAAATTCATGCAAACATTTGACAGTTTTCATCAAAAAACACTGTCACGCTCTTCAACCAAAGACTTCCCCAAAACCGATAGCCACTATGATTGGGCGTTAAAAATTGCCGATCGCACACCACGTCGTCATATCGACATAAATCAACTTTGATGGTTTGAATTTACATCAAGCCATCAACTTTTCTAGCGCATTCTTTGCCTGCCTGCCTGACAAATTGATATTTAGCCGCAGCGGCTTTCTTTTTGTTTTCAAAATTTTATGTTAAGGGCAGTGCACAAACAATGAGTAAGTATTGTTATACTTCGTAACAGATAGTCAGGAAAAGGGTATGTCCGGCTTCAAGTCCGATTTTCTTCGCACGCTCTCCGAGCGCGGTTTTATTCATCAGGTCTCCGACGAGAGCGGCCTTGATGAGTTATTCACCAAGGAAATCGTCACGGGTTATATCGGCTTTGACCCGACCGCATCCAGTCTGCATGCGGGCGGCCTTATTCAGATCATGATGCTGCATTGGATGCAGAAAACCGGCCATCGCCCTGTAGCGCTGATGGGTGGTGGTACAGGCATGATCGGTGATCCGTCTTTTAAAGACGAAGCACGTAAGCTGATGACCGAAGAAACCATCGCTGAAAACATTGCAGGCATCAAAAAAGTATTCGCCAATTATCTGACCTTTGGTGACGGCCCGACCGATGCACTGATGGTCAATAATGCTGATTGGCTGCGCGGTCTCAACTATCTTGAATTCCTGCGCGATGTCGGCCGCCATTTCTCCGTCAACCGCATGCTGTCGTTTGATTCTGTCAAACAGCGCCTTGACCGCGAGCAGTCACTGTCATTCCTCGAGTTCAACTACATGATCTTGCAGGCTTATGACTATGTCGAGCTCAACAAGCGTTACGGCATGCGTCTGCAAATGGGCGGTTCCGATCAATGGGGCAATATCATCAATGGTATCGACCTTGGTCATCGGATGGATACGCCACAGCTTTACGCACTCACCTCGCCGCTCTTGACTACCTCATCAGGTGCCAAAATGGGTAAATCGCTCTCCGGTGCAGTTTGGCTCAATGCGGATATGCTGAGTGCTTATGATTTCTGGCAATATTGGCGCAATACCGAAGATGCAGATGTCGAGCGCTTCCTGAAGCTCTACACAACGCTGCCTTTGGATGAAATTGCCAAGCTTGCAGAACTCGGCGGCTCGGAAATCAACGAAGCCAAGAAGATTTTTGCAACTGAAGTAACCGCCATGCTGCACGGCCGTGAAGCAGCGGAAGAAGCAGCGGAAACAGCACGCAAAACCTTTGAAGATGGTGAGATTTCTGACAATCTGCCAACTGTCGGCGTGCATCGTGCGACATTGCATGAAGGCATCGGCCTGCTGGCTCTGATGACATTGGCCGGTCTCGTCAACACCAATGGTGAAGGCCGCCGTCACGTTGAAGGCGGCGCTGTGCGCCTTAATGATATTGTCATCAGCGATCCGCGTATGCTGGTCAATGCCGAGCATCTGAACGATCAGGGCGTTATCAAACTGTCACTTGGCCGTAAAAAACATATTCTGATCCGCCCGGCATAAAGCTTCACGGATTGAGAAACAAAAAAAGGCGGCTCTTTATGAGCCGCCTTTTTTGTTAGAAATTATAAAACTTAATCAATCACTGCTGCTGCAACAAAACTGGTTAGCGAAGCAATAACAATATTGCCCCCCTACTTTAACTGCCAGTGATGCAAGCTTGCCAGAATGTTTGCTACTGGTGCTATTGAGATAAAACAGAGCGCATCCAATGATCACATTTGAAAAAACAATTGCTGAACCCCGCTGTGCAAGTTTTGACACAAGAGGTGCTCTCTTCTGTTTAAGGGGTATATCTGCATTGGTAATTCACAGAGATACATAACGTTAATATAAGTTTTTTGTGCTGAAAATCATCAAAATCAGTGATTACCCGCACAATAAAAAAAGGCCGGGGCGAAACGCACCGACCTTCCCGAAGTCATTTTGCCAGTGCCAGTACATCCGTGGTCAAAGGCTTCAAATGACGGTGACATATGCGAGCGGCTGACGCGTCCAGCGCTCTTAAAGTTAGTAACTTTAAAGCAATGTCTGTAGTGATATATAGAAGCTCAATATGTCTTAAATAAGACAATAAATCTACGAGTAAACAATCACCAAATTTCATCAATTGGCTTTAATCGTTTCGACCATTTTTACTGATTTCACCCGCCCCATAAAATTACATATTCCGGGAGTATTGAGGCAGAAGCAACCAGCCGCACTTCGTGCATAAAGCGGATACTTACAACCCGCCCGCCTCTTTCTTTTTCTTCTTATCTTGATCGTAATGCCACTTGATGGCGAAAAACATACAAACACCAAGCACGACAAGTTTGAAGATCACGAAGACTATTGGAACCCAATCCATTTTTGTGTCTTTCCATGCTATATTATAACGTGGACTGCATTAGCACATTCTTTTGAAAGGAAAAATGGAAAAGCAATATCCATTTTCACAACTTCGTGCTCAGCTATCAAATAGCCATTAGCCAAGCCGAACCAAGGCCTACCAGTAAAACAAAACTGCACATTCTCAAAATAAAACTATAAGTCGCCCGTGAAATTAAAAATGCACATGATGCACAAAGACAATTCCCTACGAACCAATATCCTGCTTCTGTAATCTGGAGCAGCGCTTTGTCCGCTGGTATATATTTGCTTTTATCCCCGGAGCTGTCTCGTCAGCAGATCAATTACGCTCTGAAAACAACATAAAATCAATGTATAGCACCAGTCCGGAAGCATCAGTCACCCTACCGCCTAAATGCAACAAATCAGGCGGGTCGCAATGATGGATGCAAAAGCGAATAATTCAAGCGCCGCACAAGCAGCCCAATCAATCGCATCAGCCAATAGCCCTGACATCACCAACAATGCATTAAGCCTTGGATTAACGGGTGATAGTATCGGCTTAATCTAAGGTGGCCTCATTCGCCTGGCATGAAAGAAAAAAGCACAATAAAACTATAAATTATTGTAACATAAGGCAGAGGCAATTGCGTGCCGGCCCTTTGTTACAATTTCATTTTGAAAATAAATAAATCGCCTAAAACAGCTTATTTCCCGTAAAAAGCTTTGTGATACATGACAACGCCATGCCTTGGTGCACTGCTAAAATCCAAGCACTGAAAATACTCTTCAGGAACATCAGGAAAGCGCAAGGCGGGATCGCACTTAAAACCAAAGCGTGAATAATAATCAGGATCACCTAGAACAACACAACCCGCAGCGGACAAAGATTGCAGCCTCAACAAACCAGCACGAACAAGCTTTGTGCCAATCCCGCCACGTTGATAGCTGGGATGCACTGCAAGTGGCCCAAGACCATAAAAGCCCGCTCCTACGCCTTCGATACTCACCGGAGAAAATGCGACATGGCCGACGACCTCATCAGCGTTGATTGCTACGATTGAGACGGATAACGCGCCGTCTGCCCTTAAGCCATCAACTATAGACGCTTCTGATCCGTCGCTATGCTCAGCGCCCGTAAACGCAAGCGTTATAAGATCACGGATATCTTGAATATTTTCGGGAGATTCAGATTGAACAATCATAAGAAATTTATACCAATCCCCTTATTATGCAGTCAATTATATTAAAAAGCATAATAACTGACAATGGAGAGATGAAAGCAGCGTTTGAACTGCTATTAATCTCATTGATTATTCAGCATCATAATCAGCAATAAAGCTCTTCATTCCCAACAGAATCATAAGGCAATATCAAACGTGATATTTGAGATAACGAAAGTAAATCAGATATCGTAAATGTATCAATTATGATCATACTATGATGAATGACCAATTTTATAATGGAGGTTTTTACTTCCTGCTAAACCATTCTAATCACTGTTAGAATGGTGAGCGCGCACGGGTTCGAACCGTGGACCTACTGATTAAAAGTCAGTTGCTCTACCTGCTGAGCTACGCGCTCCCTTGGGGAAGAAGTTGTTGTCTCCCTCAGAAGTTGGCCGATACATAAGGCTCAGTTTCGGATTGGTCAACACCCAAAAAACAGAAATCGTAAGAAATCGCATTTTATTTCGTTTTTCCTGCAAAAACGATTACCTTTGATTGATTTCACAAGATATAAATCGCGACATAGTTGCATTCACTATCCACAACCCTGCAAATTTTTCCCTAAAATGATTCCTGTAGCCCATTGAAAATGCATGATTTTAACCGATTCCGCGAATCTCATCATCGAATCTCCTAAAAGATTCGTCCAAAACGGCTTCACGTTTCAAAAAACTTTGAAAAAAGTTTTACGAAAATAAAAAGGGCGCTTGAAACAAGCGCCCTTTTATTAAAAAAAATCTTCGTTAAATTTTACTTCTTTTGAAGACTTTGAATTTTTCCGGCAACCAACCAGCCAATAAATGGTGTTATAACAAAACTCACGGCAGCCAGAATGATCATAGGATAGATCGGGCTCTTCGCCAAAGCAGGCACCGTCAGAATTACAATAAAACCAGAGCCAACCAAAACCATAAAGGCAATGGAGCCCAGAAATAACGACATCTGCATCTGAGTGGACATAACAACTCCGTAAAGGGGCAAAACAGATCAATTCATCCGCGAAACTATCGCGTATTTTAGAACTATTCAATATTATAAAAACTGTTCACGCATTGATCCTGATCAACTTTAAAAATATATCCTTTCTGTGAACAATTAAATTTTATTTTAACTGCATAATGCCGGAGTGAATTTTGCATAGTGAACAAGCCATTCTCAAAACATCGATTACTGTCACGATATTCCTAGCCGGATTCGGTGTCCTGTTCGGTCTGCTTGCAGGCTCTTTCTCTATTGTCTTTGATGGCGTTTATCTTCTGATCGACGCGGCTTTGAGTGGCCTTGCCTTGATTGTAGCCAGACTCATCAGCCTTTCCACCCTGCCCGTCCCACCAAGCGGCAAACTTCGTGATCGTTTTACCATGGGCTTTTGGCATCTGGAGCCAATGGTGCTCGGTCTTAATGGCTTAATGCTCACCGGCGTATCCATCTATGCGCTGATTAATGCGATCGGCAGCCTGATGTCCGGTGGCCGCCATCTCGAATTCACCTATGCCGTCTTTTATGCAGCATTTGCTTTAGTTGTCTGTGTTTTGATGGGCTGGATGGAAATGCGTGCCAACCGCAAGTTACAATCAGACTTTGTCGCGCTGGATGCCAAAGCGTGGTATATGTCCGCTGGTATTACAGCCGCACTCTTTATTGCCTTTCTGATCGGGATGATCCTGCAAGGTACAAGTCTGGATTGGATGCTGCCCTATATAGATCCGGCTGTACTGACGATTGTATGTCTTATTATTATCCCGATGCCATTTGTCACCATCAAACAGGCACTGGCAGACATGCTGTTATTCACCCCGATTGAATTGAAGGAAAATGCTGAAAGCGTCGCGCAGCAATTTGTTGAGCGCTACGGATTTTTATCCTATCGGGCATATGTTGCCAAAGTTGGTCGCGGCACACAGATCGAACTTTACTTTATTGTGCCATCTAACTGGCCGGCCAAAAAACTGGAAGAATGGGATGCCATCCGCGATGAACTGGCCGACGCTCTGGGTGAACGAAGCCCTGACCGCTGGCTGACTATCGCCTTTACCACCGAACCGGAATGGGCTGACTAAACCATATTGGATATTCTAGTTTTTTGTCATCAAGGTTGCGGCTCCCGCCGCAACCAAAGCGCCACCACCAGCGCGCCCCATCCAGATTTTTGCACGTGGACTGACTAATAATGTGCGCGCCCTTGCAGCCGTTAAGGCATATAAGGCGTCCGTGATCCCGACCACTACAGTAAAAGTAAAAATCAACAAAATGGCCTGCGGCCAGTAAGCATAATGCACATCAATAAATTGCGGTGTAAAAGCCACAAAAAACACAATGGTTTTGGGATGAAAAACGCCGATCAGAATATTGCTGCGAAAAGCCAGTCTCGCAGAAATCGGTTTAAGGATAACATCCTTATCAGTAGCATCCATATGACTACGCCGGATCGCTAAAACACCAAGCCCGATCAGATAGAGTGCCCCTGCCCATTTAAGAAGTGTAAAAGCTGCGGCAGAACTGGCAAGTAACGCACCCACACCGGCAAGTGAGAGTGTCATTGCGCATATATTGCCAACGGCCATACCTGCAACGGATGCCAAAGCCGTGCGTGTGCCTGAACTCACAGCATAACCAATAATGCTTAGAACACCCGGCCCCGGCACCAAGCCCATCACAATAGAGGCAGCCACAAAGCCTAACCACAAATGGTAATTCATCATGCGCCTCACTTCTTATTATACAGCCGGTTATACGCTGAGCGAAAACTTGCTATAAACTGCGCACAACCAAAGCTTGCTGGCAAATCATTTCGACAAACAGAAATGCCTTTTTGATATACGTTTCTTTAAATTCAAGATTTTTACGTAGACTCACTATAAGTCTGCTTGCGGCGCGCCTTACAGCGTCTTATAGGGATAACTTGCCATGACATCACAAAACGTTTCCCCGCTGTTCCCTCATCGCCATTTGCTTGGCATTAAGGGACTATCGCCGCTGGACATCGATTGCCTGCTTGATCTTGCTGATCAGGAAGTGGCTGTTTCGCGCCAGTTTGAAAAGAAAAAATCCGTCTTGCGCGGCAGAACACAGATTAATCTGTTTTTTGAAGCTTCAACGCGCACGCAATCCTCCTTTGAGCTTGCAGGCAAGCGCTTGGGCGCAGACGTTATGAATATGTCTGTCGGTAATTCCTCCGTTAAAAAAGGGGAAACACTGATTGATACGGCCATGACGCTTAATGCCATGCAACCGGATATTCTGGTTATACGCCATACATCTGCCGGTGCCGCTGCTCTTCTTGCCCAAAAAGTCGGCTGTTCGGTGGTCAATGCCGGTGACGGTGCCCATGAACATCCAACTCAAGCCCTGCTTGATGCACTCACCATCCGCCGCGCCAAAGGCAAGATCGGTCGCTTGATTGTCGCTATTTGCGGCGATGTGCTGCATTCGCGCGTTGCCCGCTCCAATATTTTACTGCTTAACACTATGGGCGCCCGCGTGCGTGTGATTGCCCCTTCGACACTTCTTCCTGCCGGCATTGCCAATATGGGTGTTGAAGTTTTCAATTCGATGGAAGACGGCTTGAAAGACGCCGATGTGGTGATGATGCTGCGTTTGCAGCGCGAGCGCATGGCTGGTTCTTTTGTGCCATCCGTGCGTGAATATTTCCGCTTCTACGGTCTTGATAAAGAAAAACTAAAATACGCCAAACCAGACGCGCTGGTCATGCATCCCGGCCCGATGAACCGCGGCGTTGAAATTGCCTCTGATGTTGCAGACGGCCCGCAAAGCGCCATTCAAAATCAGGTAGAAATGGGCGTTGCAGTCCGCATGGCGGTAATGGAAGCCCTGCTTGATCCGCGACGCACACAAAGCACGGGAGAAGCCTGATGAAACCGATCTGCTTTACAAGTGCGCGTATCGTTGACCCATCCCGCCAGATGGACGAAATCGGCAGCCTGATTGTTCAGGACGGCAAAATTCTGGCCTCAGGTGCAGATGCCCGCAATCAAGGCACACCCGACAATTGTGAAAAGATCGACCTGCAAGGCAAAGCCATTTTGCCGGGTCTGGTTGATGCCCGCGTTTTTGTTGGTGAGCCAGGTGCGGAGCACCGCGAAACCATCGCATCGGCCAGCCGTGCTGCTGCCGCCGGTGGTGTCACATCCTTTATCATGATGCCTGATACTGATCCGGTTATTGATGATGTGGCACTGGTTGAATTCGTCAAGCGTACAGCCCGTGACACGGCAGTGGTTAATGTTTATCCGGCAGCCTCGGTTACGAGCGGCCTTAAAGGTGAAGAACTCACCGAATTTGGCCTGTTGCGTGCTGCAGGAGCGGTTGCTTTCAGCGAAGGTCGCAACACAATTGTCAACACGCAGACGATGCGCCGCGCCCTCACCTATGCACGTGATTTCAATGCGGTCATTTCCTGTGAAGCGCGCGATCCGTATTTGGGTGCCAATGGCGTGATGAATGAAGGACTGCTTGCAAGCTGGCTTGGTCTTTCCGGCACCCCTCGCGAGGCCGAACTCATTCCGCTTGAACGGGATTTGCGTTTGGCAGCCCTCACCAAAGGCTTTTACCACGCCAGCCAGATTTCATGTGAAATGTCGGCCAATGCGGTTCGTAAAGCTAAAGCTGATGGTGCTAATGTCACAGCTGGTATTTCCATCAATCATTTGTCGCTCAATGAAAATGATATTGGTGAGTTCCGCACATTCTTCCGTCTGTCGCCGCCGCTGCGACAAGAAGAAGATCGGTTGGCTATGATTGAAGCCATCAAGGACGGCACGATTGATATTATCGTCTCGGCTCATGATCCGCAGGATGTTGACACCAAGCGGCTGCCATTTGCTGATGCGGAAGCCGGAGCGATCGGACTGGAAACGCTGCTAGGGGCAGCGCTGCGTCTTTATCATAGTAAAGATTTAAGCTTGCTGCGCTTAACAGAGGTTCTCTCCACAGCACCAGCGCGCATTTTCGGTCTTGACGCGGGCACTTTAAAAACTGGCGCTTCAGCCGATCTGATTGTTGTTGATCTGGAAGAGCCTTGGGTTGTGCATGAAAAAGACCTGCATTCACAATCGAAAAACAGTTGTTTTGAAGGCGCGCGCCTCACCGGACGTGTCTTGCGAACACTGGTTGGCGGAAAAACAGTTTTCGAACTGTAATATAAAAATAAACAGGCTATCGTAAGATAGCCTGTAAACATATCTGCATTGATTCAATCGATCTGATATGAACAATGCAAACCTTCAGACTACCTCATGGGAGGCCCACATTTTTTTAATTATTGCAGCTCTTGCCCTGGGCTATTTGCTGGGCTCCATTCCTTTTGGCCTTTTGCTCACCAAAATGGCAGGGCTTGGCGATGTACGTTCTATTGGTTCAGGCAATATCGGTGCCACCAATGTACTGCGTACCGGTAATAAAAAACTCGCAGCCGGCACATTGATTTGTGACATGCTTAAGGGCACAGTGGCAGTATTGCTCGCAAGCTATTATGGTGCTGATGCGGCACTGGCGGCAGGTCTTGGAGCGTTTATCGGTCACACATTTCCGGTTTGGCTTGGTTTTAAGGGCGGCAAAGGCGTTGCCACTTATTTGGGTGTGCTTATTGCCCTTGCCTGGCAGGTTGCACTGATTTTTGCCGGTGTATGGCTGCTAATTGCAGTCTTGACCCGCTATTCTTCCCTTTCAGCACTAGTGGCCTGTATCATTGCACCCATTGCACTTTATTTGCAGGGCAATAATCACACCGCCCTTTTGATGGCCGTCTTAACGATCCTGATTTTTATCAAGCATCACACCAATATCACCCGCCTGATGGATGGCAGCGAAAGCAAGATCGGCGCTAAAAAATGACGGATAAGGCGATTTCAACTCATGGAATACGCCTGTCCGACCAGCAAAGACTCAACTGGCTACGTCTTATCCGTAGTGAAAATATCGGCCCTGTCACATTCAGGGATCTGATTTTGCATTGCGGTTCTGCCAGTAATGCGCTGGAAATGATTCCAGAACTGAGCCAACGCGGCGGCGCTTACCGTCGCATCCGCCTCGCCTCCCTTGATCAGGTCAGCCGCGAAATAGAAGCTGTCGAGCGTTTGGGCGCACGTCTTATCGGCATGGGTGAGCCGGATTATCCGTTATATTTAAAAAACTGCGATGCTCCGCCCCCTTTAATCACTGTCAAAGGTGATTTATCGGTTTTTGCCAAGCCGCCCGTCGGCATTGTCGGTTCACGCAATGCGTCAATTGCTGGCGCCAGATTCACGCAAAATATCGCCGCCGAATTAGGCAATGCAGGCTATGCCATTATCTCCGGTCTGGCACGCGGTATTGATGCCAGCGCCCACCAATATAGCTTGAAAACAGGCACTGTTGCAGTTCTTGCTGGCGGCATAGACCGCCCTTATCCGCCACAGAATCTGAAGCTCTATCACGAAATCCCTGAAAATGGCGGCGCGGTGGTGAGCGAAATGCCCCTTGGCTGGGAACCACGTGCGCAAGATTTTCCACGCCGCAACCGAATCATAGCCGCGCTTTCATCCGGTTTGTTGGTTGTAGAAGCAGCCAGACGTTCCGGCTCGCTGATAACGGCGCGTATGGCAGGCGAATTGGGACGCGTAGTATTTGCTGTTCCCGGCTCCCCACTTGATCCGCGCGCTAGCGGCACCAATGACCTGATCAAGCAAGGCGCACTTCTTGTGACAGAAACCAAGGATATTATTGAAGCATTGTCCCCGCAACTAATCCAACATGGGGAAGACAGACCGCTTTCGCAGCCTGCTGATCAGCTCAGCTTTATAATTGAAGAATCAGAGCAAGATTATCAGTCACCCTTGATGCAAGCTGAGACATCAGAACCGGAAAAGCTGACCACGCCGGCCTCTGATAAAGACAGGGAGCAGATCTCCGGTCTGCTAAGCCCTGTTCCGGTCTCAGTCGATGAACTTATCCGCCATACAGGCATGGAAGCCGCACAGGTTTTCCTGATTTTACTGGAGCTTGATCTGGCAGGTCAACTCACGCGCTATCCCAACGGCCATGTGGCGCTGGTGCCGATCAATGATTGAATTAAGCTTGAATAAAAGCCCTTCAATACATTGAACCGGTCACGCTTAATTTAACCACAGCGCTCGCACTAATTTTTCAATTGTCGCATATTAACGAGAGCTAAATGAAACCATTGCTCTTCGTCATGCTTTAATTGACCATTCGCCCCATAGATTGCAAATGCTGTTCTTGCGCCTTTATCTGATCACGGCTTTCCAGAACGGCCATTTCCAGCAAATAAACCAACACCTGACTATCGGTACTTTTTGCCATTACCCGCATATCGCACAGCATATCTTCAATATATTGCAGAATATCAATTTTGTTAAATCTTACATCACCCATTATCTCCCCCGCTCCGTTATGTTAAATTGCCTGTCTCAAATAATTTTAGTTCTGAAATAATTTTAAGCATGGCACATTATATCGCATTTTCTTTTGAGCTTTACTCTGGATACCCTTGTTACTAGTACTTATCAACACGTAAAACCAATGGTTGTAATTTGAATAAAAATCATGGCGCACTCTTGACCAAATGGTCTGCGCTGTTCATGTGATGGGAAACCCTCGCCATTCGGGCATGTGCATAAAAACACTGTGGGGACCAGGAATTTAGGCTGTTGTAATGAACGTCGTCGTTGTCGAATCGCCTGCCAAGGCTAAAACTATCAATAAATATCTGGGGTCAGACTATACAGTTCTGGCATCCTTTGGTCATGTGCGCGATTTGCCAGCCAAAGACGGCTCTGTCCGCCCTGATGAAGATTTTGAAATGTCGTGGGAAGTTGACAGTCAGTCTTCCAAACGACTTACTGATATTATCAAAGCACTGAAAGACAGTGACAGCCTCATTCTGGCAACTGACCCTGATCGCGAAGGGGAAGCCATTTCATGGCATGTGCTGGAAGTTTTAAATAAGAAAAAAGCCATTGGCTCCAAGCCGGTCAAGCGTGTTGTTTTCAACGCGATCACCAAAAAGGCTGTTCTGGATGCAATGGCTAATCCGCGTGATATCGACATGCCGCTGGTGGATGCCTATCTGGCACGCCGCGCACTCGATTACCTCGTTGGTTTCAATCTTTCGCCGGTTTTGTGGCGCAAGCTGCCCGGAGCCCGCTCGGCAGGCCGTGTGCAATCTGTTGCACTGCGTCTCGTCAGCGACCGCGAAAACGAAATCGAGCGTTTCGTTCGTGAAGAATATTGGAGCATTGCAGGTAAACTGCAAACACCGCGCAGTGATGATTTTGCTGCCCGCCTCACCTCGCTGGACGGCAAGCGCCTAGGCAAGCTTGACATTAAAAATGAAGAGCAGGCAACCGCTATCCGCACCATGCTGGAAGGCGCCGAGTTTAAAGCGGCCTCCGTGGAAGCAAAGCCGACAAAGCGCAATCCGGGGCCTCCGTTCACCACCTCGACGCTGCAACAGGCCGCATCCGGCCAGCTTGGTTTTAGCGCATCACGCACCATGCAGGTAGCGCAGCGCCTTTATGAAGGTATTGATATCGGCGGCGAAACCACCGGTCTCATCACCTATATGCGTACCGATGGTGTGCAGATGGCACCGGAAGCAATTCAGGCCGCACGCTCTGCTATCGGCAAAACCTTCTCCGACAAATATGTACCGGAGAAGCCACGCTATTATTCAACAAAAGCCAAAAATGCTCAGGAAGCGCACGAGGCAATCCGCCCGACGGATTTCATGCGCACGCCAAAAGAAATGCGTCGCTTTCTTGATGATGATCAGGCACGCCTTTACGAACTGATCTGGAAGCGCGCCATCGCCTCTCAGATGCAATCGGCTGATATCGAGCGCACAACCGTTGATATTGAAGCGACCAACGGTTCCCGCGCTGCTATGCTGCGCGCAACCGGCTCTGTCACACGCTTTGACGGCTTCTTGGCGGCTTATATGGATCACCGCGAAGAAGAAGATGAAGACGAGGACAGCGCACGTCTGCCGGAAATTATTGCCGGTGAAAAACTGGTACGTCAAACCATTGATGCAACCCAGCACTCCACCGAACCGCCTCCGCGTTATTCGGAAGCATCACTTATCAAAAAGATGGAAGAGCTTGGCATTGGCCGCCCTTCTACCTATGCAGCCACCCTCGCAACCTTGCGTGACCGTGAATATATTACGATTGAAAAGCGTAAGCTTATTCCCGAAGCCAAAGGCCGTCTGGTAACTGCCTTCTTGGAAAATTTCTTCAAGCGCTATGTGGAATATGATTTCACTGCTGATCTGGAAGAAAAGCTCGATCTGATTTCCGATGGCAAACTGCTTTGGAAAGATGTGCTGCGTGAATTCTGGACAGATTTCTCCGGCACCATCGACGGCACCAAAGAACTGCGCGTCACCAATGTGCTGGATGCACTTAACGAAGCTTTGGCTCCAATGGCATTCCCTGATCGGGGCGATGGCAGTGATCCGCGCAGCTGCCCGACCTGTGGTGTTGGCCAGCTTTCGCTGAAGCTTGGCAAATATGGCGCATTTGTTGGTTGCTCCAACTATCCGGAATGTAAATTCACCCGCCAGTTCAGCGGTGAAGAAGGTGCTGATGGCGCCAATGGTTCCAATGAACCCAAAGTTCTTGGACAGGATCCGGAAACACAGGAAGACATCACCGCGCGTACAGGACGTTTCGGCCCTTATTTGCAGCGTGGCGAAGGTAAAGAAGCCAAACGCGCCAGTCTGCCAAAAGGCTGGACGCTGGACACGGTCGATTTTGAAAAAGCACTGGCACTGCTTGCATTGCCGCGCGATGTCGGCGTGCATCCTGAAACAGGCAAAATGATTTCAGCCGGTATTGGTCGTTATGGTCCTTATGTGATGCATGACGGTACCTATGCCAATGTTGAAAATGTCGATGAAGTTTTCACCATCGGTATCAACCGCGCTGTTTCCGTTCTTGCTGACAAAGCTTCCAAAGGTGGCGGACGCACCCGCTCCACACCGGCGGCTTTGGCAACACTTGGCGACCATCCTGATGGCGGCTCAATCACTGTGCGTGACGGACGCTATGGACCATATGTCAATTGGGGCAAAATCAATGCCACATTGCCAAAAGGTAAAGATCCGGCAACGGTGACTTTAGAAGAAGCCTTGCAGTTGATTACCGACAAGGCTGGCTCATCCAAGTCAAAAGCCAAGAAAGCTCCGGCTAAAAAGGCTGCAGCAAAAGAAAAAGCAGCAACAAAAGCACCGGCGAAGGCTAAAGCAGAAGCAAAGCCTAAAGCACCAGCCAAGGCAAAAGCTGCCGCCAAGCCAAAGGCTGCGGCTAAAACGACGACGAAAAAGAAAGCCGCAACGGCTGAAGAGGAATAAAAATTGGCACGTCGCTCCCACACCAGTCCCGAAAAGGGCAAATCTATGCGTACAGAACGGCGTGCATCAAAAGCCAAATCAGGCTCGAATGAGCCTGGTCGGGCAGATACAAGCCTTGCTTATTTGCCGACGCGTGAAGATATTCTCAAATTTATTGAAGAAAATCCTGATCGCGCCGGCAAACGCGACATTGCCAAAGCTTTTAATCTTAAAGGCAATGCGCGTATCCATTTGAAAGACATTCTGCGCGACCTCACCGATGAAGGTGAATTGGAAAAACGTTCCAAGAAATTGTCGCGTCCGGGCTCCATGCCGTCCATCGCCGTACTCGACATCACAGGCCGTGACAGCGATGGCGGCCTGATGGCACGTCCTGCTGATTGGCCAACAAATGGAGATGTTGAGAATAAAGCGCCGCTTGTTCTCATTCGCCGTAGCCGTGAAGATAAAGGCCCTGCGGTTGGCATTGGCGACCGCATCATGGCGAAAATCTTCCGCAATTCGGATAATTCCGGCCCTCGCTTTACAGCGCGCGTGATTAAACGCTTAGAACACCATGAAAATTCTGTGCTTGGCGTTTTACGCCAGACAGAAAAAGGTGATTGGCGCCTTGAGCCGGTTGATAGAAAGCAACCGGAAGTGCTTATTGATAAAGATCAGATCGGCGAAGCAAAAGCTGGTGATCTGGTTGAGGTTGAAGTCACCCGTTCCAAGCGTTTTGGCCCAACGCGAGGCAAGGTCTCGCAGGTGGTTGGTGCGCTCGACAGCGAAAAAGCGCTTTCGATGATTGCCATCCATGCGCATGATATTCCGCATATTTTTCCGGAAAGCGTGCTGGAGCAAGCTGAAAAATGCAAACCGCTGGAACTTGGCAAGCGCGAAGACTGGCGCAACATCCCGCTTGTCACCATTGATCCGGCAGATGCCAAGGATCATGACGATGCGGTTTATGCTGAGCGCGATGAAGACCCGAATAATCTCGGCGGCTATATTGTTTATGTCGCTATTGCCGATGTGGCAGCCTATGTGGCATCCGGCTCACCAATGGACAGAGAAGCTCTGCGCCGTGGTAACTCGGTCTATTTCCCTGACCGTGTTGTGCCGATGTTGCCGGAACGTATTTCCAATAATCTTTGCTCTTTGCGTGAAGGCGAAGACCGACCGGCACTTGCGGCACGGATGATTTTCACCGCAGAGGGTCGCAAAAAATCCCATACATTCCACCGTGTGATGATGCGCTCGGCTGCACATCTTGCTTATGGGCAAGCACAGGCTGCCATTGATGGCGCACCCGATGATGTGACAGCACCGATCATGGAAAGCGTGCTGAAACCTCTGTGGGAAGCCTATTTTGTCATGAAGCGCGGCCGCGATAACCGCGAGCCGCTTGAACTTGACCTGCCGGAAAAGAAAATCCTCCTCACCCCTGAGGGCAAGGTCGACAAGGTGATTATTCCTGAGCGTCTTGATGCGCATAAGCTCATCGAAGAATGTATGATTCAGGCGAACGTCTCTGCGGCCGAAAGTTTGGAGCAGAAAAAACAGCCTCTGATTTTCCGCATCCATGATTCTCCGTCCATGGCGAAGCAGGAAGGCTTGCGTGAATTTTTGCGCAGCCTCAATATCAGCCTTGCACGCGGTGCTGAACTCAGACCCGCCCAGTTTAACGGCATTCTTTCGCAGGTTAAAGACAGTGACCACGAAGAGCTGGTTAATCAGGTGGTGCTGCGCTCGCAAAGTCAGGCGGAATACAACCCGGAAAATATCGGCCATTTTGGCTTGAATTTGCACAAATATGCGCATTTCACTTCGCCAATCCGCCGTTATGCCGATCTGATTGTGCATCGGGCCCTGATCGGCTCGCTGCATTTGGGTGCTGGCGGTATTACGCGTGATGAAGAAGCAAATCTTGCCGAGATCGCCGCCGAGATTTCGCAAACTGAGCGCCGCGCTATGCTGGCGGAGCGCGAAACGGTGGATCGCCTGATTGCGCACCATCTGGCAGGCCAGATCGGTGATACATTCCAGGGCCGCGTTTCAGGCGTTACCAAAGCCGGATTGTTTGTAGCACTTGCGACATATGGTGCAGATGGCTTTATTCCCATTTCAACTTTAGGTTATGAATACTATTTATATGACGAAGCTAATCATTCTGTAGCGGGTGAGCGCAGCGGTAAAGGGTACCGGCTCGGCGATATTGTGGATGTGAAGCTTATTGAAGCGCTGCCGGTTGCCGGTGCACTTCGTTTTGAAATGGTTTCTGAACCGCGTCCACTGCCATCGACAACGAAGTCTTTTCACAAGTCGAAACGGTCAGGTCGCATGAGCCGCGGAAAATCCGGTCCCTCAGCCGCTTTTCCTCGCAGCCGAAAAAGAGGTCGCTGATGAGCGCGTTACAGGTAAAAACAGTTGAAACACCGCAGGTTTTCGGCGGCAATCATGAACATACACAACGCCCTGCCCGTTCACTCGGACAAGCTATGTGGCGTGGAATGCTTTGCCGCTGCCCCCATTGTGGTGAAGGTAAACTTTTTCGTAAATATCTCAAATCCGTCGATGCATGTGCCGTTTGCGGCGAAGATTATCGCGCCCAGCGCGCTGACGATCTGCCAGCATACCTGACTGTTGTAATCGTCGGCCATATTGTCATTGCCGGTGCGATGATCATGGAAGCATCGACCACTTTGCCACTACTGGTGCATCTTGCCGTTTGGTCTCCGCTGACTATCTTATTGTCGCTCGCGATGCTGCAACCAATCAAAGGTTCCATCATCGGGCTGCAATGGGCAAATTATATGCACGGCTTCGGCGGTGAAGAAAAAGGCGACGCGTAAAGCGCCTGTCCTCTTGTCAAAAATAACAAACAGCCGGCTTAATCATTGTCATTCAAGCCGGCCGCTTTCTTGAAGGCACGTAAAATCTGTTTGAAACCGATGCGATAAATGCTCAGATCATCAAAGCAGCATCGGGGCTCCGGCTTACGGGTGGTTTAAAAGGGCAATTATTTCATGTCGGCGTCTCATCACAATCCGCGCTATCCAGAATCATTTCCGCAAAAACCTGTGTCGGATAAGCCTGGCCTAAGAAAACGCCCTAAAGACGCTGCTTCCCTTTTATTGATCGACCGCTCGCAGGTAAAACCCCGCGTTTTAATGGGGCGACGCAATGCCAATCTCGCTTTCATGCCCGGTAAATATGTGTTTCCCGGTGGTCGCACTGACCTGCAAGACGGCTCCATAGCAGCTGCATCCGAGCTATTAGAAACAGATCAAAACAAACTTCTGGCAAGTATGGGCTCGCGCCCGTCTGTTCGTCGTGCGCGCGCTCTAGGCCTATGTGCGGTTCGTGAAACATTTGAAGAAACCGGTTTGCGTCTTTCCACTCCGGCACGCATTGATTCCAATGTGTCAGATCACAATCATCCCGATTGGGGTGAATTTTTAAAATCAGGCGATTTGCCCCATCTTTCAAAACTGCGCTATTTTGCGCGTGCAATTACGCCGCCGCATCATGTGCGCCGTTTTGACACCCGTTTTTTCATGGCTTTTCGCGATTCATTGCCGGATTTGCACATTCAGCCGTTGAAACCCAGTGGTGAACTGGAAGATTTAAGCTGGATTACGTTCAATCAGGCACTCAATCTTGATATTCTGGAAATTACCGAATCTATTTTAAAACATGCCCAACAGCTATTAGACGATAACGGCTCATCATTGCCCGCCTCCATTCCGGTGGTGCAATATAGCCCCCGTTATGGTCGCTATCTGCGTGAAGTAATCTGATTAATGACAAATCTGCCACCTTCTGATGAAGCTGTAATTTTCAACTGGCGCTCACTGGGTGCTGCCATTGCAACAATCAGTGCTGTTGGCGCTGCCATCGGCTTAGGGATTCCGCTGTTAAGCGTACTTCTGGAAAGCCGTGGCTACTCTTCCACTGTCATTGGTGCCAATACAGCTTTTGCAGGCCTTGCCTCTATTGCCGCAGCACCACTCGCCTCGCCCATTGCCTCAAGACTTGGAGTGGTGCGCACTATCTTTCTGATGTTGCTGATTGGTGGTGCCGCCTTTATCGGCTTCCATTTTTTCCAGGATATCTGGATGTGGTTTGTGCTGCGTGTCATTTTGCACTTCGCGCTTACCGTGCTCTTTGTATTGTCCGAATATTGGATCAATGCCTCCGCACCGCCTGAAAAACGCGGTTTTGTGCTGGGGCTTTACGCCACCTCCTTCGCAATGGGCTTTGCGCTTGGACCCTGGCTATTTTCAAGAATCGGCAGTGCCGGCATGATGCCGTTTGGTGTCGGCTTCTGCATCATCATGCTCGCTATAATTCCAGTACTGATCGCATGGCGTGACAGTCCTGATTTTGAAGAAGGCGAACATGTACCATTTCTGCCTTTCATCTTCACTGTTCCAACCGCCACAATGGCTGTTTTTGTCTTTGGTGCGGTGGAAACCGGCGGCCTTGCACTCTTTCCGGTCTTTGGCGCTAAAATCGGCTATCCGGAAGGCGACACAGCCCTGCTGCTGACCATTATCGGCCTTGGCAATGTGATGATGCAAATTCCGCTCGGCCTCGTCAGTGACCGTATTTCGGACAGACGCAAGTTGCTGCTCTTTTGCGCAGTCACCGGCCTTGGCGGAATGATCGGCATGCCGTTTTTACTCGGCAACTGGTATTTGCTGGCTATTTGCCTTTTCTTATGGGGCGGTGTTGTCGCAGGCCTTTATACGATCGGCCTTGCCCATCTGGGCTCTTCGCTCAAAGGGCGTGAGCTCGCATCAGCCAATGCAGCCTTCGTTTTTTGCTATGCAATCGGTATGCTGACCGGCCCTCAGCTGGTCGGTATTGGCATGGATGTGGTGGGAATAAATGGTTTTCCGCTGGTTCTTGGCATCTTTTTTGCCGGATATGCCATTATTGCTGCAATACGTTTGATGAGATTCAATAAGCGGGGTTGACTTTTCTCTGGTTTTTCGTAGTGTCGCGCCGAATTTCCGCTACCGGGTGAAGTCGCCGGAATCGCTGGCGGTTTCAATTTTAAAAGAGCAGGTATAGCGAAATGGCTAAGGCTAACACGATCAAGATCAAGCTTTTGTCAACCGCAGATACGGGTTTCTTCTACGTAACGAAGAAGAACAGCCGTACGATGACGGAAAAAATGACAAAGACTAAATACGACCCAGTCGTAAGAAAACACGTTGAATTCAAGGAAACCAAGATCAAGTAATCTTGTTCCTGAAAGCGTTAAAAAAGCCACTCTTCACGAGTGGCTTTTTTTATAATTCCCTACCCCGATATTAATCATCAGCCGCGACCAAAAGAACCGCCCCGTCCATAAACCGGTGCAGGCCTTGCCTTGGCTCATGCTTATTGTCATTATCAATCCTAATTCCCATATCTGATCAGCAAATATGCGAATGACAGTTTAATTCTTTGAATTGACGGAGAACAACATGGCTATGGATGCTCACGAGATCGAAAAACTCATTCGCGTCGGAATTCCTGACGCACAGGTGACGATCCGTGACCTTGCCGGAGATGGTGACCATTACGCGGCCGAAGTTATTGCGGAAAGCTTCCGTGGTAAATCGCGCGTACAGCAACATCAGATGGTCTATGAAGCTTTGAGCGGCAATATGGGCAATGCACTGCACGCCCTCGCCTTGCAAACAAGCGTACCTGAAAAGGTATAAGCCTGAAGCTTTCTATGTGAGCTGTAATTGCCGCAGTTTTTAAGACAATGTTGCATTGAATTGAAAAAAGTGGTTTTTACAGCTTAACACCGAACAGACCTGATCATTTTTTGATCACATCCGACAATTCGGACAGATGTTTCTGCTGGTTGAGCGGAAAAAGAAAAGGACGAAGAATATGAGCGGCATCAACGAACTTATTGACAGTGAAGTAAAAAATAATGATGTCGTACTTTTCCTGAAAGGTACGCCTGGTTTCCCACAGTGCGGTTTTTCCGGACAGGTTGTACAGATTCTGGATTATATCGGCGTTGATTACAAAGGAATCAACGTTCTGGCATCGGACGAAATGCGTAACGGCATTAAAGAATATTCCAACTGGCCGACCATCCCCCAGCTTTATGTTAAAGGTGAGTTCATTGGTGGTTGCGATATCACCCGTGAAATGTTCCAGTCTGGTGAACTGAAAGCACTCTTTGAAGAAAAAGGCATCGCTATTAAAGCGGCCTGATTCCCATTATTCTTAAATGAATGCCCGAAGGTGCCGGTCTCCGGCACCTTTGCTATTTTTGAACCTCAGTGTTATTTGTCACTATATTGAAGCTTCTCTTTCCTCACGATTTCGTGAACAGGCTTTTTCACACAGATGTTGCCATTCACGCGCTAATTTCACTATTCAATTGATTCAACCAATCATTGAAATAAGTTTTTAAAATATTATTGCTTGATTATACTGGTCACTCATAAGATCGGGGGTCGAACGATAATTTCTGGTCCACCCAACCGCATTTCACGGGCACGATAGACTTAAACAATATAGTTTAGGTGCTATTTCAGGTTGACCATATGTATGCCGCAGACAGGAGAGTATTTTGCCAATTGATATAAAACAGGGTCACTCCGAACAAAGAACCGGCATGCGCGGTCGTGGCGAATTTATTGCTCTGATTGCAGCGGTTATGGCGATTAACGCTCTGGCAATTGACATCATGCTTCCGGGATTACAGGAAATCGGTGCAAGCTTAGGGGTCGAATCTGAAAATCATCGCCAATTCGTCATTACAGCTTATTTGCTGGGCTTAGGTGTTTCGCAATTATTCTACGGGCCATTGAGTGACCGTTTCGGGCGACGCATTCCGCTTTTTGTCGGCACAAGCATTTATATTGTCACGGCACTGGCTGCCGCCTTTACCACCAGCTTCTCAATGCTGATTCTTTTACGCGTTTTACAGGGCATTGGAGCCGCAGGCACGCGCGTTATTTCCGTCTCTATCGTGCGTGACCTTTACGGCGGCCGTCAGATGGCCGAAGTCATGTCGCTGATTATGATGGTTTTCATGATCCTGCCGGTGATTGCACCTGCTACCGGTCAGTTCATTATGCTATTTGGTGAATGGCACCTGATTTTTGTCTTCATGGCTGTTTCAGCGGCTGTGGTGATGGTGTGGGTATACTTCCGCATGCCGGAAACATTGGCTGTAGAAAAAAGACGCTCACTGTCGATTACAAGCCTTGCACAGTCCTTCAGCCTCGTGCTGACCAACCGTGTGGCGTTTTTCTATATGCTCGGCACATCATTCATCTTAGGCACATTGTTCGGCTTTATCGGATCATCACAGCAGATCTATGTCGGCATTTATGAACTGGGTGAATTGTTCCCGCTGGCTTTTGCGGTAGTTGCAGCGACAATGGCGCTGTCTTCATTCCTCAACTCACGCTTTGTCGGCCGTTATGGTATGCGCCGTATTTCACAAACAATGCTGTTTGTCTTTATCGGATTCAGCTTACTGTGGTTCGTGTTGTCGCTGAGCTTTGAAGGGCCTGTGCCACTGTTCCTGCTTTTGCCGCTCTACATGGTCATCATGTTTTCGTTCGGGCAAATCACCTCAAACTTCAACGCGCTTGCGATGGAGCCTTTGGGTGCTGTTGCCGGAACCGCATCGTCGGTGCTGGGCTTCACCCAGACAACCGTGGGCGCAACCTTGGGCGCCATCATCGGTCAATCCTTTGACGGCACCACGACACCAATCGCACTGGGATTTACCATTCTCGGCATTATCAGCTTCATCTGCATGCTGATTGCGGAGCGCGGCAAGCTGTTTGCATCTCAGCATCAGGCTCCCAAGCCATAAGACTCAAGGCATCTGATCCAATAAACAAAAATCCGGCATGCAATTTCAAACATGCCGGATTACTTCATTTTAGTTCCCCCGCATTGAAATGCGTTTTCTTATCCCTTTGCCGCTGTCAATCAGCGCAAAAGGGCTTATGCGTGAAAAGTCCGTGCAAAACTTGACGTTTTGGTATGAATGCGACAGAACATAAAGCGAACCTTATTCGCTTTTTATCAATTGGCATGGCATGATGTGGGTGATTCGAAAGTACGCATTGCTGAAATCAATGCTCATGTTACAAAACAATAGACAGTGACGAAAAATTTGCAGCTCTTGAAGCGGTATATTTAATAGATAGGCTGAACCGAAGCACATGGACAACAACAACGATCTTTTTTCAAGTGTTGTGAGTAAAGCCCGTGAAAGGCAAACAGCGTCAAAAGCTGATAGTGAGGCGCTGACTGCTGCTGCGCCGGCTGTCAGTGCTGTGGCGCCTGCCCCTGCAACTGAAGACGCAACAGTAACGAAGCCGGTTTCCGCTGCACCAACAGCTCCCGCACCGGAAGAGCCGTTTAAGCGTGCAACACTTGCTGCTGATAATGGTGATTATAACGCCTCCGCCATCCGTGTTCTGGAAGGCTTGGAGCCGGTACGTCTGCGCCCGGGTATGTATATCGGCGGCACCGACGAAAAGGCGATGCACCATCTCTTTGCAGAAGTCATCGACAACTCGATGGACGAAGCTGTTGCGGGACATGCCAATTTTATTGAAGTCAGCCTTGATGCGGACGGTTTCTTGTCGGTCAGCGATAATGGTCGCGGTATTCCGATCGATAATCACCCGCAGGTTCCGGGCAAATCCACGCTTGAAGTTATTATGACCAAGCTGCATGCCGGTGGTAAATTCGACGGCAAGGCCTATGAAACATCCGGCGGTCTGCACGGCGTTGGTGTGTCGGTTGTGAATGCGCTTTCCGATGTGCTGGAAGTGGAAGTCGCGCGTAATCGCCGTCTGTACCGCCAGTGCTTCTCGCGCGGTATTCCGCAGGGTGGACTGGAAGAACTCGGCGAAGTGCATAACCGCCGCGGCACACGTCTGCGTTTTCATCCTGATCCAGATATTTTCGGCAAAAATGCCAAATTTGACCCGACGCGCATTTATCGCATGGCGCGCTCAAAAGCCTATTTGTTCGGTGGCGTTGAAATCCGCTGGAGCTGTGACCCGTCACTCCTCGACCCGAAACAGGATACACCTGAAAAGGCAGTTTTCCATTTCCCGGGCGGCTTGAAGGACTATCTCGCCACCACTTTGGGCAAAGACTTTCAGGTCACGCGCGAAATTTTTGCCGGTAAAACCGAGGCGCAAGGCCGTCACGGCGCGATGGAATGGGCTGTTAGCTGGTATGGCGGCGATGCGTTCGTCCATTCCTATTGTAACACGATCCCGACCGGCGATGGCGGCACGCATGAAGCAGGCTTGCGTATCGCGCTCACACGCGGCCTCAAAGCCTATGCGGAGCTGACCAACAATAAGCGCGCTTCTGTCATTACCACTGATGACGTAATGACCTCAGCTGCTGCTATGCTTTCGGTGTTTATTCGTGAGCCGGAATTTGTCGGTCAGACGAAAGATAAGCTTGCAACAGTTGAAGCACAGCGCATTGTTGAAAATGCCATTCGCGATCCGTTTGACCATTGGCTGGCGGCCTCCCCGCAAGAAGCTTCCAAGCTGCTGGATTGGGTGATTGAGCGCGCGGAAGAACGTCTGCGCCGTCGTCAGGAAAAAGAAGTCAATCGCAAGACGGCTGTGCGTAAGTTACGTCTGCCGGGCAAACTTGCCGACTGCTCACAAAATTCTGCCAACAATGCCGAACTCTTTATCGTTGAAGGTGATTCCGCGGGCGGCTCTGCCAAACAGGCGCGCAACCGTACCAATCAGGCGATTCTGCCACTGCGTGGTAAAATTTTGAACGTCGCCAGTGCCGGACGTGACAAGCTAACTGCAAACCAGCAGATTGCAGATATTATTCAAGCCCTTGGTTGTGGCACACGCTCCAAATACCGTGAAGAAGATTTGCGCTATGACCGTATCATCATCATGACGGATGCTGACGTGGATGGTGCTCACATTGCTTCGCTGCTGATTACTTTCTTCTATCAGGAAATGCCTGACCTCATCAGCAACGGTCACCTCTATCTGGCTGTTCCGCCGCTTTACCGTTTGAGCCAAGGCGGCAAAACGGCTTATGCGCGTGATGATGCACATAAAGATGAGTTGCTGCGTACGCATTTCAGTAACCGTGGCAAGGTTGAAATCGGTCGCTTTAAAGGCTTGGGCGAAATGCGCGCCGAGCAGTTGAAGGAGACGACAATGGATCCGGCCAAACGCACACTGTTGCGTGTCGAGATTGATCACAGTACAGAAGATGCTACCAAGGCAACGGTTGACGACCTGATGGGCACGAAGCCGGAAGCGCGCTTCCGCTTCATTCAGGAAAATGCCGAGTTTGCCGACAAGCTCGATATTTAAACATTGATATAACAGTCATAAAAAAAGCCGGAGTACGATCGCACTCCGGCTTTTTATTTATTCGATAAAATAACTTAGCCCTGACGTTCAGGCAAACGCACGACAAGCCCGTTGATTTCATCACGAACTCTGATCTGGCAAGATAGACGGGAATTCGGCTGCACATCATAGGCAAAATCCAGCATATCCTCTTCCATTGCGTCCGGTTCGCCAACGATCTCAAGCCATGCATCATCCACATAAACGTGACATGTGGCGCAGGCGCATGCACCGCCGCAATCAGCATCAATCCCCGGAATACCATTGCGAATTGCCGCTTCCATAACGCTGGAGCCATTCGGGCTCTCCACCTCATAGGGCGTGCCTTCCGCAGTGATATAAGTAATCTTCGTCATTACTTGCCTCAAACTTTTAAAATTATCCGGCCATTATCCGGTCAAACTGTCATCTTGCTTGACCAGATACGTATTATTAGCCCAAAGTTCAACCATACAGCGTCAAAGTGCCGTCAATTTACCCGTGCGACGATCAACTGTCCCGGCACTGGCTGGCCTTGTTCATGGCGCACCGTAATATTTTCGCACGCCAGACACTCAAAGCCATTGGCCTCCATCAGCTTTCGCAAATAGCTCTCGGCATGTGCAAAACGCTGATAAGCGCCAACCATGAAATCACGCCCTTGAAAAACGTCCTGTGGCTGTGTTTCAGATGAAAAGGCGATCATGCCACCTTTATTGACGCGCGCTTTCAAGCCAGCAAAAAAATCCTCCAACGCGCCCATATAAGGCAACACATCGGTTGCAACGATCAAATCCCAGTTATCTGCGGTCGTCTTTTGCAAAAACAGCACGACTTCACTGACAAAAAGCTCGTCATAATCACCTTTTTCATAAGCGATTTCGATCATGTTTTCCGACAAATCAACGCCGGTTTTATGATCGGCCATGTCGTCGAGCGCATCAGCTGAAAGGCCGGTGCCGCAACCCAAATCAAGCATTCGCGTGAAATTGCAGTTTTCGTCCAGCTCTAGCAATACTTCGCGCAATTGCAGCGGCACATCATAACCAAGCTGATCGACCAGAATAGTGTCAAACATATCCGCATGCTGGTCAAACAATGTTGCAACATAAGCATCCGGTGCCTTTGGCGGCACTTCGCCCTTGCCCATACTGGCAAGACGCACAGCTGCGCCACCATGGTCGGACGGATCAATTTTAAGAACTTCTTGATAGGCCAGACTGGCCGCTTCAAAATCACCTGCTTTTTCAAGTCTTAAAGCGCGATCATAGGCTTCTTCCAGCGCTTCTTCATCAAAAGCAGCAGGGGTTTCATTGTTCGTTGTCATCAAAATTTTCCTTTAAACGGATGATCCGCACCCGCATAGTCGCGCATTTTTTTAAGCTCAGCTCAATCATTATACAGCGTTTTTAGATTGCCAGTTCCACATATCCTGACACATTTCAGAAAGCGTTTTTTGCGCTGTCCAGTTCAATATTTCTTTGGCTCGTGTCGGGTCTGCATAATATTCAGCAATATCACCGGCTCTGCGTTCCGCAATCTCATAAGGGATTACCTGACCAGTCACCGTTTCAAAAGCTTTGATCACCTCAAAAACACTATAGCCGTGTCCTGCGCCAAGATTAAGTGCCAGACATTGCGGTTCATCCAGCTTTTTCAATGCCCGCACATGGCCTTTAGCCACATCTTCAACATGGATATAATCACGCACCCCCGTACCATCACGGGTCGGATAATCATTTCCCCAAATCATCAGTTTTTCACGTTTACCACTGGCAACCTGCGCAATCAGCGGCATCAGATTATTCGGCTCACCTTTCGGGTCTTCACCAATCAAACCACTTTCATGAGCGCCAACCGGATTGAAATAACGCAAAATTGCAATTTGCCAGTTCTTATTACCGCGATGAATATCACGCAAAATATCTTCAACGACCAGTTTGCTGCGGCCATAAGTATTAGCAGGCGCCAGCCGGTGATCTTCATTAAAAGGTAACTGCTCCGGTTCACCATAAACGGTTGCCGATGAGCTAAAAACTATCTTTTTCACATCAACCGAGCGCATTGCTTCAAGTAAGCGAATAGTGCCGACAACATTGCAATCATAATAATGCAATGGTTTTTCAGTCGATTCTGCAACTGATTTCAGTCCGGCAAAATGCATCACTGCATCACATTTATGGCGTCTTAATACCTGCTCCAAAAACGTACGGTCACGCACATCACCTGCTTCGCGAAACAATGTACGTCCGGTGATTTCCTCCACGCGGCGCAACACCTCCGGATGGCTATTATCAAAATTATCAACCACCACCACATCATAACCAGCTTCTAACAGCTCGACACATGTGTGTGATCCGATATAACCGGCACCACCGGTCACCATAACAGCCATGATTTTCGCCTTTCCGGGGCTTTCCAGCACGCTTATGAACAGCGGCCTTCATGTTATATTGTTCTTTTTTATGAAATTAAAAGAACACGTCAAAAAACACATAAAGCCGTGCCCAACCATGATAGACATATTAAGAATCGAATAGCATCGCAACGGATAGATTTGGAGTTTATTTTGCAACCTTCCGGCAAAATTGAACGGCTGCTTGAAATTATGGCGGCCTTACGCGATCCTGAAACCGGCTGTCCGTGGGATGTCGAACAAAGTTTCGAAACCATTGCTCCTTATACGCTTGAGGAAGTCTATGAGGTACTGGATGCCATTGAGCGACAGGACAAAGATGATTTGCGTGAAGAGCTTGGCGATTTGCTGCTGCAAGTAGTGTTCCACGCACGCATTGCCGAAGAAGAAGGCTCGTTCAACTTTGCCGATGTGGTACAGGCTATCACTCATAAAATGATCCGCCGTCATCCACATGTTTTTGGCGATGAGGAAGCGCGCAGTGCCGGTATGGCCAAGGGTGCGTGGGGACGCATCAAGCAGGAAGAAAAAGCCGAACGTGAGGCACGCCGCGCTAAAGCAGGACTACCGACATTGGATGAGAATGGCTATCTTGATGACATTCCGCGCGCCTTCCCTGCACTTTTGCGCGCTTTGAAGCTGCAATTGAAAGCCGCCAAGGTTGGCTTTGATTGGAGCGAGCCGGAACCTATACTGGCAAAAATTGAAGAAGAAATCGCAGAGCTGAAACAAGCAAAACTTTCTGCTGATCAAAACCATATCGAAGAAGAATATGGTGATTTGCTGTTTGCGATGGTCAATCTTGGCCGTCATATGAATATCGATCCGGAAATTGCACTGATGCGCGCCAATGACAAATTTCTCAATCGTTTTCACTATATCGAGAAAAGCCTCAAACAAAACGGCTCATCACCGGAGCAATCCGATCTGGCAGAAATGGAAGCACTCTGGCAGCAAGCCAAGAAAACCGGTCTTTAAAAAATATCACATTCTGAAGAGCTTGATTCCGATCAATGTCATGCCTGCGTAAAAAGCTTAAAGCATGAGTATCACATCAAAGGGGATTAAATGTTTAAGCATATTTTAGTCGCAGCTGACGGCTCGGAAACCTCCAATAAAAGCATCAAATATGCGGTTGAACTGGCAAAGCAGCACAAGTGCGAGCTGACGGTGCTCACAGTTACCATCCCCTATTCGCTCTCAAGCTTTTCTGTTGCATGGCAAAACGCACCACTTGATAGCGATGACTACGATAAAAGCATTGAAGAGGCTGCAACCCAGATTCTTGAGGAAGCACGCGAAATTGCTGCGGTTTCGGGTGTTGTCATGGCCACTCGTCACATCTCGGAAGTCTCCGCTGCCACAGCAATTGTGGATACGGCAGACCAACTTGATTGTGATCTGATTATTATGGCCTCGCATGGCCGACGTGGCGTGGTCAGAAAACTGCTGGGCAGCCAGACCAATGAAGTTTTGCAAATGAGCCCGATTCCGGTTCTCGTTTATAAATAAGCGTGAATTGGCCATTATTGCCGCAGTTTCAAATGCTTAAACCAACCGAAAAGGTAATTTGAAAAGGGAAAACTCCCTTTTTATGCCATTTTCCGACAATTTAAGTGCGTTCTGAATGATTAGCCTGTGGGCAATTAAAACTTTTGTCATATTGTGCAAAATACAGCATTGACGAATGCAATATATAACATTAAACAACCAAACATGTTCAGCAGCAATGCTAAACAGCTAAGGCCTTCAAATTGAAAGCCTCTTTTAAAATGCGCGGGTGTAGCTCAGTTGGTTAGAGTGCCGGCCTGTCACGCCGGAGGTCGCGGGTTCGAGCCCCGTCACTCGCGCCATTTTAAAAAAAGCAGTCGAGATTATCTCCTGCAACTCTTTAATTTTCCATTGCATAACATGATGTTCAGATACTTTATCTGATATACAATCGCATTTAAATTTCGCGCAAAGTCAGCATGCAAGAATCATTGCTGCAATATTTTTTCCCTGATTCTACCCAATAAAAAAGCCACCCCTCAGGATGGCTTTTAAGAACACTTATACGCAATTGATTACATTGCAGAAAATGTCCAGCTTACGATTTCCGTGGCGGTTTTCTCAAATGCCTGATCCAGCGCTTTGAGATAAGAATTATTGCCACTGCCATGCACCGCAACCACATTGCGGAACACTCTGGTGGCACGGACATTGCCATTCTTATCATCCATCAGCTTTACAGCCAGCTCCACCACAGCCGTTTGCGGCGATGTGGAGGCGTGGATGCCAAACTCACGAACATCAGTAAGCACCTGATAATTGATGGCCAGACCATCCCCAGGACGCCCTACGCCACCCAGCAGGCCAGTGTTTTCATAGCTCTGCACTAATCGTGACTGGATGATATTCGGCAGACGATCACCCCATTGCGCACCGCTCAGATAAGCGATGGAACCGGATGCCGGATTGATCACAATATTCTCGCTGTCGAGCGCTTTTAGAGCGGTCGGGGCAGCCACCAGCAACTGAACAGATTTACGGCTTTTAGCCGTTACTGCCGGACGCGGCGCACTCAGACTATAGGTATCAAGCGGTGTTGTTGTGCCACAAGAGGCCAACAAACCGCCAAGCCCCACAACCATCAGACCAAGTTTTGCACCACGCAGGAGCTTGACATCAAACATACTCATCGACGTGATCTCCCGTCATATTGCGGCACATTACCCTGACCGCCAAAAATAATACGCTGCGGATTTTTCTCAAGATCCGTAATAGCCTGCTCAATGCGCTGGATTGAGCGGCGGCTTTCATTGACAGCCGACTGCACATCACGCAGCCCCTGCCCTGAGAAGCGCTGTAAATTATCGGTAATCGGCGCCATACGTGTGTTCAGGCTATCCGAGGTTTTACGAATAGATTCAAGTGTTGCATTAAGCTGCGCCACGACACCGTTTTTATCGTCCGGCGACAACATATTGTCAGCCTTTTTCATAATGTCTTCAACACGCACGGATGCATTATTCAGACGCGCCATCATTTCACGCGCATCTTTGATCATCAGCTGAATGTCTTCGGCATTAGAACCAAGCTTTTCAACGATGTCGGAATTTTTAGCCAGCGCATCGGTGAAGGTACGGGTATTTTTGACCGTATCAGTCAGCGGCTCACGCACATCCCGAATAAAGCCTTCCAAAGCACCAATGGCACTATTGGCACGGGCGAAAATATCCTGCGCCGTAGCAAGCAAGTTATTGACGATCGACGGATCGGCATTAATACGTGCGACATAGCCACCTTCATTGGCGGTGGTCAGCAAATTCGGCTCATCCAGACGTCCGCCTTTAAGCTCGACATAGGCCTGACCAGTCAGCCCCTGAAAGCCAAGCGTTGCAACGGTTGATCGGGTGATCGGCGTGGTGGAGTTTACCTGTGTCAGCACAATCACCATGTCCGGATTGGTTTCATCCAGATGGAGACGGCGCACATCGCCCACCTTAATCCCGTTGAACAGAACCTGACTGCCTTGCGCCAAGCCTGTCACCGAACCCGGTATGCGGATTTCCAGCGGCAGTGAATCACGCGATTCACCATAGCGCGCAATCCAATACACAAAGCCGAAAGCAATAAGACTGACGACCAGGGTAAAAACACCCACCAGAACGTAATTGGCTTTCGTTTCCATATTTTACCCTGCCTGCGAGCGGAAAGTGCCGGGCTTACGCCGGCTCGGCGCGGAAAGATCAATCTGCCGCGCCCGCTTGCCACGAAAATAAGATTTAACCCACGGATCATCAAACTCCAGCATTTCTTCCATGCTGCCGCTGACGAGAATTTTCTTATTGCCCAATACCGCAATCCGGTCACAAATTGCAAACAGACTATCAAGGTCATGCGTGACCATATAAACAGTCAGCCCCATTGTATCGCGTAAATTGGCAATCAAATCATCAAATTCTGCCGCGCCAATCGGATCAAGTCCGGAGGTCGGCTCATCAAGAAACACCACATCCGGATCAAGCGCCAAAGAGCGCGCCAATGCTGCACGTTTGATCATGCCCCCTGAAAGCTCGGACGGAAATTTCTCCGCCGTATCCGGCTTCAAACCGACAAGCTCGATCTTAACGCGCGCCAGCTCGTCCATAAGCTTTGGCGACAAATCCAGATATTCACGCATTGGCACCTGAATATTTTCCAAAACATTCAGCGCAGAAAACAGCGCACCATGCTGGAATAATACCCCCATACGCATATCAACGGCCATTTTGGAGCGTTCATTCAAGCCATCAAGGCTTTGCCCGAACACTTCAATTTTACCGGTTTTCTTAGGTGTCAGCCCTAAGATCGCACGCATCAACACCGACTTACCCGAACCTGATGGTCCGATAAAGCCCAGCACTTCGCCTGGATAAATATCCAGATCGAGCTTATCCAGCACGGTGTTTTTGCCAAAAGCCACAGTGACGTCACGCACAGAAATAATAGGATTGCGCTCTTTACCGCTCAAAGAATATGCTTTCTGTTCATCGTGATCGTGCTGCTCCATAAAATATCTTTATCTCAAGCTTCCCATTTTTACGAATATCGAGAACAATAAAAAATCATTATTCCCAAACACTGTGGCAGTTAAGCCATGTAAATTACAGTTTTAACGCTGTTTTATTCAGATATCACCTTAGAAATCAATTGCAGCATAGAACATTGCAAACAAACCATCGATTACGATGACCACAAAAATCGATTTAACCACCGATGCAGTGACACGGCGCCCCAAAGACTCAGCGCTGCCGCCAACTTTCAAACCTTCAACAGAAGCCATGATGCCAATGATCATCGCCATGAATGGTGCTTTGATGAGACCGGCAAAATAAGTATTTAAAGCCACAGCATCGTGAAGACGTGCAATAAAGGCTTCCGGCGAAATATTGGAATAGAACCAAGCAACGCCGCCTGCGCCCAAAAGCGCTGCAACATCAGCAAGGATTGTTAAAAGCGGCAGCACAATCACCAGCGCAACAAGACGCGGAAAAACCAGAACACCGACAGGGTTGAGCCCCATCACTTTCAATGCGTCCGTTTCTTCGCGCATTTTCATCGAGCCGATTTCAGCAGTAATCGCACTGCCCGAACGCCCTGCAATCATGATAGCAGTCAGCAAAACACCCAGCTCACGTAAAACCAGAATACCGACCAAATCGACCACGAAAATCTCTGCACCAAAATAACGCAGCTGAAACGCACCTTGCTGTGCAATAATCGCACCCACAATGGTGGACATAAGCATCACAATAGGAATAGCGCCAACGCCCATCCGGTGCATCTGATGCACGATCGCCGGCATACTGATCCCGGAGCCTCGCCCCTGCTTCATTTGTGAGCCACGAATGGTCGAGCCTAAAATATACATCGACATTTTAAAGTCTTTGTACATTGAAAAAACACCTTCACCTATAGCGGCAAAGAATGTCGTTAAAAAGAAATCTCTTTTGTCTTTTTTGCGCTGCGTAATCGGCGCATAGGCCTTTGCCACTTCCTGCATCAAGGGCTGCCAACTGGCATGAAGACCGGTAATTTCCACCGCCACATTATCGCTTTCCAGCGATTGACGCAGACGCTCAATCAGCCATGCACCGGCTGTATCCAGCCCCTGCACGTCGCTCATATCAATCTGGAAAAAGCCCGAACGCTGCGAGCGCTCGATTTTACGCATAGCAAGGTCAATCTGATTGACGCTATGCGTTGTCCAGCGACCGCTTAAACAAAGCCGCGCGCCGTTTTCCTCTTCGGTGACGCTGATTTGAGGGGCGGCACGCATCTGTTTGTTTGCATCACTTACAGTGTCAGTCAACATGCAGCTTTCTATATACGAGTCGCCAAAACCTTAACAGGGACTTAAAATTGACGTTATTTTGATCATTATACAACTGATCTCTTATGCATATTTAACATAACAATTAAAGCCCGTCATAGAAGCATCGATAATCCTACAATAAAGATATGATTATACCCTCTCCATGCTTGCTGCATGTTCATTTAAGCTTTATTGCAAGTCGTGGAACTTTACAAATAATACCGGAGCACTCCTGATGCCACCGCCTGCGTCCTATCATAAGCCGGACACATATCTTCATATGTGTTTACAAAAAGGGCGCGCGCATGTAAGAGCCCCCGAATTCTCCGGACATTTTCTCACCCTTAATTAAGGGTTAGGAGTAATGTTAGGCATATGACTAGTCATAATTCGCATATTGA
>NZ_JACIIU010000011.1 GCF_014205685.1 Paenochrobactrum gallinarii
TATGCAGGGCCAAAGCTGAAGTTGAAGCTTGAAAAGATCAGCAAATTCACGCTGGAAATCATCAAGCGGTCAGACGCGATTAAAGGCTTTAAGATTCTCCCGCGCAGATGGGTAGTTGAACGCACTTTTGCATGGTTGGGCCGATGCCGCAGATTGGCCAAAGACTTCGAGAGAACCATCGCTTCTGCTGAGGCGTGGATTTATATCGCAAATATCCGCATGCTCACAAGGCGCATCGCAAGATCATGATAAAAATGAATTCTTTATGAGTCAGCCTCTTAGAGTAGGCTTTGACATTGTAAAACTCCGCGCCTTGATTGTTAACCTTTTTCGTTATATCAAGACTTTGCAAATAGTGATTATAACTGTGTCGATTTAGGCGCTGGTTAAATCGCAAAAAAGGCAGATGGTAATGATTCACCATCTGCCTTTTTTTATGCCTGAATTTATATTTTCTGTCAATACAATGTTTAAACGTAGAGCTAAGCTATTATATAGGTAATATTTATATTGTCAATAATTTATATTTATTGATCTTGACTTTTATTGAAATGCGCAGATTCTATCAATACTTGGTGTTTTTGGGTAAAGTTTAGCATAAAGGCACTATATCTAGTGTTTTTATTGGGGGCTGCAAGGGGGGGGCTCATTTTGGATGGCTGCGATGGAGTGATATTTGTTTTATGGAGTATAAAAAAACCGGAGCAGTGTGTGCTCCGGTTTGCTATTTTTATGCGCGTTTAAGCTAAGCTTAAACGTCCAGATTGGCTACGTTCAGCGCATTGGTCTGAATGAATTCGCGGCGTGGTTCCACTTCATCACCCATCAATCGGCTAAACAGGCTGTCTGCGTCAGTTGCATCAGTGACTTTCACCTGCAACAGCGAACGTGCATTCGGATCAAGGGTGGTTTCCCACAGCTGCTCGGCATTCATTTCGCCAAGACCTTTATAGCGCTGCAAGCTCAGGCCCTTGCGGCCGGTGGCGAAAACCGCATCCAGAAGTGCCAGCGGGCCGGAGATTTCCTCGCTCTTGTCTTTGCGACGCAAAACCGGTGGCTCAGCATAGACTTCTTTCAAGCGCTCGGTGAGGCGGTCAATCTGACGCGCATCAGCTGAACCAATCAGGCTCATATCGAGGATGAGAACATCTTTAACGCCGCGCAATGTGCGCTCCAGACGATAGCCGCCATCTTCATGGATATGGCCAGACCAGCCACGTTCGGTATCTTCTGCAATTATATCCAAGCGCTTAGCAATGGCATCCGCAGAGGCCTGCGTTTTCTCGTCATTGGCAACCGATTCAGGGTTGAGAACACCGGCAATTGCCGCCTGTTCCACAACGCGCTGATCGTAGCGTGTGTGCAGGCCTTGCAACAGTTGACGCAGCATACGGGCATCTTCGATCACATTTTTCAGATCGTGACCTGCGCGCACTTCGCCGCCCTTCAATTCAAGGGATGCTTCTTCAAGACCGGTTTCAATGAGGAAGTCCTCAAAGGCTGCTTCGTTCTTGATATATTGCGAGCTCTTGCCGCGCGTTACTTTGTAAAGCGGTGGCTGGGCAATGTAGATATGACCGCGCTCGATCAGTTCCGGCATCTGACGGAAGAAGAAGGTCAAAAGCAGGGTTCGGATATGCGCACCATCGACGTCCGCGTCAGTCATGATGATGATTTTGTGGTAACGCAATTTGTCCGGATTGAACTCATCCTTACCAATCGACGTGCCGAGTGCTGTAATCAGCGTTCCCACCTGATCGGAACCGAGCATACGGTCAAAACGCGCGCGTTCCACGTTGAGGATTTTACCGCGCAGCGGCAAAATCGCCTGATTTTGACGCGAACGGCCACCCTTGGCAGAACCACCAGCAGAATCACCCTCAACGATGAAGATTTCTGACTTGGCAGGATCACGCTCCTGACAGTCGGCCAGTTTGCCCGGCAGTGAGGTGATATCCAGCGCGCCTTTACGGCGGGTAAGATCACGTGCTTTGCGTGCTGCTTCGCGTGCAGCGGCTGCTTCGACAATTTTGCCCATCAGCAATTTGGCTTCGGTTGGATGTTCTTCCAGCCAGATCGAAAGCGCTTCATTGACGAGGCTTTCAACGACAGGGCGAACTTCTGATGAAACCAGCTTGTCTTTGGTCTGCGACGAGAATTTAGGATCCGGCACTTTGACAGAAAGAACAGCCGTTAAACCTTCACGGCAATCATCGCCGGTGAGGTTTACTTTTTCTTTCTTGGCAATGCCGGAGCTTTCCGCATAACCGGTCAGCTGACGGGTCAGCGCACCACGGAAACCAGCCAAGTGGGTGCCGCCATCGCGCTGCGGAATATTGTTGGTGAAGCACAAAACCCGCTCGTGATAGGTATCATTCCACCACATCGCGACTTCAACGGTCATGCCGTCTTTTTCGCTGCGGATATAAATCGGCTCTTCAATGATCGGCTTTTTGCTCTGATCAAGATAGCGCACAAAAGCCTGCAAACCGCCATCATAGTGAAGTTCTTCCACACGATGATCGGCAGGGCGCTTGTCGGTCAGAAGAATACGCACACCAGAGTTAAGGAAAGCCAGCTCACGCAGGCGACGCTCCAATGTGTCATAGTCAAATTCGACCATAGTGAATGTATCGGTCGATGGCAGGAAGCTGACCTCGGTGCCTTTTTCCTCGCCCGCATCGCCGGTAACAATCAACGGCGCATCGGCTACGCCATGAGTGAAGCTCATTTCATGAATTTGTCCGCCACGGCGGATTTTGAGGCGCAGCCAAACGGACAAAGCGTTAACAACCGATACACCCACACCGTGGAGACCGCCGGAAACTTTATAGGAGTTCTGGTCGAACTTACCGCCCGCATGAAGCTGGGTCATAATAACTTCGGCAGCAGAAACGCCTTCTTCTTTGTGGATGTCGGTCGGGATACCACGGCCGTTATCGGTGACAGTGCAAGAACCATCGGCATTCAGTGTAACTGTTACCAGTGTTGCATGGCCGGCCAGCGTTTCGTCGATGGCATTATCAACGACTTCATACACCATATGGTGCAGGCCGGAACCGTCATCCGTGTCGCCAATATACATGCCAGGACGTTTACGCACGGCATCGAGGCCTTTGAGCACCCGGATAGAGTCAGCGCCATAATCCGGAGTTGCTTCAGGGGTCATCTCTGGTGTCTCGGTCATGAAAAACTTTCGATTATCTGTTACGATAATGGTTTCAGGCGCATCTTTTAAAAGGCGCACCAAAAACCTTGTGTCGAATCATACGACATATAGGAATTCAATATAGGCTCTCGCGCCGTTTTCTCCAAATTGATAGCCACGATTTAAGTGGATTTCTCATCACTTTTAGCGTGTTTTTTGATGATTTATGCTTCTTTTCACCAAAAGCACTGTAACGCTGCTCAAAACATCAGGGGATGACAATTTCAGGGTATGAAAAAAGCCCCGTGAAGGGGCTTTTAAATTTTAGAAATTGCAGATTATGCGAATAGTCTTTTTGCGTGCCAGCGCAAATGATCATCCATAAATGTGGAAATGAAATAATAAGAATGATCATAGCCTTCGCGCATATTGAGCGTCAGCGGAATATTGGCTTTTTTGCACGCCTCTTCCAGAAGCCATGGGCGCAGACCATCATCCAGAAAACCATCGGCAGTGCCTTGGTCGATGAGCAGTTCCGGCACACGGTGGCCGTCTTCGATCAGTAATGTGCTGTCATAAGCGCGCCATTGCGCCTGATCATTGCCTAAATATTTCTCAAAAGCTGGTTTTGACCATCCGGCTGTTGATGGCTGGGCAATGGGCGCAAAAGCTGAAACGGATTTAAAGCGGCCGGTATTTTTAAGCGCAAGGGTAATGGCACCATGGCCGCCCATCGAATGGCCGAAAATGCTCTGGCGGGTGAGATCAACAGGGAAGTTCTGCTCGATCAGTGCAGGCAGTTCTTGGCTAATATAGCGCTCCATCTGATAGTGCTTATCAAAAGGGGCTTGGGTGGCATTGAGATAAAAACCGGCACCTTGGCCAAACTGCCAATTGTCTTTTTCATCCGGCACATCTTGGCCGCGCGGAGATGTGTCCGGGCAGATGATTGCTAGCCCAAGCTCTGCGGCCAGACGGCGATATTCGCCTTTATCCATCACATTTTGATGGGTGCAGGTGAGGCCGGAAAGATACCATAAAACCGGAACGGGCCCTTGCTCTGCTTGTGGTGGCAGAAAAATTGCAAAAGTCATATCGCATTGGCAGGCTTCACTTTTATGGCGATAAACGCCTTGCGTGCCGCCAAAGGCTTTGGCTGTTGAAATGGTTTCCATAGATTTTCCTCCAAAGCAAAAATTATATGAGAAGGAGCACCATTCCAGTTAAAGAAATGGCGCTGCTTGATTGTTGTCAGGCCTGTGGGGCAAAGCGCATGTCGATATGCGGAATGCCATCTTCCAGATATTCATCCGAAATAGGCACAAAGCCAAACGAGCCGTAAAATTTGCGCAAATAGCTTTGCGCACCCAGCTCTATTGCCGCATGAGGAAAGCGCTTTTGTGCAAATGCAAGCGCTTCTTCAAGCAGACGATTGCCAAACTTGTGGCCGCGATAATCCGGTGCCACCACGACACGGCCAATTTTCACAGGCTTGCCGGTTTGTTCAGGCGGCAACACACGCAAAGATGCGGCCAGCACATCACCATGCACGTCAACATCCAGAATGCGCAAATGAAATGCGTCATAATCTTTACCGTCAATTTCGGGGTAAGGGCATTTTTGCTCAACCACGAAAACGTCCACGCGCAGCTTCAGCATGGCATAAAGTGCGCGCGGGGAAAGATTATCGATTTCATCCCAGCGGGAGGTGAAACGGGCTTCGCCCATCAGAATGTGATGACCGAACGGATGGATTTGCCTTCATGCATCAGATCAAAGGCGGTGTTGATTTCATCAAGCGGCATTTTATGGGTGATGAGATCATCAATATTGATCTTACCTTCCATGTACCAATCAACGATTTTCGGCACATCGGTGCGGCCGCGTGCGCCACCAAAAGCGGTGCCTTTCCAGACGCGTCCGGTGACAAGCTGGAACGGACGGGTTGCGATTTCCTTGCCGGCTTCCGCCACGCCGATGATGATTGATTCACCCCAGCCGCGATGGCAGCATTCCAGCGCCTGACGCATCACATCCGTGTTGCCTGTGGCATCAAATGAGTAATCCGCACCGCCGTCGGTTAAGTCCTGAATGGCCTGAACCACTTTATCATTGCCGATTTCACGCGGGTTGATGAAGTCTGTCATGCCGAATTTTTTCGCCATTTCGACTTTAGCCGGATTGATGTCGACACCGATGATCTTATCGGCACCCACCATGCGTGCGCCCTGAATAACATTGAGGCCGATGCCGCCAAGGCCGAACACCACAACATTGGAGCCCGGACGTACTTTTGCCGTGTAAATCACGGCGCCAATACCGGTGGTAACACCGCAACCGATATAGCAGATTTTATCGAATGGCGCGTCTTCACGCACTTTTGCCAGCGCGATTTCTGGCAAAACAGTGAAATTGGAGAAGGTCGAGCAGCCCATATAATGGAAGATTTCGCCACCATCGCAGGAGAAGCGCGTGGTGCGATCCGGCATCAGGCCCTGACCTTGGGTGGAGCGGATGGAGGTGCAAAGATTGGAGCGCTGTGACAAGCAGGTTTTGCACGAGCGGCATTCCGGTGTGTAAAGCGGAATGACATGGTCGCCGGGACGCAGAGTTGTGACGCCCGCGCCAACTTCACGCACGATACCTGCGCCTTCATGGCCGAGAATAGCAGGGAATTTGCCTTCTGAGTCAAGGCCTGAAAGCGTGTAGGCATCGGTGTGACAGACACCGGTTGCCATGATTTCCACCAGAACTTCACCCGGTTTCGGGCCGCCGATTTCAATGGTTTCGATGGTCAGCGGCTTGTTTGCTTCCCATGCCACAGCTGCGCGTGATTTCATTTTTGTTTCTCCTCGCGGGTTCCTGATATTTTATTTTAAATAGCTGCGGATGATCCGCATAATCTGGTCAATTTCGGCTTCGGCTTTTTCCAGAGGCAGCGCCCCTGCATCTGTGTTTGCCGCACCAAAAGTTTCACGCAAATGGCTTTCCAGTACTTCGGCCATCAATCCGGTGGCGGCACCGCGCAGTGCTGCCAGTTGCTGCAACAATGCACCGCATTCAGTGCCTGCATCCACCGCACGTTCCAGTGCTTCCGCCTGACCTTTAATGCGGCGCAGGCGCGTGATGACGCGTTTTTTCTCTTCTGGTGTATGCGGCATGGTGTTGAAGCCCTTTAAAGCTTGATAGTTAAAAACTATATACTATGGGGGAGTATGTCAACGGTGCAATTTGACGGGCACTCAATACTGGACAAGCACCGCCAAACTGGTGCAGAGCTTTTGTTTATCGCTTTTATTGGCGCCTTAACCGGCGAGTAAAAAATGAGATAGGCATTTTCATTGCGAAGCTTACCCGAACTACCTGTTACCCATGTCTTGCCTGCTTTGGATGCCGCGATGGAGCGGAGCAATAAACATGTGCTGGTAGCACCTCCCGGCGCGGGTAAAACGACGCTGGTGCCTTTGCATTTTTTGCATCAGAACTGGTCTGGTACGGATAAGATCATTGTGCTGGAGCCGCGCCGCATTGCAGCGCGTGCGAGCGCTAAACGCATGGCGCAATTGCTCGGCGAAGAGGTCGGGCAGAGGGTTGGCTACCGGATGCGTCTTGAAAATAAGACAAGCGCTTCCACCCGTGTGCTGGTGGTGACGGAAGGTGTCTTCGCCCGCATGATCTTGGAGGATCCGGAACTCAGCGGCGTTAAAGCGGTTTTGTTTGATGAGTTTCATGAGCGTAGTTTAGACGCGGATTTCGGCCTTGCTCTGGCATTGGATGTGCAGGCAGCATTACGTCCGGATTTGAAAATTCTGGTGATGTCGGCAACGCTTGACGGTGCGCGGGTGGCAGCACTTCTGGGCGATGAAGCGCAAGTGATCAAAAGCGAAGGGCGAAGCTTTCCTATCGATATTCGCTATCGCGAACGCAAACCACAAGAGCGCGTGGAAGATGCCGTTGCGCAGGCTATTCGGGATGCACTTTTTGATGAGGTGGGCAGTATTCTGGCCTTCCTGCCGGGGCAGGGCGAAATTGAACGGGTAGCCCGTTTGCTGGAGCCGCATCTGGGTGCAAATATCATGCTGTGCCCGCTTTACGGGGCGATGGAGGGGCGTGATCAGGATGCCGCGATCAAACCTGCGCCCGAGGGAAAACGCAAAATTGTACTGGCTACATCAATTGCAGAAACCTCGCTGACCATTGATGGTGTGCGCGTGGTGATTGATAGTGGTTTAAGCCGTGTGCCGCATTATGAACCGGCAACCGGTTTGACACGGCTTGAAACCGTGCGTGCCTCGCGTGCGGCGGCCGATCAGCGGGCAGGACGTGCAGGGCGAACAGAATCCGGTGTTGCTATCAGGCTTTGGCATCAGGGGCAGACAGCGTCTTTGCCGCCCTATAGCACACCGGAAATTCTCGAAGCGGATTTGTCCGGCCTGTTGCTTGATTGTGCTGCATGGGGTGTGAGTGATCCGGCTGATTTGCAGTTTTTGGATCAGCCGCCGCGCGCAGCCCTTAATGAAGCACGTGACCTGCTGACGGAACTGGGAGCATTGGACAGCGATGGCCGGTTGACCGTAGATGGTCAGGCAATGCGCGAACTGGCTTTGCCAGCGCGCCTTGCGCATATGGTGGCAAAAGCCAAGCAACGCGGTGAAGGTTTATTTGCGGCAGAATTGGCGCTTCTTTTAACTGAGCGCGGCCTTGGTGGCTCCGATATTGATCTGGAAGAACGGTTTCGTAAATTTAAACATGATCGCTCTGACCGCGCCCAACGCGCCAAACAATTGGCGAAGCGATTAGGAGATACTTCAACTGGCGAGACGTCCACGATCGGGCGCTTATTGCTGGATGCTTATCCTGATCGCTTGGCAAGGGCGCGTGGTGCTGCGGGGCAATTTGTGCTGGCTAATGGTCGTGGCGGCGAAGTGGATGGGGCATCGTCTTTGTCCAAAGCATCATGGTTGGTGGTGGCGGATTTGACAGGGCGTGCTGAGCGCAGCCGCATATTGGCAGCGGCAGAAACAAGCGAAAATGAAATCCGGCAGGTTTTAGGTCATAAGATCAAAACCGGCAGACAAGTGCTTTATGATGCAGAAAAAAACAGTCTGCGCGCCCGTGAAGCCACACGAATTGGCCAATTTGCTTTGCAGGAAAAGCAAATGGCTGCTCCTTCCGGCGAAGAAGCGGATTTAGGTGTCATTGATGCCGTTCGCCAATATGGATTGCAGATTTTGCCATGGGGCAAAGAGGCTGAAATTTTACGCCACCGTTTAGGCTGGCTTTATCAGGGCTTGGGCGAGCCGTGGCCTGCCATGGATGATGCGTCACTGATCGGCAGGCTGGAAGATTGGTTATTGCCGTTTTTAACCGGCGAAGCACGGCTTGATAAAATACCGTTTCATGTCATCAGCAATGGTTTGCGCTCGCTGGTGCCTTATGATTTGCAGCGCAAGATTGATGCGCTGGCACCGGTGAGTTTTGAAGTGCCGACAGGCTCCAATATCACAATCCGTTATGATGCCGGCCAGCCGGTGATTGCTGTGCGGGTGCAGGAATTATTCGGGCTGACAGTGCATCCCGCCATTGCCGATGGTAAAGTGCCGCTGGTGCTGGAATTGTTGTCGCCGGGTCATAAGCCAATCCAGATTACTCGCGATTTACCGCGTTTTTGGGCGGGCTCATGGGCCGATGTGCGCGCGGATATGCGTGGCCGTTATCCCAAACATGTCTGGCCGGAAGACCCTGCCAATGCAGCGCCGACACGCCGCGCCAAGCCACGCGGGCAATAGACGGGGACGGAAAACGGTGCGACAGGACTTACCTTGATTTAAAACTTGCCTTATAGGGTCAACAAAAAATGCTACGGAGTGGTCATGCACACAGATTTTCACAGCCGCGCTTCGAGCCAGTCGCGTCGTCCGCGTCTGACCACTCTGGTGCGCATCCGCTGGCTGGCGATTGCCGGACAAACCGCTGCCGTGATGTTTGTGGCGCTTTATCTGCGCTTTCCGTTTCCGGTCGGTATTTGTTTTGCGCTGATTGCCCTTTCTGCATGGCTTAATTTGTTTTTGGGTTTCCGTTATCCGGTCAGTCACCGGCTTGATCCGACTGCTGCCAGCTTTGTGCTGGGCTTTGATGTGCTGCAACTGGCAGGGCTGTTATATCTGACCGGCGGTTTGCAAAATCCGTTTACGATTCTGATGATCGTGCCGGTGATTATTTCGGCCACATCGCTGCCGACACGTCACACAATCGTGCTGGGACTATTGGTGACGCTGTGCACGAGCTTTCTCACCTTCTATCACCTTAATTTGCCGTGGTATCCGGATACGGTACTGGAATTGCCGTTTTTATTGGTGACAGGCATTTGGAGCGCGGTGATTTCCACGCTTGGCTTCACCGGCGTTTATGCTTACCGGATTGCTGAAGAAGCGCGCCAGCTTGGCGACGCATTAGCGGCAACCGAGCTGATTTTGCAACGCGAGCATCATTTGACCGCGCTCGACGGTTTGGCGGCCGCTGCCGCCCATGAGCTCGGCACGCCTTTGGCAACCATCGCGCTGGTGGTTAAGGAAATGCAGCGCTCGCATTCCAAAGATGAAGGGCTTGCTGATGATATCAGTCTGCTGCAATCACAAACGCAGCGTTGCCGTGAGATCTTGCAGCGCCTGACCAGTCTTTCATCTGAAAATGAAGAGCATATGTCGCGTATGCCGCTTTCGTCACTGATTGAGGAAGTGGTGGCACCGCATCGCCACTTCGGTATTGATCTGGAAGTGGTGCGTAAGGACGGGGCAAAGCCTGAACCGGTGGTGCGGCGTAATCCGGGGCTCTTATATGGCCTTGGCAATCTGATTGAAAATGCGGTGGATTTCGCCCGCGAGAAGGCTACAGTTTCATGGAGCTGGAGCGAAACGGAAGTGCGTGTCATCATTCAGGATGACGGGCAGGGGTTCAAACCGGAAATTCTGGAGCGAATCGGTGAACCTTACACAACCAGTCGTGAAAGCGGACAAAGTGGTGGTGGCTTGGGATTGGGGCTCTTCATCGCGAAAACGTTATTGGAACGCTCCGGCGCGCATATAAGTTTCCATAATCGAAGCAATCCGGGGCAGGGCGCGGAAATCCGCGTGGTGTGGTCTCGTGATATTTTGGCCGGAAATGTGAAATAAATACGGTTCGCAAGCATTTTTTTGAATTGCTTATTTGACTTTTTGCCGCAGGGCTACAATAAGGAAATAAAAAACCGAGTAGGAAAACCTGATGGACGAATTGAATCAGGACGACAGTGAAGTAATCGGCATCGATCCTTCTCTTCTTCTGGTCGATGACGACAAACCGTTTTTGCAACGCTTGGCACGTGCCATGGAAAGCCGTGGCTTTGTCGTGACAACTGCAGAGTCGGTTGAAGAGGGTATTGCAGCCGTGAAGGCCGCTGCACCGGCTTATGCCGTTGTGGACATGCGGTTGGGTGACGGAAATGGTCTCGATATTATCGAGGCGATCCGTGCCAGGCGCGCCGATACACGGGCAATTGTTCTCACCGGCTATGGCAATATTGCCACCGCTGTGAATGCGGTTAAACTTGGGGCGATTGATTATCTCTCCAAGCCTGCCGATGCGGATGAGGTTTTTGGTGCTCTGACACGCAAACCGGGTGAAAAGGTGATTCCACCGGAAAACCCGATGTCGGCCGACCGTGTGCGATGGGAACATATTCAGCGTGTTTATGAAATGTGCGAGCGCAATGTTTCCGAAACAGCGCGTCGTTTGAATATGCATCGCCGCACTTTGCAGCGGATTCTGGCCAAGCGCGCCCCGCGCTAAAAACTTCCGCCAGTTATGATGAAATATGTGAAATCAGTCTGAAGGACTGGTTTCACTGATGATTATCTTGAAAACTCTCAATTGAATTAAAGTATGACAGGCTGAAATACTGTTGTGCTTAAAAAATCTGTTCCCTCGCAAAGGTTAATAAGTATAGTTAATGAAGGTTTAACTATATTGAATGCACATTGGCGTTAACAAGCAAGGTCGGTTCAAAAGGGGAAGCGGCTTGTTATTGGGGGGAATTCATGAATTTCAAATCATTGCAAATACCCGTTGCTGTTGTTCTGACCGGATTTTTGGCAGCATGTTCCACGACCGGTTCGCCTTTTAAGGCAAGCGCATCTTATCCGGCGGTTAAAGATGCGGGCTATACGCTGCCTGCTATCCCGAGGGATAAAATTCCTGAGCAATATCGCCGCCAGACAGTGACTTATAAAACGTCGCAAAAGCCTGGCTCAATTGTTGTCGATACCAAAGATAAGCATCTTTATTATGTGCTGCCGGACAATAAAGCCGTGCGCTATGGCATTGGGGTGGGGCGTGAGGGCTTTGGTTGGTCAGGCACAGCACGTGTTGCTGCCAAGCGTGAATGGCCGACATGGACACCACCGGCACCGATGATTAAACGCCAGCCGGAATTGGCAAAATATCGCAATGGCATGGGGCCGGGCTTGAAAAACCCGCTCGGCGCGCGCGCTCTTTATTTGCACAATAAAAATGGTGATACCGGCTATCGTTTGCACGGCACACCGGAATGGTGGTCGATTGGCAAAGCCATGTCTTCCGGCTGCATTCGTCTGATGAACCAAGACATTATGGATCTTTATGATCGCGTCGATAAAGATGCGCAGGTCACCGTTCTGTAGGCGCGACCAGTAAATTTGAAAATAAAAAAGCCGCATGAAACAAAATTTCATGCGGCTTTTTGATAATGACAGAAAATCAGATCAGATTGCTTCGACCTGTAAAACTTCCGGCACAAAGTGCTTAAGCAGGTTCTGGATACCGTGCTTCAAGGTGGCGGTTGAGGACGGGCAACCGGCGCAAGCGCCCTTCATGTGCAGATACACAACGCCGTTTTCAAAGCCGCGGAAGGTGATGTCGCCGCCATCTTGTGCCACAGCTGGGCGTACGCGGGTTTCCAGCAATTCTTTGATGGTGTCGACGATTTCACTGTCACCTGCATCAAAAAATTCATCGGCGCTGTGGTCGGTGGCAGCAGGAGCGCTGGCGCCGGCCATGACAGGCGCGCCGGACATGAAATGCTCCATGATAGTGCCGAGAACCGCAGGCTTCAGATGCTGCCATTCTGCATCATCTTTAGTGACGGTGATGAAATCATAACCGAAAAATACGCCGGTAATGCCAGGAACTGCAAAGAGTTTGGCAGCAAGCGGAGAGGCATCGGCTGCGGTTTCTGCGCTGCGGAAATCTGCAGTGCCCTCAGGCATGACGACTTTGCCCGGGAGAAATTTCAAGGTCGCCGGATTAGGCGTTGTTTCTGTCTGGATGAACATTTCGTTCTCCCGCGTTGGGCAGATTTCAAGCCTCTCTTATACGGGGCTGAAAGCTGCAGAAAGAGATTATCGGAATATCCCGATTATTATCGGAAATATCATACCTTGGAACTATTCTAATAAACGGGAATGGCGAAAGAGGCAAGCCCGTTCCTTGTCAGAACAGTGAATTAAACATGACAATGTTTATCAATATAGTGTTATCAAGCCACGTCATCAATATCTTCGTCACTTAAATTCGCCGGAATAACAGTGACAGGGATAGGGAAGGATGCGCTTTTACCAGCCAGCATCTGGATGAGGGGGCCGGGGCCCTCTTTGCCTGATGCTGCGGCCAGTACCAGAATGGCAATATCCTGATCTTCTTCAACCAGGTTTTGCAATTCTTCGGTGGTTTCACCGGCACGTACAATCAGCTCAGGTTCAAGCCCTTGCTTTTCGCGCACTTGGGCTGCGAGCTTTTCCAGCGCCAAGCGGGCGCGTTCTTCCGCTTCCGAGCGCATGATCTCGCCAACGCCCAGAAAATGCTGGAAATCCGATGTATCAATAACAAACATCAAAACCAGTGCGCCGCCGGTATTTTTAGCGCGTCTTGATGCATAGGCGACAGCACGCCCGCATTCAGGCGTATCATCAATAATGACCAGAAATTTGCGGCGGTGTCCGGCTTCCCGGCTCAATCTTTTTGAAACCATTTGACCAATCTGCCATTTCAGAACATTTGCTGCAAGCGCCATGATGATAAATCAGCATGGCGCCTGACGATTATTGAAGTTGATTATTTAAAAAGCTTAGTTCTGCAACCAGCCGATAATATTGCGAACATCTTTCATTGTCTGTTCGGCAATGACACCGGCGCGTTCGCCGCCATCTTTCAGTACGCTGTCGATATAAGCAGGGTCTGCGATTAGTTTCCGCATTTCCTGTGTGATCGGCGACATCTGCGCAACCGCTAGATCAGCAAGTGATGATTTGAATTCGGAGAACTGCTTGCCACCGAAATCACGCAGAACTGCTTCTTTGGAAATACCGGAAAGAGCGGCATAAATGCCGATAAGATTGTCCGCTTCTGCTCGACCTGCCAGACCGTCAAGCTCTGATGGAATAGCATCCGCATCGGTTTTGGCCTTGCGGATTTTTCTGGTGATGGTTTCAGCATCATCAATCAGGTTGATGCGTGACAAGTCCGACGGATCGGATTTCGACATTTTCTTGGTGCCGTCACGCAGCGACATGATGCGCATTGCAGGGCCGGAAATCATCGGCTCAGTAAGCGGGAAATAACCGGTCACAGTTTCATCGCCAACTGCCATTTCCACGCCAATGCCGAGATCGGCGATGCGGGCGGAATAGTCATTGTTGAACTTTTGTGCGATGTCGCGGGTCAGTTCCAGATGCTGTTTCTGGTCATCGCCCACCGGCACATGGGTGGCGCGGTAAAGCAGGATGTCCGCAGCCATCAGGCTTGGATAAGCAAAAAGGCCGAGCGAAGCATTTTCGCGATCCTTACCGGCTTTATCCTTAAACTGCGTCATGCGGCTCATCCAGCCGATACGCGCAATACAGTTAAATACCCATGCCAGTTCAGCGTGCTGGATGACGCGGCTCTGGTTGAAAACCATGTTTTTTTTCGGATCAATTCCGGCGGCCAGATAGGCTGCGGTCAATTCACGGGTCGCCTGTGCCAGCTCTGCCGGATCGGGAGAAATGGTCAAAGCGTGCATGTCCACAACGCAATAAATGCACTCATGGTCATCCTGCAATTCGACCCAGCGCTTGATGGCGCCGAGATAGTTGCCGAGGTGGAGATTACCGGTTGGCTGGGCACCGGAAAAAATTCGTTCTTTAAAGCCACTCATAATGGGTATTTCCTCAAGCTGTTGGAAAGCCGGGCGAGTATCGTTTTCATGTCTTTGATGATCTGACATACTCTGACTTGGTTATATTAAGAGCGACGTATGTGGTTTGGACGCATGCGGACGCTCTTCAACACCAGCACTCGTGCCAGAGCGTGAACAACCAAGCAAGCTATTTTTATAGTTATGCGGCTTTTGATTTTCTTCGCATATTATTGCGAAGCATGGAAAGGCTCGCGCCACCGGTGGCAAAAGCTGCGCCGAAATAGGTAATCATGGCGCAGACAACCAGAAGGCCAACGGTTAAAGCCTGCACACCGAAGCCCGCACTTCTTTGCAGATAATCAGACAGATAATGTGCGCCGAAATAAAGCATGGCTGCCATGATAGCGGCTGACAAAATAAGGCGTGGCACACGGCTGATCAGCTGTGCGTCATAAGCCCAATGGCCGCGATAAATCAGCAGGCTCAGAAGCAGCATTGCATTTGTCCAGCCAGCGACCACCTCTGCGATGGCAATGCCCCAAACACCCCAGATCGGAAACAAAGTAAGGGCGAGCGACACATTAATTACAACTGCAATACCAGCAAAAATCATCGGTGTGCGGGTATCTTCACGGGCAAAAAAGCCGGGCAAAAAGGCTTTAATCAGCACGAAGGCCGGCAAGCCAATGCCGTAAATGGCGAGAATATGAGCAACAATAAGTGTGGAATCGGCACTGAATTGGCCGCGTTCAAACAGCAGGCGCACGATTGGTGTGGCAAAAACCAGCAAAGCGGCAGCAGCGGGCAGGGTTAAAAATAGCGTAAATTCAACCGATCGGTTTTGTAAGTTTCCGGCTTCCTTGTCATTGCCGCTTTGTAAAGCGCGCGACAATTCGGGCAGTAAAACTGTGGCAACCGCAATGCCCACCACGCCAAGCGGTAATTGTGAAATACGGTCGGCATAAACCAGGGACGAAACCGCACCTTCTTGCGATGAGGCAATATTGGTGTTGATCAAAAGGTTAATCTGCGTGATGCCGCCGGTGATCGCGGCAGGCAGAGCCAGCACCAACAGGCGGCGTACATTGGGAGTGAGTTTTGGCAAACGGAAGCCGATTTTAATGCCTGCATTGCGCACTGCGCCCCAGACGATTGCAAGCTGCACTAGACCTGCCGCCATCACGCCCCAAGAAAGACCAAGGCCGATATCAAGCGGATCATAACCCTGCCACCATGCCCACACCAGTACGGCAATGAGGATGATGTTCAGGAAAACCGGTGCAATGGCGGCGGCAAAAAAGCGATGCAAAGTGTTGAGCATCCCGCCCATCATCGCCGCCAGCGACATACAGGCCAGATAAGGAAACATGATAACGGCCAGACGTACCGTATGCTCATATTTGACCGGATCATCAACAAAGCCCGGTGCGATGACGGTGCGCACCAAAAACGGCATGGAAAGCTCCATGGCGATGGTCAGCACCAGCAAAATCGTGAACAGAACGCCAAAAACCTCTTCGGAAAATTTACGCGCACCTTCCATGCCGTTTTTTTCAATCTCTTTGGAAAAGAGCGGCACGAAGGCGGTGTTAAGCGCGCCTTCGGCAAAAAGACGACGGAAGGTGTTGGGAAACCGAAAGGCGGCATTAAACGCATCCGCGACAGGGCCGGTACCGAGCGCTGCGGCCATCATCATTTCACGGGTGAAGCCGAAAATGCGGCTCATCAAAGTGCCCGATGCGACGGTCGCGAATTTTTTAACCAAGCTCATAGGATCAATGCCTGTCAGTTACCCGTTTGCGCGGTTGTTTTGGCCGCTGTCTCGTCATTCAAAAGGGTGAGAAGTTTGCGTTTAATATTATTCTGTTTGGTTGTTGAGGCGATTTTTTCGCCGCTTAAATCTGTCACATAAAATGTATCAATAACCTTTTCACCGTAGGTGGTGATATGGGCGGATGCAATATTGAGCGACAGATCGGAAATCACACCGGTTAATTCCCATAACAAGCCGGGGCGGTCGAGCCCTTTTACTTCCAAAACAGTAAATTTATTCGAAAGACTGTTGTTGATCACCACGCGCGGCTCAATACGAAATGTTTTGGGCGTGCGCTTTGGTTTGATTTTCTTTGCCATCACATCAGGCAGATGGGCAATGCCCGCCAATGCGTCCTCAATCAGCTGGCCAACGCGCTCAGCGCGGCGGCGTTCATCCTCATCAAGCTCAAAAGCGCGGCTGATCAAAATCGTGTCCAAAGCGCGCTCATCACGGGTGGTGAAAATCTGCGCGTCAACGATATTGGCGCCTGCTGCCGCACAGGCACCGGTGATGACGGTGAGGAGGCGGGGCGAGTCCGGTGCTAAGACCGTGATTTCAGTGACGGCTTCAAAGCGGTGCGGTTGTGCAAGCGTTGCAACAGTGCGCTTTTGTGTGTCAGCCTGTCTGATAAAATCGGCATGCCGGATCTGATCTTCCAAAGGCACAGTCAGCAAATAATTGGTATAAAGAAGCGGAATATAGGCATTGACGGCCTCTTCCGGCCAGGTTTCCAAACTCTGCGCAAGCAAATGTCTGGCTTTTTCGCCGCGCTCGGTGCGCGATGCCTCGGAAAAACCACCGGTTAAAACCAGCTCGGTCTCATAATAGAGGGTGCGCAGTAACTGGCCTTTCCAGCCGTTCCAGACACCGGGGCCAACGGCTTTGATATCGCAAACAGTCAGGATAAGCAGAAGTTTCAGGCGGTCTTTGGTTTGCACAATGTCTGCAAAATCCTGAATGGTTTTGCGGTCATTGAGATCACGCGACTGGGCAATCTTGCTCATGGTCAGATGTTGTTCGATCAACCATGCAACCGTGTCTGTTTCGGAAGCTGTCAAGCCAAAGCGCGGGCAGAGCTTACGGGCAATGCGCGCTCCGGCCACGGAGTGTGCCTCAGGGCGGCCTTTGGCGATATCATGTAAGAAAAGCGCGACATAAAGAATATTGCGTGCGGTTTTAAGCGATGCGATCAGCTCATTGGAAAGCGGGTGTTCTTCCTCCAAAGTGCCGTGTTCGATTTCCGACAGCACTTTGATCGAACGTAAGAGATGCTCGTCCACCGTATAGTGGTGATACATGTTGAACTGCATCATCGCGACGATACGGCCAAAATCAGGAATGAATTTGCCCAGTACGCCGGTTTCGTTCATGCGACGCAAAATCAGTGCCGGATCACGCGGTGAAGTGACGATTTCCAGAAATAATTTGTTGGCTTCCGGATTTTCACGCAAATCAGTTTTGATGAGCTTTAACGAGCGCGAAACCTGCTGCATGGCGACAGGGTGCAGCGCCAGCCCATGTTTATCGGCCAGATGAAACAGGCGGATGATATTGACCGGATTTTCCTGAAAAACCGTATCACGGGCAATATTGATACGATGGTTTTCATCAATAAAATCACTGCCGCGGCTAAGCTTGCGCTTATGCGGTTCGCTGCTGATGTAAATCTGGTTATAGCCGGGCACATTCTTCACTTGCTTCTCTTCCAAAGCAGCACAGATGATACGGGTTAAATCACCGACATCTTTGGCCACCAGAAAATAATGTTTCATGAAGCGCTCGACGGCATTTTGACCCGGATGCGCGGTATAGCCAAGCCGTTCAGCAATGTCGGGTTGCAGTTCGAAAGACAGGCGCTCAGTGGCGCGGTTGGTGAGAAAATGCATATGGCAGCGCACTGCCCAGAGAAAATCTTTGGCTTTGTTAAACAAGCGATGTTCGGCACGCGATAAAACACCAAGCTTGACCAGCCCCTCACTGCTACGGATGCCGTAGAAATAACGCGCAATCCAGAAGAGGGTTTGCAGGTCGCGCTGTCCGCCTTTGCTTTCCTTGACATTCGGCTCGACGAGATAGCGCGTGACACCGGATTTTTGGTGGCGCAGATCACGCTCATGCAGCTTGGCGGCAATAAATTCAGGGCCTGTTCCGGCCACAACTTCGCTTTCAAAGCGGCTTTGCAGCTGCTCAAAAAGTGCAAGATCACCAATCAGTAAGCGATTTTCCAGCACCGATGTGCGGATGGTCATATCTTCCAGCGAAAGCCGGATTGTATCATCAATATTGCGTGTGGCATGGCCGACTTTAAGCTTCATATCCCACAGCATATAGAGGATATATTCCACCACCTGCTCGCCCCAGGGCGTCTGTTTATAGGGGAGCAAAAATAATAAATCGATGTCGGAGCCGGGTGCTAAACCACCGCGGCCATAGCCGCCCACCGCGACAATTGCCATGGTTTCCGCCATGGACGGATTATTAACCGGATAGATGCGGGTGGTCACAAAATTATAAAGCGCATGGATGAGGACATCCATCAAATGAGAAATACGTCTGGCGCATAAAGTGCCGCCGCCATCTTGGGCGAGCATTTTTTCAGCCGCTTCCAAGCCTTGCTGACGCGTTTCTTTCAGCAGACATAAAATATCACGGCGTAATTCTTGGGCAGGGCGCTGGCTTTCAGCCAGCAGATTGTATTTTGCAATAAAGGCTTCTTCGTCAATCGTCTGGAGTATTTTCAAGAGACTGCCTCATATTGCATCAATGTTTGAGCGCATGCCGAAAAAATCTGAAGCGGTTTTTAGACAGGATACGCGGGTATTATGAATCTTAAACGCCGGCTCCACGATGTGAGGCCGGCGTTTAATCTAATCGAAGCTTTGCTTAGTTGGAAGCATTATAGGCAGTGATTGCAGCCATATTGACGATGTCGGTATCTTTTGCCCCAAGGCTGACAATCTGGGCAGGCTTATCAAGGCCGACCAGGAGAGGGCCAATTAACGTTGCACCGCCCAGCTCTTGCAGCATATCGGCTGCAATGGTTGCCGAGTGGTGATCCGGTGTGATCAGCACATTGGCAGGGCCGGAAAGGCGGATGAACGGATATTGCGCCATCAGCTTGCCGTTAAGCGCTACTTCTGCACTCATTTCGCCATCAAATTCGAAGTCCACATGGCGTTTTTCCAAAATGCGGACAGCTTCCTGAATGGTTGCCGAGCGTTCGCCGCCCATATGGCCGAAGGTGGAATAAGCGGTGAGAGCAACGCGCGGGGTGTAGCCCATGCGACGTGCCATACCGGCTGCTTCCACGGCAATATCGGCCAGCTCTTCCGCAGATGGTGATTCATGCACGGCTGTGTCGGCGATAAAGACGGTACGGTCGCGGCAGATGGCGATAGAAACGCCAACAACGCGGTGGCCGGGTTTGCTGTCGATCACGCGGCGCACATCTTCAAGGCCGGTGGCGTAATTACGGGTGATACCGGTGACCATGCCGTCGGCATCACCAAGAGCAACCATGCAAGCTGCAAAATGGTTGCGGTCATTGTTGATCAGGCGGTGGCAATCACGGAACAAGAAGCCCTGACGCTGCAATTTCTGATAAAGATAATCAGCATATGCGCCGTTGCGGCTGGAAAGACGCGCATTGATAATTTCAATATTCGGCTTATCCAGATCAACACCTGCGGCTTCTGCGGTCGCGCGAATGCGGTCTTCACGCCCAACGAGAATGGCAGTGCCCAGTTCCTGATTGACGAAGGAGACAGCGGCACGCATGACCTGCTCTTCTTCACCTTCGGCAAAGACGATGCGTTTTGGCTTGCTGCGCACCCGCTCATAAATACCGCGCAATGTCGATGCAATCGGATCACGACGCGCTGATAATTCGCGTGAATAGGCATCAAGATCAGCAATTTCGCGACCGGCAACACCGGTATCCATCGCAGCTTTGGCAACAGCCACTGAAACAGAAGCCAGCAGACGCGGATCAAACGGCACCGGAATGATGTAATTGCGGCCAAAGCGCGGGCGGTTGCCCTGATAGGCGGCCACAACATCGTCCGGCACATCTTCACGGGCAAGCAGAGCCAGTGCGTTTGCGGCGGCAATTTTCATTTCTTCGTTGATAGTGGTTGCACGCACATCCAGCGCGCCGCGGAAGATATAAGGGAAGCCCAGCACGTTGTTGACCTGATTTGGATAATCCGAACGGCCGGTTGCAACAATCGCATCACCACGAATTTTCGCGACATCTTCAGGGGTGACTTCCGGATCAGGGTTTGCCATGGCAAAAATGATCGGGTTGGCAGCCATCGAGGCAACCATTTCGTCGGTCAGTGCGCCTTTGGCGGAAAGACCAAAGAAAACGTCTGCGCCTTCCATAGCTTCAGCCAAAGTGCGCTTGTCGGTTTTCACGGCATGGGCTGATTTCCACTGGTTCATGCCTTCTTCACGACCCTGATAGACAACACCCTTGGTGTCGCAAAGAGTGACGTTTTCAGAGGCAAAGCCCATGGCTTTGATAAGTTCGATACAAGCAATACCGGCAGAGCCTGCACCATTACAGACAAGCTTGGTCTTTTTCATGTCGCGGCCGGTCAGATGCAGCGCATTAATGAGACCTGCGGCGGAAATAATTGCGGTGCCGTGCTGGTCATCATGGAACACCGGAATGTCCATCATTTCGCGCAGGCGCTGTTCGATAATGAAGCAATCAGGCGCTTTGATATCTTCCAGATTGATGCCGCCGAAAGACGGGCCCAAATAGCGCACAGCGTTGATGAAGGCTTCAATGTCAGTGGTATCGACTTCCAGATCGATGGAATCAACATCGGCAAAGCGTTTGAACAGGACGGACTTACCTTCCATCACCGGCTTGGAAGCCAGCGCGCCAAGGTTGCCAAGACCCAAAATAGCTGTACCATTGGTAATAACGGCAACGAGATTGCCTTTGGCTGTGTAATCATAAGCACTGGCCGGATTTTCAGCGATGGCTTTCACCGGAACGGCAACGCCTGGAGAATAAGCCAGTGACAAGTCACGCTGGGTGGTCATAGGCTTGGTCGGAACGATTTCTAACTTACCGGGGCGCCCCATCGAATGGAAATCGAGCGCTTCTTTATCACTGGCAGCCTGTGCGGCAGTCGGGGTTTTGTTATTGTTTTTTTCTGAGGCTGACATGTCAACTCCGGTTTTCATCTGTGGAGAATTCTAAGTAATCTCTGTTGTGTGGTGCGTAAATATCATTTCGGGAATAGATATTGTGATGAAATTTACACTTTACGCAAGATTCAATGTTTTTGAGTGGTTTATGCGTAACAAAATTGTGTTTTATGGAAGGCGGAGCTGAAGATTGACGAACCAACCAGAGATAATCAACGATATTTCCGCGTCTTCCACTGAAACTGAAGCTGCATCCGCTGCACCAACGCGACTCACTCCGATGATGGAGCAGTATATTGAGATCAAAGCTGCGAATGTTGATTCGCTGCTTTTTTACCGGATGGGCGACTTTTATGAACTGTTTTTTCAAGATGCGGTGGAGGCTTCCAAAGCGCTCGGCATTACACTCACTAAACGCGGCAAACATCTGGGTGATGAAATTCCGATGTGCGGTGTGCCGTTTCATGCCGCTGATGATTATCTGCAAAAGCTGATCGCCAAGGGTTACCGCGTTGCCGTGTGCGAGCAGGTGGAAGATCCGGCAGAGGCGAAAAAACGCGGCTCAAAATCGGTGGTCAAACGTGATGTTGTGCGGCTGGTCACGCCGGGCACTTTGACGGAAGAAAAACTGCTTGACCCGTCCGAAGCCAACTTCCTGATGACTTTAGGCCGCGTTAAAGGCGAAGCCGACAATGTGCTGGCACTCGCTTGGATTGATATTTCCACCGGCACATTCCGCGTGACGGAAAGCTCGCCGGAGCGGATGTTTGCCGATATTATGCGCGTTGATCCGCGCGAATTAATCGTGGCTGAGCCGGTTTTTCATGATCCGGAATTGCGTCCCACTTTTGATCTGATCGGCCGCTCGGTTATTCCGCAACCGGCGATTTTGTTTGATAGTGCTGCCGCACAATCACGAATACAACGGTATTATGATGTGGCAACATTGGATGGTTTCGGTCAGTTTTCGCGCTCGGAATTGTCGGCGATTTCCGGTGCGATTGCCTATATCGAGAAAACGCAGATTTCCGAGCGCCCGCCATTGATGCGACCGGAGCGCGAACAGGAAGGCTCAACCCTTTTTATTGATCCGGCAACACGTGCCAATCTGGAAATGGTGCGCACCCTTTCCGGCCAACGGGATGGCAGTTTGCTCAAAGCGATCGACCGCACCGTAACCGGTGGCGGCAGCCGCTTGCTGGCCGAGCGATTAACCGCTCCGTTAACTTCTGCGCCAGCCATTCAGGCGCGTCTTGATGCGGTATCTTATTTTCTTAATGAGCCGGTTTTAAGTGATGCTTTGCGCCTTGAACTTAAGGGCGTGCCGGATATGCCGCGCGGCCTTTCAAGGTTGGCGGTCGGGCGTGGCGGCCCGCGCGATATGGGTGCATTGCAGCGTGGCTTTGACGCTGCGCGCAGTATTGTCGAATTGTTGAGCGGTAAAGATCTGCCATCAGAACTTAAAGCCGCGCTTCATGCATTATCTGCAATTCCTCAAACCTTGCAGGATCATCTCGACAAGGCTCTGGCGGATGAATTGCCGCTCTTGAAACGCGATGGTGGTTTTGTACGGGAAGGCTATCACGATGAGCTTGATGAAATGCGGGCGCTTCGAGACCAGTCGCGCCGTGTGATTGCCGGATTGCAGCAAAGTTATATTGATGAAACCGGCATCAAAACACTTAAAATCAAGCATAATAATGTGCTGGGTTATTTCATCGAAGTGACCGCTAATAATGCCGGTGTGATGACCGATAGTGATGAAGCAAAGGCACGCTTTATTCATCGTCAGACCATGGCTAATGCTATGCGGTTCACCACCACGGAACTGGCGGAACTGGAAACAAAAATTGCCAATGCCGCTGATCGTGCTCTGTCGATTGAAGCGGCCATTTTCGATACGCTGACCGCCGAGATTGTGCTTTTTGCTGATTTGATCCGTGCTGCGGCTTCGGCTCTTGCAGTTTATGACGTGTCGGTGGCTTTGGCGGTGCTTGCTGATGAGCAGGGCTATTGTCGCCCCATCGTTGATGACAGTCTGGCGTTTAACATCGTTGGTGGCCGCCATCCGGTGGTGGAGCAGGCATTGCGCCGTCAGGCCGCCAATCCGTTTGTTGCTAATAATTGTGATTTGTCGCCACAAAATAATGATAAATATGGAGCGATCTGGCTGCTTACCGGCCCCAATATGGGCGGTAAATCGACCTTTCTGCGCCAAAATGCACTTATTGCGATGATGGCTCAGATGGGCTCTTTTGTGCCTGCTGGTTCTGCCCATATCGGTATTGTTGATCGTCTGTTCTCGCGTGTCGGCGCTTCGGATGATCTGGCACGTGGGCGTTCTACCTTTATGGTGGAGATGGTGGAGACTGCTGCCATCCTCAATCAGGCAGGCGAACGCGCTTTGGTGATTTTGGATGAGATCGGACGTGGTACCGCCACTTTTGACGGGCTTTCGATCGCATGGGCAGCGGTTGAATATCTGCATGAGAAGAACCGTTGCCGTTCGCTTTTTGCGACCCACTTCCATGAAATGACAGCCTTGTCAGAAAAGCTTAATCGCTTGTCTAATGTTACTATGCGCGTGAAGGAATGGGACAATGATGTCGTGTTCCTGCATGAAGTGGCACAAGGCGCGGCGGATCGCTCTTATGGTGTGCAGGTTGCGCGTCTTGCTGGCTTGCCGGAGGCAGTGGTCAACCGTGCGCGTGATGTGCTGAAGCAATTGGAAGAAGGCGAAACTTCAGGAAAAGCAAATAAGCTGATTGATGATCTGCCGCTTTTCTCGGTGGTGCTGAAACAGGAAACACCAAAGGCGCAAGTGCTGGACAATGAATTACAGCAGGCTCTGGATGCTATCCGCCCTGATGATTTGAGCCCGCGTGAGGCCTTGGAAGCGCTATATCGCCTGAAAGAAATTTCGATAACCAAATAACAAAAAAAGCTGCCTTCGTTAGGAGGCAGCCCTTGTTATTGCGGGACGTTTAAAAGCGTCAAACTGAGGCGAAAATGGTGGTTTTCGAGTAACGGAGCGCAGTATACTTTTAGTATATGAGCTCCGGAACGCAGACACATTGCCATTTGCAGCGCAGTTTCAAGTTTTTATTAAATAAAACGATCTGCTTCCGCGCCGTAATAACTAATATAACGGCTGGCAATGCGTGAGACCGGCAGGATGATAAACACATCCGTGGTGCCGAAGGATTCGTCAGCCACAGCACCATCACCGATCATTGCACCAAGGCGCAAATAGCCTTTAATCAGCGGCGGCATAGAGAAGAGTGCAAGCTTCATGTTGACGCCCTCGGCAGGCATCAAATCCATCGCATGATAGTGTTCAGGCAATGCACGTACATCCCACTCAGAATCGGCGCGGGCATTTTGATGCAGGAACGACAGGCACAAAGCATGTGCCATCGGCACCGCACCATGAAAGGAAGCACAGCCCATCATCACATCAATGGAATGGCGGCGGCAATAAGCCCAGATGCCCTGCCACAAAAGCTCGACCGTGCGTTTGGAGCGATATTCCGGCTTGACGCAGGAGCGTCCAAGTTCCAGAAAATTCAGTTCCGGTTTGGTTAATGTCAGGCGTTGCACATCATATTCACTGGCGGAATAAAAACCATGCGCTTTATTGGCCTGATCGGTACGCATTAAACGATAGGTGCCAACAATCTGCTTGTGCTGCGGGCCGGGAAGGGCGGTGTCATAAACCAGGAGATGATCGCAAACCGGATCAAACCGGTCAGCATCGCGTTGTTCAATCGCTTGTAAACTGTCTTTTTTTGCGCCCATTTCATCGAAGAAAACGCGGAAGCGCAATTCTTGAGCAGCTTCGATTTCTTCCGGTGCGGTTGCAATCCGTACTTCCAATGTGCCCATACGCCCGAGCAATGCTGCATTGCCGGTCGTTTCTTGCGTCACATCTTCGCTATTCAATGTTGTCATGACATCATTATCGACTATTTGCGTAGTCTTTCCAAGCTGTAGCGCCATACTGCTTTGCTCCCGATGTGTTTATTCACTCTTTTCCAGAGCAATTCCAAGCGGTTCGGCTGCCTTTTATAAATTCAGGCTGCTTTTACCACATATCCCGTGCAAGGTATCGATAATTTAATTAAGCGATAATGGTGACAGTAGAATGTCATTTCTTGGCAGCTTTTTCCTGCTTCCAGACCAGATATTCTTGCAGCAGGATAAGACCTGCACCAATAGTGATGAAAACATCGGCGAGATTGAAAATGGCAAATGACCAGTTCGGCAGGTGAAACAACACATAATCAACCACATAGCCAAGCATGGAGCGGTCAATCAGATTGCCGATCGCGCCACCAATGATAAGGGCAAAACCGACCCGTGCCAGCACGCGTGAATGAGCGGTTGTCCACCATAAATAGATGACAAAGCCGACGACAGCTAAGGTAAATGCCACGAGCGCTTTGTCGTGAAGACCTGATAAAAGAGAGAAAGCAATGCCGGTATTATGGGTGCGATAGAGTGCCAAAAACGGCAAAATGTCGATCTGCTCGCCATATTGCATCGTGTCTTCCACGCGCAGTTTCACCATCTGATCAATGAAAATGGCTGCGACGATGACCAGAATGGTTGGCAAAGAAGCTCTGAGCTTGCTCATCAGGCAGGTCTTTCGTCTAAAATCAGCGCTTCACGGCGCACTTCATAAAGCATGACTGCGGTGGCAATGGCGAGATTGAGCGAATCGGCGCGCCCTGCTTGCGGAATACGGGCAAGCTTGTCGCAGGTTTCAGCCAGCGTATCCGGCAAGCCCTGCTGCTCATTGCCCATCATCAAAATAACCGGCTTTTTCGCATAATCAATGGTGCGGTAATCAACCGAACCCTTCAAATGCGTGCCGACAATCATGCCGGAAAAAACTTTGCGCCATTGCAGAAAGTCTGCTTCGCTTGCACGGTAAAGCGGCAATGCAAAAACCGAGCCCATGGTGGCACGAACGGTTTCAAGCGAATAAGGGTCGGTGGTGTCGCCAATCAGGATCACGCCTTTGGCGCCCACTGCATCGGCGGTGCGGATAACAGTACCAAGATTGCCCGGATCACGCACACGGTCGAGGGCGATATAGGTATCATTGCCGGATGGCTTTAAGTTTTTGAGCGCTTGATATTGCTGCTCAAAAACGCCGACAACCATTTGCGGGTTATCGCGCCGCGTAATGCCGGCCATCACTTTTTCGCTGACTTCCAAAACCAAACCGCCGGAGGCTACGGTGCGCGCTGCCGCCTGTTCGGCCAGCTTGTTGCCTTTGCCGGATTTGGCAAAAACCAGCACTTTGATTTTCCAGTTGAGATCCAGCGCATCAATGACGAGCTTCAGGCCCTCGGCCATAAACACGCCTTGCTGGTCACGGAATTTCTTCATCGCCAGCGAGCGCAAATCCTTTACAATCGGATTGGCCAGACTGGTGACTTCTTTCACCTGTCCGTTGCGCGGAGTTGAAGAACGGTTGGAAGCGGAAAAGTCGTATTCCTGGCTCATTGTTGAACCCATCTGCTGAAGAGAGAAGTGGAAAGCGCACGATTGGCCGAGCGCTCACGCAAAATTAATTCGCCTGATTCAACCACACCGCCAAGGCCGGTGAAACGGTCGCACATCAAGGCGTGAATAGCAAAGAAAGACGCGCGGATTGAATAGGCGGTTAAAATAACAGCCAGCGCATCTTTGGTGGTGATGGAGCGGCACAGATCAACCATGGCGGGCAGGTGATCAAACAACTGCCAAACTTCGCCATTCGGCCCGCGGCCATAGGCTGGCGGATCCAGCAGGATAATATCATAATGGCTGCCGCGGCGTTCTTCGCGGGCGACGAATTTCATCGCATCATCGCAAATCCAGCGGATTGGTTTATCTTGTAAACCAGCCATTTCCTGATTTTCTTTTGCCCAGTTAATTGCTTTTTTAGAAGCATCCACATGGGTGACTTCCGCGCCTGCCTGTGCAGCAATCAGTGATGCAACGCCGGTATAGCCAAAGAGATTCAGCACACGAACAGTGCGGCCTTTGGAGGTTTCGCGGCGAATAAGTTCGGCCATATAAGACCAATGTGCTGCCTGTTCAGGGAACACACCGACATGGCGGAAGGATGTGAAGCGGCCGTGGAACTCAATGCCGTCATGTTTCATCGGCCATGTTTCGCCAAGCGGCTTTTTAGGGAAAGCCCAGCGCCCCATGCCTTCTTCATCGGTGTTACCGGTGAATATAGCGTCCGCTTTGTCCCATTCCGCTTTATCCCATGCAGGTAACCAAATGGCCTGACCTTCTGGGCGGATGATGCGATATGAGCCATATTGCTCCAGCTTCAAGCCATTGCCGCTGTCGAGCAGGGCATAATCATCGCTCGGCAAAGTTTCTAAGATAACGGCGCTGCGCTCATCAGGTTTCTTGCCTGTACGAGGGCTTAAAATGCGGGCTGGCTGATCATGTCTGTCTTGTGTGCGTTCTTTAGCGCGGGTGTTTTCCGGCGCTTCACCAGACCTGTCAGCTGATTTTTCGGCTGTTTTGGCAAATTGCGGACGTGGCTTTTTAAAGCCTGCCGGCTTTGGCGAACGCTCCGCATTTGAGGCAAAATGATCTGCCCGTTCGTTTTTGGTGCGCGTTTTCTGTCCGGCCGGACGTTTATTTTTTGGTTTGGTTGCCTTCACCGGACTAACTCCACAAAGCTCTTTTACTGTCTCGTAGGATAAAGTGCTGGCAGGTGAAAGAGAAAAACTGAAATTAAGGCTCGGTTAGCACCATAAATGTGAAAAATAATGCAGCTATTTTATAAATAGCTGTCATTGCCCAGCAGATTTTGCTGATTTTGCCGTTTGATATCGGCAATTTCCAGCTTTTGGATTTTCACTTGTTTACGGTGCTTTCCTTGCGCCAGCCAGGTAACCGTACCGCCCAATACCAGCCCCACCAGCAAGGTTGCAAACAACCAGACAAAAAGCGGAGCAGTATAGGACAATGCCGGATTGCCCGGATTAAACGGATCAAAAGTCACTGTTACGCTCATACGATTGGCAACAGATAAAGCGATCAGAATAACAGCCAGAGGCACCAGAATTATCAGGGTTACCAGGCGGCGCGTCGGAATTTTTTTCATAAAAATCTCAGTCGATATCGTTTAACCGGTCACGCAGTTCTTTGCCGGTTTTGAAAAATGGCACCCATTTTTCTTCAACACTGACAGATTCACCGGTGCGCGGGTTGCGGCCGCTTCTGGCAGGTCTGTTTTTGACGGAAAACGCACCAAAGCCGCGCAGCTCCACACGATTGCCTTCTGCAAGAGCATTCGTGATTTCATCAAAAACCGCACCGACGATGTTTTCAACGTCGCGCTGGAAAAGATGCGGGTTTCGGCTGGCAATGATCTGAACGAGTTCGGATTTGATCAAGCTATTCATCCCTCTTTTTGCTGCGCATCAGGCTTTGATAAAAGCCCGATTATGGTTTTACGTTACTTATGTTCAACAGGATCAGTAACTTGCATGACAGACAGGAGCCCGTCAAGGAAGATACGTTCACTGACGCTGTCACCGATAAAATGACGGCTTTCATCCGGCAGGCCGAGAAGGCGCACAGCCCCGCGTACAACCAGATCTTTCATCGATAAAAGCGGCTCAACTTTTTCAGGTTTCCACTCAACCACAGCCAGATCAGGCGAAAGCCCTTTGCTCAAAAGCCATTGTCGGGCTTCTGTTTCGCCGCCGAGGCCATCGATCAGTTTTTTCTCCAAAGCCTGACGGCCGGTAAAGATAGAGCCATCGGCCAATGCCAATGTTTGTTCGCGGGTGAAAGAGCGGCGGGTTTCAACAAGGCCGACAAACCAGTCATAAGAATCCATAATCATATTGCGGATCATGGCTTTGGTTTCTTCGCTGGCCGGATTGAAAAAGTTCGGCTCTGCCTTCATCGGTGATGATTTGACCGCCTCCATTTTGACGCCGATCTTGTTCATCAGCTCGGAAATGTCAGGATATTGGAACAGCACCCCGATAGAGCCGACGATGGAGGATTGATGCGCGACAATGTGGTCTGAGGCAATGGCAATCATGTAACCGGCAGAGGCCGCCAGATTGCCGACACTGGTTACAACCGGTTTTTTCTCTGCCACTTTACGGATCGCGTTGAAAATGGTTTCGCCGCCAACCGTAGTGCCGCCCGGAGAATCGACAATCACAATCAGACCTTTAACCGCGTCATTTTTGGCGATGAGTTCCAGTCTTTTTAGTAATTCGTCATTTTGGGCAATGGTGCCTTCAATGCGAACTTTAGCAATATGAGGCGTGTTAAAACCGGAGAATGTTCCGGTTTGTGTGGTGGCTACAGTGATCAGAGCCAGTGCGAGCACAATCAAAAATGCACTGCGCCAGAAGGTGAGTTTGCGTCTGATACGACGTCTGTCGATCATGGCGTCGGCAGTCTGGGTCATGGTAGCCTTTTTATTTTTTCTACAATATTGATAGAAATCTTGCGGCAGATTATCGCGTCATTACGTTTTAATCTATCTTTTTTACCGCGAATTGAGCTTTATAGTTGTATATGGCCTTGTCTCAGGTCGGTTTGTACCCCAAATAAACCACATTGAAATGAAATTTGCGAGAATTCTGGTAAGAGCCGGATTAGCAACCGTGTCGGGCAATCGGGCTCGGCCGGATTATTAGTGTTGGATAGTCTTTTGTCTGTGAATGAACATAGCAATGCTCTTTATGCCAATCATGCAACGGATGTGAATACGCGTTCGGGCATGAATTTTGGCGCGAGCGAAAAGGCTGTATCCGTGTTTCAGGCGGCGCAGCGTCACTCGACGCGCGTAAAAATTTTGAAAATCGGCTTGCCTGTTGCAGCTATTGTGGTTGGCGCAGTCTTCAGTTGGTTTACATTTTTGGCAACACCTGCCTCTACCGTTAAGGTTAATCTGGGAGATGGATTGGAAGATGGCAAATTGGTGATGTCCAATCCGAATCTGAACGGTTTCACCAAAGAAAACCGCCCTTATAATTTGACCGCAACCAAAGCTGTTCAGGACGTCAAAAATGAAGGCATCATCACTTTGGAAGGGATCAGCGCGAAGTTACCGGTGGGTGCTGAAAATCTGGCAACAATTAATGCACAGAACGGTATTTACGATAATGTGAATGGCCGCATGAAGCTGGTTGGTGAATTTGTTGTAACGACAACCGATGGCCTGATTGCCAAAATGAGTTCGGCTGATGTGAATATTGCCACGGGTCAGATTATGACAGACAATCCGGTGGATATTCAAAGCGGCTCAACCCATATTCAGGCTAATAAAATGCAGGTTCAGTCGAGCGGTGATGTAGTGGTTTTTGAAGATGAAGTGCATCTGACCATCGAAGCACCCGAGGGTGATAAATAATCTCTCTTGGCCGGGTGTGTTTTGGGGTGAGGACGGCCTTTGAAACTTATCAAAATTTTATATAAAGTGGCATCAAGCCACAGTGTATTGTTGTCAGGCTTGCGATATGGCTGCAATTTGATGCTTCGCATTGTGTAGCGCGGCTTTAGTCTATATTAAAACTTTAATGTTTGTTATGAATTTATTCGTTACATGCTCTACGGTTGTACGATTCAGGGGATCAGATTATGCGCGCAAAATGCGTTGAAATGAAACAAAGCGCAGCTCGCTTCGCGCGCAGCAAGACAAATGTCTGGCTTGCAGCAGCTGGTATGGGGCTGGCTTTGAGCATGTCTCCGTTGAGTGCTTCGGCTCAAACCGAGCAGGTGCCTTTTGGCAGTCTTAATCTTTCCAGTGGCAAAGAGCCGGTTAAAATCGATGCCGACCGCCTAGAAATGCGCGATAAAGAAGGCATTGCCATTTTTATGGGTAATGTGTCTGTTGTGCAGGGCGAAACCGTTTTGCGCGCTGGCAAAATGACTGTTCATTACAATAAAGGTGCTGATAAGTCCGAATCCGGCGCCCAGCAGGGCGCAGCAGGTCTTTCTGCATCTGGTATTGACCGTCTGGAAGTCAGCGAAAAAGTTTATCTGAAATCGGGCCCTCAGGTCGCAACCGGTGATACCGGTGTTTATAATGCCAAAACCCAGCAGATGGTTTTGCAGGGTAAAAAAGTTGTGCTGACGGATGGTGATAATGTGGCTACAGGCTGCAAAATGACTGCCCATATGGATACCGGTAAAGCCTTCCTCGAAGCCTGCCCTGGTGCCAAAAAGGGACGTGTTTCCATTATTATGTCGCCTAAATCCGAAGATGGCGGCGCGCCCGCAAACAAGCGCTAAGCTACAGGGGTTTACGTGGCATCTTTTACTCCTGAGCAAAATCAGAAAACTGCAACGGCAGGACAAAGCACCCATGACCATATGGAGCATGATGACTTTGGCTTGAGTGAACGACGCGGTGATCTGAATAATACGCTTGTCGCGCGTGGACTGACCAAAAGTTATAATGGCCGTCAGGTCGTCAATGGCGTGTCTTTTGGTGTGCGCGCTGGTGAAGCAGTTGGTATTTTGGGGCCCAATGGTGCCGGTAAAACCACCTGTTTTTATATGGTGACAGGTTTGGTGCCGGTCGATAGCGGCACCATCGAGATCAATGGTTTCGATGTCACTTCCATGCCGATGTATCGCCGTTCGCGTCTGGGGATTGGCTATCTGCCGCAGGAAGCTTCGATTTTCCGCGGTCTTTCGGTTGAAAATAACATCAGGGCCGTTTTGGAAGTGGTTGAAAAAGACCGTAAGAAACGCGCTTTCGAGCTGGATGCTCTGCTGGAAGAGTTTCATATTTCGCATTTGCGCAAAGCGCCTGCGATTGCTTTGTCGGGTGGTGAACGCCGCCGTCTTGAAATTGCGCGCGCACTTGCATCGCGTCCGAATTTCATGCTGCTTGATGAACCATTTGCCGGTGTTGACCCGATTGCTGTTTCCGACATTCAGCAATTGGTGCGCCACCTCACCAGCCGTGGCATTGGTGTGCTGATCACCGATCACAATGTGCGTGAAACGCTGGGGCTGATTGATCGCGCTTATATCATCCATGCCGGTCAGGTGCTCACTCATGGCAAGCCGGATGAGATTGTGGCCAATCCGGATGTGCGTCGCCTTTATCTGGGTGACCAGTTCACGCTTTAAAAGTGATTTGCTTGTATTTTTTGACGGGTCGGATTTTTCCGACCCGTTTTTGTTTTAAAATCAGAGCGTTCGCTTGTATTTTTGTACAGGGTTACGCAGTTTTTTCGTTCAATAATTATTACATTTTAGTCTGAGATGAAGTGATGCAGGTTGACATGCGAGGCCAGCATTCATAAATAACCCGCTTGGTTGCGACCAGAGGCGTTCAAGTTAGGTTCAAGAATAAACCAGTTGAAAAATAGAGTAGTTAACGGCATCATAGGATATTGATTCATGGTAAAGTAAAAACAATCATCCAATAGCTTTACTTCGGTGAAACATTGTTGATTGTTTTGGGAAAAACGGATTTTGTAAGCAGTTTTATTGTAAAATAATTGCTTCTGCCGGACAGAGTATTTAAGACGCGTTTTTGTTTTTGTGCACTCTCATCAACGAACAGGATCAAATAGTTCATATTTGTGTAAAGTTTAACATCTGATCGCTTGGCGCATTGCATTCCATGTGGTTAGATTGAGTCGTAAGATGAACACATATGAGGTATTGCTATATGACTCTGCGTGTATCGGGTAAACACATGGACGTAGGCGATGCGTTCCGGACCCGCATTAATGATCGGGTGACCGAAGCCGTCAGTAAATATTTTGAACATGGATTTGCAGGACAAGTTACTGTAACGAAGTCCGGCTCGCGTTATGCTGCTGATTGCATGTTGCATCTGGATAGTGGTGCAACTTTGCAAAGCACAGGCGAGGCACAGGATCCGCAACTGGCTTTTGATATTGCCGCAGAAAAAATAGAAACACGTTTAAGACGCTATAAGCGACGTCTTAAATCTCGGCAGGCTGCTACAAACACGGGCTATGCTGATATCGCTTATCGTGTTATGGCTCCGCTTCTTGAGGAAGAAGAAGAGTTGCCCGCAGATTACGCACCGACAATTGTCGCGGAATCTTCGGTGACCTTGAGAACTATGAGTGTTGCCTCTGCGGTTGTGGAGCTGGATCTCACCGAACATCCGGTGCTGGTTTTCCGCAATGCAGGCAATGACGAAGTTAATATTGTTTACCGTCGGGCTGACGGCAATATCGGCTGGGTTGATCCGTCAACGGTAACCCGCCAGAATATGCCGAAAGCCTGATTCAATCGTGGAGTTGCGTGCAGCCTGATTTTGAAAGGCTGCACGTATCTCTTCTGGGCCAGGAAGCCCGCTTGAAGAAGGAATGGAGAGAATGGATCTCAGCGATCTGATTCAGCCGGGGGCGATTATCCCTGCGTTGAAGGCCAGCTCCAAAAAACAGCTTTTGCAGATTTTATCTGAAAAGGCTGCTGAACTGACCGGTCTCCCCGAGAGAGAAATTTTTGAAACGATTCTGCAGCGTGAGCGCCTTGGCTCCACCGGTGTGGGTAATGGTATCGCCATTCCGCACGGCAAGCTGACAGGTATTTCGAAAATTGCCGGCGTATTCGCCCGTCTCGAAACGCCGGTTGATTTTGAAGCATTGGACGATCAGCCCGTTGATCTCGTCTTTTTGCTGCTGGCACCTGAAAATGCCGGTGCAGATCATCTCAAGGCACTCTCGCGCATTGCCAGATTGCTGCGTGATGCCGATGTGGTGAATAAACTGCGCGGCACCCATGATGTGCAGATTTTATATTCATTTTTAACGACGCATCCGGCGTCGAATGCGGCTTAACTTATTGAAATAATAAAGGCTGCATCGTGTTTTGCGATGCAGCCTTTTTAATATGCTTGTATTTGGGCGATTTGCCTATTGCAGCATAACTGTGCGCAGCTCGTGGTCCCACGCGCCTGCCAATGCGTTGGCACGCACATCAGACAGGATGATCGGCTCACCGCTTGCACCAAACAGTGCCCAGAACTCCATATTGGGAGCAAGTGGTGGCAGTGACGGGAAATTGCGGCTCAGATCATCCGAGCGCATTTTGCGGACATAGCCGACTTCGCCAGCGCCCAGATTAGCAAATTCTGTTTCAGTTAGAATTGGTTTTGGATGGTTCATACTCATTACCTCCAACGGACGGGCTTTTAGATCAAGCCCCGTCATTGAACCCAGAGCGTGATACGCTCTTGTCTCTTATTCCCTGACGGAAATGTTAATGCGTTTGATCAGGCGTTCAGGTTCCGGTCTGTCGAGATCGATGGACAAAAGGCCGTTTTTCAATTCGCAGCCAATCACGCGCATACCGTCTGCCAGCACAAACATGCGCTGAAACTGGCGGGCTGCGATGCCGCGATGTAGAAATTCACGCTCTGTATCATCGCTCTGACGGCCGCGGATAACCAATTGATTATCTTCGGTGGTGACGTCGAGATCTTCGCTGGAAAAGCCTGCAACCGCTAAGGAAATACGCAAACGCTCGGAGCCGCTTTCATGGCGCAAACGCTCGATATTATAAGGCGGATAGCCTTCACCGGATTTGGTCAGCCGTTCCAGTGTCTTTTCCATTGTATCAAAACCGAGCAGCAAAGGGCTCGAAAATGGTGTTAGCCGTGTCATCTTGTCAGTCCTTATCAAAGCGACCGTATTGTGTTGTGAAGACCCGAATCCGGCATCTCCAGCATTTATAGTAATATGGCTTTTGCGATTACTGACTTCAAGGGGCGCTTATGTGCGCCTGCTATAAATGCTTAACCTCAGCGACAGTTGTGGAAAAACTCAGCTGCTTTTGGCTTCACGCAAGGCTGATGAAAAAGCACTGGCAAAGCTTTCACGATCATCAGGATTAAGGAAGCTGCCTATTTTCAAAATCTGGCCACGGCTTTCAATATTCATCGCGGTGATGCCGATATCGGGGCGGCGGTCGACATGAAACCGCGTCCAGAACGGATTGAACTGATGATTTTTCACGCGCCCTGAAGCGGCAATCTGGCGGATATGCAGGGCAGTTTTGGAAACATATATTTCTTCGCGTGCTTGTGCTGCACGGTAATTGACGCGGAAAGCCCAATAAATCAGTGCAATATCAAGCCCGAAAAAGCCGAAGATCGGCCAGGCACCTAGTGAGAAAAAGACGAAGCTTACCGAAAGCCAGCAGGCTATCAGCGCTGACATCAACACGATAAACCCCTTGCGCCCGAGCGAGCGATAGGGTTGGAGAAGTGCCTGAAAAATCGGCCTGTCATATTGATCAGGCTGCGCACCGTCGGGATGATAATCAACCATGATAACCTGTTGCTGGCTGCGTCAAGCTTACGACTGTTATGTCACTATAATAGTGATTATAGAGTGGATATGGAACAGCCTAAAGTAAAATCATCCGCTACAGACATCACGACTGCACCAAAGCGTAAAGCCCGCCGCCTTGCCGGTACGCTTTACACACGCGATGAGGTGCATGAAATATTCCGTCGTTTCAGCATTCAGCGTCCTGAGCCAAAGGGCGAGCTTGAACATGTGAATGTCTTTACATTACTGGTAGCGGTGGTTTTATCAGCGCAGGCAACCGATGCGGGCGTTAATAAGGCGACACGCGCTTTGTTTGCTATTGCTGACACGCCGGAGAAAATGCTGGCACTGGGCGAAGAAACGGTGGGCGAATATATTAAAACCATCGGCCTTTGGCGCAATAAAGCTAAAAATGTTATTCTGCTTTGCGAGGCTTTGATCCGTGATTTTGGCAGTGAAGTGCCGGGTAATCGTGAAGACCTGATGACGCTGCCGGGGGTCGGGCGTAAAACCGCCAATGTGGTTTTAAACATGTCTTTCGGCCAGCCAACCATGGCGGTGGATACGCATATTTTGCGCATTGGTACGCGGATTGGTCTGGCTCCAGCCAAAACGCCCGATGCGGTGGAAGCAATTTTGCTGCGGATTATTCCTGAAGAATTTATGCAGCATGCCCATCATTGGCTGATCTTGTTCGGGCGTTATACCTGCAAGGCGCGCAAGCCTGAATGTCAGCTCTGTGTGATTGCGGATATTTGCAAATCGGCGTCGAAAACCAATGCTATACCCGCACCACTGACCACTATCCCTGAAAAACTGGGATAAGGTTTTTCTCCTGACGCATGATCGCTTTATGCAGGTGTACCATCATGGTGGCAGCAAAAAGTGGCGTCAGCAGGCTGAGAAGCGGCACTGCCAGAAAACATGCAATGATAAGGCCGCCCAAGAAAATCGTGCCGCTATAGCGCGAGCGTAAAGCTTTGGCTTCTTGTTCTGAATGATAGCGCATTGCAGCAAATTCGAAGAATTCGCGCCCCAGCAAATAGCCGTTGATGATGAAGAAGGCGATCAGGTTGACACCAGGCACCAACAGCAGCATTAGCGCCAGAATATTGCCGGCAATGACAATAATTAAGAATTTGAGCGATACGATCATGGCGCGCCCGATAGGCAGTTCGGTGCCCACCGGTTCATTGGGATAATCTTCCCGCTCGACGATTTCGGCAATGTCATCAAGAAAAAGACCGGCAATCAGCGCTGTCACTGGTGCAATCAGCAGGGCGAGCATCAGTGCAAGACCCATTCCGGCAATGATGGCAGCCACCAGCCCCAGCCAGCCTGTCCATGCCGGAAGACCGGGCAGAAGTGTTTCCAGCCACGGCCATGCAAATGTGAAAAACACTTGTCTGAGTGCTGCCCAGGCGCCCATCAATAATAAAATGGTTAGCCCCAGCACTTTCCAGAATACAGCGCGATATTCTGCACTAAACAGGCGTTGCAAGGCGGTTAAGGCAGCCGATAAGACCATGAAAACTCCAGATATAGGTGAGGTCTGCGGGCTTAAAGATAGGTGGTAGGCTTTCGTCTCACAAGGGGGAGTGTAAGGTTTGGGCAAGGTTTGGGGAGTGCTTGAGGAGTGCTGGGGCAAGGTTTGGGGAGTGCGCGGTTTTCGCTATACTTCTCACAGATAATTTATGTGCGGTAAGTTTACAGGGTGGCTATTATCACGCCAAAGGGCTAAGTCATCGCATAAATCACCGCAGGAATCTGCTTGATACATAACAACGGGAGCCTTCTGGATTATCTTATGGCTACATATGACGTTCTTTGTATCGGTAACGCGATCGTCGACATTATTGCGCGTTCTGATGATGAATTTTTGGTCTCCAACGGCATTATCAAAGGCGCGATGAACTTGATTGATAGTTCGCGTGCAGAGCTTTTATATAGCCGCATGGGGCCGGCGGTTGAAATGTCCGGCGGCAGCGCCGGTAATACTGCTGCTGGTATCGCTAATCTGGGCGGTCGTGCGGCTTATTTCGGTAAAGTGGCCAATGATACATTGGGTGGTGTGTTTGCGCATGATATCCGTGCGCAAGGTGTGGCTTTTGACACGCGCCCGTTGGAAAACCAGATCCCGACTGCACGTTGCATGGTATTTGTGACACCGGATGGTGAGCGTTCGATGAACACATATCTTGGTGCCTGCGTTGAGCTGGGGCCTGAAGATATTGAAGCGTCAAAAGTGGCAGATTCAAAAGTCACCTATTTTGAAGGCTATTTGTGGGATCCGCCACGCGCTAAGGAAGCCATTCGTCTCGCCGCAAAAGTTGCTCATGATCACGGCCATGAAATGGCGATGACTTTGTCTGATCCGTTCTGTGTTGACCGTTATCGTGACGAGTTTCTGGAACTGATGCGCTCCGGCACAGTCGATATTGTTTTCTCCAATGAGGACGAAGCAAAATCGCTTTATCAGACCGATGATTTTGACACGGCTGTGCAGGCGCTTGCCAATGATTGCAAACTTGCAATCGTGACCCGTTCGGAAAAAGGTGCGGTGGTTGTTCGTAAAAACGAGCGTGTGAGCGTTCCGGCTATTGAAATCTCCGAACTGGTGGACACAACCGGCGCTGGTGACTTGTTCGCGGCTGGTTTCCTCTTTGGTTATACCAATGGCCGCTCACTGGAAGAGAGTGCGCGTCTTGGCGCGCTGGCTGCCGGTATTATCGTACAGCAGGTAGGGCCACGTCCGCAGGGTAGCCTTTCGGGCGCTGCTAAAAATGCCGGACTGCTTTAATAGCTTGTCTTAACTCACAAAAAACGGCTGATATTGTCGCCAATATCAGCCGTTTTTTTATGTGCTTATTTTGGATTAATCTTCGCGGATAACGCCGTCGCGTTTCAGCTCAGCCTCGGTGCGCCCCGGATGCGGTTTATAAACCGGCAGCTTCCAGCCGCGGATCAACGCGCCGCCACGCACAATAAAGGCTGCCAGACTACCGCAAATGACGGCAATCATCATATCAATTTGTGCCAGATGCATTGCTACATAAACGCAGGCACCGGCAAGAGCAGCGGTGACATAAATTTCGCGTTTGAGCAGAACAGATGGTTCACCGGCGATAATATCGCGCAAGACACCGCCAAGGGTTGCGGTGAAAATACCTGTCACAACGGCAACCATCGGGTCGGAGCCCAGATCAATCCCTTTGGCGGCACCCATGGCGCTGTAGAAGGACAGCCCCAGGGCGTCGAGCCACAAAAGCACGCGATAACGCGATTCAACCAGATGGGCGGTGAAATAAACGAGAATGGCAGCAGCCGTGCCTGTGACCAGATAGAGCGGCTCTCTGACCCAGAAAACCGGATCATCGCCAAGGATGAGATCACGAATGGTACCGCCGCCGATGCCGGTGACATTGGCCAGAAAGATAAAGCCGACAATATCCAATTGACGTCTGGATGCAGCTAAAGCGCCGGTCGCGGCAAATACAAAAACGCCGGCATAGTTCAAAAAAGTCAGTATGGTCACTAAGACGCTCCCCGCAACGCCACTCTTATCAGGGAGTGTATTGAGACTGAGCGGGGGCGCAAATGTTTTTTTGCGCCCCCGTAATTATAAGGATTGAATGTAAGTTTAGTCTTTTAGCAGAAGTTAAGCGTCTTTAGCCTGATCATCTGCTTCAGGGGCGCGTGCTGCACCACCTTTAGACACGCCCACCAGAGCAGGGCGAAGCACGCGGTCGCCAATGGCGTAACCGGTCTGAACAACCTGCACAACGGTGTTGTTTGGCACATCAGGGTTTGGCACTTCAAACATTGCCTGATGGAAATTCGGGTCAAACTTCTGGCCTTCCGGATCAAGCTTGGTCACGCCGTGGCGTTCCAATGCCTGCAACATGGAGCGCTCGGTCAGGTCAACACCGTCGGCCAAGCCTTTAAGGCCGCTGTCTTCAACCAGCGATTCTGCCGGAATAGCATCCAGCGCACGGCGCAGGTTGTCGGAAACGCCCAGCATGTCGCGGGCAAAATTGGTCACCGCATAGGTTTTGGCATCAGCGACATCGCGCAATGTACGCTTGCGCAGATTTTCCATGTCGGCTGCCAGACGCAACAGCTGGTCTTTCAGTGCTGCATTTTCGTCCACCAGATGCGCAAAAGGATTAATCTCCTCTTCGTCAGCCACTTCTTCCATTGCTTCCGCCTTGCGGGACTTCAAAAAATCATCAGCCGCTTTTTTCAGCGCATCCCGGTCACGGGGATTGTTCAGGTCGCGCTTGTCAAGATCGGCTGTTTCCGGGTTTTTCTTTTCTTCAGTCATGATGTTCTTCCGTCTTGAATAAGTGTTTGTGGCGGATATCGAGTGTCAGCGCATGAAAATCAAGGCTTAATGTGCATACCTTGTGCATTCTGACAGTTATAATTGCAATGCCCAGATGGTTCTCGTCATGCTTATCGCAACAATCGTGAGACAATTTGTGCGGTATAATCGACCATTGGAACGATACGGGCATAATTAAGCCTTGTCGGGCCAATGACACCAAGCGCACCGACCACGCGCTGTTCGCCGTCGCGGTAAGGTGCCACAACAAGCGAGGACCCGGAAAGCGAGAAAAGCTTATTTTCTGAGCCGATGAAAATTCGCACCCCTGATCCGGCCTCGGCCAGATCAAGCAATTGGATCATGCCGTCTTTGGTTTCCAGATCATCAAAGAGGTGGCGCAAGCGCTCCAGATCATCCTGAGCGCTGATATTTTCAAGCAAGTTGGAACGACCGCGCACGATCAGGCGTGCAGGCTGGTCGGAGCCGCTGCCACCCCAAATGGCAAGCCCTTGCGCAACAAGGCTTTGTGACAGGCTGTCGAGTGCCTCGCGGGTTTCGTTTTTAAGTTTTTCCAATTCATTGCGCGCTTCGGTGAGTGTGCGGCCATGAATATGGGCATTGAGAAAATTGGAGGCTTCGATGAGTTGTGAGGCGCTTACACCGGGCGGCAGTTCCAGCACGCGGTTTTCCACATCACCATTTTGCATGACAAGCACTGCTAAAGCGCGCGTTGGCTCAAGGCGCACAAATTCAATATGTTTCAGCGCGCCTTCGGCTTTGGTGGCCAGCACCAGACCCGCACCTCTGGAGAGGCCGGAAAGCACCTGACTTGCTTCCGTCAGGATATTTTCAACCGAATGGGTTTGTCCGGCAGCGCGCACCTGCGCTTCAATGCTGGAGCGTTCATCGGGCGGCAGATCACCGATTTCCAGAAAGGCATCGACAAAGAAACGCAAGCCGATTTGTGTTGGCATACGGCCTGCCGAAATATGCGGCGAGTAAATCAGCCCCAGATGTTCCAGATCGCTCATCACATTGCGGATGGTGGCAGGCGACAAGGCTTGCGGCAGAATACGCGCCAGATTGCGGGAGCCGACCGGATCGCCGTCATTCAGGTAGCTTTCGACAATCCGGCGAAAGATTTCGCGCGAACGCTGATCAAGCGAACTGAGAACGTCATGTGCTGGTGACTGGATCATCGTCCCGCCTTAAACCTTGTGCTTAAAATATGATTTTTCTCCTTAAATATAAGGTGGCAAGTGCCAAGGTCAAAGACTTTGAATGAAACTGTTAAAACAGTTGTGTAAAGGCTATGATAAAAAGTGGCTTGTGAAATGCCTTTCTATTTGCGCCATTGCGGCTTAAAAGCAGAAACTTCTTATATGAATCGGGGTTAAATCTTATGCGTCCATCCAATCGTGCAGCCGATGAAATGCGGGCTGTTTCTTTCGAGCGTGGTATTTCCAAACATGCGGAAGGCTCTTGCCTCGTCAAATTTGGCGATACGCATGTGCTGTGCACTGCAAGCTTGGAAGAAAAAGTGCCGGGCTGGATGCGTAATACCGGTAAAGGTTGGGTCACTGCGGAATATGGCATGCTGCCACGTTCAACCGGCGACCGTATGCGCCGTGAAGCAGCCGCTGGCAAGCAGGGTGGCCGCACACAGGAAATTCAGCGTCTGATCGGCCGCTCGCTCCGTGCGGTTGTCGATATGCAGGCTTTGGGTGAGTTTCAGATCACTGTTGATTGCGATGTCATTCAGGCCGACGGCGGCACCCGTACCGCTGCTATTACCGGTGGTTGGGTAGCGCTGCATGATTGCCTGCGCTGGATGGAAAGCCGTCAGATGGTCAAGCTCGACAAAGTGCTGAAAGACCATGTTGCTGCTATTTCTTGCGGTATTTATGAAGGCACTCCGGTGCTTGATCTGGATTATCCGGAAGATTCAGCCGCTCAGACTGATGCGAATTTCGTTATGACCGGTTCAGGCGGCATTGTTGAAATTCAGGGTACGGCTGAAGGTGTTCCGTTCTCCGAAGAAGAATTTGCCAATCTGATGGCTTTGGCCAAAACCGGCGTAAACCGTCTGGTTTCTTTGCAGAAAATGGCTGTAGCCTGATTATCTGATCGATAAAAAGTTGAATGTGGTGCTGAAATTATGAAAAAACTTGAAGAAACCAAGCTGGTCGTTGCCTCGCATAATGCAGGAAAGCTGCGCGAATTTGATGATCTGTTGGGGCCGTTCGGTTTTGAAACACAGTCTGCCGGTCAGCTCGGACTGCCGGAGCCTGATGAAACCGGCACCACATTTGAAGAAAATGCCTATATCAAAGCCTATGCTGCGGCGAGCGCCACAGGATTGCCGGCTTTGTCTGATGATTCAGGCCTTGTCGTTGATGCACTTGACGGAAATCCGGGCGTCTATACCGCTAATTGGGCAGAATTGCCTGATGGCAGCCGTGATTTTGCCATGGCGATGGGCAAGGTTGAAGATGCTATGCAGGCTAAAGGCGCTACCGAGCCACAACAACGTAAAGGTCGTTTTGTATCGGTGATTTGTCTGGCTAAGCCTGATGGTTCAGCTGAGTATTATCGCGGCGAAGTTGAAGGTCAGCTCGTCTGGCCGCCACGCGGCGAATTGGGCTTTGGCTTTGATCCTGTCTTTTTGCCGGATGGCTATGACAAGACATTTGGTGAAATGACCGCACAGGAAAAACATGGCTGGAAACCAGGTGATAAACATGCGCTTTCGCATCGTGCCCGTGCCTTCCGGCTCTTTGCCAAAGATGTGTTAGATATTTGATTTGCTGGGCATTGATTGAGATATTGAAAAACAGGCGTTTAAGAATTTGGAACTGAATACCGCGCAGGCTTCGCAGCACAAAATTGCAACCTCTGATGGGGAAAATGCTTTTGGCATTTATCTGCATTGGCCGTTTTGCATGGCCAAATGCCCATATTGTGACTTCAACAGCCATGTGCGCCATCAGCCGGTGGATCAGGAACGCTTTGCAGCCGCCTTCAATCGTGAAATGGAAACTCTGCGCGAGCGGACAGGGCCACGCACGGTGACCAGTATCTTTTTGGGTGGTGGCACGCCTTCTTTAATGCAGCCTGCAACGGTTGCCTCGCTGCTGGATGGTATTGCCAAACGCTGGTCGGTTGCTGACAATATTGAAGTGAGCTTGGAAGCCAATCCGACCAGTGTGGAGGCAGATCGTTTTCGCGGCTATCGTGCGGCCGGTGTCAATCGTGTGTCGCTCGGTGTGCAGGCATTGAATGATCGTGATCTGCGCCGTCTTGGGCGTTTACACTCGGTTGATGAGGCAAAAGTGGCGATCGGACTGGCGCGCGAGATTTTCCCGCGTCTTTCCTTTGATCTGATCTATGCCCGTCCTGACCAGACCATTGAAGACTGGCGTGGCGAGTTGAAAGAAGCCATTTCACTGGCCGCCGATCATTTGTCGCTTTATCAGCTGACAATTGAAGAGGGTACGCAGTTTTATAATCTTTGGAAGGCTGGCAAACTGGTAACACCGGAGCCGGATCACGCCGCAGCGCTTTATGAAGAAACGCAAAGGGTGACTGCCGAGCACGGTCTTCCGGCTTATGAAGTTTCCAACCATGCAGTTCCGGGGCGTGAATCGCAGCATAATCTGGTTTATTGGCGTTATGGCCAATATGTCGGTGTGGGGCCGGGGGCGCATGGCCGCTTCATTGAAAATGATACCCGCACGGTGACGATTACCGAAAAACATCCTGAAACATGGCTGGAGCGGGTTGAAAATACCGGCCACGGTATTGTTGAGCAGGAGCATCTCAACGGTAATCAGCAAGGCGACGAGTTTCTGATGATGGGTTTGCGTCTGCGTGAAGGTGTTGATTTGCGCCGCTATCAGCGCCTGACTGGTCATGCCATTAATGCAGACCGTCTGAACCGCTTGATCGAGCAGGGAGCGCTTGAACGCATGAATGATGATTTCATTCGCGCCACGCCTGCCGGTTCATTATTGCTGGATGCAGTGGTGGCTGATCTGTCTTTATAATGCTATTCACTTCGGTGATTGAATTTTTTAAGGTTTTTGCTGGTGGAAGACGAAGTTAAATCGCGCGATTATGTCATTGGTGGTGTTCCGCAACGGGCACGCCCTTTGGAGCCTGCGCTTTATATTGTCTCAACCCCTATCGGAAACTTAGGCGATATGACCCTGCGTGGTATTGAAACCATTGCCGGTGCCGATATTTTGGCTTGCGAAGATACGCGCGTAACACGTGTATTGCTTGACCGTTTTGGCGTCACACGCCGCCCCGTTGCTTATCATGAACATAATGCAACGGAAGCAGGGCCAAAGCTGATTGCCGCTCTCATGGAGGGCAAAAGTGTGGCGCTGGTGTCTGATGCCGGCACACCGCTTGTGTCTGATCCGGGCTTTCGTTTGGTGGGTGAGGCACGCAGCTCAGGCATCAAGGTGGTTCCGGTTCCTGGGGCTTCCGCAGTGCTGGCGGCTTTGACCGCTACAGGTTTACCGACTGATACATTCATGTTTTGCGGGTTCTTGCCGCCCAAGCAAGGCCAGCGCCGTGCGCGGTTGGAAGCACTGAAAGCCATTGATACCACGCTGATTTTCTTTGAATCACCTAATCGTGCTGCCGCTGCCTTAAGTGATATGGTGCATGTGTTTGGTGAAGCCCGTGAAGGTGCTCTGTGTCGCGAGCTGACCAAGGCTTATGAAACTGTTGTCACGGCTCCTTTGCGCGAATTGTCTGAAACCTATGATGGCGAAGACCGTATTCGCGGTGAAGTGGTTTTGCTGGTGGCGCCGCCTGAAGAGCAGGCAGTGGTTACAAGTGCGGAAGACATGGACAAGTTGCTGTTGTCGCTCGCACAAGAAATGCCGACATCGAAAGCTGCCGCCGAAGCTGCCCGTATGACGGGCGCGAAAAAGTCTGATCTTTATCAGCGGCTGATTGCGCTCAAGAGCAGCGAATGAATAAATTTAAGGAAAAGCGTCAGGCAGCATTTTCCTTAGGACATCGCGCCGAGTTTCTGGCCAGCCTTAGCTTGATGCTCAAAGGCTACAGAATTATTGAGCGCCGTTATCGCACTAAACTTGGCGAGATTGATTTGATTGCACGACGCGGCAATCAGGTGCTGATAGTTGAAGTGAAGGCGCGGGTTCATACTGCATCGGCAATGGATGCGGTGGATTTGCAATCCATGCGCCGCATAGAAGCGGCAGCCGATTTATGGCTTGCCCGACAACCTGATTATGCGCAGCTTTCATTGCGTTTTGATCTCATCATTGTGCGTCCGATGCGTTGGCCTGCACATTATCCGGCCTTTTTCATGAGCCGTTAATTAGGGAATGAAAAACCTCCCGCGCGTGGAAGTGCAGAAAAGCAATTGCTATTCGCAGGCCTGCCGCGCAAGCGCATTTCTTATCAAGCTCTAACCGTTAGGCGATACTGCTCTTCATGTTTGAAAGGGTGGGTAGAGTGTCAGGGTCTGTTTCTCTTTTAGCCGATTTTCCGGTTTTTTTCCGCGTTGCCGACAAGCCGGTACTGGTGATCGGCAATGGCGAAGAAGCGCTGAACAAGGCACGGCTTTTGCACCAGACCCAAGCCCGCATTCGCGTTGTCGCTGATCATCCTGAACCTGTTCTGGCGGATTTTTTACGCGAAACAACCATCGAACATTTTGCCCGTGATGTGAAAGACACGGATTTTCTCGATGCAAAACTGGTTTTTATTGCTAGTGGTGATGAGGCGACAGACCATGCTTTAGCAAAGCGCATTCAAGCGCATCACATTCCGGTGAATGTGGTTGATCGCCCGCAGCTTTGTGATTTTCTGATACCTGCCATCGTTAATCGCGCACCTGTGACAATTGCTATTGGTTCGGAAGGGGCGGGGCCTGTTTTAACACAAATGATCCGTGCGCGGATTGAGGCAATGTTAGCGCCGCAATTAGGCGCATTGGCAAGGCTGGCGGTGCAATTTCGGGCGCAGGCTGAAGCCCTGATTGAAAAAGGGGCAGCACGGCGCAATTTCTGGCGTAGCTTTTTTGAAGGTAAGGTTGCACGGGCATTAGAAGGTGGCAATGAGAAAGCTGCCCATGATGAAGCGCGCCTCTTGTTGCAAAATGCCAGCACTCAACAAAACAACACCCAAAAACAAAACGGCTATGTCTGGTTGGTGGGGGCGGGAGCGGGAGCAGAAGATTTACTCACATTACGTGCTCATCGTGTGCTGATGAATGCGGATGTCATCATTTATGATGCGCTGGTGCCGGAAGCAATTGTGGCTATGGGCAGACGTGACGCAACCCGCATTCTGGTTGGTAAACGCAAAGGCTGCCACTCTAAAAGTCAGGATGAGATAAGCCAGTTGCTGGTTGATGAGGCGCGTCTTGGCAGACAGGTGGTGCGGTTAAAATCCGGCGATCCGTTGATTTATGGGCGCGCAGGCGAAGAAATGGCGGCGCTGAGAGCGGCAAATATTTCGTTTGAAGTGGTGCCGGGCATAACATCGGCTTTTGCTGCCGCTGCCGATATGGAATTGCCACTGACATTACGCGGTGTTGCTTCATCGCTGATTTTTACCACCGGACACGACATGCAGGGCGAAACCTTGCCGGATTGGGCGCGTCTGGCTGTCACCGGTGCAACGATTGCCATTTATATGGGGCGCAGTGTGGCAGGTGATGTGGCTTCACGGTTGATGAGCGCTGGTTTGCCCGCTGATACGAGTGTCGCGGCAATTGAAAATGCCAGCCGTCAGGATAAGCGGTTTTTTCACGGCACTTTAAAAGATCTGCCGGAGTTGGCTTTGCGTGAAGATTTGCACGGGCCGGTAATGGTGATTATCGGCGAGGCGGTGGCGGGTGCGTCGTTAAAAAATGCAGAGCCTTTAAGCCGGCAGCAGCATTTTGCTGCGGCTTGAAACATTAAATCAGGAGCGAAAATCATGGTTGTAAAAGTTCTGACTGCCAATCGTTTGCTGGATGGTGTGGCTGTATGGCTGGGGGCTGATGGCAAATGGCAGAAAAACCTGAAAGGCGCTTTGGTTGCGCGTCATGCGCAAGCGGTGGAAGCGCTGGAAGCGGCAGGGCGCGCAGCCTCGCTTTTTGATGAAGTGGTGGATGTCAACGTCATTGAGGTGGAAGACAATGACGAGGGTTTAAGCCCGTTGCGTCTGCGCGAACGCATCAGAGTGAGCGGCCCGACCATTGTGACATTCGGGACTGCAAGACCTGCTTATTAATTCTCCGTTTTAAAAGGCCGGACGATGTATCGTTATGACGAGTTTGACCGCGATTTTGTGAAATCGCGTGTTGCCCAGTTTAAAGATCAGGTGGAGCGCCGCCTCTCTGGTGAAATGAGTGAAGACCAGTTCAAACCCTTGCGTTTGATGAATGGTCTTTATCTGCAATTACATGCCTATATGCTGCGCGTGGCTATTCCTTACGGCACTTTGTCATCGCGGCAATTGCGCAAACTGGGCTCGATTGCACGGCGCTATGACCGTGGCTATGGCCATTTCACCACCAGACAAAATATCCAGTTCAACTGGCCGGCCTTGAAGGATGTGCCAGCCATTTTAGACGAATTGGCGGAAGTGGAAATGCACGCCATTCAAACATCGGGCAACTGTATCCGCAATGTGACAGCCGATCATTTTGCCGGTGCAGCTGCAGATGAAGTGGCTGACCCACGCCCTTTTGCCGAGATTTTGCGGCAGTGGTCGTCGCTGCATCCGGAATTTTCTTACCTGCCGCGTAAATTTAAAATTGCGATTGTTGGTGCTGATAATGACCGCGCTGCCATTCAGGTGCATGATATCGGCTTGCAGCTGAAGAAGAACGAAGTGGGCGCTTTGGGTTTGAGTGTCTATATTGGTGGCGGGCAGGGACGCACGCCGATGGTGGCGCGCAAAATTCGTGAATTTTTGCCGGTTGAAGATATGCTGACTTATATCACAGCGATTGTGCGGGTTTATAATCTGCACGGGCGCCGCGATAATAAATATAAAGCGCGCATCAAAATTCTGGTGCATGAAACCGGCATTGACGAACTGGCACGAGAAATTGAAGCGCAATGGGAAGCAATCCGCCATACGGATTTGAAACTGCCGCAAAGCGATATTGATGCCATTCAGCATTATTTTAAAATGCCGGACTTACCTGAACGGTCTGAAGGTTGGGTATTATTGGCACAAGCCCAAAAGGCCGATGAAGGTTTCAGTGCATGGGTGGCGCAAAATGTAACGCGTCACAAACATCCTGATTATGGTGTGGTGACAATTTCGCTAAAACCCATTGGTGGTATTCCGGGTGATGCCAATGCTGAACAAATGGATTTGATTGCCGATATTGCGCAGCGTTTTTCATCTGATGAAATCCGCGTCAGTCACGAGCAAAATCTGGTGCTGCCGCATGTGGCCTTAGCTGATCTGAAAGCGGTTTATGATGCACTGAAAACCGAGCAATTGGTGACCGCCAATGCAGGGTTGATTACTGATATTATTGCCTGTCCGGGGCTTGATTACTGTGCGCTTGCCAATGCGCGTGCCATTCCGGTGGCGCAGCGTATCAGCCAACGTTTTGGTGACCATCAGCGCCAGCTTGATATTGGTGATCTGAAGATTAAAATTTCCGGCTGCATTAATGCTTGCGGCCATCATCATGTTGGCCATATCGGCATTTTGGGCGTGGAGAAAAAGGGCGAGGAACTTTATCAGATAACGCTTGGTGGTTCGGCTGATGCGCATACCAGTATCGGCGATATTATCGGGCGGGGTTTTTCGTCTGAAGATATTGTCGATGCCATTGAAAAACTGGTGGATGCTTATCTGGATGTACGGCTTGACCGGAGTGAAAACTTCCTGACGACTTATCGTCGTTTGGGGGCGGAACCGTTCAAGCAAGCCCTCTACGGTGAACGCGCCCATGCCGCCTGAGCCACAGCTAAACCAAGAGATGCGGGTGGCCGCACAGGCGCGATTGCTGGAAACAAGCCACGGCGCGCGTGAGCCACAGGTGATTATCGAGCAAGCGCATCGCGTTTTTGGCTTAGGCGCCTTGGCGCTGGTTTCTTCTTTCGGCGCGGAATCGGCGGTGCTTTTGCATATGGTGGCGCAAATTGATCCCAATATTCCGGTGCTGTTTTTAGATACGGGCAAGCATTTTACCGCGACATTGGACTATCGCCATCAGTTGACGCAACAATTAGGCTTGCAAAATGTGCAGGATATTACGCCTTTATCAGAAAGTTTGCGGCGTGATGATCGCTATGGCGCTTTATCGATGACGGATAAAGACCGTTGCTGCTTTTTGCGCAAAGTCGAGCCGATGACGAGGGCGGTTGCACCATTTAAGGCATGGATGACAGGACGCAAACAGTTTCAGGCTGCAACACGCCAGCACTTGCCGAGCTTTGAGGCGGTTGGTGTGCGTATTCGCATCAATCCGCTGGCGCATTGGCAAAGCGATGATCTCATTGCCTATATGCGGCGTCATGATTTGCCGGTGCATCCGCTGACTTTGCAAAATTATCGCTCCATCGGTTGCATGCCCTGCACACGCCCGGTTGAAGAGGGTGAGGATCAGCGCGCAGGGCGCTGGGCAGGCTCAGATAAAACCGAATGCGGCATTCATTTGAGCGGCTTGACGCAACAGCTGGAGCAAAAGGGAGCGATCAAATGAGTGCTTATTTGTGGACGGCAGATGGTTTCAAGCCGGATGATTATCAGTTTCGGCAAGACCTGTCTGAGGAAGCAGATGCGGAAGCGGTATTGTTGCCGCTCAATATCTGGTTGCAGGAAGGTGAGGCTTTTCACGCGCAAACCAATCACCGGCTGGGGGTGCGGGTGGAAGCGGGCGAGGATATCTCGCCGCTTTTTTCAGCACTTGACCGATTGTCACTGATTGCGCTGGATTTTCCGGCCTTTAATGACGGGCGCTCTTATTCAAAGGCAGAGCTGTTGCGTGCGCAAGGTTTTAAAGGGGAATTGCGTGCCGTAGGTGATGTGCTGATTGATCAGGCGGCTTTGATGCTGCGTTCTGGTTTTGATACACTGGAAGTGCGCCATCCGACAGCTTTAAAGCGTTTACAGGCAGGGGCATTGGTGGATACGCCTCATTATTATCAGCCGGGCTCCGGTTCCGTACGCCAGAAAGGCGAGTTTAGCTGGCGACGTTTCAGAGAATAGATAAAAACCGATATTCAGGCATTTTCGTTTGAACCCGGATGGGGTAATAAGCCCCTATCTGCAATGAGCGCATATCTTGTAACGGGAATGAAGTGAAAATGATCCGTCATATCGTATTTTTTAGCGTCAAAGAGGGGCAGGATATTGATGTGGTGCGCGAGGGGCTGGAGCGCCTGAAAGCCATTCCGCATTCGGATGTGTTTGAAGTTTTACCAAACAGTAAAGTTGACCCGATGTGCGACCGGATTGATCTGGTTGTCTATGGCGAGTTTAAAGATGAAGCAGCCCTCTTTGCGTTTAAGGCCGACCCTATCTATGCCGCCACCACCCAATATGTGCGCCCTATGCGTGAGATGCGCTTTTCCGCCGATGTGGAAACACTGCCTGGCGGCACAGTCTAAGCGCAATTTTTGTAAAATTGGCACGTAAACACAAAAAACACAGCGTTTATGTAAGGTCTGACAACAGAAATGTTGAAGAATGGCGCGAATAGTGGTTGTGTAAGCGTGAGCTTGATTAACTTTTCGCATTCGGCGTATGAACAACAAATCTTCCGGCCTCTTGTCAGGTCAATCAATCAGGAACTACAAATGGACGATTATGAAAAATATGCCACAGGTCTGATGATCGTATTCGGCGCTTTGATCATTGGTGGTCTTATGGCTGTTAATATCGTCGCGCATGACAAGCCGGGCTTTTTGTTTGCTCTGGGTGCTGCTGTTGTTGCCTGGTTCTCGGCTTTTGCGGTTATTTTTGACAAGCCGCGCCTTTATGGCGTGATGATTGCGGCAGCGATTGCGCTGGTTGGTGCGTCTATCACTGCTTATGTGACCTGAGCCGGTCTGGTCGGTATTCATTTGGTTTTTTACGCAATAACCCCGGTTCATCCGGGGTTATTGCGTTTTGGCCGCACTATAAAGATAATAGTGATAAGTTTGACATAAAGATATGTTTATGTCATTAACTCAATAAATTGTGCCCGCTTGATAAGGTCTGGTGATTCTTATGACGTCTTCTGTTGACGATCTTTTTGGTGCTGTTGCACCACGTACCGATGGTTCTGAAATTTTCACAAGCTTAAAAAAAGCTGCCAGTGAACGCATCATGATACTTGACGGTGCGATGGGAACACAGATTCAGGGGCTTGGCTTTCATGAAGAGCATTTCCGTGGTGAGCGGTTTTCAGGTTGCGAATGCCATTTGCAGGGCAATAACGATCTTTTGACCCTGACCCAGCCGAAGGCAATTGAAGATATCCATTATGCCTATGCCATGGCTGGTGCGGATATTCTGGAAACCAACACATTCTCATCCACCTCCATTGCGCAGGCCGATTATGGTATGGAGCATGTGGTTTATGAGCTAAACCGTGATGGTGCGCGTCTGGCACGTCGTGCTGCTATCCGCGCCGAACAACAGGACGGCCGCCGCCGTTTTGTTGCCGGTGCCTTGGGGCCGACAAACCGTACCGCTTCGCTTTCGCCTGATGTCAATAATCCGGGCTACCGCGCCGTTACGTTTGATGATCTGCGCATTGCTTATGCCGAGCAGATCCATGGCCTCATTGATGGGGGCGCAGATATTATTCTGATTGAAACCATCTTTGATACGCTGAACGCTAAGGCTGCGATTTTTGCCTGCGAACAGGTGTTTGAAGAAAAGCAGATCCGTCTGCCTTTGATGATTTCCGGCACTATTACCGACTTGTCGGGGCGCACGCTTTCCGGCCAGACACCAACTGCTTTCTGGTATTCATTGCGCCATGCCAAGCCGTTTTCTATCGGGCTTAACTGTGCGCTGGGCGCTAATGCTATGCGCGCGCATCTGGCTGAAATTTCAAGCGTAGCAGATACATTTGTCTGTGCTTATCCGAATGCCGGTCTGCCAAACGAATTTGGCCGTTATGATGAAACGCCTGAAGTGATGGCCGCGCAAATGGAAGGCTTTGCGCGTGAAGGCCTCGTCAATATTATGGGCGGCTGCTGTGGCTCGACGCCTGAACATATCGCAGCTCTGGCAGAAGTTGCGAAAAAATACCCACCCCGTAAACCAGCCAAACTTGAACCTTTGATGCGTTTGTCCGGCCTTGAGCCATTTACGCTTACCAAAGATATTCCGTTCGTCAATGTGGGCGAACGCACTAATATCACCGGTTCTGCCCGCTTCCGCAAACTCATCAAAGAAGGTGATTATGCCACCGCTTTGGATGTGGCGCGTGATCAGGTCAGCAATGGTGCGCAGGTCATTGATATCAACATGGACGAAGGGCTGATCGACAGTCAGAAGGTCATGGTTGAATATTTGAATCTGGTCGCATCCGAGCCTGATATTGCTCGTGTGCCGGTGATGATCGACAGCTCCAAATGGGAAGTCATCGAGGCCGGCCTTAAATGCGTGCAGGGCAAGCCGCTGGTCAACTCCATCTCGCTGAAAGAGGGTGAAGAAGCCTTCATCCATCATGCCAAGCTGGTGCGCGCTTATGGTGCGGCTGTGGTGGTGATGGCGTTTGACGAAACCGGTCAGGCTGACACACTTGAGCGAAAGGTTGAAATTTGTACCCGCGCTTATAAAATTCTGACCGAGGTAGTTGGTCTGCCGCCGGAAGATATCGTCTTTGACCCGAACGTCTTTGCGGTGGCGACCGGTATTGAAGAGCATAATAATTACGGTAATGATTTTATTGGTGCGACCAAGATCATTATTGAAACCCTGCCGCATGTGCATGTGTCGGGTGGTATTTCCAATCTGTCCTTTTCGTTCCGCGGTAATGAGCCGGTGCGTGAAGCCATGCATGCGGTTTTCCTTTATCATGCCATTCAGGTTGGCATGGATATGGGGATCGTTAATGCCGGCCAGCTGGCGGTTTATGAATCCATTGATCCGGAATTGCGTGAGGCTTGCGAAGATGTGGTGTTAAACCGCCGTTCTGATGCGACGGAACGTTTGCTGGATTTGGCTGAACGTTATCGCGGCACGGCCGGTAAAGAAGCTAAAGCCAAGGATTTGAGCTGGCGCGAATTAAGCGTTGAAGAACGTATTTCCCATGCGCTGGTCAATGGTATCACTGAATTTATTGAAGCTGATACGGAAGAAGCCCGCCAAAAGGCCGAGCGTCCGCTGCATGTGATTGAAGGCCCGTTGATGGCCGGTATGAATGTGGTGGGTGATCTTTTTGGCTCCGGTAAAATGTTCCTGCCGCAGGTGGTGAAATCTGCCCGTGTGATGAAGCAGGCCGTGGCAGTGCTCTTGCCTTATATGGAAGAAGAAAAGCGCTTAAACGGCGGTGACGGTGAGCGTCAAAGTGCCGGAAAAGTGCTGATGGCAACCGTTAAGGGCGACGTTCATGATATTGGTAAAAATATCGTCGGCGTTGTGCTGGCCTGTAACAATTATGAGATCATCGATCTCGGCGTGATGGTTCCGGCTGCTAAAATTCTGCAAGTCGCGCGTGAGGAAAAAGTCGACATTATCGGCCTTTCCGGTCTGATTACGCCGTCATTGGACGAAATGGTGCATGTGGCCGCCGAAATGGAGCGTGAAGGGCTTGATCTGCCATTGCTGATTGGTGGTGCAACCACCAGTCGCGTGCATACGGCTGTGAAAATCCATCCGAAATATGAGCGTGGCCAAACTGTTTATGTGGTGGATGCCAGCCGCGCGGTGGGTGTCGTGTCGCAGCTTTTATCGCCTGATGCCAAGGCTGGTTATGTGCAAAGCATCAAAGATGAATATGCCAAAGTGGCCGAAGCGCATGCCCGTAATGAAGCAGAAAAGCAGCGCCTGCCGCTGGCAAGTGCCCGCGCCAATCCCTTTAAAATTGATTGGAGCAACTATCAGCCACCACGCCCTAGCTTCCTTGGCACTAAGGTGATTGATGATATCGATCTGGAAACATTGTCGGGCTATATCGACTGGACACCTTTCTTCCAGACATGGGAGTTAAAGGGACGTTTTCCGGCGATTTTGGAAGATGAAAAACAGGGCGAAGCAGCACGCCAGCTTTATGGTGATGCACAAGCCTTGCTGAAAAAAATCATTGATGAAAAATGGTTCGTACCGCGTGCTGTAATCGGTTTCTGGCCAGCCAATGCGGTTGGCGATGATATCGAACTTTACGCGGATGAAAGCCGCACTGAACATTCTGATACATTCTTCACGCTGCGTCAGCAATTGTCGAAGCGCGGCGACCGCCCGAATGTAGCATTGTCCGATTTTGTTGCACCGAAAGATACCGGTAAGGCGGATTATGTCGGTGGTTTTGTGGTGACTGCCGGTATTGAGGAGGTGGCAATCTCGGAGCGTTTTGAACGCGCCAATGATGATTATTCGGCCATTTTGGTCAAAGCTTTGGCTGACCGTTTTGCCGAAGCCTTTGCCGAAATGATGCATGAGCGGGTGCGTAAAGAATATTGGGGCTACGCACCGGATGAAAGTTTTACCAATGAAGAATTGGTGTCGGAAAGCTATCAGGGTATCCGTCCGGCACCTGGTTATCCGGCACAGCCTGATCATACTGAAAAAACCACGCTCTTCCGTCTGTTGGATGCCACCAATGCAACCGGCGTGGAACTGACCGAAAGCTATGCCATGTGGCCTGGCTCTTCTGTGTCAGGGCTCTATATCGGCCATCCGGATAGTTATTATTTCGGGGTGGCGAAGGTTGAGCGGGATCAGGTGGAAGATTATGCGCAACGTAAAGGCAAGAGCATTGAGGAAGTGGAGCGCTGGCTCGGGCCTATTCTCAATTATATCCCCGGACAGGCGGCGAACACGAAAGAATCAGCTGCTTAATCTTTAAGATTTATCAAAAAGAAGACCTGAGACTTGTCATTATTCTCAGGTCTTCTTTGTTTTTACGCATAATTATCTTTGTTTTTTGAAATAATATAAAAACTATACAAATGCCAATGATAGCTTGTTTATTCTATCTGTGTTACTGTCAAAGTGTATAGCATTACGCATGTTTGTTTAAAGTATTTAAGCTTGTTTTAATATATAATCATAAGGCTCCCGTATAAATGTGGAAGCCTGTAATAACACGGGGTTTAAAAAATGTTATGGGAAAGAATTTACAACGACGTCAGGTCGGTGGATGATGCTGCATGCCTGTTTAAGGTGATTGCGGATTTTGCTGTTCAATGCGGTTTTGATTATTGCACCTATAGTATCAGTATTCCTGCATTGAACTCGAAATCGAAGTTTTTTCTTTTTGATAATTGCCCGGAAAAATGGGGAGCAGAATATCGCGCTGCCAATGCCCATGAAAATGATCCGGTCATTCGTAGGGGGATGAAAAGCAATCAGCCGGTGGTCTGGTCGGAGGCAGTTTTTGCAGATGCCACAGCACTTTGGCAAAAAGCACGCCAATCAGGGCTTAATATCGGCATTTCGGTGCCGTGCTGGTCGGCGCATGGTGTGTTTGGTATGCTGAGCTTTATCCGGCGTGAAAAAGCCATCAGTGATGAGGAATTGCAGACGCTTTCTACCAAAATGCAGGTAATCGGCAGTCTTATTCATCTGTCGATGTATCAATTGCTGGAGGTGGAAAAGATCACCGGTATGCAGGATGTGACACTGACTGCGCGTGAACGGGAAATTATGCTCTGGACGAGCGAAGGGAAAACGGCGGAGATTATCGGCGCCATCCTGAGTATTTCCACCCGCACGGTCAACTTCCACATCAGCAATGTTCTGACCAAGCTGATGGCGGTCAATAAAGTGCAGGCAGTGATGAAAGCTCGCACACTCGGACTACTTTAATTGAACTATTGCCTATAGCGGTTTGGTCTGTAGGTATTTTTGGACTTGCTCATCTCACAAAATTTTATGCGAAGGACAGATTTTCGTCCTCAGGTCTCTGACCAAAGTGTCATCGAAGACCGCATTTAAAAATCACTTTTACAATCTGATAATTTTGCTCAGTCTTTTGTCATTTTTTGCAAGCGGGCTTTGGTATCTCTTGGTGCGTGCCAGCCGGTTTGGGCAAGCTTCTGCGAGCTTACCATCAAGGGGCCGGTGAGTGCCTGCAAGGCTTTTTGCTGGCCTGCCAGATTGGCCGCCAGTTCAAGCAGTTTATGCGGGAAAGGCACAAGCATTGGTTTGCGCCCCATGCCCTGACGCAGGCTTGAGATAATATCGGCAATAGTAACGGCTGACTGATCGGCAACCAGATAGGTTTCGCCGTCCGTGACTGATGTTGCTAAAACATGGGCAATTGCATCACACAGCGCCTCTCTGTCGAGAAGGTTGCGCTTTTGTGTTTGATTGGCAAAGGGCAGCGGCAATGGCAGTTTAGCAAGTTTCACCAAGCGTGCGAGATTGCCGCCTGCACCTTTGCCGTAAACCAAAACGGGGCGCAGAATTGTAAAGCGCTTATCCTGTCCGTAAACTGCGTGGATAGCGTCCTCGGCCAGCAATTTGGCACGGCCATAATCGCGCTCGGGTTTGTTATCATCGCTTTCCGTTAAAATGCCTTCGCGTACCGATCCCGTTTGAACACCAATCGAAGATATAAAGACAAATTTACCGGCTATTTTGTTTTTTGCTGCCTGTGCAAGTTTTTCCGTCAATAGGCGGTTGGCCTTGTCGTAAGTCTCAGCTGGCAGTTCATGCATCACATGGGCAATGGCCGCCAGATGAATGACATGGACGCAATCTTCAACCAGTTTTTCAAAGGTTTTGATGTCGGCATCCGGTTCAGGCAACTGTGCCATATCGGCATGTCGTGAGCGCGATGTTGCTTTGACGTGATAGCCCCGGCTTTGCAAAAAAGGCACAAGCGCCCGACCTATAAAACCTGTTGCACCGGTTACAAGAACGCGCGGTGTTTTTTGTTTTACATCACTCAAAACTTAAATCCTGCCTGATTATATAAATGCCACTAAATTAGTAGGATTATCAATATGTTATAAACTCCGCACTGTGGTTCGGGTATTATATTACTGGAAGGGAGCTGAAAGCGAGTAGGAATTTATCTGCGCTTTTGAATTTTCGCACATCCATCCTTTTAAATCAGCACGCCTTATCGCGATAATAATGCTCAAGGCATCGACGGTGCGGGCTTTGTAAACCTTGCGTCTGCCATCAGATCAATCGCGGGGAATAATATGCAGCTGGCAGCTTCGGTAAAAACATTAACTCATTTGGACAAACTTGAAGCAGAGGCCATACATATTTTCCGCGAAGTGGCGGCAAGCTTTTCCAAGCCGGTGATGCTTTATTCAGTGGGCAAGGATTCGTCTGTTTTATTGCATCTGGCACGCAAGGCTTTTTATCCGGCCAAATTGCCGTTTCCGCTGTTGCATGTCGATACGACATGGAAGTTTAAAGAGATGATTGCCTTTCGTGATCAGCGGGCGCGTGAGGATGGTTTTGAACTGCTGGTGCATATCAATCAGGATGCGGTTGAGCAGAATATCGGCCCGTTTTCGCATGGTTCCAATGTGCATACCCACATGTTTAAAACAGTGGCACTGCGGCAGGCGCTGGACAAGCACGGCTTTGATGCGGCCTTTGGCGGGGCGCGGCGTGATGAAGAAAAATCGCGTGCCAAAGAGCGGATATTTTCTTTTCGTAACAGCCAGCATGGCTGGGATCCGAAGCATCAGCGCCCTGAAATGTGGAAGATTTATAATACCCGTATTTCAACAGGTGAATCGATCCGGGTGTTTCCGCTTTCCAATTGGACGGAGCTGGATATCTGGCAATATATTATGCGGGAAAATATTCCGCTGGTGCCGCTTTATTTCGCAAAACCGCGGCCGGTTGTTGAGCGTGACGGCATGCTGATTATGGCCGATGATGACCGGCTGGTGCTGCGCGAGGGGGAAGAAATTCTCACGCGCGAAGTGCGGTTTCGCACCCTTGGTTGCTATCCGCTGACGGGGGCTATTCCGTCAGAAGCTGACAGTCTCGCCGGTATTATCGAAGAAATGTTGCTCTCCAAAACCTCTGAGCGTGAAGGCCGGATGATTGACCGCGACGAAAGTGGTTCAATGGAAAAGAAAAAGCGTGAGGGATATTTCTGATGGTTTTGTTGGACGTGCCTCAGGCTGGCGCACAAAGTGTTGAAACCCGTATTGCCGATTATTTACAGGAGCAGGAAAACAAAACCCTGTTGCGGTTTTTAGCCTGTGGTTCGGTGGATGATGGCAAGTCGACCTTGATTGGCCGCTTGCTTTATGATGCGAAAGGCATTTTTGAAGACCAGCTGGCGCATTTGAAAAATGACAGCCGGAAGTTTGGCACAACCGGCGACGAGATTGATTTTGCGCTTCTCATGGACGGGCTGGAAGCAGAGCGTGAGCAGGGCATTACCATTGATGTGGCCTATCGGTTTTTCTCGACCAAAAGACGCAAATTTATTGTCGCTGATACGCCCGGACATGCTGAGTATACCCGCAATATGGCAACAGGTGCTTCAACCGCCGATCTGGCGATTGTGCTGGTTGATGCGCGCCAAGGTTTGATTACACAGACACGCCGCCATAGTTTTATCGCCAGTCTGTTGGGTGTGCGAAATATCATTTTGGCGGTGAATAAAATTGATCTGGTGGATTTTTCGCGTGATATTTTTGAGGAAATTGCGGTTTCCTATCGTGAGATGACCAAAGATTTCGGCTTTGCCAGCATCGAAACCATTCCGATTTCTGCCCGCTTTGGCGACAATGTCAGTGTGCATTCAGCCAATACACCCTGGTATCAGGGGCCGACATTACTCGAGCACTTAGAAACAGTACCTTTGGAAAAAGCGCCTGACGAGCAAGTCTTTCGTTTTCCGGTGCAATATGTCAGCCGCCCCGATCCCAATTTTCGCGGTTTTGCCGGTACGCTTAGTTCTGGCCATGTGCGGATAGGCGACACGGTCGTGGTTGCTAAAACCGGCAAGCAAACAAAATTGCGCCGTATCATCAGCCCGCAAGGCGATTTGCAGGAGGCTTTCGAGGGGCAGGCGGTCACACTTCTTCTGGAAGATGAATTGGATTTGTCGCGCGGATCCATGCTGAGCGGTGTGGGCGACAGGCCGATTGTTAGTGATCAAGTGGTGGCACAGATGATCAATTTTGACGATGCGCCGTTGCGTGCGGGTCAAAGCTATTGGTTGCGCACCGAAACCGATCAGGTGAGTGCGACCATTACAAAGCTTCAGCATCGCATTGATATTGAAACCTTTACCCCGACTGATACGCACGAACTGGCCTTGAATGAAATCGGGCTTTGCCAGTTGCAGCTTAATTTGCCATTGGTTTTTGACCTTTATCAAAATCAGCGTTCAACCGGTGCATTTGTGCTGATTGATCGCGTGAGCAATAAGACAGTGGCTGCGGGGATGATCCGCGAAAACGGTCATAAAGCCAGCAATATTCATTGGCAAAGTTTAGTGCTGGATGCCAAAGCCCGTGCCGAACAGAAGTTCCAAAAACCTGTTGTCTTGTGGTTTACCGGTCTTTCCGGTTCGGGAAAATCGACCTTAGCGGGGCTGTTGGAAAAACGGCTTCATAGTTTGGGCAAGCATACCTATCTGCTTGATGGCGATAATCTGCGCCATGGTTTGAACCGTGATTTAGGCTTTAGCGTAGCAGACCGCAGCGAAAACATCCGTCGTATCGGTGATGTATCGCACTTAATGCTGGATGCAGGGCTGATTGTTTTGGCGGCACTTATCACACCATTACAAGCAGATCGTGATCGTTTGCGGGCGCGTTTTGCCGATGAGGACTTTATTGAAGTCTTTGTCGATACACCGCTTGAAACCTGCATTGAGCGTGACCCCAAAGGACTTTATGCCAAGGCGCATGCTGGTGAAATACAGGATTTTACCGGTATTGATGCCGCTTATCAGCGCCCGCACGCGCCGGATTTGCATCTGCAAACCAATGGGCGCAATGTGGAAGAATTATTGGGCGAAATTGAACATTATCTGACGAAGCGCGGTATAATCGGCAGTTATGGTACTGATTCTTGGTCAATTTAAACAATGAATGAAATAACATCTGCTGCTTTCGATGAAGCCTTGTTGTTGCAAGAGCTGGAGCTTGCCGCTCTTGAGGCAGGGCGTGAAATTATGCGCATTTATGCTGCAGGTTGTGCTGTTTTAGAAAAGGCCGACCAGTCACCGGTAACGGAAGCTGATCAGGCTGCCGAAAGGCTGATCTTGCAAAGGCTGCGCGCTTTTGCACCGGATATTCCGATTATCGCCGAAGAAGAAATGGCAGCAGGTCTTTCTCCGCAAGAACTGGGTGCGCGGTTTTTTCTGGTGGATCCGCTCGATGGCACCAAAGAATTTATCAATCGCAATGGCGACTTTACCGTCAATATTGCGCTGATTGAAAATGGAGTACCGCGTTTAGGTGTTGTTTATGCGCCTGTGGGTGGCCGATTATATCTGGGTGGTTCATCGGGTGCGGTCAAAGTGCTCATTGATGATGAAGGCCAAGAGCTTTCGCGGGCATCAATCCATGTGCGCCAAGCGCCGGCACGTCTGATTGCGGTTGCCAGCCGCTCGCATAATACGCCGGAAACTGATGCCTGTTTGGAGAATTATTCGATTGAAACATGTGTTTCGGTCGGATCGTCTTTGAAGTTTTGTTTGCTGGCTGAGGGGCAGGCGGATTTATATCCGCGTTTCAGCCGGACGATGGAGTGGGACACGGCGGCAGGCGATGCGGTTTTGCGCGCTGCCGGTGGTTTGAGCGCTACATTAGATGGTACGCCGATGCTTTATGGCAAGCGCGGGCAGGCACAGGATTGCGATTTTGCCAATGGCTTTTTCATCGCGCGCGGTTGTGCCAGCATTGATAAAGCCCAGCCGCATGGCTGATATGAAATTTACCTGCGCACGGCCATGGTTGTCAGTGGAGCTGGGCTCGGTGCATCAGGTGATGAGCTGGACGCTTAATGCGCCGGGCTTTGTCGAAGCGGACAAGGTCGTCTGGCGTGAGGTGCGCAATAGCGATTTAACGCCGGAACTCGATGCGCATCAATGGTTGTTGAAGGAGTTACAACGCAGCCACAATACGCAGGCTGTAGCCTTTCTCACATCGCGCAATATAGATTTTCACCACTATGCGGAAAAGAGCATTGAGGGTGAAAAAGTCTCGTGCCTTGTCACGTCAGGCCTTTCTAATGCCGAGCGGGTTGGCGTGCGTCATGGGCCGCAAAGCCGTTTTGGCACTATCAACATTCTGGTTAAAACCACCAGCCATTTGTCGCAAGGAGCGATGATCGAGCTGATGTCAGTGGTGGTGCAAGCGCGGACATTAGCTGTGCTGGAAGCCGATATTAAGATTGGTGCGCACCAACAAGCTGCAACCGGCACCGGCACGGATTGTGTGGCAATTGCCAGCCCGTTGAGCGGTGATGAAGCACCGCGCATTTATGCCGGTCTTCACACGGCTATTGCTGAAGCCGCAGGGGCAGCGGTGTTAAGTGCCATGCATGAGGCGCTTACTATCTGGAAGAAAAACCATCTGGGCCAGTAAAGTGAACTGCGCCTCTATGCGCATTTCATTTTTCACTTTTCTTCACTATTGTGCCATTCTGTAAAAATGGAAAAGCAGCATGCAATTAACACCACGCCATAGTGCTATTCTGGAACGCGCCAAATTACATGGTCAGGTCATGGTGGATGATCTGGCGCTGGAATTTGATGTGACCCCGCAAACCGTGCGCAAAGATTTGAACGATCTGTGCAAAGCGCGGCTTTTGCGACGCATTCATGGCGGCGCACTTTATCCCTCCGGCATTGAAAATATGGAATATGAAGCCCGCCGCCAGCTTTGTGCGCGTGAGAAGGGGGCTATTGGCAATGCTGCTGCTTCGATTATCCCTGATGGTGCTTCGCTATTCATCAATATCGGCACCACCACTGAGGCAGTCAGTCAGGCATTGAGCGAGCACAGCCGCCTGATGGTCATCACCAATAATATCAATGTTGCAAATAGTTTACGCATTTTCCCTTCTATTGAAGTGGTGATTGCCGGTGGCGTGGTGCGTGGCTCCGATGGTGGTATTGTCGGTGAAGCTGCCGTTGATTTTATCCGCCAGTTTAAGGTGGATTTTGCGATTATTGGCGCGTCTGCCATTGATCAGGACGGGGCGTTGCTGGATTTCGATTATCGCGAAGTGAAAGTGGCGCAGGCCATTATGGCCAATGCGCGCCATGTTATTCTGGTGGCGGATTCGTCAAAAATGGAACGTACCGCACCGGTTCGTATCGGACATTTGTCGCAAATCGGCACTTTTATTACCGATTTTTGCAGCGAACCGAAACTGCGTGAGCTCTGTGCGGCGCATGATGTGAAGCTGATTGAAACCGAAAGTGAAAAAATCATCGTTTAGTTTCACTTATTTTCATATTGCTTTCACATGAAACTGATTTATATTCATTTGTAGTTTTTTGAAGGCAAATGGAGCCATGTGATGGCTGGAATTCCTGCATTCGATATTTTTGTTATCGGTGGTGGTATTAATGGCTGTTCGATTGCGCGTGATGCGATCGGGCGCGGCTATTCTGTGGCGCTGGCAGAGATGAATGATCTGGCAAGCGGCACCTCATCGCGGGCAACCAAGCTCATTCATGGTGGTTTGCGCTATCTGGAATATTATGAGTTTCGCCTTGTGCGCGAAGCACTGATGGAGCGTGAGATTTTATGGGCCAATGCGCCGCATATTATTGCGCCGATGCGTTTTATTTTACCCTTTCATAAAGGCGGCGCGCGCCCTGCATGGCTGCTGCGCTTGGGGCTTTTTCTTTATGATCATCTGGGCGGGCGCAAGAAACTGGCCGCCACCCGTACGCTTGATATGAAACGTGATGCGGCTGCAAAACCTTTGAAACCGCTTTTCACCAAGGCTTTCGAATATTCTGATTGCTGGGTGGATGATGCGCGTTTTGTCGTGCTTAATGCGCGTGATGCGGCAGATCGCGGGGCTGAAATTTATACCCGCACCAAAGTGGTGAAAGCCTCACGTGATAAAACCGGCTGGCTCATCACGTTGCAGGATGTCCACTCCGGTGCAACCCGACAAATCCGCACTCGCTTGCTGGTCAATGCGGCAGGCCCTTGGGCGGACAAAGTGCTGGAAGGCGTTGAGGGTGAAAAACACGCTCATAATGTGCGCCTCGTGCAGGGCAGCCATATCGTTATTCGCAAAAAATTTGACGATAGCCGCGCTTATTTCTTCCAGAATAATGATGGTCGCATCATCTTTGCTATTCCTTACGAGCAGGACTTTACGCTGATCGGCACCACGGATCAGGATTATCATGGTGATCCGGCCAAAGTGGCAATCACACAAAGTGAAACAGACTATCTTTGTGAAGCGGCGAGCGAATATTTTCGCGAGAAGGTCGAAGTGTCAGATATTGTCTGGGCTTATTCCGGCGTGCGCCCGCTTTATGATGATGGCGCTTCACAGGCGCAGGAAGCAACGCGTGACTATGTGCTGAAAGAAGATGTCAGCGGCGGTTTAGCGCCACTCGTCAATGTCTTTGGTGGCAAGCTGACCACATCGCGCCGGTTAGCCGAACATATGCTGGAAAAGATTGAAGCGCTCATTGGTAAAAAAGGCGCAAGCTGGACGGATAAAGCCGCACTCACCGGCGGTGAATTTGCCATTGCCGATTATGATGCCGAACTGGCGAAACTGCAAAAAGCTTATAGTTTTTTAAGTGCTTCACATGCTGCGAGATTGTTCCGTCTTTATGGTTTGAAAGCGCATGACTTGTTAGGTCAGGCCAAGACGATCAGTGATGTAGGCGAGCATTTCGGTGCTGATCTTTACGAGCGGGAAGTTCAATATCTGATGAGCCATGAATGGGCGCAGACAGCTGAAGATATTGTCTGGCGGCGCACCAAACTTGGTTTGCGGATGAGCGCCGATGAAGTGGAAAACCTGAAAAACTATCTGGTTAAATAATAAAAAAGCCCCGCTCAGACGGGGCTTTTTTGATTGCTCTATGGAGATCAGGATTGCGGCACTGCTTTACGGAAGAAGCGCTCACCCGCATAATCCTGCCCAAACATCTGGTCATATTGGATAAGCTGATAATCGCGCACCAGCTTTGGCCATTCAGCCTCGCGCTGCCAGTTTTCCTGCGTGGCTCCGTCCGTGGCGAAAAGCACATGATTATCAATCACCGCATATTGATCATGCAGAGCGCCGAGAAAATCCGTGTAGAACGGATGGCTGACACCTGCCATATTGAGAATATGCAGCGGCAGGAAAGCAGGGCTGATTGTGCCGGTTTCGCGCTGAATACCGCTCTTGCTTGACCATAAAACCAATGGTGTTTCGTGTTCACGCGCCATGTCAGCAGCAGGTGCTGTGCGGCTTGCAACGCGCGCAGTCATAAAGCCGGTATCGACATAAGCGGGGCCGAGGGGTGGCAAATGATCACCGAAAAACACCAAAATGGTTTCGCGCTCACGGCTTTTTGCCCATTTCATCAGGCGCAACAGGCTGGCATCGGCTTCACTTGCACCTTGGGCAAAAGCTTTGATCGCTTCACGCGCATGTTCGGGAGCGTGTCCGGTCACTTCCAGCTTGCTGTCGGGATAGCGGCTGGCGGCATAAGGGCCGTGACCTTGCAACGACACTGCAAAGAAGAAGAATGGCTGCTCGATGTTTTCAGCCTCTTCAATCATCTGGCTGACCATGGCATCATCAGAGGCAAGCGTGCCGCTTTTCTCCAGTTCAGGCATGGTTTCTTCTGACATGAAGGCATCAAAGCCTAAATGCTGATAGACATTACCGCGGTTCCAGAAAAACGCACGGAACGGATGCACAGCACGGGTCGCATAGCCTTGTTCTTTAAAGAAAGAGGCGAGCGATGGCACAGGGCCGCGGATATATTGCTGATAAGGAATACTGCCGGTTGGCAGGAAAGCCTTGGAAAAACCGGTCAGTGCTTCAAATTCCACATTGGCGGTCATGCCGCCAAATTCCGGCGAAAACACATGGCCGGACTGGAACTTGCGCACGGTCGGGATCGGATCGGTGTTGAAATTCACCCCCGGCAAACGGGTCGGATCCCAGAAGGATTCGCTCATCACCACAATAATATCAGGCTGCTGACGGTTGTTGAGCGCCGCACCGCTGATGCGGTTGACTTCAATATTGTTGATTGCACCGGCTGAATAGCTTTCCGGCGCAAAGACTTTCGCCATCGGAATGTTCAAAATGAAAGCAATGGCAAAGCCGTTATGCTGATAATTGGCGGTTTGATCCCACATCATCGGGGCGATTTTCAGCTTGTCGCGCGACCATGAATAGGTGGCAAAATCTGAAATATAGCCGAACCAGCACAGTGCCGGCAGTGCAATGATAAGCCGCCAGATACGGGCATTGATGTTTAAGGCTTTGAACTTCGTGCGGCCATAAAATACCGCCATGATGAAAGCGATCGCCAGCACCACAATGCAGGCAGCAATCAAAAGAGCGCTTAACGGGCGGTCACGCACCAAAAGCGGCAGCAGATCAACAATCTGGCGGGCATAGAGAAAATCGCTCGGATAAAGCGGATCACCTAAATAAAGGCTTTTCTGATAGGCTACAGCACCGCTGATCAGGCCGGCAATACCGATGAAAACGGCACTGAAAAAGGTGCGGCCTAATAATGCGTCACCGGCTGTGATGGTGAAGGCAAGCAGGAAAACTGTTGTCCATGACGGCTGCTGCCAGTTGGTGAAAAAAGCCACTGTTTGGCTAAAGGAACCGCGTGCCAACCATTCAATGCAGAAAACCAACAGTGTGGAAATGATCAGCGAGCACAGCGCAACACGCGCGATGTGTTTAACGGTTGCTGATGATTGTGACGGATAGGTCAGACCACTTTGCGCTGACGAATGATCCGTCTTCACATTGTCAAAAAACTGGCTCACAGACGATCCCTTATTGAGAAGCTTCACCTGTCACATTTCTGTCATGGAAATGTCAAGTTGGTGAGCTCTGTGCGTGATCATCCGGATTTTTGCAAACTAAAACTGCGTTACATATGTGTACAAGCGGTCACAGTTGATGAAGATTTTGAAATAAATAAAGCGGCGGATTATCTCCGCCGCTTTTTATCTTATATCGGCTGGCATAGTTCTTAAAAAACGTCCTCCAGACCTTTGGTCAGCTCTAATGCCTGACGCTCAAATAAGCGGCGGTAAATTCCGTCGCTCAAACGGATGAGCTCGTCATGATCACCTTCTTCGATGATTTCGCCGCGGTCAAAAACCAACAGACGATCAAGCGAACGCACGGTTGAAAGACGATGCGCAATCACCAAAGTGGTGCGCCCTACCATCAAGCGTTCCATTGCCTGCTGGATGAGCACTTCAGATTCTGAATCAAGGCTTGATGTGGCTTCATCCAAAATCAGCACCGGCGCATCGGCCAAAAAGGCACGGGCAATGGCAACACGCTGGCGTTCGCCGCCCGAAAGCTTGATGCCGCGCTCACCAACAAGCGTGGCATAGCCTTTTGGCAGGCGCATGATGAAATCATGGGCGCTTGCCAGTTTTGCTGCCTGTTTGATTTCGGCCAGACTTGCACCCGGGCGCGCATAGGCAATGTTTTCTGCCAATGTGCGGTGAAACAGGATTGGCTCCTGTTGCACGATGGCAATCTGCGAGCGCAGCGATGATTGCGTGACATCGGCAATGTTTTGCCCGTCAATCAGAATGGCACCGCCACTGACATCGTAAAGCCGCTGAATGAGCTTCACAAATGTGGTTTTACCGGAACCGGAATGACCCACCAGACCAACACGTTCACCGGCTTTGATATTGACACTGAAGTCTTTGTAAAGCGGGTTTTCATGATCTCCATAATGGAAGGTGACATGGTCAAAATCGATCTGGCCTTTGGTGATAGTGATGGCTTTGGCACTTGGCTTGTCGGCAATGCCGAAGGGACGCGCTTCAATATCAACCAGTTCTTCCATGTCGTTGACCGAGCGTTGCAGGTTGCGGATATGCATCCCCACATCGCGCAGGTAACCTTGCAGAATAAAGAAGGCGGTCAATACGAAGGTGATGTCACCGGCGGTCGCCTGTCCCTGGCTCCATAGGTAAAGCGCAAAGAAAATGACCAGACCGCGCATGATGAGCAGGTTCAGACCTTGGATGAAGCCGTTCAGCGTACCGCGCAGCCATGTGCGACGGGTACGGCCACGCCATTTGGCAACCACCCTGGTCAAAAGTGCGTCTTCACGTGCTTCTGCACCAAAGGCTTTGACCACTGAGTTACAGGAAATAGCATCGGCCAAAGCGCCGCCCATGCGGGTGTCCCATGCATTGGCAAGGGTTGCAGCGGGAGCCACAACACCCAGTGAGATAATCACCGTGCAAATGATGAACAGGATCGAACCAATGGCAACAATAAGCCCCATCATCGGCCAGTACCATGCCAGCAATGCAGTGGAGCCCACCAGCATGACAAGGGACGGAAACAATGCCACCAGCAAAGTGTCATTGAGCAAATCCACCGCCCACATCGCACGCGTTACTTTACGCACGGTGGAACCGGCAAAGGAGTTGGCATGCCAGTCAGTGGAAAAACGCTGCAAACGGTAGAAAGCGCTCTGCGCCATGTCACTCATGATTTTCAAGGTGAAATCAGTAATGACATAGAAGGTGAGCTGACGCATAACCAAGGCCATGCCGCCTAAGGCCAAAAGGATGACAAGAGCAGAAATAGCGGCGCTCCACGCATCATTTTTGCTCAAAACATCATTGGCGAGTGCGTCAACGAGCTTGCCCGAATAAAGCGGTGTTAAAACGTCTGCGATCGTTGCCAGCATCATACCGGCAAGCATCAATGCAATTCTGACCGGCTGGTTTTTCCATTGCCGGAAGGTGTATTTGAGGACATTGCGGAAGGCCGGCCCTCGAAAATCAAGACGTAATCGTGACATGAGATTTTTCACGCATGCCTTATCCTCATGCGCGAACCTTATGAATGAGATGCAGCGACAGCCTGATAATAAACTGCGCGGCATGAAGTGTGAAAATCGGTTTTTAAGCGAAACAAACGAACGTGAAGGGCAATAGCGGCAAACGGGTCGGGCCGTATTTCGGACGTCTGTTTTATAAGTTTGAGCGTATTTTAGGAGAATGAGCCGGAATGGTGCTCTGCAACTCGAGTCTTCCGGCGCGGTGTATAGGCTTTAATGGGTCAATAATTAAAAGCGTAAACCGGTGTACGCGCGCTGCGAGAGCCAAGAGGCCCGCGAGGTAGTGCGGAAAAACGTGCAATAAACATTTTTTATACCTCCTGTGCGCGTGAATAATTTTTGAAGCGTAATAGAGTTCGTTTAACCCGCCAAGAGGTTAGTTTTGGCGAGATGATTGCAACAGCCTGTCTGTGTTAAATATATCACATTTATTCTTCAGGGTTTCTGCGGCCAGACTGCCAGTTTTCTGGCAAAATGGGCAATCACTTTGTGCAGGATCAAAGTGAAGATCACCAGAATAAACAGGGCTGCGAACATCAGATCTGTTTTGGCACGGCCATTGGCAAGCAGCATTAAATAGCCGAGCCCTTTAGATGCACCCACCCATTCGCCAATAATAGCACCAATGGGCGCATAAACAGCGGCAAGGCTTAATCCAGAGGCAAGAGACGGGAACGCTGCCGGAATGCGCACCCGAAACAAGGTTGAGAACTGGTTTGAACCTAAAATAGCCGCTGCATCCAGCAGACTTTGATCGGTACGACGTAAACCATCCAGAAAAGTGGAAACGACGGGGAAGAAAATCATCAGCACAGTGATGGCAATTTTGGAGCCGACACCATAGCCAAGCCATAAGGTGAGAATGGGAGCCAGCGCGAAGATTGGAATGGTCTGGCTAAAAATTAACATCGGCAAGACAATGCGCTGTGCCAGCGGAGACAGCATCAGCGCAATCGCTACAATAATGCCGATAAAACTGCCTAAAACCAGGCCGGATAAAATCTCGCCAAATGTGATGAGAGCATTCGGGATCAGCAGTTCAATATTGTCATAAAAGGCAATGATAACATCAACCGGCCCGGGCAAAATAAAACGCGGTATTGCAAAAAGCCAGATCAATCCCTGCCACAGCAGCAGGGCTGTGAGGGCAGAAATGACACCATCAGGCAGAAATTTGCGTGACGTTTTCAATGCTACGGGCCGGTTGTTCATCTGCTATTATCCTTGGTTTATTTACCTTTCAGGCCCATCTGCCAGAAACCGGCTTCCAGCTTGGTGGCAGTTGCAAAAGTGCGGCAAAGCTGCGGCCAACGCGGGCTTGCTTCAAAATTGTCGCCTAGACGGTTGGCAACTGCATGTTCGAGCAATTCACCGCCAAGCTGGCAAAGTGCCTGAAACTCTTCGCCGGCATAAGTGTCGATCCACTCCTGATAGGGTGTGTTGTCTGCCTGTGTTGCAGCCAGCCGCAAGCCGATTTCGCCGTAGCCTAAGACGCATGGCAGCAGTGCTACCAACAGATCAAGAAAATCGCCTGATTGTCCGGCATCCAGCACAAAGCGGGTATAGGCAAGGTTTGCCGCTTCTTCTTCAGCGTTGAACAGCTCTTCTTCGCTGATACCTTCACGGGCGCAAATCTTGATATGCAGAGGCATTTCCACATGGATAAGGCCGTTGACGGTTGCAGCTGAGTGTTTCATCTCCTGCAGACTGGTGGATTTTACTACACCCAGCGCCCATGCGCGGGAAAAATGGCGCAGGAATACATAATCCTGCACCAGATAATGCAGAAAAGATGCCTTTGGCAAAGTGCCGTCAGCCATGCCGCGCACAAAATCGTGGTCGATATAGTCATTCCACTCTTGGCTTGCTGCCTCACGTAACGCGCTAAAGGTTTTGGATGAATAATCCGGCTTGGGTAACATTATTTGTTCCTTTCCACATTTACATCGACAGCAAATTTCTCGACGCCAAAGATTTCCGGCACGAGTTTATGTTCAAAAAGAAAAGCTTCCTGACGTTTGTAACGGCCAAAATCAAAGGCAGCAGGGGTACGGGCAAAGCGCGGGTAAGTGTCTTTCCAGGCGCGCTTATTTAATTCGTCTTTCAGCTCAGGGCTGTAAGAAACATAAATCTCATAAGCTTGTTCGGGATTATTGATGATATAATTGGCAGCTTTTTCTGTTGCAGCCAAAAAGCGGCTGATTTTATCAGCATCATAATCACTTGCATTGGCGACATAGATCAGCTCGTCATAGGCAGGTACGCCCTGTTCTTCAACGAAGAAACATTTGCCTTTCACGCCTTCAATATCCATCTGGTTCAGTTCGACATTGCGATAAGCGCCAATCACTGCATCCACTTGCTTTGACATCAAAGCAGGCGAGAGTGAGAAATTGACATTGATCAATTCAACATCATCTTTTGTCATGCCGTGACGGCTCAAAATGGTGCTCATCACCGCTTCTTCAACGCCTGCGACAGAGAAGCCGATTTTCTTGCCCTTCAGATCGGTGATCTCATTGACCGAGCCGTCATCGCGCACTGCTAAGCAGTTGAGCGGTGTGTCAACAAGCGTGCCGACACGAATGAGCGGCAGGCCTTCATGCACATCCAAATGCAGTTGCTGCTGATAAGAGACAGCGAGATCGGCCTGTTTTGCTGCCACTTGTCTTGAAGGTGTGGCGGCATCGGCTGGCGCAATGATTTCTATATCAAGGCCGTTATCTTTGAAAAAACCAAGCTTTTCAGCGACAATAATCGGGCCGTGATCGGGATTCACATACCAGTCGAGGATGAGGGATAATTTATCATCTGCCAAGGCTGTTGAAACCATCATAGGGGCGTGCAAAACCGTGGCGCTCAAAAGCGCAGCAAAGCCAAATTTGCGGAACATTCTATCTCTCCGTTATTGAACTGGGGTTGATGGAGGGGAGCTATCTCCGGCGGCAACAAGAACAATCTGGCCGGAAAAGACTTGTCGTAAGGCACTGGCTGCACGCCATGCCCGAAGGCCGGAACGGCAGCACAAAGCAACACGTTTATCAGTGGCAAGATCAACGCGGTTTTCTAAGAAATCCTGCGTTGAATAGCGCAAAGCGTCATCACGCAGGCTTTGCGGTGTTTCGGTTGTATCGCGCAGTTCAACCAGCACATCATCGGGCAAAAGCTGTTCCGGTGCGATAAATGCAAAAGGCACAGCTTTGGGTTCCGGTGCTTTGTCAAAGCGAAAACTGCGGAAACCATATTGGCTTAAATTGACTGTTACCATCTGCCCCAATGGCGAGGGCGACATATCTGTGAGCGCTGCAATGGCCATTTGTGCCTGAATGGTGCCGAGTGTTCCGACCAGTGGCCCCAGCACACCGGCGCTGGCACAGGTGGCAAGGTTTTTCGGCAGGTCAGGAAAGAGTGCCCGCACCGATGGCGCCCCATTTTCAGCCGTGCCGCAATAGCCGCCGACATAGCCGCTTAACCCTAAGGCGGAAGCCGAAATCAGCGGTTTTCCCAGCCGTTTACAGGCATCGGACAGGATATAGGTCACCGCATAACTATCGGCGCAATCAAGCGCGATATCGGCGTCTTGCAACAGCGCATCCACATTGGCAGGGCTGAGGCGCGTGATTTTCGCCGTCACCGTCACCTCGGGGTTAAGATCATGCAGACGATCGCGGGCGGCTTCGGCTTTTTTGCGGCCTAAATCCTTTTCGCCATAAAGCGGCTGGCGATGCAGATTGCTGCGTTCGATAATATCATCATCAACAAGCGTGATATGGCCAACACCGGCGCCGACCAGATAATTGAGCGCGGGACAGCCAAGGCCGCCCGCACCAATGATGAGAATATGTGCATTTTCCAAGCGTTTTTGGCGCTCGATGCCCATCTCTTCCACAATGATCTGTCTGGCGTAACGGCTCATTTTACATAAGCTTCCGTCAGTTTCAGCCATTCCTGCACGCGCTGCTCAGGGCTGGCATTGAGCGTGATGTCCGTCACTGCGGCAACAATATCTGCGCCATGTTCAAAAACACCGGTAGCGCGATCAAGGCTGATGCCGCCAATGCCGACAAGCGGCATGTCTGCCACCTTATCTTTCCAGATACGGACACGCTCTAAGCCTTGCGGCTCCCAGATCATCTTTTTCAAAATGGTCGGATAGACGGGGCCAAGCGCAACGTAATCAGGTTTAAGCGCTAATGCGCGTTCCAGCTCTTCTTCATTATGGGTACTGACGCCAAGTTTGAGATTGGCTGCACGGATGGCGTCAATATCAGCCTCGTCCAGATCTTCCTGACCGAGATGGATGTAATCGCAACCTTCATCAATAGCGAGCTGCCAATAATCATTGACGATAAGCTGGCATTGATGCGCATCACAAATGGTTTTGGCGGCGCGGATTTCTTCGCGCAATTCAGGTAAAGTTTTATCTTTGACGCGCAATTGCACCAGTTTGATGCCGAGCGGCACCAGACGTTCCAACCATTGAGCGCTGTCGAAAATCGGATAAAAAGGATGAAGTGCCATTTTAGAAAAATGCCTTTCCCATCAAAGGTGTGGAAGGAGCTGCCATATCGCGCGGTTCAATCGGATCCGCTTCTACCGCCAGATGTCCCGCTTCAATGGCAAGCGCAAAGCTTTTGGCCATGCGAACCGGATCACCGGCCTTGGCCACGGCTGTGTTGAGAAGCACCGCATCATAACCCAGTTCCATTGCCTGCGCGGCGTGGGATGGCACACCGATACCGGCATCAACAATCAGCGGAATGTCGGGGAAGTGTGCGCGCAAGGTTTTTAAAGCATAAGGGTTGTTGAGACCGCGTCCAGAACCAATCGGCGCGCCCCATGGCATCAGTACTTTGCATCCGGCTTGCACCAGCTTTTCGGCAACGACCAGATCGTCGTTCATGTAAGGGAAAACTTCAAACCCTTCATTCACCAGAATGCGTGCGGCTTCCACCAGCCCGAACGGGTCTGGCTGCAAGGTGTCTTGTTCGCCGATTACTTCCAGCTTGATCCAGGATGTGCCAAAAATCTCGCGTGCCATTTGAGCGGTGGTAACGGCTTCGCGGGCTGTATGGCATCCGGCGGTATTGGGCAAAACATGCACACCCAATTCTTTGATCAATGACCAGAAGCTTTGTCCTGCACGCTCAAAGCCGCTTTCACGGCGCAGCGATACGGTGACAATTTCTGTGCCGGATGCCTTGACCGCTTCGCCTAAAATGGCAGGAGAAGGGTAAAGAGCAGTGCCCAACAGCAAACGGCTGGTGACTGTTTTGTCATAGAGTTTGAGCATGTCATCCTCCTTGCATTGGTGCCAGAACTTCAATCTGATCACCGGCGGAAAGTGTTGTTTCTTCACGCATATCCGCACTGACAAATTCGCCGTTGAGGGCTGTTGCCACCACCGCATCGCTCAAATCAATCTCAGCGAGTAATTCGTTTAAGTTACTGGCGCTGGTCTGGTGGATTTGGCCGTTCAGAGAAATATTCATGAGGAGCACTCCATGAGCTCAGGCATGTTTTGCGGATTTGCAACGGCTTCACGCACCATTTTTGCCAGAGCGGGAGACATTAAAAATCCGTGCCGGTATAAGCCGTTGACATAAAGCTTGGTGCCTTGGCGGCGTATTTTGGGTAAGTTATCGTTAAAGGCCGGGCGGGCATCGACGCCGGTTTCCAGCACTTCACTCTCAGAAAATGCGGGATGCAGTGCATAGGCCGCGCCCAAAAGTTCCAAGGTGGAGCGTACGCTGATATGCGGGCTGGCTTCTGTTTCCAGCATCGTCGCGCCCACCATATGCACACCATCCCCGCGCGGCACGATATAAAGCGGAATGCGCGGATGCAGCAGGCGCACAGGGCGGGTGAGGTTAATGTCACGCGAGCGGATCATTAGCATTTCGCCTTTGACACCGCGCAGATCGCTTAAATCGTCCTGCGCCCGAAGCCCGCGACAATCAATGGTCAGATCACTGTCGATTGTGGCCTTATCGGCATCGGTGCCAAGCTGAAAGCGCACACCCTTTTGGCGCAAGTTTTCAGCCAGTTCCGGCAAGGCGCGGCGCGGGTTAAGATGGCCTTCATGTTCAAAAAACAAGCCTTCGCTGAAGCGATTGCCAAGATCTGGCTCAAGTTCTTCAATACGGGTCGCATCGATCATTTCGTGCTGGCTGGTGCGGCGCGAAAAACGGCGTAACTCGCTGGCATCGCGGGTGTGAGAAAGCACCAATGTGCCGCGTCGCTCAACGCCGCTGATATGATTTTCCCACCAGTCGAGCGCTTGCTGGCCAAGGCGCACCACTTGTTCCGGCGCGCTTTCGCCCTCACACCATGGCGCCAGCATACCACCGGCAAACCATGAGCAGGCATCTGCGCCAATGCGCTCACTTAGCGCAATCACTTCCACATCATTGCCTTGGGCGTTGAGTTCAGCAGCAACCGTCAGGCCTGCCACTCCGGCACCGATTATGGTGATTTTCATGGCGCTACCTGTGAAGGCTTGGCCCACAAATCATAAAAGTGATGGACGGGGCCGTGACCACTGCCGATGTTTAGCTGATCGGCGGCCAAAATCGCCTGATGCAGATAGTCATGCGCTTCTTCAAAAGCTTGTTCAAGATTTAATCCATATCCAAGCTTGGCGGCTAATGCTGCCGACAAGGTACAGCCTGTGCCATGGGTGTTTTTAGTGTGAATGCGTGGCGCAGAAATGGCAAATGTCGGTTGGTCTGCGGTGATGAGCAGATCAGTGCAAATTTCACCTTCCGCATGGCCGCCTTTCATCAAAACGGCTTTGGCACCTATGCCAAGCAGTGCGCGACCTTGTGCTTCGGCTTCTTCATCGCTTTGCGCTTCATCCATATCCAGCAGACAGGCGGCTTCAGGGCGGTTCGGGGTTATCAGCGTTGCCAGCGGGATCAGCTTTTTTCGCAATACATCAATGGCGGTTTCGCTGAGCAGGCGATTGCCGGATTTGGCTACCATCACCGGATCAAGCACGACCGGCCCTTGGAAGTGGTGCAACCCTTCCATAACGGTTTCAATGGTTTCTGCTTTCGAGAGCATACCGATTTTAACCGCATCGACCTTGAGATCGCTAAACACCGCATCCATCTGACCGCGGATGATCGCTGGCGTCATATCCATCACATCGCTGACACCGCAGGTATTTTGCGCGGTGATAGCGGTTATGACACTGGCGCCATAGGTTTTAAGCGCAGAAAATGCTTTCAAATCTGCCTGAATACCGGCACCACCGCTGCTGTCAGAGCCAGCAATGGTTACGCAGATCGGAACTGAACTGATAGTGGAAGATGTATCTAACCGTCTCGTCATGTCGTTTCTCTTCTCTGAACAGAAAGTGAAACATCATGACTGGCTGAAGCTTGTGCTTTGCTTCCTAAAGAAAACTCGCCTGTTGTTCAGACCAATTCCCATTACGCCCGTACGTGACGCGCCAAATTCCGTTCCCTACGCAGGTATTACCCGGATCAGGTTCAATGGGTTAGCGCTTGCGCGCCTCTCAGTCTTTCGACACCCCAACGAATATTTGCTGCTCTCATGAGTAGAATTTAAAATCAGATTGGTCAAGCCCGCGTCAAAAGCAACATAAAGCGACACAAATTATTTGGGTGATTTTTCTTCAAAAAACCTCTTGACCTTCCAATGATGGGAAGGCTTAGTTTAAGCGTCATGATGAACTGTTTATGCGGTTGCTTTTGAGAATCACTATCGCTCTTGAAAGCTTTTGATTGCATAGGCACAATGATGTGGCAGGGGATGTCCTATGAGCCAGAAAAATGACGGACAGTTAGCAAGCAATGCCTTGTTAACAAAGTATAATTTCAATGTGGATGGCATGACCTGTGCTTCTTGTGTGGGGCGTGTGGAGCGCGCGCTGACAGGCACTGACGGCGTGGCAAAAGCAACCGTCAATCTGATGACGGAACGCGCCCATGTTGAGGTGAGCGACAGCAAAATTTCTGCCGATGATTTGGTCAAAATCATTGGCGGAGCAGGTTATAAAGCTGAGCTGATTGATGAGCAAAAGCCGGTAGAAGCCCCTAAAAGTTCTGGTTGCGGCTGTGGCTCTAAAAAGGCTGATAGCGCGCAAACATGCCAGTCGGAAGCCAAACCTGCTGCGGCTGTGGCAGCTTCCGCAACATCGCAAAAGTTTGATTTGAACATTGAAGGTATGACGTGTGCTTCTTGTGTCGGCAGTGTTGAACGTGCCTTGCAAGCTGTTGACGGCGTTGCATCAGCCAGTGTTAATCTTGCCACTGAACGGGCGCAGATTGTGGCTGATGGTGCGCGGGTAAACACGGATAAGCTGATTGAAGCGGTGGTAAAAGCTGGCTATCAGGCGCGTGAAATTGATGTTGCCGCCAAGCAATCTGCCGGCGAAATGCGTGCCCAAAAACGCGAAAAAGAAGCGCAGATCTTACAGCGTCAAACCTTGCTCGCGGTGCTGCTGACCTTGCCGGTTTTTGTACTCGAAATGGGCTCGCATCTGATCCCGGGCGTGCATATGTTGATTGACCGCACAATCGGTATGCAGAACAGCTGGTATCTTCAGTTTGTGCTGACAACGCTGGTGCTGTTCGGGCCGGGTTTGCGGTTTTTCAAGCTTGGTATTCCGGCACTTTTGAAAGCCGCACCGGATATGAATTCGCTGGTGGCGGTAGGTACATTGGCCGCTTGGGGCTTTTCAACGATCTCAACTTTCATGCCTTCCGTTTTGCCTGAAGGCACGGTGAATGTCTATTTTGAAGCCGCAGCCGTCATTGTGGCGCTCATACTGCTTGGTCGTTATCTGGAAGCGCGTGCCAAGGGCAGAACCAGTGCTGCCATCAGCCGTCTGGTTGATTTACAGGCGAAAACTGCTCGTGTTGTGCGTAATAACAAGGTGGTTGATGTGCCGCTGGAAGATGTGCGCGTGGGCGACCATGTGCAGGTCAGACCGGGTGAAAAAGTACCCGTTGACGGTAGTGTCATTGAGGGTTCGTCTTATATTGACGAATCCATGATTACCGGTGAACCGGTGCCGGTTATTAAAGAGATTGGCGCGGAAGTGGTTGGCGGCACTATCAATAAATCCGGCTCTTTTACCTATCAGGCGACCAAAGTGGGCAGTGACATGGTGATCGCGCAGATCATCCGTATGGTGGAAGATGCGCAGGCCGATAAGCTGCCAATTCAGGCGATGGTTGATAAAGTCACCCGTTGGTTTGTGCCTGCAGTCATGGCTGCTGCTGTTATCACTTTTGTGATCTGGCTGATCTTTGGCCAGTCGCCAAGTCTGGGTTTTGCATTGGTGAATGCCATAGCCGTGCTGATTATTGCCTGCCCATGTGCGATGGGGCTTGCCACGCCAACATCAATTATGGTCGGCACCGGACGTGCAGCGGAAATGGGTGTGCTGTTCCGTCGGGGTGATGCATTGCAACGTTTACGCGAAGCATCAGTGATTGCCTTTGATAAAACCGGAACACTGACCTTGGGCAAACCTGTTTTGGCACATTTTGAAGCCGTTGCCGGACAGGATGAGGCGAAAATCCTGACCCTTGCTGCCAGTGTCGAGGCTCGCTCTGAGCATCCGATTGCCGCAGCTGTTGTGCAAGCAGCAGAGGATAAAGGTCTGGTCTTAAAGGATGTGCAGAATTTTAACGCCATTGCCGGTATGGGACTGGTTGCCGATGTCGATGGTCAGCAGGTGGCCGTTGGAGCCGGTCGTCATATGGCTGCACTTAATATTGACATCACACCTTTGGAAAAAGTGGCTGATCAGCTGGCTTCTCAGGGACGCTCGTCGATTTATGTAGCGGTTAATGGCCAACTGGCTGCAATCCTGTCGATTGCCGATCCGCTCAAACCATCTACGAAACAAGCGATTGATGCGCTGCATCAGATGGGCCTGAAGGTGGCGATGATCACCGGTGACAGCCGCCACACAGCAGAAGCGATTGCGCGTTCCTTGTCGATTGACCATGTGGAAGCCGAAGTGCTGCCGGGCGGCAAAGTGGATGCTTTAAAGCGTCTGTCTTCCAATGGCGAAGTGCTGGTCTTTGTCGGCGATGGCATCAATGATGCACCGGCGCTGGCAGCCGCTGATGTGGGGATTGCCTTGGGCACCGGCACGGATGTGGCGATGGAAAGCGCTGATATTGTGCTGATGTCGGGTGATTTGCGCGGTGTTATTAATGCGCTGGCCGTATCACGCGCCACTATCCGCAATATTCGCGAAAACCTGTTCTGGGCATTTGCCTATAATATCGCGCTTATTCCGGTTGCTGCCGGTGTGCTTTATCCGCTGTGGGGCACATTATTGTCGCCTATGCTGGCGGCGGGTGCAATGGCACTTTCCAGCATCTTCGTACTTTCCAATGCGCTGCGCCTGCGTAAGGTTAAACCTGCATTGCAGGTTTAACCGACAAGATTAAGATTTGGCTGCATTGCTGGCCAGATCATGCAAAATCGGACAGTCAGGGCGGTTGTTGCCCTGACAGTTCTGCGCCAGATGGCGCAAAGTATCAGCCATTTCGCGCAATTGTTCCATCTTCGCTTCTAGCTCAGCCACATGGGTGAGGGCTATTTGCTTCACATCGGATGAAGCGCGGCTGTGGTCTTGCCAAAGCGTCAGCAAATCTTTGATCTGATCCAGTGAAAAACCCAAATCGCGACCGCGCCGGATGAAACGCAATGTTTCCACATCCCGTTTGGAATAAACGCGGTAGCCAGCCTCGGTACGGCCAGCCTTTTCAATCAGCCCGACCGTCTCATAATGACGGATCATTTTGGCACTTATGCCCGATGCAGTCGCTGCCTCGCCAATATTCATCATGTTAAAGCTCCTTGGGTTGTGCTATATATAGGGCATCTTCTTAAAGCTTACAAAATAATTCACGGGACAGCGTTGAACTATATGTTGACCTGTGCGCGCAATGGCTATCTATATCTAGTGGTCAAGGTCTCTCGAATCGCAAGATAGAGAGATAATAGGGAATCCGGAAGAGATGGTGTTAACCGCCGCTTAAACCGGAGCTGCCCCCGCAACTGTAAAGCGGCGAGTTTTTGTTCTTACAGCATCGACCCGAAACCGGAATCGGTTATCGAAAGGTATGATGCGTAAATTTTAGATTAGAGCGTTTTTTATACGTCCTGCCGGACGCATGGCGCTCTAAGAAGTCACTGAGGATTATCCTTGGGAAGACGGACAAAAGCACCGACCCGCCAGCCAGGAGACCTGCCCTGACACCAAATGTTCTCCCTGGGCGGGGTGTCCCGGTGATGTGCTGGCAACAGAGCGGACGTTTTCGTTCGCGCTCTTTTTCATGCATGCATCCGTTTGACCTTGCCCCCAACAAAATTGGGGTAAGCCAATGTCGACTTCTATCTCACGTGAGCCTGCTGACGGCGACGCTTTTTCTGTCGTAAATGCAGCTAATGATTCCGAACCGGGTTATCAGGTTATTCGTCGTAACGGATCAGTGACACCTTTTGCAGGTGATAAAATTGCTGTTGCGTTGCAAAAAGCTTTTCTCGCGGTTGAAGGCACCAGTGCTTCTTCATCGCGTCGTGTTCATGATGTGGTGGCTGAGCTTTCTGAAGCTATTATTGCTGGCCTTACCCGCCATGCAACGGCAGGCCGTACTTTCCATATTGAAGATATTCAGGATCAGGTCGAACTGGCTCTGATGCGCGGCGGTCATCATAAAGTGGCGCGTGCTTATGTGCTCTATCGTGAAGAACGTGCACGCGAACGTGCCGAACAAGTGGCACAAAATCCGCAGGCAAAGCCGCAATTGCAGATGAAAAGCGCCAGCGGTCAATTGGTGCCGCTTGATGAAGCCCGCCTCAAACATGTCATAGAAGAGGCGTGTTTTGGTTTGCCTTCAGTTTCATCCGAAGCAATTTTGACCGAAACAAAACGTAATCTTTATAGCGGTATTACGCAGGATGAGCTGGCGCTTGCACCTATCTTGGCTGCGCGTACTCTGATTGAAACCGAGCCGGACTATTCCAAGGTCAGTGCCCGTCTTTTGCTGGATAAGCTGCGCCGTGAAGTGCTGACCTTTGTTGAAGGTTCCCCGCGCGAAGCAACGCATCAACAGATGTGCGAGCTTTACCCGAACTATCTGAAATCCTACATCCGTGTCGGTATTGATGCCGATCAGCTTGATCCTGAACTGGCGCTGTTTGATCTTGATCGCATGGCCGCAGCCATTCAACCGGATCGTGATCTGCAATTTGATTATTTAGGGCTTCAAACCCTGTATGACCGCTACTTCCTGCATGTGGAAACTAAACGTTTTGAACTGCCGCAAGCTTTTTTCATGCGTGTTGCCATGGGGCTTTCCTTACGTGAAGAAGATCGCGAAGCGAAGGCGGTCGAGTTCTATAATCTGCTTTCAAGCTTTGATTTTATGGCTTCAACGCCAACCTTGTTTAATGCCGGTACACGTCGCCCGCAATTGTCTTCCTGCTTCCTGACCACCGTTCCGGATGATCTCGACGGTATTTTCAAAAGCGTTAAAGACAATGCGCTTCTGGCTAAATATTCCGGCGGTCTGGGCAATGACTGGAGCCGTGTGCGCGGCCTTGGTGCACGTATCAAAGGCACCAATGGCGAAAGTCAGGGTGTTGTCCCATTCCTTAAAGTTGCCAATGATACTGCCATTGCGGTTAATCAGGGCGGCAAGCGCAAGGGCGCTGTCTGCGCATACTTAGAAACATGGCATATCGACATCGAAGAGTTTTTGGATCTTCGTAAAAACACCGGTGATGATCGTCGTCGTACCCATGATATGAACACGGCCAACTGGGTGCCGGATTTGTTTATGGAACGCGTGGAGAAAGACGGCGACTGGACTTTGTTCTCGCCGGATGAAACCCCTGATTTGCATGATCTTTATGGTCCGGCCTTTAAATATGCTTATGAAGCCTATGAGCAGAAAGCGGCTAAAGGTGGCATTAAAACCTACCGCACTCTGAAGGCCAAAGACCTGTGGCGTCGTATGCTGACGATGCTGTTTGAAACCGGCCACCCTTGGATCACCTTCAAAGACCCGTGCAATATCCGCTCGCCGCAGCAGCATGCTGGCGTGGTGCATTCATCCAATCTCTGCACCGAAATTACGCTCAACACATCCAATGATGAAGTGGCTGTCTGTAATCTGGGGTCTGTCAATCTGGCAGCGCACACAACACCGGAAGGCATTGATCAGGCTCGTCTGGAGCGCACTATAGCAACTGCTATGCGTATGCTCGACAATGTGGTGGACATCAATTTCTACACCATTCCGGAAGCACGTCGCTCAAACCTGCGTCACCGTCCGGTTGGTCTCGGTCTGATGGGCTTCCAGGATGCATTGCAGATTTTGCGTTTGCCTTATGCGTCGGAAGAAGCGATTAAATTTGCCGATCAGAGCATGGAAGCGATTTCCTATCATGCGATTTCTGCATCCGTTAATCTGGCAGCAGAACGTGGCAGCTATCAGAGCTATGAAGGTTCACTTTGGTCAAAAGGAATTTTGCCAATCGACTCACTGCGTATGCTGTCAGATGCGCGAGGCGGAGTTGCTTTTAATGAGGATGCAACCCTTGACTGGAAGGCATTGCGTGAACGCGTCAAAACTGTTGGTATGCGTAACTCCAACTGTATGGCAATTGCTCCGACTGCAACTATTTCCAATATTTGCGGCGTGTCGCAGTCTATCGAACCAGCCTACCAGAACCTGTTTGTAAAATCGAACATGTCGGGTGACTTCACAGTGGTGAATGCCGGCCTTATCCGTGATCTGAAAGCCCGCGATCTGTGGGACGAAGTGATGATCTCTGATCTGAAATATTTCGATGGCAGCATCGGTCAGATCGATCGTATTCCGGATGATCTGAAAGCACTTTATGCAACGGCTTTTGAAATCGACACAGCATGGCTGATCGAAGCTGCAAGCCGTCGTCAGAAGTGGATTGATCAGGGGCAGTCGCTCAATCTTTATATCGCTAATCCAAGCGGCAAGAAGCTTGACGAATTGTATCGCCTTAGCTGGCATCGCGGCTTGAAAACCACTTATTACCTGCGATCACGCTCTGCCAGCCATGTGGAAAAATCCACTTTGAAGGGCACGGATGGCAAGCTGAATGCGGTGTCGGTCGCACCAATGCAGAGTATTCCGGCATCCGATGTGCGCGCTTGTTCTATTGATGATCCGACTTGTGAAGCCTGTCAGTAACCGGCGCTGTTGTAGTTCCCCTTTGTTTTCTAAGGATTTTATAATGTCTAATCTTGATTGGTCAGAGACCGGAGAAAATCAGGCTGCTGTTCATCATGATGCCGATGCAACGGGTCTGGGCTCGATTGAGCGTAACGCGGCACGTGTAACGGTTGATGAAAAGCGCATGATCAATGCACGCGCTGACGTCAACCAGTTATTGCCGCTGAAATATAAATGGGCATGGGAAAAATATCTGGCCGGTTGTAACAATCACTGGATGCCGACTGAAGTGTCCATGCAGGCAGATATTGCCCTATGGAAATCCAAAGACGGCCTGACCGACGATGAGCGCCTGATGCTCAAGCGCAACTTAGGCTTCTTCGCCGCTTCGGAAAGTCTGGTTGCCAATAATATCGTGCTGGCGATTTATCGTCATCTGACCAACCCTGAATGCCGCCAATATTTGCTGCGTCAGGCGTTTGAAGAAGCCGTCCATACCCATACTTTCCAGTATATTGTGGAAAGTCTGGGCCTTGATGAAGGTGAATTGTTCAATATGTACCGTGAGGTGCCATCGATCACCGATAAGGCTGCATGGGCGCTCAATTACACCCGCAATCTGGATAATGCCGAGTTTAAAACCGGTACACCAGAAGCTGACCGTGACTTCCTGCGCGATCTGATTGCGTTTTATGTCGTGTTTGAAGGCATGTGGTTCTATACCGGTTTTGCGCAGCTTCTATCCCTTGGTCGCCGCAACAAAATGGTGGGTATTGCCGAGCAATATCAGTATATCCTTCGCGATGAATCGATCCATATGAATTTTGGTATCGACGTTATCAACCAGATCAAACATGAAAACCCGCATCTCTGGACGAAAGAGTTCCAGCAAGAAGTGCGCGACATGTTGCGCGATGCAGCAGAACTGGAAGCAGCTTATGGACGCGATACAATGCCGAATGGTTTGCTGGGGCTGAATGCTGCCCTTTGTGAGCAATATATGCACTTTATCGCCAATCGACGCTGTGCGCAGCTTGGCTTGGAAGCCGTTTTCCCTGAAACGGATAATCCGTTCCCGTGGATGTCGGAAACAATGGATCTGAAGAAGGAGAAAAACTTCTTTGAGACCCGCGTGATCGAATATCAGAACGGCGGCGCTTTGAGCTGGGATTGATATTCACAGCTCTTTTCCAATGACCATATAAGAAAAGCCCCGCCGGTCAGCTGATCGGCGGGGCTTTTTTTGGTCAGACTTGGTAGTCTGTGGGAGGAATTTTAAGCAATAAAGTCGCTCTGGGTGCCGTGCGCTTCAATGGCTTGTGCCAAACGCAACAGTGCATGGACATAAGCACCGGTACGCAATGAGAAATTTTTCTCTTTCGACAGCTCCCAAATTGCACGGCCTTCGCGTTCCATGATGCTCTGGAGGCGCTGATGGATTTCTTCCAAAGTCCAGTAATAGCCCTGCTTGTTTTGTACCCATTCAAAGTAAGAAACGGTTACACCACCGGCATTGGCCAGAATGTCAGGCAGGACAATCACGCCTTTTTTCGCCAGAATTTCATCAGCTTCAGCAGTCAGCGGGCCATTGGCAAGCTCGACAATCAGCTTGGCTTTGATGCTTTCAGCATTGCCTTCATGCACCATGTTTTCCATGGCTGACGGCACCAGAACATCACAATCAGCAGCTACCAGTTCAGCCGGTGTCATTGGCTTATGGCCATGCTGACCAATGGTGGAAACAACCGACTTGCCCTCAGCTTTGGCAGCAAAAAGGCTCGCCAAATTCAAGCCTTCATTACACTGAACTGCACCTTCCGAGTCGGAAACAGCGGTGATCTTGTGGCCGTCGGCGCTGAAAAGCCGTGCCATATGCTGACCGGCATTACCAAAGCCCTGAATAGCAACACGCAAATCACTGGCAAGACCCAAATCACCGGACAGGTGACGCACGAGATAGTAGCCACCGCGTGCTGTTGCATCATCGCGGCCAAGCGAACCACCCAGCGCCAATGGCTTGCCGGTGATCACCGCCGGTGAGTGCTGATCGACGATTTGTGAATATTCGTCAGCCATCCAACCCATGATCATGGAGTTGGTGTAGACGTCCGGTGCCGGAATATCACGGTCAGGGCCCAGAATATGGGCAAAAGCCTGAATATAAGCACGGGACAGACGTTCCAGCTCAGCTTTGGACAATTTACGCGGATCAACCTGAATAGCACCCTTGCCACCGCCATAAGGCAGGTTCATCACGGCGCATTTGAAGGTCATCCAGAAAGCAAGCGTTTCAACTTCTTCAGCTGTTGCATCCGGATGGTAACGGATGCCGCCTTTGGTTGGGCCACGGGTATCATCATAACGGCAGCGCCATGCAAGGAATGATTTGCGCGATCCGTCATCCATACGGATCATCAAACGTACTTTCATGGTCTCGCGCGCGAATTTTAATTTTTCGATCACATCCGCGTCGATATTAATATGGCTTGCAGCCTCATCCAGCCGCACTAATGCATTTTCAAGAAGATTGTCCTGTGACACGAAATCACCTTTCTTGCGTATGGCGTTATGAAAATATATTTTTGGAACCCCTTTATGCACATCTGCGCAATAAAAGGAAAGAAAAAAGGACAGTATTATTGTCCTATTTTTTATTTCCAATCCTCATTTTTTAAATTTTTCTGAAATATTGTGTGATTTTCGCATCAGTCAAAATCATGACTCATGCGCGCCAGATTTAATAAATCTGTCATGATTTATATAAAGCGCTGTCACAATCGCTGACTAACAATTCTTCCGTACTCAGTGTCCTCTCAAGGTCTTTAAGACGATAACAATTGGCATTTTTCCGGCATGCAAAGGGGCAGAACCAAAAATGGTTCCGGTCGGTTGTCAGGGAAAACATCCGCTAAAGGGGTTTGATAAAACCATGCGTCATCTTGTTAAACTACTGTCTGCCACCACAGTTCTGTCGGCTGCGCTTTTAGCAACCGCATCGCAAGCTGCAACTGTTTATCCGCTTGACCGCGCAACGATTCTTGCCGGCTCGCCTTTTGATTTCAAAGTTGAATTCGACAATGTCGTCAAAGCAGATGATGTCAAAATCACCGTTAATGGCGAAGATTACAAAACTGTTTTCGGCAAAGATATTGAATTTATCGCGGCTGAAAAAGACGCATCAGACAAAGAGCTGGGCTCGGCGGTCATCCTGCGCTCATTGGCTTTGCCCAAAGCCGGCGCATACACAATTGAAGTGCAGGCCGGTAACGACAAGAAAAGCGTAACCTGGGATGTTTACGGTACATCCGATGCGCCTAAAGCAAAAAATGTCATCTTCCTTGTGGCTGACGGCTTGTCTGTTGCCCACCGCACCGGCGCGCGTCTTATGTCGAAAGGCATGACCGAAGGTAAAGCTGATGGTCGTCTCAATATGGATGATCTGCAATATATGGCTTTCATCGGCACATCTGCTACCAATTCGGTTGCCACTGACAGTGCCAATACGATGTCTGCTTATATGACCGGTCATAAAACGGCTGTGAATGCACTTGGTGTCTATGCCGACCGTACACCGGATACTCTGGATGATCCGCGTGTTGAAAATATTAGTGAAGCACTGCGCCGTCAAACCGGCAAATCCATCGGTATCGTGACCAATTCTGAAGTGCAGGATGCAACACCTGCGGCCGTTGCTTCGCATACGCGCCGCCGCGCTGACAAAGCCGAAATAACCGGTATGTTGCTGGAAGTGCAGCCCGATGTTCTTTTGGGTGGTGGTTCTGCCTACTTCCTCAATAAGGAAGTGCCAGGCTCCAAGCGCAAAGACGACAAAGATTATATCAAAGAGTTTAAGCAAGCCGGTTATGCCTTGGCAACCAGCAAAGAAGAGCTTGAAAAGGCAGCTTCCAGCGAAGGTGATAAACTGCTCGGCTTGTTCCATACCGGTAACATGGATACCGCCATGGATCGCATTATGCTGAAAAAGGGCACAACGGATAAATTCCCTGATCAGCCGGGTCTGGTTGAGATGACAGACATTGCCCTGAAAAAACTCTCTCAGAACGAGGAAGGCTTCTTCCTGATGGTTGAAGCGGCAAATGTCGACAAGATGTCTCATCCGCTTGACTGGGAACGCGCTGTATATGACACGATTGAGTTCGATAAAGTGATCGGTCTGGCGCAGGAGTTTGCCAAGAATAATCCGGATACGATGATTGTTGTGACCGGTGACCATACTCATGGCTTGTCCATCATCGGCACTATTGATGACAATAAGCCAGGTACTGACATGCGTGAAAAAGTCGGCACTTATGACAAGGCGGGCTTTACCAATTATGTCGATAGCAATGGTGATGGTTACCCGGACAGTGTGGATGTCAGCCCGCGTCTGGCACTTTTCTCCAGCAACTTCCCTGACTATTACGAAACCTTCCGTCCGAAGCTGGATAATCCTTTTGTTCCGGCTGTCAAAAACGAGAAGAACGAATATGTCGCCAATGAAGCCTATAAGGATGTTCCGGGCGCAGTCTTCCGTGAGGGTAATCTGTCACGTTCTGAAAGCACCGGTGTGCACTCGGTCGATGACGTTGTGTTGCAGGCAAGCGGTGCCGGTGCCGATCTTTTCCGTGGCTATATGGAACAGAGCGACGTTTACAAAATTCTGGCCGAAGTCTTCGCCCTTGGCGTGGATAAGAAATAAGCCTGAGTTTGAATGAAAAAATGCCGGAAAGAAATTTCCGGCATTTGATTTTTAAGGGGTGAGCCATGTCATTTTTATCAACAATGTCTTTTTTATCATCAATGCCACGTCGTGATTTTTTGAAGCTTTTGAGCGCCGCACCTTTGGCCTGTGTCGCCTCCGGCCTGCCGCAGGCACAGGCGGCTACAGGCAATTTAAGCTTTGCCGAGCTTTACAGTAAGGTAAGTGTGCTGGGCTTGGAGTTTTCTGAAAAGGTCAAATCGCTCAACGGCGAAAAAGTGGTGATGGGCGGATTTATGGCACCGCCTCTAAAGGCCGAGGCAGACTTTTTTGTTCTGACCGAAATTCCGATGTCGATCTGCCCTTTCTGCTCATCCGATGCGGATTGGCCGGACAATATTCTGGTGGTTTATCTCGACAAAAAACAAACCTTTGTGCAACCGTCAACCTTGATTGAAGTAACGGGCAAGCTGGAAGTCGGATCATGGACAGATCCGGAAACCGGCTTTGTCAGCCTGCTGCGTTTGCGTGAAGCACGCTACAAGGTTGCGTGATATGCAACTGGTTTTAGAAAATATCAGCGTGAATTTTAAAGGGCTTTCCGGGCCCGCTTTGCAAATTGACCATTTGAACATTGCCAATGGTGCGGTGGTGGGGCTCACCGGTGCGTCCGGTTCGGGAAAAAGTACTTTTATCAATATTATCAGTGGTCTTGCCCGTCCGCAAAAAGGCGTGGTGCGCTGGGGTGAGCAGGTCATCAATCAGTTGTCGGAAACAGCGGCTGATCGCTGGCGAGGGCAACATATTGGCCTGATCATGCAGGATTTTTATCTCTTTGACGGCTTGTCGGCGCTGGAAAATATTCTGCTGCCGCTGCGTCTGGCCGGAGGTGCGGATAAGCAAGCCGCCATGCGTGCCCATGAATTGCTGGAGCGGGTGGGGTTAAAACGACCAGATCAATCTGTGCAACTGATGTCTCGCGGGGAAATGCAGCGCGTGGCAATTGCCCGTGCCTTGCTGCGCAAACCTGCCATCATCATTGCTGATGAGCCGACAGCCAGTCTGGATAAGGAAAATGGTGCTTCCGTCGGCAGTCTTATTCTGGAGCTGGCGATGCAGGAGAAATGCACCACCATCATTGCTTCGCATGATGATCGCCTGACATCCAGATTAGCACGTATAATCAACCTCTCCGCAGGGAGAATTGTTGCAGATGTTTAGATTTATCGCCGCAGATTTAAAGCGCCATTGGCTGGGTGCTTTGGCACTGGTGTTGCTGGTTGCATTTGCCACGGCTTTGAGTGTCGCTGTTACTTTGCAGGAGCGCGCTTTGCGCCTTGGCAGTGCGCGTGCTGCCGATCATTTTGATCTTGTAATCGGTGCTGCCGCCAGTGAAACGCAATTGGTGCTGTCATCGGTTTTTCTGCAAACATCATTGCTGCCTTTAATGGATGGCAATGTGCTGGAAAAATTAAGCCAAGACCCGCGTGTGGCATGGGCGGCACCTGTTGGTTTTGGTGACAACTACAAGAATTATCCGATTATTGGCACCACTACAAAACTGGTAGAAACTTTAAGCCCGAAACTGGCATCGGGAAAAATGTTTGCCAATCACAATGAGGCCGTTGTCGGTGCTAATGTGGATGTGCGTGCTGAAACACAGATGGTGCCTTTACATGGGAATGCAGGTGAGGGTGGCCACCATCATAATGAAATTGCTTATAAAATGGTTGGTCGCATGGCACCTACAGGTGGCGCTTGGGACAATGCAATTTTAGTGCCGATTGAAGCGGTCTGGGCAGTGCATGATATGGAGCATGACCATAATCATGACGATAGTGAAGAAGCGTTGCAAACTAGTTTTGAGCATGGTGCAGCAGGGGTTCCGGCAATCATCGTCAAGCCCAAAACTATTGCTGATGCCTATAAACTCAGACAAGAATATCGCGGTAATGGCACAACGGCAGTCTTTCCGGCTGAGGTACTCACCAATCTTTACGGAATGCTGGGCAATGCCAAATCAATCCTGATGTTCGTGGCATTGGGGACGCAGATACTGATTGCCTGTGCTTTGATTTTTGTTGCACTGCTGCATATCGGCGAACGGCGCCGTCAAATCGGAGCTTTGCGTGCATTGGGTGCATCACGGGGCAAGATTTTCACATTGGTCTGGTCTGAAGTCGCCATTTTGCTGGGTGCGGGAATTGTCGCCGGATTTGGACTGGGCTTTGCGGCATCCAAAATGATGTCGCGGATTGTCACGCAGTCCAGTGGCTTTGCCATGCCGGTATCTTTTGAAATGCAGGATCTCAATAGTATGATCATCATGCTGGTTGGCGCTTCTGTGATAGGCTTGCTTCCGGCACTTATGGCTTATCGTCAATCGCCCGTGAGTGCATTGCGTGGTTGATTGAATTTTCCGATAGAAAACTTGATTTATTAAGTTTAGAATTCAAGGTGTCATTTAAAGTGACACCTTTTTTATTTTTGCCGGTGTTTTTACGGTCAGGCAGGAGAGCGGCGATGCAGACAACAGGGCAGCTAACGGGACGACAATCAGGCTCGGTGCAAATCATCACCACCCAATGTGTGATTGCGGGTTCGGGGCCGGGTGGTTTGATGCTTGGCCTGTTGCTGGCACGTGCTGGTGTTGATGTTATTGTTTTGGAAAAACATCCTGATTTCCTGCGCGATTTTCGCGGTGATACGGTGCATCCGGCAACGCTTGATATTATTGACAAGCTCGGTCTTCTGGATGAGCTTTTGAAAGTACCGCATACGCAAGCGCCCAAACTTCATGCCGAAATTGGCGGGCAAAATGTCACCATTGCTGATTTTTCACGCCTGCCGGTTAAATGCCGTTTTATTGCTTTCATGCCGCAATGGGACTTTTTGAATTTTCTGGCGCGTGAAGCCAATAAACTGCCGAATTTCCGGCTGGTGATGTCGGCAAAAGTGACCGGCCTTATTGAAAACAATGGCCGTATCGAAGGGCTGATGGCTGAAACCCCTGCAGGTATTACCGAGATTAAAGCTCAATTGGTTGTGGGCGCAGACGGGCGCAATTCACTGGTGCGCGCAAAAGCAGGGCTGGAAAGCACCAGTTTTGGCGCGCCAAGCGATGTGTTGTGGATCAGGCTTTCACATCAGCCTGAAGACCCGCCCTATACGATGGGGCATGGCGGCCCCCGTCAGGGCTTTGTGATGGTGGATCGTGGTGAGTATTGGCAATGCGGCTATGTGGTGCGCAAGGGCAGTTTTGCGCAAGTGAAAGAAAAAGGGCTGGAAGCCTTTCGTCAGGCGGTGGCGGAAGTTTCACCACTTTCACCTGATCGCGTGGAGGAAATCACTTCATGGGATGAAGTGCATTTGCTTTCCATCCGTATTGACCGGCTCAATCGCTGGTGGCGCTCCGGTCTGTTGTGCATCGGCGATGCGGCACATGCCATGTCGCCGATTGGCGGTTTCGGAGTTAATCTGGCGATACAGGATGCCGTTGCAGCGGCTAATATTCTGGCGGTTCCTTTGCGCAAAGGCACACTCAATGACCGGCATTTGATGCAGGTTGAAAAACGACGTGTTTTTCCCACCAAAGCTATTCAGAAAATTCAATTGATGATGCAATCAAGCAGCAAAAAACGCCGGAATAGTGACGTGAAACGTAGTGGCCCGCCGGCTTTTGTCAAAGGAATCGCCCGCTGGCCGATTCTGGCTCATTTGGCCGGCCGATTAGTGGGGATGGGGGTGCGCCGCGAAAAATTGCGCAGTTCTTTATTCAAAACACGCTAATAGCGCTTCAGCCAATAAGCCCGTTTGCCTGACATGATTGCGAGCCCTGACATCTCTGACATCCCTGACATTATTGCAGGCAAAAGGCTGCATTGCTTTGCATAAAGCGTAAGTCTGCTTGCTTAATACGACTGTCAAAAGAAAAGGGGAGAAGGGTTAAATGGCGCGCCCGAAAGGATTCGAACCTCTGACCCCCAGATTCGTAGTCTGAGGCTGTATCAAATTTCCTGCCCGTCAGAATGCATCTGGAAGCATCAAGGGCATTGCAAAACCCCTTTCCCTAAAGCATTGTTGGCCACAGCCTCAGTCTTTAGGAGCATCAAGCGATCATGAGCATTCAGGAAAAATCTGCTTCCACGCCCAATTTGGCTTCCAAGTTGCTTCCGAAATCGAACGTGGTTCATCTGCCGGGGGCAAAGCGTCGTGCCTCCGTCCCTAGCACGTTCACGAAGACGAGCGTCAGTCGGATGCACTGCCCACAGGGGCAAGCGGAAGCGTTCTTCTGGGATGCGGGTTGTCGCGGTCTGGGCATTCGGGCGCTCGGCTCGCAGCGTCGAACATGGGTCTATCAGTACCGGGATGAGCACAAGCGCACCCGGCGCATCGCCTTGGGCGATCTGACCGCGGTCAGTTTGGACGCGGCTCGAGAGGCGGCGCGCCGCCATGCCGCGAGTGTGACGCAAGGGACGAACCCATCGGTGCAGAGGAAGGCAGCGCGCGGGGCCGTTTCCATGCTGGGTGTGGTGCAGAATTATCTCAGCTATGCACAAACGCTCCAGCGTCCCCGGTCCTACGCGGAAACTGAACGCCACTTGATGCGACATGCGGCCTCTCTGCATCATGATCGGGCAGAAGCGGTGAGCCGGCGAGACATAGCGTTGCTTCTTAGCCGCGTAGCGGAAACCTCCGGTCCCATTGCCGCTAACCGGCTGCGGGCGGCGCTTAGCGCACTCTGGACGTGGGGGCTACGCAGCGGGACCATCGAGTCAGGAAACAATCCCGTCGCCTTCACACTACGGCAGCCGGAAAAAGCGCGCGAACGTATCCATAACGATGGAGAGTTGAAAGCAATTTGGCAAGGGACGGATGGAGAGGGCGATTATGCCCGGATTGTTCGTCTATCCTTGCTCACAGGCTGTCGCCGAACAGAAATTGGCGGATTGCGCTGGGATGAAATTCACGGTGACCGGATCGTGATCGGGGCGGAGCGGATGAAGGGCGCACTGGCGCATGAGTTGCCGCTGTTGCCGATGATTGCCGCTGCGCTCCCCGCTCGACCCGAAGAAGACGGAGGTAGTGTCTTCGGCAGGCGGGGGAACGGCTTTTCGGGATGGAGCAAGAGCAAGCAGGCGCTTGACGCAAAGCTAGCCAAGACGAACCCAAACATGCAGACATGGAGCCTTCACGACTTGCGTCGGACCTTTTCAACGCGATTGCATGATGCGGGGATAGAGCCCATCGTTATCGAGGCGCTGCTTGCCCATAAGCAGCAGGGCGTGGCTGCCGTCTACAATCGCGCTTCATTTCGCGAGGCGAAGAAAACAGCGCTGGAGCAGTGGCACCAGCTTCTTTCAGCGGTTGTCGATCATGACTAAGCTTAAATTCATTACCACAATCACTGAGCCCGAAATCGAAGAGAAAAGACAGCGCGAGTACGACAGATTGGAGAAAGCTGCTTCTGGCAAGCGCGGTCAGCCCCCGAGGACCGCCCGGCTGGCCAGTTTTGCGGTGTTTGTTGATTATCTCGTAAGCAAGGGAATTCCATTCGCCAGCGCTCGCGAAAGCCGGATGAACAGGGCGGTTCTAAAGCGACACAACAGGCGGACTAAGAAGGCGGGGGAGATCGCGAAAAAAGCGGACGAAGCTACCAAAAAGGCACAGGAGACGATGAGAGCCGCTGAGGAGGCAAAAGGAACGAGTGGAGAGAAAAGGGCGGCTGAGGTGGCGATGGAGGCGAAACAAGTGGCCGAAGATGCAAGGAGGGTCTCAGACCCCCGAAAATCGCGTTACAAGGCAGTAACGCCGGACGCAATAGAAGAACTGCTGAGAAAAATCAAACATTTACGATAGTCGAATAAACGCCCCCGTCACAAACGGCGAAGCACGTGATTATTGAGAAGCCTTCTATCATACCAAAGAGGGCTTCCGATGGAACACAAGAGCACAGACCCGTTGTTAAGCGAAAAAGAACTTTCAGCTTGGCTGGGACTGTTCTAAATTTTGTGTAAGTGCCTTTATTTTCCCTTATCCTGTTTGGATAGACATAAAGAGGTACTTCACATGGATGAAGCCAAGATTAAAAATTTAGCTCTAGAATTAGCTAAAGGGTTGAAGTCTCATGAGGATTTGAACCAAATTTCCTCTATTTTCAAAAAGGTCATGATCGAAGCAGCTCTTAACACAGAGCTTTCCGAGCATCTTGGCTATGAGAAGCATCAACCACGAAAAACGTCTAATGCCCGTAATGGCTTTAGTGAGAAGACCGTCTCTTCTCCGGATGGTCAATTAACCTTGGAAATTCCCCGAGATCGGGACGGTTCATTCGAGCCGCAGCTGATAAAAAAGCATCAAACACGTATCACCAGTATGGATGACCAAATCTTGTCGCTTTATGCCAAGGGCATGACGAATAGAGAAATCGTGGCTTTCTTCAAAGAAATGTATGATGCAGACGTTTCCGCCTCCCTCATTAGTAAGGTTACGGATGCTGTCATTGAACAGGTCACCGAATGGCAAAACAGGGCATTAGACAGCCTTTATCC
>NZ_JACIIU010000012.1 GCF_014205685.1 Paenochrobactrum gallinarii
CAATATGCGAATTATGACTAGTCATATGCCTAACATTACTCCTAACCCTTAATTAAGGGTGAGAAAATGTCCGGAGAATTCGGGGGCTCTTACATATCGTAACACTTAACTCATGAATACAGCACAAGCACTACTTCGTTGGTATGATAGACATCACAGGGTGTTACCGTGGCGCATAACGCCTGCACAATCTGCACAAGGGATAAGAGCTGATCCTTACAAAGTGTGGATGTCGGAAGTTATGTTGCAACAAACAACCGTTGAAGCAGTCAAAGCTTATTTTCTGAAATTCACCAAAACATGGCCGACAGTTGACGCTTTAGCCGCTGCCGATGATGATGACATCATGCGTGCATGGGCAGGACTTGGCTATTATTCCCGCGCCCGCAATTTGAAAAAATGCGCCGAACTTGTTGTCTCAGAACATGACGGACTTTTTCCGGCAAGTGCGGCCGAATTAAAAAAACTACCCGGTATTGGCGATTATACTTCTGCCGCCATTGCAGCCATTGCGTTTAACCAACCAGAAGCGGTGGTTGACGGTAATGTCGAACGCGTTGTCACCCGGCTCTATGCCATTACCACCGCATTACCACAGGCAAAGCCGCAAATACGCGAACTCACAGAAGCAATCACACCTGTTGACCGGCCTGGTGATTTTGCCCAAGCGATGATGGATTTAGGCGCAACGATTTGCACGCCTAAACGCCCTGCCTGTGCCCTATGTCCGTTAAATGATTTTTGTCTTGCCCTGAAAGATCACGATCCGGAGCATTTTCCAGTCAAAGCACCAAAGAAAGAACGCCCTGTCCGGTTGGGTGCTGCTTTTGTGGCTGAGGCCGATGACGGCTCTATTTTACTGCGCAAGCGAACCGAAAAAGGCTTACTGCAAAATATGGCCGAGGTTCCGGGATCAGTCTGGAATTCACGCATGGATGGCAGTACGGATTTAAGTGCTGCGCCTTTTCATGCCAACTGGCGTAATGCCGGCATTATTACCCATATTTTCACCCATTTTGAATTACATCTCACCGTTTACCATACAACTAGTGCCGATAAGCGTCAGGTCAATGACGGCTGGTGGTCGGCAGCGGAAATGCTGGCAGAGGAAGCCTTGCCGACCGTGATGAAAAAGGCGATTGCTGCTGCACTACCCGACATATTTAAAATTAAGGGCAAGTTCAGGAGGTAAGAAATGACTACTGCGATTAAACATATCGTTTTCGATATCGGCAGCGTATTAATTCATTATGACCCGCATTTAGGCTTTGCCGATCTGATACCTGATCAAGCTGAAAGGGATTGGTTTTTTAAAAATATCTGCACCCATGAATGGAATCTGCAACAAGACCGTGGCAGGAAATGGGAAGAAGCCGAAAATCTCCTGATTGAACAATTTCCCGATCATGAAGTACATATTAAAGGCTTTCGCCAAAATTGGCATAAAATGGTACCATATGCTTATGAGGATACGGTCACCATTTTACGTCAGCTGATTGCCGACGGACATGATGTAACCATGCTGACCAACTTTGCCTCCGACACATTTCGTGAAGCACAAGAGCGCTTTACCTTTTTGAAAGAACCGCGCGGTGCCACGGTTTCAGGCGATGTTTTCGTGATGAAGCCGGAGCGTGAGATTTACGATCTGCATGTGCGTAATTTCGATCTCGACCCCACAGTCACCCTGTTTATTGATGATAATAGAGCCAATATTGATGCGGCACTGGAAGCTGGCTGGCAAGCAATCCATTTTACTGATCCGGCCAATTTACGATCCGATCTCGCCGCCTATAAATTGACCGTTTAAAATAAGAAACGCCTGAAATTGCTTTCAGGCGTTTTTGTCTCGTTGAAATATTAAAGGGCATCAAACGCCGGCGGCAGCCATTTGCTTGCGGATTTCGCTGCGCAGATCATCAATCGGCTTCAGCACGCCATTTTCTTCATAGTGCCAGAACGTCCAGCCATTGCAGGCATCAAAGCCCTGTACCTTGGCACCCATGCGGTGGATGGAACCAGCGTCGCCACCGGTAGCCAATGTACCATCTGCGCGCACGATTGCCGCATAGCGACGACGCGCATCACACAAGACAGTGCCCGGACGCAGCATGCCTGCTTCGACCACGCTGGTGAAAGCCACACGCGGCTCAGCGCGCTTGCCGGTCATCACCTTCAATTCGGCTTTGCCCAGTGGCTCAACAGCTGCAATACGCGCAGTCGCTGCTTCGATATAATCCTGTTCGCGCTCAATACCGACAAAGTGGCGACCAAGACGTTTAGCAACTGCACCGGTTGTGCCTGAACCAAAAAACGGATCCAGAATAACATCACCCGGCTTGCTGGAGGCCATCAAAATACGCGCAAGCAGAGCTTCCGGTTTTTGTGTCGGGTGAACTTTATCGCCGTTTTCGTCTTTCAGACGTTCATGGCCGGTGCAGATAGGGAACAACCAGTCAGAGCGCATCTGCACATCATCATTGGCAGCTTTCATCGCTTCATAGTTGAAAGTATAGCCTTTACTTTTCTCGTCACGCGAAGCCCAGATCAGCGTTTCATGCGCATTCTGGAAGCGGCGGCCACGGAAATTAGGCATCGGGTTGGTTTTGCGCCAGATCACATCATTGAGCATCCAATAGCCCAGATCCTGCAACTTGGCACCAACGCGGAAAATATTATGATAGGAACCGATAACCCAGATGGTACCATTCGGCTTCAACACACGGCGGCAGGCCAAAAGCCATGCTTGTGTAAAGGCATCATAGGCCTGAAAGCTTTCAAACTGATCCCAATGATCATCAACAGCAGATACCATTGACTGATCCGGACGGTGCAAATCACCACCCAATTGCAGATTGTACGGAGGGTCTGCAAAAATAACATCAACTGAATGATCCGGCAGACGCTCAAGAGCCGCCACACAATCACCCTTGAGGATGGTATCAAGCCAGGCGGCACGAGGAGCCTCAACCGGCAATTCATTCACAAGACGGACTAAAGACATGGGATACTCGATAACTTGAGGACGCGTTACTAAACTTGGCCTTATGGTTACCGAACAGGGTAAACATCAAGTTAACGACAACCCATTGAAATTGTAAACTTTTTATTAATCAGAGTTTAAAGCCCGAGGAATGCGAGGTTCTGACCTTGATAGAAAGCGGATATAAATTTCAAAAAACTTTCAAAAGCGCTCAAATATGAATCCGACCTTCATTTTTCCAAGCGCTAAATTAACATTTAGCATTGAAAATTAGGACTTATTTAAGCCAAATCGCTCCACTATTTCACCTGTAAACAGAGAAGCATGATCCGGCCATAAGCGACGAAATATGGCCACACAAGTGAGCAGAAACTGATGATTGACTGGGTAAAGCTGCGCCACACACCTTATGTGCGCCTGCTATTCGTTCCGTTCAGATGGCGTGCGCTGGTACGAAGCAGCGAGCTGGGGCTCGTGATTGCTGCGGCTATCGTCGGTCTTATTTCTGCATTTGTGGTTGCCGCTATTAGCCAGATCTCACAGTGGCTGCATCAGGCTGTGTTTGAGATCGGCGCCGATGATCACTTAAGTGCTGCCGCCAGCAGTCTGCCATGGTCTGCTCTCATTGCCCCTATGGCAGGTGGTGTTTTGATGGGCGGCATTATCTGGGTTTTGGCCAGATGGCACAAAAAACCTATCGTCGACCCCATCGAAGCCAATGCCTTACATGGCGGGCACTTGTCGCTCACCGACAGTTTTATTCTGGTGGGGCAGAACCTTATCTCCAATGGATTTGGTGCATCGGTGGGCCTGGAAGCAGCCTTCACCCAGCTTTCCAGCGGCTTCGCTTCACGGATTGGCCGTGCATTGCAATTGCGTCGCTCGGATATGCGCACCCTTGTGGGTTGTGGTGCTGCGGCGGCGATTGCCAGTGCGTTTAATGCGCCGCTCACCGGTGCTTTTTATGCGTTTGAATTAATTATCGGCGCCTATTCGATTGCCACTTTGGCACCTGTTGTGGTTGCTGCAATCATTGGCACCTTGGTGACGCGCTCGCTGGGCAGTGCGACTATGGAAATCAATATCGGCAGTTTGGAAGCTGTTACCACCGGCGACTTCCTTCCGGCACTGATGCTCGGACTGATGTGTGCAGGCCTTGGCATTGTGGTGATGAGACTTGTTACTTATGTGGAAAAATCAGCTCGCAAAAGCTTTATACCAGCTATTTTAACCCCGATGGTCGGTGGCGCGATGGTGGGTGTGATTGCACTTTTCTCGCCACAGGTATTGGGCTCCGGCCACGGGGCTTTGCATTTTGATGTCGGCATAGAGCTTTCTTTCTTCGCCATCATCTTTCTTATCATCACCAAATCCGTTGCCTCCGCTATTTCAATCGGCTCCGGCTTTCGTGGTGGTTTGTTTTTTGCCTCCCTTTTTCTCGGTGCATTGATCGGCAAATTATTTGCCATTATTTTTGGCTTTATTCTACCAACAACGCTCACGCCCGCTGTCTATGCAGTCATCGGCATGAGTTCATTTGCCGTGGCTATTATTGGCGGTCCATTGACCATGACATTTCTGGCGCTGGAACTGACCGGTGATTTTCCGATCATGATGCTGGTGCTGGGTGCCGTACTTGCCTCCTCAATGCTAGTGCGCAAAACCTTCGGCTATTCCTTTGCGACATGGCGTTTTCATCTGCGCGGTGAGAGCATCCGCAGTGCCCATGATATTGGCTGGATACGCAATCTGACGGTCAATAAAATGATGCGTCACGACGTACGCACGGTGAATATTGATACGGACTTGCAGAAGTTTTATGAAGAGTTTCCGCTTGGCTCGACCCAGCGCGTGATCGCTGTTGATGAAACGGGACGCTATGTTGGCATGATTTCGCTGCCGGAGGTTTATTCCAGCAGCTTTGCAGATAAGGACAAAGACGGTGATTTGCGTGATTTACTGCGCTTCAAGCAAGCTTATCTGCTGCCCGAAATGAATGCCAAAGAAGCAGTATCACGCTTTGATCGCAGCGAAAGTGAAGCTTTAGCTGTCATCAACAATACGCAGGAGCGTAAAGTGATCGGCCTTCTCAGCGAAAGCCATACATTGCGTCGCTACAGCGAAGAACTTGACCGTAAACGCCGTGAGCTGGCTGGTGAGGTCTGATACATATCGTAGCTGTTTACGCATTCAGATTAGAAAAGGCTGGCGGTCTGATACCGCCTGCCCTATAGCTCACTTGCCTCATTTTTTGCCGAAACCGCACAAGGTTTGGCACAACTATCACTGATGGATCGTTTTTATGTCTGCACCTAAATTGATTATTTTCGATTGCGATGGCGTTCTCGTTGATTCAGAAATTATTGCCGCGCAAGTGCAAGCCGAACTTCTCACCGATGCCGGTTATGAGGTATCAGCCGAAGAGATGGCAGAACGATTTGCCGGTTTAACCTGGAAGAATACATTACTGGAAGTCGAGCGCCAATCCGGCCTGCCTTTTTCGGCAAGCCTGCTTGATAAAGTCAATGTCGAGCTGGATGACCGCTTAAGAAAAGAAGTGCAGATTATTGATGATATTGAAGACGTCATCAGCGCGCTCAAATATCCGTTCTGTATCGGCTCAAATTCCAGCATGGAGCGTTTGAAAATCACTCTCAACCGCACCGGCCTTTACGACCGTTTCGCACCACATATTTTCTCGGCGCCGGAAGTCGGCACTAAGAAAAGCAAACCGGCACCGGATGTTTTTCTTTATGCAGCCCAACAATTCAGCGTTGCGCCAAAGGATGTCATAGTCGTGGAAGATTCAACCCATGGCGTACAGGCAGCCCGCAGTGCCGGCATGCGCGTTATCGGCTTCACCGGCGGCGCACACAGCTATCCGGGACATGCAGACCAGCTGACCGAAGAAGGTGCTGAAACCGTCATCAGCCGTCACAAAGATTTGCTGGCAACCGTAGAAGCTTTGTCGATCTGGAGCGATGCCTGAAGCTTAAAGCATTTAAGCTCATAAAAGAAAAAGCCGGAGCAGGATTTAACCATCGCCCCGGCTTTTTAATGTCAGGTAACTTTTAAATGCCGCGCACTTAAAATGCGCGAAAATTCTTTGATCAGGCGACGCTGCGACCAGCGCTCTTTTGGGGCTGACTTAACACCACAACTGCCTCTTCAGCCTCTTCTTCACTCAGGCCGATCAAAATACGATCACCGATCATTGCCGGAATTCCCTCTTCGTCATCAAAGACGGACCACAGACCGGTAGGCTCTAAAACTGCTTCATATCGTTTATGCATAGCGATATACTAACCTATATTGGTTGACGAATATTTCATGAATGCTGCCAATGGTTCATCAGACCTTAATCACTTCAATAAAGATTTATTTATGGCACCAGTGAAATACAGCGTAGAAATGCCGACGGATATTTTACAGCTTCAGCCATATTTTTTTGCTCTGCTATAGTTCACCCGAATATTCTTTGGATTAAAACCGTTAAAGAACAAGAACTAAAAAGCGGATTTTTTCTTCTTTTTACTGCTTATGCCCATCAATCGCTGAACTTCGTTAATATTTTGTGGCTTTCCAAAATACCAGCCCTGCGCTGCAATGGATAAAGGCAGAGCTTTGAAATAAGCAGCCTGCTCTTCCGTCTCAATGCCCTCTACCACAATGCCAAGCTTGTATTCTTGTGCGATGGAAAGAATTTGCGGCACAATCGACACGGTCAAAGCGTCAGTGCCGACCGTTTGTGTGAAAGCCTTATCCATTTTAAGCGCATCCACCTGAATTTTACCAAGCAGTGCCAAACTGGAATAACCGGTGCCAAAATCATCCAAATAAATTTTATGTCCAAGAGCGCGCAGCCGTTCAATCCCTCTGAACGCATGACTGTCCGCGGCTGAACGTTCCGTCAGTTCGATGCCGATCTGATGCGGCCGAATACCCTTATTTTGAAAACGCGCTAATGCTTCGTAAAAACTTTCTTGCTGCAAATCACAGGCCGCAATATTGATATTGATCCGCAGTTGCGGGTGATCTTGTAAAATCAGCCCCATATCCGCCTGGACACGGTTCAGCACATAGCAGGTTATTCGGGTAATGAAGCCAGCTTTTTCAGCCAGTTCGATCAACGCATCAGGTGGCACATAATCATCAGGGTGCACCTCCCACCGGATTAGAGCTTCAAAAGCGATGATCTCGCCGGTTTTGACATTAACAATCGGCTGGTAGCGGACATCCAGCTCCTGCCGCGCGATCGCCCTTATCAGCTGCATGCTCAGAGTTTGTGCATTATGCGAATAACGCAACAACAACAAAGCCGCCAAGCCACCGATCACCAGGCCGAGAATTGTAAACACCGTATCAATCAGCCTATGTTTATTCTGATAGGCTTGTTGATCCGCAACCGTAATCACACAAATATATGTTTCCGGCGAGCATAGTTTATAAAAATACTGATCGTCCTCAATCCAGTTTTTTGAGCCAATAATATTATCAGGCGCTTCGATATTATTGTTTTCAGGATGATAGAAAAGCCGCACAACAGCATTAAGCGCAGGCGCTCCGGCATAGACCGAAAATCTATAATGCGGCTTCTCAAAACTTGACAATAGATCGGGATTAAAAACCACATTTGCGTTATGAATATTTAAAATAACGCCACGATTGAACGATGAGAATAAGGGCGTATCGCCATAGATAACCGACCCGTCAGCACGCAAAATGCCATGTGAATAGCTATTCCATTGCGGAATATTATTGCCCAGTAAAACCGAACATTGCAGCTTCTCATTTTTTAATCGACCAAAATCTGTAATGTAACCACTTGAGTAAATAGTATTTCTTATAAAGCGTAAATCATTAGCGGAACAAAACTCATGCGGTGATTGATTGATCTCATTGATCTTCTCTTTTGCCTGCTCCAATATTTTATTCGTCTGTCTGAGCAATTCCTGCGTATAGCTATCAGCCTCAGCACGGTTCAAATAATCATCCACATAATGGGAAAGAATTCTTGCGGAAACCGCGCATAATAAAAAAAGCCCCAAAGCGATGACTGGAACAGCATCAAATATGCCCAACAGTTTCGTTCGGATTAAAACCAATCGTTACTCTTTCAGAGAAAAAATAAATAATGAGATAAAATTATTAAAAGATAAAATAAAATATACAACCAAAGAAATTGGCCGGATAAACCATTATCCGGCCAATGACAGTATTACTTAGTATTATAAGGCCCCTCGTCGAAACCGACAAAGACCTGAATATTTTCTTTATCAGGCAATGGAATAGTTACCTGATTATCATTAAAGACAAATTGCGATGCTGTTCTGGCGCTCAATGACACCGGCTGCTGATGTAGTTTGGAATAAACCACCTTGTCGCCCTGCAATACAGCCACGCGGATCGGCATTTTGGTAGTGCCTGCATTAAATTTTGCACCTGGAACAATGCGCCCTGCGGCTGCAACTTCCATCGTCATGGTGCCGTTGCCATATTTACAAGCACGCGTCGTATCCGTGATGGTTGCCTGATAGATCAGCTGATCTGAGGTTTTCTCACTGCTTTTTGCGTATTTTGAGAAATAAGCCGTTCCTTCACGCAAAGAAACGCTCGGGCAATAAGCTCGCAATTCATCGGATGTAATGCGGTTATCTTCGGCCACATTGGTGTTTTCAGCGGCATCTTTGGTGCCGGTTGTGTTACAGCCAGCAACACCCAGCAACAATGCTGTGACAATCGCTGCACGCGTAAAGGATAATTTCTGCATCAAGCGGTCTTCCCTGCACTAATCAACCTGTTCTATACCAATGTTCTGTAGAATTTGTATATCGAACATTCTGAAAGGTTGTTTTCGTGTTTTTTAAAGCTAAGAGCAACCCCTGACGACGTGTGATATACAATTCTCTTTTATGCGATATCGCAGAAAATAGCAAAACCAAGATGCAATCGGGAACGAAGGCTGTTTTAAAATGAAATATGTAAGTACGCGGGGCGAAGCACCAGTTCTGGGTTTCAGCGATGCTTTACTGGCTGGTCTGGCTCGTGATGGCGGCCTTTATTTACCACAAGAATTTCCGCAGTTCAGCGCGGCTGAGATTCGTGCACTTCGCGGCAAATCTTATGTGGATATCGCAATCGCAGTACTCACACCTTTTATCGACGGCGAAATTCCGGCTGATGATTTCCGCAAAATGGTCGAGGAAGCCTATGGCACATTCCGCCATGATGCGGTGTGCCCTTTGGTACAAACCGGTGCTAATGAATTTGTGCTGGAACTTTTCCACGGGCCGACATTAGCGTTTAAAGACGTTGCCATGCAATTGCTGGCGCGCCTGATGGATTATACGCTGGCACAACGCGGCGAACGCGCAACAATCGTTGGCGCCACATCAGGCGACACCGGCGGCGCTGCCATTGAAGCCTTTGCCGGACGTGACCGCACCGATATTTTCATTCTGTTCCCGAATGGTCGTGTGTCTCCGGTGCAGCAACGCCAGATGACAAGTTCGACAGCCGCCAATGTCCATGCCCTTTCCATCAACGGTAATTTTGACGACTGCCAAAACCTCGTCAAAGGCATGTTCAACAATTTGAAATTCCGTGATGCCGTGTCGCTTTCCGGCGTCAACTCCATCAACTGGGCACGTATCATGCCGCAGATCGTGTATTATTTCACGTCTGCGCTTAGCCTTGGCGCGCCAGATCGCAGCGTCTCTTTCAGTGTTCCGACCGGTAATTTCGGCGATATTTTTGCGGGCTTCGTCGCTAAAAAAATGGGTCTGCCGATTGACCAGCTTCTCATTGCCACCAATGACAATGACATTCTGGCACGCACGCTTGCTGATGGTTCTTACGAAATGCGTGGTGTTGCGCAAACCACCTCGCCGTCAATGGATATTCAAATCTCGTCCAATTTCGAGCGTTTGCTGTTTGAAGCACATAATCGTGATGCAGCAGCTGTGCGTTCAATGATGGACAATTTGAAGCAATCCGACCAGTTCACTATCGAAGCTGGCGCGCTCGCACGCATCCGTGCAGAATTTGGCGCCGGACGCTCTGATGTCGATGAAACAGCGGCAATGATCCAGTCTGTATTGAAAAAAGACGGCTATTTGCTTGATCCGCATTCAGCTATCGGCGTGAAAGTTGCACGCGATTTGCACAAGTCTTCTGCCCCGATGGTATGTCTTGCCACCGCCCATCCGGCCAAATTCCCTGAAGCAGTAAAATCAGCATCCGGCATTGACCCGGCTCTTCCACACTGGTTAGCTGACCTGATGACTCGAAAAGAAAAATTTACTGTTTTGGATAATGAGCTGAAAACCGTAGAAGATTACGTGTCTGCCCACTCCAGAGCGGCTAAGCAGGGAGCTACCCGCGGATGAGTATTCAAGTTACCCGCCTGTCCAACGGGCTGACCATTGCCACGGACACAATGCCACATATTGAAAGTGTGGCATTGGGTATCTGGGTAAAAGCTGGAGCGCGCAACGAAGCGGAAAACCACCACGGCATCGCACATCTTCTAGAACATATGGCCTTTAAAGGCACAGAAAACAGATCCGCATGGCAGATTGCCGCCGATATTGAAAATGTCGGCGGTGAGATCAATGCAGCCACCAGCGTTGAAACCACCTCTTATTATGCCCGTGTTATGCGCAACGATATGCCGCTTGCCATCGACATTCTGGCCGATATCATGACCAGCTCCAAGTTCGATGAAGACGAGCTGGAGCGCGAAAAACAGGTCATTATGCAGGAAATTGGTGCCGCGCATGACACGCCTGATGATATTGTTTTTGACCGTTTCACCGAAACGGCCTACCGCCACCAACCGATTGGCCGCGCTATTTTAGGTACACCTGAAACGGTTGCCGGTTTCACCTCGGCCGATCTGCGCAGCTATATGAATGAGCAATATAGTGCTGACCGTATGGTTGTAACGGCTGCCGGTGGTGTGGATCACGACGAATTTGTGCGTGAAGTAGAACAGCGCCTTGGCAGTTTCCGCTCCACCAACACAGCACCAGTGCCAAACATTGCCACTTATGTTGGCGGTGATTTCCGCGAAGATCGTGACCTGATGGATGCACAATTGCTGTTAGGCTTTGAAGGTCGCGCCTATCATGTGCGTGATTTTTATGCCTCGCAATTGCTTTCTATGGTTCTTGGCGGCGGCATGTCCTCACGCCTTTTTCAGGAAGTGCGTGAAAAACGCGGTCTGTGCTATTCAGTCTATGCCTTCCATTGGGGCTTTTCCGATACCGGCATTTTTGGCATCCATGCGGCAACCGGCCGTGATGAAATGGTTGAGCTCGTGCCTGTCATCATTGATGAATTGCACAAAGTATCCGACCATATCAGCATTGAAGAAGTTGATCGCGCCCGCGCACAATATCGCGCCGGCCTGTTGATGGCACAAGAAAGCGCTTCCAGCCGTGCCGGACAATTGGCGCGCCAATTTATGCTTTATGGCCGCCCTGTTGACAATCAGGAGCTGATGGATCGCCTGTCGCTGATTACGCCGGAACGTCTGACCGATCTTGCCGGTCGTTTGTTTGTTGATACCAAGCCCACCATCGCAGCCGTTGGCCCGGTTGGTAAGCTGATGGACTTCGACACATTGGGCAGCTCTTTGCACAAGCGCGTAAAAAAGCCTCAATTAGCAATTTAACACATTAGAAAAGCCGGTAGCATAGCGCCGCCGGCTTTTTTAAATTCGCTTTTGACGGTTACAGGCTGAACGATATCCTCCTTAAGGCACATCCATGATAGCTTTGCCCTTCATGCGCAATAACAGCCTGAAATTACAAGGAATAAAGGTTCATATCAGAGAGCCTTATTTAAGTGATTATCAGGCATGGAAAGTGCTGCGTGAAAAAAGCAGAGCATTTTTGACGCCATGGGAGCCGACATGGACACCGGATGTATTGGAAAAAAGTGCATTCCGGCACAGAATTCGCCACTATCAGGAAGAGATAAACAAAGGTACGACCTATCCTTTCTTCATCTTTCGTAATAGTGATCAGCAATTAGTCGGCGGCATAACGCTGAATAATATCAGGCGGGGTGTTGGGCAAAACGGAATGATCGGCTACTGGAGCGGCGTTCCTTATGCAGGAAATGGCTATATGAGCGAAGCGCTTGCCTTAGTTATCCCCTTCGCATTTCAGCATCTTGGCTTGCACAGGCTTGAAGCTGCCTGTATTCCCAATAATATACGTTCGATTAGTCTTCTCGAAAAAGCTGGATTTCAGCAAGAGGGTCTTTTGCGCTCTTATCTGAAAATCAACGGAAAATGGCAGGATCATATTCTTTTATCCCTGCTTGAAAGCGATAAATACAATATCGACAACAAGGTGTAAAACAGTGCCGGCAATTAAAAGCTATCGCAACAAAGCCCTGAAAAGGCTGAATTTAATGGCTCAATTTGCTGCCTTGATGATCACGCTTGTACTGACAAGTTTTATTGCCACGCCGGCTCTTGCTGTCGAGCCCATCAAAATTTCCAAAAGTGATGTTGCTCTTGATCTCACTCGTGCTGTCGAGATCTTCCGCAATCAGGGCGAAAGCGTTCAGGTTTCAACTGCTCCCGGCCCTGATGGAATTGTGCGCCGTATTGAAGTGCAGGCTGACGGCAAAAGCCGCTCATCGGGTGACTGGGCGGCTTTTGCCATTGCCAATCCGACTGATGAGCAGATCGACCGGCTGATTGTCGCGCCGCATTTCCGCTTGGTCAATTCCGGTATTGTCTGGCCTGATCTGGGCTCCAACCGCATCAATTCTATCACGCCGAGTGAGGGTTTTGCGCTTGATCGCCAGCCAAGCCCTGATGCCGACGTGTTCCGCATCACCATCAATCCGGGCACAGTTGTTACTTTTGTTGCCGAACTTGCCTCCACCAATCTGCCACAGGTCTATCTGTGGGAGCCGGATGCTTATAAAGACACCGTTAACTCCTACACGCTTTATCGCGGCATTCTGCTTGGTATTTCCGGCCTGCTGGCCTTGTTCCTCACCATTTTGTTTGTGGTCAAAGGAACATCGCTTTTTCCGGCAACCGCAGCCCTTGCATGGGCAGTCCTTGCCTATATTTGCGTTGATTTCGGCTTCTGGACAAAGCTGATTGCCATCACTCCCGGCAATGAACAAGTCTGGCGTGCCGGCACTGAAGTTGCCCTTGCCGCCTCGCTCGTCATTTTTCTTTTTACCTATCTCAACCTCAACCGCTGGCATGACCATTTCAGCTATGGTGCGGTGACATGGGTGCTTGGCCTGTTAGCGCTTGCCGGTGTTGCTATTTTCGACCCGCCAATTGCCTCCGGTATTGCCCGTATATCACTGGCGCTCACCGTTGTCAGCGGCATCTGCCTCATCGGCTATCTGGCGCTCAAAGGCTATGACCGCGCCATTATGCTGATACCGGCATGGTTGCTTATTCTGATCTGGCTGATCGGCGGCTGGATGACAGTGACCGGCCTTGTCGATAACGATATTGTGCAGCCTGCACTCGGGGGCGGCCTCGTGCTGATCGTTCTGCTCATTGGTTTTACCGTGATGCAGCACGCTTTTGCCGGTGGCGCAATGCAGCTTGGCCTGCTCTCTGACATGGAGCGTCAGGCGCTCGCCGTGATCGGTGCCGGTGATATTGTCTGGGATTGGGATGTGCCGCGTGACCGCGTAACCACCACGCCTGATATTGCGCATTATTTAGGTAGCAGCGCCAGTTCCTTGCAAAGTGCAGTGCGCAACTGGTTGCCGGTGATGCATGGTGATGATCGTGACCGTTTCCGCGCAACATTGGACGCGCTGCTTGAAAACCGTCGCGGCAAAATCAGCCAGACCTTCCGTCTGCGCGCTAATGACGGCCATTATCACTGGTATTCGCTGCGTGCGCGTCCTGTTATCGGCCTTGATGGCGAAGTGGTGCGTTGTGTCGGCACACTTGTTAACGTCACCGAACAGAAGAAAGCCGAAGAGCGCCTGTTGCATGATGCGGTGCATGATAATCTCACCGGTCTGCCTAACCGCGAATTGTTCCTTGATCGCTTAAACAGCGTGATGAACATGGCGCAGGAAGAAATCCGCTTCCGCCCGACTGTTTTCATCATCAATATCGATCGCTTTAAGCAGGTCAATGACAGCCTCGGTATGTCGGCAGGTGACACCATCCTGCTCACAATTTCGCGCCGTCTGTTCCGCCTGCTCAAACCGCAAGATACCCTATCGCGCCTCTCCTCCGACCAGTTTGGTTTGCTGCTGGCCTCTGAAAGTGATCCGGCACGTATTGCGGCCTTTGCTGAGGCGCTGCGTCAGGCTGTGCGTGCGCCGATTGCCTATGCCAAGCGCGAAATCGTGCTGACCGCTTCTGTTGGCCTTATCAGCTGGACAAAAGCTGCCACCAGTGCCGAAAATTTCGTCAAGGATGCAGAGCTTGCCATGTATCAGGCCAAGCGCTGTGGCGGCGATAAAATCGAGCCGTTCCGTCCGGCATTGCGTGAAATCGGCAGTGATAAATTGCAGCTCGAATCTGATCTGCGCCGCGCCATTGAACGTGAGGAAATCAGCCTCGCCTATCAGCCGATCGTGCGTCTTTCAGATGGAATGGTTGCCGGTTTTGAAGCATTGATGCGTTGGGATCATCCAAGACGCGGGCCGATTTCGCCATCAGAGTTTATTCCGATTGCAGAAAATTCAGGACTCATCATCCAGCTTGGCATGTTTGCCATGCAAAAAGCAGCCGAAACTCTTTCTAACTGGCAGGAGCAATTCCCGAAATTTGATCTCTTTGTTTCGGTCAACCTCTCCAGCACGCAGCTTATCCGTCAGGATCTCATCAGTGATGTGCGTTCGGTAATCTCGCGTATTCATTTGCAACCGGGCAGTCTGAAACTGGAACTGACCGAATCCGTTTTGATGGAAAATCCTGAGCAGTCCACCCATGTGCTCAATCGTTTGAAGACAATGGGCATCGGCTTGTCACTGGATGATTTCGGCACGGGCTATTCGTCACTTTCCTATCTGACCCGCTTCCCGTTCGATATTATCAAAATCGACCGTTCTTTTGTCATCGGCGACCAGCCACAGAAAAACACGTTGCTGCGCTCCATCATCAGCATGGCACATGATCTGGGACTTGCGGTTGTAACCGAAGGCGTTGAGAGCGAGCATGATGCAGAACATCTGGCGCAGATCGGTTGCGAATATGTTCAAAGTTTCATGTTCGGTGAGCCGATGATGGTTGATGATGCGACCCTTATCCTGACCCAGCAGGGAATGGAAAAAGAACAAGCACCGGATCAGAGCACAGATGAAGAAACAATGCCAGAAGATGAACCACCGGCAGAGCAAACTGAAAAAGCTTAAATGATTTAAAAAAAACTGACCGTCTCCGGTCAGTTTTTTTGTTTCATCATTTTAAAGGCTTCAGGCTCTTCCGGCACTGGTCACAAGGCGGGAAATATCAACGCCGATTTCCGACAATAGCCGTTCATATTGGCTGCTGATATCGCCATCAAACAAAAGGGCATTATTCGCCGGACATGTCAGCCAGCCATTTTGCGCCAGTTCCGCCTCCAGCTGCCCTGCCCCCCAGCCAGAATAACCAAGCGTCATAATGGCTTGGCGCGGGCCCTTATCGTCATAAATAGCGCGGACAATATCGACCGTTGCGGTCATAGAAACATCTTCGGCAACCGGCATGGTGGAAGAAACACTATAATCACTCGAATGGATAACAAAGCCGCGATTTTTATCCACCGGCCCGCCATTGCGGATCATCAGCTTGCGTTGATGGTCAGGCAGAATAATCGCATCTTCTTCTTTGATGATACCAATCTGCTCCAGCAAATCGGTAAAGCCAATCGACTGTTGCTGATTGATGATAAAGCCCATTGCACCTTCCGGTGAATGCGCACAAATATAAACAACTGAACGAGCAAATTGCTCATCCACCATATTGGGCATGGCCAGCAAAAACTGACCATTTAAAAAACCATTTTGCAGTTCTTCAGCTTTACTAATCTTTACCTCCTGCCTTTCAACGCACAACAGGTGAGACCTTAGCTTGCCAGACTAACCGACCAACATATTACTCGTCATTTCTGATAAACCTAAACTCTGTCTTAATCGCGACCGGCTGTCAATTTTTCTGAATGCTAAAATAACTTTTAAGCGCATTCCTAAAATCGCAAGCGACAAGATTTCAAAAATTTTTACCAAAAAGATTTGTAAATATTTCACTTGAACACAAGCAGTAAACTCGACTTAACTGTTCATGATACCTATATAAGAAAGACCATATTCAGGGAGACCCAACATGACCATCAAAGTCGGCGACAAACTGCCAAATGCAACTTTCAAAGTGAAAACCAGTGACGGCGTTAAAGATGTCACCACTGATGAGGTTTTCAAGGGCAAAAAGGTTGTGCTCTTCGCAGTGCCGGGTGCTTTTACCCCAACCTGCACCATGAGCCATCTGCCGGGCTTCCTCGATAATTTTGATGCGATCAAAGCCAAAGGCGTCGACACTGTAGCCGTCACTGCCGTCAACGACGTATTTGTCATGAATGCGTGGGCAAACAGCACCGGTGCACAGGATAAAATCACATTCCTCGCCGATGGCAGCGCACAATTTGCCAAGGCAGCAGGTCTTGATATCGATTTCACCGGTGGCGGCATGGGCGTACGCTCCAAGCGCTATTCAGCCGTGATCGAAGATGGTGTGGTAAAAGTTCTCAACATTGAAGAACAGCCAGGTCAGGCGGTCACATCCGCTGCATCCGCACTGCTGGAACAGCTTTAAAAATAAAGGGCAGATCATGGATTTCATGATCTGCCCTTTTTCTTAAAAACGCCTTAGCCGCTTACTTGACTTTAAGCGATGTAAAAGCAGGCTTATAGGGTTTAAACGGCTCCATGCCTGCGCGTGCCAGTTCATCGGCGCGCTCATTTTCCGGATGCCCTGCATGGCCTTTAACCCAATGCCATTTGACATCATGCGCTTTACGCGCCTCATCCAGCTCCTGCCATAATTCGGCATTTTTAACCGGCTTTTTCGCAGCTGTCTTCCAGCCATTGCGCTTCCAGCCCTCAATCCAGCTGGAAATGCCATCACGCACATAAACGCTATCGGTATAAAGATCGACACGGCAAGGCTGTTTCAAAGCCTTGAGTGCCGAAATAGCGGCCATCAGCTCCATACGATTATTCGTCGTATCCGCTTCGCCGCCCTTCAGCTCTTTTTCATTACCATTCCAACGCAGCACAACGCCCCAGCCCCCCGGTCCCGGATTGCCTGAACATGCACCATCAGTGAAAGCCTGTATCTCTTTCACGCCTGCTCTCCGCTTGTTACAACGAGACGGGGCAAGCCATATTCGCAGGCATTTTCCACCTGACGGTGGAAGCGCAATTTGCGCACATATTCCATCGGGTCTTTTTTAACCACGAAAGTGCCATCCGGTACTGTCAGCCAGTCATAAAGACGGGTGAGCATGAAACGCAGGGCAGCACCGCGTGAAAGCACCGGCAAAGCTTCTGTCTCAGCAACAGACAATGGCCGCACCGAATTATACCCGCGCAGCAACGCAGCACCCTTGGTTTGGTTATAAGAGTGGTCTTTTTCAAAGCACCATGCATTGAGACATACAGCAACATCATAGGCCAGAATATCCGTACAGGCGAAATAGAAGTCGATAAAGCCTGACAATTTGCCATTCAGAAAGAAGACATTATCCGGAAACAGATCGGCATGGATAACACCGCGTGGCAAATCTTGCGGCCAGCTGGCTTCCAGATAGGCTAAATCCGCTTCCACTTCATCGATAAGAGCTGGCTCGATCTTATCGGCATGAGCCAAAGATTGCTGCCATAATGGCCGCCAATTATCGACAGTTAAGCCATTCTTACGCTCCATAGTGAAGCTTTGACCGGCCAGATGCATTTGAGCCAGGCCGACACCCAATGCTTCGCAATGTTCAGCGGCAGGTTTACGCAGCCACATGCCTTCCAAAAAGGTGACAATAGCGGCCGGACGGCCAGCCAGTTCACCAATCATCTCGCCATTACCGGCAACAACCGGCTGCGGGCATTCCAATCCTTCAGCAGAAAGATGCTGCATGAGTTTTAAGAAAAACGGCAATTCCTGCGGGTTTACCCGCTTTTCATAAAGGGTCAGAATAAAAGCGCCAGCCGTCGTATGAAGCAGATAATTGGTGTTTTCGACACCTTCAGCAATGCCCTTATAAGAAGTCAGCGTGCCGATATTGTAATTGCTTAAAAACGCAGCAAGCTCGACTTCATTAATATCCGTGTAAACGGCCATAAATATTCTTCCCCTCAGCCAAGCTTGTGCTCAACTGTTATCAGTCTTTTTCAATTAGCGCTCACCGTTAACGAATGCCATGTCCTGCACGGTCAGATCAACATCACGCAACTGACGATTCACCAAAAAGTTTTCAGTTTCAACCGTTGTGATGGCCAGCTCGATCTGCACTTCAAAACGCGATTTAAACGCTTCGATAATCTCGTTAACAATGATTTCCGGCGCAGATGCACCAGCAGACAGGCCAAGCACTGAAATATTGCCAAGGCCATCCCAGTCAATTTCGTCGGCACGCTGCACCAGCAAAGATTTTTTCGCCCCCGCCCGTTCAGCAACCTCCACCAAGCGCTTGGAGTTGGATGAGTTAGGCGCACCAACAATCAAGAACAAATCACAACCCGGAGCTGCCTCTTTCACGGCTTCCTGACGATTGGTCGTCGCATAGCAGATAGATTCGGCAGCAGGTGCCAACAGGTTTGGAAAGCGTTTTTGTAGCTCGGCAACAATGCCCGCCGTATCATCCACCGACAATGTGGTCTGCGTGACAAAGCCCAGATTATCAGGATCAGCAAATACACAATTACGGGCATCTTCAACGGTTTCAACCAGTGTGACCGCGCCTTCCGGCAACTGCCCCATAGTGCCGATAACTTCCGGATGGCCGGAATGGCCGATCAGAATGACATGACGCCCCTGACGCTCATGACGCATAGCTTGCTTGTGCACTTTGGATACAAGCGGACATGTTGCATCCAGATAGAAAAGATTTTTAGCTTCCGCATCTGCCGGCACCGATTGCGGCACGCCATGCGCTGAAAAAACCACCGGCTGTTCGCGATGTTCAAGCGGAATTTCATGCAGTTCTTCAACAAAAACCGCACCACGTGCTTGCAGACCTTCAACCACGTAACGGTTATGCACGATTTCATGACGCACATAGACCGGCGCGCCATATTTTTTCAAAGCCAGAATGACGATCTGAATAGCGCGGTCAACACCAGCGCAAAAACCGCGTGGGCCACAGAGACGAATTTCCAGTTTCGGGCGCTGTTCCACGTTTAAGGACATAATCATGATCTCTTCATTCAAGGCGTCATCAACCGTGCTTTGCTGAGCCAGCAAAACAATCTATTCAGGAGTTGGGCTTAGCGCCGCTAAAAGTCAAGCTTTAAGCGTGATTATGACGTGGTTTTAGGATAGCGCCAACGCCACAGATAAGCCCCCACCACTGCGGTGAGTGCCAAAGCCAGACCATACCATGTGACGGCATATTCCAGATGCTTGTTCGGCAGCTCAATATTAGTGACGCCCCCCATCGGCAAAATACCGGGATTGGGTGTATCATCAGCATCAATAAAGAAAGGAACCAGTGTTTCCAGATCAGGCACACCACCGGTTTCCGCCATCACAGCCCAGTCTTTCCAATAAAAGATATTTTGTGCCGGATCATTATCAGGCACAAAACTGGAGGGTTTCACCTCAAGACGATCACGCGCCAGCCCTGTAATCGTCACGGGGCCATCCAATTGCCCTTCAAGTCGTGTTTGCGGATCTTTACGGCCATAAGGCACAAAGCCGCGATTGATCAGCACAAAACGCCCGTCTTCCATCTGCATCGGCGTATAGACATAAAATCCGGCCTCACCTTTAAAGGTCGCCAGAAAATGCCTCTCGCCCTCATGCATGAATGTACCGGTGACCATGACCGGCCGATATTCAACGCTGCCCGTCTGTTTTAAAATATCTTCCATCACGGCCACCGAAACCGGTGGCGCTTTGATATTTTCAGTAATGGAAGCCAGCAGTTGCTCTTTCCAGAACAGGCGCTTGACCTGCCATGTGCCAAGGCTCAGCAAAATCCCTAAACAGATAAGATAGACAACAATCACGCCCCACGGAAATCTGCGTGTGTCGGGCTTGCAGCGTTTGGTGACCTGCATACTATTGTCCATTATCAGTGTGTTTATCATCAAGCTGGCCGGAAGCGGCTTTATGCTTGAATTGCAGCGTAATCAGCACGCCTTTGAGCCAGCGCACCAAAACCAGACTCAAAACAATCGCCAAAGGTATGGAGATAATCAGATGCAGCCAAAGTGGCGGCTGAAAATTCGTCTCAAGCCAAAGCGCCAGTCCCAGCACAATAAAACCGATAATGAGAATGACAAAAACCACCGGCCCGTCACCGGAATCTGCAAAGGAATAATCCTGTCCGCAGACATGGCAGGATTTAGCGACCTTCAAAAAGCCGTTGAATAATTTGCCCTCACCGCAATTCGGGCACCGGCCTAAAATACCGGCTTTAATCGGATCAACACCGTTACCAGTGGAATGGTTATGCTTTGTCATGAACTTCATCTCCCATGGTCTTTTTGCGCCTTATTATTGCGCCACGCAAGACTGCCGCATTAAAAAAGGCGGCTCGTGTCACCACAGCCGCCCTTTGATTTTAAACAAATCAATCTTAGTGATGGATCACACCACCCCAGCTTCCCCATACATACATGGTGAAGAAGAGGAACAGCCAGACCACGTCCACAAAGTGCCAGTACCAGGCAGCAGCTTCAAAACCGAAATGGTTCTTGCCGTCAAAATCACCGCGGATGGCGCGGAACAAGCAAACAGCCAGAAACACTGTACCAATGAATACGTGGAACCCGTGGAAACCGGTCGCCATGAAGAAGGTGGCACCATAGATCGAATCTTTGAAGCCGAATGGCGCATAGGCATATTCATAAGCCTGTACGAAGGAGAACAACACGCCAAGCGCGACTGTAAGTGCCAAGCCTGCAATCATACCGGTGCGATCTTTGACCAGCATTGCATGATGTGCCCATGTCAATGTTGTGCCTGAAAGCAGCAGAATGATGGTGTTATAAAGCGGCAGATGCAGCGGATCGAGCACTTCAATGCCCTGCGGAGGCCATATGCCGCCGGTATAAGCAGCGCGCGCAACTTGCTCGGCATCATTTGGGAAAAGGCTTGCATCAAAAAATGCCCAGAACCAAGCGGCAAAGAACATCACTTCGGAAGCGATGAACATGATCATGCCGTAGCGCAGGTGGATCGACACCACGCGGGTGTGATGGCCTTCTTTGCCTTCTTTGATCGTATCGCTCCACCAGCCATACATGCAGTAGAGAACGATGGCGATACCCATGACAAACAGCCATGGTGTCACCAGATTGATACCGAACAGGTGCAGTTCACCGGCATTCAGGTAGCGCATATATGCAATGCCGCCAAGCGCCAGCACAAAGGCACCGACCGAACCGATAAACGGCCACGGGCTTGGTGCTATGATATGGTAATCATGATTTTTCTGATGGGTATCAGCCATGTCTCTCCCCAGAGCTCCTCTGAATGCTTACTCGCAAAAGTGAAGCGATCGTTATAATTTCCCCTCACTGTCCAGTTTATCGCCAACCTTGGCCGCCGCAAGTGGCTTAGGCTCATCAATTGGAAAAAAAGTATAGGAAAGTGTGATTGTTTTTACATCTTTCAGATCCGGATCATTAACAAAATCCGGATCAACGAAGAAAAGCACCGGCATTTCCATATCTTCGCCGGAAGCCAGTGTTGTATCGGTAAAGCAGAAACACTCCACCTTATTGAAATAAGCGCCGGCACGGCCAGGTGTCACATTAAAGGTTGCTCGCCCATAGGTTGGCCCGTCAGACTTATTGATGGCTTCATATTTTACCATCGTCGTCTCACCGATTTTCAGCTCTACCTCACGCTGAACCGGCTTAAAATCCCACGGCAGGCCACCAGCTGTATTGGCATCAAAACGAACTTTGATCGTTTGATTGAGGATTTTGTCAGAATATTGCTCAACACGCTGTGTCGTACCGCCGTAACCAGTAACCTGACAAAACAGTCGATAAAGCGGAACAGAGGCATAAGCTGCCCCCACCATACAGGCAAAAAAGCTTAGACACGCAAATGCGATAACACGGTTAGAAGTTTCCTTCTTGGCGTTTTTATCACCCTGCTGAATGCCCATTCTTCCCTCCCCCTTAATATTCGTTACATTGGCCGGATCAGTGCATTCGCACCAAGCTTGGCCCATGTGCCGACATAAACAATAACCACAAACAGCGCCAAGGCGATAGCCAGACCAACGGAACGGTTACGCTGTGCGCGCTTCTGCTTTTCTGTCGGCTTGATCAGTTCCAGCTCGTTGTTAGACGTGCTCATGCTATAACTCCAAATCCAACAAGGGCTTTATAAACCAGTACCTCTGCCAACAGTGTCGCAAACAGTCCTGACAGATAAAGCAGAGAAAAACGGAACAATTTTCTGGCACTCGCGATCATTGTTTCATGCGTCGGTGCGTGCAGCAAACGCCATGCATAATAAACAAAAGCCAGCCCCATAAGAATTGAAACGACACCATAGGTAAGACCGGCAAAGCCCAATACCCATGGCAAAACACCCACCGGCGCCATGATCAGCGAATAGCCGACAATCTGTCGCTTGGTGGAGGCTTCACCCTTCACATTCGGCATCATCGGGATGCGGGCAGCTTCATAATCATTACTCATGAATAATGACAGCGCCCAGAAATGCGGAGGTGTCCAAAGGAAAATGATCAAAAACAACACAATGCTGTCAAGGCTGATGGAGCCTGTAGCGGCTGCCCAGCCGATCATTGGAGGGAACGCCCCTGAAGCCCCGCCGATCACAATGTTCTGCGGGGTTGAGCGCTTCAACCACATGGAATAAATCACCACATAAAAGAAAATGGTGAAGGCAAGCAGCGCACCGGAAAGCCAGTTAACCAAAAGGCCAAGTGTCAGCACCGAGAGAACCGAAAGCGTCAGACCGAAAACCAACACTTGCTCTGGCGAGATCAGGCCAGCCGGTATCGGGCGGTTGCGGGTACGCTTCATGATGATGTCGATATCGGCATCATACCACATATTCAAAGCACCCGATGCACCGGCACCAACAGCAATGCAAAGGATGGTGATGGCGGCCAAAACCGGATTCATATGCCCCGGTGCTGCCATCAAACCAACAAAGCCTGTAAACACCACAAGTGACATCACACGCGGTTTTAACAGCGTGATATAATCCGACGCCATCGCCTCAGAGAGACGATATTCATTATCGGAACTTATATTTTTCTCAATCACAGACATGATAGACCAGGCTCTCATTTCCTAAGGGTTCACACCCTTCATTCCTCATTGAACGATTTAAGCCGGACAATGAATATTTTCGAAAAGCTCAACCGATTTACGAAAACATTCATTTATCGTCACTGTCGGCTTCCGGACGGCGATATGCCGCCCGGAAGTCTTATTAGTATTCTCTTATTTAATGCGTGGCAACTCTTCCCACTGGTGGAATGGTGGCGGCGATGACAGCTGCCATTCCAGCGTGGTTGCGCCTTCACCCCATGGGTTTGCACCTGCTTCACGCTTCTTCGCAAATGCTTCGAAGACGTTGTAAAGGAAGATCAGAACCGCAAAACCGGAAATGTATGAGCCGTAAGACGAAACCATGTTCCAGCCGGTATAAGCATCCGGATAGTCGATGTAACGGCGTGGCATACCGGCAAGACCTAGGAAGTGCTGCGGGAAGAAGATCAGGTTCACACCGATGAAGGTGAGCCAGAAATGCAGCTTCGCAGTAAACTCGCTATACATATAACCGGTCATTTTAGGGAACCAGTAGTACCAGCCCGCAAAGATCGCGAACACGGCACCCAGTGACAGCACGTAATGGAAGTGTGCAACCACATAATATGTATCGTGCAATGAACGGTCGAGACCAGCATTAGCCAACTGAACACCGGTCATACCACCAATGGTGAACAGGAAGATGAAGCCGATTGCCCAGAGCATTGGTGCGCGGAAGGTGATCGAGCCACCCCACATTGTAGCAATCCACGAAAAAATCTTAATACCCGTCGGTACCGCGATAACCATGGTTGCGAACACGAAGTAACGCTGGGTGTCGAGCGACAAACCGACAGTGTACATATGGTGCGCCCAGACGACGAAACCGACAACACCGATAGCAACCATCGCATAAGCCATGCCCAGATAACCAAAGATTGGCTTACGGGAGAAGGTTGAAATAATGTGGCTGACGATACCGAAGCCCGGCAAAATCAGAATATAAACTTCAGGGTGACCGAAGAACCAGAACAGATGCTGGTAAAGGATCGGATCACCACCGCCATCAGGTGCAAAGAATGCAGTGCCGAAGTTGCGGTCGGTCAGAAGCATGGTGATACCACCTGCCAGAACCGGCAAGGAAAGCAGAAGCAGGAATGCTGTAACCAGCACAGCCCATGCAAAAAGCGGCATCTTGTGCAGAGTCATACCCGGCGCGCGCATGTTCAAAATCGTGGTGATGAAGTTAATCGCACCAAGAATGGACGAAGCACCGGAAATGTGGATCGACAGAATGGCAAAATCCACTGCAGGACCTGGCTGGCCGGATGTTGAAAGCGGCGGATAAAGTGTCCAGCCACCACCTGCACCCCAACCACCGGCAGGACCCGGCACGAAGAAGGAGATCAACAACAACAGCAATGCCGGAGGCAAAAGCCAGAAGGAGATATTGTTCATACGCGGGAACGCCATATCAGGCGCACCGATCATGAGCGGGATCATCCAGTTGGCGAAACCACCGATCAGCGCTGGCATCACCATGAAGAAGATCATGATAAGCGCGTGCATCGAGGTGAACACGTTGAACATGTGCTTACCGGCATCCATTGCCGCATCACCTTCAACGCCGTAAACCATAGCAGCCAGACCGTGGAATATCTGAATGCCCGGCTCCTGCAATTCGGCGCGCATCGCAATAGACAAAGCGCCGCCGATAATGCCGGAGATAATTGCAAAAATAAGGTACAAAGTACCGATATCTTTGTGGTTGGTCGAATAGACCCAACGTACCCAGCCTTTTGGCTTGTGGTCGTCGTGTATGTCTTGAGCTGCTGTGCCAGCCATGAGATTGCTCCCGTTTCTCAACAGAGGTGCTTACCGGAATTAATTGCCGGCAGCTGCCACCTTATTTGTTGCCTGACCACCTTCAACAGCAGCCCTCAGCGCCTTATTGGCACCGTTTACGTCAGAAGCCGCCGCTGCCAACCAAGTTTCATAATTTGCCTTGGAAACAACACGGACTGCAATCGGCATGAACGCATGATCCTTGCCGCAAAGCTCGGAACACTGGCCATAATAAAGGCCTTCACGGTCAGCCTTGAACCAGGCTTCGTTCAATCGACCCGGTACCGCATCCATTTTCACACCAAAAGCCGGAATAGCCCATGAGTGAATAACGTCGGCTGCTGTAACCAGCAGACGGACGGTTTCACCAACCGGCACAACCACTTCATTATCAACAGCGAGCAGACGCGGATATTTCGCGATATCTTCTTTACCTGCATCAGCACGTTCGCCTTCCTGAAGCATCAGAGAATCAAAGCTGACTTGATTTTCAACCTGATATTCATAGCCCCAGTACCACTGATAACCGGTCGCTTTTACGGTCAGTGCTGCATCATCAGGCGAATATTGCGCTGTCAGAAGCTGAAATGACGGAATAGCAATACACACAAGTGCTATTACCGGACCAGTCGTCCAGATAACCTCAATCATGGTGTTATGGCTTGTTTTAGACGGAACCGGATTGGCACTGGCGCGGTACTTCAAAATGACCCAGAGGATCAGAAGAAGCACCAGTGTCGTCACCGGAATAATGAACCAGAGTGTATACTCTTCAAACCATTTTATCTGCTCCATAATACCGGTAGCAGGTTCTTGGAATCTGTATTCCCAATCGCGCGGCTGGTCTGCCTGCGCAGATATACTGGTCCACAGAAGTGCCAGAACACCAAATACGGTGCCCATTGATGTGGCAAAAATCTTTCTCACCAGAATTCTCTCCCATTGTAGCCTTTTGCAGGCTGGACGCCAGCTATCCCTACAAAAACAACCGCCATCCCCCATTTGGCGTTCAACCACACCTTAGCGCACACCGCAAGGAAGGCGAATATGTTATCATGCGGCATTTTTGCGCGTGACCATGTAAAATAAAGAAAAAATCCCTAAAGAGTTTCAATCAAAATCTTGTGCATAGTGGCGCAGTTTCGGCTCTTTTCTCACAATTCCGCCCTGTTTTAAGTCAATTTCAATAAAAATGCGCAACATCTCATTGGAAGTCTTATCATTTCGCCTTATTGAAGATGATAATATACTTTTTATGCCGGTACAGCGCCATAGTACCACGGTGATTCGATCTGGAGCTTCCATGACTGTTCGTAAAATTTCTCAGCAATTAGCAATTTTCTCTTTGTGTCTTGGTGGCATTTTTGCTGGTTCATCCAGCATCTCCCTTGCCCAGAACACCGCACAGCAGCAAGCGCCGACTGCTACCGAACAGACAAGCACTACGAGCACTGCGGGCAATCAAAAAGGTACGCTGCGCTCCAAACATGGTGAATGGTCAATCCTTTGTGACACACCGGCAGGAGCCCAGAACGAACAATGCGCCCTCATCCAGAATGTTGTCGCAGCAGACCGTCCTGAACTGGGCCTTTCCGTCGTCGTGTTAAAAACGGCTGACAATAAAGCACGCATCTTACGCGTACTGGCACCTCTCGGCGTTTTGCTGCCAAACGGCCTTGGCCTTAATGTTGATGGCAAAGATATTGGCCGCGCTTATTTCGTGCGCTGCTTTGAAGATGGCTGCTATGCAGAAGTCATCCTTGATGATGCTTTGATGAAAACCTTCCGTGCCGGCAAATCGGCCACATTCATCGTGTTCCAGACACCGGAAGAAGGCATTGGTATTCCTGTTGATTTGAAGGGCTTTGCTGAAGGCTTTGACGCTCTTCCTTAAACAAGCGGTTGTTCTTCACTGTTGAAACGCCTACATCCTGCAAATGTGATAAGTTTGCAGGATGTATTTTTATGAAAAGCCTGATTGATAGTTTTGACGCCAATCGCGACGATATTCAGCGTATTTTAAGCCAGACACTGCAAGGCAGCGATGATGGCGAGCTTTATCTGGAATATGGCGAAGCCGAATCATTGGGCTTTGATAATGGCCGGTTAAAAACCGGTGCTTTCAATCAGGATCAGGGCTTTGGTCTGCGAGCGGTTGCCGGTGAGGCCATTGGTTATGCCCATGCAGGTGAATTGTCACTTGCGGCATTAACACGTGCAGCGGATGCTGTTTCTGCTACCAGCCACGGCTATAGTGGACAATATAGTGCTGCACCGCTTGGCACCAACCGTCAGCTTTACACCGATGAAAATCCGATCGGCTCTCCGGGTTTTGATGCCAAAGTGCGGCTTCTCCAAGAGATTGACGCCTATTTGCGCGCCAAAGATCCAAAAGTGCGTCAGGTTTCCGTATCTGTTGCAGCATCCTGGAAACAAGTTGAGATTTTGCGTGCCGACGGCCATTTCGTGCGTGATGTGCGCCCGATGGTTCGTCTCAACGTGTCTGTTGTTGCAGGTTCCGGCGACCGTCAGGAAACCGGCTCTTTCAGCCATGGCGGACGTGCGCTGTTTGGTGAATTTATTGCAACTGACGCATGGCAATATGCAGCTGATGAAGCATTGCGTCAGGCACTGGTTAATCTGGAGGCCGTGCCCGCACCTGCCGGAACCATGGATATTGTGCTTGCCAATGGCTGGCCGGGTGTCATGCTGCATGAAGCCGTTGGCCATGGTCTGGAAGGTGATTTCAACCGCAAGAAAACCTCAGCTTTTGCAGGCCTGATGGGGCAGCAGGTTGCCTCTAAAGGTGTGACTGTTGTTGATGACGGCACCATCATGCAGCGTCGAGGCTCACTCACAATTGATGATGAAGGCACCCCAACCAATCGCACCGTGCTGATTGAAGATGGCAAGCTTGTTAATTACATGCAAGATCGCCAAAATGCCCGCCTGATGGGGATGCAGCCAACCGGCAACGGACGCCGCGAATCTTATGCCCATGCCCCTATGCCCCGTATGACCAACACCATTATGCTGTCCGGTGACAAAACACCGGAGGAAATCATCACGTCGGTCAAAAACGGTATTTATGCTGTCTCCTTCGGTGGCGGTCAGGTGGACATCACTTCCGGCAAATTCGTGTTCGGCTGCACCGAAGCTTATAAAATCGAAAACGGCAAAATCACTGCCCCTATTAAAGGCGCAATGCTGATCGGCAATGGTCCTGAAGCCATGCAGCGCATCACCATGCTAGGCAACGATTCAAAGCTGGATAACGGCACAGGCAATTGCGGTAAAGGCGGCCAATGGGTGCCTGTCGGCGTTGGCCAACCGCATTTGCGTATGGATCAGATGACTGTCGGCGGCACGGCTGTTTAATTTTAAAAAAAGCTTTTGTTTATAAAAATCAAAGCATAAGAGCGGTTTTCGATGAAAGTGATTCATGAAAACCGCTCTTTTTATTTTAGAGCATAATTCCTTAAACCTGGATCAGTTTAAGGTAAAATTATGCTCTAATTTTAAAGTGTTAGAGCGACCTTTGTGTGCCAAGTCTGGCAAACGGCGCTCTAATCAGCTATTCAGCACCATCGTCAGCTGTGCAAATGGCAATCCATCATCATCCGTTTCATCACGCTGAATGATTTCAAAACCATATCGCTGATAAAGTTTCACGGCCTTCTGATTACGTTCATAGACCTGCAATTCCAGATGTTTTTTCAAATCATGCGCATGTTGCAATAGTTTTAAACCATAGCCCTGCCCTTGAAAATCCGGATCAACAAACAGGCCACCAATAAAATTATCGATGAAACCAACAAAGCCAACCACCTGATCATCACTGACAATCACCCAGTTTTCCGCCTGTAAAAGATAGACATCTTTCATTAGCTGATGCTGATCTTCCAGCAATTCATACCCAAGAAAACCATGGGCGATTTTAGAGGCACGCAACCAAATATCGGCCGAACGCTCGACATCCCCTGCAACCATAGGGCGGATAAAACTTGTTCTTTCTTTCATGAAAGCACCTGAAGAGTTAATTATATGCGAAACTCACTACCCAAAATTCGGGCAATACTTATTGTGATTTTGAGCCCATGGCCAAAATCGAAAATCCGACAATAAGAACGCTGCGCATAAATCTCCTTCAGTTGAAGACAGCCGCTATCGGCTGTCTTTTTAAGATTAGAAGCGAAATCGCTGTTTAAGTCAACGAAATGTTCATCTTATTTCTTGGTCAGCAGAGCAACTGTTTCCACATGTGATGACCACAGGAACTGGTCAACCGGCACGATCTTGTCGATCTTATAACCACCTTTAACCAGAATGGATAAATCCCGCGCCAATGTCACCGGATTGCACGAAACCGCTGCAACTTTTGTGACTTTAGACTTTGCCAGTTCGCGCGCCTGCTCCTCAGCACCAGCGCGTGGCGGATCAAACACAACGCCCTGATAAGGCGTCAATTCGCGCACCAGAAGCGGACGACGAAACAGATCGCGACGCTCAACTGTCACCGGCTTCAAGCCCTGCACATGACGAATACCGCGATCAAGGGCTGCCAAAGCCGGCGCATCATTTTCAATGCAGTGAACGGCATTTTTCTCGGCAATACGCAAACCAAATGTACCAACACCGCAGAAAAGGTCGGCGGTCTTTTTAGACTTGCCCATATGTCTGGTGACAAGTTCCACCATCGTTTCTTCAGCAGCTTGCGTTGCCTGCAAGAAGCTGCCAGACGGAATATTGACCGGAACTTTGCCAAAATGAATAAGCGGCTTTTTGGGTTCAACAATAATTTCACCGTCAGAGGCAAGGCGCGCGAATTTATGCGCCACCACATATTCGGTCAAAGCAAGCCGTGTTTTGTCATCCGGCGAACCGCAGCCTTGTGCTGCAATATCAAGGCCGGAGGCTGTAACTGTTACCGCTAATTTAAAAGGCTTGGAACCGGGCGCGATGACAGAAGCAAGGCCGCGTAAATCTTCCAGCCGATCGGTGATTTCAGGCACGGCCACCACGCATTCAGAGATATTGATAATCTCGTGGCTCAAATGACGATTGAAGCCCAGCAGCATCGCACCTTCAGTTTTGCGGGCAGCAAAAACCACACGGCGGCGGCTATAAGGCGCACAAGCCACCAATGGCTCCGGTTCCACATCAATGCCAAAGCCTTTAAGCGCAGCCACGACGAGTCCGCGCTTCCACGCCTGATACGGTTCGGCCTGCCAGTGCTGCAAAGAACAACCGCCGCAATCTTCAAAATGCACACACACTGCGGCCTGACGCTCTGGTGAGGGCTCAAGCAAAGACATGACGGTGCCGCGATTTTTATCACGCGCAATATTGGCTACTTCACCCGCCAGTGTAAACGGCACGAAAACCTGACCATCGGCGGTCATGGCAACACCATCGCCGCCTGCGCCTACCGAGCTGATTGTTACGCGTGTGCTCATTGGTCTTTTATTCCTGCCAGTAAATATTCTAAATTACCGTCTCCGCCTTCAATGGGGGAAACACATATTCCAAATGCGCGCCAGCCGGCTTGCATATTCAGCCAATCGCGCAAATTCTCTGCAATAACGGGGCCTTGTGACGGATCACGCAGCAAGCCACCTTTGCCGATGGCCTCGCGTCCGGCTTCAAATTGCGGCTTCACCAGTAACACGCAAATGGCATTGGGAACCGCCAATTGCAATGCTTGCGGCAGAGCCAGTTTCAACGAAATGAAGCTGACATCAGACACCACACAATCAATCGCATGGCCATCCAGATGACTGAAATCCAAATGGCGGGCATTTAAGCCCTCATGATTGGTCACATTTTTATGGCACGCCAGACTTTTATGCAATTGATCATGGCCGACATCAACCGCCACCACATGAGCAGCACCGCGCTCCAGCAGTACTTGTGTAAAGCCACCAGTAGAAGCGCCGATATCAAGTGCAAAGCGACCCTTCACATCCAATTCAAAGTGATCGAGCCCTGCAATAAGTTTGAGCGCTGCCCGTGAGACATAGCTGCTTGCCGGATCATCAACACTTAAATCTGCGTTGCGCGCCACCAGCGCACCCGGCTTGGCAACCACCTGTCCGTCGACCTGCACAGTTGAACGTGCGACAGCATCCCGCGCACGCGAACGCGTGGCAAAAAGCTTTCGCTCAACCAATAGCTGATCGAGACGCAATCGGGCGGAAGGATCACTCATATCATTCATCGCGCTTTCATGACGCAGCCAAGCATTTTAAGCAAGTGGCCAATCGTCACAAAGCGGCATGATCAGGCGCGAAAAGGTGCGGCAATTTCCTCACGGCCAAGCGCGGCAAAAACTGCATGGACAATCCCTGCACGGTCAAGACCGGCATTAGCATACATGACTTCCGGCTTAGCATGATCCTGATACACATCCGGCAATGTCAGTGTACGGACCCGCAAACCGCCATCAAGCAAAGCTTCACGCGCCAGAAAATGCAACACATGCGTGCCGAAACCGCCGATTGCACCTTCTTCAATGGTGATCAGCACTTCATGCTCGCGCGCCAAGCGGCGGATAAGATCCTGATCCAGCGGCTTGGCAAAACGTGCATCCGCAACAGTGGTCGAAAGCCCGGCTGCATCAAGCACATCGGCAGCAGCCAAACATTCCTGCAAACGGGTGCCGAATGAGAGGAGCGCTATCTTGCTGCCTTCACGCACAATGCGTCCCTTACCGATTGCCAATACTGAGCCGCGCTCCGGCAGTTCAACACCGACACCATCACCACGCGGATAGCGGAATGAAATCGGGCCTTCGTCATATTCAGCGGCGGTGCGCACCATATGGCGCAGCTCTGCTTCATCGGATGCTGCCATCACCACAAAGCCCGGCAGAGCTGCCAAAAAGCCTGTGTCAAAGGAGCCTGCATGGGTGGCACCATCCGCTCCCACCAACCCCGCGCGGTCAATCGGGAAACGAACCGGCAGATTTTGCAAGGAAACATCATGCACAACCTGATCGTAACCACGCTGCAAAAATGTCGAGTAAATCGCGGCAAATGGCTTAAAACCTTCACTTGCCAGACCTGCGGCAAAAGTCACCGCATGTTGCTCGGCAATACCGACATCAAAAGTCCGGCTTGGAAAAGCCTCACCAAAAAGATCAATGCCGGTTCCACCCGGCATAGCCGCAGTGATCGCTACGATTTTGTCATCGTGGCGTGCTTCTTCAATCAGGCTGGTGCCGAAAATTTTGGTATAGCTTGGTGCATTTGCCGGTGGTTTGGCCTGCGCCCCTGTAATCACATCAAACTTGTTCACGCCGTGATATTTGTCTGCGGCCGCTTCTGCCGGCGCATAACCTTTACCCTTTTGGGTCACAACATGAATAAGGATCGGCCCGTCTTGCATGTCACGGACATTTTTCAATACGGGAAGCAAATGATCAAGATTATGACCATCAATCGGCCCGACATAATAAAAGCCAAGTTCTTCAAACAGTGAGCCGCCTGTCCAGAAAGCACGTGCATATTCTTCAGATTTACGCGCTTTATCCTGCAAGAATTTCGGCAGTTTTTTAGCCAGTTGCTTGGCATTTTCACGCAGTGAACGATAGGTGCGGCCAGATACGAGGCGTGCCAGATAGGCACTCATCGCACCTGTCGGCGGGGCAATCGACATATCATTATCATTGAGAATAACGATCAGGCGGGCATCCAGCGCACCGGCATTGTTCATGGCTTCATAAGCCATACCAGCCGACATTGAGCCATCACCGATCACCGCGATGACGTTACGTGCATCACCTGAAAGTTCGCTGGCCACAGCCATGCCGAGGCCGGCCGAAATCGATGTGGAAGAATGCGCCGCGCCAAACGGATCATATTCACTTTCAGAGCGCTTGGTGAAACCCGAAAGCCCGTTTTCCTGACGAAGGGTGCGGATACGATCACGACGCCCTGTCAGAATTTTATGCGGATAGGTCTGATGCCCCACATCCCAGATAATACGGTCATGCGGTGTATCAAACACGTGATGCAAAGCAACCGTCAGTTCCACCACACCAAGGCCAGCGCCCAAATGACCACCTGTTGTCGAAACAACATCAATCAGTTCGGCACGCAACTCATCGACCAGTTGCGGCAGTTCTGCTTCGGGCAGATCGCGCAAGTCTGAAGGGATGTTCACCTGATCAAGTAAGGGGGTGACAGGTCGTGTCATGATAATTCTCCGCCTATTTGGACACCTGCCTATAGAATCCATAAGATTATGGCAAGCTTCAAAGGTCTGACAGCCTTAATTGGTGGGCTTAGTAGCATGACAGAGCTTTTATCCTAAGGCTTATTTCTAAGCTGTTACTTATTCCGGCAGGGTATCATTTGCTGGCTGTACTCCAACAAGATACATTCTGCCGCTTCACTCCGGCAGGGGCACGAACTCTTCTTCATCGCCGGGAACTATATCGAACTTTCCGGTGCGCCACTCTTCTTTTGCCTGCTCAATGCGTTCTTTTGATGATGAAACAAAGTTCCACCAGATATAACGCTTTGAATTCAGACTTGCGCCGCCAAACAGCATAATATGCGCCGAACCTCCATTAGCACCCGGTGCAGCATTCACGATAATGTCATCGCCCTCACGAAAGGCAAGCAGCTGATTGGAGCCGAAAACATCGCCGGCAATATTCACACTGCCATCCAAAATATAAATCGCACGCTCTTCAGCCACCGCCGGAATATGGAAGCGTCCACCCGCCTCAATCCGGATATCGGCATAAAGCGTATCGCTATATTGATGCACGGGTGATTTCAGCCCATGTAAACCGCCCATAATCAACCGACCGGAAAAGTCTTTGTCACGCATTTCCGGCAAATCAGCTTTGGTCGTATGGGCAAAATCCGGCTTCATATCTTCCAAGTGTTCCGGCAGCGCCAACCATGTCTGCACACCGGAAATGGACAATGGCGGCCCGCGCAATTCTTCCGGCGAGCGTTCGGAATGCACAATGCCGCGTCCGGCAGTCATCAGGTTCACATCACCCGGCGAAATCACCATTTCTGTGCCGAGACTATCTCGGTGTTTGATATGACCATCAAAAAGATAAGTGACGGTAGAGAGCCCGATATGGGGGTGTGGCTGCACATCAAGCGCATCACCGGCACGCAAAATGGCAGGCCCCATCCGGTCAAAGAAAATGAAAGGCCCGACCAAGCGACGCTTGGCGGTTGGCAAAGCACGTCGCACTTCAAGCCCGCCAACATCACTGGTGCGCGGAATAATCAAAGTTTCAATCAGATCGACAGCCTTTTTATCGCCAATGGCCGGATCTTCACCGGGGAAAAAGCTCATGCTGCAACCTCTCATTTTAAAGAAGCATTATCATCATGCAGCATATTCAATGCTGCATGATCTCTGAAGTGGATATGTGGGAATTATCAGAACAAGCACAAGTGCTTTAACTGAACTGGCCTTAGTTTTAAGGCTGTTTTTGCAAGAGTTGTGCAATCTCATGCATATCCGGCACCTTGCCATTAGCCGTCAGCTTATCGATAACACCTGGCAAAACATTGGAAAGCTGTGCCAGCAATTCCTGCTCGTTAACACCAGCCTGCTGGGCAATTTCGCTTAGTGTTTTCTGGCCGATAGCACTGCCGAGTTCATCGGGTTGAATGGCGGCATTTTCGCCCTGCCCCAACCATGATTCCACCTTGCTGCCGTGACCGGCCTGCGTCAGCTGATCCAGCAATCCGCCGAGGCCACCGGAAAGAACACCACCAAGCCCTGTAGTACCGCCAGCGGTTGGCGTTGAAGCAGCCGCACCGCCCGCGGCACTGGCCAGCAACCCGCCAAGACCACCCAATACCGCGCCGAGCAAGCCACCGGAATTATTGTCTTCCGTTTGAGGTTGTACAGGCGGTTCAATGGTCTGCGCTTCATTCGTTTCATCATGCTTGCCGCTCAGCATACGCCCGACCAGCAACGCGCCAAGCGCCACTAAAACTGGCTTTGCCAGACTACCGCCCGGCACCGGAGATTTAGGTGAATTATTGTCAGACATTCCCATGATAAAAAACTCCTGTGGCTATAATTTAATAATCTATAATGCTTGATCCTATGCCAATATTCGGATCTGGCAAGTATTATGCCTTGCCAATCTGATAGTGTTGTGAAAATTTCTGCTCTGTATCCATCGCATTGCCTATTTTTTAGGAGAAAACCAATGTCTATTATAAGTTGGATTATATTAGGTCTCGTTGCAGGCTTTATCGGCAGTAAAATAGTGAATAAAAGTGGCCAAGGTATGTTGTTTGACATCGCTTTGGGCATTTTCGGCGCCATCATCGGCGGGGTGGTGTTCACCGCCTTCGGCGAGCAGGGTGTCACAGGATTGAATATTTACAGCCTGATTGTTTCCGTCGCCGGTGCGATTATCGTATTGGTGATTTATCATGCCATCACCGGCAAACGCACTTTAAGATAATCACCTATAGATTATTTTTATAATGATCCGGCCATAAACGCCGGATCATCTTTTCGAACCAAACTGCCAGAGTGTAAATGCAATATATTGAACCCTATTTGGCATCTTATGGAGCCCTGGCTCTTTTTATCATTATCTATTTTGAATCTTTCGGCGTACCAGTGCCGGGAGAAAGCGCGTTGATTGCCGCTTCTCTTCTCGCACTCAAAGGCAGTTTAAGCTTGCCAGCCATATTGATCGCTTGTTTTACTGCTGCGGTACTGGGTGACTGCACCGGCTATCTGATCGGACGCTTTGGCGGGCGCAAATTATTAGAGCGTTACGGCAGCCATATCAAACTCACACCTGAACGCCTGCAAAGCTTTGAAGAACAGTTTGAAAAACGCGGCATTTATATGGTCGCCACAGCGCGTTTTGTTGTCATCCTGCGCCAGCTTAACGGCATTATCGCCGGTTCCATGCATATGCGTTTTTCGCATTTTTTAGGCGCTAATATCATCGACGCACTCGGCTGGACTGCCGTTTGGGGTGCAGGCCCCTATCTGTTTGGCGGGACGCTGGCACCCCTAGCGGCTTATATTAAATCTTTATGGAGTTAAGCCGGATCAAGCGGCTCGGTACCCACCGCCTGACCATCACGGCCAATGCGGATTTTTTCAACTTTATCTTCAGCCGATTTCAGTAATGTATCGCAATGTTTTTTTAAAGCTTCGCCGCGTTCATAAATGCGGATAGATTGCTCCAGCGGAACATCGCCACGTTCCAGATCTTCAACAATACGCTCCAGCTGCTCCATCGCCTGCTCAAAGCTCATTTGTGCAATATCTGCGTTCTGCTGTTCTGCATTCATTTCGCTCATCCTTCCATCAGGCGTTTAATATGTGCTGCTGCCGACACTGACAGACCCTGCAAATCATAACCGCCTTCCAATATGCTCACTAAACGATTAGCGCAAAAACGATCTGCCCGCTCCATAATTTTGCCGGTTACCCAGTCAAAATCACCTTCATCCAAGTTTATTTGCGCCAGCGGATCAAGATAATGCGCGTCAAAGCCCGCAGATATCAGGATTAAATCGGGACGGAAATTATCAAGCGCCGGCAAAATACGGGTCTTGATTGCCTCACGAAATTCTCGGCTTCCGCTCTCAGGCGATAAAGGCGCATTAACGATATTGCCAAGCCCTTGCTCATTCTTATGTCCGGTGCCCGGAAAAAGCGGCTCCTGATGGGTGGAGCAATAAAGTACGCTTTTATCATTTTCAAAAATTGCTTGCGTACCATTGCCATGATGCACGTCAAAATCAATGATCGCGACCCGTTCTGCCTCATAGCGCTTTTGTGCATAGCGGGCGGCAATGGCGGCATTGTTAAAGAAACAAAAACCCATTGCCTCTTCCGGCTCGGCATGATGACCAGGCGGACGTGACGCAATAAACACATTATCTGCCTGACCGCTAAATACATCATCAACGGCTGCATTGGCCGCGCCAATCGCCGTTAAAGCTGCCTGCCAGCTTTGCGGGCTGACATAAGTGTCATTGGCAATTTTAATGATCGGTTCAGGCTTGTCTGATCCCGCATCTGCATCATCAAAAAGCGGGATCTGATTTTTAATTATCTCGGCATATTTTTCACTATGCGCGAAAAGGATGGTCGCTTCATCACCAAATGGTGCTTCCACCCTCTCAAGATTATAAAAGTCACCCTCATCCAGCATGCTCAACAAAGCGCGAAGGCGATCCGGCCGTTCAGGATGACCAGCCGGTGTCAGATGCTGGAGAAAAACATCGTGCCAATAAAGCCGTGTCGCCATAGAGAAAACCTCTTAAAATTCAGTGATTTCTATAAAAACACGGAGAATTTGATTCAGCGGCCGGTCTGGCCGCGATGGCGCAGATAATGATCGGCTATTGCACAGGCCACCATTGCCTCACCAATCGGCACGGCACGGATACCGACACACGGATCATGACGACCTTTAGTCACCACATCCACTTCCTTACCATCTGCATCAACTGAGCGGCGCGGCGTCAAAATGGAAGATGTAGGCTTCACTGCAAAGCGGGCAACTACCGGCGCGCCGGTTGCAATGCCACCCAAAATGCCGCCGGCATGGTTGGAAAGGAAATGCGGATTACCATCCGCATCCACGCGCATTTCATCGGCATTTTGCTCGCCGGTTAAACGGGCAGCTTCAAAACCATTGCCAATTTCAACGCCTTTAACTGCATTGACAGACATCAGATTGCTGGCAATATCCTGATCGAGTTTGGCATAAAGCGGTGCACCAATTCCGGCTGGCACACCTTCAGCCACCACTTCCAGAATAGCGCCAACGGAAGAACCGGATTTGCGAATACCATCAAGGTAATTGGCAAACACTTCAACCGAACCGGCATCAGGTGTGAAGAACGGATTATTATCCACTTCATTCCAATCCCAGCGGCTGCGATCAATATCATGCACCCCCATGGCAACCAATGCGCCGCGCACTTTCAACCCCGGAACGATCTTGCGGGCGATAGCACCGGCGGCCACACGGGCTGCCGTTTCACGTGCTGATGAGCGTCCGCCACCGCGATAATCACGAATGCCATATTTGACATCATAGGTGTAATCGGCATGACCCGGACGGTACTGACGGGCGATTTCGCCATAATCTTTTGAGCGCTGATCGGTGTTTTCGATCATCATCGAAATCGGTGTGCCGGTGGTGGTCATGGTCACGCCATCCTCACCCAGCATCACGCCCGAAAGCACGCGCACCTGATCCGGCTCGCGGCGCTGTGTGGTATATTTAGACTGACCCGGTTTACGCTTATCGAGATAAGTCTGGATCTCTGCCTCAGTAAAAGTGATGCCCGGAGGACATCCGTCAACAACACAGCCCAAAGCTATCCCATGGCTTTCACCCCATGTGGTAACGCGGAAAAGATGGCCGAAACTATTGTGAGACATGTGTGCTGCCTGAATTATATGTGCCGGTACAATATGACTGAACTGGTTTTATGAAGCTTTTGCCTCAAGGTCAAACAAGCGACAATCAAATGCTGCCATTTCAGTACTATTTCCCTGATTTAACCCCGTTAAAACTCTCATTTTGACACAATATACAGGCAAACAGAGACAATCCAATCTACGACTAAAATTGAGTAAGTCGCTGGCACAGCAAAATGTTATCATAAAATATTCTGACCGTGCCGCAATGACCGAATCGCAGCAACCGGTCAGCAACACAAAAAAGAGGCGCAGACATGCAATATCTATTCGGCCTTGCCTTTATTATTGTATCGCTTTTCACCACCAGCGTGATGGCAGAAGATGTCGAGGGTAAAATACGCTCCATCGATGAAGCCAATGAAACCATCACACTTGATGACAATAAACGCTACCAACTGCCTGACGAGTTTGACTACAGCTTTATCAAACCGGGCATGAAGGTTATCATTCTTTATGATCAGGTGGATGATGTGCGCTATGTCACCGACCTGCAAGATGCCCCTTGATTGTGAGAATTTACATCACAGCTCTGCGCGTATGAGCGGCAGAGCTAACCTTCACATTTTTTAAAAGATATTTTCATGGCAGCAATCAGCCAAGCATTACCGGCAGAAGCCCAGCTTAGGCAAGATTTAAACCGTGTCGGCGCAGCTCAATTTACAAAGAATGATTATAAATCCGGCACGATCAGACATATTGTTCTGTTTCGCTTTAAAGCTGATGTGACAATAGCGCAGAAAGATCAGATCGTTGCAGAGTTTAAAAACCTGCAACAGCACTGCCTGCGCGATGGCAAGCCCTATATTCAATCCATCTCTTTTGGCGAACAGATAAGCGGTGAATGTGTGAGCCAAGGCTTCACGCTTGGCTTTATTGTCACGTTTAACTCCGAGGGCGACCGTAATTATTATGTCGGAGAACCGCTGGTTCATAACCCGCAATTTTACGATGCCACCCATCACAATTTCAAAAAGCTGATCGACCCCTTGCTTGATATTCAAGGAGCGCTTGTTTTTGATTTTCGTGACTAGTTAAAGAAATTTAGTGCCAGCTCAGCTGGCCATTTTCCAGCTTCAGGATTTTATCCTGCGGAATCATCAGATTGGCTGCATCATGGCCGTCCAAACCACCATAGACATGAAACAGTGTGCGAATGCAGCCGCCATGGGTCACGCAAACAGTTTTCTGATCAACAGTCGCAATCCATTTCTGGATGCGCTCTGACAGCATCTGATAGCTTTCAGCAAATTCACCCGGCGGCACAAAGTTCCACTTGTCGTGGGCACGCTCATGGATGAGATCATCGCGTTTTTTCGCGATATCTTCCAGCATAAAGCCCTGCCAGTCGCCAAAATTGACTTCCATCAGCAAAGGGTCGGTGCGGTATGCGGAAGGATCAAGCTCCATACCACGACGGATACGCTCCATCGTTTCGCGCGTTCTGCGCAAAGGGCTTGCAACAAAATCAAAACCGTCGGCAGTGCCGATCAGTTCTTTCAGCATCAACCCGTTCCGGTCGGCCTGAGATCTGCCATTATCATTAATGTCGATATCAAGCTGACCCTGAACGCGTTGTGAAACATTCCAGTCAGTTTCGCCGTGACGCGAAAAGTAAATAATTTCCCGGGTCACAGCGACACCTTTAATCTTTAATGACAGAAATATCCGGAGCGTCGACAGCTTTCATGCCAACGACATGATAGCCCGAATCTGCGTGATGGACTTCGCCGGTCACCGAACGGGAAAGATCTGACAAGAAGTACAGACCGACATCACCCACTTCATCAATGGTCACGGTACGACGCAGTGGTGCGTTATACTCGTTCCACTTCAGAATGTAGCGGAAATCACCAATGCCGGAAGCAGCAAGCGTCTTAATCGGACCTGCGGAAATCGCATTAACACGAATGTTCTGCGGGCCTAAATCCACTGCCAGATATTTAACGCTGGCTTCAAGAGCAGCCTTTGCCACGCCCATAACATTGTAGTTAGGCATAACTTTTTCTGCACCATAGTAGGTCAGCGTCAAGATGGAGCCGCCGTCCTTCATCAGTTTTTCTGCACGACGCGAAATCGCTGTCAGCGAATAAACTGAAATCAACATGGTGTTGTTGAAGTTGGCTTCTGACGTGTCGACATAACGACCTGTCAGCTCATCCTTATCAGAGAAGCCGATAGCATGCACGACGAAGTCAAGCTTGCCCCACTTCTGTTCCAATGTTTCAAAAATTGCATCAATGCTGGCACCATCAGCAACATCACAATCGCCGCAAACAAATGCGCCCAATTCTGCTGCCAGTGGTTCTACGCGCTTCTTAAGAGCATCACCATGATAGGTGAAAGCCAGTTCAGCCCCCGCCTCATGAGCAGCTTTTGCTATACCCCAGGCGATTGACCGATTATTGGCTACGCCCAAAATCAATCCGCGTTTGCCTTGCAACAACCCAGACTTTGCGGTCATACACCGGTCCTCATCGAAATTTTTCACTACTTGCCCTATTGCACAGCTAGGCTCAAGGTTCAAGCAATGTGAGTGAAATGACATGAAAAAACAAATCCTCACGATCATCATTGCTGGTGATGATGAGGATTCATTCCTATGAAATCCTTAAAAAATGCCGGTTCAAAGCGGAACCGGCATTTTCCAAGGCACTATGATTTAGTTGAGTAACGTAATAAAACCATTCACTTTATAAATTCAAGCACAAGTTTGCGTGAATACTGCATGATTATTGCCTGATTTTATTACGAGGCATCTGCTTTCTCAAAAAATGTTTTCAATGCTTCATCGCCGTTTTCTGGCAGCATCAAACGAATATGTACAAACAAGTCAGCATGTCCACCTGTTTTGACCGGTAAACCTTTGCCTTTCAAACGCAGTACTTTGTCAGAGCTTGACCATGCCGGAATTTTAACCGCGAGACGTCCGGTCAGTGTTTCCACTTCCGCACGACCGCCAAGCACTGCCTCTTTAATGCTGACCGGTAGATCCAGATGCAAATCACGACCCTTCACTTCAAAACGCGGATGCGTCTTGAATTTGACCGTCACCATCGCATCACCGGCGACACCACCCATGGGTTGCTCGCCCTGCCCTTTCAGGCGGATCACCTGTCCGTCTTCCACAAAGGCCGGTAACTTAATCGCCAGATTTTTGCCGTTCGGGAAAACAGCTTCAACCTTTTCGGCGCCCATCACCTGCTCAAGGCTCACAAAAATCGTGGCCGCAAGATCAGCCCCCTTGGCTGGACGACTGGCGCGTTGGCGTGCGCCACCAAATCCGCCGCCAAAAATCTCGCTGAAAATATCTTCCGCACCGCCAAAGCCGCCTGCTTGTCGGAAGCCACCTTGCCCAGCGCCCTGACGAAAGCCTGCAAACGGGTCACCACCACCGCCTCCACCAAAACCTTGATAGGCAGGTTTGCCTTCAGCATCAATCTCGCCGCGGTCAAATTGCGCACGGCGGTCTTTATCACCAATGATTTCATAAGCCTGATTGATCTCAGAAAATTTAGTCTGAGCCTGCGGATCATCTTTATTCTGATCCGGATGATATTTTTTCGCCAGCTTACGAAATGCAGATTTAATTTCTTCGGGCTTCGCAGATTTAGCGACGCCCAACACGCTATAGGGATCGCGCATATACACCCTCTCTCACGAATGATAGATAAAATAACATAGTTAAATCATATATGCGCATCATAGCCGCAAAGTTCCAGATTTATTCTCCGAAACGCGTAAAAAATGACAGGTTAAGTGCAAATAAAGCGCAATAATTACAAAGGTGCGAAGGATTTCAGCACCCAATCGCCAGTTTTTCGCATGCAAGTTTCACCGCGATAGAGCGAAACACCGTTAAATGCCTGTCGTGATGTTTCAAATTCACGGCACAGACCATCCGTTTTCTGCACCTCAGAAACCTGATTAATCACGCCCTGACTGCCTGTATCGGGATTTGCCCATGGCACCGGTTTCATGCCCCATGTGTTGAAATCAAGTCCCGACACCACATTGCGGATGGCATTGCGGTCGGAAAGCGTTTCATTGTCCGTATCCGGCTGTTGTGAAGGTGTAACTGAACCTGTTATGGATGATGCATCAGGAACAGCACTTTCGATACTGACACCACCCATCGCGCAACCTGTCACAAAAATCAGGCTGCACAAGGCCACCCAACGATAGCATTTGGGTGCGATCGAAGGTACGAAACTTGTCTTTAACATAAGGTGCGCATTACGGCTGACCAATGCGTTTCCTTTTTTTGGTGCGATAAAGGCGTGATTATGAGCGATAGCAAGTTAACGAATGGTGACTTTACGCAAGCTTCCGAACCATTTCAACTGTTTGGTGAATGGTTGAAAGAAGCAGAAGCTTCTGAACCGAATGACCCGAATGCCGTAGCAGTTGCAACCGTCGACGAAAATGGCATGCCAAATGTACGCATGGTTTTGCTCAAAGATTTCGATGAACGGGGCTTTGTTTTTTACACAAATTACGAAAGCCAAAAGGGTCGTGAAGTGCTTTTTGCCGAAAAAGCCGCCATGTGTTTCCACTGGAAATCCCTGCGCCGTCAGGTGCGCGTCCGCGGACCGGTTGAAAAAGTAAGCGACGCTGAAGCCGATGAATATTATGCATCGCGCGCCCGCGGCAGCCGTATCGGCGCCTGGGCTTCCAAACAATCGCGCCCGCTGGAAAGCCGTTTCGCCTTAGAAAAAGCGGTTGCTGAATACACTACACGTTATGCAATCGGCTCAATTCCGCGCCCCGCATACTGGTCAGGCTTTAGAATCCGTCCGACATCCATTGAATTCTGGCATGATCGTGCATTCCGTCTGCATGACCGCGTGCAGTTTACGCGTCCTGACCCGGAATCAGATTGGCAATCTGCCCGTCTCTACCCGTAAAACGCAAAAAATTAAGCCGCTCAAATGAGCGGCTTAATCACAAACCAAAGTGAGCCGAAAACAAGCCCTGCAAAAATCAAAAATCCGACAATGTGATTGGATTTAAACAAATGCAGGCACTGATCCGGATTATCAATATCCAGCACTCTGATCTGGCGGAACATATGCGCCGCTGCCGCAAGCAATCCGGCTAAAGCCGGCATCGGCACTTCGGCAACCGCAAAAGCTGCCGCAAAACAAATCAATGCACCGCCATAAAGCACAAACAAAGCCTGTTTTGTGCGGCTGCCAAACAAACGCGCGGTTGAGCGTACGCCCACCAGCGCATCATCTTCCTTATCCTGATGAGCATAGATGGTGTCATAGCCGATGACCCACATGATCGAGCCGATATAAAGCAGCACGGGTGCCAGTGCGAGGCTGCCACGATCAGCTGCCCAGCCCATCAGCGCGCCCCATGAGAAAGCAAGCCCCAGCACAAATTGCGGCCAGTTAGTGATGCGCTTCATAAACGGATAGGCTGCAACAATCGCCAGAGAGCCGACGCCCAACCAAATAGAAAACCAGTTGAATTGCAAAACAACCAGCAAACCAACCAATGCTTGCAGAACCAGAAAAATCTTGGCTTGTTTGCGGGTTACCTGCCCTGACGGCAAAGGACGCGAACGGGTGCGATCAACTTGATCGTCTATATCCTGATCCACCAGATCATTATAGGTGCAGCCTGCACCGCGCATCGCAATTGCGCCAATAGTGAACAAAATAATGTGCCAGATGGAAGGCAGGACACTCCAAACGCTTTCAACGCTTGTTGCATCCACATTGGCAAGCCCTGCGCCGGCCACCAAAGCGGTTGACCACAGACACGGCCAAAGCAACAACTGCCAGCCAATCGGGCGATCCCAACGTGCCAGCTGCGCATAAGGCCAAAGCGTTGGCGGAAGTATTTTATAAGCCCAGTGACCGGACGGCGCATCCTTAACGCGACCACGGACATCCCGTGATTGAATATGCTGATCTGCTTTTGATGACGCCATAATGCGATCTGTCCTGTTCAAAATTTTTAAACTTTTGCGGTTGAGCATACCAAAAGCATGAAAAATCTTTGCCTTTGGCCTTGCCCGTCTGCCCATTCGTCAATAGACAACCAGCAACATACTCTCTTATTACTGATCAAGCGAAGATGGAGCAAGTTATGAAAGTCCTGTTGATTGGTTCCGGCGGACGTGAACATGCCTTAGCATGGAAAATCTCAGCCTCACCACTGCTTGATAAACTCTATTGTGCACCGGGCAATCCCGGTATTGCTGACCATGCTGAACTGGTTAGCCTCAATGTAGAAGACCACGATGCGGTGGTTGCATTTGCCAAAGAAAAAACAATCGACCTCGTCGTTATTGGCCCTGAAGCACCGCTTGTTGATGGTTTGAGCGATTCTTTACGCAAAAACGGCATCCGCGTGTTTGGCCCTTCACAAGGTGCAGCACAGCTTGAAGGCTCCAAAGGCTTTACCAAAGACCTTTGCGCCCGTTTCAACATTCCAACTGGTGCTTATGGCCGCTTCAACAATGCGCCCAAAGCTAAAGCCTATATCCGCCAGCAAGGCGCACCAATCGTGGTGAAAGCTGACGGCCTTGCCGCTGGCAAGGGCGTGGTTGTTGCAATGGAGCTGGAAGATGCGCTTGAAGCAGTTGATGCCTGCTTTGAAGGGGCTTTTGGGCAGGCTGGCGCAGAAGTTGTCGTGGAAGCCTATCTTGATGGTGAAGAAGCAAGTTTCTTCTGCCTCTGCGATGGCAAAACCGCTATTCCTTTCGGCACCGCACAAGACCACAAGCGCGTGGGCGACGGCGACACGGGGCCGAATACCGGCGGTATGGGTGCTTATTCACCAGCGCCGGTGATGCCTGCCGAAATGGTTGAGCGCACCATGAAAGAGCTGATCGAACCAACCATGCGCGGCATGGCAGAGCTTGGTCATCCGTTTTCGGGCATTCTCTTTGCCGGTCTGATGATCACCAAAGACGGCCCGCAACTGATTGAATATAACACCCGCTTTGGCGACCCTGAATGTCAGGTACTGATGATGCGCCTGCAATCTGACCTCTTGGAACTTCTGACAGCTTCTGCTGACGGCAAACTTGATGAAGTCAGCCCGACATTTTCAGATGAAACTGCACTGACAGTCGTCATGGCGGCCAAAGGCTATCCGGAAGCACCGCAAAAAGGCAGCGTGATCAAAGGCCTCGACGAAGCCGCCAAAACCGAAGATGTGAAAATCTTCCATGCAGGCACCGCGCTGAAAGACGGCAATCTTGTTGCCAATGGCGGTCGCGTTTTGAATGTGACAGCCACCGGCAGCTCAGTGAGCGAAGCCCAGACCAAGGTTTATGAAGCGATCGAAAAGATCGACTGGCCAAATGGTTTCTGCCGCCGCGACATCGGCTGGCGCGCCATTATCCGCGAGCAAGAGCAATAAGTTTAAAATCCCGCCCCGAAAAGGCGGGATTTTTATATCCCTCATAAGTAAAAACGCTCATTGACCCCTCTAAGCCCAGCCGATACTTCTATCACACGCATGACAGATGGAGGGCTTCATGTATCGCGCACCCGTCACGGATATTTTGCACACATTGCTAAAAGTCACCGGCACAAAAACCACCGGACTTGAGCAGGCATTGCAAGAAGAGCGCTTTGGCGACCTAAGCCAAGATCTGCTCAGTGCAATTCTGGATGAGGCAGCGCGCTTTACTGAAAACCGCATTGTTCCACTGCGCCAATCAGGCGATCAGGAAGGCGCGACTTTACAAGAAGCACACGTCACCACTGCGAAAGGCTGGAAAGAGCTTTATCAGGATTGGGCAGCCGCCGGATGGAACAGCCTGACCGGATCACCGGACTATGACGGCCAAGGGCTGCCGGTGTCCCTCTCTGTTGCCGTCAATGAAATGTGGAATGCCGGATCACTTGGTTTTGCCATTGGCCCTATTCTCACCATTGGCGCTGTTGAAGCACTGGAACAACACGCAAGCCAAGCCATCAAAGACACCTATTTGCCCAAGCTGATTTCCGGTGAATGGATGGGCACCATGAACCTGACGGAGCCGCAAGCAGGCTCTGATCTTGGCGCTTTGCGCTGCCGTGCAGAGCGACATGATGACGGCACCTATCGTATTTTCGGCCAGAAAATTTTTATCACCTATGGCGAACATGATCTGAGCGACAATATCATTCATCTGGTGCTTGCACGTCTGCCTGATGCACCGGAAGGTAGCAGAGGCATATCACTGTTTCTGGTGCCGAAATTTTTAAGTAAACAAGATGGAAGCCTCGGCCAGCGCAATGATGTTTTTTGTGCCGGACTGGAACATAAACTCGGCATACATGCCTCCCCTACCTGCACAATGATTTTTGGTGATGGCAGCGGCGAAAGCAACGAAGCCGGCGCTGTCGGCTATCTGATCGGCGAAGAAAACCGCGGCCTTGCCTGCATGTTCACCATGATGAACAATGCCCGTTTGCTGGTCGGTATCCAAGGGGTCGGCGTTGCTGAAGCGGCCACCCAAAAAGCCATAGCTTACGCCAAAGAACGTATGCAGGGACGAAGCAGCGGCACGCCCTCATCCGCGCAGGCAGAAGCCATTATTGTTCATCCTGATGTGCAACGCATGTTGCTCACTATGAAAGCGTTGACGCAGGCCGCCCGCTCAATTGCTTATAATTGCGCCTTTGCGCTCGATATGGCCAATATGGCCGAGCCGGATCAAAAGAGTTTTTGGGAAAATCGGGCCAGCCTTCTCACCCCGCTTGCCAAAGCTTTCTCCACCGATACAGGCGTGGACGTTGCATCCCTTGGTGTGCAGGTGCATGGCGGCATGGGCTATATAGAAGAAACGGGCGCTGCACAATTACTGCGTGATGCGCGCATCACACCGATTTATGAAGGCACTAACGGCATTCAGGCGATTGATCTTGTCACGCGCAAATTGCCATTAGAAGATGGTCAGCATATTCACGGGTTTATTACTGAACTTTCCCAAGAGGCAGATGCTGCCGCGCAAGCCAAACGACCTGAATTGCAACAATGCGGCATCGCACTCAGTAATGCGATCAATGATCTGAAACAAGCCACAAGCTATTTGCAGAAATGTCTGGCGGATAAAAAAACAGATGATGCGCTGGCTGGTGCAACCGCTTATTTAAGACTTTTGTCACTGACAGCGGGAGCGGCCTATTTGCTGCGCTCAGCGTTAAGCGAAAGCCATGAAGCCCGCATTCATCTCAGCCAGTTTTTCAATGGTTATATCTTAGTAGAAACAATGGCGCTTAAACACAGCATCATTGGCGGCGCGCATATTTTGCAGGCCGCAAAAACAATTTTGAACGCTTAACGTGGCGAAATAACAGCTTTGCCACCGACCACCAGTCGCATGCCTAAACCGGATGTTTTGTGACGAGCCATAAAACGAGGGCGGCGGATATTCTTCTGCGTCCCCTGCTCGCTCACTGTCAGGCTTGCGCTTTCATCCAAGCAACGTGCAACGCCGTCTTGCTCAACCAGCATCATCGGCAGGTCAAAGGCGCTTGCCCATGCGCGCCAGTCATCAGCCACATCGGCCAGATCATGCGCCACCAGCAACGGCACCGACAATTGCGGATCAGCATGCATCAGCTCAAGCGTTACGGTGATATGGCCATTTGCATCTTCCGCCGCACGTGCCGTCACACCAATAAATGCTGATGCAGGCACCGAAACAGACATTGGCATACCGCTTGACGGCATAACGCGGCGAATAACAGCGCCACGCTCATTGAGGGTAAAAGTCACCAGCTCTTCGCGCTCGTGATTAGCATAGCTGACCACTTGCGGAAAACGAAACGGGTTGAGCCGCAGCTCTCTGTTTGCCCATACCGGCTGTTGTTGTTCCTGTTTACGCATCTTACGCCCTGTTTGCCTGCGAACCTCTTTAGAGGCTTCACTTTGCGAGCCTTTTGCGGCTTCGTTGGAGGTAACAATAGGCGATGGTTATTACCGACGGCTTTAAGAAGTTAGGTTAAGAAATCCTGACCATTATTATTGGTTACCAGAACAAAAACGCCTGTAAGGTTTCGGAAACCTTATAAAGACAACAACGCGCAACTGTAGCAATCTTGCTACAGTTGTGCTTCAGGCAATCAAATATCCATTAACACATTGTTTTATAATATTTTTCCGGGGTTCATAATGTCTGACGGATCAAGTTCCCGCTTGATACGGCGCATCAAATCCACAGCAACAGGTGATTTATAGTGCAAAAGCTCTTCACGTTTCAGTTGGCCAATGCCGTGTTCGGCTGAAATTGAGCCATGATACTTATCCACAATGGCATGAACTTCATGATTAACCGCCGCCCAAAGGCTTAAAAACGCTTGCTTTTCGGCATCTAATGGCTGCGAAATGTTAAAATGTAAATTACCATCGCCAATATGACCAAAGCAAACTATGCGGGCATTGGGCACCATTTGCATCACAGCATGGCTTGCTTCCGCAATGAAAGCCGGAATGGATGCGACAGGTACAGAAATATCGTGTTTGATTGAGCCGCCTTCCGGCTTTTGCGCCCAAGACATTTCCTCACGCATTTTCCAGAAAGATTGCGCTTGTGCGATTGTGGCGGCCAATGCTGCATCCTGCACAATACCGGCCTCAAAGCTCACTGACAGAATATCTTCCATCAGGTTTTGTGCGTCTTCTTGGCTGCGGTTTGAAGAAATATCTATCAGCACATACCAGTCATGCGGCGCTTGCAGCGGATCGCGCGCGCCTTCCACATGTTTGACGGTAAACTCCACGCCGATGCGCGGCATCAGTTCAAAACCGGTTAGAGCAGGGCCTGCCTTTTCGGTGGCAATTTTAAACAATTGCAATGCAGCAGCAGGCGATTTTAGCCCCGCATAGGCAACGGCTTTGCCTTTAGGTTTGGGAAAAAGCTTCAAAACAGCCGCGGTGATAACGCCTAACGTGCCTTCCGCACCGATAAATAAGTCTTTGAGATTATAGCCGCTATTGTCTTTTTTGACGTAACGCAGATCATTTAAAATCTCGCCTGTCGGCAATACCACTTCCAGCCCCAGACAAAGCTCACGCATATTGCCATAGCTTAGCACCGCTGTGCCGCCCGCATTGGAACTTAAATTGCCACCAATCTGGCAAGAGCCTTCCGAGCCAAGTGACAAGGGAAACAGGCGATCTTCTTTATCTGCCGCCTCTTGTACATTTTGCAAGATCACACCGGCTTCAACGGTGATCAGATTTCCAACCGGATCAAGGGCACGGATTTTATTCATACGACCAAGCGATAAAACCACCGCTTTACCGCTTTCGTCCGGCTGCTGCGCACCAACCAGCCCCGTATTGCCGCCCTGCGGCACAATCACCGTTCCGGTTTGACTGGCAAGCTTTAAAATAGCTGCAACCTGCTCAGTGCTGGAGGGACGCAGCACAAGCATTGAGCGCCCATGATAAAGATCACGCTGTTCTGTCAGATAAGGAGCGATGTCGGTCTGATCGGTCAAGGCATACGCATCACCGACAATCGCTTTAAATTGCCCGATTAATTCAGACGATAGAGCCACAGCCATCTTATCTACCTTTTAATTTATCAATCTCTGGGAGCCGCAGCGCGCGCCAAACGATCAGTAATGGCCTCGCCCAACCCACTCACCGGAATAGGTTCCACCGCGATGGTTGCAGCGCCATAGGTGTCGAGTTTTTTCATATAATCAAAAAGATTGGCCGCCGCTTCACGCAAATTTCCGCTCTCGCTCAGATTGAGCGTAGCAACCGCCTTTTCATGGCCCTGCACACGGGTTTGGCCAAAAGCAAGCAATGCCTCACCGGCATGAACTGCATCCACATTCAGACGCATTTGCGCATTCGGTGCATAATGGGATTTCAACATTCCCGGCGCTTGAATGGCGGCGCGCTGATCAAGGCGCAGCAATGGTTTACCGGTAAATGCTTCAATTTCCTCTGCCGCCAAACCGCCCGGGCGCAGCAGATAAAGTGCGTCACCCTCCACCTTCACAATGGTGGATTCCAAGCCCACTTCGCAAGCGCCAGCATCTAAAATCAGATCCACGCGCCCGCCCAGATCTTCCGCCACCGCCTCAGCACTGGTCGGGCTGATACGACCGGAACGATTGGCACTTGGCGCAGAGATAGGACGATCAAATTGCCTGATAATATCGCGCACTGCCCCTTGCGGCATACGAACAGCCAATGTTTCAAGTCCGGCAGTGGCAAGTGGATGAATATTATGCCCTTCATTTGCCGGTAAAAGCGGCAGCACCAGCGTTAACGGCCCCGGCCAGAAATGATGGCCAAGCGCTTCCGACACGGCATCAAACTGCACATAGCGTTTGGCCATGTCCAAGTCACTGACATGCGCAATCAACGGATTAAAGTGCGGACGACCTTTGGCGGCAAAAATACTGGCAACCGCTTCGCCATTGGTGGCATCTGCCGCCAAACCATAAACGGTTTCGGTCGGGATAGCGACCAAGCCACCATCCGCCAGCACATCTACAGCAGCCTGAACACCGCTCTGATCCAGTTTCATCATTCGGGACACGTTATAATCTCCTGTCAGCTCTGTTTAACCAAAGCTGTCGAGCAAGCCCAGAAAATTATTAGAGCATTTCCAGCAAAAGTGGGTACCGGTTTTGCGCGGGATAATGCGACAAAATACATAGAGCCTGGCCAAACAAAAAACGCGCCCCGTGAGAGACGCGTTTTTAATAATTTTATATGGTCTTATCAGCCAGCGATTTTAGAGAAATCCGCCACCTGCGAGGTCACATCACGAATGGCCTTCAAGAGAGCCAGACGGTTGGCGCGCACTTTTTCATTGTCGTCATTAACAAGAACGCCTTCAAAGAAAGCATCAACCGGCGCGCGCAACAGTGCCATTGCCGTCATTGCTGCGGCAAAGTCTTCCCTCTTGATTGCAGCCTCAGCTTCTACAGAAGCTGCCTTCACAGCCTGATGCAATGCTTTTTCTTCGTCTTGCGTGAATAACGATGCATCAATGGCGACATCAGCGACAGCGCCTTTTTTCTCTTCTGCGGCCAGAATATTGGCAGCGCGTTTTGTACCGGCCAACAAATTCTTGCCGTCTTCTGTATTGATAAAGACAATCAGTGCTTCAAGGCGACGTGCAACAAGAAGCAGATTGTCGGCATCAGCAGACAGAACCGCATCAATCGCATCATGACGCGCACCTTCATCCTTCAAATAAACTTTGAAGCGTTCATGGAAGAAGGAGAGAAGATCTGTGCTCACATCACGCGAAGCCAAGCCATCAACGGATGCAAGGCCGCTTTCAGCATTTTGGATTAAAGATTTCAGCGCTACACGCACATCGTTGTCGAGGATCAGGCGGATAACACCCAAAGCTGCACGGCGCAGAGCGTAAGGATCTTTTGAGCCTGTCGGCTTTTCATCAATCGCCCAGAAACCGGTCAGCGTATCGATCTTATCGGCCAAGGCAACCGCAACGGAAACCGGATCACGCGGCACGCGGTCGGATGGGCCTTGCGGCTTGTAATGATCTTCCAATGCTTGCGCAACACTTGGGTTTTCGCCCTGAAGAAGCGCATATTTATGCCCCATCGCACCCTGTAATTCAGGGAATTCGCCGACAACTTCGGTCTGCAAATCTGCTTTTGCCAGCACGGCAGCACGCTTGGTCAAGGCGACATCAGCACCGACCAGCGGTGCTATTGCTGCGGCCAGACTTTCGATACGTGCAACACGTGCGCCCTGTGTACCAAGCTTGGCATGGAAGGTCACATTCAAGCTATCCAGACGCGCCATGCGCTGATCAAGCGGCTTGGCCAGATCAAGTGCAAATTTGGCAGCAGACGCTTGCAACTTGTCCATATCAGGCATGTTCGCCTGATCAGTGTGCCAGAAATACAAAGCATCAGACAGACGTGCCCGCACAACCTTGCCGTTACCAAATGCAATTTCCTTGCCGCCATCACGGGCAACAATATTGGATACCAGAATGAACTTGTTTGAAAGCGCGGTTTCTTCACCCTGTTTGCGGGTAACAAAGCACTTCTGGTTAACGCGAATGGTCAGCTGGATCACTTCCGGCGGGATAGCGAGGAACTCTTCCTCAAACTCACCCATCAGCACAACCGGCCATTCCACCAGACCGGAAACCTCTTCCAGCAAACCAGCATCTTCAACCAGATCAAGACCGGAAGCGAAAGCCAGATTGCGGGCATCGGTGGCGATGATTTCTTTGCGGCGTTCAGCATCCAGCACCACAAAAGCTTTTTCCAGCTTTTCGACATAATCGTCAAAGCGGCGCACTTTGATCGGCTGACCATCACTTAAGAAACGATGTCCGAAAGTAACATTGCCGGAATGGATACCATCCACTTCAAACTCGATCACTTTGGTTTCTTCGGTTTCAGGACCGAAGGTGCAAAGGATTGATTGCAGCGGGCGCACCCAGCGCAACGCACCGGACTTGGCAGAAGCCTTGCCCCAACGCATGGATTTCGGCCACGGGAAATTGCGGATGGTTGCAGGTACTAATTCCGCAACAATCTCTTCCGCCGTACGGCCGGTTTTCACCAAATGCGCCACATAGAAGTCACCCTTTTTCGGGTCACTATGCACATGCGCTTCGCTGACATCGTTTAAACCAGCCTTACGCAAGAAGCCTGCAATCGCCTGCTCCGGCGCTGATGTGGACGGGCCTTTGATTTCCTCACGGATATCTTTGGAACGCACTGTCAGGCCGCGAATATCAAGCGCCAGACGACGTGGTGTCCAATAGCTAGTGGCCGCCTCATAGGTCAGCCCTGCGTCCACCAAGCCATCAGTGATAAGCTTTTTGAAATCGCCTGCTGCTTTACGCTGCATGCGAGCTGGGATCTCTTCCGAAAATAACTCAAGCAATAAATCAGGCATCAGCGTGTCTCATTTTTATAGTTTACGCCACCGGCTTCGGTCTGCAGGAAGGCTTCACCACATTGGCGCGCCAGATTGCGAACACGTAAGATATAGCTCTGACGTTCAGTCACCGAGATAACACCACGGGCATCCATCAGGTTGAAAATATGCGATGCTTTAATCGCATAGTCATAGGCCGGGAAAACGCACTTATGTAATGCCCCGCTCGTGCTTTCAGCACTCGTCGCATCTTTTTTATTCCCAGTCGTGCTTTCAGCACTCCCCGCCTCTTGTGCGCCAAAAGCAAGCACAGCCTTACATTCTGCTTCCGCATCAATGAAATGCTGGTGCAGCATTTCTGTATTGGCGATCTCGAAATTGTAACGCGAATATTCCTGCTCTGTCTGCAAGAACACATCACCATAAGTGACCTTGTCCTCACCTTCCAGACCATTGAAGTTCAGGTCGTAAACATTATCGACGCCCTGCACATACATAGCCAGACGTTCCAAACCATAGGTCAGCTCACCCGCAACCGGCGAACATTCAATGCCGCAAACCTGCTGGAAATAAGTGAACTGCGAAATTTCCATGCCATCACACCAGCATTCCCAGCCTAAGCCCCAAGAACCGGTGGTCGGGTTTTCCCAGTCATCTTCCACAAAGCGGATATCGTGCAATTCAGTATCAATACCAATCGCCTTCAGCGAGCCTAAATAAAGCTCCTGTAAGTTTGGCGGGCTTGGCTTAAGCAAAACCTGATACTGGTAATAATGCTGCATACGGTTCGGATTTTCACCATAGCGACCGTCTTTCGGGCGGCGTGAAGGCTGCACATAGGCAACATTCCAAGGTTTCGGCCCCAGCGCGCGCAATGTGGTGGACGGATGCAGCGTCCCTGCGCCGACCTCCATGTCATATGGCTGCAAAATTGTGCAGCCATGGTTCGCCCAGTAATTCTGGAGCGCCATGATAAAGCCCTGAAAAGAGCGGGTCGGATGCATGTGGTCAGGCAGCGTGGTAGTCACGTACGGGCCTCGTCTGTGTTTCAAGAGAATAGCTCGGTCTAAATTGTCCGTCTGCATGGGTCAAGCTTTAGCTGAACCAAGCCTGTAAATGATATCGATCGGGATATGAAAACCGCCTTAAAGCTTCGGTTCCGGCTTTGCATCTGCCGGTGTATCCGCTTTGACCGGATTTTCAGGCGGGTTTAAACCTTTTTTGAGTTTTTCCTCAATCTTGGCAAGCTCTTCGGGTTCCGGCTCACCGGCGATGGCATGGTGCCACTGAAAAGTTGCTTCCAGCTGGCGCCCGACCTGCCAATAAGCATCACCTAAGTGGTCATTGATGGTGGCATCTTCAGGGCGCAGTTTGACCGCCTTTTCAAGTTCCGCCACCGCATCATCATAGCGCCCGAGCTTGTAATAAGCCCAGCCGAGCGAATCTGTGATGTAACCATCCTGCGGGCGCAGTTCGACCGCCTTGCGGATCATATCCAGCGCTTCATCCAGATTGATACCCATATCAACCCATGAATAGCCCAGATAGTTCAAAACCTGCGGCTGATCGGGGAAAAGTTCGAGCGCTTTTTTAAAATTAGGCTCGGCCTTGTCCCATTCTTTCAAGCGCTCATAAGAAATGCCTCGCTGAAAATAAATCGTCCAATCGGCGCGCTCCGGCTTTTCAATCAGCGCCACAGCCTGATCGTAAGTTTTGGCCGAATTAGCATAGTCTTTTGCCTGCGCATAAACACTGCCCAAAGCCAGATAGGTGCGCATGTCTTTGCTGTCGCGCTCTAGCAGCGCGTTCAGATGCTCAATCGCTTCTTTTTCTCTTTTGCTTTCCGCTAGGTTCAGCGCGAGCTGCATTTCGGCATCAATACGATAGAACGAATCTTCCGAAACACGGCCATAATAATCAATTGCACTTTGCGGCTGACGCAATTTGGCTGAAATATCGCCAAGCTGAAACATTGTTGCATCATCAGCGGGTCGCAACGGCAGTGACATCTGCAAATATAATTTGGCAAAAGCCTCTGCACCGGAACGATTAATCGCCGTACCGAGCGCATAAAGCACCTCTGCCGCCCCTTGTTGTGGTGTAGCAATCAGTTGTACCGGCGCTTTGCCAGCCTCAAGCATATGGCGCATTTCAGCCAGAGTTTTACGCCCTGTCAGCAATTCTTCTGCGCTTTTTAAAATCTCAACCGCACTTTTCATGTCACCATGACGCGCTTTAAAACTGGCATATGAAATGACAATACGCTCATATGTATCAGGTGCAGCACCACCACCAGCTTTATCGGCAACAGCCTTTTGATAAAAATCTTCAGCCGCCTTCACCTGACCAGACAAATCCGCCATCAATGCCGAATGGTAGGTGCGGAAAAGCGTAAACCATTGCGGCCCTTTGATCGCTTCAACCGCAGATGCCGCATTTTTGGGATTACCGGCGCCATAATTTGCCCAGGCCTTAATCAGCTGCGAGGATAATTTATCCATGTCCGATTGCACGGAATAATTGAGCAGCGGTCGCGCCTGACGAAATTGTTTGCGTGAAATAGCATCCACCGCCAATGCAAGGCGGGAAAAACGTTCAATTTCCGCATTATTTTGCAGCTCTTTTGCCCATGGCAGCGCCTCTTCAAACTGACCATTGGTCAGCAAAGCCAGCAGCAAATCCTGTTTCAACTGCAAATTGCCCGGATCAAACGCCAATGCCTGACGATAAAAATCAATCGTTGCAGGCATATTATTGTCGTTTTCAGCAACACGACCCGCCAGATAAGCACCGGCAAAAGAACCAACGCGGATGGATTTATAAGGCTCTGCCTGTGTCGTGCTGTCAGTGGTCGAAGCAAAACCGGAAACAGGCAAAACAGCACCGGAGAGCAAAATGCTCAAAGCTGCATAAAGAGGACGTAAAACTGGGCGGCGCCGCATTCCAAACTATCCTTTTTCATTCTGTCAGTAAGATTGATAAATGAAAATCCTTATCTGACAGCCGTTGCTTCCGGCTTTTTGATCCGCATTGTCCGGTTATTTGATCCAATAAACAGCTGGACTTCAAACCATGGCTTTTTTGCGGTGATGTTTACTGCCTCCGCTATTTAAGAGGCAGTATAACAAATCAGTTCACGCGGCTGATGCAAAAATCAATCACTTCAATCAGCGCATCTTTATGAGCGCCGTTTGGCAGATCAACAAGTGCTTCGCGTGCCATTTCACCAAAATCGCGCGCACGCTGTACAGTGTCCGCGATGGAATTGGCTTTCAGCATCAGTTCGGTCGCTTTAGCAAGAGAAGCATCATCATTATTGCCCTCTTCCATCGCCTGTTTCCAAAACACACGTTCTTCATCCGAGCCGCGATTATAGGCAAGCAGAACCGGCATGGTGATTTTACCTTCGCGGAAATCGTCACCGGTATTTTTACCCAAATCCGCGGCACTGCCGCCATAATCCAGCGCATCATCAATCAGCTGAAAAGCAAGGCCGAGATTAAGACCATAAGAACTTAAAGCTTTGCGCGGCCCATCACCTGCATCGGCAATGATCGGGCCAACTTCTGCCGCAGCTGAGAAAAGCGCAGCTGTTTTAGCTTTAATAACGGCCAGATATTCTTCTTCTGTGGTGTCCATGTTTTTGGCTGCCGCCAATTGCATGACCTCACCTTCAGCAATAACCGAAGCCGATGTCGCCAGCACATCGAGTGCTTCCAATGAGCCGACATCCACCATCATTTTAAAGGCCTGACCCAGCAGAAAATCGCCAACCAGAACACTGGCCTGATTACCCCAGATCATGCGCGCTGTGCTTTTGCCGCGGCGCAGATCGCTTTCATCCACCACATCATCATGCAAAAGCGTAGCCGTGTGCATGAATTCAACAGATGTTGCGAGACTGATATGACCAGTGCCTTCATAGCCGAACATTCGGGCAGTTGCCAAAGTCATCATCGGACGCAATCTTTTGCCGCCTGACGAAATCAGATGGTTCGCCACTTCAGGAATCATTTCGACATCAGAACCAGCCCGAGCCAGAATAAATTCGTTAACCCGTGCCATATCGGCCTTGGTCAGGTCGATCAAAGGCTGAACCGAACCTGCATTCGTTTTTGTATCGCCGATGTTGAGAACCACACCCAATGTCATTACTCCTGTATGCGCCCATACATTATTCAAGCGTCACTTAATGCTCAAGCAGCAAATTTTGATAATCTGCGCTATAAATGATTGTTAAGCTGTTCACAACATCGTCAGGCACCTGTTGTCAACGCTACTAATTGTCGGCACAGTGATATAAATCAATAAATACGGTATCCGGGGAATAAAATATGCCGGTTCGTGCAAATATGACAAAGGGTGCTTAAAGACCATGTATGAATTATTGCGCACCAATGATCCGGTTTTATTATCCTTTGCCGAAGCTTTGATGAAAGAGGCCGATATCGGCTATTTTATTGCCGACACCAATATGAGCATCATCGAAGGTTCCTTAGGCATTTTACCCCGCCGTCTGATGGTGGAAAAATCAGAAAAAGAGCGCGCCAGACAATGTCTGATCGATGCCGGTATCGAAACTGAATTGCGACAATAATATATGCCTGAAATAACATTGCCAGAAACCGCACTTCCTGAAGCTTTCGGCGAGACAGAAGATGTTTTTCATCGCGGGCGTTTTCACCTCATCCAGCCAGCCTTAAAAGGTCACCGTTCCGGCGTGGATGCCATGATGCTGGCAGCCTCAGTGCCGGATGGCTTCATCGGGCGCGTTGCAGATCTGGGTGCGGGTGCGGGTGCGGCCGGTTTTGCCGTTGCGGCGCGCTGTGAACAAGCGCAGGTAACGCTGATTGAACGCTCCGAACTGATGACGGAATTTGCACGCAAATCCATGGCCTTAGAGGTCAATTCCCAATTGGCACCGCGGCTGTCACTGTTAAATGCCGACGTGTCTTTGACCGGAAAGAAGCGTGAAGAAGCGGGTCTTATTAGTAATTATTTTGATTTTGCTATCATGAACCCGCCGTTTAATTCAGCAGCCGACCGCTCAACACCACACGCTCTTAAAGCTGAAGCCCATGTGATGCCGCCCGACATGTTTGAGGCGTGGATTAAAACGGCAGCAGCAATCGTAAAACCAACTGGTTCAGTGGCAATTATCGCCCGTCCTGCATCGATTTTTGCGATTCTCACCGCATTATCTTCACGCTTTGGTGCTATCCGCATTATCCCTGTCCACCCGCGCCCGCAAGCAGCTGCAATCCGCCTGATCGTGATTGGCGTGAAGGGCAGTAAGGCTCCGCTAAGTTTTGAGCCGGTGCTAAACTTGCACGAAAATACCGGTAATAGCTTCACAGAACGGGCTATTGCCATTAATAACGGTCTCACAAGTCTTTTTTGACTGCTTTCTTCAAATGGCTTTTTGGCCATTCCATGCAAAAATAACCAACAGGCACTCTGACTGATGAATCAAAATTCCCAGCCCGTCCGCCCGACCTCCATCATGCGCCGTTTTCTCGATGCAGAATCCGCCGGTGGTATAACTTTGATGGCCGCAGCTGCGCTTGCGCTGGTTGTTGCTAACTCACCTATTGCTACCAGCTATTTTGGCGGCCTTGCCACCAAGGTGGGGCCTTTAAGCGTGCTGGAATGGATCAATGATCTGTTGATGGCCGTTTTCTTCCTGCTTGTTGGCTTGGAAATCAAACGCGAATTTGTCGACGGACAATTGGCAAGCTGGCCGAATCGTATGCTACCGGGTCTGGCTGCTGCAGGCGGTGTTATTGTTCCGGCTCTGCTTTTTGCGTGGCTAAACTTTGATGATCCGGCCAAAGTGCGTGGCTGGGCGGTGCCTTCCGCCACCGATATTGCCTTTGCGCTTGGTGTTTTATCGCTGCTTGGCTCGCGCGTGCCAACCAGCCTGAAAGTGTTTTTAGCAACGCTTGCGATCCTTGATGATCTTGCAGCCGTTGCAATCATCGCTGTCTTTTATACGGCTGAAATCTCGCTGCCATTTTTGGGCGCGGCAGCCGGTGCTGCAATCGTGCTTTTTGCTATGAACCGCATGGGCGTGATGAAGATCCTGCCCTATCTGGTTGTAGGTGCTGCTTTGTGGTTCTTCGTGCTGAATTCCGGCGTACATGCAACCGTTGCAGGTGTTATTACCGCTTTGTCGATTCCGTTGAAGCCGGCACCGGGCAGCCCTGACAATATGTCATCGCCATTGCATATTCTGGAACATGCGCTGGCAAAGCCTGTTGCCTTCCTGATTGTGCCGATTTTTGGTTTTGCCAATGCGGGTATTTCCTTCACCGGCATCAATATGGATGTGGTCACCGACAGCCTGACACTCGGCATTGCCGGTGGCTTGTTCATCGGTAAGCAGATCGGTGTTTTTGGTGCGGCATGGCTTGCCATCAAACTGGGTCTTGCACAAAAGCCGATGGGTGCCACATGGCTGCAGCTTTATGGCGTTGGCATTCTTTGCGGTATTGGTTTCACCATGAGTATCTTTATCGGCTTGCTGTCCTTCCCATCCGAGCTGATGCAGACAGAAACCAAACTCGGCGTTCTGATGGGCTCCGGCCCCTCCGCAGTGATCGGTTATCTGCTCCTGCGTGTTGCTCCAACTAAAACGCGCATTTAAACAAAAAACAGATAAAAAACGCCCGATCAGTCCTCTGATCGGGCGTTTTTCTTTGCGTTTTCAAATTTGCTTCCTAAATAAGCATTTAATGAAGACAATGAATAGAAAACATACTGCCCTTCAGACTACGGAGCCACTCACTTTGGTTAAGTTTCTTGCCCGACTCATGCCACGTCGTTTTCGCTCAACGAGCGTTGAAATTCCGGTTGTGCGGCTGCATGGCGCCATTATGAGCGGCGGCAACAGTCTGCGTCCGAGCCTTTCATTGGAAGGTGTAGCGGCCGAACTTCAAAAAGCCTTTAGCGACAAACAAGCCCCCGCTGTGGCCATCACCATCAATTCACCGGGCGGCTCGCCTGTGCAGTCACGCTTTATCTATCAGCGCATCCGTGCACTGGCTGAGGAAAAGAAGAAAAAAGTCTTTGTCTTTGTTGAAGATGTAGCTGCATCAGGCGGCTATATGATCGCACTTGCAGGCGATGAAATCATTGCTGATCCATCTTCCATTGTCGGCTCCATTGGTGTCGTTTCTTCCTCATTCGGCTTTACTGAACTGATCAAGAAAATCGGTGTCGAACGCCGCGTTTATACCGCTGGCCAAAACAAAGTTTCGCTTGATCCGTTTTTGCCGGAAAAAGAAGCAGATATCGAACGCCTGAAAGCACTGCAACTGGAAGTGCATAAGACTTTCATTGATATGGTGCTGGAGCGTCGCGGCACAAAATTAAGTGATGACCCTGATCTTTTCAGCGGTCTGTTCTGGACAGGCATCAAGGGTAAGGAACTTGGTCTTGTAGACAGTCTGGGCGATATTCGCAGCCATTTGATGAAACATTATGGCTCCAAAACCAAACTAAACCTCATTCAGCCACAGCGCGGATTTTTAGGCAAAAAACTCCCCTCCATAGGCTTCAGCACAGATGCGATGGCGCAAGTGGCGATGCAAACCGGTGATGCCATGCTTTCCAAATTAGAAGAAAAAGCGCTCTGGTCCCGCTATGGCCTTTGAAGCGTGAACTGAATAAAAGCATTGCAACGCTTTATCTCTGCATTATGATAGATATATCCAGCTGGATAAGTGCAGAGCCCCCACAAGCACGACGGTTTAAGGACGAATGAACCATGCCCCAGATACTCTTTCTTCTGCTGATTGCAGCCGCTGCATGGTATGTTTACCGCTCTTTCAAACGTGAAGCGGTGCGGGTTTCCAAGAAAGTCCGCCGTGAGGAAAAAGAAGCGCAAAACCGCGCCCACGGCACCTTGGAGCAAGATCCTGAAACCGGCGAATATCGCGTCCGCAAGGATTAAACTGTTTTCATGTCTATCAGTGTTTCCGCTAGTGATGGCGCGACGATTTCCCGTCTGGCGCCGGTAAAAATCAATCTTGCGCTGCATGTTACCGGCCAACGCGCCAATGGTTATCATGAGTTGGAAATGATTGTCGCTTTTGGCGATTTCGGCGATCACATCAGTGTCACACCTGCTCTGCACGATGACTTTACCGTTAGCGGTTATTATGCGCCTTTTATCCCGCTTAATAATGACAATCTGGTGCTGAAAGCGCGTGACCTGCTACGCACACAGACCCCATCAAAATGCCCCCCGGTTCATATTCATCTGGAAAAGAAACTGCCGATTGCAGCCGGTATTGGCGGCGGCTCAACCGATGCCGCAGCGGCCCTCACAGCGCTCAATGAGCTTTGGCAGCTTGATCTGCCTTATGAAGCGCTGTTGGAACTCGGCTTACATCTGGGTGCCGATGTGCCAATGTGTTTGCACAGCCAGCAAAACGGCGCCCCACTTCTGGTGCGAGGCATTGGTGAAGACCTGTCACCGCTCGTTGAGTTTCCGGCTCTGCATATTTTGCTGATTAATGACGGCACGGCACTTGCCACCCCAACCATTTTTAAAGCACTGAATAAGCGCGATAATCCGTCATTGATTGCTCCCAATGCTTTTCAAAGCATTGATGAGGTTTGTGCCTATTTGCGCAAGACCCGCAATGATTTATTCAGGCCTGCGGAAACACTGGCACCACAATTGCAATCCCGCTTAGATGAGCTGGCAGCATCGGGTGCTGATTTTGTCCAGATGTCCGGCTCAGGCGCCACATGTTTTGCGATTTTTTCCTCCTGCGAAAACATGTTGCAAGCAAAACAGCAAATTCGCCAAGCCCATCCTGATTGGTTTGTGGTCACCACCCAAACCTATGGCAATCATTAAAGGAGCTATGCCATGGCCAATGAACGCAGTTTTATTCCGGTCGGCATCGCAGTTCTGACCGTCTCCGACACGCGTTCACCGGCCGATGACAAGTCCGGCGATACATTGCAACAAAGGCTAAGCGATGCAGGGCACAAACTCGTTGAACGCGCCATCGTACCGGATGATATCGAAGCCATCCGCAACATTGTAACTAAATGGTCGCAACAGGCCGATATCGATGTGATTATCACCACCGGCGGCACAGGTTTTACCGGTCGCGATGTCACCCCGGAAGCGCTTGAACCTTTATTTGAAAAACGGATGGATGGTTTCTCCACCATTTTTCATCGAATCTCTTATGAGAAAATCGGCACCTCGACCATTCAGTCACGCGCACTCGGCGGCCTGTTAAACCAGACATTTGTCTTTGCCCTGCCAGGATCAAGCGGTGCCTGTCGTGATGCATGGGACAATATTCTGCAATATCAGCTTGATTACCGCCACATGCCCTGCAATTTCGTCGAGATCATGCCTCGGCTTGACGAGCATCTGCGCCGCAAAAAATAACCACAGATATTGTTCTTGTAATGTTCTGATTTCCGTTCTATATATAAAAGAACAGACGGAGTACAGATTCTAAGATCTTGCCCGTAACTATCAAATAATCAGGAAACGCCCTCAGGGCGGCACTTTTCCGCGAAGGAGAAGACGATGGATGCTATCCAGCAGGCAGATACAGCAGCTTTTGGCAGCGGGCGCACCGAACATGCCAATGCGATCATCGCCGAAAACGGCTTACGGGTTGACCAATCCAGAAGACGCGGACGTGCTGCCGGCATCAATCCGTCCGGTCGCTTCGAACAATTTTCGCGTGATGATTTTGATGACGGCTGGCAAAGCTTTGAAGAGCTTGAGCCCTTTAAAACTGAAGTGCAGGTTGAGAAGCCGCGCAGCATCATCACCCGCAATGATTCGCCTGATCTTGGCTTTGACCGCTCCATTAACCCCTATCGTGGTTGCGAGCACGGTTGTATCTATTGTTTCGCTCGTCCGACCCATAGTTATATGGGGCTGTCGGCAGGTCTTGATTTTGAGGCCAAACTCTTTGCCAAACCGGATGCACCGCATCTGTTACAGCGTGAATTGTCCAAATCCGGTTATATTCCCCGCACTATTGCCATTGGCAGCAACACCGACCCTTACCAACCGGTAGAGAAAAAATGGCGTATCATGCGTGGCCTTCTCGAAGTGCTGGAAGATGTACAACATCCAGTTGCCATCATCACAAAGTCCGGCTTGATTACGCGTGACATCGACATTTTAAGCCGTATGGCGGAAAAAGGCTTGGTCAAGGTCGCTCTCTCCGTCACCACTATGGATGCCAAATTATCCCGTACAATGGAGCCACGCGCTGCAACGCCAACATTGCGCCTGCAAACCATGCGGGAACTTTCACAAGCTGGCATTCCTGTATCTGCAATGCTGGGGCCTGTCATTCCCGGTATTAATGATCATGAGATCGAGCGTATTCTGGATGCAGCTGCCGCCGCAGGAGCTGAAGAAGCCGGTTATGTTCTGCTGCGTCTCCCGCTGGAAGTTGCACCCTTATTTAAAGAATGGTTATTGCGCAATTATCCTGACAAATATCGCCATGTGTTGTCGCTTTTACGCTCCATGCGTGGTGGCAAGGATTATGATGCGGAATGGGGCAAGCGCATGCGCGGTGAAGGCCCATATGCCTGGCAGATCGGCAGACGTTTTGAAATTGCCGCCAAGAAACTTGGCCTCAATACGACTAAGAAGCGATTACGCACCGACCTGTTCAGTCCAAGGCAAGAAGGCGGCACGCAACTTTCATTGTTTTAATGAGGCACTCTTCTATTCACGTGCCTGTGTGGGCAAGAAGAGCATTTCCGTTGTTTAATTTTAACGGTTCAATGCTCTAATCTCGCGCATGGCTCGTAAAATTAGTGATTCTTCATCCGCCCTTCCCCTAATCTATACGCCCGATTTCTCGCATGAGAAGCGGCTCTATCAAGATGGTTGCCAATTTGTAGCAGGCATTGATGAGGCAGGTCGTGGACCGCTGGCAGGGCCGGTCGTGGCAGCAGCCGTTGTGCTGGATCCGGATAATTTACCTGAAGGTCTGGACGATTCCAAACGTCTGACCGCCGCAAAGCGCGTCAAGCTCTACGATCTGATTTTAACGCAGGCTCTGGCCGTCTCTGCCGTCAGCCTGTCGGCTGATGAAATTGATAACAGCAATATCCGTAAAGCCGCTCTCACCGCTATGCAGCGTGCTGTGGCAGCGTCAGCAGTTAAAATAGATTACGCGCTTGTTGACGGGCGCGATGTGCCCCCTCACCTGACATGCAATGCTGAAGCACTGATTAAAGGCGATCAGCGTTCCATATCAATTGCAGCCGCATCTATTGTTGCCAAGGTTACCCGTGACCGCATGATGGAACTTGCAGGCAAACATCATCCTGAATATGGTTTTGAAGGCCACGCCGGCTATGGCACTGCGAAACACCGTGAGGCGATTGAAACAACAGGGCCCGTTCCCGGCCTTCATCGTTATACATTCGCCCCGATTAAAGGCCGCTTCATCCGCTAGAAAAGCACGCTCCTCAAGGTGGCTATCGTCTTTGCAGGCAAATCAGTTCGCCAAACTGGTTTCTGCTCCTCCCTTGACGGGATAAAGTTATGGCAAAAAGTCTGTATGCGCTCATCGTAGATATGATGAAATGCGATTTGCTCTATATTAATTAAGCCTAAAGAGCATCTAACATGCCATACAGCTCTGCCCAGCAGAGCCAATACTGTTGTTTAACTCATGACATAGACAATCAAATTTTGTAGCCAAAATTAAAGGGGCTAACATAAATAGTGAGTCTATGGTTACTTGAGCCACAACTGCCGCAAAACTTTGATGAGCCTGGCAACAGGACGGTGATTGAAGCGCCGCTCAAATTCCTTGATGAACAGGTGAAAGTGCTGCTTAGGAATACCGTTATAACCGCACAGATAACGCTTGGCCTTCTTCCTGAAGTTCGCGACTCCGTTGATGTTATTGATGTCCTCGGCGAACAGTCCCGAGTGGTTAATCCGGACATGATGGAACTCGGAAACGTCCGGAACATCATAGGCAGCGAAACTATTGGTTTAGATGACGGAGTCCGGCCTCACCTTGTCCCTGATGGCTGGAAAAAGCGTGTCTGTGCGGATATTTGAGCTGATAACGACATGAACCTTGCGACCTCTCTTCAAGAGCCCGAAGAGAGGAACCTTGCACGCTGCACCACGCCCGAGTTTACCTTTTCTTCGCCCGCCAAAATAGCTTTCATCGACTTCGATATCGCCGCCCATCAAGCCCGTCACTGATGAAGCCAACTTCTCGAAAATCACTTCGCGCAACTTATGGAAGAACAGGATCGCCGTATTGCGATTAACACCCGTCAATTGGGCCGCGGAGCGAGCTGTGATACCTGCGCAAAAATACTTCAAAAGCTCAGGTTGAATAGTTTTCCGGAGCCTGCTTCGCCGCCTTGCTCTCATCATCTGACAAGAATAGCCCTTCACAGCTATCTATGTCAGCCCCAAATAAAAAACGCCACCTCAATCAAGAGATGGCGTTTTAAAAATCAGACTGATGAAAACTCTTAGTTCAAACGGGATTTAACCTGTTCAAGCGAGTCTTTAAAGAATGTTGCAGAAGCTTTCGCATCAACCTTGTCGGCGACGATACGGGTTGCAGCAGCAACAGCCAGTTCAACAGCAGCAGTGCGAACTTCTTTAATTGCTTCAGCTTCAGCGCTGGCAATTTTCTGTTCAGCAAGCTTGTTGCGACGAGCAACATATTCTTCTGTTTTCTGCTTGGCATCATCAACAATCGCATTGGCTTCACGGCCGGCTGCAGCAACGATGTCGCTTGCTTCCTTTTCCGCTTCCTTGCGCTTGCGATGATACTCGGCCAACAGTGCCTGAGCTTCTTCGCGCAGTGTGCGTGCTTCGTCGAGTTCTTTAGAAATCTTTGCAGCGCGCTCATCCAAAGACTTGGCAACCATGCCAGGCACTTTAAGATAAACAACAATGCCTAGGAAAATTACGAGGCCGACGAGTGCCCAAAACGTAGCGTCCATCATCGTCTCCTTTAGGCGCTGACTGCTTTAACAGCAGCGGTAACAGTTGATTTATCAACCTTGGTACCGATCAGCTCGTCAATAATGTCAGCTGCAGTTTCTTCAGCAATCGAACCAACATCGCTCATGGCTTTCGCCTTGATTTCAGCAATGTTGTTTTCAGCTTTTTCAAGCTTTGCTTCCAAAGTTTTTTCTACAGCGCTACGCTCAGCTTCAGCTTCTGCCTTCGCTTTTTCGCGTGCTTCATTACCGATTGCTGCGGCTTTGGTACGGGCTTGAGACAGTTCTGTTTCATAAGCAACGATCGCATTGTCTGCGTCCTGCTTCAAACGTGCTGCCTGATCCAAATCCTGTGCGATACGATCGCGACGAGTTTCGATCACGCCACCAATACGCGGTACAACCACGCGGGACATGAACAGATAGAAAAGCCCAAACGTAATAGCGAGCCACAAGAGCTGCGATGCGTAATGGGTAGAATCGAACGGAGGAAACACGCCGCCCGTGCCGGATTCATGGGCAACACCGGTTTCGGTATGCACAGCTTCAACAGGCTGGGCTTCCGTTGCTGTTTGGGCAAACGCCGTGGACACGAACATCCAATCTTCCTCTTCACTCAGGCGTCATATGCAACAGCCGACCGCGCATAATCCTTAAAATTTAAGAACAGCGCGGTCAGGCCATATTTGTTGCGTCGATCTTAGACAGCGAACAAGAGCAGAAGCGCGATGAGCAAGGAGAAAATGCCCAGAGCTTCCGTAACAGCGAAACCGAACACCAGACGGCCGAACTGGCTGTCAGCTGCAGATGGGTTACGCAGTGCACCTGAAAGGTAGCTGCCGAAGATGTTGCCGAGACCGAGGGCCGTACCGGCCATACCGAAACAGGCAAGACCCGCGCCGATGTATTTTGCTGCTTCCGCTTCCATGATGAGCTCCTTTTGGATTAATTAGCTATGCGGATTTCTGTTCTGGCGGAAATCCGCCGGCGAGAAGTTTTAGTGACCAGCATGCACCGCGTCATTGATGTACATGCAAGTTAAGACTGTGAAAACATAGGCCTGCAGGAATGCAACGAGGAATTCCAGTGCAGTGATGGCAACCGTCATGAAGAGCGGGAGAATTGCGCCACCAATACCGATAGGACCAAGTGCAGCCATTGAAACAATGAAGCCTGCAAAGATCTTAAGGGTGATGTGTCCAGCCAGCATACTGGCGAAAAGACGAACTGAAAGACTGATCGGACGTGACAGGAACGAAATCACTTCAATGATCGATACCAGTGGTACGATGATCATCGGGACGCCCTGCGGCACGAACAGTTTCAGGAAACCAAAACCATGCTTGTAGAAACCGTAAATGATCACAGTTCCGATAACGAGGATGGAGAGGGCAAAAGTAACAATGATCTGACTGGTAATCGTATAGAAATACGGGAACAGACCAAGGAAGTTTGCAACGAGAATGAACATGAACAGGGTAAATACAAAGGGGAAGAATTTCATACCCTTTGACCCGGCCGAGTCCCTTAGGCTCGTCGCGACAAATTCATAAGCCATTTCTGCCACTGACTGCATACGGGTTGGTACAAGACCGCGACCCGATGAAGAAAGGAAAAGAAACGCTGAAGCCACAACCACAGTTGCGACCATAAAAGCTGATGCGTTGGTGAAAGAGAGGTCGACACCGCCGACGTCGATAGGAATCCACCGGGAAATTTGGAACTGATGGATCGGATCGTTTGCCACCTTAACCTCGTCTATCGTCCGTTGCCCGCAGGCGTTGAAGTCACCGGCTTTTACAAGCCTTTCACGAAAAGTGCATTACACAAGTTTCGCACTAAGTCAAAATTGTCTTAGCAATACGCCAACACAATATCTATTCTTTTTCGTGCTCTTGCGCTCTTAAACTTAAGTCGTCTTTTTCAGCGACTTTGCCAGTAACGCGTAGCACGTTCAGAACGCCTGCTGCAAAGCCAAGCATGAGGAAGATAATTAATCCCCAAGGCGATGTAGCAGCAACCTGATCAATAGACCAGCCAATTAGCGCTCCAACTACAATTCCGGCGATAAATTCGCTGGATATTTTCATGGCCTGCGCAACTTGAGCTGAATTCTCAGATCGCTCGTCCTTTGAATTTTGTTTCTTAAGCGCCCCTTTTTTGACCAAATTGGCCTCTAGCTTGCTTAAGCGTTCAGCAAAATTCGATGAAGGTGAACCTTGCTGTCCGTCTTGTGCACCGTCAGATTCCGATGGCTTCTTAAGGTCTTTGTCACCTGCCATGAAGAACCTCCTTTATATGCGTAAGAGGAGAAAAAAGCTCACTTTCAAGTTGCGCGCAACATATTGGCACGCCGCCTTCTAGTCAAGGCGCTGAAACACATCACTTAGCAGGTTTTTTACCTAATAAAATCAATGTGTTATAAAAAATTCATTTTTGCACACGCTTTACAAGGCCACTCAAAGCACCGAATCTCTCAAAAATCAGCTCCATCCGCCGTAACGAGTACGGTAGAAAATATGCAGTCCGATTTGTGAAACTTTCACCATTGTCGGACCCCATTTGGGGCTGACATAAGTGGCATGATAATGAGTAGCAGAGCCCACTTCCGGCAACCAGATCTGACCGGCAGAGACAGTTTTTGCCACCTGCTTGGCCATCTCCCACTCAGCCATTTCCGTGACACGATGCTTTTGCCCGTCACAGGCGAAGGAAAACTGGCAGGCATTCAGCATATTTTGGTTTTGATAAACCACACCACAGATCGTGGCCGGATAGGCTGGATTTCGCACGCGATTGAGCACAACCTGTGCAACACCCACCTGGCCTTTTACGGTTTCGCCGCGTGCTTCATAATAGACCGCTTCAGCCAGGCACTGCTGTTGCTTCTTCTCAAATGCAGCTGGAGGCAGAGGGGCTGCAGCCCATGCGTGATCTTTAGGACCGATTGGCGGAACAAAGCGCCCATTCGATTCATCCGGCGTGAGAATCGTTTCAAAAGGTGAATTACGCGCATAATCCGGTTTTGGCGGCGCATAACCAAGCGCCAGAGAATCAGGCGTATCATTGGTGATCAGGCTTGCCAGCATGGACGGAACCGGCACTTTAGGCTTAGCAACAACCGGCCTGTGAAAAGCCATCGTAATTGCAATTTCCTGCCCCTCAATCGGCGATTTATCAAAGCGCATTTTTGCATCGGATTTTTCTGCCGGACGGGAAATCATGCTCACACGGTCAAGCAAACTGCCGGCACTAAAAGCGCGTTGCGGCGCGACCGGCGCAATAGTAACGATTCGCCCCTGCTTATCGGCGCGCACGATACGCCCCTCATCCGGATCAGGATCATCAACACCAAGCTTTGCCTGACGACTGACACCACCCACAGCCACCTTGCCGATACCTTCGACATTAATACCAGCGGCCGCAACCGAGCCTGTAATCAACGAGGCGTCAACAAATTGCATCTCCGCCTTATGAACGGAACCCGCAGGCGCTGGCGTCATATAAGCAGTCCAGCGATTATCGCCCTGCTCGGATGATGTCACAAGGCTGGCCATATCCTGAAAGGCAATAGCGGTTGTGCTCAGCAGGCTGAATGCCGCTGCCATCATTGCAGGAGCAATAACACCGTGACGTGACTGCTCAACGCGCGGATAAGCGCGAACGGCATAATAACGCCCATCCTCAGGGCAATAACCCTGAGCCGGATATTGCCACTCTGTTTGTGACAGGCCTTTGGAACGGCGGCCAAACTTCCGCAGTGACAAAAAGCGCACCGAACTCTCCACTCAATTAACACCGAACTCACTCAACTGACGCCGATAATGAAGTATTAACCTTGATGGATAGTTAACAAGAGTGCATTAATATCTCGGTAATATTGGTAAATGATTTATTAAATCATGTAATTAATTGCAAATTTAAAATAACGATTAAACAATCCACCTATTCATTAAATATAAATCCACATAAAACAAAATATTAACCGCTACAATAAAAGAAAAAAACTTACTTATTCAATACAAAAAAATAACATCTTTTTCAAAAAACAAAAAACTCCGGAACATTGCCCGGAGTTTTTATCATTTCAGAAAACGTTAATTTCAACGCTTTTTCTTTGCGCGGTTGGCAAAAGGATTATCCGATGTACGCAACGACAAGCGGATCGGAACCCCCGGCATCTCGAATGTGTCACGCAAACCGTTAATCAAATAACGGACATAAGATTGCGGCATCACATCCGGACGCGAGCAGGAAACCACGAAGCCTGGCGGGCGGGTCTTGATCTGCGTCATATATTTGACCTTCAGACGACGGCCGGCAACGGCTGGCGGCGGATGATGGGTGATAACCCCTTCCAGCCAGCGGTTAAGCTTACCTGTCGAAATACGACGGTTCCAGATTTCATCTGTAATCGCCACATTTTCCATCAGCTTATCAATGCCCTGCCCGCGCTCACCTGAAATCGGCACAGCACGGATACCGCGCACCTGCGGCAACAAACGGGCAGTTTTTTCGTAAAGGTCAGCAAGCACCATCTGGCGGTCTTCCACCAGATCCCACTTGTTGAACGCAATAATCGGAGCGCGGCCTTCACGGATAATCAGATCAGCGATCTGCAAATCCTGCTTTTCAAACGGGATAGTCGCATCAAGCACAATGATGACAACTTCTGCAAAGCGAATAGCATTCAGCCCATCAGATACAGCGAGCTTTTCGAGCTTTTCCTGCACGCGTGATTTACGGCGCAGACCAGCTGTGTCAAACAATTTGATCTGACGACCACGCCATTCCCAATCGACAGAAATCGAATCACGGGTAATACCGGCTTCAGGGCCAGTCAGCAGCCGGTCTTCACCCAGCATCGTGTTGATGAGTGTCGACTTACCGGCATTCGGACGGCCAACAATAGCAATACGCAATGGCTTGGTCGGATCATAGGCCGGAACATTTTCTGCATCCGGGTCTTCGATATCATCACCAACGAGTGCGCCGATGGCAGCGGGTGTGAAAACAGCGTCAGCAGCCTGTTCGGCTTCCTCGGCTTTTTCACGGGCAAAAACCCGCTCTTCGCCAAGTACTTCAACAATAGCATCACGCAGATCAGCCATACCAAGACCATGCTCGGCAGAAATCGGGCATGGCTCACCAAGGCCCAGCGTATAGGCATCATAAAGACCGCCCTGACTGCCGCGCGCTTCGGTCTTGTTCACAACCAGAATAACCGGACGACCGGATTTGCGCACCATTTCGCCAAAAGTCAGATCGGCAGGTGTCACACCGGATTTTGCATCAACAACAAATAAAATGGCATCCGCTTCGGTCATCGCCAGTTCTGTCTGGGCACGCATCCGTGCTTCCAGCGTGTCATTGGCAGCGTCTTCCAAACCTGCCGTATCGATGACCTGAAACCTTAAATCATAAAGTTTCGCATCATGCATCCGGCGGTCACGGGTAACGCCTGGCAGGTCATCCACCAGCGCGAGCTTGCGCCCGACCAGTCGGTTGAACAAAGTTGACTTGCCGACATTCGGACGTCCGATAATAGCAAGAGTAAAAGACATTGAAGGGCTTTCCCCATATCGTCATAAGAGCACCTGAAAGCCATGCCATCAGATGCCCCGTTTTTCTTAAAGTTTAATACCGTCTATCAAACAGCGGTATTATTCGTAAAATATCAGCCTTCAGACAAAGTGCCTGCGCCACGCATCAGGTCGAGCATGGTGTTGGCACGCTGGCGAAGATTAGGCGGAGCAACAGCATCATCGGCATTCTGCTTGAACAGCTTGGCCGCATCTTCGTTGCGCCCTGCCTTCCATGCAGCCAGAGCCAAAGTTTCGCGGGCGCTGTGGCGCATCGGATTGCTGTCAGCTGACAGGGTTTCCACGCGCTTGGCCACATCGTCATAAGAGCCGCTATCGACCAGAATATAAGCTGCACGCAAACGCGCCATGTCGCGCAATGGTGCAGGAATTGCATTATCCTGTGAAGCCTTATCAAAAGCTTCAACGGCAGCTTTCGCATCACCTTTTTGCAACAGCACAGTGGCTGCACGTAATTGCGCCAAGGCCGGATAAGAACCATAACCGGTTTTTTCCAGATCATCGAGCGCAGTCAAAGCTTCATCATTTTTGCCCTCGGAGGCCAGATCAAGAGCCGCCAAGAACTTATCGCCCGAAGCAGACGATTTGCTGGCTGTCCAGCTTGTATAAGCGACATTAGCAGCCGTGCCCAAAACAATGGCCACTGCGCAACCGATAATCAACGGACCAAACCGCCGCCAGACAGCTTTTGCCTGATCGGACCGGAGTTCTTCGTTTACCTCGCGAATGAAGCTATCGTCTGCCATGAACCTGCCGTCTGAACCTTGAGTTTCTATTTGCTTTAATGCCAGCCACAGAACCGGACACCAAAGCTGATCACTTTAACTTAAATGAGCTTTTAATCGGAATTTGCAGCATTTGTAAGCCCTGACAGACAAATAAGCTGCCGCTTCCACCGCAAGTCTGATTATTCTCTGATATCAATGACCTGACCTTTGCCACATTCAACATCTAGAAAACAGCCCTGTTGCCTGACATCTGCATTATAAATGTGGTTATAACAACCCGTTTCAAAGAATCAGGAACAGATAATATCTTCGTGGCATGGCTTTTTGCCTGCTATTCTGTCCGAACTATGATTGGCCTTGTTAATGCGTTTTCTCAATTTTGCCGCCGCCTTTTCCTTGATTTTCAGCCAAACCGTAATGACGGCAACAGCGGCAGAACCCAAGACGCAATATGTGCTGATTTCTTTTGACGGCGCGCATGACAATGCACTTTGGGCAAGAAGCCGCGAATTTGCCAAACAAACGGATGCGAAATTCACCTATTTTCTCTCATGTGTCTTTTTATTGCAGCGCGCTGACCGCAACCAATATCAGCCGCCCAAATTAAAACGCAGCAGCTCTAATGTCGGCTTTGCACAAGATAAACAGGAAGTGGAAACGCGCCTTCAGCATATCTGGCAAGCGCATTTGGAAGGCCACGAGATTGCCAGTCATGGCTGCGGCCATTTTGACGGCAAAGCATGGAGCGCCAAAGATTGGGATCAGGAGATCAGCGAGTTCAACCGTATCACCGCCCAGGCCTATAAAGATAATGACATTGCCGGAGAACCGGCCGAATGGCAGGATTTCGTCGCCAATAAAATCAACGGCTTTCGCGCCCCTTATTTGTCCGACGATAAACCGGTGCAGGATGCACTGCGGAAGAACAATTTTATTTATCAGGCATCGGGTGTTGCCAATGCACCGGAGCGCCCGACCGTTAAACAAGGATTGGCAACTTTCGGTCTGCCGCTTATTCCCGAAGGCCCGTCCAAACGCCCGGTCATTGCCATGGACTATAATTTATATGTGCGCCACTCCAAAGGCAAAGAACAGCCGGAACAAGCCGCCAGTTTTGAAGAGCGCAGTTATCAGGCTTTCAAAACAGCTTTTGACAAAGAATATAATGGCAAACGCGCACCATTTCAGATGGGTTTCCATTTTGTCCTGATGAATGATGGCGCTTATTGGCGCGCTATGGAACGTCTCGCCCGCGAGGTTTGCGACAAGCCGGATGTGAAATGCACCAGCTATCAAAATTATCTGGCGGAAACTTCTGCATTTTCCCGCTAAAAGCGCTTAAAGAGTGGCCAGTCAAACCGGCCACTCTTTTTATATTGTAAATCTTATTTGAAAAATTCTTCGTAAAGCTCAGGCTTGAAGCCGACGATGATCTGATCGCCTTTAAGCAAAACCGGACGTTTAATCATCGAAGGCTGTGCCAGCATCAGGCTGATTGCCTTCTGCCCGTTCAGGTCAGCGCGATCTTCTTCCGGCAATTTACGAAAAGTAGTACCGGCACGGTTCAGCAATTTTTCCCATCCGGCTTTTCCAGCCCATTGTTCCAGATCTGCCTGCGTGACACCCTCTTTTTTATAATCATGAAATTTATAGTCGATCCCCGCACTCTCCAGCCAGTTAAAGGCTTTGCGCATCGTATCGCAGCTTTTAATCCCATAAATTGTCACGCTCATCGCTTAACACTCCGATTCATATCACTTCTGATATTCTTCTAAAGCATTGGCGCATTGAAATGAACCTTGCCAAATAAAAAGGCAGGTGCGCTGAACACACCTGCCTTATCAATCTTCGCCTGATTGACAAAAATCAGCCGGCGCGCGCCATTTTAATGGCTTCGATCAGGTCTTTTTCCTTCATCACGCCACCATATAAACGGGTACCGATGACAAAAGACGGTGTACCGCCAAAATTGAACGCATCACCCTGCGCCATATTGCGCTGCAAAATACCGTCAATCTTATTGGCATGCTTTTTATAGGTGGCTTCCAGCTTTGCCGGATCAAGACCATCTTTTTTTAATGCTGCATCAACTTGCTCTTTCGTCAAACGGCCAGGCGTTTTCATCAAAGCATCCATCGCCTTGACATATTGGCCATTTTCTTCTGCCGCCAAAACAAGATTGGCCGCATAAGTGGAAGGCTCACCAAAAATCACCCAGTCCTTCATCACCAGACGCACATTGCCGTCGCGCTTAACCACATCAAGCAATTCGCCATGGCCTTTTTTGCAATAAGGGCACTGGTAATCGAAATACTCAACAATGGTGACATCGCCTTTCGGATTGCCCAGAACCGGAATTTCCGGATCATAAAGCACCTCATTGACGCTTGGCATATTCTGGGCAAATGCTGTCGTCCCAAGCATCATGCCTGCGGTACCTGCAACAGAAGCCGCCAAAATCTGACGTCGGTTCAACATTTTAAAATTCTCCTTTTCCGGATTCCTGCTGGTTCAGCACCACCACTTTGGAGCCAGCCGGTACACGCTTGTGCAAATCAAGAATATCTTGGTTAAACAGACGGATACAGCCTGACGATGCGGCCTTACCGACTGACCAGGGCTGGTTGGTGCCGTGAATACGATAAAGTGTGTCCTGACCGTTGCGGTGCAGATAAAGGGCGCGCGCACCAAGCGGATTGCTGACACCGCCTTCCAGTCCACTGGCATATTTGGCATAGTGTTCCGGATTACGCTTGATCATATTTTGTGTTGGCGTCCAGCGCGGCCATGAAGCCTTGCGGGCAATGTCGGCAGAACCGGAGAATGCAAGTCCCGCCCTGCCGACACCAACCGCATAGCGCATGGCGCGATTATTCGGCATCACCAGATAAAGATAACGCTTATAAGGATCAACAATCACAGTGCCGACCGGATGCGAGGTCTTATAATTTACTTCCTGACGCAGATTACGCTTTTCAACCTTTGAAATATCAATAGCCGGAATGACGTTGCCGTTGTCGTTAACGGCAGCATACATTTTTGCGTAATTGCTGAGATCAGCAGTTTTCGTCTCCTGCTTAGACTTCGCAATTTCAACCGGTGTAACAGGTGCCGTTACAGATGCGGCAACTGTTGCACCGGCTGTTGTTGCAGGCTTGGTGGTGTTGCAGGCAGCAAGCAGCAAAGGCAAAACGCCCAGCATCAGCAATCGTCCGGTAACATTTCCGGTGCGGTTTTTGATATGTGAAGTGAGTGCCACAGTGATGTCCTTCATTCTGTGCTTAATTAAAGCTTTAATTGCTGAGACGTTTGATATTGGATTGCAGTGTTTCGCGGGATATTTCACCAAGATGTGCAGATCTCAGAATTCCATCGGCACTGATAAATAAAGTAGCAGGCAATCCGGGAGCGCCATAATGGCGTGACAGATCAGAAAACTGATCCATAATGATTTGCGGCAAGACTATATTATGTTGCTGCAAATATTTTTGAATAGCAGCCTGCCCCTCACCCTGATTGGCAAAGATAAATTCTGCCTGATCATTATTGGCAGCCAGATCCGCCATCATCGGCATTTCGCGGCGGCATGGCGGACACCAGCTCGCCCAGAGATTAACCACCAGCGGTTTGCCACTCGTCTGATCAAAACGAAATTCGTCTTGCTTCATGGTCTGAAAGCTTTGCGGCGGTAATGCAATCGCCTGCGTCGTAGCGGTTAAAATGCCGATACCGTTCCACACAAACACCGCACATGCTACCGGAACCAGCGCCCAAAGCCGCAAGGCTATTGATGGCAGCGCAAAGATAACTGCTAAGCCAATTGCAACAGCTGCACCCGGCCAGTAGAAACCGCCCTGCCATAGTGAGAAAATACGTAATGGCTCCTGAGAGAAACTCTCCCAGTTTAAAATCACATGGCCAAGACGCGCACCAACAACCGCGCCGATCAGCACGATCCATGACCAGCGATTAAAGCGCTGATCCACTTTGCTGCTCATCACGCCGGTGATGATTAAAAAGGCGGCCATTGCCAGCACCACCGCAAAACGGCTGCCATCCATTACCAGAGGCCCCATTGAAACAGCATTCATATCAGGCACCACCTGCTTTGGCCGCAGAGCCTGTCAGTGTTGATGTTGTGACATTACCGACCAGACGCGTATCCGCCACTTCTTTTGAATGCTCATTAAAGAAAATCATCGTCGGAGGCCCAGCCACACGAAGCTGACGCATCAGCTCGTCATTTTCCGGTGTGACATCAGACAAATCCACTTTGATCAAATCAAAATCAGCCAGACCGCGACGCACAGCCATATCGGTGAGTACCGAGCGCTCAATTGTATGGCACGCCACGCACCAGTCAGCGGTAAAGTAAACCATTGTCGGGCGCTCTTGCTGTGCCTGTTTCAAATTGGTCTGCAACTGGTGTGATGAACCGACATTAGCAAAGCGCAGTGCCGGAACCGATGCTCCCGATGGCCCGTTAGAGGCGACAAGCGGCGCCAGAGGTTTGAGCGGATCAACGCCACCCAAAGATGCGCCGAGCATAAGGATGGCACCATAAACAACCGCAGTTGTTGCAGCTGTGCGTGCAACCACACGAAAACCGATGCGGTGCCATTCTTTGGCAAACAGATAGGCCGAGAAAGCAAAGAGCAGGATCGCCCATAAGAACAGATCAGCGCCCAATGGCAATAAAGGTGCGGCCATCCAAATGGCGGTTGCCAGAAAACCAAAACCAAACAGGGTTTTGACATTTTCCATCCAGCCACCGGCACGCGGCAAAACAGAACTGCCGAAAGTTGCCAGAATAATCAGCGGAATACCTTTACCAAGACCCAGCGCAAAAAGTGCAGCAGCACCCAAACTTACATTGGCAGTCTGGGCAATATAAAGCAGCGCGCCAGCCAAGGGCGCGGTCACACATGGCCCGACAATCAACACAGAGCTAAAGCCCAGTACGGCAGCCGAACCAAGTGAGCCCTTGCCACCACCGGTGCGGCGGCTGACAGCACTCATCCAGCTGCTTGGGAGCTGCAATTCATAAAGCCCGAACATTGAAAGTGCTAAAATGATAAAGACTATCGCCACAGCCAATGCCAGCCAAGGCGACTGCAAAGCCATTTGCAAATTTTGTCCCGACCATCCGGCAACCGCGCCAATCAATGCGAAACCTGAAGCCAGCGCCACCACATAAGTCGAGGTCAGCAGCAAACCGCGCATCGGGGTGAGCTTATCGCCTTCACGCGCCAAAGTGCCAGCCACAATCGGATACATTGGAAAAACACAAGGCGTAAATGCCAGCAAAATACCAAAAGCCAAGAAGCTCAGCAGCAGAAAACCTGTGCCGCCGCGCTCCAGCAATGACTGGATCATGCCTTTGTCCTGGGCAATCTGAAAACCATCGGCGGAGGTCGCAACAGGTGCCGTTGACGTGCTTTCTATTGGCGCATTTACTGCCGGCGCCTCCATTTTCCACTGCACCGCAGCAGAAGATGATTGCACGAGATTGCCGCTGTGCGGGTTGCTAGCAGCTAAAGTCAGCGGATCAATAGTGCGCGTTTCCGGACGATAGCAAATACCGTCATTCTGGCAGCCCTGATAGGTCAGTGTCACCGGCTGATCATTTTTCAGATCAAACGAAACAGTCGTGCGGTTGAAATAAACCTGCATCGCGCCAAAGGTCGGGTCATCTTTCATGACCCCTTCAGGCGCATCAATTTTCAGAGCACTGCCTTGTTTGTCAGTTGCTTCAATATGATCTTTATAAAGATAATAGCCGTCATGAATGCTCCAGCTAACAACCAGTTTTTGGTCGTCAGCACTCAAAACCTGTAAGCGAAATGCTTCATCCACAGGCAAAGGATTAGCACTTGCCGTGGTAACGGATGATATTAACATCATTAATATCACTGTTAGCAGTCTCATAAATCGGCTCCGGTCAGACAAAAATAAAATAATTGATTTGGTTCTAAGATCAGTCAATGAAACATGCACCTTAAGTCAGCCTTAAGATAAGCCTGCAACATTAGGAATAGTAAAAGTTAAAAAAAGTAACGGGTCTTTATATATGCGCATCTTGGTGGTCGAGGATGATCCCATTCTTATGGACGGCTTGAGTGTCGGACTTAACATTGCCGGTTTTACCGTTGATGCGGTTGCCGGCTGCGAAGATGCCTATAGCGCCATCGCCTCACAAAATTATGATGCGCTTGTGCTTGACCTGATGCTGCCGGATGGCTCCGGCCTTGATATATTAGCGCAGTTAAGGCGCAACAAAAACGATCTGCCCGTGCTTCTTCTCACCGCGCGTGACCAGATTGCCGACCGCATTGCCGGTCTTGATGCCGGTGCAGATGATTATGTCGGCAAACCCTTTGACCTAGATGAACTCGCCGCGCGTATCCGCGCCATCGCACGACGCAGCAATGGCCGCTCATCCGGTAAAATTGAGTGGCAGGATGTCGTGCTCGATCCGGCGCAAATGACCGTTCATCGCGGTGATACATTATTGAAATTCACCCGCCGCGAATTTGCTGTCTTGCGCGCATTGATGGAGCGCCCCAACGCCACCCTTTCCAAAACCGCACTCGAAGAAGCGCTTTATGGCTGGCAAGAAGAAGTGGAAAGCAACGCCGTTGAAGTGCATATCCATCATCTTCGCGCCAAATTAGGCTCGAAATTTATCAAAACCGTGCGCGGCCTTGGCTACAGACTGGCAGAACAAGAACAATGAGCTCTATCCGCAAACGCCTGATTACCATTCTTATCGGCACGACCGGCCTTGTCTGGCTGTTTGCGGTCGGCTGGATTTACCTCAGCACGCAGGCAGAAGTTAAAAAAGTACTGGATGCGCGTTTGATGGAATCTGCGCATATGGTCAATTCGCTGCTGACCGACCGCCGTGTCGAGGTGGGTGATGAAGGCGGCATCGGCCAGTTTACGCCAAAGCCCATTCCTGATTTTCCCAATTATGACCGGCAATTATTCTGCCAGATCTGGTCGCTTGACGGCAATCTGGTTGGCCGTTCGGCAAGTGCGCCCAAAGATATGCTGACCCAAACCAATAACGGTTTTTCCGATACAGTGGTTTCGGGCTCGACATGGCGTGTTTATACCATTGAAAACACCCAGCTCGGCATGCGCATTATGGTTGGCGACAATATGAGCGTGCGCAACAGCCTTGTGCGTGATGTGATCACCGGCCTGATTTTACCTGCACTTTTGATCTTTCCGTTTCTGGCCGGCCTGATCTGGATCAGTGTGCGTCGCGGACTTTTGCCATTAAGTTTGCTTGCCTCAACCTTATCAAAACGCTCCGCCGATGATTTAAGCGCTCTGGAAGAAAACAATCTGCCAAGCGAAATAGCGCCTGCCGTCAATGCGCTTAACGGCCTGTTTAACCGCGTTGAAGAAGCACGCGAACGGGAAAAGAGCTTTGCTATTTTTGCAGCCCATGAGCTGAAAACACCATTGGCAGGGCTTAAAACACAAGCTCACATTGCGATGAACAGCAAAGATGAGCATGTGCGCGACAATGCCGTGCGCCAGATTGCAACCGGCGTTGACCGCACCACCCGTCTGGTTAAGCAGTTGCTGGATCTGGCCTCCTTAGAAACCGATGAAGATCCGTCAAAATCTAAAGAGGAATATGCCGGCAAATTAATGCATCTGATTGCGCAGGATTTGCGCATGCTGACACAGCCCAAAAACATCACGATTACAATTCAGGATCCGTGCCAGAATTTGAAAATCAAAGATGCGCAGCTCTTCACGCTGGCTTTACGCAATATCTTGGAAAATGCCGTCAATCACTCCCCAGAAGGCGCCAATATTGATTGTTCCTGCCACATGGAAGCCGAACAAGTATCTATCATCGTCGAGGATGAAGGCCCCGGTATTCCGGCGGAAGAATTACCACACATCAGCGAACGCTTTTTCCGCGGCCGTTATAAATCGGAAAATGGCAGCGGCTTAGGCCTTGCAATTGTGAAGGCAGCAACCAACCGCATGAATGGCTCGCTTAATTTTATCAACCGTGAGGCGAAAGGGGTTAAAGTAGTGCTGACGCTTCCCGTTTAAGCCACCAACTGATTGATTTTTCTGCAACCTCTCCGAGTCCCGCGCTATGCACAGAAAAATTATCGTTATGCGACTAATGTATGAATCTTGTGCAACTGCGCTATAATGTATCAGATCAAGACATAATCACACAAAATTAGTAGCAATTATTATGTGTGAGAATAGAATAACGAATATAATAATCATCTAAAATAAAAATAATACCTAAAATTCCCATAGATTTAAAAGCCAAAAAATTTTAATTATTCTAATACATACAAACAATACAGCAAATTTTGAAAATGAGACATAAACTATTCTCTTAAATAAGTCTTAGATACATATTTTACACAGACTCTATACATTTGCCTTATTCTGAGATGGCTCAAAAAAACCTGCGGCAGACTGTAGCAGTTCTTATTTTAAAAGAATCTGCGATAAATGGATAAATTTCCGTTCGCATTGTAGCCGTGAATTCCATTGATTAAAATCAATGCACTCGCGCTACAATTGCAGATAGAAAATTTCAGTCATAACTGTTCTGGCACCGACGCATCTTGCATCCCAAAGTCTTCCGGTGACCAAAGCAGTGTTTTGTCATGCGCCGCGAGGGGACTTTTATGAACTACGCAGCTGGAACCGTCATATCCGGACTGTTGGCATTATGTGCAATGCTGATGGCCGGTTTTTCACATGATGAGCTCTTCAGAACTCACATGTGGATTACTTTTGCTGTCATAGCAATTTTCACTATTTTGCTTCTGCGTAATGCAGATTACAGCCTTAAATCGAAAGAAACCGACCCTAGCACTTATATGGATGGTCCGATCCGTTATGGTGTTATTGCCACCGTATTCTGGGGTGTCGTCGGTTTTCTCGTTGGTGTTGTTATCGCAGCGCAACTTGCATTCCCAAGTTTAAACTTCGAACCATGGCTGAATTTTGGCCGTGTACGCCCGCTGCACACATCAGCGGTGATTTTTGCTTTCTGCGGTAACGCTCTGATCGCAACTTCATTCTATGTCGTACAGCGCACCTGCCGCGCCCGCCTTTTTGGCGGCGATCTGGCCTGGTTCGTTTTCTGGGGTTACAACCTGTTCCTCATCATGGCGGCATCAGGCTACCTGCTCGGCATCACCCAGTCCCGCGAATATGCGGAACCAGAATGGTATGTCGACGTCTGGCTGACCATTGTCTGGGTTGTTTATCTGGCTGTATTCCTCGGCACAGTTCTGCGCCGTAAAGAGCCGCATATCTATGTGGCCAACTGGTTCTACCTCTCTTTCATCATCACCATTGCGATGCTTCACATCATCAACAATCTGGCGATCCCTGTCTCCTTCCTCGGAACCAAGAGCTACTCAGCTTTCTCCGGCGTGCAGGATGCTGTGACCCAGTGGTGGTATGGTCATAACGCTGTTGCGTTCTTCCTGACCGTTCCGTTCCTTGCAATGATGTATTATTTCGTACCTAAGCAGGTAAACCGTCCGGTTTACTCCTATCGCCTGTCGATTGTGCACTTCTGGTCGATTATTTTCCTCTACATCTGGGCAGGTCCTCACCATCTGCACTACACCGCTCTGCCTGACTGGGCGCAGACCCTTGGTATGGTCTTCTCCATCATGCTGTGGATGCCTTCATGGGGTGGTATGATCAACGGTCTGATGACACTTTCAGGTGCATGGGACAAAGTGCGTACCGATCCGATCGTGCGTATGATGGTTGCCGCTATTGCTTTCTACGGTATGGCGACCTTCGAAGGTCCGCTGATGTCGATCAAGGCCGTCAATTCCCTCTCGCACTACACTGACTGGACCATTGGTCACGTTCACGCCGGTGCACTTGGCTGGAATGGTATGATCACTTTTGGTGCGGTTTATTACCTTGCTCCAAAACTGTGGAAGCGTGACCGCCTCTACTCGATCCGTATGGTCAACTGGCACTTCTGGCTCGCAACTCTGGGTATTGTTCTCTATGCCGCTTCAATGTGGGTAGCCGGTATTCAGCAGGGTCTGATGTGGCGCGAATATGACGATCAGGGCTTCCTGGTTTACTCTTTCGCAGAAACAGTAATCGCCATGTTCCCTTACTATGTCATCCGTACTCTTGGCGGCGTGATGTATCTGACAGGTGGTATCGTGATGGCCTGGAACATCTACATGACTGTTCGTGGCAAACTCAGAAACGAGACAGCCATTCCTGGCTCGACCCCTGCACCAACCATGCAGCCAGCCGAATAAGGAACGTTGATCTATGTCATTTCTTAAAAAGCACTCAGCTATTGAGAAAAACGCCACGCTCTTGCTCATCGGCTCGTTGTTCGTGGTTACCATCGGCGGTATCGTTGAAATCGCCCCGCTGTTCTGGTTGCAGAACACCATTGAGAAGGTGGACGGCATGCGTCCTTATTCACCTCTCGAACTTGCCGGACGTGATATTTACGTCCGGGAAGGCTGCTATCTCTGCCACAGCCAGATGATCCGTCCGTTCCGCGATGAAGTGGAGCGCTATGGTCACTACTCGCTGGCAGCAGAAAGCATGTATGACCATTCCTTCCAGTGGGGCTCCAAGCGTACTGGTCCAGATCTGGCACGTGTGGGCGGCCGTTATTCGAACGAATGGCATGTGCAGCATCTGATTGAGCCACGTAAAATCGTACCTGAATCCGTTATGCCAAGTTATGCGTTCCTGAAAGATACACCGCTGAAAGTCACCGATATGACTGCCAATCTGAAGGCAAATATCGCTGTCGGTGTGCCTTACAGCCAGGAAATGCTGGATAATGCCCAGGCAGATCTGGTCGCACAGGCAGATCCTGATGCAGATACAGATGATTTGCTGGCACGTTATCCTAAGGCCAAGACAGGTGATTTTGACGGCAATCCGGCGCAGATCACTGAAATGGACGCATTGGTTGCCTATCTTCAGATGTTAGGAACTCTGGTTGACTTCTCAACTTACGATCAGTCGCCTAAGGCGCGATAAGGAGTTTAGTCATGGATTATAACACATTGCGCCATTTTGCGGACAGTTGGGGTCTGCTGGCGATGACATTATTCTTCCTTTTTGTCATTGCCTACACATTCCGTCCGGGCAGCAAAAAGCGCGCAGAAGAAGTACAAGCCATTCTGTTCAAGGATGAAGCGAATGACTAAAAGAGAAGTCGATGAAGTAACCGGCGTTGAGACGACCGGTCACGAATGGGACGGGATCCGCGAACTTGACAATCCTATGCCGCGTTGGTGGCTGTGGACTTGGTACGCAACCATTGCATGGGCACTGGCTTATGCAATTGCTTATCCGGCATGGCCGCTGATCTCCTCTTCCACCAGCGGCATGCTGGAATGGTCGAGCCGTGGCGCCTTCTGGCAGGAAAATGCGTCCGTTGAAGCCGGCCGTCAGAGCATCATCGATGCCATCAAGGCAAAAGATGTCAACGAAATCGCAGGTGACGAAACATTGCGTCAATATGCGATTGCCGGTGGTGCAGCTGCATTTAAGGTCAACTGTGTTCAGTGTCACGGTTCGGGCGCGCAAGGTGCGCCTGGTTTCCCTAACCTGAATGACGATGACTGGCTGTGGGGCGGTACGCTGGATGATATCCTGCTCACCATTCAGCATGGCGTTCGTTTTGAAGAAGACGACGATACCCGCATGTCCCAGATGCCTGCCTATGCAGACGTGCTGGAACCGCAGGAAATCCGTGATGTCGCAGCCTATGTCGTAAGCCTAAACGGCACCCCGCGTGATGCTTCCCATGTTCCGGCCGGCGAGCAGGTTTTTGCTGACAACTGTGCCGTTTGCCATGGTGAAGATGCCAAGGGTATCCGCGACTTCGGCGCACCAAACCTGACCGATGCAATCTGGTTCTATGGTTCTGGTGAAGATGCAATCATGCGTCAGGTCGAACACCCGCAGCACGGCGTTATGCCAGCCTGGGGCGAACGCCTTGGTGACGCGACTGTCAAGCAGCTTGCTGTCTATGTTCACTCCCTCGGTGGTGGTGAATAAATATAAATTTCCGGAAGGCGGGCAACTGCCTTCCGGCTCTCTTCCGCACTATATGCTTTCCTAAGTCGTTAATGCCTTACCAAAGGCAACCATGATTTAGGCAAACATATAATTGTAATGTGGGTATCGCCACCGCCTCCCCCAATCCTGTGCGATACTCAAATAGGAGTGGAAGATGTCAGATCATTCAGACGTCGAACAGATCGATGCACAAGCGGTCAACTCGCCTAAAACCCGTCAGGCCCTATACGCCGCACGTGTGAAAATTTTCCCTAAGCGTGTTGTAGGCGAATTCCGCCGCTTTAAATGGATCGTGATGTTTGTCACGCTTTCCATTTATTATCTGACGCCTTGGCTGCGATGGGATCGCGGTGAATATGCGCCCGATCAGGCCGTTCTCATCGACATTGCCAATCGCCGCTTCTATTTCTTCTTTATCGAAATCTGGCCGCAAGAGTTTTACTACATAGCTGGCTTGCTGATTATGGCGGGGCTCGGTCTCTTCCTGATGACCTCTGCTGCCGGTCGCGCATGGTGTGGCTATACCTGCCCGCAAACCGTTTGGGTTGACCTGTTTCTGGTTATCGAACGTGCCATTGAGGGCGACCGCAATGCACGTATCAAGCTCAATAACGGCCCTTATAACGCCAATAAAATTATCAAGCGCGTTCTTAAGCACGGCATATGGTTACTGATTGCCGTGATGACGGGTGGCGCTTGGATTTTCTATTTCGCCGATGCGCCCACACTCTTCATGGATGTTGTGACCGGCTATGCCGAACCTGTTGCCTATATTACCGTCGCCATTTTGACCGCAACCACTTATGTTTTCGGCGGTTTGCTGCGTGAGCAGGTCTGTACCTATATGTGCCCTTGGCCACGTATTCAGGCGGCGATGCTTGATGAAAATTCATTGACGGTGACCTATAATGACTGGCGCGGTGAACCACGCACACGCGGCTCGAAAAAAGCGATTGCTGCCGGTGCAGTGGTTGGTGATTGCGTTGATTGTAACGCTTGTGTTGCTGTTTGTCCGATGGGCATTGATATCCGTGACGGTCAGCAACTCGAATGCATCACCTGCGCCCTCTGCATTGATGCTTGTAACTCGGTGATGGATAAGGTCGGCAAGCCACGTGGATTGATCTCCTACGCAACATTGAACGATTATCATGAGAACATGAACCTTGCGACCAATGGCGGCACTACACCGATTGATCCGGCACGCGTTTATGAAGCACCAAACAAGTTCAAAGATGCAGTTCACCTCATCTCGATGAAGAAAATCCTGCGCCCGCGCACCCTGGTTTACTTCGCAATCTGGGCGTTGGTTGGTATGATGTTGCTCGGTTCGCTATATATGCGTGAGCGTATTGGCGTTAACGTGCTGCAAGACAGAAATCCGCAATATGTTCTGTTGTCTGATGGCTCTATCCGTAATGGGTACACCGTCAAATTGCTCAACATGATCCCGCAGCCGCGTGAATTCAGCGTCTCCGTTGACGGTCTGCCAAATGCGACTGTGACATTGCAGGATGTGGAACCAACAGCAGAGGGTAACTATATTATACCTGTAGAACCGGATCGTCTGAAAACACTCAGATTATTCGTCAGTATACCGGCACGTGAAATCACCGATGCCCGTACCACTTATACCATTCGGGTCAGCGATGTGGATGGCAAAGAATCTGCATCTTACAAAGCGACCTTTATTGCACCGGAGAAAAACTGATGACACAGAAAAGCATGACAAGCCGTGGCTTTACCGGTTGGCACATGTTGGGCATCATGTGCCTGTTCTTCGGTGTCATCATCACCGTGAACCTGATTATGGCCTATTTTGCCATCGGCAGCTGGAGTGGCCTGGTTGTTAAAAACTCCTATGTCGCCAGTCAGGAATTTAACGAGAAAGCGCTGACCGGTAAGGAACAGGCAGCGCTCTTGTGGGAAACTAAGCTCGACTATAAAAACGGTGAGTTCACCTATCACCTGCTCGATAAAGACGGGCAAGCAATCGATGCATCAAGCGCAACCGCTCATTTCAAACGTCCTGTCGGCGATGCCAATGACACCTCCGTGACCATGGAAAAAACCGGTACAGGCCAATTCGTCTCAAAAATTGAATTGGGTGAAGGCGCATGGATTGTCGAACTTAATTCCGAAGCCGGCCTTGATGATCCTTATCGTCAAATCCGCCGTTTCATCATTGTAAACGGAGAATATAAATGAGCTGCTGCGCTCCCAATGCTCAAAACATGAGCACTGGCCAGATTTACTCTCCCGATGAGCTGCTTCTTGCAAGCCGCAAACTGGGTGACGGCTTACGGCAGATTGACCTCTCCGTGCCGGGCATTCATTGCGCATTGTGCATTCAAACCATTGAAAAAGCGCTGAATGCGCAGCCACAGGTTAAATATGCCCGCGTTAATCTTTCCTCCAAACGCGTAACGGTGCGCTGGGATGAAGATACCACACCTCCTGCCCTGATCGATATCATCAATAAAGCGGGCTATGAGGCGCATATTTTTGAACTCGGCAAAGAAAAAGACGAGGTCTTAACCCGCCTTATCATTGCGCTGGCCGTTGCAGGTTTTGCCAGCAGTAATATCATGCTGCTTTCCGTTTCAGTCTGGTCTGGTGCGGAAGCAGCAACGCGTGATCTGTTCCATTGGATTTCGGCACTGATTGCGCTGCCGACCATGATTTTTTCCGGTCGTATTTTTTACGAATCCGCATGGCGCGGCCTGAAAGCCGGTCGCCTTAATATGGACTTTCCGATTTCGATCGCCATTTCACTTGCTTTCATCATGAGCTTGTATGAAACCATTCATAGTGGTCAGCATGCTTATTTTGATGCCTCTGTTTCGCTGCTCTTCTTTCTGCTGATCGGCCGCACCCTTGACCATGTGATGCGTGAACGCGCACGTTCGGCTGTACGTGGCCTTTCACAATTTGCGGCTCGCGGCGCAATTGTCGTCAGCCAAAATGGCGAGCGCAATTATCTGCCGATTGATGAAATCAAACCGGATATGCAAATTATTCTGGCGGCTGGTGAGCGCGTTCCGGTGGATGCGAAAATCGAAGAAGGCCATTCGGAACTCGATTGCTCTATTGCAACCGGTGAAAGTCTGGCTGTGCCGGTTGGCCCCGGCTCAGATATTCGTGCCGGTACGCTTAACCTTACCGGTCCTTTGGTTATTCGCGCAACAGCTGCCGCCAGCAACAGCTTTTTGGCTGAAATGGTACGCCTGATGGATATGGCCGAAGGTGGCCGTGCCCGTTATCGCCGCATTGCAGACCGTGCCGCAGAACTTTATGCTCCTGCCGTACATCTTACCGCTTTTTCGGCATTTCTGATCTGGATGTTCATCAGCGGCGATTGGTATAAATCAATTTATATCGGTATTTCCACGCTCATTATCACCTGCCCTTGTGCGCTTGGCCTTTCTGTGCCGATTGTACAGGTTGTGGCCGCGCGTCGCTTGTTTGAAAACGGCATTATGATCAAGGATGGCTCTGCGATGGAACGCATGACCGAAATTGATCATGTCATTTTCGACAAGACCGGAACCTTGACTCTCGGACAGCCTTGGCTGATCGATCAAGATACAATTCCGGCTGAACATCTGGAAATGGCCGCAGAGCTATCGCTTTATTCACTTCACCCGCTATCAAGGGCATTGGCACAATTTGCAGCCCAAAGCCAAACGACCCGCTTTGATCATATCGAAGAAATTCCGGGTTCCGGCATTAAAGCCATGAAAGACGGTAAGATCTATCAGCTTGGTCGCCGTGCATGGATTGCCGCTGATGGCGATACAGAGCAAGCGTCCATGCAGGCAGATGGCCCGCAGACTTGCCTGGCTATTGATGGTGAAATTGTACAAGTCTTCTCCTTTGAAGATCGCCCACGCGCAGATGCACTGGAAGCTATCAACAAGCTGAAGAAGAACGGCCTCAAGCTTGCGATCATGTCTGGTGACAAAATCAGCGTTGTTCAGTCACTGGCAAAATATTTAGGCATTGAGCGCTTTCAGGGCGAAGTTTTGCCTGCTGACAAAGCTAAGCTGGTGCAAAGCTTAAGCAATGAAGGCAGCAAGGTTCTGATGGTCGGCGACGGCCTCAACGACGCCCCTGCCCTCGTTGCGGCGCATGTATCCATGGCACCGGCAACCGCTGCCGATATTGGCCGTAATGCTGCGGATTTCGTGTTCTTACGTGAAAGCCTAGGTGCGGTTCCGGTTGCCTATGCAGTCTCAAGAGAAGCCAATAAGCTGATCCGCCAAAATTTCATGATCTCTATTGGTTATAATTTTCTGGCCGTACCTTTTGCGGTACTTGGCTTTGTCACGCCACTGGTAGCTGCATTAGCCATGTCGATTTCATCTATTGTTGTCATCAGCAATGCTTTACGTTTAAAAGCAGGCAGAGCTGAAGCGAAGAAGATTAAAGCGGCCAATGAAAAATTACAGGCCGCGCCAACCACATGGAAGGCTGTAAACCGTTGAGTATCTTATTATTCCTCATCCCGATTGCGCTTTTTTTAGGCGGACTATGGCTGGTGATGTTTCTCTGGACACTCAAAAGCGGCCAATATGAGGATATGGACGGAGCAGCGAGTCGTATTCTGATTGATCCTGAAGATTAATCATCAAAAATCTGAACAAATTGATCGCGCAGAACCCTTAAAATTTGGGTTTTGCGCGATTTTTTTATGCACAAAATTGAGTGAAATCAGATTTTTCCGCTGATTAACAACAGAAATGCAATTATTTTTAAATTAGCTCTTGCCATCTTTCTTTCACTTCGCTAGATGGGAGCCACAGATGATGACAGCAGATGATTTAATCAAGTGCTGACAACAAAATCACTCATAAGATACTGATTTTGTTAAGGTCATACTGGGGAATAGTTTAATGGTAGAACGACGGACTCTGACTCCGTTAGTCTTGGTTCGAATCCAGGTTCCCCAGCCAATTTTTCAAGCTAAATCAGTAACTTATTGATTTTAATTGAGAAATTAACCGCTGAGAATCCCTTCTCCAAATGACCAACGCAAATGTGCACGAAACTGTGACACAGAGCTATGACACATTCAGATGATTCTTCTGCTGTGTTTTGCTCCCATTGGCGAGTTGGTTCATGGCAATTAGACATGAAGTGCAAAATCTTCAAAGACGCGGGAATATATTTTATTGGCGGGCTCGAATCCCCGTGCGAATGCGGTCATCAATTGATGTTCAGCATCTTGCTTTCAGCTTAAAACAATCTGATCATCATCGGGCTGGCTATATGGTTCGTAAATTGAACCTGCTGCTACATGAAATCAGCCTGAAACCTGAAAGCACTATGATTAATAAAGAAGCCCTAGAAAAACTCTTTCAATCCGAAATTATACGGATGAATGAGCATATGGAAAATTTACAATTTGCTGGGCAGCGTTTTGGTAGCGGCTTTCAGAATCTAGATAATATGACTGCTGACATGGAAGTGGGCTGGGCTTATCGACTACTGGAGAAATTTGGCACGCGTCAGGCACTCTTTCAGCACCCTGATTGCGTAGGACATAGTTACCTCAAGCAATCTGCAGTTCCGCAAGAATTACACACCAATATTATTACGACTTATTTTGGCGAAAAGCACGCTGCGGAAACACCCGCATTCAGAGCTGAAATCGAAGCTCTTATGCAAGAGCATGGTATCAGTGCTGGTATTCTCAATGCAGAGAAGGCCAAGGCTGAGTATTTTCGCGCCCGTGCTGATGTCTTGCTAAATACCGAAGGTCGATACATCTTCGAATACCCTGTCACTATACAGGAGGTTGTTACTCAGGTAGTTGCGCCGAAACCGATAGAAGAACCTATCGAGGCAACACCGCCAGCACCTGCCGAAAATCCAGAACCAGTGGTACCGACAATCCCTGTGATGGCACCATCTGTCACAAAAGTTAAAGCAGTTCCTCTCAAAAACTTTATGAAGGAGTGCGAGCTACTCATTGAGAACAATAAGTCGACCTGGCAAGCTGATACGGCAGAAGACGTACGCGTTATTATCCGTATCTTCACTGGCATCCTGGCCGAGCATGGCATTAAGAACAGTTCCGAAGTAGAACAGGTACACCTTGCTGCACTGAGACAGCACTTTAATCAGATTCTGCCGGGTTATGGCCGCAGCAGACGTTTGAGCGCTATGACAACTGCGCGGTTACGTGAAGAATCTGCGAGTGTTCACGAACGAGCTATTCGGCTGAAACAAGAACCACCTAAAATTGGCCTGGCTGTTCCCACCATTCGCCGCCACCTTGGTAATCTCAAACATTTTCTGGGCCATCTGAGCGCTTCAGGCTATACAATGCAGCCTTTAAGCCTTGATGGGCTAATGCCTAAAAAGATAAGTGCATCCAAAGCTCGTAGTTTAACCCAAAAGCCTGATCCTGAGCGGATCAGACCAATTTTTCAAATACCACTCTTTACAGGATGCTCCGGTCCACTACCCAAACAATGGCGGGTGTCTGGCGATCAAGTATTTCACTCTTCCCTATTTTATGTGCCGATGTTTTTGACTTATCTTGGTGCACGCCGCGCTGAAATCACAGGTCTTTCAGTCGATGATGTGCTGAATATCGAGGGCGTGTGGGCGATACACATACGTGAAAATCAGTTTCGTTCTATTAAAAATGAGCAGTCAGATCGTGTGCTGCCAATACCAATAGAAATCCTGAGGCTTGGTTTTGTCGATTATGTTCATTGCATCAAGAAGCTTGGATATGTTGAATTGTTCCCTGAGTTACATGTGCCAGGAAAAATAACCGATACTGGTGACCGCTTTTATAAAAGCTTCATGCCGCTGCTTGATACCAAAAACGGTTTCAAAGGAGAGTTATGGGATCGTACCATACATGCTTTGCGGCACGGTTTTACGGATACACTCAAGCAGAATGGCGTTCAGCTCTCAACGATTGAGGACATAACCGGGCACCTTGGTGGAACCGAGGGGCAGATGCGTTATTCAAATGCAGCCAATCTTAAATTAATGCAGGAAGCTCTGGCGGTTTATCCCGTCATCACCGACCATCTTAAATTCGAAAAACTAAACCTGCTGCCATCAATTGAGCAAAAAGAATTTTAACAAGAGTGTAACGTATATATACGTTACACATGGGACTGTTCTAAATTTTGTGTAAGTGCCTTTATTTTCCCTTATCCTGTTTGGATAGACATAAAGAGGTACTTCACATGGATGAAGCCAAGATT
>NZ_JACIIU010000013.1 GCF_014205685.1 Paenochrobactrum gallinarii
AATATGCGAATTATGACTAGTCATATGCCTAACATTACTCCTAACCCTTAATTAAGGGTGAGAAAATGTCCGGAGAATTCGGGGGCTCTTACATAATTGGCGCAAAACCAGAGCTACGCTCTTCATTGTTATACCACGGTGCGGTATCTGTACTTTCCCCAGGAGCTGGCACTTGTCTTGCATTACGATCGTAAGAGTGGGTTTTACTGTATCGAAGGGCACCATCCAGTTTCAACCAGTCATTTACTTTCCATTCACCTGAAACAAAAGCGCTACCTTCCTTGCGCCAGCCATCACGCGCTATTTCATTATTAGTGACCGTGCCAGCCAATTTTTCAATATCACTAGGCGGCGCGAGTGTTTCATAAGTGTATGAACCACCATAATTAAGTGTGACATCCCCCCATCTGCTGCTAAACTTGCTTTCATTGGAAACATCACCACCAGTCCTTTTAGCAACATCCCAATAGCCTGTTCTGTCAAACATACCAAAATTATAGGGAGTACGAATCTGGGTTTCAGTTTTTGTATGCCACAAATTAGCAGTCAAATTGATCAAATCATTATCTGGGTTCCAATTATAACGCGTCGTATAACTATCAACCTCAACTTCGCTTAAGGGGGCCTGCTGGGCACCATCAAAGCGTATAATTATCGATGGCATTAATTCGCCAAAAATACTTTTATATTTCATATAACCGACATCAAATGTATGTCCGTCATCTAACTCCAATTTTCCTTTAAACAAATAAGACGTATTATCCTGCGATGTATTCAGAACCTCTTCTCCAGCGCGATAACGGTTCAAGCCACCGAGAGACACATCCTTATACTTAAACCAAATATCGGTATTTGGCATTTCCATAAGGCGGTCTGTTATCTTCAGTTTGTCCGGAACGTTGCCGTGCTTTCCGGCATGGTAATTGCCAATCTTACGACGCGAATAAGCAGCCAAAAGCTCCAAATTCTCCCAGCGGCTTGCAAAAGCTACACTGCCAGAACCAGAAGTCGGTTTAAGTAGAGCTGGGCGGTTAAGTCCGGTTGACGGTCCCAATGAAGAAATATTGGTATTTAATAGCTCATCCGGAATTGGTGTCGGGGCACAGCCATTCCAGCATTCCTGCAGAAAACTTTTATCTATATCAGGCAATCCGCCTTTTGTACCTTCAGGAGGTGGCGTTGATGTATTACCAATCATACTACCACGCACTCTGAAACCGTAATTTTGCCCTTCTTTCAGAATGTCATCGGCATTGAGTGTTCGCATTACCGCGACACCACCTGTTGCTCCTACACCATAAACACCAGACGACGGCCCTTTAACAATTTCTACCCCGCCGATCATATCAGGGTCGATATAGTTGCGCGAGGCAACTCCGGAATAACCGCGATAAACCGTATTTTGCTGCTGCGCACCATCAACAACGACCGGCACACGGCCAAAACCCTGCATACCGCGAATATTGATATCAACCGCACCACTATTGCGGTTGTCGCCTGTCATCACACCCGCCTGACCTTTAAGAAAGTCACCCGTCGACATGCCGCGGAATTGTTCGATCTTTTTTTGCGACAAATAGGTGGACGAGCCAGCACTGGAATAAGTCGCATCCATCGCTGCGTTTAAATTATTGGTAACGGTAATTGTATCCAGCAAAATCGAACCGTCAGCGCTTTGAGTTGTACTACTCCCATTGCTTGCGTGACTAATAGATACGGTCGTGGCATTGATAAAGGAATATTCAAGGCCTGAGCCTTGTAAAAGCCGTGCAAGTGCAGCCTGATTTGACAGTCTGCCAGAAACTCCCGGGCTTGTTTTACCCGATGCCACAGAAGCTAAATAGCTGACCTGAAGGCCTGCCTGACGGCCAAAACTCGTCAAAGCCTGATTAAGCGGACCTGCTGGAATGGCAAAATTCTTTTGCGCATCTTCCTGTGCCACTGCTGGTCTAACACCAATAGAATAAAAACTCATCGCCGTTGTCATCATCAATGATGTAACTAATGCTTTGCTGAAATTGTCCGTGAGAACCCTATTCTTTACTACTTTAAGCCGCATGGCTAAACTGCTCCATCAATCGAAAACATATCTGAGGAGCGGCTGTGCCTGCATAGGGTAAATGCAGCTCCTGATACTATTACAATCGGGGAACAGATATTTTCACTAAAATACTCAAGTTTTTTTCAAATTGGCGAAATAATCGTCAAAGCAGACGTCAGCTGATAGACTTTTCCACCTGCCGGCTTGACCACTGCTTCCAAAGCACCATGCGGATTTTGCAGGTCAAAAATGCCACTGATACGCTTTTCACCAATATAAGGATCAACAACAACAATACGCCCCTGATGCCAGCGGCCAATGCGCGCCACCAAAGAAGACAAAGTTTCTTTTTCCGCGACAAGTGAATGATCGCGCCAGCTGGCGACTTGACCACTCACGCGATCGCTGCGCTCTATTGATGGCTGTGAAGGTTCAAATACCAGCCACTGCCCTTGATGCAATATTTCCCTGATATTGGCATTTCTGATGCTGCTTTGCATTTCCACTACGCCGTGATCGACACCAACCGTCATAAAACCAGCATCATGCGACACTTCAAAAGCCGTGCCGAGCGCCGTCACTTGTGCAGAGGCTGAATACACCGTAAATGGCCTGTTCCTGTCCTTAGCAACTTCAAAATAAGCCATGCCCGCAAGAAGTTGAATAGCGCGTTGCTTATCATCATAATCAACCGCAATGGCACTGTCTGGGCCAAGCGTTACCAGACTGCGGTCTTCCAGTTCAATTTTACGGATTTCGCCTTTCACAGTGCGATAATCCGCCCGCTGGTTAAGCAATAATTCCGGCACAAATGAATAAAGCGCGGCTCCGCCACCCGCTGCGATAAAGGCACCTAATAGAAAATGCCGGCGCGTCAAGCCTTCGCGACGTTCGACCCGTCGCTGGAAATTTAAAATTTTTCCTGAAGCACCATGAATTTTTTCAACACGCAGCCATATTTTTTCATGCATGGCACTGCGCGCACGCCAGACATGGATCATCTCTATGATCACAGAATTATCAGGATCATTCTGCAACCGAATGACCAGATCAATCGCCTCATCAAGCAGAATATTCTGATCTGGTTTACCCGCGCTCACTTCCATTTTCCTGATTACTTGTAACAACAATAAATATCTGTCTGATTATAATACAATCCAGCGGCTGAAATTTTCACAATTATTATCAAAACTCCCCCACCCGAGCGAGCAGGTGTTTATAGGCATCACGTATTAACATCCATGCTCTGGTGGTGGAAATTTCCAGTTCCTGCGCCACTTCATTAAGCGTGCGCTCTCCCAAACGATGCATTTCAAAGGCACGTCTTGTCCGTTCCGGTAACTCAGCTAGCGCTTGATGCGTTTGCGCCAGGCATTGTCTTGAATAAACAACGGCTTCAGGTGAAGGAGCAGGATCAGCCAGATTTTGAGCGGCATCACTTTCAATATCGACTGTTTCGATCAGCCGCTCACGCTTTTGTTGATTAATACGAAGATTGCGCGAAATTTTATAGAGATATGCCTTAGGATTATGTGTGCCTGTCGTTGCAGCGGGGGGCTTTGCCAATACTCTGACAAATGTATCCTGAGTAATGTCGGCAGCTGCGTCTTCGCTCAGACCATTGCGCTTTAAAGATCGGGCAATATCGAGAGCATGACGGCGGAACAACATTTTAATGTCCCAACTCACCTTATAAAAACCTCGCACAACAAAAGCTGAGCAAGTGTGTTTTTATCTGATCCACGATAAAATAAGCGCACAATTTGCCTCGATACGAACAAGCCTTTAAGGCTGAAAAACGTGTCTCACATTTCACCACTTAATTAATATGATTGAAATAATCAAGTTATAATTATTCACCATACTATCACTCTGAAAAACAAAGTTTATGCACAGCCGCTTTATATTTTTATAGCTTTTGCTTGCCATTCAAATTTAATATGAGTAAATAACTCTAGTTATATAAATGGCGGCGGTGCCGTACAGGTTTGCAGGATATTGATGCCCTCCATGAGTGCTGTTTTTGAACGGATTTATGTCAGGGAACGATTACGTCTGAAAAGGCTTGCAGCCAGCATTTTGGGCAATGCAGATGATGCTGATGACATTCTGCACGATACATATGTCAAACTCTCCAAACGCCCGTTAACAGACAATGATAGCGGCCTGATTGTGCGAACAGTCACCACATTGGCGCTCGATCATATTCGCTCCCGTAAAATCCGCACCGGCCTGTCGCTTCATGATGCTCATCAGAGCGATGCAACAGACTCCATCCAGCCCGAGCGCATTGTCTGTGCACGTTGCGATCTTTCAGCACTCTTGAATGCTATCAATACCTTACCTAAACGGCGGGCACAGATTTTTCTGCTGGCCAGAGTCGACGGCATGACCTATCAGCAGATTGCACTGCATTTGGATGTCTCGCTGAGCACCGTTGAAAAAGAAATGGCGGCAGCCATTGCTTCTTGTCATAAATGGCAGCAAATGAGGGGGCGGAAATGATAGTTTCTGTAACTTGCTGCATGAACAATATCTCGCGTATTTGAGGAAAACGCTCTGCCTTATGCTGAACATTAACAGCTCTGAAAAACGCAACAATGCAGCGATAGAGGACGCTGCAAAGTGGTTTGTGCGGATGAGTAATCAGCCGGTCAGTACCGTTTTGCAAAAATCTTTTCAGCAATGGCTGGATGAAAGCCCGCTCCATTTTCAAGCTTACCAACAGACAGAACAGCTATGGCAGGATCTTCACGCCCCTGCCCGTGAAGCAGCACGTAGCGGCTGGCATCGCCGGAAACAACAATCATTTTTTACATTTATGCCCGCCTTCAAATGGGCAAGCCTTGCCGCAATCCTTGTTATGCTCACCACTGCCGGTGCGTTATGGCGTGATGCCGGCCTGCTTCAGCGCGGGTTTGCCGATTATGCGGCCGCGCCCGGCAGCTACAGCGAATTTACCCTTAGTGACGGCTCCCATGTTTATTTGGACGGCGATAGCGCGATCAATGAAAAATTCAGCCCTGACGAGCGCCACATTGAATTAATCCGTGGGCGCGCATGGTTTGATGTCACCCGCATTGAAAACCGCCCCTTCAAGGTCACGGGTGGTAATGCCCGAATACAGGTTTTAGGCACTGCTTTTGCAGTGGAACTGGAACCGGATTTGACCAAAGTAACCGTCGAACGCGGATTTGTCACCGTTCATGCCAGCAACTTTGATGCCAGCACCTTTGATGACAGTATCAATTTGCAGGCTGGGGAAAGTGCATCTGTCGCGCAAAACCAGATTGCATATATTGACGGCGATGACACAGAAATTAGCCTTGCGTGGAAGCGCGGTCTCATCATGATGAACCAGACACCGCTGAAAACAGTGCTTGAAGAATTAAGCAAATATTCCAGCGGACGCATTGTTTTGCATGATACATCATTGGAAAACCTGCCTGTTTCCGGCGTTTTTCAAACTAAAAATCCAGATGCCGTGTTTGATGCGTTGCGCACAACTCTGAAATTAACCGTCGTGCGTGTGCCGGGTTTAATGACAATTATCTATCGTTAAGATTATTTTTACGGGTTTTCACCGGCCTGATCGTTGTTTGAATATGGGACCAGACGTCCTTGAATTTGAACAGGAAACGTCAAGAATGAAAACGATCAGAACTGCGTTCACCGCCAGCGGTGTTTCGCTTATTGCGCTTGTCTCCGCGTGCCCCGTGGCAGCACTTGCTCAAGCACCTCAAACGACGCAAAATCAGAGTAGCTATAATTTCAACATTCCGGCTAAACCATTGCTTACCGCACTGGCTGATTTTACCGCGATAACAGGCATTCAGGTTGTGCGCCAGAACGGCAGCGCGATCTCCGGGCAATCCGCCTCTGTTCTCGGACGTCAATCTCCCGAAGCGGCACTGAAACGAGTTCTGGGGAATAGCAATCTTCAATATCGTTTTGTCGATAGCAAAACGATCAGCCTTTATGCTGCAGAAGACGCTGGCAATAATGCAGGTGGCATCAATACGACCGATGGCTCTGTGTTGCTGAACACCATTACAGTGAGCAAACCTTCTGGTGCTATGGCCGTTTATTCCGCACCACGCTCCACCGTGCATTTGTCAGCCGAGCAGATGGAGCGCTACGGCAATCTTTCACCATCCGACATGCTTAAAGGTGTGGCTGGTGTGCAGGTTGGCGACAGTCGCAATGGTGGTGGCCTTGACGTTAATATTCGCGGCATTCAAGGCCAAGGCCGAGTGGCTGTGACTGTCGATGGCTCCCAGCAATCGCTCAATGTTTATCGCGGCTATGGCGGCACACAGCAGCGCAGCTACATCGACCCTGATCTCATCAGCGATATTGCCATTAACAAAGGCCCTGATTTAACCGCGGCTGGAGCCGGTGCCATTGGCGGCGCGGTCAATATGACCACCATTGGCGTTCAGGATATTCTCAAAGACGGCAAAAATTTCGGCATCCGTCTCAAAGGTGAAATCTGGGATAATGGCATCAAACAGGCACATCGTCCTGATTACATGAAAAACAGTGCTGATTTTGAAGTCGATATACGCAATGACCGCCCGAATATCTTTAACTCAGCCGCAAAATCCGGCAGCATTGCCGCAGCCTATAGCAGCGAATATTTTGATGTCGTTGCCGCCTATGCCAAGCGCAAGCAGGGCAACTATTTTGCCGGTAAACATGGACGTGAGCAGTATCGGCGCTTTGATAAATATGGCTATGAGCAAAACTCCGTCGCCAAATCCTATATGGCTGGCGAAGAAGTTTTAAACTCATCAGCGGAGACAGATTCTGTTCTGTTGAAAGCAATGATTAAACCGACCGACGAACAGGCTTTAGAACTGACCTACCGTTATTATGATGGTCGTTTTGGCGAAGTAATGCCGTCGGATGTTTATCGTTTTGGCACCGCAAGCCTCTATCAATATCCAACCGGCAGCGTGGTTATCAACTCCGCAACAGCGCGCTACCATTATACTCCTGCCGATAATGACCTTTTGGATTTCAAAGCCAATTTCTGGGCAACCAATGCCAGAACCGACCAGATCAACGGCACCAACGGGCCAAAGTCACAACAGGTTTATAATAGTTATGACCGGACATGGGTGCGTATGGACGACATACGCGTAGGCGGTGATGTTTCCAACCGTTCAGAAATCAAAACTTCTGTTGGTGGATTGGCCTTCGATTTCGGGGGCTCCTTCCAATATGAAGATATCCGCCCACAAAAGGATGTCCTGATCACCGAGCATGACATCAACATGAACCGTCACCTGCGCGATGGTCGCCGCTCCGAAATCAACCTCACCGGTAAAATTGAATATGAGCCGCAAGAGAATTTACAATTCTGGGCGGGTGGCCGCTATGGGCGTTTCAGCTCCCATGACCGCAATACGCCAAGTATTGAAATCCGTGAAAAGCTTTATGGTAAATGGATTTCACTCTCCCGTGGGCCGGGCACATGGGACAGTATGTTCTGGCGCCCTGACGAAAATGGCCAGTTTACCGATGCGACAGATCCGCGTCTGAACAATGGCATTGCCGCATCAAACACGAACAACCCGTTTGAGGGCACCCCATTTGATGAATATGGCACCCCGACCTATATGGGCGTCAGCAATGCGGGCTATTCAGACATTGTGACCGGCTTTACACGCGGGCAGAAGCTCTCCGACAAGAGCAGCAGCTTTACACCTGCCTTTGGTTTCAATTACGAAATCATGCCACAGACACTGGTTTATGCCAGCTATACACAAGGCTACCGTCTGCCATCCTTGTTTGAAACAACACTGGGTACATTGCAGGTTGACCCAACCAAGGGCTTGCGCCCTGAGCGTTCCCGCGCCATTGAAATCGGTGCCAGCACCACACAGGATAATCTTTTCATCACTGGTGATACAGCATCGTTTAAACTGGCTTATTTCGACAATAATATTAAAAACTATATCGTACGCTATTATGACCCTGAATCAAATGGCGGCATGACATTCAGCAATGCAGACAGCTACAAGACCAATGGTCTCGAGTTTCAGTCAAGCTATGATAGCGGCCGGATTTTTGCCGATCTCTCCGCGACTTACTACTTCAAAACTGAAACCTGTGACGCTAATTTTGCTGCACGCCTGCGCGAAACTGCAAATCAATACCAGAAAACCGAAAATACACCTGATTGTACACCAGGCAGCTATATGGGTTCATTTACCAATACCCAGAACCCGCCTAAATATTCGGTCAATCTGACACTGGGCAGCCGTTTCTTCGACGAAACTTTGACGGTCGGCGGTCGTATGACCTACACATCAGGGCCAGTTGAGAAAAACGACAAGCCTTGGCAGATCGGTGCAACAACACCACAAATTCTTTATAAGCCGGTTACATTGTTTGACGCATTTGTAACTTATAAGCTGCGTGAAGATGCTGTGATCAACGCATCAGTACAAAATATCACCAACCGCTATTATCTCGATCCACTGGCACAGAGCTTTATGCCGGCACCCGGACGTACTTTCCGCGCTGGATTGACGATGAAATTTTAAAAATATCACTGCTCCGGTCGAATTTCAGACCTGAGCAGTGCACTGATTAAAAAAAGCCCGACTTGTTTTTACAAGCCGGGCTTTTTGTTTTTAACGCTTAACTGAATTAAATATTGGCATATTCAACAAAACGCGGATCGAAAGTCTGCGAGAATTTCAGATCACTATCAGCCAGATCAGGATCAAGCTTTTTCAGCATATCATACATGCTCTTGAAACCATCCTCAGCTACAAAGCCTTTTTCCGAATACATCGCACGGGATTTTACAAAGCCTGTCTTGTAAAGTTCGCGGTCGCCAAACAAATATTCTTCCGGCACAGCATCCGCCACTTCATCAGGCGTTGCATTGTGAATCCAGTTCAAGGCTTTAACAAAAGCATTGACAACGCGCTGCGTGGTCACCGGATTGGCAGTGATAAAGCTCTGCTGCATATAGACAATGGCTGCCGGATTGGTGCCGTCAAACAAAGCACGGGTGCCTTCTTCTGTGCGCGTATCGAGCAGAATTTTAATATCGCCGTCAACTTCAAGCTTGGTGATCACCGGATCAAGGTGAACCAATGCTGCAATGTCACCTTTTTTAATCGCCGCAACAGCACTTGCACCACCACCAACACCAATAATCGAGGCATCATCCGCAGCCAAACCGTTTTTGATCATTGCATATTGCAAGAACAGCGAGGTGGAAGAACCGGGGGCGGTCACACCAACATTACGGCCTTTCAAATCGGCAATCGTTTTGATCTCGTCTGCCAGATCGCTGCGCACACCAATGCAAATGCCCGGAAAACGGCCAAGTTCACAAATGGCTTTAATATCCTGACCACGATGCTGCATGCGCAATGTATGCTCATAAGCACCGGTAACCACATCAACCGAACCACCAATCAGCGCCTGCAAAGATTTTGCGCCACCACCGAAATCGTTGACTGTGACGTTAAGCTCTTGCTCTTCAAAAAAGCCCAAACGTTCAGCAATGGTAAGCGGCAGATAATAGAATAAAGGCTTACCGCCTACGCCCAGCATCAGATCGGTTTTCTCAGGTTTCGCATCAGGGTTTTGCGCAAAGGCAGGCAACTGAGCTGCGATATTCATCAGCCCGAAAGCGGCTGCACCAAGCATTAAATCGCGACGTGTTATATTCATGATTATATTCCTTGAATTATCGTTTTAAGCGCCGTTTGGTCCGACTGTTTTAGGTCGCCAGATGAGCAAGCGGGCTTCTACAATCGAAACTGCCCAATCGATAAGCAAAACAAAGGCCGTCAGCACAATCATTCCGGCAAAAACGCCGGTGACATCAAACACGCCTTCCGCCTGATGAATGAGATAGCCAAGCCCTGCGGAAGAGCCCAGATATTCACCCACAACCGCCCCCACAACGGCAAAACCAACCGCCGTGTGCAAGCTTGAGAACATCCAGGACAATGCAGATGGCAAATAGACATTGCGCAATAACTGACGCTCATTCATGCCCAGCATACGAGCATTAGCCAACACGGTCTGATTGACCTCTTTAACGCCCTGATAAACGTTAAAGAACACAATGAAGAAGACCAGCGAAACGCCGAGCGCCACTTTTGACCAAATCCCCAAACCCAGCCAGAGCATGAAAATTGGTGCCAGCACCACACGCGGCAACGAGTTGGCAGCTTTCACATAAGGGTCAAAAACAGCAGCCAGCATTGGTTTGCGGGCAAACCAAAAACCGATCATCACGCCGCCTACTGAACCAATGATGAAAGCAAGCATGGCTTCCAACAGCGTGATGCCGAGATGATACCAAATTGTACCTTGCGCAAACCATTTATAAATTCGTACGGCCACTTGTGTTGGTGTCGCAAAGAAAAACTTGGCATTGGCCGGATTGCCGAACAAATGCGTTTCGGTAAACAAATACCAGACAAGGATAACGAACACAGCCACACTAAGCTGCGCTAAAAATAAGAGAGGCTTGTTCATTTGCGCACTCCGCTTGTCTGCTGATAGCCTTTAAGCACTTCTTCTTTCAGCGCACCCCAGATTTCACGATGAATTTCGTGGAACTGGTCATTCAAGCGAATTTCAGAAATCTCACGCGGGCGCTCCAGCGGAATTTGATATTCAGCCAGAATATGGGCACGCGGGCCGGCAGACATAATCACAACACGATCAGCCAATGCGATCGCTTCTTCCAGATCATGGGTGACAAACATCACGGCTTTACGATCCTGCGACCAGAGATCAAGCAGCAGATCACCCATGATAACGCGCGTTTGCGCATCCAAAGGCCCGAAAGGTTCATCCATCAGCAAATATTTAGGATTACGGATCAGCACCTGTGCCAAGCCAATACGCTTGCGCTGCCCACCCGACAACATATGCGGATAGCGGTCGCCGAAATTGGCAAGCCCCACACGGGCAAGCCATTCCTGCGCTTGTTCACGGGCTTCTTTTTTAGGCGTACCGGCAATTTCCAGTCCGATAGCAACATTTTCCAGCACGGTTTTCCATGGCATTAATGCGTCTTGCTGAAAAAGATAACCGGCTTGACGGTTAAGGCCGCTTAATTGCTTGCCGCTGATTTCCACGGTGCCGCTTGCAGGCGTCAAAAGACCTGCTACGGCATTCAGTAAAGTAGATTTACCGCAACCGGTTGGCCCGACAATGGCAACAAATTCATTATCGGCAACTTTAAGATTGCTTTCTGCTACCGCATCATAGCGTCCGCCATTGGCCAGATTGAATGAAATGGCGACATTTTTAAGCTCAATTACTGTTTTTGGGGCATTGTCCGGCTGAACAGCATTGGTCGAGGCATTCATTGTCTTTCCCCTTTACAGTTAAGACAAAGCGCCATGCGAGAATGGTTCATATATTTCAGTCCTCCGGAGAAGATGCTCGGACGGCAGAGCCATAAATTTTAAAAAATCCGTCCACTTTTGCTCGCTAAATTAGGGCTCACTTATAGTGCTCAAATATGATTACGCAATCAAAAAGCACCTCAAAACGCAAGATTTATCCACAGAAGTGAGCTGCACGTAATATTATTGCGCTACACTCTTATAACAAAGATATGACACACTACAATCTGGTGTTGAATAATGCGCTAAAATAAAAAAAGGGCGGTGATAAAACACACCGCCCCAACGCAAAATTGAAAAACTTATCGGCGATTAGCCAAACATCTGCTTAACCAGTGCATGAACACGCTTGAAAGCGCTCTCAGCACCGGCAACCAATTTATCTTCTTCGTCTTCGCTTAAGTTAATATCATCCAGTGCCTGCGTAAATGTACGCCAATGAAGGCCGCGACCTTCAGGAGCACCGGCCAGATGACGAGCGCCAAACGCTTCCGATAAACCAATCTTTTGAGCTGCTTTCAACAAGAAAGCTGCACCCATATTGGATCCTTCAGCGACATAAAGCCAACCTAGTGCCGTTGGCAGGTCAATATCATCACTACTGGCAAAAACCGGTGCATCCGTTATTTCTGGTGCAGACACCGCCAAATCAGACAAGTCATCACCAATCAGGCTGAAACGACGGCGACCTTGAAGATCAGGCAACACTGCATCTAATTTGGCATTGTCATAAAGCGCGTTAATATCACGATGAAACTGGTGCTGCACCTTGAGAAAGAGTGCATATCTTTCACGATCCCTGAAAGGTTCTCCTGCCATGATGGCTTTGTCCAGTGTGTCATGAGTGCCCGAAGTTACGGCCTTCAAGCGCTTGGAACGTGGCAAATTGGTGACTGTTTCAAGAGCAATAGTTTCACTCATAGCAAGGCTTTCTATTGTTAAGAATCAACTGGTTAAGCTGATACTACCCTAAACCTGAAAAAACTAGAATTTTTTTATCATATTTAATCTCGCACTGGATACGCGATCATCAACACTAGAAATTCTTTAAGCAGTCAGAGCAACGGCGATGCAATTTGCCCGTCGCTGACTGACTATCTTAAATTTATACAGCTGCACTTTCTCAAACACCTGCAATCCAAGTGCGGCGCAGTTGAAGTTCATCATCCAGATGCACCAAATCCGCACGCAATCCGGCACGGATAAAACCCCTATCTGCCAAACGTAAAAAACGCGCCGGATAAGATGTCGCCATTGCAAGCGATGTAGCTAAGCTCAAATCAAGCATTTCAACACCAAAACGAACCGCTGCGGCCATATCGAGATCAGAACCGGCAATGGTGCCATCATCGAGGGTAAGCTTCGGCAAGCCATCGCCTATACTACGGCTGACCGTGCGACCATGCAGATCAAAGCTATTTTTGTCAGAGCCAACCAAGCTCATCGCATCGGTGACAAAAAACAGTTTTCCCTCACCCATATTGGCGTGCTTGGCACGGATCGCCACACGCAGGCTCATCGGATCAATATGATGACCATCTGCAATAATACCGCCCCAAACCGCCGGATGATCCAGTGCCGCACCAACTACCCCCGGTGCGCGACTGCCAAGCTGGCTCATCGCATTGAACAAATGGGTGACACCATGAGCGCCCGCTTCAAACAGCCTTGTCGCAGCTTCTGCTGTTGCATCCGTATGGCCAAGACAAACTATAACACCATTAGCCGATAATTTCTCCACCTGAGCAGCGCTCACCTGCTCTGCCGCCATTGTAACCAGTAAGGCATCAATATGTTTTGCAGCTTCAACCATTGCGGCCACATCGTCTTCGCTGACAGGGCGCATAAATTTAGGCAAATGCACGCCCTTACGTGCAGGTGCAATATGCGGGCCTTCCAAATGCAAACCGACAACGCCTGCATTTTCATCCATCACGGCAATAGCCGCCGCAATGGCTTGCTCAGATTTTTCCTGCACATCGGTGATCAGTGTCGGCAGCATGCTCGTTGTGCCAAACGGGCGGTGAGCCGCAGCCATAATACGCATATTTTCAGCGGTTGGCGCATCGTTGAGCATGATACCGCCACCGCCATTAACCTGCGCATCAATAAAGCCCGGCGCTAAAATACCACCATCCAGATTGATCTGCGGCAGGTTTGCGTCAATGTCATTTTCAGCAACAATCGCTTCAATGCGGCCTTCACGAACAATCACAGCCTTATGATTAGTCAAGCGTTCGCCGTCAAAAACCCGTGCGCCTTTTAAACTATAAGCATTCATCAGACTGTCTCCGTCAGTGTATTGTGTCATAAGCATTTTAATGGCGGCAACGCCTTAAATCCGCATTGACAGAAGGCGATAAAAACCGCCTATGCTTTCACTTAAATTATCGAGCATAACGCTCCGTTTTATTCTCATCGGACAACCGAAATGACCACAGAATTTGAAATTACCGCCACACCTTCCGCCGATGACCTCGCTTTTGTCGGCCAACAATTATCAGCTTTTAACGATGCTGATGTTGGTGCTTCTGATCGCACATCACTTGCTGTTTTCGTACGTGATGAAAATGGCAAAATACTGGCTGGTATTTCAGGTTATACGGCTTGGGGCTGGCTCTATATTCAGTGGCTTTGGGTCGATAGTTCCTTACGCGGCCAACGCGTGGCCGGAAAAATGTTGCAAGCCGCAGAAGATGAAGCGCTGGCACGCGGATGCCATAGTGCGCTGATCGATACTTTTAGCCCTGTCGCTAAAATTGCTTATGAACGTCAGGGCTATGAAGTTTTTGGTGAGCTGCCCGATTTTCCCATCGGGCGCACCCGCAGCTTTCTTAAAAAACGCCTTGCAAACGCCAGTTAATCCGTTGATTAACCAGCTATCCTGCCGCCGGTCATTGGTGCCGGCACGCCGGTTGTGCCCGGATAGCTGATCGGCAGGCCACGCAATGCGCGCACAGCCAAAAACGCGAAACATTCTGCTTCAACCGCATCGCCGCGCCAGCCAAATGTTTCAGCTTGTACCGCTTCAACACCTGCGCGCTCGCCCAGCATTTTCATCATTGCCGGATTATGACGGCCACCGCCGCTCACAGCCAGACGTTTTGGGCGGTGCGGCAACAGATCCAGCGCTTTGCCCACAGCACTTGCAGTGAAAGCGGTAAGTGTGGCGGCACCGTTTTCAAGCTCCAGCCCGTCAGCCATGCTGGCGCCAAAGTCAAAACGATCCAGCGATTTTGGATATGGAGCGGTCAGATATTTATGCTCCAGCAATTTGGCAAGACGTGCCTCATCGACCTTGCCTGCAAGCCCCAGAGCACCATCGCGATCCATTTCAGCACCGGTATGCGCCTTGATAAAATCATTCAACGGCGCGTTGGCAGGGCCGGTATCAAAAGCCACAACGGCATCTGCACCATCCCACCAGGTCACATTGGCAACCCCGCCCAGATTAAGCACAGCTGTTTCACCGCTGGCATCAGCACCTTTCAGCAATGCCGCATGATAAACAGCTGAAAGCGGTGCGCCCTGACCACCGGCACGCATATCAGCGGTACGGAAATCATAAACAACTTTAGTGCCCAGCAACTCGCTCATCAAAGCGCCGTCGCCAAGCTGGCGGGTATCACCCAAACGCTCTTTGGTTGGCGCACGATGCAGCACTGTCTGGCCATGAAAACCAACAACGCCGATATCAGCCATGGTCAGACCGCTTTCGGTCACCAGCTCACGAACAGCCGCAGATTGTGCTCTGGTCAGCGCTTCTTCAGCCGTTTTGAAAATTTCCGGTTCTGGTCCGTCAAAACCCCATTTCAGCGCTTGCGCCAAGGTTTCTTCCAACAGATCACGGATTTCCTGCGGATAGGGTTTAAGCGCATATGCACCAAACTCAGTGACGCTCTCGCCATCGGTTTTTAAAAGTGCCACATCCACATTGCCATCAAGAACAGTTCCGGTCATCAGACCAACGGCCCATACAGGTTTCATGTCTTAAATTCCTAGGCTTGAGAGATAAGATCGCCAACAGCTATGCGCAGCGACACGATTTGACTGTCAAAATGACGGGTAGGATGAATGCGATTGGTGAGCAATGTCCATGCCCGACCTTTCTCAAAATCAACCCATAAACCAGTGCCGGTAAAACCGGTATGGCCGATTGTTTCAGCCGAGCAGACAGAGCCGCCCGCCCAGCCTTGATGTGCGCGTTCAAAACCATGCGTACGGCTGGATGATAAAGGCGTGCGCATCCAGTCAATCACCTGTTTGCTGGCACCACTGCCATTCAACAGGCCTTCGCCGAAATTAAGAACCGATGCGGCTGTGCCAAAAAGACCCGCATGGCCTGCTCCTTGTAAGGCGCTACAATTATCATCATGCACTTCGCCGCAAAGGACACGGTGGCGCCAAGTGCAATCTTCGGTCGCAGCCGTTTGATCGGCATCCGTTTCCCAAGCAAAACCTTTGCCTGCATCCATTTCACGGATAGTTTTGTGTGCCAGACGCTCAAGCACAAAGCCCAGCAGAATGAAATTGATATCGGAATAAACCGGCGCACCGGCTTTCCATTCGCGCTGCATAATGAATGTGCGCAGTAAATCCGCGTCGCGACCATAGGTGTAGATTGGCTCTACCGCCGGAAACGGTGTTTGATGCCCCAAACATTGGCGGAATGTGACCTTCCGCTCCCATGCATTGGCATTATATTGGCGCAAATCCGGCAGATGGCTGATCAAAGGCGCGTCAAGATCAACAACACCTTGTTCGGCCAGTTCCAGAATACGCGGCGTGGTGAAAAGCACTTTGGTCAATGATGCCAGATCAAACCACGTATCTTCACGCATTATTCGTTCTGACGGCACAATTTGCGCACGACCGATGGCTTGAATTTTGCGTGCGCCATCCGTTTCAACCAAACCTAACACAGCACCTGGGATCCGGCCTGACGCAACCGCTTCTTCAACAAGGCTAAAAGCTTGGGCGAAATTTTTGCTCATCTTATGCCTCTGCCCGTGCCTTATGGTCGGCACCGTAACTGACCCAATCAGCCGCGGGTGGCTCATAGCCTAAAGGGCGTACCAATGACGGCACCTGACGGGAATCCAGCGTGAAATGCTCATTGCGTTTTGAAACGCTCGGTACAGCAGAAATCAAGCGCTTGGTATAAGAATGTTGCGGCTTGGAAAGCACCGAAGCTGCATCGCCGATTTCGACGATCTGCCCCGCATAAACAACAGCAATGCGATGCGCGATCCGCTCGACAACAGCCATGTCATGCGACACAAACAGATAAGCAAGGCCATATTCTTTTTGCAGATCGACCAGAAGTTCCAGCACTTTTGCCTGTACCGAAACGTCCAGCGCCGAAACCGCCTCATCAAGTACCAGCACGGATGGATTGAGCATGAGCGCGCGCGCAATGCACAAGCGCTGTCGCTGACCACCGGAAAACTGATGCGGGTAACGCAGCAAACTATCTTCAGGCAAACCAACGCGCTTCAACAGCGCAATCATTTTTGCCCTCACTTCAGCCGTACGGCTGCCGCCTGCGGCAATGACCGGCTCTGCCAAGATCTCATCCACACGCAAACGCGGGTTAAGCGACGCATAAGGGTTTTGAAACACCATCTGCACTGGCTCATCCGCATTCCCATGCGCTGATTTAACCACATTGGTTTCAAATGCGCCGCGCGTTGCTTTCACAAGCCCCAATATGGCGCGTGCAGTGGTGGATTTACCGGAACCACTTTCACCCACGATCGCCAGCGTTTCACCCGGCATCAGATCAAAATCAACACCATCCACCGCATGTACATTGCCGGTTGTGCGGCTAAAAAGGCCGGATTTGACTGAGAAACGAACCGTCAGGCCTTCCACTTTAAGGGCTGGCTTTGCCGCATCTTCTGATAGCGGGCGCTGATAATCATGACGCACCGCTGCGCCATTTTCAAAATGCGGCACAGCCTGCAAAAGATGCTGCGTATAATCATGTTGCGGGCGGTCGAGCACATCGGAAATCGTGCCCTGCTCGACCACTTGTCCGGACTGCATAACCATCACCCTGTCGGCAATACCAGCCACAAGCCCAATATCATGGGTGATGAAAATCATTCCCATATTGGTTTCCCGCTTTAATTCGCTGAGCAAAGCCATAATCTGTGCCTGCACGGTCACATCAAGTGCCGTTGTCGGCTCATCCGCAATCAGCAAACGCGGGTTGCAAGCCAGCGCAATGGCAATCATCACACGCTGCAACATACCGCCGGAAAACTGGTTCGGGCTATATTTCAAACGACGCGCCGCATCCGGAATGCGCACACGATCCAGCGCATCCTTTGCCGCTGCATGGGCTTGTTTACCCGTCAAGCCACGATGCAGCCGGAAGGATTCCTCAATCTGCGTGCCGATGCTCAAAACAGGGTTAAGCGACGTCATCGGCTCCTGAAAAATCATGCCAATTTCCGCACCGCGGATTGTCGTCAGTTCTTTTTCCTGTGCTGTTGCCAGATCAATGATCGAGCCATCAGCACGCTGGAACAGCATTGAACCGCCAATGATACTACCACCGCCAAAATCCACCAATCGATTGACCGAAAGCGAGGTGACGGATTTGCCTGAGCCACTTTCGCCGACAATAGCCATTGTCTCACCGGCATTCAGATCAAAACTGACGCCGCGAACGATCTCATTAGCCTTTGGATCGCGGCCAAAACCGACACGCAGGCCTTTAACTGAAAGAAGAGCGGTCACGATGCAGTCCTCCGCGACTTAGGATCGAGAATATCGCGCAGCGCATCACCGAGCAGGTTGAAACCAAGAATGCCGATCATAATGGCAAGGGCTGGGAAAATCAGCAGCCATGGAGCGCTTTCCATCAGGTTGCGCGCATCTGCCAACATCAGCCCAAGCGATGATGCAGGTGGCTGCGTTCCAAGGCCTAAGAAGCTCAAACCTGCTTCGGTCAGCAATGACCAGGCAAGTGCCAGCGTGATCTGCACAGTCAAAGGAGCAACCAGATTAAGCAGCAAATGGCGCGTTAAGATATAAAAACGGCTGCTACCGAAAGTGCGCGCCGCATCGACAAAATCACGCGAACGCAAGGACAATGCAGGCCCGCGAACAACACGGGTGAAAATCGGCGTATAAACAATCGCGATCGCTGCAATACTGGTGCCAACACCCGGCCCCACCACAGTAATAATGAGAAGTGCCAGCAAAATGGCCGGAAACGCCAGCAGCACATCCATCAAACGCATCACAGAGCCATCCCACCAACGGCCAAACCATGCAGCGGTCAAGCCCAACACAGTGCCTGCGAAAGCAGCAATGGCGACAGCGGCAAAACCCACCACGAAAGATTGCGTGATACCGGTCATCAGGCGGCTCATCACATCACGTCCGAAAAGGTCGGTGCCCATCCAATAAGCACTGCTTGGCGCCTGCAAACGGGCAAGACGATTTTGCAGCAACGGATCATAAGGGGTGAGGCCGACATAGCCCATCACGGCCACGATCAGATAAACGACAATGATAACACCACCGATGCGACCGCTCGGATGGGAAAAGATTGAGCGAAGAAGTTGCATCAGCGTTCCTCCATCCGGATACGCGGATCGAGCGCCACATAGGCAAGATCAACAAGCAAATTAACAATCATGAAATTGAAAGCGATAAACAAAACTGCACCTTGCACCATCGCGTAATCGCGCTGCAAAATAGCCTCCAGAACCATACGGCCAAGACCCGGAAGGGCATAAATTTGCTCAACCAGCACGGCACCGCCTAAAAGATAGCCAAATTCCACACCGCACAAAGTCACCACCGGTATCAGAGCATTGGGTAGCGCATGACGCCATATCACTTTACGTGCCGGCACCCCTTTACTGCGCGCTGTGCGCACATAATCATCGCCCAAAACATCGAGCATGGCAGATCGGGATATGCGCGTGACGGCTGCAGCAAATGCAAAGCCAAGAGTGAGGGAGGGAAAAATCAACTGCCCCAGATTGGCCAACGGATCAACCCAGATCGGCACATATTCGCCCATGGTCGGCAAAATGCCAAAGCCAGCTGAAAGAACATAAATAATCAAAAGACCAAGCACAAAACTTGGTGTTGACTGGCCAATCATCGCCACAATGCGCACAATCAGATCAGACGGGCGCTCATTGCGCGTGGCTGCATAAACACCTGCAGGCAAGCCCACAGCCAACGCCACCACCATCGACATCAAAGCTAATTGCAGTGTCAGCGGAAAACGCTCAAGAATAACATCGAGAACCGGCTTACCATAAGTAACCGACAAGCCCATATCGCCTTGCAGCACACCGGTCAGCCAGTGCCAATATTGCGCCAGCCAGCCCCGATCAATACCAAAATATTCTGCCAGCGCCTGACGCTGCTGTGGTGTCAGAAGCCCTGCTTCTGTCCCAAGCATCGCCGTAATGGAATCCCCCGGCACCATGCGGATGGAGACGAAAACGAGGATCGATACTCCGACCATGACCAATGGAAATGTCACTAGCCGCCGTGTCAGGTAACTCATTGTGGCAGACCTTATCAGTGGATGAAACAAACCCGTCCGCTTGCTTTAATGGCATGCGGACGGGCATTTTTTGGGTTTAGTTAGCCAGTTTGATCTTGGTCACACCAAAAATGGAATTGGTGCGGCGTGGTTCAAAACCGGTCACATTCTTCTGGAATGCAGCATAGTTGTATGATGTATAGAGCCAGACCCATGGTGAAACTTCGGCAAGATGCTTCTCGAATTCAGAGAAGATTTCTTTGCGCTTTTCCAGATCGGTCTCTGCACGTCCTTCATGCAGCAAACTGTCCAGCTTATCGTCTGTGAACTGAGCAACCTTTTGCAGGTTACCGTTTTTCGTCCAATAACGATTATACATGGTGTAAGGATCAGCACTGCCGCCGTTCAGCGCAACAGCCATGTCAAAATCACCCTTCAGCCAGGTATCGACATAAACGTTGAGTTCCATCATGCGGATGTCGAGTTTGATGCCGATTTCAGCAAGCTGAGACTGGATAACCTGTGCTTCTGCTGCTGCGGTCGGTGGTTCACCGGTTGCTGCAATAACGGTTGCGGAGAAGCCTTTTTCAAAGCCGGCATCAGCCATCAGCTTCTTGGCTTTTTCCAGATCTTTCTCATAGCAGAAAAGGGTTGACGGATCATTGGCAAAAGCTGGCGATGTCAACGGGCCTGTTACAGCTCCTTCACCAAGTGAAGCAGTTTCCAGAACATCTTTGCGGTCGATGGCGCATGAAATTGCCTGACGCACAGCCAGTTCTTTCATACCATCACGCGATGGGTTCATCTGCAGCACGTGATAAGCAAGACTTGGCGTGCGGTCGAGCGTCACATTGGCTTCACGATCAACCATGGTTGCAACCATCGGATCATTCAGCACGGCAAAATCAATTTGCTTGGCGCGCAGGGCTGCCAAAATTGCTGTTTCATCCGGCAAAACGCTGATATCAATGCCGTCGATTTCAACTTTACCACCAGCCCAATCAGGATTGGTTTTCAAAACTTCCTTCGAATTCGGGTTCCAGCTTTCGAGAATGAAAGGCCCTGAACCAACGGCCTTGGTGCCGATATTACCGGCCGCGATTTCACTGGCAGGCAAAATAGCAGCATTAATCGAAGTCATCGCGGTCAACAGCGGAATATCAGCCTGTTTCAGCTTGAAAATAACCGTTGCATCATCCGGCGTTTCGATCGTTTCAATCGACTGGAAGTTTGCACGCGCTGCGGCACCGGTTGCTTCGTCCAGAATACGCTCGAAAGATGCCTTGACGTCCGCAGAGGTAACGTTCGCACCGTTCTGGAATTTTGAAGCTTTGTTGAGCTTGAAGGTCAGAACCTTGCCTTCATCGGAAAATTCCCAGCTTTCAGCAATGGCAGGCGCTGCCAAAAGCTGCGCATCAGAGCGAACAAGCGGCTCATAAACCAATTCCAGCAAACGCTGCGACGAGAATGCAGTCTGCTTGTGCGGATCAAGGCCGGTAGCATCCTGCGACCAGGCCATGCGCAATGTCTGCGCCATTGCATCACCGGCCATCACCGGCGAATACATTGCCAAAGCCGCAACGCAGCCCAGCAGTTTCATTTTAAATGATGTTTTCATTCGTGCTCCCCTTAAGCGATCCCTATTATCCATCGCGGAACTGTGCTTTGTCTCAAACTGATTTTACATGTATTGCCGGTCTTAAAAAGCCGTTCGCTTCATGCAGTGCGCGGCGAGCTTCTTCAACCCCTGTTTCATTCATTACAACAAGAATCGCAAGCTTGACATCATTGTTTGTCAGACGAAGCGCCTCCTCAGCGGTGCGCTCGTCGCAATCGCTTGCCTGCATGACAATACGAACCGCGCGGGCAACCAGTTTTTCATTGGTCGCAGACACGTCAACCATCAGGTTTTGATAGCTTTTCCCGATCCGGATCATGCTTGCAGTTGTCAGCATATTAAGCACCAGTTTCTGCGCGGAACCGGATTTCAAACGCGTTGAACCGGTTAAAACTTCCGGCCCCACAACCGGCGAAATCGCAATATCGGCAAGCGCTGCAATTGTGGATTGCGGGTTGCACGAAAGAGCGACCGTTACCGCGCCCAATGATTTGGCATAATTTAACGCACCAATCACATAAGGCGTGCGCCCGCTGACTGCGATACCGACAACCACATCATCAGCACTCAACTGAATATTGCGCAAATCCGCTTCACCTTGCGAAGCATCATCTTCCGCACCTTCAATCGCGCGCAACAGCGCCTCATCACCACCGGCAATCAATCCAACGACCATGCTTTCCGGCACCCCGAATGTGGGAGGACATTCGGAGGCATCCAAAACACCTAAACGGCCGCTCGTTCCGGCACCAATGTAAATGAGACGGGCATTTTTTTGAAAAGCAGCAACGATGGCATCAACAGCCTGCGCCACTTCCGGCAGCACTTTTTCCACGGCCAGCGGCACAATCTTATCATCATCGTTGATTTTACGAACAACAGCGAGGCTGTCGAGCAGATCAATATCCATTGTCCGCGGGTTACGTCCCTCGGATACCAATCCGTCCAGCTCTGACAATAATTCTCGCTTCAACATGCAGCTCGCCTTAAAAATCGCATCTGGAATTCACCTGTCCGGCCAGCCATCAGAGCAAGAGCGCAAATGCAACACAGCCCTCACCCGATGCCTACCTTACAGACAAAATCTAAGTTCAAATATTCCATATGTCAATAAATTATTGGAATTTATTATTCCAATTCACAGCATGTCAGGAATTACTGATTTTTAGCCTTCGCTCCGCTTCTGGCCAAAATAATTGCACCCGACACTGCATCACCATCCGCAGGCTTCAAACGACGGCGCACATCAGGCGCAAGCCACGCCAAAAGCGGCGTAGCCAACCCGCCAAGCAACGAGACACGCGGCGCACCACGCTCAAACAAAGCGCGCACCAATGTATCCACATGTCCGGCAGCCCCTTGCACGATACGACGTGCCGCCCCGTCCCCCTGATCGGCATGGCGCATGACCATCGGCGCAAGGGTCGCATATTCGGTGGCCGCGGCCTGATCCATCCATGCAACCACTTCCATCGGATCATTGCCAAAGCGTTGCATCACTTCCGATAACAAAGCCGTTTTTTCCAGGCGGCCATCATGCGCACGCAGTGCATGCTGAATAGCCTTTAACCCCAGATAAGCGCCGCTCCCCTCATCTGAAACAGGAAAGCCATAACCGCCAACGCGCAAGTCTTCACCATCAGCAAAACCAAGCCCGACCGAGCCGGTACCGGCAATTACAATTGCACCATCACGGCCGGAATGCGCACCAAGACAGGCACCTTTGCCATCATTGACAAAGGCGATAGATGCAAACTGATGCGGGATAGCCTGCAAGGCTTGCAATGCGCCCTTGCGACCAAGACCGGCAAGCGCAATACCGACATTGATTTGGCCATATTGAGTGTCATGTAAACCGGCCTCCTCAATCGCTGCCTCACTGGCGCGCATCACCGAGTTCCACGCCGCTTCAATGCCAAGGCGCGTCGTCGCCGGCCCAGAGACACCCTGCCCTAAAACATGGCCTTCCGCATCTTCAATGCGCGCGCGGCAACCGGTTCCGCCACCATCAACACCAAGAAAATAGGCTGAAACTTGTGACATGATGGCACTTACCCTTTCAGCCGTTCAATATCGGCGCCGCATTGGCGAAGTTTGCGATCCAGCTGCTCATAGCCACGATCAAGGTGATAAACGCGATTAACAATCGTTTCACCCTCAGCCACCAAAGCCGCCAAAATCAGCGAAACAGATGCGCGCAAATCAGTTGCCATCACCTCTGTGCCATATAGTTCCCCGCCACCACGCACCAAGGCTGACGTGCCTTTCAGCGTAATATCCGCACCCATCCGGCAAAGTTCCGGCACATGCATGAAGCGACTTTCAAACACCGTCTCACGTATAAGCGACGCACCGTTGGCACAAGTTGCCAGCGCCATAATCTGCGCCTGCAAATCGGTCGGAAAGCCCGGATAAGGCTCTGTTGTCAGATCAACCGGCCGCAATGCACCATCGCGTGAGATGACAATGCCCCGATCACTTGGCCAGACATTCACGCCCATCATTTCCAAAATTTGCACCGCAGAAGCCAGATGTTCAAGCCGGGCATTGGTCAATTCCAGCTGTCCGCCGGTAATCGCTGCCGCTACCGCATAAGTTCCTGCTTCAATGCGATCAGGGATACTGTGATGACGGGCTGCACGCCATGATGTTTCACCATTAATCAAAATGCGATGAGTACCAGCCCCTTCAATTTCGGCACCCATTGCCGTCAGACATGCCGCAAGATCAGCCAGCTCCGGCTCACGCGCTGCATTGAGAATTTCCGTTTCGCCCTTGGCATATGTGGCCGCCATCATTGCCGTGGCCGTCGCCCCCACAGATGGCGCACCTAAAACAATACGTGCACCGCGAAGGCCGTTGTTCAAAGATGCGGCAATAACACCGCGGTCAATTTCCACATGCGCGCCCAATGCCTGCAATGCTTTGACATGCAAATCCACTGGTCTGGCACCAATAGCACAACCGCCTGGCATCGAAACCCGCGCCTGTCCGTTTCGCGCCAAAAGAGGCGCTAATACTAGCACAGTCGCACGCATCTTGCGCACGGTTTCATAAGTTGTATCAACGTCAAGCAGCGCACGCGCTTCAATCGTCGTGCCTTGCGCCGAGCGGCTCACCACTGCACCTTGCGCTTCCACGACATTCAACATGGCATGCACATCAGTCACAACCGGCAGATTGGTCAGCTCCAGCGGATACGGGCTCAGCAGCGAGGCAGCAATTTGTGGCAGCGCCGAGTTTTTTGCACCCGCAATACTAACCGCACCCTGAAGGCGCTTTCCGCCGACTATTCGTAATTTATCCATGGAACAAACTGCCTTGTTGCTATAATGGGCTGCTATGATGGACTTGCATCGGATATTAATTCAGCAGTACCATGTGTCAATCGATTTGGAATAATATATTCTTCATCTCATCCTATTGTGAACAGCAATTAAAAAAACATAGGATGGCGGCAATTATAGAATAGATTTGGGAGATCAACAGTGTCGGTATTACAGATGATCAGTGTCAGGTTAACAGACATGGCACCTGCCGACCAGCAGATCGGTGAGTTTATTCTCGAGCGCCCCGAACAGGTCGCCAAGCTTTCTTCTGCCGCTTTGGCGCAAGAAACAGGACGCAGCCAGTCCAGTGTTGTAAAATTCAGCCAGAAGCTAGGCTTTGCCGGATATCAAGAGTTAAAACGCGCAGTTATTGAGGCGAAAGCGCAAGAATGGCGTGTGCCCGCCGGTGTTATTCACGGCTCCATTGAAAAAGATGATGGTTATCTCTCCATTTTACAAAAACTGATTGGCAGTAAGCTGCAATCCATGCAGCAGACCGTCGCGGTGAATAATGAAGACGATATCGGCAAAGCATTATCTGCTCTTGATGCAGCGCGGCGCATTCATCTGGCAGGTGTTGGTGCATCATCGCTTGTCGCGCGTGATTTTTCTTACAAGATGATGAAGCTCGGTCGCAATGTGCTACATAATGACGACAGCCATATTCAGATGGCCAATGCCTCGACATTGAGCAGCGAGGATGTACTTGTCGCTTTTTCGCAGTCTGGCGCCAGTATTGAAACATTGCGGATTGCAGAAGCTGCGAAAGAGCGCGGCGCACTGGTCATTTCGGTCACCGGCTTGAAAGAAAACAAACTGGCATCCAATGCCGATATAAATCTTTATACGGTTGCGGATGAAGAAAAAGTGCGTTCATCGTCGATCACATCGCGCGATGCGCAGCTTATTTTAACCGATCTGCTTTTCATCCTGCTGATCCAAAAACAAAGTGACGCTTATGACTATATCCGCAACAGTGAGCAGGCCGTCGCCACACTTAAAAACGGTTAGTTGCGTTTGAAATTAATCAAATAAGCGACCGCCTGACCTGAAATTGCAATACTGCCTTTTTGCGCAGCACTAAAACTCGCGCAATCTTTTGCAAACAATATCTCTTCACCTTCAAGGTGTTGAATTATTATAGTTCCACTGGCGACAAACAAAAAAACTGGCTCTTCAAAATGTAAACGTGCTGTTTGATTATCCAGCACAATGCGCTTTACTTCATGCGTATAGGCACAACGCCGTGTCATAATGTTGAGGTCAGTGATTGTGCCGTCATTTAGTCGCGCACTTGTATGTGCGTCAGCGGCAAAACTATATGGCTCGCTCACTTGCGAGAGTGTCGTCTCAACACCATCCACCGACAATATAATACCGTTTCCCTCCAGCACCGCCAGCGTCCGGTCGATGTCAGGAAATACCGAGAAAGCACCATCTTGCGCAACGGTTGCTGTGGAAATACGCCAGTCAAAATTATCAACTGTTGCATCTGCCGGATGAATGGCGATTTCTATTGTCACACCACCACCGTTTTTCCACGGCATTTGCTTATGGTCACTGACACGCAAAATTTTCATCGGTGTTGCCTCTCAAAAAAATCTCCCGCGAGTGCGGCACTTGCGGGAGAAAAATATATTAATTGCCGAGAATAGCAGGCAGACGAAGTCCCTGCTGTTTTGCCCAATCAAGCGCAATATCATAGCCTGCATCAGCGTGGCGCATCACACCGGTTGCCGGATCATTCCAAAGTACACGGCCAATACGCTCATCCGCATCGGCGGAACCATCGCAGCAAATCACCATGCCGGAATGCTGGCTGAAGCCCATGCCGACACCACCGCCATGATGGAGCGAAACCCATGTTGCTCCCGATGCAGTGTTGAGCAGCGCGTTGAGCAATGGCCAATCGGATACGGCATCCGAGCCATCCTGCATCGCTTCTGTTTCACGGTTAGGCGACGCCACCGAACCACTATCCAGATGATCGCGACCGATCACAATCGGCGCTTTCAATTCGCCGTTGCGCACCATTTCGTTGAATGCAAGCCCAAGGCGATGACGATCACCCAAACCTACCCAGCAGATACGTGCTGGCAAGCCCTGAAACTCAATGCGTTCCTTCGCCATATCCAGCCAGTTATGCAGATGCTTATTATCCGGCAACAGCTCTTTAACTTTAGCATCGGTCTTGGCGATATCTTCCGGATCACCCGAAAGAGCAGCCCAACGAAAAGGCCCGACGCCACGGCAGAACAGCGGGCGGATATAGGCTGGCACAAAGCCCGGGAATGCAAATGCATCTTCCAAGCCCTCCTCCAGCGCCATCTGACGGATATTATTACCATAATCAACGGTCGGAATACCGGCATTCCAGAAATCGAGCATGGCCTGAACCTGCACTTTCATGGAAGCTCGGGCAGCTTTTGCAACGCCTTTCGGGTCGCTTTCCTGTTTGGCGCGCCATTCGGCAACGCTCCATCCAATCGGCAAATAGCCGTGTACCGGATCATGCGCCGAGGTCTGGTCGGTAACAATATCAGGACGCACACCACGCTTGACAAGTTCAGGGTAAATTTCTGCCGCATTGCCAATCAGCGCAATGGATTTGGCTTCGCCTGCCTTAGTCCACTCGTCAATTTTCATTAATGCTTCATCAAGGCTATGGGTTTTTTCATCGACATAACGGGTACGTAAACGGAAGTCAGCGCGCGTTTCATCGCATTCAACGGCCAAGCAACAAGCCCCAGCCATCACCGCAGCAAGCGGCTGTGCACCACCCATTCCGCCAAGACCGCCGGTCAAAATCCATTTACCCTTCAGATTACCGTTATAATGCTGGCGACCAGCCTCAACAAAGGTTTCGTAAGTGCCCTGCACAATCCCTTGCGCGCCGATATAAATCCACGAACCGGCTGTCATCTGGCCATACATAGCCAAGCCTTTTTTATCCAATTCGTTGAAGTGATCCCATGTCGCCCAATGCGGCACCAAATTGGAATTGGCAATCAACACACGCGGTGCATCTTTATGAGTGCGGAACACACCAACCGGCTTGCCGGACTGCACTAGCAGGGTTTCATTGTCTTCCAAGGTTTTCAGTGTCGCGACAATCTTGTCAAAATCATCCCATGTGCGGGCGGCGCGACCAATGCCGCCATAAACCACAAGCTCATGCGGGCGCTCGGCGACATCGGGATCAAGATTGTTCATCAGCATACGCAGCGGCGCTTCGGTAAGCCAGCTTTTTGCGTTCAATTCTGTGCCGCGCGGTGCGCGCACATCGCGCTCATTGTGACGTGGATTGGACATGTTTTCCCCTTGTTTAAATTTTAAAGCTTGGCCGCTACGTCTTCAATGCGTTGCAGCAATGTTTTAAGATGGACGCGCAAACGCTCTGCCTTGGCTTCGTCATAGGCAAAAGGCAGACTTTCCGAGGTTAAATGGGTCTTTTGCGCGAGCTCCATCTGGATAGCATGCACGCGATTTTGCGGCTGGCCGTAATAACGTGTTGTCCAGCCACCTTTAAAGCGACCGTTCAAAATTGAGCTATAGCCGCTGGCTTTACCGGTCACATCCACGGCGATAGCTTCAATTTCCGCAGCGCAGGTTTTGCCCATATCAGTGCCGATATTGAAATCCGGCAGCGTACCTTCAAACAAAAACGGAATATGGGAGCGGATGGAATGGCAATCATAGACAATTGCAATGCCGTGAATGTTTTTAACCCGCTCAATTTCAGCCGCAAAAGCATCGTGATAAGGCTTATGAAACCGGCTTAGACGATCCTGAATATCATCTGAATTCGGCTCCTCGCCTTCTTTCCAGATGGCAAGATCATCAAAATCCGTGGTCGGGATCAAGCTGGTTGTATTCTGTCCCGGATAAAGGCTCACACCTTCAGGATCACGATTGGCATCAATGCAATAGCGATGAAACGTTGCACGCACTGTCGTGGCATTTTCCAACAAGCCGTCATAGAGCTTGTGAATATGCCAATCCGTATCGGCAAGAATACGGCCATTATCATTAAGCCTTGCCCATATATCATCCGGCACATTCGTGCCGGTATGAGGCAAACCGATTATGACCGGCGATGAGCCTTGTTTAACCTCAAAGGCTTGCATGTTTAAGCCTCCAAGGATGGCAGAATGCCAGTGCTGATGCTGGCGTTCAGTGAACCATCGGCAACAACGGCTGTTGCAGCTTCAAGGTCATTTGCCATGTAGCGATCAATATCGAGTGTCGGCACTTTAGCACGCAAAGCAGCCATCGCGTTTTTCAGTTCAGGGCTGGTTTCCAGTGGTCCGCGCAGCTCCACACCAAGAGCACCGCTCAAAGCTTCAATGCCGATAATGGCATTAAGATTATCGGTCATTTGCAGCAAGCGACGCGCACCATGACAAGCCATCGAAACATGATCTTCCTGATTGGCAGAAGTCGGGGTAGAATCCACCGACGCCGGATGTGCCATCTGCTTATTTTCGCTCATCAAGGCGGCTGAAGTGACTTCGGCAATCATCAGACCGGAATTAAGACCCGGTTTTTTAGCCAAAAAGGCTGGCAAACCAAAAGACAGCGCCGGATCAACCAAAAGCGCAATACGGCGCTGCGCAATTGCACCAATTTCGCAAATCGCCAAAGCGATCTGATCCGCAGCAAAGGCCACCGGTTCGGCATGGAAATTACCGCCGGAAATCACACTATCATCGGAAAGCACAAGCGGATTATCGGTAACCGCATTCGCTTCAATTTCAAGGCTGCGGGCAGCCTGACGCAAAATATCAAGACATGCGCCATCCACCTGCGGCTGACAACGAATGCAATAAGGATCTTGTACGCGCTGATCACCTTGCAGATGGCTGTCACGAATAACCGAACCGGCCAGCAATTGGCGCAAAGCTGATGCGGTATCAATCTGCCCCTGATGACCACGCAATGTATGAATATCCGGATGGAATGGCGCGGTGGACCCCATAGCGGCATCGGTAGACAGCGCGCCGGTAATCAATGCTGATTGTAACGCACGATGCGCACGGAAAAGTCCTGCAAGCGCTAAAGCCGTTGAGGTCTGGGTGCCGTTAATCAGCGCCAAACCTTCCTTGGCGGCCAACACAACAGGGGTAAGCCCTGCTTTTTTCAAAGCATCTGCACCGGAAAGGCGCGCGCCTTGATAAAAAGCTTCACCTTCGCCGATCATCACCGCAGCCATATGGGCAAGCGGTGCCAAATCACCGGAAGCACCCACTGAACCCTTGGCAGGGATCATCGGATGCACACCTTTTTCCAGCATGCCCTCAATTAAGGTGATGAGCTCAAGACGTACACCGGATGCACCGCGACCAAGCGAGATAAGCTTCAGCGCCATAATCAGGCGTACAACGTCTTGGCTTAGCGGCTCACCCACGCCACAGCAATGCGACAAGATCAGGTTGCGTTGCAGCGTTGCTACATCTTCCGGCGCGATACGGATGGAGGCCAGCTTACCAAAGCCGGTATTAATGCCATAAACCGGTGCGTCACCAGCCGCGATTTCGGCAATACGATTGGCAGCTTTTTCGATAACGCCATGAAAAGACGTATCAATGCGTACGCTTAAATTTTCACGATAAATTTTCTCAAGATTTCCAAGAGAAACATTGCCGGGTATGAGAACGAGAGTCATCTGTTGCTCCATCGGGGACAATGCCCACGGGTTATGAAAATTAAATCTGACCTTTGAAAATCCGCTTCCAAAGCGGATTGAAACCGATGCGGTAAACAAGCTCTGCCGGACGCTCGACATCCCAAATGGCAATGTCGGCATCTTTGCCGGTCTCAAGCGTGCCGGTTTGCGCCAATACGCCCAGTGCGCGCGCTGCCTCACGCGTCACACCGGCAATGCATTCATCCACGGTCATACGGAAAAGTGTGGCACCCATATTCATGGTTAAAAGCAGCGATGTCAGTGGCGATGTGCCTGGATTATTATCGGTCGCCAGCGCCATTTTTGTGCCAGCGGCACGGAAAAGCTCAACCGGCGGCTTTTGTGTTTCGCGGATGAAGTAATATGCCCCCGGCAACAAAACGGCGACGGTTCCGGCTTGCGCCATCGCTTTCGCACCAGCTTCATCGGTATATTCCAGATGATCAGCAGAAAGCGCCTGATATGAAGCCGCTAATGCTGCCCCATGTAAATTCGACAACTGATCGGCATGGAGCTTGACTGGCAGATTGTAGGTTTTAGCGGCATCAAAAACCCGTGCCATTTCATCCGGCAAAAAGGCAATACCTTCACAAAAGCCGTCAACCGCATCTGCCAGTTTTTCAGCAGCAATATGCGGCAACATATCATTGATGATTTTATCAATATAGGCCTGCTTATCACCGTTCATTTCCGGCGGCAAAGCATGTGCGCCCAAGAAAGTCGTGCGCACAGCAACATGTCGTTTTTCACCAAGTTTTCGCGCCGCACGCAGTGCTTTCATTTCGTTTTCAGCATCCAGCCCATAACCGGATTTGATCTCAATCGTTGTCACACCTTCAGCAATCAATGCATCCAGACGTGGAAGGCTCTCTTGCACCAGATCATCTTCACTTGCGGCACGTAAATTTTTAACCGATGAAACAATGCCCCCGCCAGCACGCGCAACCTCTTCATAAGTTGCACCGTTAAGGCGCAATTCAAACTCATGTGCGCGATTACCCGCATGCACCAGATGCGTATGACAATCAATCAGACCAGGCGTAATCAAACGCCCCTGACAATTGATTGTTTCAAAATCAGCAAATTCAGACGGTAATTCGCCCAATGCACCCGCATAGGCAATTTTGCCATCGCGCACAGCAAGTGCCGCATCTTCAATCAAGCCCGGACCACTTAGCTTTTCTGCAAGTGTAATCATGCGCGCATTGATTAAAACGAAGTCGGATTTCTTTGCCATCAGCATTTTTCTCTCTTCCCCTGACTGTACATAATGTATATACATAATAATCAAGCCGCCAAGAGGAAAAACGTACAAAATTACATTTAGTTGAAAAACAAACGGGAAAACCAAGCGGCAAGAGGAGTTTTGTTCTATGTCGGCAAGCGCCACTCATGCGAGCACTATCCATGCAAGCCAAGCTCTGTTGCCAAACGGCTGGGCACAAAATATGCGCCTCACCATTGCCGGCGGCAAGATAAGCAACATCGAAACTGATGTAGAAGCTCAGGCTCATGACGAGCGCCATCATGTCATTCTCAGCGGCATGCCGAACATTCACAGTCATGCGTTTCAATATGGCATGGCAGGGCTTGCCGAAAAGCGCGGAAGCTCTGCCGACAGTTTCTGGAGCTGGCGCGAAATCATGTATAAGTTTGCGCTGGCCATGTCGCCCGATCAAGCGCGAACAGTCGCGCTGCGCCTTTATATCGAGATGCTGGAGGCAGGTTTCACCCGCGTTGGAGAGTTTCATTATCTTCATCACGACCGCGACGGCAGGCCTTATGCCAATAATTCCGAAATGGCCGACCAGATTGTTTCCGCTGCGCAAACAGCCGGTATCGGCCTCACACTGCTGCCCGTATTCTATGCTCATTCCGGTTTTGGCGGCAGCGCTCCCAATGAAGGCCAGCGCCGTTTCATCAATAATGAGACAAGTTTTGCGCGCCTCATGGAAGGCTGCCAAAAATCCTTATCCCTTATTGACGGTGCTGTTTTGGGCGTTGCTCCCCATAGTTTGCGCGCCGTCACACCGGATGAATTGAACTTTGCCGCACAGCTTTTGCCCGATGCGCCGGTGCATATTCATATTGCCGAGCAGGTTAAAGAAGTTGAAGATTGCATCGCATGGTCAGGGCAGAGACCAGTAGAATGGCTGTTAAACCATCAGGACCTATCATCCCGCTGGTGCCTTATTCATGCAACCCACATGAGTGAGGCAGAAACAAAAGGCGTTGCAAATGCAGGTGCAATTGCCGGTCTATGCCCTGTAACCGAGGCCAATTTGGGTGACGGCACATTCAACGCCCCATGCTTTCATGAGCATGGCGGGCAGTTCGGCATTGGCTCTGATTCCAATGTGCTGATCGGCATTGGTGACGAATTGCGCCAATATGAATATTCACAGCGCCTGCAACATCGCGCCCGCAATGTGCTGGCACCAAGTGAAGGCTCCACCGGACGCGCTGTGTTTGATGGAGCCGTTCAAGGTGGCAATATTTCAATGGGACGCGCTCAAGACGGCTTAAAAACCGGCGCATCTGCCGACTTTATCTCGCTCGACATGCAGCGTTTACCTGACACGAAGGGCGATACTATTCTTGACGCCTGGATTTTCGCTGGTCGCGCAAGCGTTTCCGATGTCTGGGTACGCGGCAAAAAACAGGTGGAAAATGGCCGCCACGAAATGCGCGATGAGGCCGAGCGTGCATTCCAGCAAACAATACGTGAGCTGTTGAATTAAACAGGCTCACGCATTGACTTGCGGAAAAGACCCGAGATTAGAGGAGAAAACACCTGTAATCTCGTGTCCGAGACCCGGATAAATGATATCCACATCGGTGATCAGCTCCGCACGGTGCCATGTGCGCCGGTTAAGCTTCAAACAAGCCGCATTGGTTTCAATGCCAAGTATGCCCGCTAATGTGGTATCGGCATTGATCGCACGAATAGTGTGCTTGGCTTCATTCCACGGAATATGGCCAAGCAACCATGTGCCGGGCGGCGTCTCTTCAAATGTTTCCGCCGCCACTTCCGGCACTTTTACCAAGGAAATGATGCGGTCTTCATAAGCTTCAGGCTTTTCATTAACGATATGCAGGCACAAAATGCGTAAAATCTTGTGATCAGTCGCAAGCTGCAATTCTTTCGCTTTTGCCGGTGCGATACGTTCTTCACGGCGCAGCAAAATTTCATGGCGATATTGCTGGCCGGTCTCCTTTGCTTCTTTGGCAAAGTCACGGATCTGCATAAACATCACACTATCCGCCTGCGGCGCGGAGACGAATGAACCTGCTTTGCGGCGACGATTGATCAATCCACGCTCGGCAAGGCGCGATAAAACGCGATTAACGGTCATGCGGGAGCACTGATATTGCTCCATAAAATCACTTTCGCTTGGGATTTTATCACCCGGCGCCCAATGGCCATTGATGATATTTTCTTCAATATCTTTTTGAATTTGCTCTGAAAGACTGACCGGAGCATTATTTTCCTGGCTCAAACTGCACCTTCGTCACTTTCAGCAAAGTGCTGATTTCAAACACAATAATATAATCATCTTACTTTATATATCTCATATCAAGATGACCAATGTCTTTTTGTATAGACTATTATCTCCGATGCAAGCAACAAACCACATATAAAAAAGCGGCCTCTAAAGGCCGCCTTCCTATTTTCAAACTATTATTTAGCGTCCAGACGATTATATTTTTTCATCACATCGACAAGACGATCATGCGGGATAGCGAAAGACACATTGTCATCGCGCCCCTTCATTGTTTCAGCCGCAATCATCGCGTTTACAATGGCTTCTTCAGTTGCCAGAGCTGCTGCCTGAATAAGCGGATCCATCTTATTATTTGATACCATTTCAAGTTTGGTATTTTCTTCACGGCTATAGGCTTCTGGGTTGCCGGTCGAGAAACTGATGAAAATATCACCGCTACCATTGCCGCCAAAACCACCAACACGGCCAATGCCGATTGGCACACGACGTGCCAAACGCTTCAGCTGTTGCGGCAACAAGGGCGCATCCGTTGCAACCACCACGATGATGGAACCGGATTCCTCACGCGTCCACGAGGTGTCCGGCATCATGTCGGTGATTTCCTGCCCAACCGGCACACCGGCAATCAGCAAATCTTTGCGCGAACCGAAATTGCCCTGCACCAGAACGCCAACCGTATAGCCACCCTGTTCATCACTGAGCTTACGTGATGATGTACCGGTACCACCTTTAAAATTGAAGAGGTTCATACCGGTGCCGCCACCGACATTGCCTTCGGCAATTTTGCCACTGGTCGCATTATCAAGCGCTGCATAAACATGCTCTTTTTTCACATGCATGCCGTTAATATCGTTGAGAATGCCATCCCATGTTTCTGCAACAACCGGCAACAGCCAGTAGAGATCTCTGAAATGCGGCCCTGTCAGATCATTATCGGCAAGCCATGAGACTACCGAATCCCGCACGACCCCGACACTATGCGTATTGGTGATGGTAATCGGCCCCTCCAGAAAACCGCTTTCCTCCACCCATGTTGTACCAGTCATTTCACCGTTACCATTTAAGGAATACCAGCCGGAAAAGACCGGATTGAAGGTTTTACCTCGTGGCAAAATAGCCGTCACACCTGTGCGGACAGGCCCCTTACCAACTTCGATTTTACCTTCGCCTTCGATGATGGTGGAATAGCCAACCGTCACACCCTCAACGTCAGTAATCGCATTATTAGGACCTGTTTCACCTGTAAATGGTATGCCGAGATCTCGTGCACGGGGCTTATCTTCTGCATATGCTGTAGAAATAGTGCTCACCAATATAGCTCCATAAACCGCACTCAAGAGTGCAGACTTCAACTTTATCATGGTAACTCCTCCCATTGATGACTGCTTTAAAAATCAATATCATGATAAGCAGACTCAACTATTAAAGCACCACAATACTATTCTAGCAATAGATCAAAAAACTGAAAAAAATTATTTACTTAGAAAAATCGCCTTACAACGTAAGAAGACAGATCAAATAATCTCTTACCAGTAATTTTATTATATACTGTCAGAACAGCAATAGATTTGATTAAAGTAGTTTGCCAACGAACAAAATTTTAAAAACGGCCAGCATTAACTTTCTCAACCCAAAAACAATCTGATAGAACTCAGATTGTTTGCTCATTTTCAGGCAAAACCACATGCACGGCATCATTTTTCTCGTTCTCAACGGCGCCCTGTATCATTTCATCTGTCACACGCAATTCTGCACCAACCGGTGAATAAGGCGTAGCCGGCGCAAATGGTGCGGCTGGTGTCGATTCCGGCCGCGCACCACGTCGCCACATGAAGAAACCAATCATCAGCACATTAAGAAGGCCAAGCGACCAGAAAAGCCCTAATGGCCCCATCAATGCCATAACCGGCGAAATAATGAGCGGACTGATCGCACAGCCCACTGAGTTAATCAGCAACAAACCCTGGATCATCCGCACCAACGCATCTGACGAGGTACTATCCGCCGCAAAACTAACAGCAACCGGATAAATCGCAAAAATAGCGCCGCCCAGCAAAAAGAATACCACAATCAGAAAAGGTGAATTTTGCGGCAAAGTGATTACCAAGGCAGACAACAGAGCACAGGCAACACTTAGCGTAATCAATACAATGCGGCGATCGCGCCTGTCAGACCAGCGCCCCACCGGATATTGCAGCACCATTGCACCGAAAATCACACTCGCCATCATCGTACCAATTTCACTGGTTTCAAGGCCAGCACGTTGCAGATACAAAGGAAACAAAGAATAAACGGCGGCGATTGCAATACCGGATCCAAAACAGCCGATTACACCACTTGGTGTCATACGCAACAAATCTAACGGGTTAAGTGCTTCAACGCGCTCAACAACCGGTGTGACACGCGGCAATATCACAATGGGGAGCACAGAAAGTGAAATAAGAATGGCCGCCGCCATAAACGGGATGACGGCTCCCATTGCGTCCGCAGTACCCAATGCTAATTGACCAAGCATACCGGAGCCGTATAACGCAATCATATAGAGTGCCAGAATACGGCCGCGCATTTTCTGATCAGCAGCTAATAACAACCAGCTTTCAATAACCAGATAAATACCAATTGCCGCCCAACCATAAAGAAAGCGCAGGCTGAGCCAAAACCAGACATCAAAATACATGCCTTGCAACAACACACTCACCGTAATGAGCGATGCAAAGCTACTATAAGCACGTATATGCCCGATACGGGCAATCAGCCGATCATGAAAAATAGCACCTACCGTCAGACCGATAAAATAAGAGGATGACACAATACCGATCATCGTCTCGGATATGCCTGCACTATCCAGTCGCAACGTTGTCAATGATGACAAGAAACCATTGCCTATACTGACAATGAACAACCCTAAGAGCGGAGCGAGTATCATCGCAATCACTTGCGCAGACATTTAAACCTCTGATGGCACTTAATTTTACAAACTATTCAACCCGACTATCAGGCAAATCATATAGTTTTTATGATAAATCAAGCATAATTTTGATGAAACGGGGCAAACCTATATCCGCAAAGAATTCAGCTTTTCATTTCCATCAAAAGAGACTGTTTCTACCGCTATATCTGCGCTTCATATATGTGTTTCATATCTGGGTTATCATGCCGATAAATATTGATACCGGCATGAAAAACACGGACAAAATATCTTTATTTCATGTTACCGCCTGCAGCCAGATAGCGCTCTGCTAACCTTGCCCAAAGGGCGGCACCAACGGTTAAATTTTCATCATTGAAGTTATATTTCGGGTTGTGCAAAACCGCCGAATCCAAACCGTTGCCAAGACGCAAAAAGCTGCCCGGCTTATGTTGCAGAAAATAAGCAAAATCCTCACTGCCCGGAAGCAGTGGACAGGTCGAGACATTATCTTCTCCCACGAGCTCACGAGCCACTTCCGTTGCAAAAACTGTTTCAGCATCGGAATTGACAACCACCGGATATCCGAGTTCATATTTGATCTCGGCCCTGGCGCCATAAGCTGCAACATGCTGCTCGGTCAGTTCACAAACGCGTTTACGCAACAACTCGCGCACCGCCGGTGAAAATGAACGGATACTGATTGCCAGATCGACATGTTCTGAAATCACGTTTGAAGCTTCACCACCGTGGATCGTGCCCACAGTAATGACAGCCGTTTCAGTCGGATCAATATTACGCGACACAACCGTTTGCAGTGCCATCACCAGACTGCACGCAACCATAATCGGATCAACGGTCAAATGCGGACGAGAGGCGTGGCCACCTTTACCGATAACGCGGATTAAAGCAGTATCGGATGCTGCCATCATCGGCCCTGAACGCGAAAGCACCGCACCTTCCGGCATGCCCGGATGATTATGCAGGCCAAAAATCGCATCAACAGGGAAACGTTCAAACAGGCCATCGGCAATCATGGCCTGTGCGCCGCTGCCTTCCCCGGCCTCCTCCGCCGGCTGGAAAACCAAGGTCACCGTACCGTTAAAATTCTTGGTGCGAGCAAGATATTCAGCCGCTCCAAGCAGCATTGCAGTGTGGCCATCATGGCCGCAAGCATGCATTTTGCCCGCCGTCTGACTTGCATAAGAAAGGCCGGTTTTCTCGTGAATAGGCAGAGCATCCATATCGGCACGAATAGCAATATTACGCCCACCCGAGCCCACCGTCAGACAACCAACGACACCATGTCCGCCGACATTGCGGGTTACATCATAACCCCAGCCCTCAAGCTTATCCGCCACATAAGCGGCCGTTTTTTCTTCTTCAAAAGAAAGTTCCGGATGCGCATGCAAGTGATGGCGCATTTCTTCCAATGCCGGACGGTGCGGCTCAAGATCAACGATACGGGCAAAATTATCTGACTGGCTCATGCTCTTCACCCCGCTTTTAGTGAGCGGGGACTCCTGTCACTCAATGATTAGCTAATATGAACAGGACTACACAAATATGTCCGTTTTTCAATCTCATCGTTAAAAAATAACATCAAAGGCACAGTTCTTTAAATCCGTATGTCCTCTCATTTTCCGTCAATTGTTGACGACTACGCTCACCGCCAATTCAACCATGTACAAAAATGGCTGCATCTATTAGCAAGGGGCAAATCAATCGGATACTTCCGAACCACAAAACGAGAATTTTTCAGTGCCTCACAGCAGAGCTACCGCTATAGGTTTAACAGCCATTCTTCTTTGGAGCACGATCGTCGGCCTTATCCGATCTGTCACCGAAGCATTGGGCGCGGTCGGAGGCGCCGCAATGGTCTATACGCTCAGCTCTGTTATTCTGCTTATTGCGGTAGGTGTTCCAAAACTATCCGCTTTCCCGCGCCGATATCTGATTTGGGGCGGACTTCTTTTCGCCGCTTATGAGATGTGTTTGTCACTCTCTATTGGTTTTGCAGATTCTGGCACCCAAGCAATCGAAGTCAGCATGGTCAATTATCTTTGGCCAAGCCTGACGCTTTTACTCACTGTGATAACCAGCAAGCAAACCTTACGCCCGCTTATATTTGTTGGAATGACCGTCTGCCTGATAGGCGTCAGTAAGGTGTTGGGTGGTGAAAATGGTCTTTCATTGCATCATATGGCAGTTAATATTGGTTCAAACCCGCTCAGTTATGGGCTTGCTTTCGCTGGTGCGATTATATGGAGCGTTTACTGCGTTCTAACCAAAAAAATTGCAAAAGGTTGTAACGGCATAACGCTGTTTTTCATCCTGACGGCAACAGTCTTATGGCTTCAATTTGCTTTCACTGAAAATCAGGCTTTTAACTTCACACCTCAGCTGCTTATAGAGCTGTCACTGGTCTCATGCGCCATGGGTTTAGGCTATGCCGCATGGAATACCGGCATTCTCTACGGCAATGTCACCGTGCTTGCCACGGCCTCCTATTTTACACCCGTGCTTTCAGCATTTTTTGCTGCGCAGCTACTGGGGGAAAGTTTAGGTATTTCCTTCTGGCTTGGCGCATTACTGGTTAGTGCAGGTTCACTTATGTGCTGGTGGGCAACAAGGGCGCATTAACATTAGTGCCACTGATATAGCCAGCTTTTGAGGATACAAAACCCCTCCAATAAATACCGTCATCGATCAGCCTTGCACCAAAGTCATTAATCCGCGTGGCTTCAGGATCGGGTAATCGGATACTCGCTTAAAATTGCTTGTTTATAACGTGCTTCCTGCAATTTATTCTCGCTCGGCATCACACAGCACCATTTTACGACAATCTCATTACATCGGGTTTGCACCATGAAACATAAGGCATCTCTCGCAATTACCACGAAACCGGCGGAGTAAAATCAGCCACTCCCGATAAAACGCACAGGCCGGATAAGCAAAAAATTAAATCGTTTTAAAGGAAATGTGCTGACTTCTCAGATAAATATAAAAGATACGCATATTTTAGTGATCTAAGCCTCGCTGACTGCTTGCAAAAACAGCTTCGTCGCAATAATCCTGATAGCAACAATGTCGCTCACCAATGCGGTTATCATGCTAATGCACTTAAAGTGCCTTACATAGAGAAAGAAGTTTGAAGTGAAAGTTCTCATTTGTCCCGATCGCGATGCAGCGATTGAGCGCGCCAAAGGCATCATCATTGATCACGTTAATGCCAGGCCTAAAGCCGTTCTCGGCCTTGCAACGGGCGGCACTATGGTACCTTTATATGAGCGCATCGTCAGTGCCTATCAGGCAGGTGCTGTCTCTTTTGCTGGTGTGACAACTTTCAATCTGGATGAATATATCGGCATCCCGCCGGAACATCCTTGCTCATATCACACCTATATGCGTGATATTCTGTTCCGGCACATTGATATCGACCAATCCCGCACTCATCTGCCGCATGGCATGCCGGATGATGTGGATGCAGAAGGTGAACGCTATGAGGCGGAAATCACCGCAGCGGGCGGTATCTCATTGCAATTATTGGGCATTGGTAAAAACGGCCATATTGGTTTTAACGAACCATCCTCATCGCTTGCATCGCGCACCCGCGTAAAAACGCTGACCGAAACCACACGTAACGCAAACCGCCAATATTTCCCTGAAGGTGAAGAAACACCACGTTTTGCACTGACCATGGGTATTGGCACTATTTTGGATGCGCGTGAATGCCTGCTGATCGCAACAGGTGCCGACAAAGCACAAGCCGTTGCTGATATGATTGAGGGACCTGTTTCAGCTGCTTGCCCTGCATCAGCATTGCAGTTCCACCGTCACGCAACCATCATCACCGACGAGGAAGCCGCAAGCCAATTGCGCCTTACTGATTATTATCAGCATGTGCATCCGGACGGCATTTAATTAAACCGCATAGACACATTTCAGGCGCTGTAAGAAATTGCAGCGCCTGAATTTATTTAGTCAACCAGCGCAAATTCTGCCGGAATATTTGTCATCGTATCACGAATAACAAGATGCGTTTCCAATGTGTGACGCACATCGCGAATAGTGCCGGCCTGCAATATTTCCATGAGCAGTGAGACAGCGACACGGCCTGCCTCACTTGATTGATTGGAAACCGATGTAAGGGCCGGATATGTCATCGCACCCAGCACATCATCGCAACCGATCAGACTGAAATCTTTTGGCACGATCACATGCCGCTCGGCCATGCCGGCGAGTACCCCCTGCGCCGTTAAATCATCAAAGGCAATTGCCGCGCTGGCACCCGTTTTTAAAATGGCATCAACGGCATTTTTTCCCGCCTCAAATGATGGCACAATGGTTGCAACGGTCTGTGCGGTTAGGTTGAATTTTTCTGACGCATCACGCACAGCGGCACTACGCTGCTGGTTCGACCATGATGTAGATGGCCCGCTGACATAAACAATCTTGCGATGCCCTAATCTGGCTAAATGTTCCACCGCCTGCCACACACCTGTACCACTATCAATCAGCACTCGCGCAATCCCCTCAACATCACGATTGATCAAAACGAGGGGATGCTGGCTGGCATGTTCGCGAATTTGCGCATCTGACAAGCGCGATGACGCCAGCACAAAACCTTCCACCTGTCCGGCAAAACGCTTGAGCAATTTATCTTCCTGAACCGGATCTTCACTACCGTTGCCTAAGAAAATGCAAAAATCCGAACGGTCGGCTTCCATTTGAGAAGCTTGAATGAGCGGTGGAAAAAACGGGTTAGCGATATCAGGAACAGTCAAAGCAATGTTGCCATAACGGCCGGTGCTTAAAGCGCGAGCTGTATGATTTGGCACATAACCAAGCGCTTTTGCCGCATTCAAAATACGGGTCACAGTTTCAGGACTCAACATATCAGGGCGCGTAAAAGCACGGGAAACGCTGGAGCGTGCGACACCGGCTGCCTCTGCCACCTGACTAATTGTGACGCCCTTGATTTGCTTTATCATTGTTATTATTGCCCGTTTTTCTTTCGTCGAAATGCTAAGTTTTCCAAGCTTTTACCGCTCTTTTTACCCACATTAAAAACTGCTTCTCATCTCTTTAAACGCCCATAGCATGCGTGATTATGCGCCAATGTGCAATTTATGTTATTGACATGCAACCGGTTGCATGGAATCTTCGTGACAAATATAAAAATAAATAATCGTGCGTAATTTGCATCAAAAGCCAAAAGACTGATCGCTGGCTCCTGATCGTGCCGCACCTAAAATGCTGGAGAGATTTTTGTCGGAAGCGAATATTGGTGAGAGCTTAGCTACGGGCAACCGTTATTACGGTAGCTTAAAGGTTCGGTCGTTTGAAAACCGCGATTATATGGGAGAGGCAGCGGCAAATGATATTGCAGCGGCGCTGCGTGCCCGCCTTCAAACCCAGAATCAGGTTCGTATGATTTTTGCCGCCGCCCCTAGTCAGGCAGATATGCTCAAAATGCTTTGCGCTGCCCCTGATATTGACTGGCGCCGTGTCACGGCTTTCCATATGGATGAATATATCGGCTTGAGCCTGGATCATCCTGCACGTTTTGGCCTCTGGCTGAACCGACATATTTTTAATCAGCTTCCCTTTGGGCAAGTGCATCGCATTATGCCGGGCGATGATGCGTCCGCTGAAGCAAAGCGTTATGCAGCATTACTGGAAGAAGCGCCGATTGATTTCATCTGCCTTGGCATCGGTGTTAATGGCCATATCGCCTTTAATGATCCGCCGGTTGCGCTGTTTGATGATCCCGAAACAGTCAAAATTGTTGTGTTGGATGATGTCTGCCGTCAGCAACAGGTTGATGATAAATGTTTTGCCACTTTCAATGATGTACCGGAAAAAGCCATTACACTCACCATTCCATGCCTGATGAGTGGCCAGCAATTATTTTGCGTCGTCCCGGGTGCGTTTAAGCAAAATGCAGTGCGTGATACGCTTTATGGTGAAATCACCACAGCATGTCCGGCCAGTATTTTACGCAACCATCCGTCCTGCACATTGTATCTAGATAAGGATTCTGATCCGGATGCCTGAAACTCACACCATCAATGCTGACCAGTTATGCGCTGATTATTTGGACAAAACCCATGCGCTTATGAAGCGTATTTTATGTGAGGAAACATCCGCGCTGGATAAAGCCGCCGCCAAACTGGCAGAACAGATCAAGGCTGACCGGCTGATCCATATTTTTGGGCCCGGCGGCCATTCCAATCTTGCCGCGCAAGAGGTTTTCTTTCGCGCCGGCGGCCTGATGCATATCAGCGCCATTTTGGATGAAGGCACCTTGTTGTCCAATGGCGCTCTGCGCTCCATGGCGATTGAACGTCTGCCTGGTTATGGCAAAATTGTTATTACTGATCAAAATCTTGACAGCACAGACCTGCTTATTCTTGTTAATGCTTACGGCATTAATGCAGCCTTGATTGACGCAGCCCTCGAGGCCAAAAGACGTGGCGCTTTTGTTATCGGTGTCAGCTCTCGTGAACATGCCGAAAACACCAGTCCGGACCATCCGGCACGCCATCCTACCAAGCATAATTTGCATGATCTCGTTGACATTGCCATTGATACGAAAGTGCCGATTGGCGATGCTGTTGTGACCATGCCAGGCATGAGCGAGAAGATTGCGGCTATTTCAACCTTTGCCAATGCCTTCACGCTTAACTGTCTGGTGATGCGCACTGTGGCAAAACTGGTTGAAGACAATGTCGAGCCACCAGTCTGGCGTAGTGGCAATGCACCAGGTGGTGACGAAGCGAATGGTCGTTTTATTGCTAATTTCCAGCATCGAGTGAAAGCACTGTGATGACAGACATCCTGTATGGCATTGACCCTGCCACCCAATGCGGTCTCAAAATTTCCATACAGGATGGTCGCATTGTTTCGATCGAAAAAGATGATGATGCCAAGCTTTCGCTCTCAGCCATTAAAGCAACGCCCCTCCCCTATATTTCAGCTGGACTTATCGATCTACAAGTTAACGGCTATGCCGGCCTTGATCTGAATTCAGGCGAACTCACGCCTGAAACGGTCAGTGCTTTATGCCGTAAACTATGTAGGCTGGGTGTCACCAGCTGGTTACCAACGCTCATCACGGCATCTAAAAGCTCCATCATTTCCGCATTGCAAGCCATTGCTGAAGCGCGCCGCACGGATTGGCTGGCAGAGCAAATGATTGCCGGTGTGCACGTCGAAGGTCCTTCGATTTCACCGCTTGAGGGCCCGCGTGGCGCACATCCCTTGCAACATGTCCGCGCTCCCTCATTAGACGAATTTGATGAGTGGCAGAAAGCCAGCGGCAATTTAGTAACTTTAGTAACGATCGCACCGGAACAAACTGGCGCCATTGATTATATCCGCGCTTTAAGTGCGCAAAATATAACCGTCTCCATTGGTCATAGCGCCGCCTCGCCGGATGATATTCATCAAGCCGTTGAAGCTGGTGCGTCCATGTCCACTCACCTTGGCAATGGTGTTGCAGCGACTATGCCGCGCCATCCCAATTTAATCTGGGCGCAACTTGCCAATGATAAGCTATCGGCAGGTTTCATCGCTGATGGTTGGCATTTATCACCGGATACATTTAAAGCCATGCTGCGTGCCCGCGGATTTGAGCGTTCTTTTCTGGTCTCGGACAGTGTGGCTCTCGCTGGCATGCCAGCCGGACGCTATGAACAAGCAATCGGCGGCACGGTTGAAGTTTCTGAAAACGGTCGAATCGGCGTTGCAGATACGCCTTATCTTGCAGGCGCTGGTCTGCCACTCGCAGCCAATGTTCCAATTGCCATGCAAATGGCGAACCTGTCTTTGGCCGAAGCGCTGCAATTAGCGACCAGTAATCCAGGTCATTTCATCAATGGCCGCGGTAAATTGCAGATTGGCGAACGCGCTGATCTGATCAGCTTCATTTATGAGCCGCAGATGAAACAGCTTGATATTCAAGCCGTCTGGGTTGCCGGAAAGCGGATTGTATGATGAGCAGCAGCACCTCACCAGTAAATATATCTGCAGGCGTTGCTGTTATTGACATCACCCCGACATGTGGCGTTGCCATGTCCGGTTTTGCCGCTCGCACAAAACCTGCCGAAGGTGCGCATGACCGCCTCAGTGTGCGCGCACTTGTTCTCAACGACACCGCTCTTGTCGTTGCCGACGTTATCGGCATCAGTGCAGATATGAGCGCTCGTATTCGTCAGCGCTGTTGCTTAGCCGCAGACAATATTGTTATCAGCGCTCTGCACAATCATGGCGGGCCAGTGTCCATGGCCGACCGTTTAAGTATTCAAGCCGATGCCGCATGGCTGGAACGGTTGGAAGATGCTTGTGTGACTGCGATCAATCAGGCAGCAAACAATCTGCAACCCGTAATCATCACAGCAGCACACGGTTCTGATCCTGATGTCGGGCGTAATCGCCGCCATAAAGACGGGCCGGTTGACACCGCCTTGCCACTTATCCGGATCCGCGATAGCTCAGGAAAAATGCTGGCACTTATCATCAATTATGCCTGCCACCCTGTTGTTTTAGGCGCAGACAACCTTCTCTGGACGGCTGATTATCCTTTTTATGTGCGTGAAAAACTGGAAGAACACTATCCGGAAGCAGTCGCTCTATTTGTGACCGGTGCGATTGGCGATGTAAATACCGGCCATAACGCCCATGCTTCGGTAAGCCTGACAGCCACACCGGATCGCACTTATGAAAATGCCGAACGCATCGGTGAAAAGATTGTCAATGCGGCGATGACAGCACCTGAACAACAGGTGCACGGCACGGTCAGCGCGCAGAATATGACAGTTGAACTAACCTTTGAACGGCGTGAAAAACAAACGCCACAAGAACTTTTGGCGCTTTGGCAAAATGAGGCAAAAACTGCTGAACCGGCAAGGCGTGCATTACTTAACTATTGGTGCGACTGGGCAAAGAGCAAGGCCCTTGAACCATTAGAGCCTCTTGACGCAAGAATTACATTCTTGAACTGGGCGGGCATTGGCATTGCGGCTTTACCCGGCGAAATTTTTGCCCAAAGCGGCCTTAACATACGCCAAGCATTGCAAACTCACGAGTGTTTGCTGATTGCCGGATTTTCCGATGATAATCCGGGATATATTCCACCGGAGGATGAATATATCCATGGCGGTTATGAAGTGGATGAAGCCCACCGTTATTATGGGCAAAGCGCAACTTTTGCCGCCGGATGTGCAGAATTGCTCACAAATGGCATCATCCGTCTCGCACAAAAAACAACGAAAGAATAACAAAATAAACAACCAAAATCATGCAAATCTGCTTTGTTAACTTGACACGCAACCGGTTGCATGAGAAATTTTACATTAAAATGAGGGAGGAAGTAATGACAATAATTAATAAAATCTGGTCAAAACAGTTTGTCGTTCAGACATCAGCCAACAAAAAAACCATCTTTAGCGCTGTGCTCAGCGCAGGGCTTCTCGCTGGTCTTTCTGGGGTTTCCGCCGAAACACTGACCGTTTGGAGCGGCTATCCGGAAATGGCGCCGTTCTATCAGCATGTTGCTGAAGGCATGAAGGAAAAATTTCCTGATTTGCAGGTAAAAGTAGAAGCCATTGCACTGCGTGAACATGAAAAACGCGTCGCTCTTGGTCTGTCATCGGGCACATCCGACACAACCGTTATTGAGCTTTCCGGCTCCACCGCCAGCCGTTATATTGAAAACGAACTGCTGCCAGCAGCGCCAGACGAAGTTGCATCTTTTGTGAAAGATCCGGCCAATTTTGGTTCGTTCTTCAGCCAGACCGCTAGCATGGATGGCACCGTTTACGGTGTGCCATTGTTCCGCGGTCAGGGTTCGCTTTTCTATAATACCGAAATGTTTGCGGCAGCCGGTCTTGATCGCGCGCCAAAAACCATGGAAGAATATTCGCAATTCGCTGAAAAGCTCACCAAACGTGACGCTTCCGGCAAGCCGACCGTCTCTGGTTGGAGCCTTCGTTTGACTGGTGGCGGTCAGGGTATTGCCGAGAAATTCTGGATCAACTTGTTCCAGTTTGGCGGCAACGTCGTCAAGCAAACAGATGACGGTAAATGGGTCACTGATTTTGCCAATGAGGCTGGCCGTAAGGCGCTCAAGCAATATCTGGAAAATGTTTACACGCTGAAAACCGTTACACCGGAAATGCCTGCGGATGCGGAAGCATTTGAGCGCGGTGAAACTGCCATGTTCATCCGTGAGTCATGGGTTATCAGCGATATTGCGTCCAAGGCACCCGATCTGAAATATGCCACGGCCCCGCTGCCGCGCGGCTCCATCGGCCTGCCAAACAATCTTTATGTTGCGGGCGAAGGAGACAAGGCCAATATTGGTTGGGAATTTGCCAAAGCTGCCAACACTCCGGAAAATCTTGTCTGGATGCTCAAAAATGTTGGCTGGCTGCCAAACCGTTCCGGCGTTGATTATTCATCGGTCACCAACAGCCAACCGGCTTTTGCAGCGTTTGTTGATTATCCTGAAGGTTATGAGTTCTTCACTTTGCCATCCATTGGTCCGGTTGAAGAAATTCTCACACGCTTTGCAGCCCAGCTGACCAATGCTTTCGGCAATGCCAAACTGGTCAATGATGATGCGGCGATTGATGCTTTCTTGAAAACTGCCAGCGAAGAGATTGAGAAAATTCTCGATCGTGAAGACCTGCTCGGCAAATAAGTATTTCAACAGCAGTCTTTCTGGTCGGGCAACATTGCCCGACCCGTTTTTCCAATGCCACTTTTCCAAGGTCTGTTTTCTAAGGCCCATTTTTTAAGGCCCATTTTCTAAGGGAAGAGCCATGCTGACCCGTAAACGATGGATTTTTGCAATTCTGGCAATCCTCCCGACGCTTGCCATTTTCTCATGGATGCGGATTTATCCCATCGTCGACACATTGCGGCTCAGCCTGCATAAATGGGATCTGCTGTCGAAGAAAAAGCCCTTCATCGGCCTCGACAATTTTCGCGAATTAATGAGCGATCAGCTCTTTCTGGATGCACTGGTAAATACCAGTATCATCGCTTTCGGCGTGCTGATTATCACCATTCCAACCGCAATGGTAATTGCCGGCCTTATCCATCATCGCAGCACATCGCGTTTTTCCGCCTTTTTCGAAACCGCGATTTTCATTCCCTATATTGTTTCGCTCGTTCCCGCGGCGATGGCATGGAAATGGATATTTGATGCGCGTCTTGGCCCTTTAAACGCCTTTTTGTCGATCTTCGGCATCAGTCCGCAGCCATGGCTTTTTGATCCGGTTTTATCGGTTATTTGCATGATTATTCTGTGCTCTTGGCAGGCACTTGGTTATGCGGTTTTGATCTATCTGGTCGGCTTTAAAAGCCTTCCCGTTTCGCTTTATGAAGCAGCCAAGCTTGATGGCGCCACAGCGCGGCAATCCTTCTGGCACTTATCTGTGCCGATGCTCAAGCCGATTACCCTTTACGTATCCGTTGTGACGCTTGTTTCCGGCTTTAACGTCTATGCGCAAGCCTTTGTGCTGGCCTCAGACTCACAAGGCGCGCCAGGTCGTCAGGTTCGCGTGCTGGTGCTTGATATGCTGGAAAACAGCTTCCGCAATTACCGTATCGGCTATGCGGCGTCCGAGGCTGTCGTACTGCTTGCCATTGTATTGGTGCTCACCCTGATCCAGTTTACTCTGTTACGTGAAAAGGGCCGGTAATGACCCAAGTTCAAACCACACAAACAGCTGACCACCATCAAGACGGGCAACGCTTGCGGCGTAAAAAGCGCAATGTCAATCTATCGATTGATGTGCTGCTTTTTGTGATCTCGATCTCTATGCTGTTGCCACTGATATTTTTGGTCGCGAACGCGTTCAAAACACCGCAAGAAATGCTCACATGGCCGCCGACCATTATTCCGGCGGATCCAACTCTTGAAAATTTTAAGTCGGTTTTGAGTGACACACCGCTTTTGCGCTGGATCATGAACAGCATTCTGTTTGCATGTCTTTCCACCATCTGCATTGTCGCCACATCCGCAATTGCCGGTTATGTGCTGGGCAAATTCCGCTATCGCAGCATGAATATTATCTTCGCGCTCTTCTTGGCAACGGCGGTGGTGCCTTTTGAAGTCTATATGATCCCGCTCTATTTTCAGGTCAAAAGCTTAGGCCTGCTGAATTCCGTCTGGGGATTATTATTCGGCTATATGGTGATGAGCTTTGGCATTTTTCTTATCCGTCAAAATGTCATTCACTCCATTCCGGATGAATTACTGGAAGCAGCACGCATTGATGGTGCCAGTGAGTTTTGGATTTTTCTGCGCATTGTTCTGCCGCTCTTACGCGGTGCATTGGCTGCACTTGCAGTTCTGGCTTTTTTCCAGGCATGGACATCATTCGCATGGCCGATGATTGTGGCAACAACGCGTGAGAGCTATACAATTGAAGTCGGGCTTGCACTGTTCCAAACCGGTTTCACCGTTGATTTGGGTCGCCTCAGCGCCGCTTCGGCCACCGTGCTTATTCCGTCTGTTCTTCTCTTTGTTCTGCTGCGCCGCAACTTTGTTCAAGGTGTCGCCAGCACCGGCATGAAGGAATAAATGATGAATTTTCTTGATGCAGCCCGCAGCCAATATTTAGCTGTTAATAGCGGCACATTTTACTGGATGCTGTCACGTGCGCCGTTACAGGGTGGTTTTCTGAACACCAAGCATAACAGCCTTACCTTGCAAGATTATGGTAATGCTGATGGCATGCGCGGGCCCGATTATACCTATGGATGGATACAAGGTCGCGGGCTGGAAGCACTCGCCACTCATGCTAATTTTTTTGATCTGGAATTACCGCCACTCGCTACAAAACTCGATGCCACAGGCAAGGCGCTTTATCCGCTTTTGGAAAAGCTCATTGCCAAAGACGGTCATGCTTATTTTTGTTATGATCCAGACCATAATCCGGTTTATCCGGATCAAAACTACAAGCTTGCCCGCCAAAATCCGGCCAACAACATCTACACCTATTCTGACGCCTTCGTGTCAAAAGGGTTGATGGTTGCAAGCAATCGTTATCACGGCGCGCCTGATAAAAACCATGTCGCCTATCTGGACAATGTCATTCAGGCAATTGAGAACGGACGTTTTCAGATCGACGAACGCCAGCCTCTGTCAAAAATGGCAATCGAAAAGCAACCAGATGACATCGGCCCCCGCATGATCTTGCTTGGTGCTGCCGCCCTTTTCAATCGTGTTGGTCTGCATAATCACACGGCCTATGCCGGACGCTTTATCAGTCATATTATCGACCGGCATTTCGATGTGAAAACCGGCTTACTACGTAATGTGCCCGAAGGTGATGAATGCAATGTCGGCCATGGCATTGAATTTGTTGGTTTCGCGCTCGATTATTTGGGCGAGGACGCGGACCCTTCACTAATTAAAAACTTAGAAAAAATTCTGCTCGCTTCATTCAAAACAGGCTTTATCAATCCGGGTATTGCTTTGTCAGTTTCGGTTGCCACAACCCAAGCCACCAATAAAACCTGCCCGTGGTGGTCACTGCCAGAAACAATCCGTGCGGCAGCGCTGCTTTATGAACGCAACCGCAGCAATGAAGTTCTTGATGTCTGGAAAACGGCTGATCAAGCCTTCTTCAAAAATTACTGGCTCGGCACGCCACCATTAGCACGTCAAACCATGACGCAAGATGGCCAGATCGATTTTGTACCTGCCACACCGGATCTTGATCCGGGCTACCATACCGGCCTCAGCCTGCTTGCTGCCCTTCAGGTGGCAGACAGATTAAGCAATAAATCTTCATTATCTGCAACGCATAAGGTTTAAGAGACATGGCTTCTGTTGAAATTGCAAACGTCACCAAGGCCTATGGTCAGCTTGAAACCATCAAGGGCGTTTCAGTTGATGTGCCCGATGGTTCATTTGTCGTACTTGTCGGCCCTTCGGGCTGCGGCAAATCCACATTGCTGCGTATGATTGCAGGGCTTGAAGACATCACCGGCGGTGAAATCCGTATCGGTGGCCGAGTGGTCAATGATGTGGAACCCAAACACCGTGACATTGCGATGGTGTTCCAAAATTATGCGCTTTATCCGCATATGACCATTGCCGAAAATATGGGTTTCTCGCTACGCTTGGCTAAAAAGCCAGCGGCAGAAATTCAGTCACGCGTTGCAGAAGCTGCACGGATGCTGGGTCTTTCTGATTATCTTGACCGCTATCCAAAACAGCTTTCCGGTGGTCAGCGCCAACGTGTGGCGATGGGCCGTGCAGTGGTTCGCAATCCGCAGGTTTTCCTCTTTGACGAACCGCTTTCCAATCTGGATGCAAAGCTGCGTGTACAAATGCGTGCTGAGCTCAAAGAACTGCATGCACGCCTGAAAACAACAACCATTTACGTCACCCACGATCAGATTGAAGCCATGACGATGGCCGATAAAATCGTCGTCATGAAAGACGGCTTGATTGAACAGGTGGGCTCACCGCTTGAGCTTTATGATCATCCGGCCAATGTTTTTGTGGCCAGCTTCATTGGTTCTCCGTCGATGAATTTCATCAAAGGTAAAGTGTCAGCAGATCAAAAGTCAGTACAAACAGCTGATGGTATAAACCTGCCTCTTGGTTCGGCCACCGCACTGGCAGGCGGTAACGATGTAACTTTCGGCATTCGCCCGGAGCATCTGACGCTGACAGATGAAACGCAGGGCATTCCGGTCACCATTACCAATCTGGAACCGACAGGATCTGACACATTCATTCAAGGGATGATCGGTACTCAAAAGATTGAAGTGCAATTGCACCAACGCCTGAATGCACGCATCGCAGACACAGTATATTTAAACTATGCGACTGAAAACGTGCATCTTTTTGATGCCACAACCGGCATCCGTATTAACTAAAGCCAAATTCGTCTTAGACTGAATTAAAGAATGAAGTGAGGAATTTGACATGCGTCAGGGATGGAGATGGTTTGGCCCCAATGGAGGCATACCATTAGATGCAGTGCGGCAAGCTGGGGCAACTGACATTGTGTCAGCTTTGCATGAAGTGCCGATTGGTCAAGCCTGGACATCCGATCAGGTGCGTGCACGCAAAAACCTGATTGAGAACACCCCTTCCGGCCGTACACCTCTTATCTGGTCGGTTGTTGAAAGCATTCCGATTTCGGATAAAATCAAGCGTGAGGGACGTGCAGCAAGTCAGGATATCGCAGCATGGATCGCTTCCATGGAAGCACTGGCTGAAAATGACATTAAGGTCATCTGCTATAATTTCATGCCGGTAGTGGATTGGTGTCGTACCGATCTTGATTATGAAGTCTCCACCGGCGCGACAGCAATGTATTTCGATCAGAACCGCTTTGCCGCGTTTGACTTGCATATTTTGCAACGTAAAGACGCCGAGAAAGACTATTCAGAAGCAGATCGTATTGCGGCACGCTCTACCTTTGAAGCAATGAGCGACGATGATATCAACCAGCTGATTGCCAATATTGCCAGCGCATTGCCCGGCTCTACAACCGAGCCACTTACAATTCCGGCATTCCGTGAAAAACTCGAAACCTATACCCATATTGATGCAGACCAACTCCGCCAGAACCTGATTGAGTTCTTGGAAGAAGTAACACCGGTTGCTGAAAAACTTGGTGTTCGCCTGACATTGCATCCAGATGATCCGCCTCGCTCACTCTTCGGCTTGCCACGTATCGCATCGAATGAAGCCGATTATGCGGCGATTTTTGATGCCGTACCATCACAAGCCAATGGCATGTGTTTTTGCTCAGGCAGCCTTGGTGTCAATGCGGATAATGATTTACCAGCTATGGCCAAACGCTTTGCTTCGCGCATTTATTTTTCGCATTTGCGCGCAACAACACGGCTTGGCGATGGTCGCAGCTTCTATGAAGCTGCACATCTCGAAGGCGATGTGGATATGGTTGCCCTATTACGCGTTCTTGTTCAGGAAGACCGCAAGCGTGACAAGGGCGATAAAATTATTTTCCGTTCTGACCACGGCCATCGCATGCTGGATGACTTAGACAAGAAAGTAACACCTGGCTATCCGGTGATCGGCCGTATGCGTGGGCTAGCCGAGCTTCGCGGCATTATTACTGCGCTTGATCCTCAGGCACTCTGTACCGTTAAATAGATTAAACACCATAAACGAAAATGGCCTGCATGATACAATCATGCAGGCCGTTTTTTAAATGCAGACTTATTAGTAAAACTGCGTCAAGCTTCCTGACGGCGTTCAACGGCTTCAATACTGGCTTGCAGAAAGCTTTGCGTATATTCAGCATTGGCACGGGATTGGCGCAGATCATCAGCCGTCAATTCTTCCAGAATAACGCCCTTATGCATCACGCCAACGCGCTCGCAAATATGCGCGACCACTGCCAAATCATGACTCACCATCAGATAGGTGAGATTCCTTTCGCGGCGAAGTACCTTCAGCAGATTGAGAATTTCTGCCTGCACAGAAACATCCAGTGCAGAGGTTGGCTCATCCAGCAGCAAAACTTCAGGCTCGATAATCAAAGCCCGCGCAATAGCCACGCGCTGACGCTGACCGCCCGATAATTCATGCGGATAACGATAGAGAAAGCTCGGGCCCAGACCCACTGCTTTCAGCACATCCAGAATACGCTCTTCCTTGCGATCCATATTGTGAATGGCAAGGCTTTCCGCCAGCACTTTATGCACTTGCTTACGCGGATGCAGTGAAGCATATGGATCTTGAAACACCATCTGCACACGGCGGAAAAAAGCTTTGTCGCGTTGCTGGCCGAGCTTTACATTATCAAAGACAAAATCGCCCTGATAATGCGGAATAAGCCCTGCAAGGGCACGCAGGATCGTCGATTTACCGCAGCCGGATTCACCGATCAAACCATAAGCTTCACCACGTTCAATGTGGAAATTGACCTGCTTGACGACGCGGGCACGCTTGCTGCCTTTACCAAAGCTGATGGAAAGATTGCGCACATCAACGAAAGGAGCTTGTGTCATATCTGTCATTTATTTGCTCCGGCCAGAGTTGGCTCAGTCAGCCAGCTTGGGTCACGCTGTGGCACTTCAAGCATATCAACAGGCTGATTAAGGCGCGGCAAACTGGCAAGAAGTGCTTGCGTATAAGGATGCTGCGCTTTGTGCAGTTCTTTGGCTGGCAAATCTTCCATGATGCGGCCAGCATACATCACCAGCACACGATCACAAAAATCCGCAACCAGATTAAGATCATGGCTGATGAACATCAAACCGGTGCCGGAACGGCTGACCAGTTCGTCCAAAACGGTCAGAACCTGACGGCGAACAGTTACGTCCAGCGCTGAGGTTGGCTCATCGGCAATAATCATATCCGGTTCAGGTATCAGCATCATCGCGATCATCACGCGCTGCCCCATACCACCGGAAATCTCATGCGGAAACAATTGCATGACACGTTCAGCATCACGAATATGCACTGCTTCCAGCATATTCAATGTGCGCTGGCGCGCTTCCGCCTTGTTGACCTTATGATGCAGGCGATAGGCTTCCATGATCTGATCACCGATGCGGATCAATGGGTTGAGTGAATATTTCGGATCCTGCAGGATCATCGAAATCTTGTTGCCGCGAACTTTCCGCATGTCTTTTTCAGACGCACTAAGCAAATCCGTATCACCAAAACGCATGGTTTTGGCGCGGATTTTTGCAGCTTTCGGGGTTAGTTTGAGCACCGAACGACCGGTCATCGACTTACCTGAGCCGGATTCACCAACAATACCGACTTTTTCGCGTCCGATCGAAAAACTAATGCCGCGCACGACATCAAAATCCCGATCGACACCTGGAAAAGAAACCCACAGATCTTCAACTTCAAGTAAAGGCTTGGTCATTTTATTATCCATTCCGCGGGTCAAGAACATCACGCAATCCATCGCCAAACAGATTGAAGGCAAGGCTTGAGAGCAGGATGGCGCAACCCGGAACAGCGGCCAGCCACCATGATGTCATCATGAATTCACGGCCACTTGAGAGCATCGCGCCCCATTCCGGACTTGGCGGCTGTGCGCCAAGACCAAGAAAGCCCAGACCAGCAGCAGTCAGAATAATGGACGCCATATTCAAAGTGATACGGATCACGACGGACGGAATACACATCGGCACCACATGACGCAGAATAATGCGCATGGTTGATGCACCCTGCAATTTAATCGCTGCCACATAATCGGATGAACGAATGGTCAGGGTTTCGGCTCGCGCCAGACGCGCAATCGGTGGCCATGAAGCAAGCGAAATTGCAATCACTGCGTTTTCAAGACCGGGTCCAAGGGCTGCGGCAAAGGCAAGCGCCAATACCAGACTTGGGAAGGCCAGAAAAATGTCAACGATACGCATCAACGCTGTATCGACCCAGCCACCCATATAACCAGCGGTGGTGCCGATGATCAAACCAATCGGCGCTGCAATGACGGCGGTTAGGGTCACAATATAAAGCGTAATACGCGAGCCGAAAATCAGACGGCTAAATATATCGCGGCCGATTTCATCGGTGCCGAAATAATGCTGCCATGATGGCGGTTGCAAACGATTAGCCAGATCACTGCTATAAATATCATATGGTGCGATATATGGCGCAAAAATTGCAATCAGCACCAAAGCGACGACAATAATCATGCCAAACATCGCTGATGTATTCATGCGAAATTTGAGCCATGAGCGATAGGATTGCTGCACGCGCGACTGGAAAGCGGAAGCAGCAACAGGAGCAGTCAGCCATGCGCGAAATGCCGATTGTTTGCGCAAGGATTCAGAAGCGGAATGATTACTCATTGTTATGTTTCCTTATCTGGTGCGCGGATCGAAGACGCGATAGAGAAGATCGCTGATCAGATTGATGGCAACAAAGAGGATGCCGATCAGCAGCGTACAGCCAACAACCGCGTTCATATCACCCGCCATCAGGGCGTTAGTGAGATATCGGCCAAAACCAGGCCATGCGAAAATCGTTTCGGTCAGCACCGCACCTTCCAGCAAAAAGGCGTAAGAAAGCGCAACAATTGTTACCACCTGCACGGCAACATTGCGGAAAGCATGCCCCCACACGGTGCGTGGCCATGAAAGACCTTTAACGCGGGCGGTAATGATATATTCCTGATTGAGCTGCTCAATCATAAAACCGCGGGTCATGCGGCTGATATAAGCCATCGAGCCAAAAGCCAAAATTAATGCCGGCATAATAATATGGCTGAAAGCATTGCTGAATGCTTCCCACTGGCCTTGCATGGCCGTATCCAGCAACATGAAACCGGTTTTGCTCTCAAACGCATATTCATAAATGAAATCAATGCGTCCCGGACCACCGATCCAGTCAAGCTTGGCATAAAAAATAATCAAGGCCATCAGACCCAGCCAGAAATTCGGCGTCGAATAACCAAAAAGGCTGATAATACGCACGCTGTGATCAAGCAATGAATTGCGATACATTGCGGAATAAACGCCGAGCGGAATACCAAAAGCCGTGCCGATAACAATCGCCACTGTTGCCAATTCGATGGTGGCCGGAAACACGCGGGCGATATCTTCCAAGACAGGGCGACCGGAGGTCAGCGCCTGCCCGAAATCAAACATCAGCGCGTTTTTAATATACATACCATATTGCACGATCAGAGGCTGATCGAGGCCAAGCTTACGATACATAATATCGTAAGTTTCCTGCGAGATATTATCGCCCAGCATGGCAATGATCGGATCCAGCGGCAAAAGGCGACTGATAAAAAACGTGAGCGTAACCAAACCCAGCAGCGTAATCGCCACGGAAATGATCAGACGCGCGGCGGCGGCGAAAAACTGAAGCGCAGGGCTAAGTTCTCGTTCAACCTCCCCGTCTTCAATGATTTCATGCGTCGTCATCGGCAGTTATTCCTAAAAAATAAGAGCAGGATTTTATACAAGCGAGGGCGTGTGCTTGTCATAAACAGGGCTGAATAAATATCCTGTTCTGCCGGCAAAAGACCGGCAGAACAGTTTTTAAACACTTATTTTTCAGCCAGATCGTAATAGGCGCGGAAACCGTTCCACTGCCAATTTTTCATTGACTTGTTCATGCTTGCAGTTGTCAGGCTCTGGAAAATATAGGCGTGCGGGCCTTTTTCCAGCATTTCTTTCTGCAATGCATGGTAAAGCTGCTTGCGCTTTTCCTCATCGCGCTCAAGCAATGCTTCTTCAACTTTGGCGTTGACTGCTTCATCAAAATAAGAAGCGCGCCAGCTCGGATACATCGACTGCTTGGCTTCTAGGCGATTGTCCGGATTGTAAATCTGGCGTGAAGCATTGCCATGTGCATCAGGAACGGTGGTTTTCCATGCCAGCAGACTTGTCTGGAATTCACGGCCGCGAACGCGGCTGAAAAGCTGCGAAGAAGCCATGCGTTCGATCTTGATTTTAACACCAATTTTACTTGCTGCATCCTGAATGGACTGGGCAATCGGTGCTGCATATGGCTGATTGGTAATCAGCATCGTGGTTTCAAAACCGTCAGGGTAACCGGCTTCGGCCAGCAATTCCTTTGCTTTTTCCACATCCAGTTTAAACGGCTGACCTTCTTCTGCATCAAGTGCACCGAAAGCACCAAGCTGTGCAAATGATGCGCGCGGTACACCGCGATTTTTAATAATCGTATCCGCAAAGCCCTGATAATCAATCAGATAGCGCATTGCCAAACGCACTTTTTCATTGGCAAAAACCGGATCGCCGTTGTTAAGGTTCCAATAGAAGATTGACGGATTCAGAATGCGGGAAACATTGATTTTATCCTGCGCTTCAAGATCGTTCAGATCTTCCGGGGTCAGGTCACGAGCAACGTCAATATCGCCTTTTTCAAGCAACAAACGCTGGGTGCCAGCTTCTGATACGTGGCGGATCAGCACTTGCTGAAGTTTTGGTGCTTCACCCCAATAATTGTTGCTTGCCTGCATGATAACCACTTCGGCAGGGTTCCAGCGCACAAGCTTATAAGGGCCGACACATTCCGAACGGGTGGTCAGATATTTATTGCCCATATCGCCGTCAACCTGCTGCTCCATCAGCAGTTTCTGATTGAGAAGCGAGGCAACACGGTTTGCAGCAATCGCCGACATAATCAAATTGATCGGATAGGCTTTATCAAGCTTCATCACCAATGTGTTGTCGTCAGGGGCAGAGATGGTGTCATCGATGGTTTCTTTCACAAAACCATATTCATTCAAAGTAGCAGCATTGCCAAACCCAAGCTTGACCACGCGCTGCAATGACCAGGCCATGTCTTTGGCCGTGGCTTTATCGCCATTTTCAAACTTCAGGTCATCGCGCATATGGAAGGTAATCTGCTTGCCGTCTTCAGACACATCCCAACTTTTGGCAAGATTTGGTACGACTTTGCTTTCATCTGCCGGATCAATGTCCACCAATGGATCACAAATATTTTGAATAATTTCGTTGGTTGCCGCTTCACCGATCTGTGCCGGATCAAAGGTGCTGATCGCGTCAATATTCCACGCCATTACCAAAGTGTTTGGTGGTGAGGCTGCTTCAGCTGCAAAAGTTGCGCCAAAGCCTGCACCGGCCAAACCGGCAGCAATAGCAATTGCACTGCTACGACCAAGAATTGATTTCATTGTTAAGGTCATGATGTCTCCCACTTTATTTTTGGTTTAAACTGACGGTTTTGTCCAAGCCGCTTGTTGGACAAAACCAGATATGGCGTGTGAAGTTTGCCGCTTATTTGGCCCGTTACTCTGCAGGACGTGGCTGCAAAGGCGGATTAACTTCCGGTGGAATCGGGCAGGTATAAGGCATTTTCGCAGTGCGTGCCTTATGGTCTGCTTTTGCTTCCGCCATGATTTTTTCATCTTCCATGACGTCAATAGCTGTGCCAGCCATCACTTTGGCGGCATAGACCATACCCTTATGCGCGGCAGGCATTTTGCCCTGCGCAGTAATCTGCCATGAGTGACCCGGTGAGCCGATCGCATGGGTTGCAACACGTGCCTGAACGGTTGGCACAATCCAGCTGACATCGCCCAGATCGGTTGAACCAATCATCGGCACGCCTTTTTGCTCACGCGGCAACACGTAATCGCAAAGCGGTGAATTAGCGTCAAATTCCTGACCAACGCGCAGGTAATCGGTTTCGATATCTTCCTGCGAGAGGGTTGCCTGAATTTCGGTGGCAAATGCACGATCAGCATCATCAAAAGGCACGCCGCCCAGACGATCCATGTTGGACTGCATGGCGATTTCCAGAGGTGTGTTACCAAGCAAATTGGAAACTGCACTCATGATGGAAATATCGACGGTGGTGTCGGTCATCATCGCAGCGCCCTGCGCTACTTTTATAACACGTTCGTTCAATGCGAACATACCGGCCAGATCGGTTGCACGGATGGTATAACGCACTTTTGCTTTCGCCTGCACCACGTTTGGCGCAATGCCACCGGCATCCAGATAAGCATAATGCAAGCGGCAATCTGCCGGCACATGCTCGCGCAAATAGTTGCAGCCAACGCTCATCAGTTCCACCGCATCAAGTGCGGAACGGCCAAGATGCGGTGCCGCGGCCGCATGGGACGCGCGACCGGTGAATTCAAAATCCATACGGGTGTTCGCCAAAGACTGTGCGTCATCCACTTGCGTGAAAGATGCCGGATGCCAGCAAATGGCAATATCAACATCATCAAATGCACCAGCACGTCCCATAAAGGATTTGGCAGCGCCACCTTCCTCGGCTGGGCAGCCATAATATCGGACACGGCCTTTTTTACCGGTTGCTTCCAGCCAGTCTTTAACAGCCGTTGCAGCCAGCATAGCAGCAGAACCCAACAGATTGTGGCCGCAGCCGTGGCCATTAGTGCTGCCTGCCATCGGGCGTGGTTCAGCAATGCCTGCTTCCTGACTTAAGCCCGGCAGCGCATCATATTCACCCAAAATTGCAATAACAGGTCCGCCTTCACCAGCTTCACCCATAACAGCAGTTGGAATACCGCCAACATTTTCGGTAATGCGGAAGCCCTGCTCTTTCAGCATTGCTGTATGTTCAGCGCAGGACTTATATTCCGTATATGCGATTTCCGGCATCCCCCAAACGCGGTCGCTCAGAGCTTCAAACTCAGCCTTTTTTGCGTCCACGTGATCCCAGATTACTTCACCATTCTTCACGGTGCTCACTCCCAGTCATAATTCCAGATTTATAAATTTTAGAGATTTTCACTTATGAAGCGCGCCAGCTCGCCAAAAACCAAACGACGATTTTCAACACGGGCAAAGCCGTGGCCTTCATGCGGAACACGCAAAATCTCAACCGGTTTACCAAGACCGCGCAGGCATGAATAAACCTGCTCGCCCTCACAAGGGGTAACGCGCGGATCTTCAAGGCCGTGAACAATCATCAATGGCGCTTGCACCTGATCCATCTTGTTGATCGGAGAGAAACGCTCCAGATCATCACGCATTGTTTCCACGTCACCATATTCAATGGCGCGCAATTGCTTGCGCCAAGGGCCTGTGGTCGTCAGCAGTGTGAGGAAATTGGCGATACCGTAAAATTCAACGCCGAGCTTCCACAAATCCGGATATTCGGTCAGGGCTGCCAGCACCATATAACCGCCATAAGAGCGGCCAAAAACACCAATACGGCTTTCGTCCACATCGGTGCGGCCACCTACAGCCATGCGCACAGCTTTCAAATCAGCCACACTATCAAGACGCAATTCACGATCATCCAAATGCTGATAGCTACGGCCATAACCGGTGCTGCCACGAATATTGGGTGCAACCACCATGATGCCCTGCGCCAGCATATATTGAATGTCAGCGCGGAAATCCGGCTTCCATTGTGCTTCAGGGCCACCATGAATGATGATCATCACCGGATAGCCATTCTCACCCGCCGGCACCTGCGGCTGATAGACAAAATAAGGAATGTCCAGACCATCAAAGCTTGCAACACTGGTAACCGTCGGCTCCAGAAATGCAGGCAAGGTTTTCTTAGCTTTTGGCGCATCGGTCAGGCGTGTGAAAACACCGGTCTCGATATCGCAGCCCCAGATGTCTGAAGAATGCGCAGCACCTTCAATCGGCATAACCAGACTTTTACCGTCTTTTGACCAGATGAGCGAAGCCACAACACCGGCTACAGGCATTTCATAGCGCTTAAGCACATCACCCTGACGGCTCACCAGCACAATATCGTTCCAGCCCTGACGGTTAAGAACGAGTGCAAACTTATCCTGCTCAGATGAAAGCACCAGTGCTTCCACATCCTGAGCGTCAAAAGCTGCCACTTGTGTAAGCACATCTTCATTGGCAGGTTTGAACATTACAGAAAGATATTCACGCTCCTGATCACTGATCATCAGCAAGCCGCTATCATCTTTCAGCGAGCGGATTGCCTGATAACGTGCACGTCCCTGATGCGGCAATGTCTTTGTATAAGTTTTGGTTTCAAGATTAAGCAGGCAGAAATCCTGATCAGTCATTGCACGGGTGCAATCATTGACCATCAGCGCCTTGCCATCACGGGTAAAGGCAGCAGGCGTGCGCCAGCCAATGCCTTCATAAACGCAAGTCGCTTCCGCAGAAACCACGTCCATCACATATAAATCCATGTCGGACTTGTTGCGATAGTTAGCAGCATAAGCGATATGCGTGCCTTCCGGCGACCAGCAGCCCCATGCATGCACAACAGTTGTATCTGTTGTCAGCGGCTGCGGTTCACCTTGCAGGTCTTTAATCAGCCACAACTGGTGACGTTCATCGCCACCCCAGTCGGTCGTGATCAGCAGGTCATTGCTTTTCGGGTTAAAAGCCATCGCGCCAACAGGCTCAGGCATATTGGTCAACTGGCGTGGCTCCCCGCCTGCCGCCGGCTGCATCCATACCTGCATCATTCCGCTTTGATCACTCAAATAAACCAGCCATGCACCATCCGTGGAAAATGCTGGTTTGACCGCCTTACAAATATCAATGTAATCGATCATCGAAATTGATTTATCGCCGCTGCCCATAACTATCCTACCCGTTTTATAAAAATTCTCTGTAGCGGTTTAAGCCGCTATATCGGCCATTGCGCAATTCACGCGATATTTGCCGCCAAACGTTCAGTCGCTTGTGTCAGTGCCTCCATCATCGGCCCGACAGTCGCCTGATGATTAGCCAATGTAACAATCGTAAAATTGGCTTCCGGCCATGCTTGTTTCAGCTTCCACGCCGTCATCATCGGCGTCACCGTATCGTAACGAGCCTGTACAATTTCCGCCGGGATATAACGGATTTTGTCGATATTATCGGTCACATAATTTGCTGGCAGAAATGCACGATTGATCGAATAATGCGTGAAAATTTTTGACACCGCCAAAGCAGCCTGCGGATTAAGCAGTTTTGCCACATGATCAGAGCTTGGCTCAAAGGTCTGGGTGCGGGCTGAAAATCCGCGCAAAGCTTGCGCGGCCGCCATCTCCAGCTCCGTGTCCCCTGATGTCAAACGCTTATAATAAGCGCTCAACAGATTTCCACGTTCTTCTTCAGGTACAAATTCCGCAAATTCCTGCCAAAAATCTGGAAAAATTGCTCGGGATCCATGAAACCACCACGCCACATCTTCATCACCAGCAAGAAAAATACCGTGAATGCGAAAGCCCAGACATCTTTCAGGATGCGCAATTCCATAAGCCAATGACAAGCATGAGCCCCAGGAACCGCCGCTCACAACCCAGCGATCAATATTTAAATGCGTGCGAATGGCCTCAATATCGCCAATCAGTTTTTGCGTATTGTTGTTTTCAAGTTCGGCAAAAGGCGTGGACTGACCACAGCCACGCTGGTCAAACGTCACGACATAATAAGTATCAAGATCAAAGCTCTCGACCGAACGGGCAGATGCACCAGCGCCCGGACCACCATGCAGAAACACCGCCGGAATACCTTGCGGGTTGCCGTAAGTATAGACGGCCAATTCATGCCCGTCACCAACCGCCAGACGAAATTCTGCATGCGCTAATGTCATTATGTCCCCCTAAACCAATCTGTTAAAAAACAGATCCGCCGCATAAAACTCTTTTACAGCCGTAGCTCCAATGCCTCCACCTAGAGCAACGAGCGTCAGTTTTAGTGCCAAGAAAACAGGGACAATACCAATGCAAAATCAGACTAGTTATTCTGAATTGGAATAGTATGGTGAATTATTCCAATTCATTTTGCGCACAAATCAACGACTTAACAACTACGGATTGCAACAATGCAGTGCATTAAAAATAAGATCAGACGGCAAGTTTTTATGGGAAAAACGCAAGCAAACACCTCCCTTTTTATAGATCTTTCCGGCACGCAATATGCAGCAGTAAAACTGCAAAAAACCTTATAATGCAAAGCATTCAATGCGTATTATCTTAATTAGCTGTAACTAAAGAAATAAAGCCTATCATTAACGTATGCTAAAATCTTATCTCTGAAAATATACCTATAAAACGGAATTTAAGGATAATCGTATATTCTAAATTTGCCTAAGCCCATCCCTTCTTTCGCTAAGGAAGATGCAATTTGCAATTGTCCGGCTATCAACAAAGAACTAAACTAAAAATAGAAACTGTGACTAAAATTAAAGTGAGTGAACATGGAACTGAAGTGGCTGAAAGATTTTATTTCACTTGCACAATATTCCAGTTTTTCTCGCGCTGCACAGGAACGGAACATCACGCAATCTGCGCTCAGCCGCCGCATCCGCCAGCTTGAAAACTGGGTCGGCATGCCTTTGATTGACCGAAGCAGCAATCCGATTAAGCTGACTGCGGCAGGTGCAAGCTTTTTGCCTTCTGCCCATGATGCCATTGATCTTTTATATAATTCCAGAAAATGGCTTTATGAACAGTACAATCCCGTCTGGGAGGTGCTCTCTTTCGCAACGTTAAACAGCCTATCTTTAAGTTTCTTCCCGCTTTGGATGGCTGACATGGAAGCTGTTGGCGATGAATTTCGCGTGCGCTTCACCGATCCCCACGCCTCATTTTTGGGAAATATGTCAACATTGGTGCATGGCCAGTGCGACTTTTTCCTGACCTATGCTCTTGATGATGTAAAACAAATGGAAGACTTGAAAAAGTTTCCATTTTTATCGGTTGGCATGGAGCGCGTTATTGCAGTCAGTGCGCCTAATCGCGACGGCACGCCGATGCATAGCCTCACCAAAAGCTATCAGCCGACACATTTTTTAAGCTATCGCAGCAATGCATTTTTCTCCCTTGCATTGCAGCATTTAATTGAGAAACGGCAATATAATCTTCATTCAGTCTATGAAAATGGTATGTCCAGCGCACTTAAAGCAATGGCTATTTCCGGCCATGGCGTCGCATGGGTTCCGCAAAGCCTGGTCAATGACGAACTTAACCGTGGGTTGCTGGTGCGTGCTGGCACGACAGAAGATGATCTTTTGGTGGAAATTCGAATTTACCGAACACATAATTTCCGCAATCAGCAAGCAGAAAAATTCTGGCGCCGCGCCTCATATCTTGCAGCTTTAAAAGCCGAAAAATCACTCTCAGCTGGTTAAAGATCAGGCCAGACGATATTCATCACCGCCTGACCTGATCTTCATTAATTATGCCTGTGCTTCATAAGCTGCATCAAAAAATGCCAGTTCAAGCTGAACAGCGCGCGTGAAAAAGTCTTTACTGCATTCCACCTCTGTTGGACCAACGCGATCAAGTTCACCGCGTAAAAATGCAACGAAATCGCAAAAGAACGGATTATCATGCAAGGTAATCCATTCAGCATGCACAAAATTATCCGGCAGAACTTTATCACGGTCTGATGCCCATTCCAGATAAAGCCATTCAGCTACATTGAGAACGGACAAAATAGCGGCATAAGAGCGAGTTTCGGCAGCTTCGCGCATAATTGCCTGAAACCCTTTAGTAGGCTGACTATCAGGAATAGCTGCTCTCATATCGGCATTCACACCAAGCGCGTCAAAAGCACGTAAGAAATAAGTGTTTTCATCACTTGAAACCATGCCCGCAAATTGTCCGAAACGTAACCGCGCCTCGAAAGTATCAGCCGTTGCAATCGCAGCTCCGAGCAATGTGAGGAAGCTATCCAGGAACCGATGGTCCTGTATCAAATAGGCTGCCATCACTTCATCGCTGATTGTGCCTGCATGCAATTCCTGCACAAAACGATGATCAACCGCTTGTGACCAGAGCGGCTGGCTGCTGTTTTTTAAGATTTCAGTAAAGCGTTCAGTCATAATGCTGCCTTTTCAAGGTTGGCTGCAAGACCGATAAGTTTTTGTTCATAAACGGCCTCGCAAAGAGGCCGGCAAAAGGCAGGCTTTTGTTCCCATCCCTTCGCCGGCATGATCCGGATCAGGTTCGAAGGGTCACTGCGCTTTTTTACAATAGCAATATCTCAGCCCCTTGACGGGACACCCCTTGGTCTGCCCATGAGTAAGGCTCCAAGCGCGATCCGTCAAGCATCTGACTTAAAGTTTAATAATTACTGAGCTGAAGCGGGCTCCTGAACAGGCGCGCTGACATCCGGTACTTTGTCATCATTGGCAAATGAATGATTACTCTCAGATGTAATGCGTCCGTAAGCTTCCACACCCACCCAAACAAGAACTGCCAATAACAGGCTGCACAGCAAAATAACCAACACAGAGACACCCTTGCGCCCCTGTCGCGCATCCTCTGCCGGAACTTTTTTCATTGCATCCTCCTGTTTTGAATATTTACTTTCAAAAGCGAGAAGTGGCTGCGAAACATGCATTATGGCGCACCTTTTTCTCAAGCCACTTCAATCTTGCGATGACTTAAATCATCATCAGGAGCGCTTTATCAGCGCATATTGAGAAGCTTTTGCCTTTCAAGTTCTACATCTTCAGGCGTATATGGAGCGGACGTGTGATCAAAACGCTCCCATCCTTGCTCACGATAAAATTGGCGACGTGTATTCACATCCACCCCACCTGCATCAGCCAAAATGCGGCGCGCAACAGGGGCTTTTTCATCGTCAACTTTAACAGATACTAGAGCACCGCCACGACGAACACCTTCAGCATAAACATGAGCTTCGTCATCAGGCACACCGCTGTCAATGAGTGCTCCGATCAATCCTCCTGCTGCACCGCCAGCTACGGCTCCGCCAACAGCACCTGCAAGGGTGGCAGATAACCAACCAGCCGCAACAACAGGGCCAATGCCAGGAATTGCAATCATGCCAAGACCCGCAAGTAATCCGCCACCTGCACCAAGTGCAGCACCCACTCCGGCACCAACACCTGCGCCTTCACCGGCTTCGCTACGGTTTTCAGCATGGTGTGAAACAATACTAATATCTTTGTATGGTATACCCGCTGCTTCAAGTTGCATAACTACATTCTTTGCAGTGGAGTAATTATCGAATAACTGATTAAGCGTTTTCATAATAATCTCCCGTGATAATTATCCTGAAGTGATGTTGCCCTGATAATCCATCTTGATCATCACTGGCGCTCCATCTTTTTCTCCGGCCGCATGCCAGACACCTTCATCATCGAGGGTCAGTCCCATCACATTGGTAAAACCCGCTTCTTCCATCCGGCTTTTTGCCTGCTCTTGAGTGAAGCTATTTTCACCTTTAACGGGTGCTGACGGATTGGCTTGATCCGGCATAACAACCGCAGGCTTATCTGCTGTTGGTGTCGTCTGTGCCTGCCCTAATGTCGGGATAACAACGCAAGCAGCTACGAGCGTCATAGTTTTAAAGTTCATGATCAGCTCCTGTGTTTGTCACTGCATTTCAGTGATGCTTGGTAAACTCATGAGCTTTGAAAATTGTTCCTGAATTTTTATTCACAACTGGTTACATAAATAAAAATATCTTTATTTTATAGTATGTTATGAGTTTTTTCAAAATAATATGAACCATTTTCAAACTGCCGCGTTGGTTTAATATCCTCATAAACCAAAGGAGAAGATCAATGGATTGGAACCGTATCGAAGGTAATTGGAAACAAGTTAAAGGCAAAGTTAAAGAGCAATGGGGAAAGCTAACCGATGATGATCTTGATCAAATTCAAGGCCGCCGGGAGCAGCTCGAAGGTAAAATTCAAGAACGCTACGGCATTGAAAAAGACCGCGTCAAGAATGACATAGATAGCTGGTATAACAATCAGAAGTGGTAATTATAAACAGTGCGCCTTCATGGCGCACTTTTTCTTTGTATTAATTGAATGAGAAAAACATCGAATTAAGACATATAAACTTATCATTAAAATGCTATTCCAGCGCATAAAAATGCCGCCACAGACTGGCGGCATTTTTAAATAGGTGCTTATTTTTCCCAGCGCCCTTCATATTTAAATTCAGGCGCTTTTTCGATTTCTTCCTTAGTCGCACTCATGGTTGCCTGCCATGTTTTATCATCAGCGACATAGGTGATGTTTACGGACTGCGGGCTTACAATCACATATCTCTCACCAATACCTAAGAAGCCACCAACAGAAACTATATAACCGGCCAGTGCATTGTCAGAGACAATCAGATCTTTAATTTCACCAAAAACAGTTCCTTCAGCATCTGATACATTCAGCCCAACAACATTGCTGCTCAAAACATCAGTCGGCTGCGCGGTTACAAACAGTTCCGTTTCAGTGGTTGTAACGGTCTGTGCATGGGCAAAAGTGATCATGGCAGCTGTTGCTAAACTTGTAATAAGAATACGGCGCATTTTATTCTCCATCTTCTTGATCATTGTTATGACGTACATGAGATGAATGCGGTGACGCTCATGAAAGTTTCATCAAGCTTTTGATATGTTTGAATTATTTCGTGATCATCCATTTGAATTTCACTTTATCCGGAACTCATCCGGTTGCTCCCCGTTACCTTTACAGAGCACTTATCGTTCAACTTTAACATAGGAGAAGACGATGGAGCGTGGTGACAAGTCCAAATATACCGACAAGCAGAAGCGAAAAGCAGAACACATAGCAGAAGGCTATGAAAAGCACGGAACCTCAGAGAAAGAGGCTGAACGGATTGCTTGGGCGACAGTCAATAAACAAGATGGCGGCGGCAAAAAACCAGGCGGCTCCGGCCGTGCCAAACCGGAAGAAAAATCCTGACCAAGCTGAAACTTACATTTATAGCAGGAGGAGATAATGACTTCAGTTAGATTTCAAATCGCTGCCGCACTAAGCGTTATGGTCAATGCTGTGTTTTTTGGGGTGGGCGCGGCTATTGTTTTATCGGTTCCCGAACTTGCAGAAGAAGCAAAGTACTTATTACCTGCTGTGGTGGTTTTGAGCATTATTCTCACGCCCATCGCCTCATGGATGATAGCACCACGACTACGCAATCGCTATTGGCAGAAAAAACATTGCACAGTGAATAAAAAAATCCCCTAAGCTATTTAGGCTTAGGGGTATTTTACTTCTATTCATTAGTATGGGACACAATTAAACCTATGCGATGATTGCAGACACAAGAGCAATGGCGGCGAGATAGTTTATTGCGAGGCGATCATATCTCGTTGCAATGCGTCGCCAGTTTTTGAGCCTGCAGAAAAGTCGTTCGATGACATTTCTACGCTTATATGCGCTACAATCTAAAGGATAAGGTTTCTTTCGCGCTCGCGAAGAGGGAATGACAGCCTTGATGCGGGCATTATCGAGCCAGCCTCGATGACTATCAACGTCATATGCCTTGTCGGCTAACAGAGGCTTGGTAGGGCGAGCGACCTCTAATAATGGAATTGCCATTTTAATATCCGCGATATTTCCCGTTGTTAAGCTGAAAACGACCGGTCTGCCACAATCATCGGCCAAGCAATGGATTTTGCTTGTTCTTCCGCCGCGCGACGTGCCAATCGCATGCGTCCATGCCCCCCTTTTGAGCCTTGTGCCTAATCGTGCGCTTTGACGTGTGTGCTATCTATGGAAAGCTCCTGCGGAACCGGACCGCTAGCTGTCATCGTCTCAAATATACGAGGCCAATTACGCCGTTGTGCCCAACGGTGATATCGGCTGTAGACGGTTTATGCAGGCCATATTCGGCCGGAACATCACGCCAGCCACAACCGACCTTGAGAACATGCCAGATACCAGAAAAGATCGCTCATAATAAGCCTTCCGTTGTCAAAACATAAAAATCAATAAAAACATTCAATAAAGACAATTGTTTGATCAGGTCTCCATCCCAGGTAGCTCATCATTTAAATTTACGTGATGCATCCAATGCAAGCCCAAGCCCGACACTGCCAAACATATCACCTTCCACCACTTTAACCTCCGGCATTAAGTGCAAGATATTTTGCCTGACACTTTCGATGGCTGTTGAACCACCGGTCAAAAACACCGTATCAATTTCAGACGGTTTTATGCCTGCATCCGTTAATGTTTTGGTCACGGTATCGCCAATTTTGACAACAGCCCGTTCAATGGAATGGTTCAAATCCGCTTGGCTAACCGGAATATTCAGGTGCTCTTCTGATAGTTCCAGTGCAATATTGGTTTCCGCTTCATCAGTCAGTGAAACCTTGGCCTTTTCAACGCAACCAGCCAGTGCATGACCTTGCTTCTCATTAACAATATCAATCATTCGATCCAGCAATTCAGGTCTTGCAGCCTCATAGCGCATCTCCCGCAAGTCAGATTTTGCTTTATTGGCGTAGAGCAGATTAATACGATGCCATGTCGCAAGATCAATAAAGTAACTCACCGGCAGATTGCGTTTGCCGTCTTTCGTCAGCGTTTGATAGCCCAGCTCGGGCATTACATGAGCCAGACTAAACAGCCGGTCAAAATCAGTTCCGCCGATATGAACACCGGTATTTGCCAGAATATCACCTTTACGATCTAATGCGCCAGCACGATCCGGTGAAACGCGAATAATAGAAAAGTCAGAAGTACCACCACCAATATCCGCGATCAGTGCAAGCTCTTCTTGTTTTACGCTCTGCTCATAGTTCAACGCTGCCGCAATCGGCTCGAACTGGAAGGCAATTTCTTTGAAGCCTTGTTCACGGGCAATAGCTTCCAATTGGTCTTGCGCGGATTGATCCGCGGTCTCATTGCCATCAACAAAATAGACCGGACGACCGAAAACAACATGCTCAACATTGCCGCCTTGCGCATGATCAAGGTGGGATTTCAGGTGGCCGATAAATTCACCGAGAATATCAGTGAACGCCATCGATCGTGCTTTGACTTGCGTTTTTGTGTTGATCAGTGACGTGCCCAGCACACTTTTCAGCGCGCGCATCAAACGTCCATCAACGTTTTCCATATATTCGGAAATAGCGTGACGGCCATAATAGGTCCGGTTATCTTCAAAATTATAAAAGATCGCGCTTGGTAGCGTCACTTGACCCTTTTCGAGAGCAACCAGCCGCGGTGTACCGTTTTCGACAATTCCAACGGTTGAATTAGACGTACCAAAGTCGATACCGCCGATCAGCGCATTCATGGCTTATCCTAGCTCAATGTAATTGCTCAAATATTTGCGAAAAAGGGAAATCACATTTGAACAAACATAAGTCAATGCTGCATCACTCATAAAAGAAATAAAAATATAATTTCAACTTATCCAATTGATTATATTAATGAAAAAACATTTCAGGCAAGATGTTCATACGACTATCGTATTAATTGCCTATTATGATTCTGTAACTTAGCCTCTTTTAGGCAAAAGAGCGGAAAACGCTTATCGCTCCAAGAGAAAGGAGCGATCGGGGGAGGAAATAAATATAAATAATGGTAGTTTTACCAAAAAACCACCTATGCTACAGGCATCTGCAACGCGTAATTATCATGCGTTGCATGACTTGTTCACACAATTTCTTCTAAAGTTTTTCTTATACATCTTGTTTATATATAAGAATCTGCTCAAAAGACAAAATAACATCACTATCCCATCATGGCTCGTAGCATGATTTTCATAGTCATTCTTAAAGGCCTATGATCAAACAAGGAGGATACCATGACCCGCAAAGCTTTTATAGCTGCATTGCTCGCCACGGTTGTTTCAGCTGGATCAGCTTATGCGAAAGATATTCGTATCGGTCTCAACGAAGATCCGGATTCTCTCGATCCTGTACGTTCGCGTACTTTTGTTTCCTCCATCGTTTATGAGCCACTTTGCAATCGCCTGTTCAACACAGACGAAAACATGCAGATCATTCCTGAACTTGCTACTGAGTGGAAATGGTCGGAAGATGGTCGCCAGCTGGTTATGCAATTACGTCAAGGCGTTTTGCATCATGATAAAACACCATTCAATGCAGACTCAGCGCGCCGTGTCCTTGAACGCAACATGAATTTCGAACTGTCCAACCGTAAGGCAGAGCTTGGTTCAATTGAAAAAGTGGAAGCAACAGGCGAGCATGAGCTGACCATTACACTGAAAGCGCCTGATGTCACGCTGATTGCCCAGCTTGCACACCATGCGGGTCGCATGTATTCACCGGATGCCGCGGATGCTGCAGGTGAAAACTTTGGTCAGAAGCCAGTTTGCACTGGCCCTTATTCTTTTGTCAGCCGCGTTGAAGGCGATCGCATTGTTCTGGAGAAATTCCCTGAATATTGGGAAGCAGACAAGTATCATTATGACCGCGTTATTTTGATGCCAATTCCAGATACTACTGTTCGTTTGGCCAACGTTCGCGCCGGTGATTTAGACATTGTCGAGCGCACGGCTCCGTCCGATGTTCCGGCTATCCGCACCGATGACCGTTTGCAGCTCTTTGAAGTCGCTAATATCGGCTATCAGGGCATTATGATTAATGTCGGCAATGGTCCAAAAGCTGAAAAGCCACTTGGCTCTAACCCATTGGTACGTCAGGCACTTTCATTGGCGATTGACCGCGAAGCGCTCAATCAGGTGGTGTTTGAAGGCCTTTATGTACCAGGTAACCAATGGGCAGCCCCGGGCAGCACTTGGTATGATGAAAGATTCCCGGTTCCTGCACGCGATGTTGAAAAAGCCAAGCAACTGTTGGCTGAAGCAGGCGTAGAACTTCCGGTCAATATCGAAATGTCGACAGGCAACGACCCTGTTTCACAGCAGCGGGGTCAGGTTATTCAGGCAATGGCTGCTGAAGCAGGTTTCAATATCTCGCTGCGCGCAACTGAATTCGCAACAATGCTTTCAGAAAACGCAGTAGGCAATTTTGAAATGTCCTTGCAGGGCTGGTCAGGCCGTATTGATCCGGATGCAAATATTCATTCATTCGTGCATAAAACCGGTTCTAATAACGACGTAAAATATTCCAACCCGGAGATCGATAAGCTTCTTGATCAGGCACGTGCAGAGCCAGATCCTAAGGTTCGTAAAGAGCTTTACGATCAGACAACTGCGATCCTGCAAAATGATCTGCCGTTGCTATATCTCTACCACCTGAAATATTTCTACACTTTGCGTAAGGGTATTGAAGGTTTCGTACCATATGCGGATGGTATCATCCGACTTCGTAACGTCTCCAACTAATTAGACTACTTCGCCCGATGCTGATATGCATCGGGCGAAGCCTTGAATTTAAGGAGACGCACATAATGCTGCGCTATTTCCTCAGCCGCCTTTTGGTGGCTATACCGACTTTATTTTTGATTTCGGTATTTGTTTTCATGTTGCAAAAGCTTCTGCCTGGCGATCCGATCCTTGTGATGGCCGGAGAAAGCCGCGACGCGGAAACAATTGCTTTTTTGCGTGAAAAATACCGCATGAATGATCCGCTGATCTGGCAATATATCTATTGGCTTAAAGATGTTTTGCAAGGTGATCTCGGCACATCCTTGCGCACTGGCCTGCCGGTAACCGAGCTGATTGCACAAAAGCTTCCGGTCACCATTCAACTAGCTGTGATGGCTATGATTTTCGCAACGCTTTGCGGCATTCCAGCCGGTGTGATTTCTGCCGTCAAAAAAGGCACCTTCTGGGATTATCTGGCCAACTTTGTTGCGCTCTCCGGTTTATCCGTTCCAAATTTTTGGCTCGGCATCATGCTGATCCTTCTTGTTTCCGTAAACTTAGGCTGGCTACCGGCTTCAGGCTATGAAACACCGTTTAATGACCCTTGGCGCAGCCTGCAAACCACTTTGATGCCCGCTTTTGTGCTTGGCACTGCCATTGCCGGATCTTTAATGCGCCATACACGCTCGGCGATGCTGAGTGTTTTGCAGCAAGATTATGTCCGCACAGCGCGCGCTAAAGGTCTGCGTGAAAAAATCGTCATTTTGCAACATGCCTTCCGCAATGCTTTGCTCCCGATCATTACGCTTTCAGCTGTGATGTTTGGTGAGCTTTTGGCAGGCGCTGTTTTGACCGAGCAGATTTTCACCATTCCGGGTTTTGGCAAGATGATCGTCGATGCGGTATTTAACCGCGACTATGCTGTTGTTCAGGGCGTTGTGCTCGTAACCGCCACCTCTTTTATTCTGATCAACCTTCTTGCTGATCTGCTTTATTTTGTACTTAATCCGCGTATGAGGGCAAGCCTGTGAGTACCGCAACAACAACTGCTGCTGCCCCTGCACCGCGACGTCATAAAAATCGCGTCTGGGCAAAGTTCAAATCTAACCGCAGTGCCGTTTTAGGCGGAATTGTCGTTCTGTTCTTTATTCTTGTTGCCATTGTCGGGCCATGGTTTCCCTTGGCTGATCCGACACTGACCAGCTGGACAGCCATTCGGCAACCGCCATCAGCAGCACATTGGCTGGGCACTGATGAACTTGGTCGTGATATTTTCTCACGCATGATTTATGGTGCCGGCGCTTCGCTTCAGGCCGGTGTCATCTCGGTGATGATTGCAGTCGCACTCGGTTTACCGCTTGGTATGCTGGCCGGCTATTTTGGCGGCTGGACCGATCAGGTGATTGCACGTGTGACGGATGCTTTGCTTGCCATGCCGTTTTTGATTATGGCTATCGCCCTGGCTGCATTTTTGGGGCCGAGCCTCACCAATGCGATGATTGCTATTGGTGTGTCGGCGATGCCGGTTTTCATCCGCCTCACCCGCGGGCAAGCCATGTCAGTGAAAACCGAAGAATATGTTGATGCGGCGCGTTCAATAGGCCTTAGCCATATCCGCATTATGGTGCGTTATATTTTACCGAACATTTTTGCGCCTATTTTGGTACAAGCAACTCTGACAATCGCAACCGCCATTATTGCCGAAGCCTCACTATCCTTCCTCGGCCTTGGCCAGCAAGCGCCTGCTCCAAGCTGGGGTTCGATGTTGGCAACAGCCAAAAACTTTCTGACACAGGCGCCGCATATGGCGATCTGGCCTGGTCTGGCAATTTTCCTGGTTGTGATGGGCTTCAACTTGTTAGGTGATGGTTTGCGTGATGCGCTTGATCCGCGTGACAACGGCTAAAACACAGGCTGACGTCACAGCGGATATCTATGGAGAATGACAATGAAGGGCGCAATTGCCTCAACACACGATCTGGCAACCCGCGCAGGGGCTGATATTCTGGCGCGCGGCGGCAATGCATTTGACGCAGCAGTGGCAGCCGGCCTCGTTTTGCAAGTGGTGGAGCCGCATTTGAACGGCCCGGGCGGTGATCTGCCTGCTATCTTATGGAAAGACGGCAAAGCGCAGATTTTATGTGCACAAGGCCCTGCACCTGCCGGCGCCACACTTAAGCACTACCGCAATGAAGGGCTGGAGCTCATTCCGGGCGATGGTCTGTTAGCAACTGTTATTCCGGGCGCATTTGACGGCTGGATGCTGATGCTACGCGATCATGGCACCATGGAACTGGCCGATGTCATGGCCGCGGCCATAAAGCTAGCAGATGAAGGTCATCCGATCCTTGATCGCGCTGTTGATACAATTGCCGGTCTTGCTGATTTCTTCCGCAAACATTGGCAGGGCTCTGCTGATCTTTGGCTACCTAATGGGGAAGCACCGGCTAAGGGCAGCCTTTTCCGTAATCCGGAACTGGCCGCAACATGGCAGCGTATTCTTAAAGAAGCAGTGGGGGACAGCCGTGAAGCACGCATCGATGCCGCACGCGATGTTTTCTATCGCGGTTTTGTAGCCGAACGCATTGGCGATTTCTGTGCTCAAATGCAGGCCATGGATGCCAGCGGTTCAACACATCACGGTGTGCTTACTGCCGAAGATATGGCTGGTTACAGCGCTTCTTATGAAGAGCCGCTGACCTTCCAATATCAGGGTTGGACAATTGCTAAAACCGATGCCTGGGGACAAGGCCCGGTTCTGTTGCAAACATTGTCATTACTTGCCGGCTATGATCTGTCGTCGCTTGATCCGTTGGGCAGTGAATTTGCGCATCTGGTCATCGAAGCCGAAAAACTGGCTTTTGCTGACCGTGATACCTATTATGGTGATCCGGCCAAATCACCTGTTCCGATCAAAGAAATGTTGCAACCAGCCTATTATGAGGCACGCCGCGCATTGATTGGCGATAAAGCAGACAACAGCCTTAATCCGGGCACACCGGAAGGCTTTGCAGATCAGCGTACCCGTATGCTTGACCTGTTTGAAAGACTGAGCCGTCCGGCGGGTGCTGTTTATGAGCCGACAATGGCGCATTTGCGTCGCACACCAAGCGGCGACACCGTACATCTTGATGTCATTGACCGCTGGGGCAATATGGTTTCGGCCACCCCGTCTGGTGGCTGGCTGCAAAGCTCGCCAACCATTCCGGGCTTGGGCTTCTGCCTCAATTCACGCGCCCAAATGTTCTGGCTGGAAGAAGGCCTGCCAACCACGCTCAAGCCAGGCAATCGCCCGCGCACCACATTGTCACCAAGTCTTGGCTGGCATGAAGATGGCCGCCGTTTGAGCTTTGGTACACCGGGCGGCGATCAACAGGATCAATGGCAGTTATTGTTCTTCCTGCGCTACATTCATGGCAATATGGATTTAAAAGCTGCACTCGATGCGCCGATGTTCCATTCCACTCATATGCCATCAAGCTTCTATCCGCGTTCGCGTGAGCCGGGTGGTGTTGTTGCCGAAGCTGATTTGCCGCAAACAACCATTGATGCGCTGAATGAGCGTGGTCACAAAGTTCAGGTTGTGCCGGCAGGCAGTATCGGACGCGTGAGTGCTGCCGTTTATCATCCTGACAATAAATTGGAAGCAGCCATTACCCGCCGTGGTACCTATGGCGGTGCGATTGTGCTTGAATAAGCGCTAAAAACTGTCGCTCAAGGCCGTGGCAACACAGCCTTGCAAGTAACAAAAGTGAGAAGACCATGACCAGCCAAGTTCAACCTGTTCTTTCCATCCGCGATCTGAAAACCTCCTTCCTCGTCGACGGCGAATGGCATGAGGTTTTGCACGGTATTTCATTTGATGTCATGCCGGGTGAAACGGTTGCAATTGTTGGTGAATCCGGTTCCGGTAAAAGTGTCACCTCACTTTCTGTTATGGGGCTGTTAAACCGTAAAAGCACCCGCCTTTCCGGCTCCATTAAGCTTAATGGCCGTGAGCTGATCGGCATTGATGAAGCTGAAATGCGTAAATTGCGCGGTACTGAAGTCGCTATGATTTTTCAGGAGCCGATGACATCGCTCAATCCTGTTTTCACCATTGGTCGTCAAATCGGTGAAGCGCTGACAGCACATCGCGTTATGTCCAAAGAAGATGTACGCGCCGAAACAATTCGCCTGCTTGAAAAAGTGCGAATTCCCAATGCTGACAAGCGTCTTTCATCCTATCCGCACGAGTTTTCAGGCGGCATGCGTCAGCGTGTTATGATTGCCATGGCGCTTGCGTCAAATCCAAAGCTGCTCATTGCCGATGAGCCGACCACTGCGCTGGACGTGACCATTCAGGGACAAATTCTAGACCTGATTAAAACGCTTCAGGAAGAAGAGCATATGGCTGTGCTCTTTATCACCCATGATATGGGTGTTGTTGCTGAAGTTTCAGATCGCACAGTGGTGATGTTTCGTGGCAATGCAGTTGAAAGCGGTCCGACCGAACAAATTTTCAGCCATCAGCAAAACCCTTATACCCGCGCGCTTCTGGCCGCCGTGCCTCGCATGGGCTCCATGGCCGGCCTTCCATATCCGCAACGTTTTGGCATTGTTGATAAAGATACCGGCATTGCAGGCGAAGCTTTGCCGCTGGATACACCGGTTGACATGTCGGTTCCTGTTTTGCAGGTACGCAATCTTGTTACCCGCTTTGACGTAACCGGCGGCTGGTTAGGCCGTAAAACCGGTGCTGTTCATGCGGTTGAAAATGTGTCTTTTGACTTGTTTAAAGGCGAAACACTGGCGCTTGTCGGTGAATCCGGTTGTGGTAAATCCACCATTGGCCGCTCTATCATGCGTTTAACAGACAGTCGTGAAGGCGAAATTTTGCTGGACGGTAAAAACGTCCGCACGATGCGCAAAAATGAACTGACTGCAATGCGCAGAAAAGTTCAGATGATCTTTCAGGATCCGTTCGCAAGTCTTAATCCGCGTATGTCAGTTGCATCAGCGCTTACAGAACCATTTCTGGCGCATGGTCTTGGCACACGCCAGCAAGCGCGCGATAAAGCCGCAAGCCTGATGGAAAAGGTCGGACTTTCAGCTGATATGTTGCGCCGCTACCCGCATGAGTTTTCCGGTGGTCAACGCCAGCGTATTTCAATTGCTCGTGCCTTGGCACTTGATCCTAGCATTATCATTGCGGATGAATCTGTTTCCGCTCTCGACGTTTCGATCAAGGCACAGGTGGTTAATCTGTTGCTTGATCTGCAAGAAGAGCTTGGCTTGTCCTATCTCTTCATTAGCCATGATATGGCTGTGGTTGAACGTGTCAGCCACCGTGTTGCGGTGATGTATTTGGGTGAGATTGTAGAAATTGGCCCGCGTGAGAGCATTTTTGCTAATCCACAGCATCCATATACACGTAAATTAATGTCGGCGGTTCCGGTTCCTGATCCGGCACGCCGTCACATGAGCCGTGCAGTCAGCAATGACGAAATTCGCAGCCCGATCCGCCCGTTAAGCTATGTGCCACCTGCCCGCATTTATCATGAGGTCAGCCCTGGTCATATGGTGCGTGTAGAAGATAGCAAAACTGCTGGAGCTGCATAAAATAAACAAAGTGAAATGATTATCCCAGCATATAGCTTATGCCGGGATAATCAGTCATTATCATCATTCTTATATGATGAATTTTCGATGCCACTTTTCCTGCCCATGGCACTCAAATCTGTTTAAGTGCAGGATATATTGATCGATAATTATGATAGGCATCTTCATATGCAGCGCGTAAATTCTTAACGGGCTCAATGATATGCCCGATAGCAGGTGGTGTGCAAACTGCAACCGGATTAAGCTTATGCGTTGCAATCATGCCTAATCTTGCTGCACCAAATGCGGCGCCATAATCGCCATCTTTAGGCACCTCAACGGGAATATTTAAAATCGTCGCAATTGATGTCAGCCAATATTGTGAGCGCGAGCCCCCGCCGATTGCAATCGCACTTTCGATCCGTGTTCCGGCCGCAAGCAAAGCTTCAAAATTATCACGAAAAGCAAAAGCCACCCCCTCAAGAATAGCCTGTGTTAAGTCTGCGCGACTATTTCCATGGGCAAGCCCTACGAAACTTCCACGCACCAAAGCATCGTTGTGGGGTGTCCGTTCACCAGCCAAATAAGGGAGAAACCGCACAAGACCAGGTGTCTTTAAGGCGTTGCCCAATTCCGCGGTCAAATCCGCAGCCTTCTTCTCATTAATTTTTGCAAACCAATTTAAAGAATCCGCTGCCGACAAAATAACACCCATCTGATGCCATGTATCTGGCAATACATGGCAAAAACTGTGCACTGCACTATCAGCATTGGGGCGATAAGTATCATTGGCCGTAAATAGCACACCCGATGTTCCGAGTGAAATAAATGTACGATTGGCGCTAACTGTACCAACACCACAAGCAGACACAGCATTATCACCACCGCCGCCAGCGATAATGATGCCTGATGGCAGCCCCAGTAATTCAGCAATTTCTGATCGTAACCTTCCGGCCTGATCTGTTCCTTCCACCAAATCCGGCATTTGCTCAACGCGCATTTCAGTCTTATCAAGAAGCTCTGGTGACCATCTCCGTTCGGCCGTGTTAAGCCAGGATGTACCCGAAGCGTCCGACATGTCTGATATATATTCGCCAGACAACCAAAGCCTCAAATAATCTTTGGGCAAAAGCACTTTCCGAACACGTGCAAATATTTCCGGCTCATTTTCTTTTACCCAAACCAATTTGGGCGCTGTAAAGCCAGGAAAAACTATATTGCCTGTCAGTTTGCGAAATTGTGTATCGGCATCCAATCGAGCCGCCTGTATATAAGTTCGCGTATCATTCCATAAAATAGCCGGTCTTAAAACTTCATCTCCGGAGCCCAGCAAGACCGCGCCGTGCATCTGTCCTGACAGGCCAATTCCTTGTACCATAGACAGATCGCGGGCATGCGTTTTTTTGAGAACTGCAAGCGCTGCCACCACGGCCTCGCACCAATCTTGCGGGTTTTGCTCCGACCATCCGGCCTTCGGGCGTGAAATCGAAAGTTCTGCCGTCGCAGAAGCGATCACTGACTGATCTTCACGCATCAGCAATGCTTTAATCGCTGAAGTTCCCATATCAAGGCCAAGATACATGAAAAGCACTTTCTTTATATATGGCGAAGCCAGCGATAACTGCGACTTCTGATGAACCCGATCAAGGGAGTGTAATGAGAAGTTTAACGCCTCAAAATTATTGTTTCAAACACCCAGATTACAAAATTTCATTTAGACGACCAACCGGCGTCCAAAATTTTGGAATATGAATTGTCCCACATAAGCAGCAACTGCTGCCTTAATCAGATCACCTGGCACAAACAAAAGATCGCCAATCAATGCATCCCTTACAGAAAGCCCCAAATAAATAACCAGCCATACAACCCCAAAAACATGGTCAATCAACACACCAACTGTTGCAGCTAGCATCAATCCTGCAAAAATCGGCCAACCTGCTTTTGTTCCTTGCGTCACTTTACCGGCAATCCAGCCGGTTAAAAAAGCGCTAGGTAAAAAGCCTACCAAATATCCTGCTGTCGGGCTAAAGAAAACCGCCAGTCCACCGCGCCCACCTGCCAAAACAGGCAGACCGACCGCAACGAGTGTCAGAAGCAAAAGTACGGAAAGACTACCGCCACGCGCGCCCAAAACCACTCCGGCCAGCAATACACCCAAGCTCTGTGCATGGATCGGCACCGGAATGAATGTCAGCATAATGGGCGGAATAAGCCCCAAGACAACTATAATCGCAGTAAAAAGAGCAATCATAACCAGTGACTTAGTCTGCATTTTAAATCCCTTATAGCTTTTCCTGAGGCCCGCGAATATTGCGCGCATCAATGGCATTAGCAATCTCTTCTGCGCTTTGCAAAGTACCGATAACCATCGGCACTATAATAGTTGAAAGACGCAGTTTTAACCCGCGCGCACGATGCGCTTCTGCGACGGCTCGATATCGAGCTTGTACATCCGGTACAAAACGAATGACAAGCCCGATCGCCAAGCCGATATCCCGCGCATTGACCAGACCTGTTTTCTCCAACGGGCGGGCAAAATTCGTAATTGTATCAATAAATTGACCAATGCTGGTGGTGACAGTCACCATTGTTGCAAACAAGCTTAAACTAGCAAGACGCAGCAAAGTAATAAGTGCCGCCTCCATGCTTATTGCAAATGCTGTCCATATAACGACTACTGCAATGGTGAGCAAAAGCACCCATGTGCACAGCCATTGTTTGAGTGCGGAAGGACACATAACCAATGCACCAACAAAAACAATGCCGGACATGGCACCCAAAATGAGAAGTGAGTGCGTTGAAAAAAGCGCGATGCTGAGTACAAATAAGGTGCAGAGTTTAAACGCTGGGCGAACACTGTATAAAAATCCGGTTTCGCCACCGGTCGTCACAGGACGCGAACCCATAGTCATTGGGCAATCTCAAGATATTTTTCAATTGCTTTAGCCGCGCAATCATCGGCAGCAATCTTACCCTGATGAAATAAGATAACGCGCTCAAATCCATCAAGCAGAGACAAATCATGGGTTATAACAATAATATTTTCAGGCAGGTCTGCAATTGCACGCTCAACCATATTCCGATTTTTCAAATCCAGCTGGTTGGTCGGCTCATCCAAAATCACAATATCCGGTTTGGTCACAAGAACAGAAGACAAAGCCGCAAGCTGCACCTCACCGCCCGATAATTCATGAGCGCGGCGTTCAGCCAGATGTTCAATCCCCACACGTTTTAAAACATTATCGACAGCTTTCTCTGTCTCAACCTTGCTAAGACCACGCGCTTTTAACCCAAGCGCAATATCGTCTTTTATCAGTGGAAGCACAATTTGATTGGCCGGATTTTGAAAAACATAGCCAACGCATCCGCGTACTTTTTCCGCTTCTTTGCGTGTATCAAAACCATTGGTCGTAACGCTTCCCTGATCGGGAAGAACCAGACCATTAATCATACGTGAGAAAGTGCTTTTCCCCGAACCGTTAAGGCCGATAATGCCAATGCGTCTTTCCGTCAGGTGCAAAGATAAAGGCGCAAGCACTTCTCTATCTGCAAAACGTGCCGATGCCTGATGAAAAGAAATGTCCAATTTTATTCCAACTTCAAATATTCTGGAGTTTTAAAAATCTATATACGAAGCTTGCTATATTTGAAAATGGTTCAGCACGTTTTAATGCTGCAAATCATCGCCCGCAAATTTGATCCGCGCTTTGAGCAAGGTTTTTCCGGGTTCCGATGTAATCGTCAAATTGCCTTCCAAGCGTGCAATACGTGTCGTCATGCTGCGAATGCCGACACTCAACCCCGATTGCAACACTGCCTCGACATCAAAACCAACGCCATCATCTTCAATTTCCAGTGTCAGATTTGTTTTATCATTTAAAATAAGGCGAATAAAAACATTCTCAGCGTGACTGTGGCGCACAACATTGGTCAGCCCCTCCTCAACCAAACGTGTCAGCACCAAACATTGCATCGCATTGGGGCGTGTAACCCATTCATCTGGTAACAGCCAGTCGCTTTGAATATTATAATGGTCAAACAGCGTCGTAAACCGGTGACGTAACGGTGCAATCCATTCTTTTGGCGTAACTGGTGTTTCCACTCCTTCGCTGGAGCTTGAATCAATGGTCTGACGCAGATCATCACGCAATAATTTCAGCATCGACAGGACACGATCCCGCTGCAGCGCTTGCGGGCTTTGTTCCACGGTTGCCATAATATGCAACAGCGAGCCACCCAAACTGTCATGCAGATCGTGCGCAAGCTGCAAACGATCCTGCAAACGAGAGTTGATAAGCGCCAAACCATATTGTTGTTTTAGCGTTGCAGCGAGTTCGGTTTGCGCATTTGTGACCGCTTCCTGCAAGTCCACGTTAAAGCGTTCGACACGACGAGCGTTTCTTGCATGCCGAACCCCCATAATGCCCGCCAGACATAGTGTAATCGCAATATTCGCATAAGGCATGATCGTCGTTGAGCTGGCTATTAATCTGCTAATGACCAAGTAATCATGCACACTGAAAACCAACAAAGCCAGCAGACAAAGCCCCAGCAAAACATGCTCCGGATTACGTGTGCGCCAAGCACGCACCGGCATTGCAGTACAGTTGGCCGCAAATACGAACGTGCTTATAGAAACAACAATTGCATGTGTTGTGATGGCATAAGCAAAAGGTGTGATGACCATCACCAAGACCAGTAAGGCCGTGAGCAACCATAAAGCGCGCTCTATGCGCGGTAATTTCCACCCGCTCAAACGCCAGCTGAAAATGCAAAAACAGGATATTGAAAGCAGAAGCGCGATTAAACAAACGGAAACCGCCATAGCGCTGCTTGCAAAAGGCCAGGGGCTGGTTGCCAAAATATTGGCTGCAAAAACAATCCAGCATAACGTTGACAAAGCATACCAACCATAAGCCGTTTCATTACGATGCGCGACCCAAAGGGTCAGAAAAAACAGACCTAAAACAGCTGAAACGATCAAATTAATGGTAAAAATCGTACGGTTTCGCCACCATAATTCATCGTAAATCTGCTGCATTGCAGATGTTGTGCCGACAAAAACCCTTCCAAGTCCTAATTGCTGCCCCGGCATACTAACCACATGGATACGAATGGAATTTATCCCGTCGCGCAATTGCGGCTCAGATAAACGCAACATACGCGGCATATTCCAGCTGCGCGACATCGGCTCCACGAGGCTGGCATCACGCCAGAGTAATTCATCGTTCAGATAGATTTCACCCGCCAGTACAATAGATTCTGTAACCAGTGCCACCGGCGGTGTTTGGCCATGCGTGCAATCACGCTGCCAATCAATCCGGTACCATATGCCATTATAAGCAACTTGCTCATCAACGACATGTTCTTCAGTAAAATGGTTCCAGCCAACATCCGGCAGTGTCACATTTTTCCATGTGCCTTTGACGGGATATTCGCCGTTTGCAAGTGCGGGTGCGGCCTGCACAGCCACGATGTCTACCGGACATGTCTCATCCGCAAATGCGTTTGTGCATATAAAAAAGCTGATAATGAGAACAAGCCATCTCACGCGAGCAATCCACGTTGTCGCGCAGCATTAACCGCACGGGTACGCGATGAAACAGCCAATTTACGGTAAATATTTTTAACGTGACACTCAACAGTGTAGCGGGAAATAGAAAGCTTTTCGGCAATGTCCCGATTCCCCATTCCCTCTGCTACAAGCCGTAAAATCTGGTGCTCGCGCGGGCTGAGTTTTTCAGCCTCAGCTTCATTTCCATCCAGAGGGCTGTCATTTTCGTCGCTGGCAAACTCACTGATAATGCGACGCGCCAGCAAAGGATCAATCGGTGCACCGCCACGCAAAACACTACGCAGTGCAAGGGCAACTTCCAGATCATCGCGCTCTTTTAAAACATAACCAGTAGCCCCAGCGCGTAAGGCGGCCAAAATGGCTTCTTGTGTTGACCATGCAGAAATAACCAAAATAGGCACAGCCGGATTTTGTTCGTGTATCTGCCGGATCAGATCAATGCCGCTGCCGTCAGGCAAGCCAAGATCAACCAAGGCCAGCCCCGCAAGCTGATCGGCTAAACATTGCTGCCCCTCTGCCACCGAATTTGCCACCACCAGAGCATCCGCTTGATAGCCTAATTGCAGCAACAGATTTTGCAGCCGCTGACTGACAACCTTATCGTCCTCAACAATCAATACCGGAGCAGGCAGAATAAGATCAATAGCCAGTTCGCTAATGGGCATAGTGTATCCGTTCTACGGTCATTTAATTAGCTGCTCTGGCATGGAACCATTATAAGCTCAATGCCATATTTTCAGATGCGCAGATTATTCATGTAAACGCCGCCTTTTGACAATCAGGCAATTTTCAGAATTTTACACTCAAATTCGCATTCACACCATTTTGCTTAACACCGGAACCGAACTGCCCCTGATAGGTTAAGCCTAGCAAGGTGTTTGGCCTCAGCTTCAAATCAAAACCTGCTTCGATCAGGGCCGTATCACGTCCGACTGACGAACCTAAAGATGTAAAAGCGTTGGAACCGCCAACAAAGCTCGCTGTAATGCTTGGCATGACATCGCCATAAGCATGGCGCCAGCCCAGATCGGCACGGGCAAGGGCTGAAATATCACCAACTGTCAAATCGGTAGCAACACGTATCCCGATGGTTGATTGTGTACTATTTAACGAGCCGGAGCGAACTGCAAGAGCAGCACCATGCGTGCCTTTTTCGTCAAATCCGTCAGTATGCACGCGCATATAAGCAAGATTTACATAAGGCTCGACTATAGAGCTTTGACTTACATTCAATTTATACCCTACTTCACCAAAGAGTTGGAAAGTACCAGCATTATAATCAGCCGAAAGCTTGTCGTTGAAACCAGCAAAAGCAATGGAGCGGCTCATGTCGACATTATGCCATGAATAGGCAAGTCCTGATCGCACGCCCAATGCTCCGCCTGAAACAGCCCACTCAGCCCCTGCATAAGCACCAAGCGTATAATTATCGCTGGAGCCTGAAGCGCTTCGCTTTCTGACTTTGAAACTGGAATGGCTGTAGCCAGCCAAAACGCCCAGGCGCCAATGTTCATAAACGCCAGTATCAATACCTGTGGTAAAACCACCAAGGCTGGATGTGGTACGCGCCGCATTGCTATTGCCGGACTGACGACTCCAGTTTCCAAAAGCTGATGCCCATGCGGCTGTATTAGTGAAATGACTCTGACTCACCGTTTCTGGTGCTATTGCATGAATGGCACTTGCTGATGCGACTGTTTTGCTAACCGGCACATAATTCAGTACCGCCACATCCGCAGCAGGTGTTCCGCCAAAAGCCTGTTGCAAACGGCTATTGACCGAAGCGCGCGTTGCCGCACCGGAATTAGCCAAAACTCCGATGGCTGAGGCATAGGCTTCGCCTGACAGTTGTGGCAGAGCTGCACGAATGGCTGAACCATCAGCCGCAGAAAAGTCCAAAGCGGTCATCAGATCATGCAGACCTGAGATGCCCTGATGAGCGGCGGCATCAATCGCCAGACCAACACCATAACCATTTTTATTATCCGCATATCGGGAATAGGCACCATCTTGACGGTTTAGAGTTATTGTATAGCTCAGCTGACCATTATCAGTCACCGATGCACTCAGCGTTGGTGAGGAAAGCGCGGTTGAGACCTCCGTAAAGCCGCCATTGATAGCGCTCGCCTGAAGCCACTTATCTGAAGTGAGGCTGAAACCATCATGATAAAAGCCGCGATCCGGTGCAAAAGCTATTGCGCCGTCGATATCCGCATCACCATTGATAATAAGGCTGCTGATCGTATTTTTATCGTTGAAGGCCAGTTGCAACTTGCCGTCTTCGGTCTGATAATAATTGCCATTAACAGTGATAGCATCACCAACTAGTGACGTATAAAGCGTGCCCTGATTGCTGAAACCACGCCCTTGAGCGATTGTATATTCACCACGGCCAGCCAGTGTTGCCCCCACTCCGACAGTCACATCATAAAGATCGTGATCTCCGGTCAGAACGGATGTCCCGCCCAACATTTGAAGCGATATATTGCTGCCCGCAATATTATCAGCATAGCTGATTGTAAAATCATCGTCTGATTTATGGGTAGCCCGCCCTTGAGCATCCGCTTCCAAGCCAAAACGAAGCTTAGTTAAACGCAGATTATGATTGTCATCAAACTTCTCATAGTCTGAAATGACATCACCGAAAATGCCTGCGCCCTGCATAATATTGATCTCTTCAACATATGCATTTTCAGACATAAAAATTGCAGCTTTTTGTCCGGCCACACGTCCGGTCACATCAAAGCTAGAAACCAATGCCCCGTTCAATTCCTGATAAATCGCATTATATTTGTCAGACAATGACGGCTCAATATCCAGTATATAAGAGCCGCGATAGCCCGTGCCATCACCACGCGCATTATGGCCAAAATCAAAGCTGACTGCGATGCCGTTTTCACCCAGCGCCTGCACATCACCGCGATGGGTTAAAGTGTGATCTTTACCATAGGCGAACATGATACCGCGGCCATTCGCACCATCGGCATAGACCAGCACATCCGGTGCAATAATCAGATTATTACCTTCGCCATCAACACGAATACCGCCACCACCAGCGCCCGCAGTCAGCAAATCTGCGCTCTGAGTAATGTTGTTATGGCTGCCATACACATGCAATCCCAGCCCCAAAGTAGCCGTATTATAGCTATTAGCTATATAGTCCGTGCCGTCAGCATTGCGTGCGAAATACGGGTTGTCATTGATGATAGTCTGACCATTGCCATAAACCGAATGACCGTAAAAATTACGCCGGTCAATTGTATAGCCAATATCTTGCAACGCCGCCATTTCGGCTTCCATCAGCGTATTATAGTTGCGATAAAACTGATGGCTCATCAAGCCGTTTTTCAGCTCAATATGGCTAAAAAAGGGTGCATCATAAGAACCGTAATCCGTGCCAATACGCATTGGCAGCCCTTTCATTGCGCCGTTCATTACCTCGCTCACATGCGCGCCGGTGAAATAGGCCTGATCCATACGAACATCAAAGGCATCTTCAACCGATGGAACCGCACAACCATTGCAATATATAAATTGACCTGACTTTGCAGGGTTGTCGTTATCATCACGCAAATGCGCGCTCCAACGATCAAAACCACCGACGAACTGTGCAATCGGATAACTATTATAACTACCAATGATCATCGCATTTGATGCAATACCAAGGGCATGGCCGATTTCATGGATCGTCACTGTACTTAAAGATGTCTCATCGGTCAGCGTTATATGAGATGGCGCATATGGAGTTTGCGCCCAGTCCTTTGTCCCAACCTTGTTTGCAACCATAATAAAACCATGCGCACCATATTTCAGGTTCGTATAATACTGGTTGGTCAATGCCGCTTGTACTGTCGTTGGAGAGCCATCCATTTGACTTGCATTCGGGCTGGAAGCAGCAGCCGCAAACACACCATTGACAGCACCGACATTAAGTATGGCAGGGCTCTTCCCTGGTACGAGCTTAATAATTTCCGCCCAATATTGGGTCGCATCGATAATCTGCTTTTTATATAAGTCATTGAGATTCCAGGCTGCATCTGTACCATCTGCAAAGAAACCATCGCCAACATCAAAAAAGCGTAACGTAATAAAAGAATTACCTTGGTTGTCATGAACTTGATAAGGGGTAATCGCCGCAGCAGGATTAACCATTGCTCCAAAAAGCAAACCAGTCGTCAGACAAGTTGACATGGTAAGGACAGCGATCAATCTGGATGTCATTATATTCCCCTCAGGCATTCATATACACATCTATTCAGGCGTCTGAATGCACACGCATTTCTTGCCGTTATTTTAGCATATGAAACCAACCCCTCATGCAAGACTATCCCTGAAAACTGGTAATTACAAAATAAAAGCGCAGCAGAATTTTCATTTGCTGCGCTAAATATTCAATTTTAGAAGTCTTATTGAACAATCAGTGAGTTACAGGCTGCACAATAGTCAGAGATATTTGAGCCCATACCAGCTGAAATGTCTTTTATTGAAAATACTTGTATGACGACATAGCTATTTTACCGGCAACTCCTTCAGCTTCTGCTAGAAGATGACAGCTTTATCAGATGACCGTTTTCAGCATAATATTTAATAACCCCATCTAATCAGGCGCCGAATTGTAAACCTGATCGCTTTATTCATCCGCAAATGAAACGGACGACAAAAGTGGCATTGCAAAAAGAGAAACTGCGAGAACTGTCAAGACTTAATCTTCATGTTAAACTATATTTTTCATGAATTTTAACATTGTTACTCAGAATTTTTCTTCTTTATTGCGATTTTGAAAAACTTAGCAACCATAAACTTATATAACGCATGCAACGCGAATGTAGTTGCAACTTATAGAAGTGTAAAACGAACAGATTGAGGCGCTGCACCTGAGCATTATCGCTCTTTTAACAGCAAATACTTTCATGTCTAGACTATATATACCTAGGCTCAGGACATGAAGGTGTGCGCACATCGATCATAGCGGGTATGGATGCGTCGCCAGTCTTTGAGCTTTCCAAACATATTTTAGATCCGATATGGAAAAATTATTATTATTGTGCGGATTAGTATTATCCTCACACGGCTGCTCAACTTCTAGCAGTGGGGGTGCACCAACACCTTCCGGTAAGGTTATGCAGGAAGTAAAATGCAGCATCTCCGCAAACAGTTGTTTCAAAAAAGCAAACGCGATATGTAAGGGGTCATATCAGGCTATAGATAGTTCAAGCAATTCAGGTGGCATTATTGCAGATGTAATGTCCGGCCCTGTTACGTGGTGTCGAATGTCTTTCCTGTGTGGTAAAAGCGATGGGAGAATGCCTTCATTCCCATTTAGAGGACAGCCATACAATCCTCCACCTATTGTTACGACACAATCTAAAACTACCACATGTAATACGTATGGAAATAGCGTGACCTGTAATAGCGACTAGTTATCTTTTGGCGACCGTGTTTGATAGGAGCGGGAATGTTTTGTCGGTAGATGTAAGGCCGCAAGTTGGTATATGGAACTAGCCTTCCCTCCCCTAAAAAGGCGGATCAGACCAAGAAAATCAAACGGTTCTGTTGCCAAGATTTTGAGTTTTGCAACAGAACCGTCTGAGGTTCCTCATAAACCCTGTCCTTGTGGGCAGCCCGCCAGCGACATACCTCCGATCCTTCGCTCTGTCGGGCGACATTCATTATTACCGAGGCTCAATTTAACTGTCGCAGCTCAAACTAGGAATAATGATAAAGACACATTTGTGGGTGTCCGGGAGAAACCAGATTGTATTCAACTGACTTCATTTAGCGGAAATGAATTTGATTTGGATATCGCAACTGGGAGTGTCACATTTTCGGAGTTTCATAAGTAGAGAATTCAAATTTATCGAACCTATCTTGTTAATTTTCATGCGGAAGTGAACTGGGGCGGTCGCAGCTGGATATAATGTAGAAAAGCTTACGAAATCAATTTGACCTGGGCCCCAATGCTCCTCCATTTTTCAGTAGAGTCTTAGGTTATACTATTGGCCTTAAGCGGCCCGTTTTTCTAGAGCCATTTTTATTG
>NZ_JACIIU010000014.1 GCF_014205685.1 Paenochrobactrum gallinarii
TTCATATTGATCTCCCAGCCTTCACGCCTCAACAAGACATGGACGCGACGATAGCCATAGCGCACACGGCTCTCACAAATCTCCTTAATCCGAAGACTTAAAGCTGCCTGCTCGCCACGCTTGCGCTTATAGGTGTAAAGAGAGCGTTCTATCCGTAACGCAGAACAAGCCTTACGGATTGAGACCTTCCAGATACGCTGAACTTCATCAATAAGCGCACGGCGACGTGCAGGCTTCAGAGCTTTTTTGATAAAACGTCCTGCAACATCGCTTTATCCAGGCTGAGGTCGGCGACAAGCCGTTTAAGCTTGGCATTTTCCTCCTCCAGCTGACGAAGCCGCTTGACCTCTGAGGGCATCAGTCCGGCAAAGCGTTTACGCCAGCCGTAAAAGGTTGATTCAGCAATACCTGCCTTTCGGCAGACTTCGCCAATCGGTGTACCATCCTCGGCCTGCTTCAAAACAAATGCAATTTGTGCGTCGGAAAACTTACCCGCTTTCATGAAATTCTCCTTCTCCCGTAAAGGGCATTATAAATGGAAAATTCCAGCTGAAAATGGTCCGATTTTAAGGGAGCAGGTCACACGAGCTTACAAAAGCGAGCCGATGCGGTAAAAGCCCTTGGCCGATACATTGGTGGTGTCTCGAATTCAATCAGGCAGCATTCAGCGCTCGGATATAAGTCGCCAATAGCATTCGTAGCCAACAACGCATTCGCTGAGTGAAAGTCTTTTCACTAAAGCGGGGCAAGTCCAGAGTGCCTTTAACACTGGCTAGGCTTGCAGCGCTTACTCTGATCGGTTGTGAGAAACTCTAATCGAGGCTCCATGTAGAAACTCCGTTCTGTCCATTCAAAGCCTCATAATAACAGATCAGAAAATCAAACAAAATGTGGCGACAAAACAGCTCTTACGGTTTATTTTAGCTAGACCCTAAGCCTATCCAGATAAACAGGGCAACTTCAGTGGCAAGCAATTTGCACAGATTGAACTTGTGTCATTGCTTGTCACTTTTGTGCAGCATGCATGCTTTGAACTGAAGCCGATAGTGATCCGGTCTTTCATTGGAAATCGCAAATGCTAAGTAAAAATGGAGTGCAGGTCAGAGTTTCATCGCTCGACTAGCCCATCTGTCGTTTTTGCCAGCGACGTTCCGCAGAGGAACCAATCTTCATCAGGTCGCGATATTTAGCGACAGTGCGCCGTGCAATTTCTATGCCTTCAGCTTGTAATTTTGCGGCGATACTATCATCCGACAAAATACCGTTTGCACTTTCACCATCAATCAATTGCTTGATTTTCTGCTGAATGGTTTTTGCTGACAAATCTTCTTCTCCCGTCACGCCAGCAATGGCTTTCGAAAAGAAATATTTCATCTCAAACAAACCACGATTGGTCATAATATATTTATGCGAAACAGTACGCGAAATCGTAGATTCATGCATGTCCAAGGCTTCAGCCACTTGACGCATTGTCAGTGGCCGTAAATGGCCGTTTTCCGCAATAAGGAAAGCACGCTGATAGCTGGCAATATATGTTGCAACTTTCAAAATTGTTTGCGCACGCTGATCCAGACTTTTCACCAGCCAATGTGCCGACTGCAAACAATCTATAATAAATTGCTTTTCATCATTTCCTAGTTTGGCAACGGATATTTTGCTCGCATAAGCGCGGTCAACCAATACACGCGGCAATGCCTGCGGGTTCAATTCAATCTTTATATTATGCGCTTCATCAACAGAGATCAAAACATCCGCGACCACACGAATAGATGGTTCCGACTCAAAACAGTCACCAGGCTTTGGCACCAGCGCCCGAATTTCGCGCATCATGCCCATTATTTCATCAGGGGAAACGCCACAAAGCTTAGCTAGTTTGGGTAGATGATTACCAGCCAACAATGGCAGATTTTTCAGCAGAACCATCATCGGTTGGCTCAACCGATTTTTCGCTAACAGTTGAATTTTCAAACATTCAGTCAAATCGCGCGCGCCGACACCTGAAGGCTCAAAGTTTTGAATACGGCTCAAAATACGCTCAAAATCTTCCGATGTTATTTGGCACTGTTCAATAATTTCATCGGCAAGCTGGCGCAAATAACCATCTGGTTCAAGCGCATAAACAATCTTGGTAGCAATAGCCTGATCACGCGGCTCTTTAAAACTCGCCATCACCTGCTGGTGCAAATAATCATAGAGGCTAACTGAAGCGCTGTGGGTTTCTTCAATTGCACGAAGATCACCAGAGCCAGACAAAGTGCCTTTTCGCATAAAAGGCGCATAGGTATTTTGTGATGACTGAAGCTTTGGCGTCGCTAAATCCAAAACCGGATTTCTCTCCACCTGATCGAGAATATAAGACCGAAGCTCATCATAGCCGCACTGCAACACCTGCACCGATTGGATCATCTGTGGTGCAAGAATTTGCGTTTGTTGCTGGCTGGTATAAAGCCCTGCACCTGCCTTCATAAAGACTCCCGACAACATCACAGCGACGAAAACGAATAAAAATCCATGCAACACCTAAAAATGGCACGATTCTTGCTGTATTTTTATCTATCCCCTCAATCAAGCTAAAATCAAGTCCTGTCAGCACAGCCTCAACTGCCCATGAATAAAATTCACGCCCCCCCCCTACTTCATGCTGGCGTTAAAAAAACGCAAAGCGCGTGTATTTCACTCAATACACCCCCGCAACAGAGCATATCAAAAACCTCCAAAAGTTAAAGCTTTGAAAAAGCTATGTTAATTATTTAATCTTTGTGAGAAATAGTTTGGCATGATTATTGCTCGATCAGTTTCAAGGGAAAAAAGACAAATAATGTCACCCTGCTCGACAAAAAGGGAGATGGAATGATGCGCTTAAAAACAATCGCATTCGCTTCAGCACTTGCATTCACCTGCTCGCTCAACACCGCGATGGCAAGTGAGATCCGCATCGGCTTTGCAAATGACCCGCTAACTTTAGACCCGGCCAATCACAGAAACCGTGACACCGAAACAATCATCCGTAATATGTATGACGGACTTGTCACCCGTGATGGCGACATGAAAGTCGTACCGGAACTCATCGAATCTTATAGTCAGGTTTCTCCGACTGTTTATGACTTTGTCATCCGCAGCGGTGTCAAATTTCATGATGGCTCAACCATGACCGCAGGTGACATCAAGTTCACACTAGACCGGCTAACAGTTGACGGAGCGATGAACGGACAAACCAGCCCGCGCAAAAGCCTGCTTGGCCCTGTCGAAAAAGTTGAAGAACTCGAAAACAATATTATTCGCATACATTTAAGTGAACCCTGGCCGATTTTGCCGGCTATGCTGCCTAACCAACAAATTGTTTCGGAAGCCTTTGTCAAAGCGCATGGCGATGAAGCTCTTGCCACTCAAGTGAATGGCACCGGCTCATTCAAGCTCGTCGAATGGCGCAAAGGTGACTCTGTCATTATGGAGCGGTTTGAAGATTATTACGGCGGCTCTCCTGACGTTCCGCCGGTGGGCAAAGCCTGCGTAGAGCGTGCAATATTCAAAGTCATCCCTGAAAATGCTTCCCGCGTTGCCGCACTATTGGCTGGCGATGTGGATATTATTACCGAACTGCCAGCATTTTCTGTTTCACAAATTAAAAATAACCCTAATACCGATGTCATGACCGTCAATGGCACACGAAGTTTCTTCATCGCAATGAATAATGAAGGCTCCGCGTTAAAAGATGTCAAAGTGCGTCAGGCGCTGGCTTATGCGGTCGATAAAAAACTGATCGTCGACAAATTATTTAACGGAACGGCTGCGCTCATTAATGGTATTTTGAGCCCGGATGCTTTCGCCTATAATCCAGATCTCATCACCTATGATTACAATCCTGAAAAAGCAAAATCGCTGCTTGCAGAGGCAGGCTATCCTGACGGAATTGAGCTAACGCTAGAAACTGAAGGCGCATATAAAGATACAGCAGAAGCGATAGGCGCAGTTATGAGCAAGGCAGGCGTGCGCATTTCTGTGGTAACGGGTGAAGCCAGCCAATTGGTCAGCAAATGGCGAACGCAAGGAAAGCCTAAAAGCGGCGATCTGTGGTTGACCTCATGGGGCAACGGCTCGCTCGATCCTTATGATATTTTCGTACCCACCCATCGTACCAATGATCGCGGCAACTCCGCCGGCTACGCCAATCCGCAGGTCGACCAATTATTAGATGCTGCAGGTGTCGAAGCAGATACTGAAAAACGCGCCAGCCTTTACAAAGAAGCCGAAACAATCGTCAACAAAGAGCTGCCTTATATTTATCTATGGGTGCCGCAAGATATCTATGGGGTTTCCAAGCGTCTCAGCGGCTGGAAACCAAGCGCCGACAGCCGTATTCACTTGCATGATGCCTGCATAAATTGAGGCTATAACTAAAAATAAAAACAATAATAAAAATGGGAGTCGCTTAATGCAATTAAGCAAAGTGTTTGAGCGGTTTTTACAGCTCATCCCCGTTTTGCTAGGTGTTAGTGTCATCGTTTTTTTAATGATGGCACTCACACCCGGTGATCCGGTAACCATTATGATCGGCGATCAGAATGTCACACCCGAACAAGAAGCCTTGCTGCGAAGCGATCTCGGCCTTGACCAACCGATATATCAACGCTTCGTAACCTTTGTCGGCAATGTTGTGACCGGGGATTTCGGCACCAGCTTTTATCATCGCCGTCCGGTCTTTGATGTGATTGCCGAGCGACTTCCAGCAACCATCGAACTGACACTCATTGCGTTGATTATAGCAATCATCACATCAATTCCCTTGGGCGTATTGGCAGCGGTTAAGAAGAATACATTCTTTGATCGCATTGCCACTATCGGCTCACTTCTTGGTGTCTCCATGCCAGGCTTCTGGTTTGGTATTTTGCTATTGATGCTATTTGCCGTGCAACTGAACTGGCTGCCTGTATCAGGGCGCTTAGGCTATAGTAGTGAAGTCGCACCCATTACGCATTTTCTGCTGATTGATACCTTACTACGCGGCCGCCCTGATGCATTCTGGGATGCTCTCAAGCACATTATCCTGCCAGCACTCACATTAGGACTGCCCATGAGTGCCATTCTCATGCGGGTGACCCGCACATCCATGCTTGAAGTCATGCGCTCCGACTACATCACCTTTGCTGATGCAAAAGGTTTAAAACGCCACCGCATTCTTTACCGCCACGCACTCAAAAATGCTCTGATCCCGACAATTTCTGTTGCAGCCATCGAAACAGGCTCATTGCTGGGCGGCAATATGATTGTTGAGACAGTCTTCGGCTGGCCGGGTCTGGGAAGACTGGTCGTGGAAAGCATTTTTGTACGCAATTACCCGCTTGTACAGGCGGCTGTGCTTTTTTATGCGACAACCTATGTCCTGCTCAATTTTCTGGCAGACCTTCTCTACACCTTCTTTAACCCGAAGGTGAAGCTATGACAGACATTATCACAGATACAAGTGCCGTCACTTCACGCAAAGAAAGCCGCTTTGCTCAAAATATCAAAATTTTTATGCAAAACAGGCTGGCATTCTCATGCATTATTCTTGTGCTTCTTTTTGTGCTGGCAGCTATCTTTGCACCGTTGATTGCACCACATGATCCAAACGAAACAGACTTGTTCCGCCGCCTGCAACCACCCGCATGGTATCCGGATGGCGACTGGGCATATTTGCTTGGCTGTGACGCACTAGGACGTGATATCCTGTCACGACTGATTTACGGCTCGCGCATCTCCATTTTTATCGGCACCGCCGTTATTTTAGTTGCCACTGCCATCGGTTTAATCGCCGGTCTTGCAGCTGGCTACTTACGCGGCTGGACGGACGTCATCATTTCCCGTCTTGTCGATATTTTGCTGGGCTTTCCTTATCTTATTTTTGCCATCGGCCTGATGGCGATGATGGGCCCCGGCCTCATCAACATCATCATGGCACTTGCTTATAAGGAATGGGTGATTCCATGCCGTATCGTTCGCGGTGAAACACTTGCCGCGCGGGAGCAAGAATATGTCGAAGCAGCGCGTGCTTTAGGCGCTTCACCAGCTCATATCATGTTTCGCGAAATTCTGCCCAATATCCTGTCACCAGTCATTGTGGTTTCGACCATCAGAGTGGCGCATGTCATTATTCTGGAAGCAAGCCTGAGTTTTCTCGGCCTTGGCGTGCAACCGCCAACTGCCTCATGGGGCGCTATGGTTGCAGATGGCCGTGCCTTCATTCTTGAATCATGGTGGGTCAGCACCTTTCCGGGGCTCACAATTCTCGTTCTTGTTTTAGCAATCAATGTCGCAAGCCAGGGTTTGCGGGATGCCTTTGATCCGAGGTTCCACGAATGAAGAATGATGAAGCTTTATTGAAAGTGCGTGATCTCCGTACTGTTTTCCACACTCGCGCCGGTGCAGTCTGTGCCGTTGATGGTGTTTCTTTTGACGTAAAACCGGGTGAATGCTTAGGCGTTGTTGGCGAGTCTGGCTCCGGTAAAAGTGTAACATTCAGCTCTGTAATGGGTCTGATCCGATCACCAGGCATCATAGAAAATGGCAACATCCATTTTGAAGGCCGTGATCTGAGGCAGCTTTCTTTAAACGAGTTACGCAATTTGCGTGGCCGCGACATCGCAATGACTATGCAGGATGCACTCACTGCTCTCAATCCATCACTGACCGTTGGTGAGCAGATTGCAGAAACCATCATCGCCCATGATGACACCCTGCCCGGCGGTTACTTCCGCCGCAGGCAAGCTGTGCGTGAGCGCAGCATCGAAATGCTGCAATTGGTGGGCATTGCATCGCCTGAAAAACGCTTAAAGCAATATCCGCATGAGTTTTCCGGTGGCATGCGGCAAAGGCTTATGATCGCAATTGCGCTGTCCTGCCGCCCGAAACTGCTGATTGCCGATGAACCAACCACAGCACTTGATGTCACCATTCAGGCTCAGGTTCTGGAACTCATTGCCGATATTCGCGCGCAACTCGGCATGAGTGTTGTTCTCATTACGCATGATCTGGGCGTAGTTTCCGAGCATTGTGACCGCGTAGTGGTGATGTATGCAGGGCAAATCATCGAAACAGGCCCAACCAGAGAACTTATCCGCAACCCGCAACATCCTTATACGCAAGGTTTGCTTGCCTCATTGCCAAAGCTTTCCATGCGCGGCCAGTCTATCCAGCCCATTCAGGGGCAAGTCCCTGATCTGATCAATCTGCCGCCGCAATGCAGGTTTTATTCACGTTGTACGCAGCGCATAGCAGATTGCCAGCAAATTATAGACATACGAAGCATGACACCCGGCCGTGAAGTGCGCTGTATTTTAGCCGGGGAGAAGCAATCATGACATCAACATCTGCGCCTTTGCTTACTGTAAAAAATCTCGTCAAACATTATGGCGGCCAACCAACATTATTAGACACGCTAACCAAAAGAAAACCGGTTCAAATCCAAGCCCTCAACTCGGTCTCTTTTGACATTCGCAAAGGGGAAACTCTAGGGCTCATCGGAGAAAGCGGCTGCGGTAAATCCACACTCGGGCGCACAATTTTACGGCTGCATGAGCCGACAAGTGGTGAAATCAATTTTCAAGGCACAGATATTACCGCGCTTGATACCACGCAAATGAAGGCCATGCGCCAACATTTGCAAATCGTTTTCCAAGACCCCTATGCCTCACTTAATCCGCGCCGCACCATTGCAGAAATCGTCGGGCTTTCCCTGCAAATCCACGGCCTTGTAAAAACAAAATCTGAAATGCGCGACAAAGTGGTGGAAATAATCGAAAGCGTGGGGCTTAAAGCGGCACATCTTGATCGCTATGCACATCAGTTCTCTGGCGGGCAACGTCAGCGTATCGGCATAGCGCGCGCACTGATTTTAAACCCGCAATTCGTTGTCTGCGACGAGCCTGTGTCAGCACTCGATGTTTCTATTCAGGCACAAATCATTCAGTTGCTGAATGAAATGAAAAAACAACGTGATCTGACTTATCTGTTCATTTCGCATGATATTTCGGTCATCGGTTACTTAAGCGACCGAGTGGCCGTGATGTATTTAGGTGAAATCGTTGAAATGGGCGACACCGAAAGTGTCTTATCCAATCCGCGCCATCCTTATACCAAAAGCCTTTTATCGGCAGTGCCGGATATCGACAATCCTGAGCGCAAGCAACGCATTCGACTATCCGGCGATTTACCTTCACCGCTCAATCCGCCATCGGGCTGTAAATTTCATACACGCTGCCCTTTTGCCATGCCTGTATGCAGCAAAATTGCACCTCAAAGTGTTAATGTAGCACCCAATCACCAAACCGCTTGTCACTTGGAGGATAAAAACCTTGTTTCAGCAGCGTGACCCAGTCAGCCTTTCAGGCTCGGCATTTGAACGTGGTTTACAACAGCAAAAACGTAATCCCAATACTGTTCAAGCTGTGCGCGATGCAACATTGCAACGTGTGCATCAGGCACGCGCAGAAGGCTTGCTGGATAGTGCGGGCGAAGTCTACCTGCAAGCTCAACGGCAATTTGCCAAAATGCACGATCCGCAATCTTTGAAAGAATTAAAAGGTATCGCGCAAGGTTTCGGACTGGAAGAAAACCTGCTTTTTGAGCATCTTCATCTGGCTGTCCTCAGGGATCATAAAAGATGCGGAGGCATTGATCAGGACGGTTGCAGCGCATGGGCGGTCAATAACAGTGCTCAAGGCCCTTTGGTTGTCAAAAACCGTGATTTTGCCGGATCGCATACTGCAATCCAGCGCGTCTTTTCACATCAAGGCGATGATATCAAAACGGGCTCTGTTCTATGCATCGGAAGCCTTGGCAGTCCGGGCGCCTACTCCAGCGGCATGAATGCCTCAGGACTGGCTTTAGTCGACACACAAGTCGGTAGCCGTGACCACGGCATCGGCTGGTTGCGCTATTTTTTGATGACGCGCCTGCTGGCACAATGCCACACAGTTGACGAAGCCATTACTTTCATACGAACTCGTACTCATGCCGGTGGTGGTACTTTGGTTATGGCTGATATAAACGGCACTGTTGCCGCTGTTGAACTCGGGCATCGCCATATCAGCATTGAAACTGCTCCACGGGCCTGGCGGAGTAATCATTTCATCAGTGAAAAACTGCATCAGCAAACTTACCCGACTGACGGAGATTCTATCTCCAAAAGCTCGCTTGAGCGCTTTGCAGTTTTAAAAAACCGCATACCGGATGGTGACTGGTCAATAGAACAAGCAATTGCCTTGATGAAGTCTCATAAAGACACAGAAATTTATGGCTCGCTTTGCCAGCACCCCGAGGGGCACGGATCTTTAACCATATCCTCAGCGATTTATGATGTGAAACGACGTGAGCTATATTTCAGTGGCCCCAATCCATGTATAAGTCCATGGTATCACTATGCTCTTAATGGTCATTCACAAAAACATTTGACTGTAAGGGAGCGCTGACACAATGGAAGCAAAGGGCAGCGGCGTGGCCAGTTATCAAGGACAGCTCATTGGTGAACATCACTCAATTGAAGCCACACGCCGCCTGATAACGCGCGTTGCCAAAAGCCCCACACGGACAGTTCTCATTTACGGCGAAACCGGAACCGGTAAGGGGCTGGTGGCACGGATGCTACATCAGCAATCGTCGCGCGCTGCACATGAATTTGTTGACGTTAATTGTGCGGCCATTCCGGATAATTTACTTGAATCAGAGCTTTTTGGTTATGAGCGCGGCGCGTTTACCGGTGCCACAGCGAAGAAAACCGGCCTTGTCGAAACAGCCAATCAAGGCTCAATATTCCTTGATGAAATTCGGGAAATGGATCTTGTCCTGCAAGCAAAATTGTTAAGCCTTTTGGATACACAGCGCTTTCGTCGTGTGGGAGCCGTACAACCCATTGATGTCGATGTACGCTTCATCACCGCAACCAATAAAATACTACTAGCCGAAGTGGATGGAGGGCGCTTTCGTGAAGATCTCTATTATCGCCTTCAGGTAATTGCGATCAATATTCCCCCCTTGCGGGAACGTGATCACGATGTCCTGATCCTGACACAGCATTTTCTCAAACAATTAAATGAACGCTACAAGCGCAATATTACCGGAATTTCCGCCGAAGTTGCACAAATTTTTAGAGATTACCCATGGCCGGGCAATGTACGGGAACTGGAAAATCTTTTAGAGCGCATTTTCATTCTCGAAGATGAAAACGAAATCCTTTTAAAGCATTTACCTGACCGTATTATCCGCGGTGCGCGCAATCCAAGACATGTCAGCATCCCTCAATCCAGTGCGGTAAACACAGAAAATGCAGAAACCAATTTTCACATCGCAACACAACAATTTCAAAAATCACTGATTGAGCGCGCGCTATCAAAAGCTCAAGGCAATATTGGTCAGGCTGCAGCAGACCTGGATATCAGCCGTCACGCTTTGCGACACCATATGATCAAATTAAATATCTCAACGGACTGACCGCGTGTTTTTCACGCAGTTAGCGCAATTCACGCACAGCAAAAATCCGCACTCGATTTTCCATTGATAATGTATTCTCTCACCGACACACAAGTCTAAGGCCGTATAGGGCAAACTTTTAATTTATTATTTTATATCAAATAGTTATTGCATTTAAATCGTTCTATCTGATTACTCCTGACAATAAAAAATCCAATTCCATTCATTTGGCACAGAAAATGCTTGGTTCTCATTAGCCATTCGGCAGATCGTTAATGTTGGAGAACTTGGCATGCAATCAATGAAATTCATATGTCCTAATGGCCACTTGGGTTTTGCGCCACTGAAACCGGACAGTTTTAAGCTCGGTGTGGAAATCAATCCGGATGTAATCGCTGCGGATTCAGGCAGTGACGATATTGGCCCGGGTCCCCTTGGCAGTGATACATGCGCAAGCCCGCGGGCATGGCAAGAGCATGATCTGGAAATCATGTTACTGGCTGCACGAGATAAAAAAGTACCCATGATCATCGGTTCGGCTGGCGACACCGGCAGCAATAGCCGCGTGGATATGTATGTCAGCATCATTCGTGATTTAGCCAAAAAACACAAACTGGCAGATTTCAAACTTGGCTGGTTCTATTCCGAAGTCGATAAAGAGCTGATCCGTCAAAAAATCCGCAATGGCTCTGCTGTACGCGGGCTGGATGAGCGCTCCGATCTCGATGAAAAAACACTGGATGCAACAGAACGTGTCGTTGCAATGGCAGGTATTCATCCGTTTAAGAAATTACTTGATGAAGGCTGCGATGTCATTATTGGCGGCAGATCTTCCGACAGCGCTTTGTTCGCCGCTGGTGCATTAGCAAAAGGCTATCCTGAAGCCCAGTCTTACTATCTTGGTAAAGTTCTGGAATGTGCGTCTTTCTGCGCAGAACCTTATGGCGCCAAAGAAACTGTCATGGGTGAAATCACCAATGATTATGTTGAAGTAACTGCCATGAGCCCAGAACAACGCTGCACAGTTGCATCAGTTGCAGGCCATGCCATGTATGAGCGTGCAAATCCGTTTCATGAATATGTTGCGGGCGGCCTCCTTGACATGACTGAGTGCCGTTATGAACAGGTTTCAGAAAAAACCACACGCGTGACTGGCATGAAATTCGTGCCCGCAGAAGAGTTTCGAGTCAAACTTGAAGGCTCAGGCAAAATCGGCGAGCGCTATGTCGGCATGGCTGGAATTCGCGATCCTTACACCATTGCCAATGTCGACAAAGTCATCGAATGGGCTCGCAATCAGGTACGTGAACGCTTCGGTGATGAAGGCTGGGAACTCCACTATAATGTCTTTGGTCGTAATGGCATTATGGGTGATATGGAGCCTAACAAAAACAACCCTGCACATGAGCTGATGATTGTCGTTCAAGGCATCGCACCAACAGCTGAAATGGCCGAAGAGGTGACCATTACCGGCACAAGGCAACTTTTTTATGCACGTTTACCGGAGGTTAAAGGAACCGCGGGTGGCGTGTCGTTCATACTTGATGAGGTGATGCGCGCCAGTGCCGGTTATGTCTGGACACTCAACCACACAATGGCCGTTGATGATCCGCTTGAACTCTTTCCGACCCATAGCGAAGTTATTTCTCAAGGTTAGGTGCAGATAAAATGACAACCACTAAACTATCAGAACTTGCGAAAACAATTCGTAGTAAAAATGCCGGAACTGACAAAATCACCTTTGATATTATTTTCCGTGAACAGGAAACATATGATCGGGTGAAAAAATCCGGAGTGCTTTCTCGGGAGCGGGTCTGCGCTATTTTGGGTCTGCCGGAAAGACGTCTGACTGACTTTGTTGAATATGATCCGGCCTTTGCCATCAAATTCACAATTTCGCGCGTGCGTCCGAGCGGCAGCCCGGGAGATCCGGATATCTTTGGAGCGCAGCAATATGCTCCTTTCCTTGATGTAAAAGTACCCCTTTAAAAACAAAAATGTGAATGCGGATGTCAAAAGCATCCGCATTTTTCCAATCATGATGCTATTCATCATGATTATCTGGCTTTCAACCTGAGCCAATGTTATATGCTGTCCAAGTCCCATCGCAAAAGGTACGAGGCAGCAGAATATATGATGAGTACAGAACAGAGCACTAATTCGGATCACTCCAAGACGCCGGCATTGGAACTCTCTCATCTTCATAAAAAATTTGGCACTACCCAAGCGCTGAACGATCTGTCTTTGACGATACAGCGCGGCGAAGTTGTATGTCTTGTTGGCCATTCCGGCTGCGGAAAAACCACCCTTTTAAAAATCATCTCCGGTGTCGATAGTCCCGATGGCGGTAGCGTGTGCATTAATGGCACGCAAGTGGCGGGAGACAGCGGCTTTATCGAGCCGGAAAACCGCAAAGTGGGTGTGGTTTTTCAGGATTATGCTCTCTTTCCACATTTGACTATTGAGCAAAATATCATGTTTGGCTTGCGCAAAATGGCCAAATCGGAAGCCAGAGACCGCGCTCGCCAAATGCTGGAACTGGTTAATCTGACACATATGGCAGATAAATATCCGCATATGTTGTCGGGAGGTGAACAACAGCGCATTGCCTTAGCGCGTGCTCTCGCTCCAAAACCTGATATTCTTTTGATGGATGAGCCATTTTCCAATCTGGATCGCGGGCTGCGTGACCAGCTGCGCCATGATACGATCAGCCTGCTGCGAAAGCTTGGCACCACCGTAATATTTGTCACGCATGATGCCGAAGAAGCGCTCTCTACAGGGGACAAAATTGTCTTGATGCGGGCTGGCCATATCGTTCAGACAGGTACGCCGCGCGAGCTTTATGACCAACCTTGCTGCCGCTATACGGCTGATTTTTTCTGCGACTACAATATTGTTCAAGGCACTATGCGAACCGGTGAAGTTGAAACAGCCCTTGGCTGTTTTGCTACCGATTATATTGGTGATGACTGTCCGGCAGTAGTTTATTTGCGACCATGCGATATTTGCCCATGTCTTACACAAGCTGCGACTATCGATGCGATTTCGGCACAAATCGAAAGCCGTGTATTTCGTGGCGACATGGAAGAACTGACACTAAAAATCGGCGCTTTATCTGAGCCGCTAAAGCTACGGACATCCACGCGGCTGCCAGCACAGGCAGAAACCACCCAAATCGAAGTCAGCCGCGATAGAGCGCTGATATTTAAACTATAGTACTAATTCATCCTGTGCGCACTTGACCTTTTATTGACTTTATATAATAACCTGACTGTAGCACTCTAGTTTAACCGGATGCAATCAACGCGTCCCCTCTAAAGGTTATCGGATAAAAGAAACCATGGTTAAAACACATTATAAATATGCAAGCCTTGCCTTCGCTTTTTCTGCCCTCTTTGCAACAGGCGCCGTTGCTGAGGAAGTCAATATTTATACTACACGTGAACCTGGTCTCATCCAGCCTTTGCTTGATGCTTTCAAAAGCTCAACCGGTATCGGGGTCAATACAGTTTTTCTTAAAGACGGCCTGGCCGAGCGTGTTGCAACTGAAGGCGAAAGCTCACCTGCCGATATTTTGATGACCGTTGATGCGGGCAACCTCATTGACCTCGTTGAAAAAGGTCTGACCCAGCCTGTTGCATCTGATGTTCTCACTCATAATATCCCTGCGCAATTGCGTGATGCGGGCAATCAATGGTTCTCCCTTTCCATGCGTGCGCGTGTTGTTTATGCCGCGAAAGAGCTTGGCCTGAAAGAAATCACCTATGAAGAACTGGCCGATCCGAAATGGAAAGGCAAACTCTGTGTCCGCTCCGGTCAGCATCCATATAATACAGCACTTTTTGCTGATTATATCGTGCACCACGGCGCTGAAAAAACTGAAGAATGGCTGACCGGCCTGAAAGGCAATCTGGCGCGCAAAGCTGCTGGTGGCGACCGTGACGGCGCCAAGGATATTGTCGGTGGTATCTGCGATCTGGCGATTGCCAATTCCTACTATGTCGGACTGATGCGCTCAGGTAAAGGCGGCGAAGAGCAGGTTAAATGGGGAGAAGGTATTGACGTTCTCCTGCCCACATTCAAAGATGGCGGCACGCAGGTCAATATCAGCGGTGCAGCAGTTGCAAAACACGCCAAAAATAAAGATGCAGCCGTAAAATTATTGGAATATCTCGTCTCTGACGAAGCCCAGAAAATTTATGCGGAAGCCAATTTTGAGTATCCGGTTAAGGCCGGCGCAACCATTGACCCGATCATCGCTTCTTTTGGCGAGTTGAAAATTGACCCGACACCACTGACAGAAATTGTCGCTAAGCGCAAAGAGGCCAGCGAGCTGGTCGATAAAGTTGGCTTTGACAACTAAAATACTTTAGACATTGGCGCCATATCCTTTTGGCGCCAATGTTTTATCGTAAGATTTATGCTTAACACTTCGCACCCGACATCCAAGCAGCCTCTGCGCCGGTTCAGATCAGGCAGCCTTTGGCTGATCATCAGCCTTTTCATTGCCGGCTTGATGCTGCTGCCGATTTTGGCACTGCTCATGCAAGCATTTCAAGGCTCCGAAGGTCTCTGGTCGCATTTATTAGCCACAACGCTGCCAGTCGCTTTACGTGATACGCTAATCTTATTGACAGGGGTCGGTTTTATTGCAGCAATGCTTGGCACCACTACGGCGTGGCTTGTAACAGCCTACCAGTTTCCCGGCCGCCGCGTGCTTGAATGGGCACTCTTATTGCCGCTGGCCGTGCCAACCTATATCATTGCTTATTCATATCTGGATATTTTGCACCCGATAGGCCCGGTTCAAAGTGCAATCCGCACGATACTTGGCTACTCCAGCCCGCGCGAGTTTCGCCTGCCCGATATTCGCTCTCTGACAGGTTGCATTTTGCTCTTAGGCTTTGTGCTTTACCCTTATGTTTACATTCCAACCCGTGCGATGTTTTTAACCCAATCTGCCAATCTGATCGAAGCTGCTCGCACCTTAGGCGTTTCAAGACGTGGCATTTTCTGGCATGTCGCACTACCCATGGCGCGCCCTGCCGTAGCGGTGGGTGTCAGTCTGGCGTTGATGGAAACATTAAACGATATTGGCGCGGCCGAATTTCTTGGGGTACGCAGTCTGACGGTTTCAATCTACACGACATGGATTACCCGCTCTGATTTACCCGGAGCCGCACAAATTGCATTAGCATTATTGCTGATCGTCGTTTTGCTGGTTTCATTTGAGCGCTGGGCTCGACGCAAACAACGCTTCACATTAAGTACACAGCGCAGCCAAAGCTTCGAACCACGTCAGGTTAAAGGCTTAAAAGGCTGGTTATTTTTATTGCTGGGTGCAGTTCCGGTTATGCTTGGATTTATGGCGCCAGCCACTTATCTTATTATAGAAGCGTGGAAGAGGGTACAGTTCGCAGGCATATCACCACGTCTTTATGATGAAGCGCTTAACACTATACTGCTGGCAGGCACTGCGACTATCATAACGCTTACCTGCGGTGTGATCATTGCTTATGCCATGCGTTTGCGTCCCGGCCAAAGCACGCAATGGATATTCCGGCTGTCGACAATGGGCTATGCTGCTCCAGGCACTGTTATTGCCATTGGTGTGCTTATCATTAGCGGTGGCCTTGATCGTTTCATCGACCAAAACATGCAATACTATTTTGGTGTATCAACAGGCTTATTGTTGCTAGGCTCAGGTACTGCACTTTTATATGCATATGCTACCCGCTTCATGGCCATATCAGCCGGTGGCATTGAAGCGGGCTTGAACCGTATCCCTCTTTCTTTTGAACATGCTGCCCGCACACTCGGTCATACCAGCACCAGCACATTCCGGCGCGTACATTTACCACTGTCCAAAACGGCTCTCACTGCCGCGGCATTGCTGGTTTTTGTCGATTGCGTCAAAGAGCTGCCCGCAACCTTATTGCTACGGCCACTAAATATGGAAACCTTTGCCACCCATCTTTATGGTGAAGCAGCGCGGGGCACTTATGAGGAAGCATCACTCGCTGCCCTAGCCATTGTTGCCATCGGTATATTACCGGTTATCCTGCTCGCTAAAATCGGACGTAAACTTTAAACCTTAGTGGGAAACTCTTTTCCGCTTTCCATAATGCTTGCCCAAAATTTATTTACCACTGTGCGGCTGCGGCCAAGGCGTTTGTAAATCCGCACTTCAATCGATACTGTCCAACGTTCACCACCAGCAAGAACCAGTTTTTTCTCACACAACAGATTTTTAATCCGGTCATAAGGCATCCATGTGATGCCATTACCTTCCAGCACCAGTCCGAGCAGGTTCTCTCCATTGGTGCCCTGACAGGTTTTCAAAACCTGCAAATCATTTTCAGCTATACGGCTTTCAACAATGTTGCCGATATAAGACCCCGGCAACCGCGCCACATAAGGCAACACGCCCTTCAAGTCATCAAGATTAATGCTTGGCTTTATGCCATTTTTAACAGGCACACAAACCGGCACCACTTGTTCAGGACCCAGAATTTTATATTCAAATTGCTCCAGATCGAATGAAGAGACCTGCCCCGAAGAATGATAGGTCAGAAAAAAATCATATTCACCGCTTTCCAGCGCCTGCACATCTTCAGGCGTAGTGCGCGATGATAAAACATTAGGCACAATTTCCGGCATCAGCGTTTTTTTGCGCGTGATCCACGACGGATAGAAAGACTGCACCAGCGTTGTCGCGCCGGAAAATCTGAGCAAATAGCGGTCATGCCCCAATAATTGACGAGCGTTTTCTTCAGCACGGCGTACACTGATAATAATCGGCTTACAATCATTGAGAAACTGCTCACCCAATTCGGTGAGTTCTAAAGGCTGGCGATTGCGGGCGATCAACTCGCCGCCCAGATGATTTTCAAGCGAACGGATGCGTTTGGAAAAAGCCGACTGGGTAATGTTGCGTTGGCGTGCCGCCCGCGCAAAACCTTTGCTTTCAACCACAGCCAGAAAATCTTCAATCCAACTTAAATCCAAACCCATACTTTCTTCAGCTCATGCCTGCCGCGACGTCCGGCTGAAGCCAGATGTCCAAACCGGACTATAACTATTCCAAAAATCCGTTTGCTCCGCTTCTGCCTTCAAACTTAAACTCAGGCCAACCCAATGAAGCATAACAGGTATAGTATGAAGCCGGAATTAATGACACAGAGTGATAAAAATCGCGAGCATTTTTATATAAATCGCATGAGTGCCTATGCCGCCAATGCTTTGAGCGACACATTGCCGGATCACGTCGCAGAAAAAGCCAAATATCATATCTTGGATACATTCTGCGCCATGATCACCGGCGCTCGCCTGACAGTGGGTGAGATGGCTTTATCCTATTCCAAAACCTTGTCGCAATCAGCTGACAAAGCCGCGGGCATTGTTGCATCTGACAGTTTTTTACATCCGGCCGATGCAGCTCTTGTCAACGGCATCATGGCACATGCCAATGAAACCGATGACAGCCATCCGGCAGCAATCGGCCATCCGGGCTGCGCCATTGTTCCTGCCGCATTGGCTGCGGCTGAAACCAATGCATCCAGTGGCAGTGATTTTCTAAAAGCGGTTGTGCTTGGCTATGATTACTATGCCCGTATGAATATCGCGCTTGGTTCAAACCATATTTATGCGCGTGGTCATGGCCCCTATAGCATTGGTGGCGCATGGGGTGCAGCCGCCGCCGCCGGTGCGCTTTATAAAATTGATGCAGAGCGTATGGCCTATGTATTCTCTAATGTCGCACATCAAACCGGCGGCATTGCCGTTTGGATGCGTGATAAAGACCATATGGAAAAAGCCTTTCATTTTGCTGGCCTGCCAGCCCGCAACGGCGTGAGTGCAGCTGCAATGATTGCCCATGGTTTTTCCGGCACAGATGATGTGATTGAAGGCCGCGGCAATTTCATGGATGCCTATTCGGACAATCCGGATCGCGACATTCTGATCGGCGAGTTAGGCACCCGTTTTGAAGTTATGCTCACCAATATCAAAAAATGGTGTGTCGGCTCTCCTATTCAATCAGCGCTGGATTCCCTTGAATATTTGATGGAAAATGAAGTGGTTCATTTGGGCAATATCGAGAAACTGACCATCGAACTCCCGTCCCATGTGGTCGATGTCGTGGAAGACCGCGGTGTGCCGGATATCAACTGTAAACACTGCCTTGCTTTGATGCTGGTGGACGGCCGTTTTGGTTTCCATGCTTCACATGATTATGCACGCTTGCAAGATCCGGCCATTCTGGCCATGAAGAATAAAATGTCGTTGCTTCCTAGTGCAGAACTAGCTGATGCACTGCCGATCCGTCAGGCAATTGTCACGGCAGTTTTGTCAGACGGGCGCACCGTCAGCCGCCGCACTTACGCGGTAAAGGGAGTGGTGGAGAACCCCATGGATCGCAACGACGTTATCCGTAAAGCGCAGGATTTATTATCACCACTCCTTAAGCAAGAGACAGATAAATTCATCGAAACAGTGCTGAATATCGAAACTTTATCGGACATTCGCGCATTGCGTACGGTGCTGCAAAAACAAGACTAAACTGGTTGAAATCTAGCGAACGAAAGAAAAATCATGATAAAAAATCACGGAATTCGCCTTCAAACCACAATGGCAACACGCTATTTGCGCGCTGTCTCATTGGCGGGAGTAGCTTGCTGTGCATTGACAGCATCAGCATGGGCCGCAGATTTGCGGATGGGAATGAGCTCGGCTCCGACCTCGATTGATCCGCATTTTCATGCCAACAGCTCCAACATCTCTATGACAGGTCAGGTTTTTGAGGGGCTGACCTGGAAAGACGAGAATATGCGCCCTGTTCCGGCTCTGGCCGAAAGCTGGGAGTATAAGGGAGACAATATCTGGCATTTTAACTTGCGTAAAAACGTGAAATTCCACGACGGCACACCATTTACTGCCGATGATGTGATTTTCACCTTTGAGCGTGTGCCAACTATTGTTGACAGCCCAAGCCCGTTCACCGCGCGTCTGGCGGATGTGGTTTCTTATAAAGCGCTTGATGATCATACATTGGAAGTGGTCACCAAAGGTGCAGCACCTAACCTGCCGATCAATCTGGCCGATGTGCAGATTGTTTCGCGTAAAAACGGCGAAAACAAAACCACGTCAGATTATGTCACCGGTAAAGCCATGATCGGCACCGGCCCTTATAAATTTACCAATGCGCGCATCGGCGAAATTTATGAATTTGAAAGCTATGCTGATTATTGGGGCGGCAAGCCTGCCTGGGATAAAGTAACACAGCGCATTATCAGCTCTGATCCTGCACGTATTGCGGCACTCCTTGCCGGTGACGTGGATCTGATCACCAGTGTGCCGACCAGCGACATCGCCAATCTGGAAAAAGCGCCGAATATCGCGCTTTGGTCAACCGCCACCAATCGTATTGTTTTTGTGGCGCTGGATGTCGAGCATGAAAAACCAATTGCAGGTCAGGTGACCGACAATAATGGCAAACCATTGGATAAAAACCCTATGCTGGATGTGCGCGTACGTAAAGCGCTTTCTATGGCACTCGACCGCAAAAGCCTTGTAGAACGCGGCCTTTCCGGTGATGCATTGCCTGCAAGTCAGCTCGTGCCGGAAGGTCTGTTCGGCTATAATCCTGAAATTCCGGTTGAGCCTTATGATCCGGCTGCGGCCAAAGAGCTTTTGAAAGAAGCAGGCTATCCGGAAGGTTTCCGTGTAGTGCTGACCACTTCTAACGATGACACATCACGCGTGCGCGCTTCGCAGGCAATTGGTCAGATGTGGACACGTATTGGTGTGCGAACCGAGATAGAAACCATGCCACATGCCGTTTTCATTCCGAAAACCAATGACTTCCAGTTTGCGCATATGATCCATTCATGGGGCACTTCAACCGGTGAGGCCGCTTATACATTGCGCGGTATCGCAGGCACCCGTGACCATGAAAAAGGCATCGGCACGTCAAACCGTGGTCGTTATTCCAATCCGGAAATGGATGCACTGGTCAACAAAGCCTCCGAAACCATGGATGATGCGACACGCGAAGCTATGCTGCAAAAAGCAATGGTGATGACTATCAGTGATTACGGTATTCTGCCGCTCTACAGCCCGAAAGCAACATGGGCTTCATCCAAGAATGTGAAATATATTCCGTCGAAGGCCAATGTGACGTCGGCAATTTTCGCAACACCTGCTGAATAATCCGACTTCAATACTGATCCCTTATACGGTTACAAAGCCGTATAAGGGAATAATACCTGCGACAGTCAGGGGGGAAATATGGCCGAGATGATCGCGCGGCGACTGGTACAGTCGCTCATCACGCTTCTGGCTTTGAGCTTCATAACATTTGCCGGACTTTATATGATCGGTAACCCGATGGAAGTTCTGGCTGATGAATCCGCCACGGCGCTGGAAATCCAGCAAATCAGTGAGCGGCTTGGGCTGGATCAGCCACTCTACATTCAATATATGCGTTATATGGGTCGTTTGTTGAGCGGCGATTTCGGCATATCTTTTGTCACCGCTTTGCCGGTTTCAACCATGTTGCTGCAACGCCTGCCCGCAACACTTGAAATGGCACTCATTTCAATCATTATTTCAGTTGGTATCGGTCTGCCGCTTGGCATTCTTGCAGGCACATTTCCAGATAGCCGCTTTAGCAAATTTGCCTCGATCAGCTCGATTTTCGGTTTCAGCCTGCCAAATTTCTGGCTTGGCCTGATGCTGCTGTTGGTTTTTGCTGTTCAATTGGCCGTCTTTCCGGCCATCGGGCGCGGCCAGACCATAGAGATCAACGGGGTCGCCTGGAGTTTTCTAACGTGGAACGGGCTCACTCATCTCATTTTGCCAGCCGTCACGCTTGCAACGGGTAATCTTGCGCTGATGCTACGCTTAGGGCGAGCCGGTATGCAGGAAGTGATGATGCTCGATTATGTCAAACTTGCCAGTATCAAAGGCCTGTCACCCTGGCGTGTTGTAACTGTTCATGCCTTGCGCAATGTAATGATCCCGATTGTCACCATTATCGGTCTTGAAATCGGCGGCCTCGTTTCGGGTGCCATTATTACAGAAACTGTTTTTGCCTGGCCCGGTATCGGCAAGCTGCTGATTGACTCAATCAATATGCTCGATCGTCCGGTGGTCATTGCTTATATGATGATTTTCACCTTCATGTTCGTCACCATCAATCTCATCGTTGATATACTTTATATCGTGCTTGATCCGCGCGCGGGAACAGGACGTGCATCATGACGAGTTCCGCTTTGTCACGTTTTCACCAATGGCGCAAAACCACACGCTTTTATAATTTCTTCCGCGAATTCAGCACCAGTAATACGGCGCTGCTCGGCTTGGGCGTGACCATTATTTTGCTCTTTATCGCCATTTTCGCCCCGCTCATCTCGCCACAAAATCCTTATGACCTGATGCAGGTTGATTTTATGGATTCCGAACTGCCGCCGGGCTCGGTTGGCGGTATGGGGCAATATTATCTGCTTGGCACTGACGCTAACGGCCGCGATATGCTGAGCGCCATGTTCTATGGCCTGCGTTCCAGCTTCATGGTCGCATGGAGTAGTCTCGCGATGGCACTTGTCATCGGCGTGATGCTAGGGCTCATTTCCGCCTATACGGGCGGAAAAGTGGATGCAGTTATCATGCGCATTGTTGATGTGCAGATGAGCTTTCCGACCATTTTGATCGCACTTCTCTTATTGGCTGTGTTTGGTCGTGGTCTGGATAAAACCATTCTCGCACTCACACTCGTGCAATGGGCTTACTTTGCCCGCAATGTGCGCGGCACAGCATTATCAGAGCGCAATCGCGAATATGTTCTGGCGGCACGCCTTGCGCATATTCCAACCTTTCGTATTCTCTGGCGTCATATTTTGCCCAATTGCCTGCCACCCTTGCTGGTTATTGCCTCAGTGCAGCTTGCATCCGCCATCTCCATCGAAGCATCGCTTTCCTTCCTTGGTCTTGGCATGCCAGTTACGCAACCTTCACTCGGCCTGCTGATTTCCAATGGTTTTGGCTATCTGATGGGTGGTAAATACTGGATCAGTGTTTTCCCCGGCGTACTGCTTCTCATTACGGTTTTTGCAATCAACCTGATTGCCGATCAATTGCGCGACATGTTCAATCCGAGGCTTAAAAAATGACGACTGCAGTTTCAGCATCCCCTGCTGCATCACTATTTGTGCTTCAGGTTGAAAATCTTAAAACCCAGTTTGATACCAGCGCCGGTGTTGTGCGCGCTGTCGATGGCATCAGCTTTTCGCTCAAACGCGGCGAAGTGATGGGTTTGGTGGGTGAATCCGGTTCTGGCAAATCCATCACCGGTTACTCCATCATGCGTGCCATCGACAAACCGGGGCGCATTACTGAAGGGCACATAAAATTTTGCGGCCGCGACAACAAAATCGTTGATCTGGTTAGTCTGCCCGAACGGCAGATGCGGGATTTACGCGGCAACCGCGTGGCAATGATTTTGCAAGATCCGATGATGTCGCTCAATCCAAGCTTACGCATCGGAACACAGCTTACCGAAACCTATCTTGCGCATAAAAAAGTCAGCAAACAGGAAGCCCGTGAACGTGCCATCAATGTGATGCAGCGTGTCGGTATTCCTGATGCCGAACGCCGCCTGAGCGCTTATCCGCACGAGTTTTCCGGTGGTATGCGTCAGCGTATCGCCATCGCAATTGCACTTATCAATGAGCCGGACGTCATCATCGCCGATGAACCGACCACCGCTTTGGACGTCACCACGCAGGCGCAAATTCTTTTTGAAGTGCAAAAGCTATCGCGTGAATTTGGCACAGCATGGATATGGATTACCCATGACCTGACTATCGTTGCTGCCCTCGCGCAAAATGTGGCTGTGATGTATGCCGGTAAAATCGTCGAATATGGATCAGTTGCCTCCATTCTTGACCGCCCGCTGCATCCCTACACCAAGGGTTTGATTGCCTCGATACCCGGGCATAACAGCACTTTGGCCAATAAGCGCCTTTACCAGATACCGGGCAATGCCCCTTCTCTTCTGTCCTTGCCACGCGGCTGTCCGTTCCGCCCGCGCTGCGCATATGCCGACAGCACATGTCTTGAAACGCCCGCCGATACCAAGCTTTCTGAAAACCGCTTTTATCGTTGCTGGCACCCTGTGGAAACAGGAGCTGCATTATGAATGCTATCAATATCTCGCCTGAAGGCGAAACCATTTTGGAAGTTCAGTCCCTGCGTCATCAGTTTGGCCGCAAAGAAGACTGGATCGACAAGATCGGTGCGAAACTGCGCAAAAGCGGCCCCCGCCCTGTGGTGCGCGCCATCAATGGCGTTGATCTTAATGTCAAAAAAGGTGAAATTTTCGGCATTGCCGGTGAATCCGGCTGCGGGAAAAGTACGCTTGGCCGTATTATGGCGGGTTTGATCAAACCAACAGAAGGGCAAATTGCCTATCACGGCAAGCCGGTGATGCGAGGCGACAAACCTGCCAATCTGAAATTGCAAATGATCTTTCAGGATTCAGGCGCAGCGCTTAATCCCCGTATGCAGGTCAAAGATCTGATCGGCGAAGGCCCGCTTTTGCATGGCTTGGTAAAAAGACGCGAAATGAAAGACTTTATCGTCAATCAGCTCGAAATTGTAGGCCTGAATGCCGATGCCATGACGCGCTATCCGCACCAGTTTTCCGGCGGTCAGCGCCAACGCATCAACATTGCCCGCGCGCTTGCGCTGCAACCGGATATGATCATCTGTGATGAATCAATTGCCGCGCTTGACGTCTCCATTCAGGCACAAATTATCAATCTGTTTCTTGATCTGAAAGACAGGCTTGATCTGACATATGTTTTCATCAGCCATGATTTAGGCGTCTTGAAACATATCGCCGATAATCTGGCCGTGATGTATCTCGGGCGTGTTGTCGAACAGGGGGATGCCTCAGAAATATTTGCCAATCCACGGCATCCTTACACGCAGGTTCTGCTTGAAAATGTACTGACACTTGATCGCCGCGACCAGCAGTTTGAACCTGTTGAAGGCGAAGTTCCCTCACCGCTTAATCTGCCGTCAGGTTGTGCATTTAACACCCGTTGTACCCATGCAGTTCCTGCCTGTGCGCAAGTCGTACCGGCTCTTGTGGGAGATGAAAAACATCAGGTTGCCTGTCCGGTGATGGCATGAAAATGGAGGCCATATCCATGAACCGTTGGAACGACACCCATGCCGAAGATCTCATCGGCACCATTAAAGACCGCGCTGATCTTTATGATTATCTGGTGGAGGCAACCCTGCGTCGTCAGGCAATTTCGCCAGCTAAAAACAAGCTGTTTGATATTAATGTGCCGCGCGATATGGCGCATTATCGCAATGATTTTCTCAACGCAACCACACCGGCTGAGCTTTGGTATGCCTTGGCCAAATTGTCCAATACCCGCCATGACCGCCATTTATCGTTAGAACCAGTTGAAGGCGGCCTGCCGCTGCCTGCCGAATTGCAAGCAAGAATGCGTTTCAACCATGCAAACAAACGTGCCGATCCGGCACCGCGTGTTGGCGTTGAGTTAAAGACCGATTTTTCTTCGGATCAGCCATTTGTGTTTTTAAGCGGCTATGCGCTTAATTTTGAAGGCAATCAAAATATAGAAGCCGGTGCCCGTCTCTTGAAAATCAATGGTCGTTCTTTTGCCGATCATGTGGCGCTGACAGAGCCTTATTTCTGTTATTCAACGCCGCATTTTTACTGGTATCATATGCCAAATGAGATCATCCGGCGCACAGGACTGATCCCTGAATGGCTGCAACCAGCAACACTTGCGCTTGAATTTGAAGACGTGAACGGCACGGTTCAGAGCCTTCAACTTGATTATCAACCAGCCGATCATTGGCAATGGGCAGATGTGCCCTCCCCTTACAGCGGTTTTGAGCAGATACTCGACACACCTTCCTTTACGCTTCACACCCGTGCAGACAAAGACACAATCATCATTCAATGGCATGGTTTTGGCAAAAGTCTGACCAGTGATGTCGATGCATTGATGGCCTATGCACAGACAAATAATCTGCTAGGCGCCCATATTATTTATGATGCAAAACGCTCGCGTGGCGGTGATTTTGGCGGCTATTTATTGCAGCATTTATCCGCACACCATATTCGTATTAATTTGGGTGATTTGCGCCTTTCTGATGCAATTGAAGGTGTGATTGCAACAGTTTTGGGTGAAGATCACGCGGCTATTGCAGAAGGTAATCTCAATCAGGCACAACTCAATGCTACGCGATGGCGGCGTGACTGGTTGCTTGGCACTGTGCGTGATGACCTAAAAGCGGGCAAAGAAAAAACTAGAGCCATTCCATTTAAATGCGCGCACCAACCGGAAAATGGCTCAGGTATTTTACCACCAGCGCCTATACATTTTACCGGCAAAATTGTGATGCTCACTGTGCCTTATGCAGGCTCTCACATTGATCAGGTGGCCGCGCAGCTCTGCGACAATAAAATGTGCCATCATATTGGCATGCCGCTTGGCGGTTTTTCCAAAACTTGGACCCATGAAGAAGTGCTGACATTCCCACGCACGGGGCAGAAAATTGCTTCTTTTGCATGGAGTTGCGGCAATACGATCCGCCCCAATGGTGAAGTGCTGGAAAGCAATCCGGCCATGCCAGACACCTATTTTCCAATCACCCGCAACAATCATTTAACCCATCACGCTGAGATGGTTGCCATGGCACTGGAATATTTTAACCGGCCATAGCCACCAGCCGATTGTCTGCTTTTATATATTATTACCGCTTCAGGAGCGTTCCCATGCCTGTGTCTAAAATGCCTGTGTCTAAAATTGAAGCAATCCGCGCTTTATTCCCAGCATTAACCAGCCAGACCTATATGTCGATTTGTGACAAAATGATCTTGGCCGATCCGGTGCGTCAGGCCGTCGACAGTTTTCTCGACAAGCTCGCTATGGCCAGTGCCAACCGCACTGACCATGAAGACTTTGTCGAAAGCAGCCGAATAAAATTTGCACAAATGATGTCGGTTAAACCTGACGAAGTGGCCGTCACCCGCAATGTTTCCGATGGCGTAAATGCGATTGCCTGGGCATTTCCGTTCAAGGCCGGCGACAATATTGTGATCTGCACGGATGCCGAACATCCAAACAATATTTACCCATGGTTACGTTTGCGCGAACGTGACATTGATGTGCGCATTGTACCGGCCATTAATGGGCGCATTGATATAGATGCCATGACTGCGGCGATGGACAGCCGTACCCGCCTTGCAACGGTCGCTTCCGTCAGCTTTGCCCCCGGTTATCGCACCGATACCACTAAGCTGGGCGAATATTGCCAAAAGAAAAATATTTTTCTGCTGATCGACGGTGTGCAATCCGCCGGTATTTTGCATCATGATTTAGCGCAGGAGCCGATAGATGCTTTTGCCACCTCCACCAGCAAAGGATTGCTTGGTCTTTACGGTTCCGGCTTCATGTATATCAACGAAAACTGGCTTGATCGCTTGAACCCCGCCTATCTCTCACGAACCGGCGTTGATCTTGGCAGTGATGCTGCCTCAGCCATGGGCGAGCATCACTATCAGCTTTATGCCAGTGCCAAGCGTTTTGAAGTCGGTAGCTATAATCTTGCAGCCTCTTATGCCGCTGATGCCTCGCTCTCCCTTCTCAATGCAATTGGCACCCAAGCAATTGAAGCACATGTACTACATCTGGCGCGCGCTTTACGTGAAGGTTTGGCCGAATATGGTTTGCTCATCTCCAAGCCACAACAAACGCTGGAAGAAAGCCATATCATCACCTGCGGTGAGCTTGATGCTGGCGGCCATGGTTTCTCTCACGATACACGTATCAACGAAATGCACAAAACCTTACTTGATGCCAACATCACCCATACGTTGCGCCGTGGCCAGCTACGTTTCGGCTTACATGTTTATAATAATATGGCTGATGTAGAGCATGTATTATCAACCTTAAACAATATGAAATGATAATCTAATTTTACACCATAGTTCGAATACAGATTTCTAACTTAATGGGGTAAATTATAAAAATTTACCCTAAATTTTATTATTTTTGACAAAAACATATAAATTGAATTATATCTCTGTCAGTTCACATAAAGTAACCCTGATTTTGGATATACAGAGGCAATAAGAATTGGGACAGATTATTCAATGCAATCGCCCGCAACCATGCAGTATGGAGTGGCGCAACCGCGCAATCGCAACAATTGAAGCAGATTTCAACAGATCAGCCGACACGCATCTGATCCGTATTGATCTGCCAAAGTTCAACGACATTACACTCTATTTAAAAGACGAATCCAGCCATCCGACCGGCAGCCTCAAGCACCGTTTGGCGCGTTCTCTGTTCCTTTATGCCATTTGCAATGGCAAAATCGGCCCGCAAACCACAATTGTTGAAGCCTCCAGCGGCTCCACTGCTGTGTCGGAAGCCTATTTTGCACGCATGATTAATCTGCCTTTTGTGGCAGTTATGCCTCGCACCACATCCAAGGAAAAAATCGCGGCAATCGAGTTTTACGGTGGTCGCCCGCATCTGGTAGATGACCCTAAAACCGTTTATGACGCAGCACGTCAGGTCGCGGAAGAAACCGGTGGTTATTACATCGACCAGTTCACCTATGCGGAACGGGCAACCGATTGGCGCGGTAATAATAATATTGCTGAATCCATCTTCAATCAGATGAGCCATGAAGAATTTCCAAACCCGCGCTGGATTGTAACAGGTGCCGGCACCGGTGGCACGTCAGCAACATTGGGCCGCTATATCCGCTACCGCCAGCTTGATACACGCCTGTGCGTGGCCGATCCTGAAGCATCGATTTTCCATCAGCATTTTACAGATCGTTCCATCATGGAAATCGACCGTTGCTCATCCATTATCGAAGGCATTGGTCGTCCGCGTGTCGAGCCATCTTTCGTGCCCGATGTGGTTGATTGTATGGTAACAGTGCCGGATGCCGCAAGTCTCGCCGCACAACGTGCCATCAGCAAAATTATCGGCCGCGCTTGCGGCGGCTCAACCGGCACCAATATCTGGGCTTGTGCGCTGCTCATTTCCGAAATGGTCAAAAAGGGCGAAAAAGGCTCGGTAGTCACCCTGCTTTGCGATCATGGCGATCGCTACCGCTCCACATATTTTAATGATGAATGGGTGGAGAAAAACGGGTTCGACATTGCGCCTTATCTTGAACAGATGGACGCGTTTTTCTCGGAAGGTCGTTTGATCACCGTTTAAAAATACGGATAAAACTTCAAATCAAATAAAACCCTGCTTTTATTCACTAAGAGCAGGGTTTATTTTTGGGTAAATTTTGCATCGCAAATGCCAGCAAATAAAGCATTTTGCGCCTGCCCGCTTTTTAGAGCTACCAAAATCATAATCAATTGCCATGCAACCATGCTTGACAAGTTCTCTCCGTATCGTATTATTCCATTATAAAGATAATTATTCTTTAATAATGGAATAAGTGGAGGGGAACATGCGAAATTTCAAAACATTACTGATGGTGGGAACCGCCCTGATCGGTGCCGCCACATTAAATCTGTCATATTCTTACGCGCAGGAAAAGGGCGGCATTATTAATGTTGCCACCATTGGCGAGCCGCCAACCCTTGATCCGATGGTTTCAACAGCTGATCTTGTCGGCATTGTCAGCCAGCATATTTTTGAAACACTTTATACCTTTGACAAATCATGGAAAACCACGCCGCTATTGGCGGCTGCTTTGCCGGAAATCAGCGCTGACGGTAAAGTTTACACCATCAAATTACGCGATGGCGTCAAGTTCCATAATGGCTCAGGTATGACATCCAAAGATGTTGCGGCCTCGCTTGATCGCTGGACAAAAGTAGCATCCCGCGGCAAGCAAACCGCCACAATGATCAAGTCCATTGAACCGACAGACCCACTGACTGTTACGATCACGCTGAGCGATCCTTATGCGCCGCTCGTTTCATTGCTGGCCTTCAACAATTCCGCCGCTATTATTTTGCCTGCTGACCATCAGGCTGAGCCGATGACCGACATTATCGGCACCGGGCCTTACAAGCTGAAAGAGCGTAAAGCCGACCAATATATTCAGTTGGAGCGTTTCGCCGATTACACTTCACCAGCCGGTGAAAGTGATGGTTATGGCGGCGCACGCCATCAATATGTCGATGAAATCCGCTTTGTGCCGGTGCCTGATGCCAATACTCGTGTCGAAGCCGCCATTTCCGGTCAATATGATTATGTCGATTCCATTCCGGTTGAATCATTTGAGCGTGTGAAAACTTCAACGGCTTCCGAACCAGTGATGTTGAAGCCTTTCGGCTGGCCGGTTTTTGTGCTCAATTCCGGCCATGGCATGACCAAATCCAAGGAACTGCGCCAAGCTATCCAGCAGTCGCTCAGCCAAGAAGATATGATGGCCGCAGCCTTTGGCTCGAAAGAGTTTTACGCGCTGAACGGCTCGCTCTATCCGGATAGTTTTGCATGGGCGACCGATGCAGGTGTTGAAGGTCATTATAATGTGGCCAACCCTGAGAAAGCCGGAGAGCTGATGAAAGCCGCCAATTATAATAGCGATCCGGTGCGCATCCTCACCAGCCGCCAATATGAGTTCCATTATAAAATGGCTCAGGTGGCCGCAGAATATTTGAAAGCCGCTGGCTTTAAAGTTGACCTGCAAGTGGTGGACTGGGCGACACTTACTCAGCGTCGTGGTGATCCAAGCTTATGGGATATTTACATCACCCATAGCCCGTTCTTGCCGGAGCCATCGCTTATCGGCATGATGTCAACCAGCGCTCCAGGCAATTGGGACACACCGGCACGTGGTGAAGTGGTCAATGCGTTCAACACCGAATCTGATCCGGAAAAACGCATCAAACTCTGGGCTGATGTGCAAAAAGTCGTGATGGATGAAGTGCCGTTTATTAAAATCGGCGACTTTAACGCAGTGGCCGCGAAATCGCAGAAGCTCGAAGGTGTTGAGCCTGCTCCATGGCCATATTTCTGGAACGTCTCGCTTAAAAAATAATGGCTGAAGCCTGTGCCCGCACTTTTTTAGCGGTCGCATTCAATAAAGAGACACAGGATAAAACCGTTTATTCTGTGTCTTCTGCACTTCATCTCTGACAGAGTTTTTGATTGATTGCGGAGTGTTCGCCCGCATGAAAGTGCCTGTCACATTGTAAGCAAGGCCAACATGATACGATATATTATCCAGCGTTTCATCGGCATGATTATTGTGATGTTTCTCGTCGTCACGATTGTTTTTGTCATTGTGCGCGTCACGCCCGGTGATCCGGCAGCCGTTATGCTCGGCCCTGAAGCGACCCAGGCAGATATAACTGATTTGCGGGCGCAATTGGGGTTAGATCAACCGCTTGTCATGCAATATATCTATTATGTCGGGCAATTAATGCGCGGTGATCTCGGTCAATCAATTTTTCTCAACCAGCCTGTATTGAGCGCATTGAGTGAACGTGCCGAACCGACATTTTTCCTGACTTTATTTTCCATCATTATCGCTTGTGTCATTGCTTTGCCGATCGGCATTTATGCAGCTTACAGACGCGGTTCTTTCATTGATCAGGCAGCAACAACGCTGGCAATGTTTGCCGCAAGTATTCCAAGTTTCTGGCTTGGACTGATTTTGATGCAAGCCTTTGCTGTGCGCTATGGCTTCTTTCCGGTTTCCGGTTATGGCGGGCCAGATGCAAGCTTTACCGACAGAATGTGGCATCTAAGCCTGCCGGCTTTCGCGCTGGGGCTTGTTTCATCCGCTCTCATCTTACGCTTTACCCGCGCTTCGATGCTTGATGTTTTAGGTGATGATTATGTGCGCACGGCACGCGCCAAAGGGTTGATCGAGCGTAAAGTCATCCTGAAACATGCACTTAAAAATGCGCTGATCCCTATTCTCACAGTTATTGGCCTCACGGTTGCGGTGCTCATTTCCGGCGCTGTTGTCACCGAAACCGTGTTCAGCCTGCCCGGCATCGGCAATCTGGTCGTGTCTGCGGTTTTACGCCGTGATTATCCGGTCATTCAAGGCGCGTTACTGGTGATTGCCGCTCTTTATGTCCTGATTAATTTTGCCATTGATATGCTTTATCTGCTGGTCGATCCAAGGGTGCGCTACTGATGACACATTCAATCACATCTTCAGCCAAAACCCCAAGCGAAAGCATGCAATTCATCAAGCGGTTGTTAAAACGCAAAACCGTTGCATTCGGCTTGTTTATTTTGGTGATTTTCACCTTGCTGGCACTGCTGGCGCCTTGGGTTTCGCCTTATAATCCTTACAAATTATCCATTGTAAACCGCCTCAAACCACCGTCAGAACTGTTTTGGTTCGGCACAGATGAATTTGGCCGCGATGTATTTTCGCGCACTATTTATGCCGGTCGCCTGTCACTCTTGGTGGGGTTTGCTGTCGTCATTTTATCATCGCTGATTGGTGTCACGATGGGGCTGCTTGCAGGCTTTTTCCCGAAGCTCGATGCCCCGATTGCCCGTCTCATTGATGCGATGATGGCTTTCCCCGATATTTTGCTGGCTATTGCTCTGGTGGCAGCACTCGGGCCTTCACTGGCAACGGTTATTGTAGCGCTTTCAATTGTTTATGCGCCGCGTTTAGCGCGTGTTGTGCGCGCCTCCACCTTGGTGATCCGCGAACTTCCTTATGTGGAAGCGGCTGTTTCCATGGGTGTTTCCACCCGCAACATCATGATACGCCATGTTTTGCGCAATCTTTTATCGCCAATTTTAGTGCAAGGTACATTTCTGTTTGCCAGTGCCATGCTGGCCGAAGCTGGGCTTTCGTTCCTCGGTCTTGGTGTCAGCCCTGAAATTCCGACATGGGGTACGATGATTTCATCCGGCCGCCAATATGTCGGCCAAGCCGACTGGATGACCCTTTTCCCCGGCATCGCCATTATCTTGTCTGTGCTTTCGCTCCAAATGGTTGGCGACGGCTTCCGCGACCTTCTTGACCCCCGCCTTAAAAAGGACCTGTAATCACATGTGCGCGCAAACTCAAAAAAACGGCGCTTTGCTTATCACCAATGTTAAACCGGTGGCTTTCGGCCAGCATTCCCATCAAGGCGCAATTGACATTCTGATCGACGAAGACGGTAAGCTTGCCAAAGTGGGCAAAGATCTGCCTCGCGCCGGCATTACCAACATCATCGAGGGCAATGGCTCGTTTATTTCACCGGGCTGGGGCGATCTGCATGCGCATGTCTGGCATGGCGGCACCGATATTTCCGTGCGTCCTAACCTGTGCGGCGTGCAGCGTGGTGTCACCACTATTGTGGATGCCGGCTCTGCCGGTGAAGCCAATTTCCATGGCTTCCGCGAATATATCATCGACCAATCGCGCGAGCGCATTAAAGCATTTTTGAACTTGGGTTCGATTGGCCTTGTGGCTTGCAATCGTGTCAGTGAATTAAGCGACATCCGCTCGGTCGACATTGACCGTATTGTTGCCTGCTACCATGAAAACCGCGACCATATTGTCGGGCTTAAAGTACGCGCCAGCCATGTCATCACCGGTTCATGGGGTGTTACACCGGTAAAACTGGGCAAAAAAATTGCCAAAATTCTTAAAATTCCGATGATGGTGCATGTGGGTGAGCCACCCGCACTTTATGACGAAGTGTTGGAAATTTTAGGCCCTGGTGACATCATCACCCATTGCTTTAATGGTAAGGTCGGCAGTTCCATCATTGAAGATGAAGACCTGTTTGAACTGGCAGAGCGCTGCGCCGGTGAAGGCATCCGTCTTGATATCGGCCATGGCGGCGCATCCTTCTCTTTCCGCGTAGCGGAAGTGGCGATTGAACGCGGTCTGTTGCCGTTTTCCATTTCCACTGACGTTCATTTACGCAGCATCAATCAATCGGTTTGGGATTTAAGCACCACTATGTCGAAGCTGTTAAGCGTCGGCATGCCATTTGATAAGGTCGTGGAAGCGGTCACCCATGCCCCTGCCGAAGTTATCCGTTTATCAATGGATAATTTGCTCGAAGCAGGCGCGCGCAGTGAGTTTACAATTTTTGATCTCAATGACTCTGATCTGCAAGTAGTGGATTCCCTTGGTGCGCGCGCAGCGCTTACCAAACTGTTCGAACCACGCATGACCGTGCTTGGCACCGACATTTTTGAGGCAGGCCGCTATCAGCCGGACATAGTCGAATGCGTCGATCACAGCCACGGCTTCAGCTACCGTTAAAAATTTTGCATAAGGTGCGGTTGTCCGCAGCCGCACCTTTAAAAACAACAATTTACAATGAAGACAAGTGACAACTTACTTCACAAATATTCAGGGGCTGATGTGTCAAACCCAGTAAAGCCAATCGGTAACAATAATGCAGCCAGCCCTTATGACCGGCTCGCAGCATTGGGCATTAAATTGCCGGATGCACCGCCACCCATTGCCAATTTTGTCACCCATGTGCTGGAAGGCAATATTCTTTATCTTTCCGGTCAGGGTCCGCGCGAGGCAGATGGCCGACTCCATACCGGCAAAGTCGGCATCGATCAGGATGTGGACGCGGCTTACAATCATGCCCGTCTCACCGGCATCAATTTGCTTGCTGTGATGCATCAAGCGCTGGGCGACCTCAACCGCATCAAGCGCGTGGTAAAGCTTTTCGGTATGGTCAATGCCGAGCCGCATTTTGAAGATCATCCGCGCGTTATCAACGGCTGCTCCGATCTTTTCATTGATGTGTTTGGCGATAATGGCCAACATGCACGTTCTGCCGTTGGCTTCGGCTCGCTTCCCGGTAATATTACCGTCGAGATCGAAGCCATTGTGGCACTGCACGATTAAGAGGCTGAACGATTAATGCTTACGCCAGCCCATCACCGTTTCAATCTTTTCAGCCGAGCGCTGGACGCTGCCGGTATAAAGCTCGGTATTATCCATCAGCTTTTGCTCGGGCAGAACGATCGAAATCGTGGCAACGCAAGCCCCTTGCTCATCGCAAACAGGGGCTGCAATACAGGCAACGGCATAATCGGATTCACCCGCCTGCACCGACAAACGCTGGCTGAAAGCACGCACCGCTCCCTCGGACAAAATTTTTGGATCCGTATCAGCTCTGCCGGTTGGCGACGGGGACGCGCAACGCTTGAAAATTTCCAAGCGCTCATTGTCGCTCATATGACCGACAAGCAAACGCCCCGATGCTGTCCAGTTAAGCGGAACACGGGTTCCCACCCGCGACGTCACCTGAAAATGACCCGGCCCGTCGGCCATAGCCAACACCTGCATATGATCGCCGTCCAGCCCGCAAAGCTGAATGGTTTCGCCGATATCACGGCAAAGGTCGTGCATTTCACTGGTTGCAACACTCAAAAAGTCGAGCGAGCGCGCATAAGCCAGACCATAATGATAAAGCCTGTCGCCCAGCCACAAAAGCCCCTCGCTATTGCGCGACAACAGCTTTTTTTCCACCATGTCATCAACAATGACGTAAACCGTGGACAAAGGCGCACCAATGGCTTTGGCAATCATATAAGCACCGCTTGGGCTGCCATGTTCATAGAGAAAATCCAGCACCTGCAACACGCGGTCAATCCCGCTGACACGGGAGCGGCGTGATGGTTCTTTTTTCTCAACCGCAGTTTTATTTTCCGAAGCCGCTTTGGTCACTGATGCTGACATTTTGGTGTTCATTTTCTGGCTCCGTCAATCGTTCAAACACATTCAGGCTTGTCATTCGTTATTTATCCCGAATGATAAAAGCACCCACACAGCATTTCACAATTATGAAATCAATTCCAGTGCTAGGGAATAAAGAAATTTCAAAATTTCTCTTACCCGCATTGATGACCGGAGGCTCCCATGGCTGAAACAAATCTGCATCAAACATTAGGTTTGCGCAATATTATCAATGTCTCCGGCACGATGACAGGGCTCGGCGCTTCCATCGCACTGCCGGAAGTAGCGAAAGCCATGGCGGAAATTTTACCGCAATTTGTCGAAATGAATGACCTGCAACGCAAAGCAGGCAAAGTCATTGCCCGCCTAACCGGCGCAGAAGCAGGCTTTGTCACCGCGTCCTGTTCTGCCGGTATCAGCATGGCAGTCGCCGGTGCCATCACAGGCGATGATCTATCAGCGATTGAACTTCTGCCAGAAACTAAAACGGAAAAAAGAGAAATCATCGTGCAGATGGGGCATGTGGTAAGCTATGGCGCACCCGTTGATCAGGCTATTCGTATTGCCGGTGGCAAGCCGGTGCTGATCGGGCAAGCAACGACATGTTATGATTTTCATCTCGAAGGCGCCATCAGCGAAAACACTGCCGCCGCCATTTATGTTGTCTCCCATCATGTGGTTCATTACGGACTGCTGGAACTTAAACGCTTTGTCGAGATTTGCCACGCCCGCAACATTCCGGTGATTGTCGATGCTGCATCAGAATACGACCTTAAAGGCTTCCTCGAAGCAGGTGCCGATATCGTGCTTTATTCGGGACATAAGTTTTTAAGCGGCCCTACCTCCGGCATTGTTGCCGGCAGCAAAAAACTCGTGCGCCATGCTTATTTGCAAAATTGCGGCATTGGCCGCGGCATGAAGGTCGGCAAGGAAAGTGTCTATGGCGTGATGGCGGCGCTTGAAGCATGGGAAAAGCGTGATCATGAAGCCGTACGTGCGCGTGAAAAAGCTTTTCTTGATCTGTGGCAGGCAACGCTGCAAGATTTTGCAGGCGTTAATCCGGTTATTGAAGCCGACCCGACCCACAATCCGCTTGATCGTCTGCGCGTCAATATAAATCCGCAAGAAACCCATATTACGGCATGGGATTTGGTGGATGCCTTGGCACGCGGAACGCCGCCAATCATTGCGCGTGATCATGAGGTTGAGCATCATTACTTCTACCTTGATCCATGCAATCTGCATGATGGACAAGAAACAATTGTCGCCAGACGTTTAAGTGAAGAACTGACCAAAGCGCGTAGCTCTAATGAAATAATTGCCACCCCGCTCGCCGACCGCACCAAAAAAAGCTTCGATAGTTTGCGTCGCTGGCCGGATTAATTTGCCTTCGCTTTCTTCAGTCATCGCATAAAATTTGAAACTTTGGGAGATCCATCATGACAACAACAAAGGCTGTCTCTCCGGTATTGTCAGTTGAAAATCTGACCACCAGCTTTTTGAGTGAAGGACAATGGAAATCCGTTGTCCGTGATATCTCCTTTACCGTAAATCCGGGTGAAACTGTTGCTGTGGTGGGTGAATCCGGTTCCGGTAAAAGTGTCACCTCCTTATCAGTCATGCAATTATTGCCGCGCGACACCAGCCGAATTGGGGGGCGTGTGCTTCTCAATGGCAAAGACTTGCTGCAACTGCCGGAAGCGCAAATGCGCAAAGTACGCGGCAATGATATTGCGATGATTTTTCAAGAGCCGATGACATCGCTAAACCCGCTTTTCACCATTGGCGATCAGATATCGGAAGCGCTATTATGCCACCGTAATATGAGCCATGAAGAAGCAAAAGCCGAAACGATCCGGCTGCTTGACCGTGTGCGCATTCCATCAGCTGCCAGCCGTTTCGATGAATATCCGCATCGTTTCTCTGGCGGCATGCGCCAGCGCGTGATGATTGCAATGGCACTTGCCAGCCGCCCCAAACTGTTGATTGCCGATGAGCCGACCACCGCATTGGATGTCACCATTCAAGGCCAAATTCTCGATCTCATCAAAACCTTGCAGGAAGAGGAAGGCACATCAGTGCTGTTCATCACCCATGACATGGGTGTCGTTGCCGAAATTGCTGATCGTACTGTGGTGATGTTCCGTGGCGAGGCTGTTGAGAGCGGTGACACTGCCGATATTTTCAATCACTCCAAACATCCCTATACACGAGCGCTGCTTTCTGCTGTGCCTATGCTCGGTTCAATGAAACCTTATGACCGGCCTTTGCGCTTTCCCGATCTTGATCCCAAGACCGGTTTACCGGGGGAGCCTGTTGTCTCTGCCGATACAGTCGACCATCAATCAGCACCGGTGCTGGAAGTTAAAAATTTAAGCAAACGCTTTGACATTCATGCAGGTCTCATGGGGCGGTTACAGGGTCGCGTTCACGCTATTGAAGATGTCAGCTTCGCGCTGCAACCGGGCGAAACCCTGTCATTGGTGGGTGAATCGGGATGTGGAAAATCCACCACCGCGCGCGCTGTAATGCGCCTTATTCAACCGGACGAAGGCGTTATCCGGCTTGACGGACAAGATATTTCGGCCATGGATCATAAGGAACTGCGCCAAATCCGCCATAAAATGCAGATGATTTTCCAGGATCCTTTTGCCAGCCTTAATCCGCGCATGCGTGTGGGGGCAACGATTGCCGAGCCTTATCTTGAGCATAAGATGGGAACAAAAGCGCAAGCGGAAAAAATCGTCGCTGACTTATTGCTGCGTGTCGGACTAACACCGGACATGGCCAAGCGTTTTCCGCATGAGTTTTCGGGGGGGCAGCGCCAGCGCATTTGCATTGCACGTGCGCTGGCGATGGATCCAAAGGTTATTGTTGCCGATGAATCTGTCTCCGCACTTGATGTCTCCATCAAAGCACAAGTGATCAATCTGATGCTTGAACTGCAAGCCAATCTCAAACTTGCTTATCTTTTCATCAGTCACGACATGGCAGTAGTCGAGCGCGTCAGCCACCGTGTGGCGGTGATGTATCTGGGCGAGATTGTCGAGATCGGCAAACGGGCGGAAATTTTCGAAAACCCGCAACACCCATATACCAAGAAACTCTTATCTGCTGTGCCAATCCCTGATCCGGAGCGCCGCCATTTACGTCGTATGATGCAAGTGGATGAATTAAAAAGTCCGGTGCGTTCACCAGACTATCAACCGGCACCACGCCAATATCAGCAACTCTCCGAGCATCATTTTGTCCAACTGAATTAACCACAAAGCATTCATAAAAATCAGTAGCTTACAGCGATTTATCGTAGCGAAAGATTTTTCTCTGGGATAATGTCACATCCAACAAACAATAAGATGATGATAAAACCGGAGGAAAATCATTGGATCGTAGAAATTTCACCAAGTCACTCATTGGTCTTGGCGCTGCTGGTGTCGGCACTGTTATGTCTGCCGGCATGGCAAATGCCGCTCAGACAAAGGAAACCGCAATGGAATTGACAGCACTTTTGGGCGGCTCGATTGTTGACGTTCCAGGTATCAAGCTTGGCCACCACACGCTTTCCACCCGTCCGACCGGCTGTAGTGTTCTTTTATGTGAAGAAGGCGCAACAGCAGGCGTCGACGTACGCGGTTCCGCACCTGGGACCCGTGAAACAGACCTGCTCGACCCGATCAATATGGTTGATCGCGTGCATGCTGTCATGCTTTCGGGCGGCAGCGCCTATGGCCTGGATGCGGCAAGCGGCGTGATGCGCTATCTGGAAGAAAACAAAATCGGTTTTAAAATCGGCAATGGAGTTGTGCCAATTGTTCCGGCAGCGATTCTGATGGATTTAGGCGTTGGAGATTTTTCCATCCGTCCTGATGCAGAAGCTGGTTATCAGGCATGTCTTGCAGCCAACACAACTGAAAGTGCTGAGGGCAATGTGGGTGCCGGTGCCGGTGCAACCGTCGGCAAAATGTTTGGCCCTGACTTCTCCATGAAGGGTGGCCTTGGTACTGCCAGTTATAAAGTTCCGGGCACGGAAGTGGTTGTTGGTGCGATTGTTGCTGTCAACGCCGTCGGAGATGTTTACGATCCGCGCACCAACCAGATTATTGCCGGTGCACGCAATGAAGACGGCAACGGCTTCCGCGACACTGTTGGCGCGATCATGAACGGCCGCAATGTGGTGAAAGCCGTAGGTGCTAACACCACCATTGGTGCAATTGCCACCAACGTGCCATTCAATAAAGCTCAGCTGAAGAAAATCGCTGAAATGGCGCATGACGGCTTTGCCCGCAGCATCAACCCGATCCATACAATGTCGGATGGCGATACTATTTTCGCACTTTCCACCGGCAAGCTGGAAGGTGTTGAGGGCAATGTCACATCAATCGGCACTATTGCTGCTTTTGTAATGGCGCAAGCCGTTGCGCGAGCCGTCATGGCAGCTGAGAGCCTGAACGAATATAATCTGCCAGCATGGCGTGATTATGTGGCCAAAGCCTCCAATTAATCAGCAATACGAAAAAGCCCCGCTCTGAAATCTCAGAGCGGGGCTTTTTAATAAACTTGTTTCGAAACTTAAAGCTTCGACAAATCCTGTGCCAGTGACAAGAAAATCTGCTCGGCCAATTCCTCAGCCGCACGTTTTTGTGCATCACGTTCAGCACGCAGATTTGCAAATTCCTGACGCGGGCGGTCAAAGGAAGCAAAAACTGTACGCTTGCCACGAGCAACCGGCTTACCCTGATTATCGAGCAAAACATAATCAGAGAATGCACGAACGGAGCCAGCAGAAGGACGACCGGTGCGGTCTGTTTTGTCGCCCACATCCACAGTGACAGCCGAAACAGTGGTTTTATTCAAACCCATGCGCAGCTTGTAAGCCGGATATTGTGGCTCACCCGCTCCGCCACCGAGCAAGAAAATCAAACGGTTACGTACGGCCTGCTGAAAAATGTCATTTGCCGGCTCGATCGAAACTGATGCCAGTTTGGAACGCATATCAGGTGTAACACCCGCACCAATTTCCCCCGTACTGCCTCCTGAATAAAGCGGCTGAACGGTACATCCGGCAACAGCCACAGCCATTATCACAAGTGTGATAAGGCTGCGAACCGGTGAAGTGACTTTTTTAATGCAGTCAGGCAACGACATTGACGATCCTTTGTGGCACTACAATGATCTTTTTAGGTGCGTTGCCCTGAAGGGCATGTTTCACGAAATCGAGTTCGAGCACCGCTTGCTGAATAGCAGATTGATCTGCATCGCGCGCGATTGTCAAATCCCCTTTTCGTTTACCGTTGATTTGAACAGGTAAAACCACATCATTTTCAACAATCAATCCCGGATTGAACTGAGGCCATGCTGCTTCAGACACCAATGTTGCTTTACCATTAATGGTACCGCCCAGTGTTTTGGAGCATTCTTCAGCCAGATGCGGCATCATTGGAGCAATCATAACCAGCAGAATTTCAATGGCTTCGCGAACTGCACTCTTCAATGCATCATCGGCCTCACCGTTTTTAACCTGCTGCAAGGCACCTGAAAGCGCATTCACCAGCTCATAAAGACGGGCAACTGCACGGTTGAAGGCCAGCTTTTCCAAATCTTCGCCAACAGCCTGAAGCACTTTATGCGCAGCCTTGGAAACCTGAGCTGCATCACCTTCCAGTGCGGCTTTTGGTGTAGCATTCTTCAAGGCATCAGCGGCTTCGCTGACCACACGCCAAACGCGTTGTACAAAGCGATGCGCACCTTCTGCACCAGCTTCTGTCCAGATCACGTCACGTTCCGGCGGACTGTCGGAAAGCATAAACCAGCGCGCGGTGTCAGCACCATAAGACGAAATAATATCATCCGGATCGACAACGTTTTTCTTCGACTTCGACATTTTTTCAATCGAGCCGATGTCCACTTTCGCGCCTGTATCGAGCATTGTGGCAACACGCACACCATCCTGCTCGTCAAAGCGGATTTCAGCCGGTGATACCCACTGACCATCGCATTTATAGGTTTCGTGCACCACCATGCCTTGTGTGAACAAGCCCTTGAACGGCTCTTCCACATTCAGGTGACCGGTCGCTTTCATCGCACGGGTAAAGAAGCGCGAATAAAGCAAATGCAGGATCGCGTGCTCAATACCACCGATATATTGATCAACCGGCAGCCAGCCATCAACGGCTTTCAGATTGGTTGGTTCATTTTCAAACGGCGCGGTAAAGCGTGCAAAATACCATGATGAATCGACAAATGTGTCCATCGTATCGGTTTCACGGCGGGCATCGCCACCACAGCTCGGGCATTTCACATGACGCCAGCTTTCATGACGATCAAGCGGGTTACCCGGACGATCAAATGTCACATCATCCGGCAGTTTCACCGGCAAATCCGCACGTTTAACCGGCTGCACACCACAAGCATCACAATGGATCATCGGGATCGGGCACCCCCAATAACGCTGACGGGAAATACCCCAATCGCGCAAACGGAACTGAACCTTACGCTTGCCCTGTGGCTGACCATCAAGCTGCTGCGCTTCCAGCTTTTCAGCGACTTTTTGGAAAGCATCCTGCGGTGTCAATCCATCAAGGAACTGCGAGTTGAACATAATGCCATCATCAGAATAAGCATCTTTATCAACGCTGAATGTTGCTGCGTCTGCACCTTTTGGCAACACGACAGGACGTACCGGCAATGAATATTTATTGGCAAAATCCAAGTCGCGCTGATCATGCGCAGGGCAGCCGAAAACAGCGCCTGTACCATATTCCATCAGCACGAAATTGGCGACATAGACCGGCAAGGTCCAGTTGTCGTCAAATGGATGCTTGACGCGAAGACCGGTATCGAAACCCTGCTTCTCAATGGTTTCAAGTGTCGCCACGGAAGTGCCATGGTGATGGCATTCAGCGATGAAGTCGGTCAAAGCTGCATTATTAGGCGCGAGTTTTTTGGCCAGCGGATGATCCGCAGCAATCGCGATAAAAGATGCACCAAACAAAGTGTCCGGACGGGTGGTGTAAACTTCAATCTCACCAGCTTCGCCGCTCTTTGCATCAAGTTCAAAACGCAGTTGCAGACCTTCGGATTTACCAATCCAGTTTTTCTGCATCAGGCGAACTTTTTCAGGCCACTGGTCAAGCGTATCAAGGGCTGCCAACAGCTCTTCATTATAATCTGTGATTTTAAAGAACCACTGGGTCAGCTCACGCTGCTCAACCAGAGCGCCGGAACGCCAGCCACGACCATCAACCACCTGCTCATTGGCAAGCACTGTGTTGTCAACCGGATCCCAGTTTACTTTTGATGTTTTACGGGTCACCAGACCCTTTTCAAACATATCAAGGAACAGCATCTGCTGGCGATGATAATAATCCACATCACAGGTCGCAAATTCGCGTGACCAGTCCAGCGACAAGCCCATCGATTTCAGCTGACGCTTCATCGTAGCGATGTTCTGATAGGTCCACTCTTTCGGGTGTACTTTATTCTGCATCGCGGCGTTTTCAGCAGGCATACCAAAAGCATCCCAGCCCATAGGGTGCAGCACATTGAAACCACGCGCGCGTTTGTAACGTGCGACCACGTCACCCATAGCATAGTTGCGCACATGTCCCATATGAATACGACCTGACGGATATGGGAACATTTCCAGCACGTAATATTTTTCGCGCGGATCATCATTATCCGTTTCGAAGGTCTTTGCCTCGTCCCAGACTTTCTGCCAATGGGCTTCAGTAGTGCGGGGATTATAACGTTCGGTTGCCATGGCCGTATTTACTCGTACAAAGGGGATGAATAAAGAGTCTCAAACTTAGTTGCCGGAGCTTCATCACGGATTGAGATAAGCGTCAAGTTTTTGGCGCGATTAACACGCATTTCTATCGAAAAAATCCGGTTTTATGACCTGAAAGGTGCAAAATGTCCTCACACGCCTCCCAAATCACGCAAGCACTCAATTCTGTTCGTCATGCGCTTGATTTAGCCACACGCGAAGCAAAACGTAAAGCCAACTCAGTATCGCTGATTGCAGTTTCCAAATTTTTTGATGCTGACAGCATTCGCCCTGCCCTTGAAAACGGCCAGCGTATTTTTGGCGAGAACCGCGTTCAGGAAGCCCAAAACAAATGGCCAAAATTGCGTGAAGAGTATCAGGGGATCGAATTGCACCTTATCGGCCCGCTGCAATCAAATAAAACTGCGGAAGCAGTAGCTCTTTTTGATGTCATCCAAACCATCGACCGCGAAAAGATTGCTGCCGCCATTTCCCAAGAGATTAAAAAACATGGTCGCGCACCAAAGCTTTATGTGCAGGTAAATACGGGGCTTGAGCCACAAAAAGCCGGCATTTCCCCATTGGAAACTGTAGCTTTTGTCAAACGCTGCCGTGAAGAACACGGCCTGCAAATTGAGGGTTTAATGTGCATTCCGCCGGTTGACGAAAATCCAGGCCCGCATTTTGCATTATTACAAAAACTTGCCCGCGAAGCTGGCGTTGAGAAACTGTCGATGGGCATGTCATCTGACTATGAAACGGCCATCGCTTTTGGCGCAACTTCCGTACGCGTCGGCTCAGCTATCTTCGGTGTCCGCCCACAAAACGCCGCTGAATAGGCCGGTTAAAAACAAATACAACTGGCAGGTTTCGATATAAGCTGGCCAGTTGTAACATCTGCGTCACTTTGCGTGCACTTAACGCCTTTGTCTAACTTTACCTCTGACCTGTGCCGTTTATAAATAGAAAAAATGATAATGATGATTTAAGGGAATCATCGCTCATACCGGCTTTTGGGAGATTTGCCGGTTATAAACGGAGGAACTCATGTCAGAAAAGCTGTATCCTGTTTTGCCGGGAGCTAAAGCCAATACGCATATGGACGAGGCCACCTATCAAGCGTGGTATCAGGAAAGTATCACTGATCCGGAGGCGTTCTGGGGCAAACACGGGAAGCGCATCGACTGGTTCAAGCCTTACACCAAAGTGAAGAACACTTCCTTTGATGGCGATATCTCCATCAAATGGTTCGAGGACGGCATCACCAATATTGCCTATAACTGTATTGATCGCCACTTAGAAACACGCGGCGATCAGGTTGCGATTATCTGGGAAGGCGACAATCCCTATATCGATAAGAAAATCACTTATCGCGAACTGCATGAAAATGTCTGCCGCCTAGCCAATGTACTGAAAGATAACGGCGTTAAAAAAGGTGATCGCGTCACCATTTATCTGCCGATGATTCCGGAAGCCGCTTATGCAATGCTTGCTTGTGCCCGCATTGGCGCGGTACATTCTATCGTCTTTGCTGGTTTTTCACCGGAAGCTCTCGCCGGTCGTATTGTCGATTGTCAGTCAACTTTTGTCATCACTTCCGATGAGGGTGTTCGCGGCGGTAAACCAATCGCACTGAAAGAAAATACTGATAAAGCCATCGATATTGCTGCCAAGCAATTCGTTATGGTCAACAAGGTGCTGGTTGTGCGCCGCACAGGCGGCAAAATCAGCTGGGGCCCGGGTCGAGATCTCTGGTATCATCAGGAAATTGCCAAGGCTTCACCTGTTTGCGAACCGGAGCCAATGAATGCGGAAGATCCGCTTTTCATCCTTTACACTTCCGGCTCGACCGGCAAGCCAAAAGGCGTACTGCATACAACCGGCGGTTATCTCGTCTATGCATCTATGACCCATCAATATGTCTTTGATTATCAGGACGGCGATGTTTATTGGTGCACGGCAGATGTGGGCTGGGTTACCGGTCACTCTTATCTGGTCTATGGCCCGCTGGCCAATGGCGCAACGACATTGATGTTTGAAGGCGTGCCTAATTTCCCTGATTACGGTCGTTTCTGGGAAGTGGTCGACAAGCATCACGTTAATATTTTCTACACCGCACCAACTGCTATTCGCGCATTAATGGGTGCAGGCGATGAATTTGTCACCCACTCTTCCCGCTCCTCTCTGCGTCTGCTTGGCTCAGTTGGCGAGCCAATCAATCCGGAAGCATGGGAATGGTATTATAATGTGGTTGGCGATCAGCGCTGCCCGATTGTCGATACATGGTGGCAGACCGAAACCGGCGGCATTCTGATTAGTCCGCTGCCGGGTGCAACGGATTTGAAACCGGGCTCAGCTACACGCCCATTCTTCGGCATCAAGCCGCAAATCGTCGATAATGAAGGCGGAGTGCTGGAAGGCGTCACCGACGGTAACCTGTGCATCGTGGATTCTTGGCCATCACAGGCAAGAACGCTTTATGGCGATCATGCCCGCTTTAAAGAGGCTTATTTCACCACCTATCCGGGCAAATACTTCTCCGGTGACGGCGTGCGTCGTGACGAAGATGATTATTACTGGATCACCGGTCGCGTCGATGACGTATTGAACATTTCCGGTCACCGTATGGGAACGGCTGAAATTGAATCAGCACTGGTTTCGCATCATGACGTGTCCGAAGCAGCCGTTGTAGGCTATCCGCACGCCATTAAGGGACAGGGCATTTATTGCTATGTCACGCTGATGTCGGATGCCGAAACTAAAGATCAGGAAGAATTGCGCAAAGAACTGATTGCGCATGTGCGCACCGAGATCGGGCCGATTGCAACACCGGATAAAATCCAGTTCGCACCTGGATTGCCTAAAACACGTTCCGGTAAAATCATGCGCCGTATCTTGCGCAAAATTGCCGAAGATGATTTCGGCACATTAGGCGACACCTCTACCCTTGCTGATCCGGCAGTGGTGGATGATCTCATCGATCAGCGCCAGAACAAAAAATAATTTTAAAGCTTATACAAGTTAGCTTTGGATCAAAAAAGAAGGCCGGTTTATCCGGCCTTTTTCATATTTATCTATTATATGAACGCCCGCAGACGGCACTTCATTTAAAAATCAATGGTGCGGCCTTTGATTTCCCAATCACCAAATCGTGCAGGATCTTTACCGCCGCGTCCGCCGATTTCACGCAGGGGTACCGCTTGTTCTTCAACTTTCCGGCGCTCTTCCGCTTCTTTAAGTGCGCGTTGTGCAGCAGGTGGCAAATCGTTAAAATCACGCGCCTTCGCAGCCACGTCCTGCACCTGATCTGCTGCATCACTCTTGGTCATAACCACTATCCCACACTATTATCGACAATAAGTTTAAAAGCTAATTATTGAAGCTTGGCGTTCTGATCCCCATGATATAGGCAAGATCAATTGCTGTGCAAAGTATTTTACGTACTAATTTGCACGAGATTACAGGAGATAGCCAATGAACATGACAAGAACAGCCATGCTGATTGCTTTGATGACAGTCATGTTTATGAGTGTCGGCTATCTTTTGGGCGGCAGCGGCGGCATGATGATTGCACTGCTGATTGCCATTGCCACTAATGCCATCGGCTATTGGAATTCCGACAAAATGGTGCTGCGTATGTATAATGCGCAGGAAGCAGATGAGCGCACCGCGCCCGAATATTTCCGCATTGTCCGTGGCCTTGCCGCCAATGCCGGTTTGCCGACACCTAAAATCTATATCATCCATGAAGATCAGGCCAATGCTTTTGCCACCGGCCGTAATCCGGAAAACGCAGCCGTTGCCGCAACAACAGGCCTTTTACAGCGCTTAACACCGGAAGAAATTGCCGGAGTGATGGCACATGAACTGGCGCATGTGCAAAATCGCGACACATTGACGATGACAATCACTGCCACTTTGGCCGGTGCCATTTCCATGCTCGGCAATTTTGCGCTTTTCTTCAGCGGTAACCGTGAAAACGGCAATAATATTTTAAGCATTATCGGCACGGTTATTGCCATGATTGTTGCCCCTTTTGCCGCTATGATTGTGCAAATGGCTGTCAGTCGTACGCGCGAATATGCAGCCGACCGCCGAGGTGCCGAAATTTGCGGTAATCCGCTTTGGCTCGCTTCCGCCTTGAATAAGATTGCCCGTAGTGCCAAAACGACCGTAAATGAAGAGGCCGAGCACAATCCGGCAACCGCACATATGTTTATTATCAACCCGTTATCTGGACGCGGTGCAGATAATTTGTTTTCAACCCATCCAGATACTGATAATCGCATTGCAGCTTTGCAGCAAATGGCGGCAGAGATGGGCTTTTCTCATTCAGCGCCTTCATCACGTGTTACTCCTGAACCGCCAAGCGGCCCTTGGGGTAATCATGATGATCAGGGCTCAACCGGCTTTAAAGGACCGTGGTCGTGAACCAAACTAACAAAAAAAACGCCGGAAAAAAACGGAATTTCAAACAGCATAATGACATGTTCGACCGTCCGGGTCTGGCAGCGCGTCTTTGTGCGCAGCGCCTGCTTGGCGCAGTCATTGAAAAAAACAGCTCGCTTGACGGCTTGACCGATAATAACTCCGGCAATGCACAATATCTGGCGCTGGAACCGCGTGACCGCTCGCTCGTGCGCGCGATCCTCGGCACATCTTTGCGCAATCGCGGCACGATTGAACAGACAATCCGCCGCTTGCTTGATCGCCCGCTGCCGGAAAATGCCCATTCGCTAAAACATCTTTTGCATGTGGCAACGGCTCAGATCCTTTATCTTTCAGTGCCGGATCACTCGGCAGTTGATTTGGCAGTCACGGCTGCGGACAATGACCCTCGCAACCGCAAATATGCAGGCCTCGTCAACGCTATTTTGCGCCGCATTGTGCGTTCGAAAGAAAAAATACTGGCACATGCTGCCAAAACTGACCAAGCCGCCAATAATGTGCCGGCATGGTTCAATGAAATGCTGATTGCTGCTTATGGCGAGGAAAAAGCTGCCAAGATTTTGCAAATGCAAACCTATGAGCCACCAATTGATCTCACGGTTAAAGGCGACCCGAAACATTGGGCAGAGGTGCTGAACGGCACTGTCTTGCCAAACGGTTCTGTACGTTTGGGCTCGTTTGAGGGCTCGCTCACTGATTTGCAAGGTTTTGAAGACGGCGAATGGTGGGTGCAGGATATGGCTGCGAGCCTGCCCGCCCGCCTCATGGGCGATTTAAAGGGCAAAAAGGTTGCCGATCTTTGCGCAGCACCTGGCGGTAAAACCGCTCAGCTGGCGCTTGCCGGTGCCGATGTCACCGCCCTTGACCTTTCCGCCAATCGTTTAAAAAGGCTGCAAGGCAATTTTGACCGTCTGAAGCTTCCTGTTAAAACACATCAAACCAACCTGATGGATTATGAGCCGGAAGAGCTTTTTGATGCCGTGCTTTTGGATGCCCCTTGCTCGTCCACCGGCACCGTGCGCCGCCATCCTGATGTGCCCTGGACAAAAACACCGGACGATCTGGCAAAGCTTGCAACTGTTCAGGCCAATCTGCTGGCGCGGGCTGTTGATTTCGTCAAACCGGGCGGTATTATCGTTTTCTCCAACTGCTCGCTTGATCCGAAAGAGGGTGAAGACGTCGCAAGAGCAGCGCTTAAAAATCCGGCACTGGAAGCCTGTCCGATCACACCACAAGATTGTGAAGGCATCGAAAACCTCATCATTGATGAAGGTTTTTTGCGCTCGACACCTGCGGATATGCCGCATGAAAATCCGCAACTTGCAGGGATGGACGGTTTTTTTGCAGCCCGTTTTCGCAAAAAATCCACATAGTCAGATATTAAATATCTGATATCCCAATGAATTGTGTGTTTTAACCTATACAGCTCATAGCTGATATGGTTAACACTCGATTCACCATTCTTGTAGCATTATACACTTAGAAGAGAAGGCCAGTGATTTGGCCTTTTGCTGACCGATGACATATGATTCCGTAAATTCAGGCAAGGAGACCGGCCGCGTGACTGTCGCCCTCAGCGAAACCCCGCATTTATGGGGACTGGCTGCCGCACAAACATGGCGGCGCTTCAGTCGTCGTTTGCGTATGGGGCCGCTTTATCGCTGGCGCTTTACCGGTTTTACTCCAGAGCGCATTTTAATTGCGCCGCCTGATTTGCGCGTTGCTGATCCGCAGCTTGCACAAGAATTTTACCACGGACGCTTTGCACTGGCCGGTCGCATGGTTGAAACGGGTGGCTTTTCGCCTTTTGCCGTTGAACCGCCAACTCATGCGTGGGAAGCAGCACTGCACGGTTTTGGCTGGTTGCGCCATATGCGCAGCGCCGAAACCGATCTTGCCAGCGCCAATACACGCGCCCTTGTCGACGATTGGATCAAGCTGCATAGCAAGCGCATTCACGGCACGGCATGGGAGCCGGAAGTTACTGCGCAGCGCATTATCGCATGGCTTCAACATTCTAATCTTATTTTGGAAGGGGCGGAACTACCAGCCTATCGTAAATTCATGCGTTCACTGGCGACGCAAGTGCGTTATTTGCGCACTGTCGCAGCCGTGATGGATGATGGCGAAGAAAAGCTGCGTGCCCGCATTGCGCTTGCCTTTGCCTCTCTTGCCCTGCCAATGTCTCCGGCAACGGTGCGTTCTGCCAAACGCAATCTTGAATATGAGCTGAACCGGCAGATTTTACCCGATGGCGGCCATATTTCGCGCAATCCCGTCACCGTACTTGAATTGCTTGCTGACCTGCTGCCATTGCGCCAAACCTATGCCAATGGCACGGAAACACCACCCAAAGCGCTGATTGAAGCTGTCGAACGCATGCTTCCGGCTTTGCGTTTCTTCCGCCATCAGGATGGAAGCCTTGCACTTTTCAATGGTGTCGGGCCAACCTTGCCAGAGCGTATTATCTCTGTTTTGCGCCATGATGAAACCGCAGGCGCGCCGCTTACACATGCGCCTTATTCCGGCTATGAACGCTTATCGATGGGCTCCACCACGATCATTGCTGATACAGGTCTGCCGCCGCAGGTGACTGCATCGCGTGATGCCCATGCCGGTTGCTTATCATTTGAAATGTCCTCCGGTCGCCAGCGTTATATCGTCAATTCCGGCATTGACCGTTATGGCCCTGCCGAGTTCCGCCCGCTCGGACGCTCGACCGCAGCGCACACCACTGCGACAATCAACGATACCTCATCTTGTCGTTTCAGCCTCAATTCCGGACTGTCCAGAATGCTGGGGACGCCGATCATTGCAGGGCCGACAAAAGTTCACCGTGAGCATATTGAAGAAATCGGCACGCAGGGTTTTCTGGCGCGACATGACGGCTATGCCCGCCTTTTCGGCATCCATCATGAACGCCGCGTCTGCCTCTCGCACAGCGGCAGCATCATTCAAGGCTCCGACCGTTTTTATCGTGAAGACGGCAAACCGATGGGCGCGAAAACCCGCGATCATATTGCCGTGCGTTTTCACATTCACCCTTCCGTTCATGTTGAATTTAACGAAGACGGTTTGCTGGTGCTTTCTGCCGATCGCGATGACACATGGGCATTTTCCTGCTTTGAAATTGCACCGCAGCTGGAAGACTCAATCTTCTTTGCCGGTTTTCGCGGGCCTGTACGTAGCAAGCAAATTGTGCTGCATTTTTCCGGTTCCGAGCTGGAACAGATCAACTGGCAGCTGACACGCATAGCCCTTGGCAATTATGTTTGAGGCAAAACAGCCTCAAAAGCCTAAAATTCAAGCTTTTTGCTATTAAAAGCCAAAAAATCCGGCTTTTAAGATAGGATTCATCCGCCCCTTGTGCTAACCCGCAGCCATCCCCTCCCGTTTCATCAACGAAGAGAATTTCCATGGCTGTTAGTTCCAAACATATCCCTGCTCCTGATCTGTGTCAGGTGCGGCGCGCGCTGCTGTCTGTATCGGATAAAACCGGTCTTATCGAATTTGCTCAAGCTCTGCATGATCAGGGTGTTGAACTGCTGTCCACCGGTGGCACGGCAAAATCAATCGCCGCTGCCGGAATTCCGGTACGCGATGTTTCCGAAATCACTGGTTTTCCGGAAATCATGGATGGTCGCGTCAAGACATTGCATCCATCCGTGCATGGCGCCTTGCTTGCTGTGCGCAATGATCCGGAACATGTCAGCGCCATGGAAGAACACAATATTCATGGCATCGATCTGGCTGTCATCAATCTCTATCCGTTTGAAGAAGTCCGCTATAAAGGCGGCGACTATGACACAACGGTTGAGAATATCGACATCGGCGGCCCTGCAATGATCCGTGCTTCGGCAAAGAACCACGCCTATGTGGCAACGGTTGTTGATCCGGAAGATTACGCGCTTGTGGTTGCTGAGCTGAAGCAAAACAGCGGCTCATTGCCTTACGCATTCCGCCAGCAGCTTGCAGCCAAGGCATTTTCGCGCACTGCCGCTTATGATGCAGCCATTTCCGGCTGGTTTGCTGAAAGCCTCAACCAAGAAGCTCCAAAATGGCGCTCGGTTGCAGGTACTTTGCATTCTGTTATGCGTTATGGCGAAAACCCGCATCAGAAAGCCGGCTTCTACCTGACTGGCGAAAACCGCGCCGGTGTTGCCACCGCAACGCAGCTTCAGGGCAAACAGCTTTCTTATAACAATATCAACGACACCGATGCAGCTTTTGAGCTCGTTGCTGAGTTTGACCCGGCCCGCACCAGTGCGGTGGCCATTATCAAACACGCCAATCCATGCGGTGTTGCAGAAGGCAACAGCATTAAGGATGCTTACCTTAAAGCTTTAGCTTGCGATCCGGTTTCAGCCTTCGGTGGTATTGTTGCTCTCAACAAAACTCTGGATGCAGAAGCAGCCGAGGAAATTGTCAAAATCTTCACTGAAGTGATCATTGCACCAGATGCAACCGAAGAAGCGCAAGCGATCGTTGCAGCCAAGAAAAACCTGCGCCTGCTCACCACCGGTGGCTTGCCTGATCCGCGCGCAGAAGGCGTTTCGGCCAAAACCGTTGCTGGCGGCTTGCTGATCCAGTCACGCGACAACGGCAATATTGATGATCTCGATCTGAAAGTTGTCACCAAGCGCGCGCCAACCGACGCTGAAATGAACGATCTGAAATTCGCGTTCCGCGTTGCCAAGCACGTTAAATCCAACGCAATCGTCTATGTTAAAGACAGTGCAACTGTTGGTGTTGGTGCAGGTCAGATGAGCCGCGTGGATTCTGCCCGCATTGCAGCGCGCAAGGCAGAAGATGCAGCCGAAACAGCTAACTTAGATGCGCCACTCACTAAGGGTTCAGTTGTTGCATCCGATGCGTTCTTCCCGTTTGCAGACGGTCTGCTCTCTGCCATTGAAGCTGGTGCGACCGCTGTTATCCAGCCGGGCGGCTCCATGCGCGATGATGAAGTGATCGCTGCGGCTGATGAACATGGCATTGCCATGGTGATGACCGGCATGCGCCACTTCCGCCACTAAACATTGCGGATAATGTAAAATTAAAAAACCGCCGGAGATAATCCGGCGGTTTTTTTATGAGCATTTCCGGCAAAAACAGGAAGTAAAAAACATCACACTTTTGCCGCTGGATAAGGTGTTCTGGCGATCAATAGTAATCCAGCGATAAAGAACAATAATAACACCGCCATACCGAGACGCGGTGAGCCAAGCGCCATCGTCACTGTCGCCACCATGAAAGGCGCCACAAAACTAGTGGCACGTCCGGCCAATGCGTAAATGCCGAAATAGCGCCCTGCTTCTTCCGGTTTGACACTACATGCAAACCATGAACGCGATGAAGCCTGCACAGGACCAAAGGCAAAACCAATCAGCAAACCATAAACCAGATAGGCACGCTCAGCGCCGGTGGCAAACAGCCCTTCTCCATCCAGACCAAATGTCAAAACTCCGAATAAAGTATAGTCAGTTCCGGTTGAAATAATCCCAACGGTCGCAATCAGCAACAAAATAAGAGACACAATAACAATTGGTTTCGAGCCGAAAAGCGCATCACATCGGCTGGCAATTAAACAGCCGAAAATCGCCACTACATTGAGAATAATGCCAAAAATCCCGACTTCCGTAATCGTCCAGCCAAACATCGCAGCAGCAAAACCACCACCTAGTGCCAGTAACGCGTTGACGCCATCTTGATAAATCATTCGCGCGATTAAAAAACGCATAATACCGGAGCGCTGGCGAACTTCATGCAATGTCGCTTTTAACTCACTTAAACCCGACCGGATTGCAGGCATCAAGCGTGATGCTTTCGGTGCATCAGGCGTGAAGAAAAACATTGGCAGGATGAAGACAAAATACCACAAGGCACTTAATGGCCCCGTAATACGGGCATCTTCACCAGTCAGCGGATCAAGTCCCCACAAAGGCTTGATACCGATCAGCGTAGTGCCGGTTTCGGGCGATGCCGCCAGACATGTGACTACGAAAATCAGCATAATCATGCCACCTAAATAGCCAAGCCCCCATGCAATATTGGAAATGCGGCCAATGTCCTCGCGCTTTACCAAGCGCGGCATCATCGAGTCATTAAAAACAATAGAAAACTCTGCCGCGACGGAGGCAAGGGCAAAAAAGATCAGCACCACCACAAGCGACGAGCCGGGAGCCGCGAACCACAGCATTGCCAGACTGATAATTTTAACGGCGGAAAAAAAGCTGATCCATGGTTTACGCGCACCCGTTTTATCAGCAACCGCGCCCAAAACAGGCGACAAAATAGCAATGATAAATCCGGCTATTGCCACCCCATAGCCCCATGCCGCCTGGCCTTGTGCCGGATCTTCCGCCATGCGGGCAATGAAATAAGGGCCGAAAATAAAAGTAGTCACAACTGTGAAAAACGGCTGTGCTGCCCAATCGAACAACATCCAGCCCAAAATGCCGCGTTTTGGCGTCGCTATAGCGCGTGGCGCGGCCTGTTCCAACTCAACCAAAAAAATTCCTAACATGTTTTTCGGCTGAGCCGGACAATCTTGTCATTACAAGTCTTACAATTCGACCAGCTTATCTTCCAGCTCGTTTTCACTGTTTCCATCATCCGGAAAATGTTTTTTCAGCAATTGGCCTGAAAGGGCAATCGCCTCCACGAAACCATCGCTTAATCTATCGTGTTTGGCGTGGTTCATCAAAACGCCAACAATAGAATTCCACTCTTCCTGCTCCACCTTCGCATGAATACCGGCATCGGCAACCACTTCTGCATAATGTTCAGCCAAGGAAACAAACAGTAATATGCCGGTACGCTGTGAAGTCAGATGCACATTACGCGCTAAAAACTGCTGCATCGCATTGAGATGCGCGCGCTTATAAAGAATGCGGCGTGGCACTAACAAAACCCGTAAACCGGGCAAAAACCACAACAGCAACATCGCGCAAGTGAATGCGCCCAGAATTGCCAAACCAAAGCGCGGTAAAGCAATATCAAACCAATAATAATGCGCCAAAAAGGCCATGACCACAGCGCTTAACAAAATACCGCAGGTAAATACAAAGCCCGCAGCGAAAAAATAATCATCACTGCGACGTGCCAGCACGGCATAAATTTCCCCATTCGTGCCTTTTTCCGCTTCAGCAATGGCTGCGCTGATCCGCTTATGGCCGGTATTGTCAATTTGATGATGTGTTTGATTGCTCATGAAAACTGATCCGTCACCAACTGCCCGAAGCGCCGCCGCCGCCCGATGATCCGCCACCACCGGAAAAACCACCACCGCCACTGCCGCCGCCGAAGCCTCCACCAAAACCACCGCTGCGACCTGAACGGCCGCCACCGGATCCGCCCTGCGAGCGCATATCGAAGGTCATACCCAACCAGACATAACGACCAGGGGCAATTTTCTGCCCGAAAATCGGCACCAAAACCGCCATGCCGAAACCGCCGAAAAATATACTGATCCAGAAAATCAGGAAGACGACTTCAACCCAGTCAACATTATCTGTTGTGCTTTTCGCGTTGCGTTTGGCACGCGCTTGCAATTCGGCACCATCTCCGGAAAGAACAGCAATGATGCCTTCAACACCTTTGTCGATACCGCCGGAATAATCGCCATCGCGGAAGGCCGGCAAGATAATCGTTTGAATAATGACGCTTGAAAGCGCATCGGTCATAATCCCTTCAAGCCCGTAGCCGACTTCAAGCCGCACTTTGCGATCATTGGGTGCAACCACCAGCAAAAGGCCGTTATTTTCTTGCTTTTGCCCCAGTGACCAAGCCCTAAACAACTGATTTGAATAGGTTTCGATATCGGCGCCTTTGAGGCTTGGAACCGTGACCACCACTACCTGATCGGATGATGTCTTTTCAAAATCAGCAAGTTTTGCAACAAGCCGGGCGCGCGTTTGCGGGTCAATCACATTAGCCGCATCGACCACGCGTCCTGTGAGCATAAGTTCAGGTGAAGAACTTGCCTGTGCCCATGCAGCCGTTGCGTTTACACAAAACGCGCTCCAGACAAGCAGCAGCAACAGGCCAGATAAACTGGCCAGTTGGCTTAGCCGTTGACGAAATATGGTGCATGAAGCAGTCATTCAACGATCACCCGTCATTCACGCAGTCACCAAAAATCAGAAATTGACCTTTGGTGCCTGCTGGCTGGCAGCATCAATGCTGAAAGTCGGCATTGGTTCACTATCGCGGAACCAGAACATCTTCCACAGCATGGTCGGCATGGTTTTTAAGCCAGTATTATAAACGCGAACCGCTTCAATATAATCACGGCGTGCAACAGCAATCCGGTTTTCTGTGCCTTCCAGCTGTGACTGCAAAGCCAGGAAATTCTGATTGGCTTTCAGATCAGGATATCTTTCAACCACAACCATCAAGCGCGACAATGCACTGCTCAAATTGGCCTGATTGTCCTGAAACTGTTTAAACATTTCAGGATTATTGAGCATTTCAGGGCTCAATTGCACAGTTGTTGCTTTCGAGCGGGCTTCAATCACTGCGGTCAGTGTTTCCTGCTCATGCGCCGCATAGCCCTTGACGGTTTCCACCAGATTCGGGATCAGGTCGGTACGGCGTTGATACTGGTTCAGCACCTCGCTCCACGCGGCCTTGGCCTTTTCTTCATTGGTTGGAATCGTGTTGAAACCGCAAGCGGACAATAAGGGCATTAAAATCGCAAGGCCGAGAAACAAAGCCAAACGGGAAAATCGGGAACGGGACGCAGTCATCGCAGTGGACATCTATATCTCCTGATAAAGCGCTTGTTTTATCAACCAATAACAAAATTAATCCGGTTCAGTATTCAAGCTATAGGACATTGAGTTTAAACTGAAAAGCGCAAAAGAAAAGCGGCAGATAATCTGCCGCTTTCATATTCTTCATGCAAATCTGTATAAAAGATCAGGCTTTATGCAAAATATCGCTCTGAGCCACGATCCTTGTTACAAATTATTCGCTTGCAGCTTCTTCAGCTGGTGCGGCTGCTGCTGCAGCTGCTTCAGCGGCCTTTGCAGCAGCTTCTTCTTCAGCCTGCTTAGCCATTGCCAAACGTTCCTGAGCTTTTTTGCCTGGAAGACCCTTGGTTGGGTTGTTGCGGGTATCACGCTTGGAAACACCAGCCTGATCCAAGAAGCGCAGTACGCGGTCGGTTGCCTGTGCACCGTGACCGAGCCAATGAGCAGCGCGTTCGCCGTCAACTTTAACGCGTTCAGCGTCTTTAGCAAGCATCGGGTTCCATGAACCGATGATTTCGAGGAAACGACCGTCGCGCGGGCTGCGTGCATCTGCAACTACGATGTGGTAGTAAGGACGCTTTTTAGAACCGGCACGTGCCAAACGAATTTTAAGGGACATAGTTTTTTTTCCTTAGAGTAAATAAGAGATCTGACCGTCAGGACAGAACAATGTTATGCTACGGTTAGCAGCAGTTTAGTTTTCACCGTGGTTAGCGGCGGTATGTTCATGATGCCGAATAACTTCTTTCACGATGAAGTTGAGAAATTTTTCAGCAAAATCGGGATCAAGGTTTGAATCTTGTGCAAGCGCACGAAGACGCGCCACCTGACGCTTTTCACGTTCAGGGTCGGCAGCGGCCAGCCCCTGTTCAGCTTTCAAAATGCCGACGGCTTTGGTGCAGCGAAAACGCTCGGCCAGCATATGAATAAGGGCTGCATCAATATTATCGATTGAGCCACGCAGTGCGAGTAACTCAGCAGGAGTTGTATTTGCTTCGCTCATCATACTCACTTCTTCTTTGGTAAGCCCGGAAGGCCGCCACCAAGACCAGGCAATTTAGGGCCGCCAAGCCCTGGTAAACCACCACCAAGACCCGGAAGACCACCCTTGGTCAGGCCTGCAGCTTCTGCTTGTTTTTGAAGCGCTTCGAGCTGCTTCGGATCCATTTTCGACAGATCAGGCAAACCACCCATTCCACCCCCGAGGCCGCCCATACCGCCACCGAGACCACCAAGCCCCATTTTACCGGCAAGGCCGCCCATCATCTGTTTCATCAGGCCGCCTTTGCCGCCCTTACCCATGGCTTTCATCATATCAGCCATTTGACGATGCATTTTCAAAAGCTTGTTGATGTCGGCAGCATTGGTGCCGGAACCTTTGGCAATACGCTGCTTGCGGCTATGTTTCAGCAAATCAGGGTTTGCGCGCTCAGCTTTGGTCATTGAGCTGATGATTGCCAACTGGCGATCAAAAAGCTTGTCATCCAGACCGGCAGCAGCCATCTGATCTTTTGCCTTGCCCATGCCCGGCATCATACCCATGATACCGCCCATTCCGCCGAGTTTTTTCATCTGACCAAGCTGATCGGCAAGATCATTAAGATCAAATTTGCCGGACTGCATTTTCTTCGCCATTGCCGCCGCTTTTTCAGCATCAATGGTTTCGGAAGCTTTTTCAACGAGGCTGACAATATCGCCCATACCAAGAATACGGTCGGCAATACGCTTTGGATGGAACTCTTCCAGAGCATCCATCTTTTCGCCGGTTGCAATCGCTTTGATCGGCTTGCCGGTAATGGCGCGCATCGAAAGAGCAGCACCACCACGACCATCACCATCCATACGGGTGAGCACGATACCGGTAATACCAACGCGCTCATCAAAATTGCGCGCCAGATTAACGGCATCCTGACCGGTAAGACTATCAGCAACCAGCAAAATTTCATGTGGGTTGGAAGCGGCACGAATTTCGGCCATTTCCACCATCAGCGGCTCGTCAATATGGGTACGACCCGCCGTATCGAGGATCACGACATCATGACCGCCAAGCTTTGCAGCCTGTACGGCACGCGCAGCAATATCAACCGGCGACTGACCGGCAATAATCGGCAAAGTGTCAACGCTAACCTGCTCACCAAGCTGGCGCAGCTGCTCTTGCGCTGCAGGACGACGTGTATCAAGCGACGCCATCAGCACTTTTTTGCGCTGGCGGTCACTCAAACGCTTGGCAAGTTTACCGGTCGTGGTGGTTTTACCAGACCCTTGCAAACCGACCATCATAATGACAACCGGTGCCGGCGCATTCAGATCAATTGAGACACCTTCGGTGCCGAGCATTTCAACCAATTCGTCATGAACGATCTTGACGACCATCTGACCCGGTTTAATGCTTTTGAGAATTTCTGCGCCGACAGCTTTTTCACGAACTTTATCGGTAAAAGAACGAACAACTTCCAGCGACACGTCAGCTTCAATCAGCGCACGCCGCACTTCACGCAGGGCTGCCGATACGTCGCCTTCAGAAAGAGCGCCGCGTCCGGTCAGACCGTTGAGAATAGAGCCTAAGCGCTCCTGAAGTGATTCAAACATTCTTTTTCCTTACAGTTCCGGCAAGCATTACGATAAACACCCGCAGAATGGTTGTTATGCGCCCGAAAGACAAATGAAAAAGCAGCCAAAGCGAAACGACACCCGAGGGCGCATCGCGCTGTCGGATGTGTACCTCCGGGATCGTTTTATACCATTGCGGGTCCCGGTCGGCGGCTCAAACAAATAATCATGTTTGCAGAACAGCCCTGCTTAAAGCGTAAAAATGGCATTGAGTCAAGAATTCCTTAAAAATCCGCTCTTAAACATATATGCAACAGTTAAGCCGAATTCGGCTCTTCACTTGTTGAATAGCAGGTCAAACCGCCCAAAAATGCCATGATGCAGCTATAACTGCCTTATTTTTAGGATTAAGACCCCCGAAACAAAACTATTAGCTGAAATTGATGATGCATTGATCACGATATTTGTTCATGTGATATCAATTTCAACATTAACTCGAATCATTATTCAGGAGATTCTAATGGCATTGTCTGCCACAGGTAAATTCTCAGTTGCTGCGGCTGCCCTTTTGGCAGCAAGTGTCATTGGAACAGGTGCTGCCAATGCAGCCCAATGCGGCAATAATGGTGCCGGTTATAATGCATGGCTCAAGCAGACCCTGGCTGAAGCTCCGTCCCGCGGTATTGGTAAAGCCGGCATCAATGCATTGGCCAATACCAAATATGCAACGGCAACTATCAATGCAGACCGTAATCAGAAAAGCTTCAAGCTTTCCCTGAAGGAGTTCATGCAGAAGCGTGGTTCGGACGCCATCATCAAGCGCGGTAAAGCACACAAACAGGCAAATGCTGCGCTGTTTGCCAATATTGAAAAGCGCTACGGCGTACCTGCCGGCCCGCTTCTGGCGATCTGGGGCATGGAAACCGGCTTCGGCAACTATCTTGGCAAGCAGCACACGCTCTCGGCTGTTGCAACTTTGGCTTATGACTGCCGTCGTTCGGCATTCTTTACCGAACAGCTTTATGCAGCCCTCAAACTGATTGACAATAAAGACCTCAATCCCAATGCAATCGGCGCTATGCATGGCGAAATCGGCCAGACCCAGTTCCTGCCATTGAACGTGCTGAAATACGGTGTTGATGGTGATGGCAGCGGCCATATCGACATGATCAATTCCAAAGCAGATGCTCTGGCCTCGACTGCAAACTTCCTTGTCGGCCACGGCTGGAAACGCGGTGCCGGCTACCAGCAGGGTGAGCCAAATTATGGCGCTATTAAAGGCTGGAATGCTGCAACTGTTTACCAGCAATCCATTGCCATTATGGGCAAGGCTATTGACGGCAAATAATCGTCACGCGATATAAAAACAAAAATCCCGCCGGAAGATCATTCCGGCGGGATTTTTGTTGAATTTTTATTTTTAAGAAGCTGACTGTCCGGCAGCCGGTGCCGGAATTACAAACGGATCATCAATATCCGGACGTTTGAAATCGCCGGTTTCTTTATCCATCACCCACAATTCGCCGGTTGAAATATCAAACCATGCGCCATGCAGACTGATACGACCCTTTTTTTCCAGAATATCAACGCACGGGAAAGTACGCAGATTCTGGATTGAATAACGGATCGAGATACGTTCCAGAGCCGTGTGACGTTCACTGTCGGTCATCAGCGTATTGGCGATAACATTTTCCGCAGCCGGTGCCAGAATGCTCATCCATTTGCCGATAAAATCACCCGGCGACAATGGTGCGTGATCCGGCGACAATGCCGCTTTAATACCACCACAACGACCATGCCCAAGCACAACGATATGTTTGACCTTGAGGCTTTGGACTGCAAATTCAAGCGCCGCTGAGGCTGCATGATATTCACCATCCGGCGTATAAGGCGGCATCAGGTTTGCGACATTGCGCAAAACAAAAATTTCACCCGGAGCGGTATCAAAAATAATTTCTGGTGCCGCGCGCGAGTCGCAACACGCAATAACAAGGGTCTGAGGTGTCTGACCAATGTCAGCAAGCTCACGATAACGGGCTGTTTCATGAGCAAAATGATTGTTCATGAAATTACGATAGCCATTGAGGAGTGTGTCTGGAAGATCTGCCATCCCTCTCAAATATCCCTATCGATATTTAAGATCAATAAAATAACACAAGTATCGTTATTTTTTTGGGAACCAGAAATCACACCTACGCACGCAAGTTTTTGCCCGGATGCATCAGCTGGCGCATTTGCACCATTGCCATAGGTGAAGAAAGACTGGCGGCATCCGCTTCCAGCATCAGCTCGTCAGCGCCACGCTTGGCTGCGCGCACCATAATTTCAAACACCGATGCGGTTGTGGTTTGAAGCGCTTTTTCATCCGTCATCCCGTCCAGAATACGGGCGAGGAAAAGTGCCGCTGTCAGATCACCCATACCATTGGTCGGGCCTTCCACATGGCGATGTTCAGCCATATAAGCATGGCCATCTGTCACTAAAAGATTGCCGGTCGAGCCATTCAGCATGCCAAATGAGGACGTTACCAGCATGCGTGAAGGGCCTAAATCCAGTGCTGCTTCCATCAGTTTTTCGTTGTTTTCAGGCGAAACACCGCTCAACCATGCAAGCTCGAAACGGTTCGGCGTGGCGATATCGGCAAGCGGCAATAATTCATCACGGATCGCTGCTGCGGTTGCCTCCGGCACATAAAGACCTTCCCGGTCACCAATCACCGGATCACATAGATAAAGTGTCTGCGGATTACGTGCTTTAATCGCTTTGATCAGTTTGGCAGCCGCTTTTGCCTGTTCTGCATTGCCTAAATAGCCGGTTAAAACCGCACCTACTTCACCAAGCCAGGGTGCGCGTTCCATATCTTCCATCAATTGCTTGAACTGCTGCACTTCCGGCACGATGCGGCCCGCAGGGCCATGACCAGTATGCCACGGCAAAATAACCGTCGGTACAGCCCAGACCGGATGCCCCAGTGTTTCAAGGGCAAAAACCGCGGCGCGGTTGCCGACAGAACCACGCACGACATGGCTTGAGATTACAATAACGGCAGTATTATCAGCAGCAGTTGTATTTGGCATTTTATTATCCGGTTCAGGCTTGCAACAGATAGAGAACCAGCCATAAAATCATGGCCAGCATAATGATAAGACCCAATATCCGTCCGGCGCGTGTTGCCCAGACTTCCACCCGATCCTGGCTGTCAAGTTCACTTGCTTTCAAGTGTTCCCGACCTCGGCTAAAGCTTCGCGCGATGACACCTGTCGCACCAGAGCCGGTTTCTGATTTTATCCGCGCCAGTATGTCTTCCGATTCAGCCTTACGCGCATCATCATATCTTTTTGATGAAAAAGCATTTTCTTTTTCACCTGAAACATCGTCTTTCTGCTGCATCATACCATCCGGTTTAATTTTGCGGTGTGATAAGATCAATCAATATGCAGTGTTATGCCTCTGCTGAATTCCTGCAAGTGAAAAATAATGAAAATAAAAAACCCCGCCATAACTGACGGGGCTTTTTGTTTTTCGCTCACATATCGGCAGCCATAAAAGGCTAAGGACATGCAAAGCTGATATAATTAGTTCATGGTCGGGATAACGAATTCCGCACCATCTTTAACACCTGACGGCCAGCGTGAAGTCACGGTTTTGGTTTTGGTGTAGAAGCGGAATGCGTCAGTACCGTGCTGGTTCAAATCGCCGAAGCCTGAACCTTTCCAGCCACCGAAGGTGTAGTAAGCGATCGGAACAGGAATTGGCACGTTAATACCAACCATGCCAACCTGAACGCGGGAGGCGAAGTCACGGGCTGCATCACCATCACGGGTGAAGATCGCAACACCGTTACCATATTCGTGATCATTTGGCAGAGCCAAAGCTTCTTCATAAGTTTTCGCACGTACAACAGCGAGAACAGGGCCGAAGATTTCTTCTTTATAGATCGACATATCCGGTGTGACGTGGTCGAACAAGCAACCGCCCAGATAGAAGCCTTTTTCATAGCCCTGCATTTTGAAGTCGCGGCCGTCAACAACGAGCTTCGCACCTTCTTTAACGCCTGCATCTACATAACCGCGAACGCGATCAACAGCTGCCTGTGTTACCAGCGGGCCGTAATCTGCGGTGCCATCGGTTGACGGGCCAACACGCAGAGCTTCAACGCGTGGGATCAGTTTTTCCATCAGGCGTTCTGCGGTGTCTTCACCAACAGGAACAGCAACGGAGATCGCCATGCAACGCTCACCGGCAGAACCGTAACCGGCACCGATCAGAGCATCAACAGTTTGGTCCATATCTGCATCAGGCATGATCAGCATATGGTTTTTCGCGCCACCGAAGCACTGAACACGCTTGCCGTTTGCGCAACCGCGGGAGTAGATGTAATGGGCAATTGGTGTGGAACCAACAAAGCCGATTGCTTTTACATCCGGATCATCGAGAAGCGCATCAACGGATTCTTTGTCACCATTGACGACGTTGAAGATACCGGCAGGAAGACCAGCTTCCATGAACAGCTCTGCCAAACGCATCGGCACGCCCGGATCGCGTTCTGAAGGTTTCAGGATGAATGCGTTACCGCAAGCAATCGCAGGACCTGCCTTCCACAGCGGGATCATCGCAGGGAAGTTAAACGGGGTGATACCTGCAACAACGCCCAAAGGCTGACGCATGGAATATGTATCAATGCCTGTACCAGCTGAATCGGTGAATTCACCTTTCATCAGGTGCGGTGCACCAAGGCAGAACTCGATAACTTCAAGACCGCGCTGGATGTCGCCCTTGGCATCAGGAATGGTTTTGCCGTGTTCACGGGCAAGCAATTCTGCCAGGCTGTCATATTCAGCTTCAACCAGTTCAAGAAACTTACGCATAACGCGTGCACGGCGCTGCGGGTTGGTAGCTGCCCATGCTGGCTGTGCTGCTTTTGCATTTTCTACAGCTGCACGTACTTCATCTTTGGTTGCCAGATCAACTGTGCCGCGCACAGTACCGTCGAGCGGCTGGAACACCTCAGTGGTGCGTCCGCTTTTACCTTCAACGTTCTTACCGTTGATAAAATGGCCGTATTTCAACATCGAAGACCTCCCTGAAAAATCTCAAAACCGGCTATCGTTCACAATGAGTCCGATAAACCGCATAATCACATCATCGCTCTGCAAAATAACATTTGCAACTACTCAAAAAGAGTATCCGTTGTGCAAAAACTATAGTAATAGTAATTTTATGAACTGGGATGATATTCGCATTTTCTTGGCAGTCGCCCGCTCCGGCCAGATTTTAGGCGCGGCGCGCAGGCTTGGTATTAATCACACAACGGTGGCGCGACGCCTCACCGCTTTGGAAACTGCCCTGTCAACTACGCTGCTTTCCAGACGCACCAACGGTTCCAGCCTGACACAGGCGGGTGAAGAATTTTTGCTCGCTGCCGAACGCATGGAGGCTGAAATGCTGGCCGCACGCGCCCATGTCGGCAATGCCGATATTGCAGTGGCGGGCACTGTGCGCATTGGGGCACCCGATGGTTTCGGTGTTACCTTTCTGGCGCCACGCCTTGCCAAGCTCACCGCACAATATCCTGATCTGACGGTGCAATTGGTGCCGGTGCCCCGCTCTTTTTCGCTTTCGCGCCGCGAAGCCGATATTGCCATAACGGTGGAGCGTCCCGATCAAGGCCGTTTGGTGGCCAGAAAGCTGGTTGATTATACACTCGGCCTTTATGCGCACAAAGATTATCTGGCTGAACATGGCCTGCCGCAAATGATCGACGAATTAGCCAATCATCGCCTGATCGGTTATGTGGAAGACCTTGTGATTAACCCGTCCCTTGCCTACGCACCGGAAATCAGCCGCGACTGGCGGCCGGATTTTGAAGTTTCCAGCGCGCTTGGTCAGATGGAAGCAGTAAAGGCTGGTGCGGGCATCGGCATTTTGCACGCATTCATTGCCCGTGAGCATCCCAATTTAGTGCCGATATTGCCCGAACGCTTTATCAAGCGTTCTTATTGGCTGGCCTATCATGAAAGTGCGCGCACCTTGCGCCGTGTGACAGCGATTTCCACCCTGATTTCGCAATTGGTGGAAAATGAAAAACGGCTTTTCCTTTAGTCGTTGAATAATTTCAACAAACGGAAAATAAGCACCGCTGAGATAATGACAAACGGAATGCTAAGCGCCATCAAACCCAGCCACAAATCAGCAAATCCGCCGCTGATTGCTCCAACCATCAGGGCAAGCCAGACATAGAAATGCTCAAGCCATCGGCCTTTCGGCACTTCTCCGGTAATAGAGCGTGCCAGATCAGCCGCAGCACTAAACAAGGTTCCGGTAACATAAGTAGCGCCCAGTTTTGCAGTGCCCCTCTGCTGTAATGACGCATTTTGCATGCCCATTGCCGCAGCAAGCAGCAAAGTCGGCTGTAAGTAAACCATGTCGGCTTGTTTGAGTGCGATCACCACGCCGATAAGAACAAGGACACCGGCAAGCACGAAAATATTGCCGTTATGAGCAAAAACACTCATCATCAGGGTGCCTAAAAATGCGCCGGTGAAAAACAATATAATAAGAGCTGCCGGAAACCATACCATCACTTGACCGGTGAAGTTTGGATGTCCGGCAAGGCCGATCCCCAACTGAGTCGTGTTGCCGCTCATAAAAGAAGCAAAGAAACCGCCTAGTTGCAAAAAGGCAATAACATCCACAAAACCAGCCGAAGCGGTCATCAAAAGCCCTGCAATTGTTCTGCCATTAAAAGACAAAGTCTACACCACCCATTACACTTTCAGGCTTTTTTACATGCCACGTCTCAGCCTGACCTGCAAATTCTATCCATACCATTAAGCTTGCACGTTTTTTGTGGATCATAGTCAAAATGCGTCTTTTGTTTTATATTTTGCACATATCTTTTAGGTAATATAAATGTGAGTTTGTATTGACCTGACCTTACCAAGGCCACTTCTGCCTAATAGCTTGATTATAAAACTCAAGGAAGCCTTTCATGTCGTCCAGCCTCAAGCGCATAACACTTGCCCTGATCGCATCATTTTTTATGATGCAACCTGTTATAGCGGCTGAAACGCGGCAAATACAAACCACCGAGAATGGCGATTATTTCGGCTTTGATCTGCGCACTGAGAAAAATCTCTCACTTGATCAATGTAAATCCACTTGTCTGGGCGATAATAATTGCCGCGCTTTTACCTATAATCAAAAAGCGCAATGGTGCTTCCTGAAAAGCGATTATAATCAACTCAATGCTGCAGCCGGTGCCATTGCCGGCAAGATAGTTAATCCTGAAACTGCGCCTGATATTGGCGCCCCGCCTCTGCTGACCTATGTCGGCGATAATATTTTTGAAGAAGCCCGACGTCTGAAAACCAAGCTGGAACAAGCAGACCACGGTGATACCGGTCTTTCAGATTGGCTTGTCATCGCGCAATCGGCATTAAAAAACGGCGACCCGCGCAATGCAACCGAAGCACTACGCCATGCTGCCGGCATTAGTTCTGATGACAGCCGCGTCTGGAATACACTCGCACAGGCAATTTTAAGCACTAAAACTGACAATAGCGAAGAACGCTCCCAATATCGCCGCGATGCAAGTTCGGCAGCTCTGAATGCTTATCAAACGTCGCGCAGCACCAAAACCCGCGCCGATGCACTGGCCTCGCTTGCCACTTCCTTGGAGCGCCGCGATTATAACCGTCCGGCATTGCAAGCCTATGATGCCAGCCTGAATTTAGCCAATTCGGCTTCTGTACGCGCCCTTTATGAAGATTTGCGTGCCCGCAAAGGTTTCCGCATTGTCGATCACAGTGTTGATAATGACAGCGCCTCGCCACGTATTTGTGCCCAATTTTCTGAAGACCTCGTCAAAAGCGGCGTTGATTACGCATCTTTCATCAAAGTCGACAATCAGGCACCTAAAGCTATCGAAGCCAAAGAACGCCAGATTTGCATTGAGGGCTTAAGCCATGGACAGGATTATCAGGTTTCATTCCGTGCTGGTTTGCCATCCAATATTGGCGAAACTTTAAGCTCGACCGTTGTTTTAAATGTCTATGTGCAGGATCGCGCACCTTCAGTACGCTTTACCGGTGACAGCTTTGTGCTGCCATCAACAGCCCGCCGCGGCATTCCGATGGTCAGCATCAATATGGAAACAGCTAAAGTAAAGCTTTTCCGTGTGGGCGACCGCTCCCTTGCGCAGCTTTTGTCCGGCTATCAGTTCCTGCGTCAATTGGATGGCTATGATGTCAGCTCCCTGGTTGACCAGATGGGCGCTCCTGTTTGGGAAGGCGAAATTGAGGTTGCTGACAACCAGCTGAATAAAGAAGCCACCACCAGTTTCCCGATTGATGAAGCGCTGCCGGAACGCAAGCCCGGCGTATACATCATGACTGCCGAACATGCAGATAAAAAAACCGATACCTATGACACGGTCGCAACACAATGGTTTGTTGTCTCCGATATCGGCTTGGCAACTTATACCGGTCAGGACGGTCTGCATGTTTTTGCCCGTTCCCTTGGCTCCGCCAAACCGGTTGCAGATGTCAAACTCACTTTGCTTGCCCGCAACAATGAAATTCTGGGCGAAGCTGTCACGGACAAAGGAGGTAAAGCCATTTTCAATCCGGGCTTAAGCCGCGGAACTGACGGTATGGCGCCTGCCGTGCTCATGGCCGAAAGCACCCATGACCAATCAGACACCGACTTTGTCTTCTTAGATATGACCCGTCCGGGATTTGACCTTTCCGACCGCGGTGTGACAGGCCGTGCAACGCCTGAAACACTGGACGTAATGAGCTGGACAGAACGCGGCATCTACCGTGCCGGTGAAACCGTGCATGTGGCAGCGCTTGCGCGTGATGATAAGGCAGATGCGGTTGAAAAACTGCCGCTGACATTCATTTTCCGTCGTCCTGATGGGGCTGAAGATCGCCGCCTTGTCGTCGACAGCAATTCTGCCGGCGGTTACGCCGTTGATCTGACCTTGATGCCAAACGCTATGCTCGGCACCTGGACGGTTTCAGTTTACACAGATCCGAAGCAAAGCGCTGTGTCTTCACAGATGTTTCTGGTTGAAGATTTTGTGCCTGACCGGATCGAATTTGATCTGACCTCAGACAAATCCGAAATCGGGACAAGCGAAACTGCTCAACTGTCAGTTGATGGCCGCTTCTTATATGGCGCACCAGCTGCCGGTCTGGCACTGGAAGGCGATGTCACTGTTGCCACCAGCCGCAAGTGGGACCGTTTCCCGTCTTATTATTTTGGCCTTGCAGATGAACAAGAAGGCGGCAACACCCGCAACGCACTTAATAATCTCGACAATGCCGATGAAAACGGCAAGGCGACCATTCCGGTTGCTATCAATGAGCTGCCGTCCACCACGCGTCTGTTGTCGGCCCATGTCAATGTGCGCATGCGTGAAACCGGTGGGCGTGCTGTTGAGCGTTCGCTGGATTTAACCATCAAACCACAGACCAATATGATTGGTATCCGTCCGGATTTTGCTGGCGGCGAGGTTCCGCAGGGTGGCACTGCCAAGTTCAGCCTGCTGGCCAGCAATGCCAGCGGCAAGCGCATCGCTATGGACGGTGCAAAATGGTCGCTGATGAAAATTGAGCGTCAATATCAATGGTATCGCAGCGGTAGCTCATGGAATTATGAGGCCGTCACATTTACCAAAGCGGTGGCTGATGGTGAGGTCAATATTGATGAAAACGACGATGTAGCCATATCCATGCCGGTTGACTGGGGGCGCTACCGTCTTGAAGTTGAAACTGCGGATGCCTCCGGCCCTGCGTCTTCCTATGAATTTGATGCAGGCTGGTATGTTTCTTCAACATCCACCGAAACACCGGACGGCTTGGAAATTGCCCTTGATAAAGAGCAATATGCCATTGGCGACACTGCAAAACTCAATATCTCCCCACGTTTTGCCGGTGAAATGCTGATTACAATCGGCACTGAAAAACTAATCCAGACTATTAATGTCAGTGTGCCGGAAAACGGTCTGATCGTTGATATTCCGGTTGATGCAAGTTTTGGGGCGGGCACATATGTAACCGCAACCCTTTATCGTCCGGGTAGTGCCACGACAAGCCGAATGCCAGCACGCGCTATCGGCCTGAAATGGCTGAAAGTTGACCCGGAACTGAGAAGTCTGGCCATTGATCTGGCATTGCCTGAAAAAACCGAACCAAAATCAACGCTCTCTGTACCGGTTACCGTTACAAATGCTGGCAACCAGCAAGCCTATGTAATGGTGGCGGCAGTTGATGTCGGCATTTTGAACCTCACCCGTTATAGCGCGCCAAATCCCGAAGACTGGTTCTTCGGTCAGCGTCAATTGGGGCTTGAAATGCGCGACATTTATGGTCGCCTCATTGATGGCTCACTCGGTGTCACCGGCAAGTTACGCACCGGTGGTGACGGCGGCAATATGGGCTCAGAGGGCAGCCCTCCGACCGAAAAACTGCTGGCGCTTTTCTCCGGCATTGTCGAGCTTGACAGTGACGGCAAAGCGATAATCGATTTTGACCTGCCGCAATTTAACGGCACCGCCAGAGTTATGGCTGTCGCATGGACAAAATCAGCCCTTGGTCATGCTGAAAAAGACGTGATCATCCGTGATCCGTTGGTCATTACCGCCGGGATGCCACGCTTTATGGCACCGGGTGACATGTCCACCATCCGTTTTGACATCGCCAATACAGATGCACCGGACGGCGATTATCAATTGACCGTTGAAACCAGCGACAACCTTAACGTCAGCGATGATGCAGCCTCTCAGACCCTGTCGCTTCAGGGCGGAAAACGCATTTCGGTGACGGTACCGCTGGAAGCGCAGGCAACCGGTGACGGGTTTGTAACCATCCGTGTGGCGAATGATAGCGGCATCATGGTTGAGCAGATTTTGAACCTCAATGTGCGCCCTGTGGATCTGCCGATCACCAGCCGCTATGTGGTGGATTTATCTGCCGGTCAGGGCTTGACCATCGACGGCGAACTTCTCTCACAAAACCTGCTGGATGGCGCTCATGTCAGTGTGGATGTCAGCCGCAATGCTGCATTTGACATCACTTCCATGTTGCTGGCGCTTGATCGCTATCCTTATGGCTGCACCGAGCAGACTACCAGCCGTGCAATGCCATTGCTATATTTGCAGGAAATGGCTGCAAGCACCAAAGATGCAATTAGCAGCGATGATCAGGATGCGATTAAAACCCGCGTTCAGGATGCGATTTACCGTGTGCTGAACTTCCAGTCTTCGTCAGGTTCATTCGGTCTTTGGGGGCCGGGCTCCAACGATCCTTGGCTGGATGCTTATGTCACCGACTTCCTGACCCGTGCACGTGAAAAGGACTATATTGTACCTGAACGTGCGCTTGTCTCAGCCTTGAATAATTTGCAAAATGCGCTGAGCTACAACACCAATATTCAAGAGCACGGCAATGAAATTGCCTATGCGCTTTATGTATTGGCACGCAACAAAAAGGCATCAGTCGGTGATCTGCGTTATTATGCAGATACACAGCTGGAAGCTTTTGAAAGCCCGATGGCTGTGGCACAAATTGCAGCAGCACTCTCGCTTTATGGCGATCAGCCACGCTCGGACCGTACCTTTCAAGCAGCGCTCAATTTCAGCCAGCTGACACCGAAACATAACTACAACCGCACAGATTATGGTTCACGTCTGCGCGATGGCGCGGCTGTGCTGGCACTGGCTGCCGAAACCAAGCCGATGCCCAAAATCGTACCGGAGCTGGTTAAACTTGTTGGTCAGATGCGTCAGGAAAGCCGCTATATGAGCACACAAGATCAGGCATGGATGCTGCTAGCAGCACGCGGTTTGCAGGAAAACAACTCCAGCATCAAACTGGATGTTGACGGCACAATTTATGATGGTCAGTTCTCGCAGCGTTATAGCGGTGTTGCGCTGGAACAATCACCGGTCAACCTCAACAATCAAAGCACTGATCCGGTGCAAGCAGTGATTACGGCTGTTGCCCCACCGGCGCAATCACTGCCGGCCGGTGGTGACGGTTTCAACATTCAGCGCACATATTACACCTTGGATGGTGAAGAAACCAACATCACCAGTGTGGAGCAGAACCAGCGCTTTGTTGTCGTCTTAAAGGTTGATGATTTGCAAAACTGGGCATCACGCGTGCTGGTCACTGACCTGTTGCCAGCTGGTTTTGAAATCGACAATCCGCGTCTGGTAAACAGTGCTGATCTGGTTAATTTCTCATGGCTGGAACGTACCGAAGCCGCCCATCTCGAATTCCGCAATGATCGTTTTGTGGCAGCTTTTGACCGCGATGCAGGCAATAAAAAGCAAATTACCCTTGCTTATGTGGTGCGTGCGGTAACACCTGGTATTTACACCCATCCTGCCGCAACGGTTGAGGACATGTATCGCCCACAGTTTTCGGCGCGTACATCCACCGGCATGATGGAAGTCGCAACGCCTTAACATGTTGCGACTTGGTAAATTGGGGAAAAAAATACTCATTGGCGGTGCCCTTTTTGTAAGCGGCATCGCCATTGTGGGTACAATTAGCCTGAACATGCTGGATCAGGCTTTCCCGCCCCCTCTGCCTGAACGCTTGACCGTTTCCACCGAAATCGTGGATCGTGATGATCATTTATTGCGCGCCTTCACCACCCCTGACGGCTATTGGCGGCTAAACACCAAAATCGAAGATGTCGATCCGCTGCTCGTTAAAATGCTGATCGCCTATGAAGATAAGCGTTTCTACGATCATGCGGGCATTGATTTTTGGGCGCTTTTACGTGCAGCCAAACAGCTTGTCACCAATGGGCGGATTGTGTCCGGCGGCTCCACTTTGTCGATGCAGTTGGCACGTCTGATCGAACCGCGTGAAAACCGCAATCTCGGTTCCAAATTTTTGCAAATTGCCCGCGCTGTTCAAATTGAACGCCGCCTCACCAAAGAACAAATCCTCGAACGCTATCTGACACTTGCGCCCTATGGCGGCAATCTGGAAGGTGTGCGCTCCGCGTCACTTGCATATTTTGGTCAAGAGCCTAAACGCCTGACCACCGCGCAAGCGGCACTCCTTGTTGCCCTGCCGCAATTGCCCGAACGCCGCCGCCCTGACCGCTACCGTGAAAACGCCCAAAATGCGCGTGACCGTGTGCTGGCCAGAATGGAAAATGCCGAGATTATTTCCGCGCAGGAAGTAATCCGCAGCCAACGCGAGATGGTAGCATCCAAACGTTTTGCATTACCGGCATTAGCGGCGCATTTATCGGATGAGGCGATCAAAAAAGATCCGAGCAATCCGCGCCATCAATTGACCTTAATGAAACAAGCGCAACAAGGATTGGAAGATGTTGCTAAAGCTCATGCCACAAAAATCGGCAATAAAACCTCTGTCGCCATTATTTTGGCCGACAGCCGCAATGGCAATATTCTAGCCTCCGTTGGTTCTGCCAATTATTTTGATAGCCGCATTCAGGGCTGGATTGATATGAGCCGCGCTGTCCGCTCACCCGGTTCAACGCTCAAACCCTTCATTTATGGCTTGGCCTTTGAACAAGGCTTGATCGCACAGGAAACAATCATTCAGGATCGACCAACCGATTTTGCCGGTTATCGTCCGCGCAATTTTGATATGAGTTATCAAGGCGATGTCACCATCCGCCAGGCGCTGCAAATGTCGTTGAATGTGCCAACCATCAGCTTGCTGGATGCTGTCGGGCCATTGCAACTGACCACCCGTTTTCGTCAGGCTGGCGTAACATTGCAATTGCCTAAAAATGAAGCTCCCGGTCTTGCGATCGGTTTAGGCGGCGCAGGCATCAATTTGCGCGACCTTGTGCAGCTTTACACCGGCCTTGCCAATGGCGGCAAAACCGCCACATTGCGAGACGGCACCGAAAAAACAGAACCGGCCGTCAGCGGCGCCACAATTTTAAGCGAAACTGCCACATGGCAGATTGCTGATATTTTATCCGGCATTCGCCCTCCCGAAGGTGCAGCGCGGCGCATTCTGGCTTATAAAACCGGCACGTCCTATGGCTATCGCGATGCATGGTCTGTTGGTTATGACGGGCGCTATGTGACAGGCGTTTGGGTTGGCCGCGCTGATGGCGGCCCTGTTGCAGGTTTGACCGGATATTTATCAGCAGCCCCCATTTTGTTTGAAGCTTTTGTCAAATCCGGTTTAGCGGCAGTGCCCTTCCCGCGCGCGCCTTATGGGGCGCTGCATTTAAACAGCAACGAACTGCCCGTCACATTAGGGCGTTTTTCCAATGTCAATGACGGCCTCATCATGCTCAAAGCGACAGCAGAACCGGCACCACAAATCACCTTCCCGCCCAATGGTGTGCATGTGGAACTCACTCCCAATAACGGACCCAATGGTGAGAAAGCATCACCTTTGGTTTTAAAAATGCAAGGCGGGCGCGCACCGTTTCGCTGGCTGGCCAATGGCAAACCTTTAGGCGAACCGGAACGCCGACGCACTATACAATGGCAACCTGATGGCATTGGTTATTCCACACTGACTGTGATTGATGCGGCAGGCCGCGCAGCCAGTGTGAAAATTTTTGTCGAATAATCACGCTCGTTTAATAACGCGCAAAACAACCAGCAAAATCGCCGCGCCAATAAAAGCATTGACTACAGAAGCGATAAAGCCGCCACCAACACTAAAGCCAAGACGCGGCAATAGCCAACCGGCAAAAAATGCGCCGATTACACCAATCACGATATTGCCGATCATGCCGAAACCGCCGCCACGCACTATAGTGCCTGCCAGCCAACCAGCAACCAAACCAACAATCAGAAATACAATAAGGCTTTGTCCGTCCATTATGTTTCCTTCGCAAGAAAATTACGTGACGGACAAAGTTTCCTCAAGATACAGAAATTTACAAGTCTATTTATTGAGCCACAGTCAGAATAGAGTCTGACGCTTTAATTTATGGTGCCAAATGGCGGAAATTACGCACAACTTCCTGATATAATTTGCGCTTAAATGGTACAATCAGCTGTGGCAGATCATCCATCGGTTTCCATTCCCAAGCGTCAAATTCTGCAACTTCGTCCCCCGGAGGCGGATTAATAGCAATTTCGTTTTCATCGCCTTCAAAGCGATAGGCAAACCATTTTTGTGTCTGGCCGCGATATTTGCCCTTAAGCGCTTTCCCGATCAAATGTACCGGCAGATCATAATTAATCCACTCCGGTGCTTCCGCCAGCAGCGAAACCGAGCGCATTCCGGTTTCTTCATAAAGCTCTCGCAAAGCTGCCTCAACCGGTTCTTCGCCTTTATCAATGCCGCCTTGAGGCATTTGCCAAAGCTGCGTTGCGCCTTCCATCTCACCTTCCGGCACGATGATACGCCGGCCAGACCACACCAACCCGTCACGGTTTAAAACCATCAAGCCCACACAAGGGCGGTAAGGTAAAGTTTCAGGATCAATCAGCTTCTGTTTGTCAGCCATCCGGCATACTCCGTCTTCATCTGCCCTATTCTATAAGGCATCTTTATCAACAAAACATAACAAAAAAGCGGATGCAAAAATTGCACCCGCTTTTTACATTATAAGGATGTTTCCGTGCAGAGATTACTCTGCGAGCGCTGCTTTTTTAGGATCCGGCGGGAAGGCCGCATTCTTTTCTTCACCGCGCAAAAGCTTCAACGCTTCAGCCAGCTGGACATCGTCTTTTGGCTCGGCCGGTACATAGGCCGGTGACCCTGAACCTTCTTCATCCTCAATGGCACCTTTAATATGCCCCTTGAGGCCGGATTCACCACGCGTCACATCTTCACCGCGAAGCTCCGGTGGCAATGGTTGCTCCACTTTGATGTCAGGCGTAATGCCTTTGCCCTGAATAGACTTTCCGGACGGGGTATAATAAAGCGCTGTGGTCAGACGCAATGAACCATTTTCGCCAAGCGGAATAATAGTCTGCACTGAGCCTTTACCAAAGCTTTGTGTACCAAGCACGGTTGCACGGCGATGGTCCTGCAAGGCACCCGCCACAATTTCAGACGCAGACGCAGAACCACCATTGACCATGACAATAATCGGCTTGCCATCCACCAAATCACCGCTGCGCGCATCAAAGCGGGTAACATCCTGCGGATCACGGCCTCGGGTTGAAACGATTTCACCCTTATCAAGGAAGGCATCCGAAACAGCGACAGCCTGATCGAGCAGACCACCCGGATTGAGACGCAGATCAAGGACAAAACCTTTCAGCTTGTCTTCAGGAATTTGCGACTGGATGTCTTTGATGGCTTTTTTCAGATCATCAAAAGTCTGTTCAGTAAAGGAAATGACGCGCAAATAACCGACATCGCCTTCAACGCGGTAACGGACAGCCTTCACCTTCACCACATCACGGGTAATTTTCAGCTTAATCGGCTTATCAACGCCCTGACGGATCAATGTCAGTTCAATTGAAGTGTTGATCGGGCCGCGCATTTTGTCGACAGCATCATTGAGGCTGAGGCCGCGCACTTCAGCACCGTCAATCTGGCTGATCAGATCACCAGCCAACACACCGGCTTTGGAAGCGGGCGTATCATCAATCGGCGCAATCACTTTAACCAGATCGCCATCCATCGTCACTTCAATGCCAAGGCCGCCAAATTCGCCCTTGGTTTGAACGCGCATATCTTGTGCGGCTTCCGGATTAAGATAGGAGGAGTGCGGATCAAGCGATGTCAGCATGCCGTTAATGGCGCTTTCCACCAGCTTCTGCTCATCAGGCGGCGTTACATACTGGCCGCGCACACGCTCAAAAATATCGCCGAACACAGCGAGCTTTTTATAGGTATCGCTCGACGCGCCGGAGGCTGCATTGGCAATGGAGGCAGGTGCTCCCTGAACCATCACAATTGCTGATGCGCCCATTAAGGCTCCGGCAAAAAGCAGCGATAATTTACGTATCATTTCTATGTCCTTCCCGAAAGCCGCTCGGCCCACCACGGAGCCGGGTCGACGGGTTTTCCATCTTTTCTAAATTCGATGTAAAGTAAAGGGGCGCTGTCATCAACATTCACTGACGCAACGCTGGCCAAAAGCTTTTCTCCCATAGTGCCGACAGGTTCTCCCGCTAGCATAAACTGTCCTTGTGACACATTGATTCGCCCCATACCCGCCATGACGACATGGTATCCGCCACCGGCATCGAGTATCAAGAGTTGCCCGTAAGAACGGAAAACCCCTGCATATAACACAACGCCATCGGAAGGTGACGTAATCGTGGCAGAAGGAGGAGTTTGTAAAATTTCTCCCATCATTGTGCCGCCAAGACCATCATTTGCACCAAATTTGCGAATGATTTTACCGGCTGCCGGAAACCCGAGCTGCCCTTGCAGCTTTTCAAAGCTGCCCTCAGCAATCAAATGACTGGTATCAGCCACGCCCTGTTCGGCACGTTCTTGCCCTGCGGCCAACCGGTCAGCTTCGGCACGTTTAGCAGCTTCCGCAGCAGAACGCACACCATCCATTTGCTTGTCCAGTCCGGCAATCAGCTCCTGCAAGCTGGTGGCTTTTGCAGCCAATGCTTCCGAAGTTTTGCGCATGACAAGCAATTCATCAGTGGAGGTTTCCTGAAGTTTTTTCTTTTCTTCCAGCAGCAATTCCTGCCGTTTATGCTCTTCAGCCTGTTCCTTGCGTGCTGTCACCAGTCGTTGTTGTTCAGCAGTAATGGAAGCGGTTAATCGCTCCATTTCCTTCAAATCATCCATCAGCTCTTCGGTTTGCTGACGCATTTCCGGCACAACAGCACCCAGCAAAACGGCGCTGCGCACGGAGGCCAAAGCATCATCAGGGCGCACCAAAATTGCAGGCGGCGGGTTTAAACCCATCCGCTGAAGAGCTGCCAGCACTTCAGCCAACGCGCCACGCCGTGATTGCAATGATACGCGGATGCCATCTTCCTGCTCTAGCAACGAAATCAAGCGCTCACCCGTATCAGCAATATCTTGCTCGAGTTTCTTGTCAGTTTTGGCAGATTGAATAAGGGCTGCACTTAAACTCGCCTGATCCTTTTTGAGAGCGGCGACTTCCGCCTCCATCTGGTTCAGTTTTTCTTGTGTGATCAGCACTTCTTCATTTAATTTTCGCAGTTCAGCATCAGCTTTTTCACGTTCAAGCTGCATGGGGGTCTGCGCAAAAACCGGTGCAGACACAAAACCAACCGTCATTGCCATAGCCGCAACACCAAAAAAGCCGCGCCAGACCATAGCCTGCGCAACCTTAAGCATCGCTCTTTGAAGGTGATGACATAATGACATTTAGTCTATTCTATCCGGCTTTATCCTGAACTTTATTGATCAAATCGTTTTTATGTATGTTCCCAAATCCGGTTGCCCATTTTGGGAAACATATTCGGGATAATCTTATCCCATATCTTATTAATGAATTCCTATGGAATTCAAGAACGGTGATAAGGATGTCCGGAAAGAATAGTTGCAGCACGATAAAGCTGCTCAGCCACCAAAATACGGGCGATCTGATGCGGCCATGTCAGCGAGCCAAGCGCCAGAACCAAATCCGCTCTTTGCCGCAAACGCGGATCATGCCCGTCAGGCCCGCCAATGGCCACAATCAGCTGACGTTTGCCGTCATCGCGCAGTCGCCCCATTTGTCCGGCAAAGTCTTCAGAGCTTAGCGCCTTGCCGCGTTCATCCAAAAGAATAAGCCCTGCACCGGCATCAAGCGCTTCAAACAGGCGCGCAGCTTCTTCTGCTTTTCGCAAATCCACTGTCTGTGCCCGGCTTTCAGTGATTTCGCTCACACCTTGAAAATCAAAGCCCAGCGGACTGCCTGCCTTGGAAAACCGGTCAAAATAACGGTCGGCCAATTCACGTTCCGGTCCGGCCTTCATTCGTCCGACGGCAAAAACTGTAATACGCATGGATTTATTCGCAAAAAGTAATTTGCCCTTCCGGTGAAGCGAAAGGGCAAAATTTCATTAATGGACTGTTTCTGTTTTGCGCAGATCTTGTTTATCTGCATCAACCCAGATTTTTTCCAGATTATAAAATTCGCGGATTTCAGGGCGGAAGATATGAACGATAATATCGCCTGTATCAATCAACACCCAGTCGCCGCCTTCAAGGCCTTCCACTTTAATATCGCGATAGCCTGCTTCACGCAGAGCACGCAACAAATGGTCTGCCGCAGCCGCAACATGGCGATGCGAGCGCCCTGACGCGATAATCATATAATCGCCCAGTGCAGATTTTCCACGCATATCAATCGGGATAATGTCCTCAGCCTTGGAATCATCCAATGTGGCGAGTGCGAGTTCGAAAGCCTCTAAGACGCGCTTGGCATCGTCCATTGCGGCTGTTGAAAGTGTGGTTTTCACTTTCTTATCAGTAGCTGTTCTCAGTGTCTTGCCTTCCGTTAAGAACAACGCAAATACGGCTCATACACGCCGTACTGCTAAAATGTGGCAGAATCTCATATCAGTTTTGTGACATATAACATATTTACCAAGCAAAAGCACGGGAAATAGCACAGATAATGATGCCCGCTTCTCGTAGAGAAACGGGCAAATATGACAAGCTTTCAAGCTCAGCTCAGTTTTTCTGAATATCCGTCAATTCTGTGTTCAAAACAGGTGCACCATCGGCTGGCACCACAGCCAAAGGCTCTGACACGCCGCGCTGACGTTCGCGAACAAAGGTGAAAAAGCCAGAGATAATAATTAAAACCGTACCCAAAACCATCGGCATGTCCACACGGTCATGGAAAACAAAATAGCCAAATAGAAGAGCCCAGATCATCTGGCTATATTGCGGAGAGGCAATAGCACTGGCGGGTGCGCGAAAAGCTGCAAACATCAGCAACACATTACCAAGCGCTGCCAACAAGCCATAACCGGCAAGATAAATCCATTGAACAGTGTCCGGTGCTTGATAATTGGGCACGGCTAAAAAGCCTGCGATGACAATCGGGCCAAGCAATCCGCTGGTATAAAGCGATATGCGTTTTTCCCGCGTGCCCATAACGCGATAGATAATAATCCCGATCGCACCACCCATACCGGCAACCAAAGCGCCTAAATGACCAAGCGATAACTCACGGAAACCGGGGCGCAAGATAATCAACACGCCGATAAAACCAATAATCACCGCAGACCAGCGACGCCAGCCCACTTTTTCGCCCAAGAACAAAACCGACAAGATAGTTACAAAAGCGGGCAGCAAGAATATCAGCGCGAATGCTTCCGCCATTGATAAATAGGTGAATGCCGCCACACTACCAATGGTGCCCATCGCCGAGCTGACAATGCGCAAGAGCCAGATCGGACGGTTTGACGTGCGGAACATGTCCAGCCACTTATCATTAGCACCCTTCATAAAAGGCACGCCGCACAGGCCAAAAACCGCGCCCAGCGAGGCAATCTGATATGGTGACAATGAGCCGTCAATGAACTTAACGCACGCATCGCTGACGGCGTATGCTGCGTAAGATGCAAACGCGAGAAGAATTCCGTAAACCATTATGATATGCCTAAAAACGCACATGCCTGCCATGTCAGCGTTTAGTTTATGTATGCTAAAATGCTCATATTGGCAAAGCCAATATAATACTATGGATTTTTATGGGCAACGGGTGTTAATATCCGCCAGAAAATCATTATATCATTTTAAATTATTCATTTTTTACCTTTTTAATTCAGCTACTTAAGGATAAGGTTTCTATAATTCATTATTTTTACAGTTTAATGACATCACTGAAAACTCACTGACATAATCGCCCTTTATAATGGTGCCGAATATGACGAAGTCATAAGATTTTACCAATCTTGATCAGGGTTTCAGACTGGCATTTATTTTTCTACGTAGGCTTTTGTGGCAGATAACGCCCGTAAAATTGCATGTAATGATATTTTGAAAGCAGTTGGAAAAATTGATTTAGCCGCATTGCTCGGCTGGCATGACATCAAACAAAAATATATACGCTCATCACTTGGCCCTTTCTGGCTGACACTCAGCATGGCAGTCCACAACTGGCTGGCGCCGGCATAAATATTCAGGCACAGATTGCAGCTGTGTCGCGTCTTTCCGCTGAACAGCGCGCGCGTCTTGCCATGCTGCTTTTGCGTTTAACTGAACCGCACTTATATCTGCTGGATGAGCCGACAAACCATCTGGATATTGAAGGTCAGGACTTGTTGGAAAACGAGTTGAACGAGCATGAAACGACTTGCCTTCTTGTCAGCCATGACCGTGCTTTTATCACCAATTTCGCGACACGGTCCTGGGTCATTGAAAACAAAAAACTCATCGAGGTCGATGATCCGGCTCCTGTCTTTGCCAAATTGATTGCAGAATAAATAAAAAAACAGCGACGCTTTTATCAAAGCGCCGCTATTATTATTTCACGAGAGAAAGAGCCTCAGCAAAACCATTCGACAGCCCAGTCAGCGATAAAGTCTGCTGGTTGCTCTCTTATGGTGTAGCTTGCACCACAGCACCCATGATGACAACCAATGCGCCCAGACAAAAAGTTTTGACATTCATCATCTGTTTGCCATTACCAGCGCAGACGCAAACCGCCGGAACCCGACACATCATGATTGGAACCGGAGAAACTGCCTGTAACTTTACCATATAGCGACAGACCTGTTTCAATCTGCAAGTTAAAGCCTGCTTCCAGTTGTGCAGAATTACGCGGTTGTGCTGCCCCATGCACGACAAACTCATAGCCAGGTGCAGTTATAAAGCCTGCTTCAACCGAGCGCTTATTGGCAAATTCATGCACCCATGCCGCACGTAGATAAGGTGAGAAATGAGCATTATCACCAAGGTCAATGCGCGTATCAACCTGTGCACCTAAGGAAAGCCGCACAGAATGAATGGTTCTGCTCTTATAATAAAGCGCCAGATCGCCACCGGTAATATCCGCATATTCGGTTGAGCTGTTCATATGGAAGCTCGACAATTGCAAGGCAGCAAACGGGGTGACCTGCACACCGCCCAGATCCATACGATAACCGGTCTCAAGACGCGCATTAATGCCATAACCGGAGAAGTCGTTCTGTAGACGATCCGAGAAGCCCGCATTGCCCGCAGCCGGCAAAATAGCCGCCAAGCGATCAGTGCTCGCATTAAACCAATCCACACCGACAAGACCATCGACGTAGAAATTATTATGGCGATAAGCACCATAAATCGCGGTGCGTCCGATTTCGATATCACCTTTAGTCAGGCGGTCATTCACTTTGAAATCAGCCTTGCTCATGCCTACAGAGAAACCAAGCAACAGGTCTTTGGTCAGCTCATAATCAAGCCCCGCAGCCATGCCCTTGCTGTGGCTTTTCAGGTCGCCTGAACCGACCACATAAGGATCGCCCTTGATGCTGGTATTGCTGCCGAAACCGGAATACCAGCCACGCCACAAGCTCTCAACACATAGATTATTTTTGAGCGTGCAGTTTTGGTCAGTTTGACCGCTAGCCTGACGGTAAGGATTGCTCCAAATATTGGTCTGCTGTGAAACCGCACCGATAAAGGCATTGGTGTCGGAGAAATAAGCCTGCTGTGCACCGGCAGTGCCTTCACCGTCAATCAGATCATAGGTTCTTTGCAGGCTTGCAATATCGGCCTGTGCAAAGATAGCCGACGCCAATGGACGGAAAGCCGGAGACGTCTGATCAAACTGAATATCATTGATGGTGTTACCAACGGCAATACCATTTTCCGTCAAACCTTTAGCCGCATAATCAATATTGGCACCAAGCACGGTTTCATGTTCAGTATAGCCAAGGGTGAAGGTTGCAACAGCTGTGTCTGGCGCTTCCAGTTTCATGCCGTCATCCTGCACGCCACCTTCTGCACGCACGATCACATAATCATTCTGTCCGCTTTTGGCATGGCCGGTATTGCTGATGTTCACCGGCAAATGACCACCCAGATTAGCCTGTCCGGTCACATCAAGACGATCTGCCTTGCCGGATGCCGAAGGCGTGGATGCAGCAATGCGCATGTTTTGACCTGCGGCACCACCATCGGCAAAATCCAGATCAACCAGATAGTTCCCTGTTTCAGTCTGATCAAAATTACCATCAATCACCGTTGTTTCAACCGCGCCGATACCGCCGGAAGTTAAAACACCCGTATTGGTAAAGAGTGAATCTGACTGACCACCAAGACCGATATATGTACCGGCAACAATCCAGGCGTCTTGATTATTGGTAAATCGATTGGAACCAATGCCCATATCGATAATACCAACGACAAGCCCGCTATTGGAAATATCCGTTGTACCGGTTGTGCCTTGAATAGCCATGCCATCAACCCAGCCAGCGGCAAATAATTTGCCGTCTGCACCCGGAATATAGCCAAGCTTGTCGCCAAGAGCGGTAATTGTGCCATGATTGGCAAGGCTGTTTTTTGCGCCATCAATAATACTGACACCCGCGCCGCCAGCACTGCCACCCACAAGCAGACTTTCTGCCTGCACAACAATATCAATATTACCGTTCGTTGCGCCGGTGCTTTGCGCATAAATAGCCGAAGCACCTTCCCCTCTGGCAATCAAATTGCCTGAATGGTCGATAGAGACATTTCCGGCCTGCCCGCCGCCGAACGTGACAAAGTCAAATGCCTCGAACTCAAACGCTGAAGCTTGTGCCAGTTGCGGCATGGCACGCGATGCAAAGAGTGTATCCGTTTCCACGACAGAGGTTGCAGTCAATGCATTGGAACCTGCACCATTTGTTACCACAGTAGCGGAATTGGCAAGGCTGACATCGCCCGCACTTGTCTTACCCAAAGATTTTGCCGTAATGCCGTTTGCATTAGCTCCGGCTGTCACTACATCACCTGTATTATGAATGGTAACCGCACCGGCAACAGCGCCTTCTGATAAAGCAGTGATCGCATAAGCCGCATTGCCAGTGGTCAATAAGTCACCGCTATTTTCAACACTGACATCACCGGCATCGCCATACTTTGCACCTACCGCAGTTCCACCCTGTGAATCTGCGGCAATCGCATGCGCGCGGTTGCCGGATGTAACAATAACACCACTATTGATTACGCTCACCGAGCCTGCATCGCCACCTGCGCCATTTGTTGTTTCATGGAGGCTTCTGTGGTTGCCGCCCGTAATGCAAGAAGTTTCTTCCCCGTATGAGATGTGATCGAGTGCGGTCTTCTGTCAGGCCTACAACTGCGGCACTTCTGAAGCCGCTGGCCGATATG
>NZ_JACIIU010000015.1 GCF_014205685.1 Paenochrobactrum gallinarii
ACCTGCCCCGTCATCGAGGCTCCGTGCACTTGGAAAACGCTTTTGGCCAGATCGATCCCGATCATTGTATCTGTGGTCATGTCTGCCATCCTTCCTATCGAGTAGATTGAACGCAACAATCTTCAAACAAAAATTGTCGCTTGGGTAGGGCGGCAACCACTCCATCTATTCAAGCCGGAAAATCCGGCCATGCCCGTCCACACATTAAATCAAGCCTTCTTCTTTCAAGGCTTTTTGCGCAGCCGGGCGCGCCAATACACGCTGATAAAGCGCAAGCGCTTTAGGATAAGCATCCAAATCAAGCTTCAAAATGCCCTTCCAGTTGATCACAACAGCTGCATAAATATCAGCCTGTGACACATCATGACCCAGCCAATAATCATGATCACCTGACAACATTGCTTCAAACTGCGACATACGACGGTTAACATTAGCAACAGCCTGCGCTCTGTCCTCTGTGGTTAAATTTGGCGCATAAAGACGCCCAAAAGCGGAGTGCAGATCCGAACAAAAACCAAGTGCTTCCTGCAAACGGGCACGTTCTAATGAGCCATAAGTCGGCTTGAATGCGGCTATATCAGAATGATCGCCGATATACTGCATAATAGCAGCATTTTGTGTAATTACTGTTCCAGCAGCGACTTCCAATGCCGGAACCGCACCACGCGGGTTAATTGTTAAAAAATCAACACCGGCTTCTGTCTTTCTTTCTTTAAGATCAACCGCTTCCAGTTCATATGGAAGTCCTGCTTCACACAGAGCGATATGAGGCGCCAAAGAGCAGGCGCCAGCTTTATAATAGAGCTTCATAGTCAATATTCCTAAGCCATCAATCTTGGTCACAACGGAGATAACATAAGCATTTTCAACGCACAACGAGGCACCTAAATGTGACTTATGTTGGCGATGTTATTATGGATAGTCACGTATCCCGCCTAAATAAGGCATTCGACACTCTGATAGAGAGTCAAAGCTCAAACAAATAAGAACAATACAAATCCAGACACCATCACTCAAATTAACACGTGAAAATATGCATCAGTTTTATCGCTTACATGCTAAGATCACACACTAAAAGCACAGTGCGCCATTTATATGGATTGCTTCCATGCAGATATTTGTGCTGTATCAGCTTAAATTTATTCTAAGCACTTATATTGGATGACGTTCATGTCCACTAAACTTTCAGCTCTTGAGGCTGCCTCCAAATATCTCTCGCCAGACGACAAGGCAGAATATTTAAAAATCAAACGGACAATGGAAGCCTCCGGCGCCTCACGCTCGAAAATTGAAGAGCGCTTGCACAACTTCATCTGGGAAATCATTGAATCCGATGATGACGACTATGAAGATGATGAAAACATCGACGACAAAGAGTAAAAGCCCGTCTGTTTTGATAAACGCCTTGTTAAGCAAAAGGTTTTACACATAAACGCCATGATCAAAACACTTGTGACCACTTCTGTTTTTTACGCTCTTATCAGCCTCGCTTCTGCGGCCTATGCTGATGAGCTGGTCGATTACGGCAAAAAAATCGTTGATACAAACTGTTCCGGTTGCCACGCAATCGGAACAGATGACAAGAGCACCCATAAGGATGCGCCTCCTTTCCGCACGCTTTCTAAGCGTTATCCGATTGACGCTTTGGCGGAAGCGTTTGCCGAAGGCATTTATGCCGGCCATCCGGACATGCCGGAATTTGAAGCATCGCCAGAACAAATCGATGCTATTCTGGCCTATATGAACAGCATTCAGCAAAAATAAATAAAACGGGCGCCAGCTAATACTGCGCCCGTTTTTATTAACTCTGAACGACCGCTTCCGGCTGAATATAAATCCGGCCGTCTTTATGGCTGATATCAGCCTCGATTTTATAGACATTGCGCAAATTCTCGGCTGTCAGCACCGTTTGCGGTGTGCCGTCAGCTATAATGCGCCCTTTTTCCAGCATGATCAGCCGCGTGCAGCGATGCGCGGATAATGACAGATCGTGCAAAGATGCAATGACCGTTTTGCCCGTCTGAGCCAAATCAGCAAAACATTGCATCAAGCTCAACTGATGCGCCGGATCAAGGCCGGAAACCGGTTCATCCGCTAAGATCAACGGTGAGCCTTGCGCCAATAAACGGGCAATCAAGACACGGGCTTTTTCACCGCCAGACAATTCCTGAACCGATTTTTTGGCAAATTTAGCCACATCCATCTGTGCCATAGCGTCGGCAATAACTTGATGATCGGCTGGGCTGAGCGACGCAAAAGCCGAACGCTGCATATGACGGCCAAGACCGACAATTGTTTCCACCGAAACAGGCCATGCAACATCGCGCTCTTGCGGCAAATAAGAAAGCCATTTTGCGCGTTCATGATGTGTCATTTTAACAGTCGGTACATCCTCGATCGCCACCTCACCATGATAAGTGATAAAGTTCATGATCGCTCGTAAAAGCGTGGTTTTACCTGCCCCGTTGGGGCCAATCAGACCGATAAATTCACCTGACTTCGCTTCAAAACTGATCTGGTTTAAAATATCTTCGCCACGCAGCGAAACGGATAAGTCGCGTACATTCAGGGTCACAGCATTTTCCTTCTGTAGCGCAAAACAAGCCAGAGGAAAAACGGCGCACCAACCAAAGCTGTTAAAACCCCTAATTTCAAATCACGCGATGGCGCAATGATCCGCACTGCAATATCAGCCATTAAAAGCACCGCCGCACCACCCAGAGCACTCACCGGCAATAATCGAGATGGCTGCGCCCCAACAAGCGGGCGCAAAATATGCGGCACGATTAAACCAACGAAACCAATGGCACCGGAAATTGCTGTTGCTGCGCCAACCGCCGCCGCAGTGCCGGTAATGGCAAAAATTTGCACGCGTTTTAAATTAACGCCCATACTAACGGCAGTTTCTGTGCCAAGGGTCAGGGCATCCAGTGCCCGCCCGAGCGAGAGCAACATCACCGCGCCGACCAAAATAAAAGGGGCGGCCAGCATCACATGCAACATGGAACGATCAGCCAGTGAACCCAGCAACCAGAAAACAATTTCCATTGCCGCATATGGATTAGGTGACAGATTGAGTGCCAGCGATGTCATTGCTGCGGCGAGCGACGACAAAGCAACCCCTGCCAAAATAACCGTTAATGTGCCACCATGGCGACCAGCCAATGTTTGCACAATCAACACAGAAGCAAAAGCACCTGCCAAAGCAAGCAATGGCAACGCCAGCGGGAAAAGTGCTGAAAGACCAGTATAAATGGCAATCACCGCGCCAAGAGATGCAGATGCACTGACACCAAGCAAGCCAGGCTCTGCCAGCGGATTGCGTAAATAACCTTGTAATACGGCGCCCGACAACCCCAGCGCACCACCAACCAGAAGCCCTAAAATAGCCCGCGGCAAACGAATTTCCCGCATTACCAGCACAACGGCATCGCCTTCTCCGGTTACCAGCGCATGAAGACCATCATAGGCACCTAAAGCTGCGGGACCGATCAGCAAAGACAGCATAAAAAGCAAAGCCACCAAGATGGCCAGCCCAGCACATAACCAGTGATAGCGCCGTGTTTCACTCATATGCAATATCCGATAAAATTTTCACTGCTTCTACCGTAAAAGGCCCGCCACAAACGGTCAGATTATCAGGCAAAGTTACAGAAACCGCCTGCTTTTTAATGGCCTGCAATGCAGGATGTTCATAATTTTGATAGGCCAGAGCTGCGCCTTCATAACGCTCGCCCATCAATAAATAATCAGGTTGATGCATCACCAACACTTCAAGAGGCATCTGACCATATCCGCTTAACGATAATTTGTCGGCCAAATTGGTAAATCCGGCATGACGCACCACCGTATCCATCAAACTGCCACGTCCTGACGTATAATTATTGGCATAGTAAAGCGCGATTGTACCTGCGCGCTTTTTCAATTCAACCTCGGCCAAGCCTTGATCAATCTTTGCAATCAGAGCCTCAGCTCTTTGTGGCTGTTCCAGCAGATCACCAACGCGCTTAATATTGTTACGAATATCATCAAAAGTGGATGCAGGGCGAAACTCCTCGACCTGAAAGCCCAGTCGCCGCAACAAATCAACCGTCGCACGCGCTGTAAAACTACCCGCCAAAACCAGATCAGGCTTTTGCAGAAAAATCTCTTCCGCACGGCCGTGATTAAGCGGATAAGTCGCGGCCTTTTCAAAAAGATATGAGGTTTTATGATCCAATGACAAATATGAGATTGAGGTCAATTGCTCCTTATCTGCCAGCAACATTGCCAACTGATCCGTACACACATTTATGGATGCAACTTTTGGTGCGCTTTGCGAGAGGGTAACACTACCAAACAAAGCAACTAAAAGCGCACCTGCCAGCGATGCGCTTTTACAAATATCATGACCGGCACGCCATGCGCCGGTCAGTCTGCCAATATATGAAAGTACAGTGCGCAAATTACGATGTCTTTCTGCACTCTTCAATGAAGGCCTGCAATCAATTAGAACGAACGGGTAAAGCCCAGGCTCATGGTTCGGCCTGGCATACGATAGCCATCCTTGGTTTGATATTGCTTATCGAAGACGTTTTCTACAGACAATTTAATCTTTGATTGTTGATCGAAAGCATAAGTAGCCACAAAATCTGCAGTTATATAGTCACTAAGTTTCTTAGTATTAGCCGCATTAGAATAACGCGATGAACCATAAAGAACGCGAGCTATCAGATCAAGGTTTTCATCTGGGCGATAACTTAACTCACCACTTGCTTTAAAACGATCCGCATTAGGCATATATTTACCATTATAATCGTCACCATTTGGGCTATTCGGATCAAATCTTTCTTTATTAATAGGCTTCCTTAAATCAATGCTCGCCTTAACGGCCCAAGCCTCATCTAACCGATGAGAAAGAGAGGCTTCGATACCTCGTGTACGAGACGTCACATTATAAGGTGCCCACGAACTATTTTCATCTGCTGTGATTTGCTGCCAAATAATCTGATTTTTAGCGTTATTTTGATACACTACAATGTCAAAACTTGTTTGCTGACTAATGTGCCAATTCAAACCGATTTCAAATGACTTAGACGTTTCTGTTTTCAAATCTGGATTTCCGGAACCTGGGAAATAAAGATCATTAAAGGTAGGCGCACGAAAACCTGTTGCATATGATGTTCGCAAGATTAACTCTGGCTCGATCTCATAGCTGGCTCCAATATTATAAGTCGTTTTATCGCCAAACTGTTGATTGTGATCATAACGTACCCCTGCATCAATCAAAAGGCTCGCATAATCAATTGAGTACTGTGCGAATAGAGCGCTGATGTCTCTTTGGGGGGTTGCATATGCGGCACCGGCTACTTTTTCATGATAAAATTCACCACCTGCAACAACTATATGGTCAATTTTGTCTGTATTAAATGCCTTCTGTGTAGACACGAAAACACCATAACGTTCTGTTTTATATGTATCGCCTTTTTTCGAAGCGCGGAATTGTTTTGCTTTATCCAATGAGCTCGTCAATTCAATGGTCGAAAACCAATCATCGCTATGATCAATGCGCGCACCAAAACGGCCAGAAAAATTATGCGTGTCGGCGGAGTCAGGCACTGTTGTGTTATAACCATCATAATGATTGCGGCCACGGGTATAAAGACCATCAATATAGACCCGCCCCCACTCAACATCTTTGGCTAAAGACAGATTGACGCTCCCTTGCAGGAAACCGTCACGGTCGTTTTCTTTTAAACCTGTTGTAAAATCAAAGCCCTGGGTGCCAAGAACATTGGCACCCAAACCATATTCAATGCCGTTTTCCGCTGTGCCGGAAATATTTCCCGAAGCAAAGCCGCCCCAAGGATGGGTCACACCCGTTGTCCATGAACCGCAATAGGATTTGCCGTTTTCGCACGCACCACCCTGTTTAGTGATGATATTAATAATGCCGCCCATCGCATCCGCACCATATTGTGCCGAATGCCCGCCTTTAGCGATTTCAATCCGCTCAACAGATGCCAATGGAATACTGGAAAGATTTGGTGTGCCGGATGTGGCCGAGCCCATACGCACACCATTGACCAGCACAAGGGTCTGGCTGGATGAGAAACCACGCAAAGACACACCCGAAGTTGCGCCCTGCCCGCCATTCGCGGTCATGGTCACGCCGGTATATATTTTCAGCAATGATTGCAGATCGGGTGCTGCCGATTGATCAATGTCTTTTTCGCCAATGACAGTTACGGACGAAGTAGAGCGCTCCAAAGCACTTGCACGGCGCAAAGGTGTTGTCACCGTAATAGTTTTTAAGACAATCTCGCCATTTTCATTCAGTGCTGGTTGCGCCTGAACAGCGACAGCCCATCCGGCCGCGACACCAACTGCAATGCCACTGAGTAAAACAGTTTTTCTTAACATTTCATTTCCCGACACTGTGTGAGGCACGCCATAAGACATGCTCAAATAACCAAACCGATTGTCGGGAAAAATTCTGATCCGGACGCACGGCAACATTTGTTCAATGTCACCGCCACGGACGACCGCGCATGGACACACCCCGTATCCGTGCATGGGTGACCGGAAAAGGCAGGTCTCCTGACTTCCGGGTCGTCGCGCCTCTTTCACCTTCCCAATGATAATATTCATCAGTGGCTCGAAATGCGACTACATGCATTTCACGAAAGATCACTCGCCGGTTACAGTTGCGGGGGCAGCCACGGAATAAGATTAAAACAACAAGAGTTTAATCTGGCACCGTGTTCCCTTTTCATCTGCTCATCACAAGCAGAACCTGTTCCGATATTGCACGTAGCAAGCCCAGAGAAATAATACAACTCCTATAATTTAACTAAAAATAAACCATGTTACGTGCCTTTTAAAACAGTCTTCGCACATATTGTCTTAAGCGTCTTGCCGCCTGTGGCAAACTCACCTATTCCTAGTAAAAACGCGCATGAAAGAGGAGGCACCAGCCGTGCCGCAAAGAGCTTCGCCCCTTGCTCCGTTCCAGCACAAAACCTTCCGAGCCCTTTGGTCTGCAACGCTGGTTTCCAATCTTGGCGGGCTTATTCAGGCTGTGGGTGCCGGTTGGATGATGACAACCATCGCAACCTCGCAAGATATGGTTGCATTGGTTCAAGCTTCCACCACTTTGCCTGTTATGGTATTTTCTCTGGCAGCCGGAGCACTGGCCGACAATTACGACCGTCGCCGCATCATGCTCACCGCGCAGTCTTTGATGCTGATAGTATCATTAGCACTTGCAGTTTTTGCTTATTTTAATCTTCTGACCCCTTGGCTATTGTTAAGCTTTACCTTTCTGATCGGTTGCGGCGGTGCATTGCACAATCCGTCGTGGCAGGCATCGATGGGCGACATTGTTCCGCGTGAGGATTTACCCGCAGCTGTTGCGCTCAATAGTATGAGCTTCAACCTGATGCGCAGTATCGGGCCTGCCATTGGCGGGTTCATTGTTGCGGCGGCAGGTGCTGCAATGGCCTTCATCATCAACGCCTTCAGCTATATTACTTTGCTAATTGCGCTTTGGCAGTGGCAACCGCCAAAATCGCAAAACACTTTGCCACGTGAATCCTTTGGCCGCGCCATTGCCGCGGGTCTTCGTTATGTGTCGATGTCGCCCAACTTGTTGAAGGTGATGTTCCGCGGCTTTCTCTTTGGCCTTTCCGGTATCGCTATCCTGGCGCTTTTGCCTATTATCGCGCGCGATCTGGTTTCAGGTAATGCGATTACTTACGGCATGATGCTTGGCGCTTTTGGCTTTGGCGCTATTGGTGGCGCAATGCTGAGCGCACGCTTGCGCGAAGTGATGAGCAATGAATGGATTGTGCGACTGGCATTTTTAATGTTTGCCGTAAGCTGCATTTGCTTAGGGTTCAGCACAAAGTTCTGGTTAAGCTGGCTGCTGCTCTTGCCGGCTGGCGTTTCATGGGTTCTTGCCCTGTCCCTGTTCAATGTCACCGTACAGCTTTCTACGCCGCGCTGGGTGGTAGGCCGTGCATTGGCGCTTTACCAAACCGCTACTTTCGGTGGAATGGCAGCAGGTAGCTGGATTTGGGGTTCTATTGCTGAATCACACGGCGTTGCTCTGTCGTTAATTATTGCTGGCATTGTTTTGATTGGCGGTGCCATTCTTGGCTTAATGTTTAAGCTACCCGAATTTGATGCACTTAATCTTGATCCGCTCAATCGTTTCAATGAACCGGAACTGAAGCTCGACATCCGCTCCCGCAGTGGCCCGATCGTGATTATGATCGATTATAAGATCGAGCAGAATGATGTCACTGAGTTTTTAAGTTTAATGGCTGATCGTCGCCGTGTACGTATTCGCGATGGCGCACAACAATGGGCACTTTTGCGCGATCTGGAGCACCCGGAAACATGGACAGAAAGCTACCATGTGCCAACATGGGTTGAATATGTGCGCCATAATCAACGCCGCACGCAAGCTGACGCTGAAATCTGGGTGCGCCTGAAGGCTCTGCATCGAGGTGAAAATCCACCCTTCGTCCATCGTATGATTGAACGCCAAACGGTAACGCCACATGATGACATGCCGTTGAAACCCCATACTGATGATCATGCGATTGTATAAATATGACGAATAAACAAAGCGCCACTGACAGAACAGCAGCAATCTTGCACAGGCTTGCAAAAAGACACGCCAGCGAGCTCGTTTTTAGCCACATCTATGAAGATAGTGCATTGGAAGCCGCACATGCAGCGGATGCCCGTCAGCGTAAAGGTGAGCGTTTAAGCCTGTTAGACGGGCGTATCGTCTCCATCAAAGACCTGTTTGATGTGCGTGGGGAACCAACCCTTGCAGGTTCTGTTATTCGCAAAACCAGCTCTGCGGCTAAAAAAGATGCTGTGATTGTTGAACGCTTGCGGCAAGCAGGTGCCATCATCATCGGTAAAACTCATATGACAGAATTTGCCTTCACTGCCGTTGGGTTTAATCCGCATTATGGTGTGCCGGAAAATGCCGTTGTCAAAGGTGGTATTCCGGGTGGCTCTTCCTCAGGCGCGGCCGTATCGGTCGCAGAAGGCACCAGCGAAATAGCTATTGGTTCAGATACAGGCGGCAGTATCCGTATTCCGGCAGCTTTAAACGGCCTCGTCGGCTTCAAACCAACGGCTGCGCGTATGTCGCATGAAGGCGTTTTTCCTTTAGCACCAAGCTTGGATTCCATCGGCCCATTAGCGAAAAATGTGGCTGACTGCATTATCACCGATGCTATTATGGCCAATGATATGGCTGCTGATATAACTTTGCTGCCGCAGGAACTGCCATTACATAATTTAACAATCGGCGTTCCAGAAGGCCGCTTGTTTGAGCATACAAATGAGCAAATTTTAACGCAGTTTCAAAAGATTTTACAAGTTTTGGAGCAAAAAGGCGCGCGTATTCTCAAAATTACCATTGATGATCTGCTGGATGATATGGATCATATCACCCGTATTGGCTCAATAGCAGGCATTGAGGCCAGCCATGTCCATCGGGAGTGGTTGCATGATGACACTGCACCTGTTGGTCCGGATCTGGCACGCACCTTGCGTAAACGAAGCCTGATTTCTAAGGAAGCCTACCAGCAACAATTATTTGAGCGGCAACAACTTGTGCGCCTTATGGATGAGCGCTTAAATAACTATGATCTGATGGTCACGCCAACCTGCCCGATTTTTGCCAGCCCTATTGCTGATCTGATCGACAATCGTGATGAATATAATCGTGTGGAAGATTTGCTTCTGCGCAACAACCAAGTTGCCAATCAATTTGACCTTTGCGCTATCACATTGCCGATGATAAAAATGCCAAAACCAGCCGGATTTATGGCGTTTGCACGCAACAACCACGACCATAAATTACTCGCTATCAGCCTCACACTCGAACAGATTTTTGAAGAACTTTAAAACATCTGCCCACTTGCCAGATTTGCGTGTTACCGTTACGCCCTAAAAGCACGCACAGACGCTAAGAAGGAAACAAGATGTTAGAAAAAATTATCGATCAGGGCACCGGTCGCGAACAGGCTGATCTGGTGCTGAAGGGCGGCAAATTCTTCAACCTTGTGACCGGTGAAATTGTCGAAAGTGATATTGCCATCTGTGGTGATCGTATCGTTGGCACTTATGGCACTTATAGCGGCAAACGCGAAATTGATATTAGCGGTCGTATTGTCGTGCCCGGCTTTATCGATACACATCTTCATATTGAATCCTCCCTCATCACGCCGCATGAATTTGACCGTTGCGTGCTGCCGCGCGGTGTGACCACTGCCATTTGTGACCCGCATGAAATCGCCAATGTGCTTGGCCTTGAAGGCATTCATTATTTTCTCGACAGCGTTGCCGAAACCTTGATGGATATCCGCGTGCAGCTTTCTAGCTGCGTGCCATCCACCCATATGGAAACGGCAGGTGCGGAGCTTCTCGTTGACGACCTGCTGCCATTGGCCGACCACGAAAAAGTTATCGGCCTTGCAGAATTTATGAATTTTCCGGGTGTCTTGCACAAAGATCCTGAGTGTATGGCAAAGCTGACCGCGTTTCAGGGTCGCCATATTGATGGCCACGCACCACTTTTATCGGGCAAAGATTTAAACGGCTATATTGCAGCCGGTATCCGCACTGAACATGAGGCAACCTCTTATGAAGAGGCGCTCGAAAAATTGCGCAAAGGCATGCATGTGCTGGTGCGTGAAGGTTCGGTTTCGCGTGATCTGCAAGCGCTGATGCCGCTGATTACCGAACGCAATTCGCCTTTCATCGCGATTTGTACCGATGATCGCAACCCGCTCGACATTGCCGATCATGGCCATCTTGACCATATCATCCGCACTGCAATTGAAGGTGGTGTGGAACCATTAGCAATTTATCGCGCCGCCAGTATTTCTGCCGCGCGCGCTTTCCGCTTGCATGATCGCGGCCTTGTTGCACCGGGTTTGCGTGCTGATCTGGTTGTACTGGATTCATTGGAAGGTTGTCACGCTGAGATGGTGCTGGCCGGTGGTGAGCTGGTCAGCGAAGAAGGTTTTGCCAAACGCAAAAAAATCGAACCGGTCGGGCGCAACAGTGTACGCGCGCCTGTGGTTAAGCCTGCCGATTTCCGCTCTTCATCCAATAGCGGCAAAACCCGTGCTATAGGCATTATTCCGGGCAAAATCATCACCAAAAGCATCGAATATGACCTAACTGTCGGCTCTCATGGCGTTGAGCCGGATTTAACACGCGATGTTTTAAAAATAGCAGTGGTCGAACGCCACGGTAAAAACGGCAATATAGCCACCGGCTTCATCAACGGCTTTGGCCTGAAAACCGGTGCGATTGCATCAACCGTCAGCCATGACAGCCACAATATATGTGTGGTGGGCACCAATGATGAAGATATTGCCGCCGCTGTTAATCGGCTTGGCGAAATTGAAGGCGGTTTTGTTGTCATCCGCGATGGTCGCGTGCTGGCAGAAATTCCATTGCCTGTAGCAGGTTTGATGAGCATAGAACCACATGAAGTGGTGCGTGAAAATCTGCGCAAACTGCGTCAGGCCGCTTTTGACATAGGCTCAACACTGGACGAACCATTCCTGCAACTGGCCTTCATCGCGCTACCGGTGATCCCGCATCTGAAAATCACCGATATGGGCTTGGTGGATGTCGATAAATTTGAATTTGTCGGCAATTAATAAAATTAGATCAGCCGGATTAAAATAAATCCGGCTGATCAAAATCCTTCTTCATTGCTTGTTTGAAGGCGGCTTGTGTTGCTTTCAAATTGACCATTGCCAGCGGATAGGTTTGCCCTAACACCACGCCCGCATCAGCCAACACCGCTTGCGGTGCATCAGATGGCTGATGAATCCAGCGATCAGGCATAGAAGTCAGTTCCGGCACCCATTGGCGCACATAGTGCCCTTGCGCATCAAAACGCTGACCTTGCAAAACAGGATTGAACACCCGAAAATAAGGCGCCGCATCAAAGCCGCAGCCTGCCACCCACTGCCAGTTGCCCGGATTGCTGGCAGCGTCCGCATCTAGCAATGTGTCCCAAAACCATTCCTCGCCAATGCGCCAATCCACCATCAGGTTTTTCGTCAGGAATGATGCCACCAGCATACGCACACGATTATGCATATAACCGGTTGCCCATAATTCACGCATCCCCGCATCAATGATTGGAATGCCCGTTTGCCCCTTCTGCCAGCGCCTGATCAGCGTATCATCATTTTGCCAGTGCAGGTTTTGCAATGTATCGCGCATGTCGAAACGGGCAATATCAGGCAAGTAGAACGCCTGATAATAATGGAAGTCACGCCATAATAATTCCGACATCAGCTTTTGTGCACCTTCCGCCAAGGCACCATTCATATCGCTGATAAAGGCAGCTTTTTGCCAAATCTGCCTTGGGCTGATTTCACCAAAGCGTAAATGCGGTGATAAAAGCGATGTGCCTTGCTTATCCGGCCGGTCACGATCCTGCTTATAGGATTGCAGACTACCGCTTAAAAAATCATCCAGTTTTTGCTGTGCAGCACCTTCGCCAATCATCCATAAAGGTTCAAATTTATGTGCCCAGAAATCTTCATTTCGGCTTTGATTGATCAATGACGAGGGCGAAACTTCAATTTCACGCCCCGTTTCTGCGAAGCTGGTTGTGCCAAGTATTTTGCGCACCGCCCGCTCATAAGCGCCAAAAACTTTATAAGGATTTTCACCCGCGGGCCTGACCTGCCAAGGCTCCAGCAATAAATTGCCCTGAAAAGATGTGGCCTCAATGCCCGCTTTTAGCAAATCGGCTTTAATCCGCGCATCATAATCGCGTTCATAAGGCAGATAACGCCGGTTCCAATAAATTTTGTCAAAGCCTTGTGCGGCAGCAAGCCGGTTTAAAATTGTGGCTGCATTCCCTTCTTCCACGACCAAAGGAATCTGAGCGGCGCCCAAGTCGTTTTTTAGATTCTTCAGGCTATTTTCACACCACCACCGCAAGGCCGAGCCCATTTTTCGTGAACCTTCACCCACTTCATGGATAAAAATTGCACACATATCTGCATCAGATTTCATCGCAGCCATAAGCGCCGGATTATCATTGAGACGCAAATCATTACGCAACCAAATCAATATCTTATTGCTCATCATTTCACCTGCAATTTGTCTGTCAGTCCATTCTTTTTAGCATTAATTATTCAATTCATTGCCAGCAATATTTAAAAAATTTCGACATTCACAGTCACCGTAATCTGCCTGTCATAAATATGCGCGATTAAGGCGCTGTCGCACACGAGTGCAGACTTGATGTTTTGATGCAGGTGAAATGACAAGCTGAATGTCCGAGATCGTAATACAGAACCTAAACAAGTCCTATGGCGGTGCTCAGGTACTTTCCAATATTTGCCTGTCTATCGGTGATGGCGAGTTTGTTGCCGTGCTTGGCCCATCCGGCTGCGGCAAAACAACTTTGCTGCGCATGATTGCCGGTTTTGAGCAACCTGATAGCGGCACTATCCATATTGACCGCAATCTTGTTACTTCGGACAAAAAATTTGTCGCTCCTGAAGATCGCAATCTCGGTATCGTCTTTCAAAATTATGCGCTCTGGCCGCATATGAATGTTGCAGAAAATGTCGGCTACAGTCTGAAAGTACGGAAAACACCGGCTGGCGAGCGCACAAAACGTGTTGATGATGCGCTGAGAACCGTTGAAATGCTGGCCTATGCCCATCGCAAACCTGCCGACCTTTCCGGCGGTCAGCGTCAGCGCGTGGCACTGGCCCGTTGCTTGGCACAAGGCAACAATCTTGTTTTGCTGGATGAGCCACTGGCCAATCTGGACGTGAATTTACGCTCTGCGATGGAAGATGAATTTTCCAAATTCCACCGCTCAACCGGTGCCTCATTATTTTACATCACCCACGATCAGGCTGAAGCCATGGCGCTCGCCGACCGTGTCGCAGTGATGGATAAAGGCACCATCATGCAGTTTTCGACACCGCATGAGCTTTATAATGAACCGCGCAACACTATGGTTGCCGAATTTATCGGCGATGGTTTTACCCTCACAACCGGCCATGTCAGTGCGGTTGATAATGGCAAAGCAACCGTCAAAATTGAAGGTTTTGACGTGGAAGTGCGCTGCCATAAAGATGAACAACCACGCTCATCCGGCGTGATTGCCATGCATCCCGAAAATCTAAAGCCTGCTGCGGAAAATCAAGGCCATATCCGCGTAAAAATCACCCGCAAGGTGTTTCGCGGCAGTCATTTCCGCATGGAAGCAGAAGCCATCCGCTTTCCCGGCGTCAAGCTTGCTTTTTATGCCGACCAGTTAACCGATCTTCAAACCGGCCAGACCATCTCACTTCTTATTGATGATGCCTGGCTTATCCCCGCCTCCCAAGCATAAACCCAACAGTCAAAAAGGCTTATCTCATGCGTCTTATAACTGCTCTTACTACCGCGCTTCTCATCTCAACCGCAGCCAATGCAACCACATTGCAGCTTTACACATCGCAGTCCCCTGAAATTGCACAACAGACTGTTGATGCGTTTCAGGCACAGTATCCTGACATCAAAGTGGAGTGGATGCGCAACGGCACCAGCCAGTTGATGAATATTTTGCAGGCTGAAATCGAAGCTGGTGCGATCAAGCCGGATCTCTTGCTTGTTGCCGATACCATTAACCTCGGCGCATTGAAAAAAGACGACCGTTTGCTCAGCTATCCGGAAGCCCCTGTCGGTAACTTCGACAAGGCAACCTATGACAAAGACATGACCTTCTTTGGCACCAAAGTGATCACCACTGCGATTGCCTATAACACCAAAAACGCCGAAGCCGTGACCTCTTGGAACCAGCTTTTGGACGAAAAAAACACCGGTCAGATTGCTGTTCCAAGCCCGCTTTATTCAGGCGCAGCTCTCAACCATCTGCACTCAGTTAAAAATGTCGATACAATCGGCTGGGATTTCTACAAAGGTCTTGCCAAGCTCGACATTCACCCTGAAGGCGGCAATGGCCCGGCTTTGAAGGCTGTTGCCAATGGCATGGCAAAATACGGTATCATCGCCGATGCGGATGTTATTCGCGCCAAAGCCAGTGGTTCACCAATCGACCTCATTTTCCCAACCGAAGGTGTGAGCTTCATCACCGAGCCGGTTGCGATCATGAAAAACACCAAAAACGCCGATGCAGCCAAGAAGTTCGTGGACTTTGTATTGTCAAAGCAAGGTCAGGAGCTGGTTATCAAGCAAGGCAATTTGTCGATCGATAAATCGCTGCCTTCACCGGAAGGCTTCCCGCGTTTGGAAGACATTAAACTTCTGCCAATGGACAGCGATGAAGCTGTTGCATCCGACAAGCAGACCCGTGAAACTTTCACTGAAATCTTCGGCGGATAAGCAGTTTACGTGAAGTATATATCCTCAAATCTGGAGCGTCGCTTTGCGACGCTCTCTTTCAAAACCGAGTGGATTATTCTCACTCTGTTGACCCTGCTGATTGCTAGCCTTTCAATCGCGCCGGTTGCGCGTCTGGCTATGACGGCGCTAATGCCGGAAGGCCAGTTCAGCCTTAATTGGGTCTATAGCGTTTTGGCGAAGAAGCAAATTTTCACCGCCACTCTTAACACGCTTTATATTGCAGTTTTTTCCACCATATTGGCGCTTGTTATCGGCTCGGCCGCTGGTTTTTTGACGATTTTCACCAAAATGCGTTGGAAACAAGCGTGGATTTTTGCCTTTGTACTGCCTTTGATGATCCCGCCACAGGTGACAGCACTGGCATGGGTGCAGGCACTTTCGCCCTCCAGCCCGCTTTTAACTTATCTGCCGTTTAGTTTTAGTGGCGGCACCAAACACCCGCTTTATTCGTCGACCGGCATTATCATTCTGCTTGGCCTTTATAATGCACCATTGGTTTATTTGACATTGCGCGCCACATTGCGCCGTATTCCGGCAGATTTGCTGGAGGCTGCACGCGCGTCAGGTGCAAAACCTTGGGCGACTATGCTCAGTGTCGTGCTGCCATTATCACGCACCGGCTTGCTGGCAGGCGCAGCCCTCGCCTTTGTTTCAGCCATCGGCAATTTCGGTATTCAGGCAATGCTTGGTATTCCGGCCAGATTTCCAACGCTGATTACCATTATCTATCAAAGATTAAACTCCTATGGCCCGACAGCATTGTCGGAAATGGCTGTGCTTGCACTGTTTCTCACCATTATTGCCAGCCTCTGCCTGATTTTGAACAGCTGGCTTGCCAATCGCAGTGACGTGCGTGTGTCCGGCCTTGGACAAAACATGGTCTGGGATCTGGGCAAATGGAAATATCCGGTTGAAATCGCCGCTTGGGGCTTTCACCTCATCACTTTGGTGCTGCCGATTTCTGCACTCATCGCCTCCTCCCTGGTGCGCGGAGTCGGTCAGGAATTAAACTTCACCAACCTTACTTTTGAAAATTACCGTCAGGCGCTCTTTGCTCAAGAAGCCATCCGCAATGCTTTCATCACCAGTTTCAATCTGACCCTCGCCTCCTCTGTCGTCATTATGGCTTTGTCCCTGTTTTTGGCCTATTTCCTCAGCTGGCAAAAAGGCTTGCTGTCACGGCTTTTGCAGGTCGCAAGTGAACTGACCTATGCTTTGCCCGGCATCATTCTGGGCGTTGCGATGATCCTGTTTTTCCTCAAACCCATCCCGATCCTCAATGTCAGCATTTACGGTTCGGTCTGGATTATTTTCGCCGCCTATATTTCCAACTTTCTGGCGCTTTGTCTGCGCCCCGCATTAAGCGGATTTGCACAGGTCGACCGCTCAATGGATGAAGCAGCACGGGTGGCAGGCGCTGGCTTTATCACCCGCATGCGCACGATTATAGCACCATTGGTAGCACCCGCATTGGTCGCTGGCGGCATTCTGGTTTTCATGAGTGCGCTCAATGAAATTCAGGTCTCAATCCTGCTGGTTTCTTCCTCCACCCGCACCATCGGTCCGATGATTGTATTTTTGGAAGAAGGCGGCTCATCAGCTTTGGCCGCAGCGGTTGGTTGTCTGATCGTCATGGTCATCTTCCTGCTGATGGCGTTCATTTCTCTCTTCTCGCATAAACTGCCAAAAGGTGCGCTTCCATGGCAAAACTAAACGGAGCAAAGCTCATCAGCGTTAGCGGTCTGGGCGGTAAAATGCCTGCCTGTTTCGTGCTCGAAATGAACGGCAAACGCATTATGCTGGATCTGGGCGAAGGGCCGGAACCTGGCATCTACCCGGATTTAACCCATGTGGGCGATGTAGATTGCATCGTGCTGTCACATGCGCATATGGATCACGCCGATGCATTGCATTTACGTCCGCAGATCGGAAATCCTCCCGTCTATGCGACCCGCACCACATGGAGTTTTCTGGAGGATGCGCCGGTAGCAGAAGCCGACCGTCGCTTTCTGCCGGATCAAGGAAAATGCCTGATTGAAGGGCTAGCGGCACAAACCGGACGTTGCGGCCATTCACCTGGTGGCATATGGGTGCATTTTAGCGATCATGGTGGCGTAACCTATACAGGGGACTGGAGCGTTGAATCCAATCTGCTTCCCTTTGACATGCCACCCGTTGCCGACACATTGCTGACTGATGCATCTTATGGCGATCGCGATCAGGCTTTAGAAGACCAGTTCAGCAAAATTTATAACGCCTGCGAAGACGGCGCCGTACTTTGCGTACCATCCCATGGACGCGGGCCGGAAATGGCACTGGCCTTTTTAGCCCGTGGTCATATCCCGCGTCTTGGCAAGAGCATTTATGCCGAAATCGAACAATTGCTGGACAATGAAACGCTTTATGATGTGACGCAAAAGCCGGTACTCAAAGCGCTTTTGCAGCAGCAGGATTATAGTACAGCTTTCAGTATTGATGATATTATCATCACCACTGAAGCCAATGCCGAAAGCGGCCATTCGGCTGAATTGCTGGCAGAATTTGGCGCAAACGGAAATTTCATTTTTACCGGCCATGTGCCGGATAATACACCGGCTAAAACCATGCTGACAAACGGCACGGCACAATGGTTTGCATGGAATGTTCATCCGCGCCAGCGTGATGTGATTGCCATTGCCGATCAGACCCGTGCGCGGTTTGTTCTGCCTGCTTTTGTCGATCCACAAAAGGCAGAAAACCTGTTCACAATCTTAGGCGAGCGCCTATGCTGTGAAAACGAATTAATCCTGCCTTGATGCTATTCATGAAATGAGTTGAAAATGCCTGTTACTTTATTGCCACCCGCCGGAATGAGCGAAAAGGAAGAAGACAATTTTTCCATGATCGTACCGGTTTTTGAAAAAACAGGTGCGCAGAATGCAACGCTTTATATCGGCAATCAGGTGACTGCCAATGATGCCGCGCTGCTTTTGCAAGAGAATATCACCTCGACTATGAATGTGGCGGTCAATGTTTATCTGGCACCATTACAACTGGCCGACGGCACCCATATCCGCCGCACACAAGTGGGCTTGATTGATGGTCACGGTAATTCGCTCACCCATCTGCTGGCCGCGGTTTTTGCCCTTGATGGTATTTTAAATCAGGAAAGTCCGGGAAAACCGCACTATCCCGCACATAAATACGGCAATGTGCTGGTGCATTGTCGCGGCGGTCGCTCACGCTCACTCACCGTTCTGGCGATATATCTTTTCTGGCGTCATCGCGATCAGTTTCAAGATGTTGCAACGGCCATCCAGCATATTCGTGACTTGCGCCAGATGGATAACCAATATCCCCTTGCCGGCATGATTAAACTTGCTGAAGAAGCAGGACAGTTTTTGGCAACGCAATTTCCAGCTTAAACAAAAAGCCCCCGCATTAAACGGGGGCTTTTGAATTTCGGCTGATTACAATGTAATATTGCCAACCACTTTAACGCGTACGCGACGGGCATCACCCGGCAGATAAGCAATCGGAATGTCTTCCGTATCAAGCAGATCAATGCTGTCTGGTGCAGCCCCTGCTTCGATCGCACGATCACGCGCCATTTTTTCAGCGGCAGCCAGTGCTTCCTCACGGCTAAGGCCTGAGAAAACCTGATCCACTTCGCCTGAAACCTGCGCCATAGCCGCACCAAGCGCATTGGCAATGCCGGCATGTTCAACATTCAGCACTTCGCTCACACCCTTGATCTTTTCAGGGATCAGGAATGCACCACCACCAACGGCAATAACATTGACGTTTTCGGCAGAGGTTTTCATACGATCGACATTGTCTTCAACCATCGAATTGATGCGCTTCAATGTCGTTTGAACAAAACTCTGATCAAGATGCTTGACGCGGTCACGATCACCAATTTCCACCAGACCAGCAGCAACAGCGATATCGGTAGCTGTCAGCACATCACCACCAAAGACCAAGGCTTTTTCAGTGATACGATAACCGACACTGCGCGGGCCTACCTGACCGGTTTCCGGATTAACAATCGTGCCGCCACCCAAAGCAAATGGCAACAAATCCGGCATACGGAAAAGTGTGCGAACGCCGCCAACTTCCACCACATTATTAGCTTCACGCGGGAAGCCGTTAATCAGGCAGCCAACGTCTGAAGTGGTGCCGCCAACGTCAATCACCATGGCTTCTTTCAAGCCGGTGAGAAATGCCGCACCACGCATGGAGTTTGTCGGGCCGGACGCAAAGCTGTAAACCGGATTGGCAGCTGCCACTTCCGCCAAAACAACGGTGCCGTCATTCTGGGTCAGATAAAATGGTGCCGAAATACCGGCTTCCACCAGGGCTTTGCCAAATGAATCAACCGTGCGCTGGCCAAGGCCCTGCAAAGCCGCATTCAGCAATGTGACGTTTTCACGTTCCAGAAGGCCGATGCGGCCAAGCGTGTTGGAACAGGTGACGCGCACATCAGGGATGATAGAGCGAACGATTTCCGCAGCTTCATCTTCACATTCTGTGGTTAAAGGCGAGAAAAGTGCCGTAATACCAACCGATGTAATACCGGCATCGCGGATTTTTTTCGCAGCTTCGCGAATGGCGTTTTTATCCAGCGGCACGAGCGGACGGCCATCATATTCATGACCACCTTCAACCATGAAGGATAAAGGATCAACTTCATCACGCAGTTCTTCCGGCCAGTCGACCATCGGCGGCAATGAGGCACCCGCAGGCATGGCGATACGAATGGCGGCAACACGCTCCAAACGGCTGCGTTCAACGACCGCATTGGTAAAATGCGTGGTGCCGATCATCACAGCATCAACAGGCTTTGCATCTGCCGGCTGGTCAGCCATCACTTTATTGATTGCATTGACCACACCATGCATCACATCTGCGGTGGTCGGAAATTTGATGGTGGAGATAACTTTATCACCATCGATGAGAACGGCATCCGTATTGGTGCCACCAACGTCAATACCTATACGCTTCATGATCCAAATACCGATTTAAAGTCAATGTCATAGCCAAATGCACGCGGGCCTACATGTTCCAAGCCCTTAGGCGTGCATAAAACAGCCGGTGCAGGCAGCGCAATGGCTGTAACACGCTGGCCATAACGCACTGTTTCTGTACCAATTGCTTCACCCGAAACAGTGTCGAGCAGACAAATCAAATCCGGTGTCATTGCGATTGGCTGATTGTCACGGAAGGCGACCGCCCATTCGTTCTGGAAGCTTAATTCAAAGATGGAGTCTTTGTCATTATCCAGACCTTCAATTTTGGCTGAACCGCGCAAGAAACCACCGGTTGTGGTACGATCCACATCGCAAACCTTGCCCTTAAACAGCAGCTTGCCGCCTTCATGCGCAAGCACTGCCGCCACCGGATCTTCGTGTTTTGCACGCGCTTCTGCCACAACACGTCCCAATGCAACAGCCTTGGTCACAGTGTTGAGCACACCCCAGTCTTTCACTTCACGGCCTGTGCGCGGAGCCTTACAGGTTGCTGATGTCGACCCCACTTCGGTGCAGATTTTACGCGAAATACGTTCCATCCACTTCCATGATGCAGCCTTGGCAACAATCGCTTCATTGTCACGGCAATCAACCAATGTCAGCGGATACATCGACAAATCACCGATGGCAAAACTGGTCATCTGTGCTTCCGGATAGGCGCGTCCCATCGCATCGGCATCCACCACAGGAATGTCGAGATGTGCTGCGGCCAGGAAAGGCGACAAGGCGTTACCGCCACCAATCTCAACGCTCATCACAGCACGAAATTTGCGGCCGGTATAATCTTCCATCAAACGCATGGCGCGTGCCAGATGTGCCGGATCTACCAGACGTTCCTGACCAACCAGAGGCGCACCCATTTTGGAAACAACCGCCACGGCATCATTATCATCAAGAGCTGCCGGATCGATCAGCTTGCAGCGTTTTCCCTCTTTATAAAGCTTTTTGAGGTTAAGCTGTGCCAAATAAGGGCTGCCGCCGCCACCAGTTCCCAAGATCCACGCGCCGGTTGCCAGCGGATCAATTTCTGTTTCGTCAAAATCACGGATCATGCTTCCCTCCGAAAAATATATTTAACACTAGCCTTCGAAGATAATGCGTGCCTATAGGGAACCGCCCCTATAAAGGTGTAGAATTGATCAAGAATCGAGGATGATCCGTAAAGGAATCGGGAGTTTGAGGAGAATATCTGGTGCCATCCGTTAAAAACGGCTCCAAAGAACAGTCGGATAAAATGCTTCGTCGCATCATGTTTGTCACGGTCGGCCAATCGCCGCGTCATGACCTGATCGAAGAAATGATGCAGAACCTTGATGTTCCGTTAGAAACACTGGAAATCGGGGCGCTCGACAATCTGTCAGCCGCAGAAATTGAAGCATTTGCCGTTAAGGATGATGAAGCCAGCATAGTCACACGACTTGCTGACGGTTCCAATATTGTGCTTTCCAAATCCGCAATCAGCGAAAGAATGGCAAAGATCGTCGCTGGTTTTCGCCCAGGTGAATATGATCTGGTTGCGATTTTATCGACCGGCCTTTTCCGCGATTTTGAAAGCAATTGCCCGACTGTTAATTCCCAGCGCGCGATTGAATCGGCAATTATTTCTCTGGCTGCACAGGGCTCGACTGTCGGCATTATTATGCCATTGGAACGCCAGTTGCAGGAGTTCGATATTCCCGCTCTGGTTGACTATAAAATTGTAGCAAGCCATGCACGCGACAATGATCGCGGACAATTGGCAGCAGCGCTTATTGATCTGGCTGAAACTGATATTATTGTTTTAAATTCAGTGGCTTATACAGAAGCTGACCGTGCAGTTGTAGCGCGCGCCAGCGGCAAGCCGGTGATTTTGGCACGCCGCATTGTCTCCAGCGCAATCAGGCTTTTGCTTTATCAAGCACAGACAATTGTATTGCCCGGTGTCACGCCAGAATTTTCAGAAAAGCTTGCCCGTCTGACCCCGCGTGAAAGACAGGTGATGTCACTGGTGGCCGAAGGGCTTTCCAATAAAGCGATTGCTCGCCAATTGGATATCAGCCCGAAGACCGTGGAGATTCACCGTTCCAATGTTTTAAGCAAGATGGAAGTTTCCTCTTCCAATGCACTTATTCGCTTGGTGATCACCTCCGGTCACACTTAAAAAGCTGTGATTTGCATTCAATATGCCATCACAGTGATTCTTTTCATCAAATGGTAGGCGCAATTTTCTGCATAAAAAACGCCATATAGGGGAATAACCCTATAGAGAAATGGTCTTCCCACGCATTACTCTTGCTTATTCTGGGATGAGCAGTGAATGGGTGAGGATAATATGGCGAAAGCTTTTCGCATTGCTTTTGTAACGATCGGGCAGACGCCGCGCATTGATATTGTGCCGGAAATGATGACTGATATTACCGCCGGACTGACAGACACAGAAGTCACCTGTCAGGAATTTGGCGTGCTTGATGGTTTGAGTGATACGGAACTAACCGCTCTTCATGCCCAGGACGGCGAACATTCTTTTGCCACCCGCCTTAAAAGCGGCGATGAAATTGTCACATCCAAAAAACTAACCGAAGAGCGGCTTAACCTGATCCTGCAAACAATCGACAATCAGGGTTTCAACCTTATTGTGCTGCTTTGCACCGGAACACATATCACGCCTTTGAAAAACACCCTCGTTATTGAAGCGCAGCGCATTGTTGATGCCACCGTTAACGCACTTACCGATGATGGAACTTTAGGTGTCATCCTGCCGCTTGAACGCCAGATCAATGATTTTCACGAGCGCCATGTTTTCAAAGGCAAAACTCAACTGGTTGCCGCCTCGCCCTATGCCGGTGGCGACATTGAAAAGAAAGCCGCCGAGCTCAGTGATTGCAGTTTCGTTATCATGCATTGCATGGGCTATTCCGGCGAAATGTTGGAACGCGCCCGCACAACTTGCAAAGCGCCTGTTTTATTATCCCGCCGCATTGTCTCCGGTGTCATCCGCCAGATGATCTGAGCATTGCCTGTTTCGTTGCTTTTAAAATCATGAATTAATGGGGAGTTCTGATGTTAGGAAATCTGATCCGATACACGGTTTTTGCGGGGCTTTTAGCCTCTACCGCCATGCTGTCACCGGCAGGCGCTTTTGAACGTACCGAAGATGGCAACATCATCGTTTTTACCGGCCGGCAGGCTATTCCGGTGCTTGATCCGCATGTGCGCTATGACTGGTCAACCCGCATGGTGCAGCAGGGATTCTACGATGCGCTTTTAAAATATGAAGGCGATCCGGCTGAGATTAAACCATGGCTCGCCAAAAGCTGGGATGTCAGCGAAGACGGCAAAACATGGACATTCCATCTCGCCGATAATGCAAAATTCCACAATGGCGATCCGGTTGACGCGGAAGCCGTGCGCTATTCATTCGAGCGCGGCTTAAAACTCAACAAAGGCATCGCATGGATGCTGAAAGACTTTCTGAAGCCGGAAGGCATCACTGTCGTTGATGCCCATACGGTGAAATTTGAACTTGATGCGCCTTATGCGCCGTTCATTTCCTTTCTGCCATGGTGGTATATTGTCAATCCAAATCAGGTTAAAGCCAATGAAGTGGATGGCGATTACGGCCAGAAATGGCTGACCGATAATGAAGCCGGTTCCGGCCCCTTCACGATGGATCGCTGGGAGCCGAATGTTCTTTATTCATTGAAGGCGAACGCCGATTACTGGCGTGGCTGGCCGCAAGGTGAAAACCGTCCTGCCGGTGTGATCTACAAGATCATCCGTGAGCCTGCCGCACAAAAAGCAGCATTGCAGCGTGGTGAAGTGGACATTGCTGAAGGCCTGACCTCCGACGATTATGTTCAGATGGCGCGTATTCCGAATATTACTATTCAGAACCACAAAGGCATGACCACTTTCGGCATCAAGTTTAACACGCAGAAAGGCCCGACTGCCGATATCAACCTGCGTAAGGCCATTGCTTATGCGATGGATTATGATGCACTGGTGCAAATTTATAACGGCGATGCCTCGCTTGAAACCAGCCCGCTGCCGGATGCCATGCAAGGCCATATCGCAGTCGAAGCCATGCCGCGCCATGACATAGCAAAGGCCAAAGAATATCTGGCAAAATCCGCCTATCCGGATGGTGGCATCACCCTGCCTTATGTGCATGTGGCCGGTCTTGAAGAAGCCCGCCGCATTGGCTTGGTCTTGATGGAAAACCTCAAGGAGCTCAACATCAATGTTGAGATCCAGCCGGAACAATGGCCAAATATGGTGGCCAATGGTGCAAAGGTAGAAACAGCGCCGGCAATGACCTCTGTTTACACGACACCAATTTCCACCGACCCGGATGCCGTTGCCTATCAGTATCATCCAAATAGCTGGGGTCAGTATTACGCGATGTCATTCTATGACAATCCGGATGTGGCTAAGAAGATTGATCAGGCTCGTGCCAGCACCAGCTGGGATGAACGCGCCAAGCTTTATGCTGAAGTGCAAACCCAGATCGTAGCAGATCAGCCGGAAGTGTTCGGCATGCTGCAAAACCGCCGTTGGGCACATCAAAGCTATTTGCAGGACTTCAAGTTTAGCCCTGTGCATTTTACCGGTGAAGTTGACCTTTATCCTTTGTGGATCAAAGAACAATAAAACCGGTCAAAGCTGATGCATCAAGACTGTAACCGCCCCCATCGGTCATAGTCGCATCAGAATATTTCATGGTGAGGCAAGCTGAATGCCTCACCATGAAAACAAATAAAAACAATATGTTAAGTCAAAGATCGTGTGTGACTTTACTGCACGCGCTCGACGGTATCGACAGTTTACTGTTTATTGCCGGTCAACCGGGAAATGCCATGTTATCATTTACCTTACGAAAAATAATGACACTGATATTCACGATGATAGGTGTGGCGGCGCTCACTTTTGTCATCACGAATATTGCCCCCGGTGATCCTGCACGCCTTGTTGCCGGCCCCAATGCCACGGAAGATATGGTGGAAACCATCCGGGTGGAATACGGCCTTGATAAACCGGTGACCGAGCAATTTGTCGTCTATATGGGCGGTTTGTTGAAGGGTGATCTCGGTCAGTCTATTGTCACAACCCGTCCGGTTATGGATGAATTGCTGCGCTATGCACCGGCCACTTTAGAACTTGTTCTTGTAGCGATGATGTTGGGTGTGCTGATCGGCGTGCCATTTGGAATTTTATCCGCCGTTTATAAGGACGGACCGCTCGACCATATCACCCGTATTTTTTCCATTTCCGGTGTGGCGCTGCCTGCCTTCTGGTTTGGTATTTTGTTGCAGCTTCTCTTTGCTGTTGATTTAGGCTGGTTGCCGGTTTCAGGCCAATTGCCACTCGTCACCCGCCCGCCTGAAGCAATTACCGGCATGTTGCTGGTCGATAGTTTGCTGGCCGGACAATTTTCAACATTTGGTGTGGCGCTCAAGCATATTTTGCTGCCTGCCTTTGTGTTGTCCTTCCCGTGTCTTGCCTCGATCCTGCGTGTCAATCGCGCAGAAATGGTGGAAGTGCTGCAATCGGATTATATTGTTGCTGCGCGCGCACATGGCATTTCATCAAAACGCATCATCGCTATCTACGCGCTTAAAAACGCACTCCTGCCAACCCTTGCCATGATCGGTTTGCGCTTTGGCTGGATGCTCGGCTCTACCGTTCTGGTTGAAACCGTTTTCGACTGGCCGGGCATTGGTCTTTATGCGGTTTCTTCCGCTCTCGCATCGGATTTCAAGCCGGTTGTCGGCGTCACCCTGATTATCGCTTTCTTCTTCGTAGTAGCGAACACCTTAGTTGATCTGGCTTACGCATGGATCGATCCACGTTTGAGGAAAGCATGATGAATACCCCATCTGTAAACACCGAACATCAGAGACAAGATAAACTGAGCTTCCGCGAGAAATACGCCAGTCAGATCCGCCAATGGCGTCTCTATGCGCATATGTTCCGCTCCAGCTTTTCCTCCATGCTTGGTTTGGCTTTAGTGCTGCTATTTTTGTTTTTAGCAGCTTTTGGCCAGTGGCTGGTTCCTTATCCTGAAGATGCCGCCGGTGCGGTACATATGAGCCAGCGCCTGCTACCACCAAGTGCTGAACACTGGTTTGGCACCGACGAAATGGGCGCAGATATTTTCTCGCGCGTTATCATCGGCGCACGCACAAGCCTTTGGATCGGCATTGTTATCACCGGCCTTGGCGCACTGATCGGCATCCCGCTTGGTATCATCGCAGGCTATAAAGGCGGCTTGGTGCGCGCTGTCATCATGCGCGTGACTGAACTTTTTCTTGCTGTTCCGGGCTTGGCCTTAGCCTTGGCGATTGTTGCAGCCCTAGGTGCAAGCCTCACCAATTGCCTGATTGCCTTGGCGATTGTCTGGTGGCCCGGTTATGTGCGTTTAGTGGAAGCCAAGACGCTTTCTGTCAAAGAAGAATTATTTGTAGAATCCGCCCGCTCAATCGGTGCGAAAACCCCATGGATTTTATGGCACCATATTTTGCCCAATTGCCTTTCACCGATCATTGTCAAAATGAGCATGGATATGGGCATGGCGATTTTGTCTGCCGCTGGTTTGGGCTTTATCGGCCTTGGCGCACGTCCGCCATCACCGGAATGGGGCGCAATGATTTCCATCGCCCGAAGCTATATGCCGGATTGGTGGTGGTATTCTTTCTTCCCTGGTGCCGCCATTTTCCTGACCGTGCTGGGCTTCAATCTGCTGGGCGATGGCCTGCGTGATATTCTCGACCCGCGGAGCCGCGAAAGATGAGTGAATTATTGTTAAAAATTCAGGACTTCAGCCTGAACATCGGAACCTTTGACGGCTCGCTGCCAATTCTCAAAAATATCAATCTGGATGTTTATCGCGGCGACACGCTTGGTATTGTTGGCGAAAGCGGCTCGGGTAAAACCGTGCTGATGCGCACGGTTTTAGGTATCGGGCCAAAGCGCTCCGAGGTCAAAAACGGCTCGATGCATTTCGATAATATTGATCTGATCGGTCTGGATAATAAGGGCTGGCGCAAAATTCGCGGCACCCGCATTTCCATGATCTTTCAGGATCCGATGACCTATCTTAATCCGCTTTTCACCGTTGGCCAGCAAATCAGCGATGTGATGAAGGCGCATGAAAAAGCGGCTGGCGGCGTACAATCCGGCAAACAGCAGCGCAAAGACACAACACTTGAACTGCTCGGACAGGTTGGCATTCCTGAACCTGAACGCGTCTTTAACAGCTATCCGCATCAGCTCTCCGGTGGTATGCGCCAGCGCATTCTGATTGCGATGGCACTTTGCGGCAAGCCGGACCTGCTAATTGCCGATGAACCAACCACCGCACTTGATGTAACTGTTCAGGCTCAAGTGTTGGATCTCATCAATGAGCTGGTTAAAAAGCTTAATCTCACCGTTATTATGATCAGCCATGATATGGGGGCCATTGCCACTGTCGCGAAACGCTGCGCAGTCATGTATAAGGGAGAAATTGTTGAGCAGGGTTTGACGAATGACATCCTGACCAACCCGCAAAATGACTATACCAAGCGTTTGCTGGCAGCGATGCCGGATATCAACAATCCGATTGCGACGACGGAAACCACCACGGAAACAGGTGAAAAGCCACTCCTGCAAGTCAGTGATCTCAAGAAGATTTATAAGCTCAAAGATGGTGGTGAGTTTGCCGCCGTTGGCGGCGTGAATATTCACGCCAATAAAGGTGAAATCGTTGGCATTGTCGGCGAATCCGGCTCTGGTAAATCAACCCTCGCCCGCCTTATCTTGCGCCTTGTTGAACCAACATCAGGTGACGTGCTTTTTGATGATAAAAACATCTGTCAGCTCAGCCAGGAAGATATGCGGCTGATGCGGCGCCATATGCAGCTTGTGTTTCAAAATCCGCATTCAGCGCTTAATGGCCGTCACAATATTGCCGATGCGATTGGTGAGCCATTGCGTCTGCAATCAAAGCTAAAACGCCACGAAATTGAAGCGCAAGTCGATAAATTACTCGACATTGTGCAACTACCGCGCAATTTTAAATATCGCTATCCGCATGAATTATCCGGCGGTCAAAAGCAGCGTATTTGCATTGCCCGTGCAGTGGCGCTTAACCCGAAATTACTTATCCTTGATGAGCCGACATCAGCACTTGATGTTTCGGTGCAAGCGCAAGTGCTGGATTTTTTGCAAGAGCTACGCCGTGATCTTGATCTGACTTATCTCTTTATTTCACATGATCTGGCGGTGATTAAAGAGATTTGCAATCGCGTGATTGTCATGCGCCGCGGCCTCATTGTTGAGCAAGGCACGGTTGAAGATATCTTCAGCAATCCGCAGCAGCAATATACCCGCGATTTGATTGAAAGCGGACGCAAAACATCGCGCGCGGCACTGGGTATGTAAGATTTTAAGGGCACGAATTAAGTGCCCTTAAAATTATCAGCCAATCAATGCGCGGCAGATACCAGCAGAAGCAATACCAATGACAACAGTTGGTAACATCGAAAAACGCGTTGCAGCAAAAATAGTAATCGCCAAAGTTAAGAGATCAGCCGGATTATTAGAGACAAAATCCGGCGCGATCACTGAAATCAGCACACAACCAGGTGCCGCTTCCATCACCGCAGTTGCGCGTTTGCTCAAAACACGGTTACGCAGCAACACATAGCCACCAATACGGGTCAGATAGGTTACGCCTGCCATCAATAAAATGGTGACGGCAACAATCGGATCAATCATTCTTTTTCTGCCAGAAAATAAGCTGCCACCAAGCCGGAAACCGCACCAGCTGCCACATACCATGCGCCTGGCACAGTCAGATAAAATGTTGCTGCAACAACAAGGCTGACAAGCCAAGGACGTGCAGCTGCAAAACCTTTCCACATACCGGCAAGCAGCACCAGAAAGACGGCCGGAAACGCCATATCAAGGCCATAGACCCGTAAGTCACCCATCATCGGGCCAAAGCCTGCGCCAAGCAGTGTAAACAACACCCACATAATATATAGCGGCAGTGCGACACCTAAATAAAACGGCATACTAAAAGCTGTCATAAAGCCTTGCGATTTGCGCTTTCTTGCATCATCCAGTCCCAGCGCCCAGCTTTCATCACACATCAAGAATAATGCTGCTAATGCTTTTCGTTTCGGCAAATGCTTGATAAATGGCGCTAAGGCTGCGCCCATCAGCAAATGCCGGCTGTTGACCAGAAAAGTAATGGAAACAATCAGCAGAATATGAGGCGGCGATGTCCAAAGCTGAATGGCCGCAAATTCCGAACCACCAGCAAAGTTAAGCCCTGTCATCATTGGTACTTCAGCAAGGGTCAAACCCTTTTGCGCTGCTTGTGCCCCCAGCACCAAAGCATAAGGAACGATACCAAGGAGCACCGGAATACCGGTTATCATGCCGCGCCAAAATTCTGAACGCCAAGCCGCTTTGGTATCTGACGGCATATAGGTCTGCGAAATATCCATGCTACACTATCTGAATGAATGAAGTTTTGTAGCAAGATAATTCATTATCAGAGCAATTTCATGGCTATTATTGACTTTAAACCTTTCATTATGGCATAAACTGTCAATTATTATTTTATAATTGGAATTTTAAGCCAATGCGTCTGGATGAGACCGACAAGAAGATTCTCCGTGTGCTGCAAAGAGATGGCCGCATCGCGAATAATGATTTGGCGCGCGAAGTGGGTTTGTCACCTTCGCCTTGTTTGCGCCGTGTTAAATTATTGGAAGAAGCAGGCGTCATTGATCGGTATGTAGCGGTTCTTAATCCGGCTAAGGTCAATAAAGGATTGACCTTTTTCACCCGCATCAAGCTCGATAAGCAGGATGAAAAAAGCCTGAAACATTTTGCGGAAGAGATTAAAAAATTACCGCAAGTGCAGGAATGTTATTTTATGCTTGGTGATTATGACGTCATCATTCGGGTCGTTGCGGCTGATCTTGAAGACTATAGACGCTTTCAATCGGAATCTCTCAGCCAGATTGAAGGGGTGCAGAACCTTAAAACCGACGTATTGAGCCAAACGGTCAAGCAAAGTTTTGTCGTACCGGTGTAAGAAACAGCATCTGCCAGGCGCGTATTATTTCAAAAACTTATAGCGCCATGCTATAGCTACAGAATTAAAATCAGAGCTGCAATAAGATGCTTTGCAGTGCAGTTTAAAAATTCAGGTGAATTTAAGTGAATATTCTCAATGAATTGACCGTCCATCAATTCGTAACCCGTCTTCTTATGATGCTTGTCGTCACTGCGTTTTATGGCGCATGGATCTCCCTGCTGGCGACGTGGCTGGATGACAAACGTCCGCAACGTGAGGGACATTTGTCACTCAATCCGGCCGCCAATATTTCCTATGGCGGACTAGCGATGGCGGTTTTATTCAGCCATGGCTGGATCAGGCCAATCCGATTGAGCGCAGCGTCTAAAGCATCACAAATGCTGCGCATTTTGCTTATCATTCTGATCGGCAGCGCAGTCGCACTGATTACCATACCAATACTTGATATTCTGCGCCCCTATATTCATCAGGCGCTGTCCCGCACAAGTGGTTATTATGTGCTTTATAGTGTGCAGGTTATTCAGGAACAAATGCTGGGACTGGTTTTGATCAGCCTTGTTCCTCTTCCGGGCTTTTTAGCTGGCAATCTATGGCGCATTATCCTGCCCAAAAGCGACTCGAAACTGATCAAATTCGAACCGCTCTGCTTAAGCTTGATGATTATCATCCTCATTCTTGGCTGGTTTCCTGATACCAGTCAGTTATTGAAAATGCTGCACTTGATCTAAACGAAAACAGCTCCCGTTAAGGGAGCTGTTTTTATAAAAATAATAAAATAATCAATCAGTTGCTGTCGCCCGCAACACCTTCATAACCGTATTTTTCCATGATTTTTGCAATCGTACCATCAGCGGCCAATGCATCAATTGCCTGATCAATTTCAGTTCTTAAAAAACTATCACGAACATCAACCAATGCACCAACCTTGGTATAGGTAACCGGCAAAGGCTTTGTATCGACCAGTCGCAAACTGTCTGCTTCGGGATTATTCTTTTTAAGCTGTGCATAAACAGGCTGCCAAAGTAAAATTCCGCCCAAGCTGCTATCCACGACGCGCTTGACCATCAAATCCATATCCGCATAAGGCAAACGTACCCAACGCGACTGTTTAGGTTGCTGCTGCGACCAGGTGATATAAACCAGCTCGCCGATGCTTTGCATCGCGGTACCAAGTTTACGGTCGAATGGAATATCAGCAAGACTGTTCCAGTCAGGTTCAGTTACAGCCATCACATATGGTAATGAAACATATGGGCGTGTCATAGCAGCCCATTCAGGAAAGGCAGACTCTTCCTGGACAGACAATCCCATCATAACGTCACAATCATTAGTCATGGCAATCTGCAATTCTTGCAAGAAGCCATCACCACTTAATGGAAAACCACCAAAACCTTCTTTGAAGTCAATTTTCAAAAAAAGTGCATCACCAATCGCCTGCGCAATGTCGCGATCAAAGTCACGTAATCGACTGTTCACATCATTACAAAATGTCAGACTATCGCCTTTCTGACGGCGGCTGTTTTTCAGCAGCTCTTCAGGAACACCCGAAGTCTGAGCCAAAACCGGTAAGGTCAAAGTTGATAAAAGACCAAGGCTGCATAAGCCGCGACCCAGTGTTTTAAGAAATCGGCGCATATTTCAATCCTGTTTGACCTTGTAAAAAAGAAAAGGGCCGAAGCCCTTTTCTCAGTCTCAAATCGATTACCGATTACTTAGCTGCTGGCAGCTTGTAAACGAAGATCGAGTTACCGGCACCTGATGGCAGCGGAACTTCCGGGAATGCTGAAGAAATCGAGCTTGCAGCGTTCGAGTAACCGGTTGGAACAACCAGATACTGTTCACCGTCGAGTTCGTAAGTCACAGGCGAACCACCGATTGGGGCGTTCAGGCGCTGTTCCCAAACAACTTCACCAGTTACCTGATCCCAGGCCTTAACGAAGCGAGCTGCGTCACCACCGAATACCAGACCACCACCGGTTGCCAGAACCGAAGAAGTCATTGAAGGACGGCTACGGAACTGCCACTTGGATTCACCCTGTGTAGGGTTGATATCCAAAGCCTGCATCAAGCCGGCTTCTTTGATGCCTTCCGGCAATACGCGAGGGCCGAACTTAACCGAACCAACCGCGTTACCAGCTGTAAACTCGGACTGGGTCGGAGTTACAGTGTTACAAGCTTCGGTCAGCGGAACGAAGAAAGACTTGGTCAGCGGGCTGTATGCGCCGGCCTGCCACAATTTACCACCGGATACGGAGGAGCAGATCATTGCACCTTCGCCAACAGCACTTGGGATCAGGCTTTCATTCAGCTTGATTTTACCGTCTTTGTCGATGGATTCCACAACGTTCTGAACGATGGTTTCTTTTGACCAAAGGTATTTACCAGTGTCACGATCCAGAGCAAAAGCGATACCATTTTTACCTGGGATCGAAATCATCAGGTGATGCATTTTGCCGTCGATTTCCTGGTCAACCAGAACGCGTTCGAACGGGCTGTCCAAGTCCCAGTTATCACGTGGCAAGTGCGAGAAGTACCACTTCAGCTCACCGGTGTCGACATCGAGAGCAACTGTCGAGTTGGTGTAAAGCACATCGCCATCACCTGAACCACGGATCAGCTCAGCATATGGACCAGGCATACCAACGCCCCAGAAGGTCATGTTGGTGCGCGGATCATAAGAACCGGTTGCCCAAGGTGTACCACCCCAGCGGTTTTCTGCAGGAACATCGCCCCAGCTCTTCTGCTGTTCCGGGTTGTTTGGATCATCAATGGTGTTGAAGCGCCACAGTTCTTCACCTGTGTTCAGGTCATGAGCCATGATGTAGCAACCGCCAGCGGTACCGGCAATCGAGCAACCGGAAATTGCGCTGATGATCTTGTCTTTAACAATCAACGGTCCGACGGTGTAGGAGTAACCCTTCATCACGTCCAGAACTTCTTTTTCCCAGACAACTTTACCGTCTGCTGCGTTCAGCACAACGATTTTCGCATCAGGAGTGGTCAAAACGACCTTGTCGCCGGTCAGAGCAATAGAGTTTTTCTGACGACGAGCCTGGTTAGCCTGATAGCTCCATGCCTGTGGAATTTCGGTTGCAACGTGGCGGTACTGCCAGATCAGATCACCGGTTTTAGCATCGAGTGCTTCAACAACAGCGTTGCTGGTCTGCAGGAACATGATACCGTCGTGGATGAGCGGAACAGTTTCCTGAATACCGGCTTCAGCCATTGGCCAGGCCCAAGCAAGCTGCAGATCCTTGACAGTATCTTTGTTGATTTTGTCAAGCGGGCTGTAGCCGTGGTTGTCATAGGTACCGCGCCACTGCAGCCATTCTTCAGCTGGCGGGTTGAGCAGCATTTCATCGGTGACTGGCTTATAAGGACGTGCGTCCTGTGCAATTGCCGCACCGGTAATTGCCATCAAAATGGTACCGGCAGCAAGAAGCGAGGTTCTCAGGTTGATTTTCAAAGGAATTCTCCTGTCAGGATAAATTACGGTAAAAGAAGCTTGAAACCGGAAACTTAGTTAGCGGTTGGAAGCTCCTTGCCCCATGTAAATGCTTGCGGCACGGAAGAACCGGCAGGCACAGCCTTTGCAACCGGCTCAGGTCCACCTGGAAGCTGTTTGCCCCAAGTATATGCCTGCGGAACATTCGTGTCGGCAACAGGGCCTGCATCAGCAACAGCATTGGCCGCAGGGCCAGCCGCTGTTTCATCTACAAGGCTGATGGCTGCCAGCTTATCTTCATCGTTAACCATCGGCTCATCACCTGGCTGTGCGCCATTGTAAGACATGATGTAGGAAACGATGTTCAGGTAAGCTTCATCACCAAGCTTGCCCGGCGCCACAGGAGGCATCGCGACAGAGATGAAGTCAAAAAGACCACCGGCTGTATCCCAGTTGGCCATGATATCCTTACCGACCAGCCCCGGAGCATCCGGACCTTCCAGCTTAAAGCCATGACATTGTGCGCAGTTCGCGTCATAGTCTTTCTTACCGGCGGTTGCTTGCTCTGCCGTAAAACCAGCCGCTGAGGCCGGAGCTATGGCGGCAAGACCAAAACCGACAGCCAAAGCTGCGGAAATGCCGACTATTTTTTGTCTTATCAAAATACCCTCCCGCACCTAAGTGCATTCAGCGATATATCTCTTGAACAACAGGTGTTATCCGCCACTCAACTTGAATATCAGATGATCAGGTAATTACCTTTCATATCCGATATGTTTCTTCCATTTGAGAATACATCATCCATCAAGGCATTCGCGCCTGCCGGATATCTGTATTCTTAAAATCTCGATAAAGTTGGAAATTTCAACCTTGAAATTTCCGGCCTCATCGAGCAAGCTTATTTTATAACGACAACAATATTTTTACAAATATTGCTTTCGCCTGATATTAGCTCTTTGCGGAGTCACAGATTACATCGCTCAACGCTCTGCGTTTTTCTCCGCCACTTGCTTACTGAAGTCCCCCGACTGATCTATTTATAAAACTAAAGTTCTATACAATACACTTAATTATCGCAAATAATACTGCCACCCATATAAAATTCACGCAATTCTGCTATTTTTCCGTCCTTATCCAATTGCTGCAACGCTTTTTCAACAGCTCTCTTCAAAGTTACGTCACCTTTCCACAAACTCAGCGCCATAGAGTAGGTTTCACCGACGCCAGAGTTGCTCGTTTGCCCATCTGTTTTCTCGGTTTCACTTGAGAAAACCCATGAGGCTTTAACATTTGTTTCAGTGCCCTTAGCCTTCAACAATGAACAAGCAGTGAAGTTTTCGGCTACAAGTCCTTGCACATTTCCATTAGCAATAGCTGTAAAAACTTGTTGCGCAACCTGTATTTCACCTGCCTTCATCGAAATCGACTGAGCATTCAGCCCTTGATTGCGCAACCAACCCGACAATTCAAGTCGATTCAGCCCAGTATTCCCAGGAATAACAAAAATTTGATCGCCTTTTTGTGGGATATGTCCATCCGGTGACAAAAGCATCCAGCCCAGCTGGATGTCGGTTGGAATCGTCTGCATAAAATTACGCATCCGCACCGTATCAGCCACTCCGCCCGCCAGCATGTCGCATTGGCCGCGTGATAACATCCAGTTGCGCGGGTTGAAGTCGCGACCTATCGATTCCATTTTGTTGACCGCTAGCCGCACACCGATCTTATCAGCAACGGCTTGCACCAGCTCAATATCATAGCCCGGATGTTGCGGGTCAGCCGTGACAAAAGGCGGATAACCAGCCGGTACGCATAATTTCAAAGCGCCGCGATCTTTAATCTGCGACAGCGATGTGTCTGCCGGCAAAAAGCTCACCGCCATAAGTAACACAAAAATCGTGCCCAAATTGATAACTGTACTGCGCCAATGCTTCCAGCGATTTGGTTTCTTTGCCATTTTACGCCCGCCGGAAATCTAATAATGCAAGGGTAAAGAAGACAATCGCCATACCACCAATAATTACCGGCCCGAGCCAAGGGGTGAACTGGTTGAAATCAATCAGCACACCACGCAGCGCATCCACCACATAAGTGATCGGATTAGCGCGCACCACCATCACCAGCCATTCCGGATACAGGCTCACGGCCTGCGTGCGACTTAAAGACGGATCAAGCGGGAAGATTGAAGATGATGTGAAGTAAAGTGGCAGGATGATCGTGTTGGAAAAGACACCAAAGCCCTCAAAGCTACGCACACGAGCCGCTAAAAGCACACCAAAACAGGTGAGAGCGAAAGAAGTAAAGAACATCAGCAAAATGGCGATGAAAACCTGATCATAAGAAAGGTTCACATCAGCAAAACGGGCTAATATCAGCACCAGAATACCGTGTCCGGTTGCAACTGTGCTGCCACCCAGCACTTTGCCGAGCAGGATCAGCCAACGTGGCATCGGCGAAACCAGCACTTCACGTAAAAAACCAAACTCACGATCCCAAATGACTGAAACCGCGAACTGGATCGAGGTATACATAATATTGAGAACAATGACCGCCGGAAACAGAAACTGCAAATAGGTGTAAGGCACAACATAGCGCACCTCGCCATAAATTTCGCCGCGGAAATAAGGGTTTAGCCCGATACCCAGCACTAAAAGCCATATGATCGGGCGTGAAACACCACCCACCATCTGGCCGCGATCGCGTGTTGCGCGCATCACTTCGCGCAGCCAAATGCCGTAAACGCCGCGCATCAAAGGCAGTATCTGTTTCATCTTAAATCCGTTCCATGCCTGACAAAGCGCTGGTTATTCTCAACAGCGCTGCCTGATATTTTAAAATTTCTACCATGATGCAATGCTTTCATTGCCACGGCCATAAAAGTCTGATTGCGGATCAGACAATACCATCTCACGTAAACTTGCCCATAAATGCTGTCGCAATCGGGTAAATTCCGGCACATCGCGCGGATCGTTCGTAAAACGCGGACGCTCAAATGGCACGTTAATAATTTCATGGATACGGCCCGGACGCGGTGCCATCAGCACAATTCTGTCACCCATAATCAACGCTTCATCAACGCTATGCGTAACAAAAAATAATGTCGCTTTTGCCGGATGCGCTCCATCACTGCCTGTTGCCGGCTGCTTTTCCGTCAGTTGCAATGTTTCAGCCTGCATCAGCTCGCGCGATTGCGCATCAAGGCTTGCAAACGGCTCATCCATCAGCAACAAATCGGGCTCAACCACCAGCGCGCGCGCCAAGGCTACACGCTGGCACATGCCCCCCGATAATTGCGCCGGATAATAATCCGCAAACCTTGTCAGCCCCACCTGATGCAATGCCTTGTTAACAGGCGCCGCGCGCTCAGCGGCAGATAGATGCGGCAATGCAAAAGCAATATTCTCGCGCACGGTCTTCCATGGCAACAAGCGAAAAGACTGGAACATCATCGCACTGCCAACACCGGCTTGGGGTGCCGTACCATTAACCAATATTGAGCCTTGGTCAGGTTTAATCAATCCTGCGATAAGCCGTAAAAGTGTAGTTTTTCCGCAGCCGGAAGGCCCCAAAAAAACAATCGTCTCACCCCGCCGCACGCTCAGATTAATATCTTGCAATACCGGCATAACACCGCCTTCATGCGTTTTCTTTTTGTCAGAAAACGCATGCGACAATGCCTCTATGACGATATGGGGCGGGGTTAACAGCATAGCTTAGCCAGATATCCGTTATGCCTTATCGGGAAACCGTATCAAGACCTTCATAAGTACCAATTCTTTTCAGCACTGCGTCAACGGGAGCAAAATCAACCCATTCTTTCAGCTCAACCTGACGCAGGCCTTCAAACTCCTTGGTCTGATAAAGCCAGTTCTGGGTAAACTCCAATTCAGACTTCTGAATACCACCATTTACCGTCCAGCTTTTAGCAAAAGCTTTTGAAAGCTCGTCCAGGCTCTCCGGCTTCACATCAGGACGGGCTTCCTTCATGACAGTCGCCCAGCTTTCAGGCTTTTCAGCAAAATCACGTGCAGCAAGTGTTAAAGCTTCGATGACTCTTTCAACGTCACTTTTCCGCTTTTCCAAAGTCTCAACTGTCACAGCATTGACCTTGCTGGTAACAGGTGCTGCCGCAAAATAATCATCAACACTAACCAAAACCGGCAGGGTTTCATGCCCCGGCAATGCCAACAGCGCACCGATCGACATGGTGGTGGCATCAATCTGACCAGCTTTCAGTGCCTGCGCACGGATATTTGGCTGACCAAGCGCTACCCAGCTTAATTTTTCAGTATCAACGCCTTTTCCGCTCAAAACTTTGGTGCTGAGCGAATGATCAAGACTGCCGATGCGGCCGATACCAAAGCTTTTACCATTGATATCCTCAATGGATTTTACACCTTCTTTGGCCGCGATCAGATAAGGCAGTGCCTTGTTCGGTGATGTCACCGCACGCAAATTAGTCGTGCCGCGCGCTACCAGTTGCACCAATGCTTCGGTGGCAATATTGGCCATTTCCCCTTCATTGGACTGCAATGCGGCCAATGCCATCGGGGTTTGCTGTACGCGGATCAATTCCACATCCACACCGGCACGCTCAAAATAGCCACCTTTAAGCGCCAGATCGACAACCGAATTAGGCACCAGCGGAGTTTCCATATCGGTGATAATCATACGAAACGGTTCAGCCAATGCCTGCATATGCGAGCCAGCCACAGCAATTGCGGCCAAAGCCGTCATACCAACAAATTTACCAAAGCGCATGAAAATGCTCCATCTACCTGATTGAACTGTCTGCCCGTTTTCAAATGAAAACAAAGGCTCCATTGTCAAAATTATTGATCATCGCGACACCTGCCAGCGTGTCATACGCTGCTCCAGCAGGCGCAAACCTTCATTGACCACCACGCCCAAAAGCGCGAGGATAATCACCACCACAAAATATTCAGCCATGCGGAAGCTGCTGCCATAAATATTCAGCAAACCACCGAGGCCGGAAACAGCCGTATAAAGCTCGGCAACAATTGTATTGATCAGCCCCAGCGTGGCACTCAGACGAAGCCCCGCCAGAATAAACGGCATCGCACCCGGGATAATAATATGGCGCACAATCCGCGCCTGCCCTGCACCGGTGGAGCGCGCCATTTCAATCAGATTTTCATCCGCCTGCTGCACGCCTTTATAGGTGTTGATGATAACCGGCATCACCGCGCCCAAAAAAACGATGAACACTTTTGCCGAGACACCCAAGCCCAGCAGCACAATAATCATCGGCACGAAAGCTACACGCGGTGTTGCCGCCAGTGCATAAACATAGACATCAACCGCACGCCCGAAGGTGCGGATGCTGCCCATTAAGCCACCAATAAAAATGCCCGCCAAAGCTGCTATTAAAGTACCGCTGAAATAAACCCGCATGCTTTCCAGCAATGCAGTCCATAAGCGTTTTTCCGCCAGCATTTGTTGGCCAGCCAGCAATGTTTCATAAGGCGAGGCAAACAAGCCCTGCGGCACTTTGAGGGAAATCACCCACCAAACTGCTAGAAACAAAACAAAGAAGCCAAGGCGTAAGCTTAAAATCATCGGCGCCCTGCTCGTCTGCCAGCCTGCTGCTCGGAGATGCGCACACCTGAAGCCTTGTCACGCAATTCGCGCCCCGTTAATGACAGGAAAACACTTTCCAATGACGGGGCATCAAGGCGTGCTTCTTCAATCTGATCGCTGCATTCCTCAAGAAATGTGTTCAGTTCTGCCGTATCAGGAATTTCAATAGCATAACGATTATGCGTCAGCGCCTGAACATTGGTAAAGCGCGATTTGATCTCAGCCACGACATCACTATTGAGCGGTGTTACATGCAGCCAGCTTTTACCATATTGATTTTTCAAGCTTTCCGGTGTGCCTTCAGCCAAAATGCGTCCATGATCAATAATGCAGATCTGATCGGCACTTTCCACTTCTTCAATATAATGCGTGGTGGTCAGAACAGTCAGACCTTCATTGATCTGCATATCCTGCAAATAACGCCAGATGCGCTGGCGTGTTTGTGCATCCAAACCAACGGTCGGCTCATCCAACAGCAAAATGGCAGGCTTGTGCATCAGGGCGCGGGCAATTTCCAAGCGGCGGCGCATACCACCGGAAAATTCGCGCACAATCTTCTCACGAAACTCGCTCAGTTCCACCAGTTCCAGCACCGCATCCATGGCTTCGCGGCGCTCTTTCTTGCTCATACCATAGACAAGCCCGTGAAACTCAAGGTTTTCATCAGCGCTCAAACGGTCATCAAGGCTGGAAGTTTGAAACACCACCCCGATAGAGCGGCGGGCTTTAACTGATTGCCTGACCACATCCGCGCCATCCATCAGCGCTGAACCCTGATCAAACTTCATCAAGGTGCAAAGAATGTTCAAAAGCGTGGTTTTACCAGCGCCATTTGGCCCCAAAAGCGCAAAGCTTGAGCCTTTTTTGACCTGCAAATTAATATTATCGAGAACTTTCTTTTCACCATAACTATGCGAGAGATTACGGATCTCAATCGCCAGTTCTGCTGCCTGTTGTGATGCATTCATATCACTTGTCATTGAAGCCACAACAGCTCTCCTTATTCTCACATACGGTGACCTGACTGATAAACCAGCCAGTCGGCGCTTGCTACGCTTTATGTCCACGCTTATCAAGAGGATGATAAAAACGTGACCACTATCAACACTTAAAAACGCATAAAAACCCGTGGCGTATAGCCTGTCATCTTCTTGAAAAATGCAATAAAAGCACTGTCACTGGCAAATTCGAGTTCAAACGCTACTGTTGTGATCGATTGTCCTGCTGCCAGCCTCTCAATTGCTTTCAGTAAACGCCATTGCTGACGCCACTGCTGATAAGTCATACCTGTTTCTTTACGAAAAATCCGCAAAATTGTTTTCTCGCTTGCACCTGCTTTTTGTGCCAGTTCATGTAAAGGCGGCGGCAGCTCATCCGTATCCAGCCCGCTCAAGCGCCAATCAGATGGCAAAGGCAAAAGCAATGGTTCACGTTGCGCAACCGCAGCCTCATCAAGACAAACCGCCAGAATATTGGCTTTAGCCCCCTTGCTCCAATCTGTGTCAAAATCTGCAACCGCAATTCGCTCTAAAGCAGCGCGTAAAAGAGGCGTCACCGTCATCACCTCCACTTGCATCGGCAGGTTGGAATGTAGTGACACATCAATATAAACCGAGCGATAATCAACCGCTTCCGTCATAATTGCACGATGAGGCGTACAAGGAGGTATCCACGCCAGTCGTGTCGGCGGCAAAAGGCATAAGCGATCGTTCAACCGAATAGTGATGCAGCCGCCTTGCGTGAATAAAAACTGCCCCATTTTATGCTGGTGCCAGCCGGAATCGTGCATGCCCATATCGGCAGCAATACCGATAAGCTCATTATCGATACTATCAGCATCAAACAGATCCTGCTGTTTCAGCCATGCCATAATTGTCTCATTTTTGATATTAATAATCTTTATAGATATAACACGACTTGTTCATTTCAGCCATAGCCATGCCAACACTTAAAAAACAAACAGGCATGATTGATATGAAACGTAATCTTACTATTCCGCTTGCGACAGGTTTGATGATGTTCCCGCAAATTGCAGAAACCATCTATAGCCCCGCCTTGCCGCAAATTGCACAAAGCTTTGCTGTCTCGCCAGAACATGCAGGCCAGACGCTTTCTTTTTACTTTTTAGCCTTTGCCATCGGCGTGGTGGTATGGGGACGCTTATGCGACAAGCTTGGCCGCAGACCAACCATGCTGATCGGGCTTTTTCTCTATATGGTAGCTTCTCTTATCGCATTGATAAGCCCAAATTTTGAAATGCTGATGCTTGCACGCATGCTGGCAGCCTTTGGTGCGGCGGTTGGCTCGGTGGGCACACAAACCATGATGCGCGATATGTTTGACGGCAAAAAGCTGGCACAGGTCTTTTCCATCATGGGCATAGCGCTAGCGGTCAGCCCAGCTATCGGCATGATGGCGGGCTCTCTGCTGACAAGCCATTTTGGCTACCAAGGCATGTTCGCAGGGCTTGCCGCTTTAGCGGTGCTTTTGCTGTTGTGGTCAGCCATCCAATTGCCCGAAACACAAACAACTCGCAGCACACCGGCACCATTCGTCGAGACACTGCTGATCATGCTGCGCGACAGCTCCATCTGGCGCACCGCTTGCCTCGTGGCACTGTTTAATCTGGCTTTGTTTGGCTATTATCAGTTGGCGCCCTTTGATTTTGAGCGCCTTAATCTGACAGCAGAAATGTTCGGCTATAGCGGTTTATTGTTAGCATTCGGCGTATTGCTTGGCTCACTCCTCAACCAGTGTCTGCTAAAGCGTAATTGGTCTTGTGAAAAATTAGTCATACTGGCCGCAAGTCTGATGCTTATCGGCGGTGCGTTGACCGCACTTTTGCAAGCAAGCTGGCTGTTTGTCTTGCCAGTCATCTTAGTTGTATTGGCTTATGGCATTGCTATTCCCAACATTCTGGCCAAAGCGCTCGTCTCTTATGCTGATCGCAGCGGCACAGCAGGGGCTGTATTGGGGCTCTTTTATTATCTGTTGCTTGGTAGCGGCCTTATCTTCGCTGGCTGGTGGCAGCAATTGGGAGCACTGCTTCTCATCTGTGGTATCCTTGCGCTGCCACTTGCTCTCGCTTCACAAAAGGTTGCGGTCAGTAAAGAATAAATCGCAATATAATTTAAAATAAACAATTACCCCGCCATAAAGCGGGGCTTTTATCATTAAAAATCAAACATTTTTAAGCATGGTTAAATCATATGCACAGCCCGTAATCTTTTCAGCAATCAGGCTTGCAATAGCGTAACTTTAATAATATTGACTAATTAACTCAAGTTTTAGCCAGCAAGCCAAAAAAGCCAGCCAGCGATAATTCCCAACTCATAACGAGGGTATCATGCTGGCAAATTTATTGACTGACTTTTCGTTTCATCGCCATTCATTACGTGCGCTTTCCACCTCAGTAGCACTTCTCGCCTGCACGACAATACAAGCCCAGTCACAACAGGCACAAACAACCGGCACCCCATCCCCCGCTGCGAGTGAGCAAAAAGCTGAAGACGCACAAGCGCTCAAATTAAAAATGATCACCGTTTCCTCTGAGCGCACCACCAAAAATGTGCTGGATGTGCCAATGTCGATCAATGTGATTGACCGCGATGCTCTTGAGCGCCATCAAGTGCGCGATATTCAGGACTTGGTGCGCTATGAGCCCGGCGTTAATGTTGATCGCCAAACTTCCATGGCCAATCCGTTTGCGCAGCTTACTGGCTTTAATATTCGAGGTGTCGGCGGCAACCGCGTGCAGATGCTGGTGGATGGTGCCCGTGTTCAAGAGCGCGTCACTGATGGCAGCCGTGATTTTGTTGACCCGTTCAATATGAAATCGGTTGAGATCACCCGCGGCCCCAATTCCGTGCTTTGGGGTGCTGATGCGCTTGGCGGCGTGGTCTTTTTCCGCACCCTTGATCCCGATGATCTGCTTGACGGCAGCAAACCATGGGCGATTGAAAGCAAGCTTGCCTATGACAGCTTTGATAAATCCTTTCGCAAGCAGATTACAGGCGCTGCTGAGGCAGATGATTTTAAAATACTCGGGAGTTTCGGCCATGTCGGAGCCTCAGAGCCCAGAATGACCAAAGCCCGTGCCGATGGTGGCATATGGGGTTGTCCGCGCGGTGCCATCTGGCCATGCAATAAAACCATGCCGATGGATGTCAGCGCCTATAACGGACTGATGAAACTGCAATGGGATCCGGGCGCCGATCATCAGGTTAAGCTCACCGCAGAATGGTTTGAGCGCAGAACAGATATTGATCAGAAATATGATTCAAGTGCCAGCAAATATCAAAATGAAAGCTATGACCGTTCGTTGAAAATGCAACGCTCCCGCTTTGCTTTGGAGCATCGCTGGTCAACGCCTGCCGAATGGCTCGACGAGGTCAAATGGAGCCTTTCTTATTCTCCGCAAAAACGTGACACTTTCGGCGATCAGATCCGCAACTATAACACGCAAACACCTGCCAAGCGCGAACGCTACGAAACAATCCGCAATTATAGCGAGAAATTTTTGCAAGGTGATGTACAGCTCACCTCGTCTTTCGATCTTGGCCAAAGCCATCACAAGCTCATATACGGTTTTGCCGGCGACTATACCAAAACCGATTATGATGGCACCAATATCACCACTAGTCTTAATGACGGCAGTGTCAAAACCCAGCATGGCAAAGGCTTCAGCTTCCCGCGTGTCGATACGGTTCGCGCGGACATTTATCTGCAAGATGAAATCAAGCTGCTGAATGACCGGCTTACCATCACGCCGGGTTTGCGGCTTGCCACATATTCGATCGATCCGACCAAAGATGATGAGCATGTGCCGGTTACTGGCTTTAGTCCGGAGAAAATCAACAAAACCCGCCTGATTAAACGCCTTGGTGCCACTTACAAGCTTGACGATAATTATTCTGTCTTCGGCTCTTATGGTGAGGCCTTTAAGATGCCAACATCGTCACAGTTATTTTCGGCAACGGAATCCACATTCTTTAAAATCATTCCTAATCCCAATCTGAAACCGGAGTCGGTACAAAGCTATGAAGCCGGTATCCGCGGCGAATTTGACCGCGGCTATTTCAGCCTTTCAGGCTTCTATTCAGACTATGATGATTTTATTCAGGTCTGGCAGCTCGTTCCTGGCACGGCCAACACACTGACCTCTTATAACTATTCCAGTGTTAAAGTCTGGGGCATAGAACTGGGTGGTGAATATGAGATTTATAATAATCTCTACGCCCATGGTTCCCTCTCTTATATGCGTGGCGATCAACGCTCGACACCGGATGCAGATAGGACACCTTTTGATGGTGCTACACCACTGACCACCGTATTGGGTCTGCGCTATTTCATGCCGGATTGGAACCTGGAAACCGAATTTGTCGGAACCTTTGCCAAAGGCCCAAGCCGCCGCGCAAATCCAAACGCCTATAAACCATCCGGTTATGCTGTTTTTGATGCCTATGCGCGTTGGAAGCCAACAAAGAGTATCGACATCAATTTTGGCGTCGAGAACATTTTTGACAAGCGCTACTTCCCGAATACGCTGACTAATTACGCAAACACAGCACCTTCAAACGTAGCCAATGCCAATCCGCTGGAGTTGCAAACAGCCGCCGGACGCACTTTCAAACTTGGCGCAACCATGCGTTTCTAAAACAACCTTAATCCTCATGCCGGAGCAGCTTTATTCAAGCCGTTCCGGCTTATTCATTTTGGCAACGGCAATGCGATTAATCAAACAATTCTGGACATTACTGACCTATTGTAATCAAGGCTCCGGCAAAGTGCTGAACTGGGCATTGCTGGCCATTATTTTCACGCTCGAAATGCTCAGCATTTACTTAAGCATTCAACTGATTAAATGGACTGCCGGATTTTACAACGCACTGGAACAGCGAAACTTAGACGAAACCCTCCATCAACTAGCCATTTTCGGCATGATCGTTGCAGGCAATGTCGGCATTTATTTAGTAGAATTTTATGCCAAAGGCTGGCTGGAAATCCGCTGGCGCGAGCGCTTGACCAATGCCGCACTCACCGCCTGGCTCCGCAATAAAGCTTATTGGTTTTTATCGCTTCAATCTGAGAGCGAAAAACCGGACAATCCCGATCAGCGCATTGCTGAAGATTGCGCCATGTTTGTCACGCATACGCTCACTGAGGGCATTGAGCTTATTACCCGCATTATCGGGCTGTTTTCATATGTGGTTGTACTATGGGGACTGGCTACATTTGCGCTCGAATTCAATCTCTTTGGTTTTGAAGTCAGTATTCCCCGCTACATGGTTTGGGCACCATTTGCTTACGTTTTTCTATCTTCTCTTCTTACCCATTTATTCGGCCGCCGTTTGAAAGAAACCTTTGTTGAGCAGCAGAAAAAGGAAGCTGATTTTCGCTTTGGCATGGCGCATATGCGCCAACATGCTGCCGAAATTGCCATTATGGGCGGTGAGAAAAGCGAACGTGAACAGCTTGACCAAAAGTTTTTGGCAGTCTGTAAAAACAGGTTCCGCTTGTTACGCCGACAAGTTCAATTGGGGCTATTCACCCGCCCTTATTATTCAACCATTTTGCGCATTCCAATGTTTTTAGCGCTGCCTGGTTATTTTGCCGGCGCGGTTAATTTCGGTGGCTTGATGCAACTAGGCAGTGCATCCCAACAGGTCGCCACCACATTGTCATGGTTTATCTTCAGCTATCGAAAACTGGCCGAGCTGGTTTCCGCCATTTCCCGCCTTTCCAATTTCATAGAAAAAGCAAAGGCCGCAAGCGCTGAAAATAATATCAGTACAGAAATGTCGGCAACCACTACATTGTCTTTGAGCGATGTGACCTTACACACCCCCGATGAACAGCAACTTTTACAAATCCCTGAGCTTTCCATTGAGGCCGGAACGGTTGTGTGGTTGCGCGGGGCATCAGGTCTTGGCAAGACAACCTTGCTGCGCTTGATTGCGGGTGCATGGAAAAGTGCGACAGGTAAAATTTTTCGACCCGATGCCTCTTCACTTTTCCTGTCGCAAAAGCCCTATCTGCCGAATAGCACATTAAAAGCCGCTGTCTGCTATCCGGCTTCCGCTTCAAATTTTACGAATAGCGACATGGCTGAGGCCTTAACAAAAACCGGCCTGTCGAAGCTCCTTCCGACAGATATAATGAAGCTCCATAGCACCCCTATGCCCAATAGTCTTTCAGGCGGCGAGCTGCAGCGCTTTGCCCTTGCCCGTGCCCTTCTCAACAAGCCCGAATGGCTGTTTCTCGATGAGGCCACCAGCGCGCTTGATTGCGCTTCTGAAGCACAGCTTCTGGATATGTTGCGCCAGGAATTGCCGGAAACAACCCTTGTGATGTTGAGCCATCGTGAACCGGGCAATCTCAAACCGGACGCCATTATCAATCTGGAAATTTTTCGCAGTCATCAACAAGTACTGACTGCCCCAACCGTTCAACCTGTATGAGGATATAATGACTGAGCAAGTAATCCGCGCTAAATTAACAGCTGATCCGGCTGAGGTTTTGAAAACATTGCCGGCAATCGGCAAGCTGATGATTAATTCTAAAAATGGCGGCGCTACCCATGAACGCATCGGCACAGTGCAAGATGTTCATGTTCATGATGGCTGGATTTTCTTTTCAGGGGATGAACACCATTCAAAAATAGAGCTAAAAGCTATCCATTCCATGATTGTTGATCGAAGCTCCGTGATGCAGGAAAAAGTCTATCCGCGCATTGACCTGTTGAGCATAGCTGGCGACACGATCGGCAGCGTCATCGGCTTTGAAGGTGCGGAACCATTTGATGCCGCATTGAGCCCTTTTGCCTATCAGGCTTTGGAGCTCAACAACGAACCGCGTTCAATGAGCGAACAAGAGGAAGTGCAGGAAGACGATCCGGCACTAAAACCCTTTGCAGCGGCACAGCGTAATAAAGCTAGTGTGCGAATTGCGCTGGAGCGTCCGTCATTTTCGCAAGAATGGACGGGCGAAATGCCTGATATCCGCAATTCCCGCGGCTTTATCAATGTGATGAAACCGGACTTTCATCTGCATTTGAAGGTCGGCCATGTGATGGATTGGCGCGGCGAAGAAAAAGGCAATCAGCTCCATTTCTATGCTCTTGATGCTGACGGGCAGCCAACAGGTCTGGTGGTCTCCGGTGAGAAAGAAGCCTTCGCATGAGTAAGACCGACAATTTGACTTCGCAATGGCGCAGATCTGACGGCCATACCATCAGCCATCATCAGCTTATGCAGCAAATGGCTAACAAGCAGGTGGTTTTATTGGGCGAACGCCACGACCGCTATGACATTCACCGCTGGCAATTGCATATCTGTGCATCGCTTCTTGCTTTGCGTGATAATCTGGCTGTCGGCTTCGAAATGTTCCCGCGCCGATTGCAGCCAGTTCTTGATGAATGGGTTGCAGGCCAGCTTGACCAGGAGACATTTTTGCAACGGACAGAATGGGGAACGGTCTGGGGTTTTGCATCCGATCTCTATATGCCGATTTTTGATTTCTGCCGTGCGTTCAAGATCAAAATGCTGGCGCTGAATTGCCGCCGTGATCTCGTCACCCGCGTTGGCAAAGAAGGTTGGGAAGCCATTGCCGAAGAAGACCGTGACGACCTGACACCGGCACGCCCTGCAAGTCTGGCGCATCGTGAGCATCTTTTACGCCTCACCAATGGCGGCCCGCCATTCATGCAAGGAAAGTCAGCGGATTCCCCTGATTTTGATCGCTTTGTCCGCGCGCAGCAGACATGGGATCGCGCTTTTGCCTGCAATATCGCCAATTATTGCACTGAAAACCCGCAAGCTCTTGTCATCAGCATTATCGGGCGCGGACATATGGAATATGGCCACGGCACACCTGATCAGCTTGATGATTTGGGAATTACCGCCTGTGCTATTCTTTTGACCGAAGATGCGGGTGATGAACACTCCTGCCCGTTGACGGTTGAAGGTAAAGCCGTTGCCGATGCGGTTTTCAGATTACAGCCACAGGCTTAAAAACCAGCACCCGTGCGTGTTTACATTCACGGGTGTTCATCACTTGTCAGCGCTGCCAGATAGCGTGTCGGTGTCTGCCCCATTGCTTTTTTAAACATAGTGATGAAAGCAGTTGGCGATTCATAGCCCAGTATTTCAGCAATTGCCTGCACCGAAGTGCCGCCGGAAATCTCCCGCAGCGCAATGATAAGATGCAGTTGCTGGCGCCAACGGCCAAAGGTCAAACCGGTTTCCTGCACCATCAAGCGCGCAAGCGAGCGCTCACTCATCGCTACCCGTTTTGCCCATTGCGCCAATGTGGAGCGATCTGCCGGATCATCGCGCAAAAAATCTGCTATCAAACGGATTTTATGATGATCGGGCACAGGCAAATGAAAATCTTCTTTCGGCATAAGCACCAGCTCATCCAGCAGCACCCGCACCAATCTTGCTGTATGACTATCATCGGCATAATCGGGCGACAGCGTGGATAAATGCCGGATCATCTCCCGTACCATCGGTGATATAGAAAGCGTGCAGCATTGCTGCGGCATGGCGGCTGCAAGCGGATCAACGAATAAAAACGTCAAACGCGCATTGTCGGTCGCGTGATTGCAATGCGCGACACCACTTGGAATCCAGACACCACAATTAGGCGGCACCATCCACATGCCCTTGCCAGACTGGCCATCGCTCTTTTGAGACGCGTCATCGGTAATTTGGCAGCTCACAGCACCATGCAAGGCCAGAACAAGCTGACCTTTACGATGGCGATGCACCGGTATTTCATTGGAATAATCTTTGAAATCCAGTTGCAGCGCCAATGCCGGACGCTTCGTCACATCCGGATCAAATTCCACTGCCTGCCGTTTTGTTTGCATGTGCCCAGCCGTATTTGGCATAATTTAGAGATTAATAGGCATTATATCTAAATTCTTTAAATAAGCAATTTGCTAGGAAGAGCCACACAAAAACGGAAATAAGAACAATGGACACAAATAAAAATTCTGTGGCGCAGCCCCTCATTTTGCTGATCGGCATTTTGCTGATCGCTACCACTTTGCGCGCGCCGATCACCGGTATTGCGCCGGTTTTGGAAATGATCCGCGATGATTTCTCCTTCAGCACCACCACAGCGGGCGCACTGACTACCTTGCCGCTCTTAGCCTTTGCGGTCGTCTCGCCATTTGCAGTGGTTTTATCCCGCAAATTTGGTTTGGAGCTTAGCCTTCTTATCGCGCTGATCCTCATTACCGGCGGCATTGCACTGCGTATGGTGGAAACTGTCTGGTGCTTATTTTTAGGCACGGCCATAATCGGCACCGGCATTGCCATCGCCAATGTGCTTTTGCCCAGCCTGTTAAAGCGCGATTTTCCAACCAAAATTGCATCTATTACCGGTGCTTATTCAGTGACAGCCGGTGTTGCAGCGGCCCTTGCCTCTGCCGCAGCCATTCCAATTGCCAATTACTTTAATGGCGGCTGGAACTGGGCTTTGGGTGCGTTTATCATTTTCCCTATTGCAGCACTTGCCATCTGGCTGACACAGCTTTCCGGCAAAAATGCAGAAACCCAAAAGGCCGCTGTAACCTCACATTCCGGCACGCCTATCTGGAAATCTGCCCTTGCATGGCAGGTAACCTTCTTCTTCGGCCTTAACTCGCTGGTTTATTATGTCATCGTCACATGGCTGCCTGCCATTTTGCTCGAAGCCGGTTTCTCACCAGCCGTTGCCGGTTCTTTCCACGGCATTTCACAACTTGCAACCGCCATTCCGGGCTTGGTTTTTGGCCTCGTTCTGGCACGTTTCAGAGATCAAAAAGCTATTGCAGTTGCCTTGCCGCTGATGACTGCCATCTCGCTGGCCGGTATTCTGCTTTTGCCACAATGGGCATCGGTCTGGGCAGCTCTTTTTGGCTTTTGCTGTGGCGCTACGTTCATTCTGGCACTGGCGTTCATCAGCCTGCGCTCAAGCAGTCCGGCACAAGCCGCAGCCCTTTCCGGTATGGCACAATGTATCGGTTACACCGTTGCAGCCGGTGCACCACCAGCTGCCGGTTTCATCTTTGAATATTCGCATGGCTGGACAGTACCGCTCATCATCTGCACCATTTTATGCATTGTGATGGCTATGCTTGGCTACCGTGCCGGACGTGCGGTTCACATCGACTAAACACCGGATTGCCCATACTAAATAATTAACAAAAGCCTTGAAACAGAAAACCGTCTCAAGGCATTTTTCTTTATTGCTCAGGTGTGCGCAGTGTTTCTTTTTGCGTAATCAGACGCGCACTTTGCAAACCGCTGAGATAAATCCACAGCCAGCTCCATACAACAGCCAGACGTGAGCGGGTGCCGATCAGGAAGTAAATATGGGCAAGTCCCCATATCCACCAAGCAAGCAGACCTTTTAAGCGGAAATTTCCAAATTCAATTACCGCAACTTTCTTTCCGACTGTCGCCAGATTGCCCTGATGGCGATATTTGAATGTCTCGTTAAATGGTTTGCCATCAAGATCAGCACGAATGGCTCGTGCCGCAAAGTCACCCTGCTGTTTGGCAGCAGGTGCAACACCCGGCACCAGATTATCCTCGCCCCATTTCACTGAAGCCGTATCGCCAATGACAAAGATTGAAGGATCACCTTCAACACGCAAATCTTTGGTAACAATAACCCGTCCTGCACGATCTCCTTGCACGCCAAGCCATTTTGAGGCTGGTGATGCCTGCACGCCGGCCGCCCAGATCACCGTGCGACAGGCTATAGCTTCCTCACCAATCTTAATGCCATCTTCGTCACATGCCGTTACCGGCACACCGGTGCGCACGGTCACTCCCAGCTTCAACAAAGCAGAGCGTGCATAGTCCGAGAGCTTTTCACTGAAGGCAGGCAATACGCGCGGCCCTGCTTCCACCAATAGGACAACAGCTTTTTTCGTATCAATCCGGCGAAATTCTCGAGGCAAAGTACTGTGCGCCAGTTCAGCAATAATACCTGCCATTTCCACGCCCGTTGGCCCCGCTCCAATGATGGTGAAGGTTAAAAGTGCCGCCTGTTTTTGTGGGTCTGTTTCGAGTTCCGCCTGCTCAAAAGCCAACAGCACACGGCGGCGAATAGTGGTTGCGTCTTCCAGCGTTTTTAATCCTGGCGCAAATGTTTCCCACTCGTCCTTGCCAAAATAAGCGTGACGTGCGCCGGTTGCCAAAATCAGCTTGTCGTAAGGAACGCTGGCACTATTGCGCAACATCACCTGTTTGCTGTCACGATCAATGCCGACAACTTCATCAAGCAGCGTGGTCACTTCCTTGCGGTCACGAAACAAATGACGGATTGGCCATGCGATTTCTGATGTCGCCAGCACGGTGGTGGCAACTTGATAAAGCAAAGGTTGGAAGAGATGATGATTGCGACGATCAATCAAAGTGATTTCAACATTTGCACCTTTGAGGCCATGAACAGCCTGCAAGCCTGCAAAACCCGCGCCAACAACAACAACTCTCTGTTTCTCTGCCATAACGCATTCCATTTCTGAGGAGGAGCTCAATATATAACCACGACACTAATCGATTAGAACATGCGCATAAGAAAATATATAGTGTGACTATCACGATAAGATAATTTATCGAAATATAGTTGAGCTTTGTCCTCAATGCTTCTCCCGCAGAGCCGGATCATTCTTCCAAAGCGTGCAAAAACGCATCAGACGTAATAAAGAGAACTGTATCCCTTAAAAGCTCCGCCTTTTCTTTGCCAAAAGCTTTTTCAAATTTGGCTTTCGCCGATAAAAACGGTGTAGTTTCAACAATCACAAAAGCGTGAAAAGAAATTCAGCCTTTTTGCGCTCTTTTCTGTTTCCCACTCATTGAAACCGTAAAATGTGCATGTTATTTATTCAAAGAAATTACTTAGCACGCTAATATATAGCCCCCAATGGATAATCCCGTGATCAGCTCTGACTTTCTTGAAGAGCTCACTAAAGTGAGCCGTAAAATTCGCACCATTTTTAACAAAGAAGTTACCGAACACGGGCTGACTTATCCACGCGCGCGCACTTTGCTGCGCTTGATAAAAAAACCATATATGAACCAAAGCGAGCTGGCCTTTGAGCTTGAACTTGAACAGGCAACTATGGTGCGGCTGCTGGATAGACTGGAAGAAAATGGCGTGATTGAGCGCCATCCGGACCCCAATGACCGGCGTGCAAAATTGCTGGTTTTAACGCCTCATGGCGTTGAGCAGGCAGAGCTTGTCCGCTCCATTGGCAAAACCATGCGCAAGCAAATGTTTCATAATATGACTGAGCAAGAGCTAATAATCTGCATTAAGCTTTTCCATCGTATATCCAGCAATATCGACGTTATGGAAAACTCTGATGCCTCCGCTTGAAGCAAGAGCCAAAGCAGAGGAAACGCTTACAAAACAGAGTGATCAGCCCACTGCTGAACAATCTGATGCGACGGATATAGCTGCGCCTTCAGAGCCAGCTCCAAAGCCTTCCCCAACCACTCCGCCGCCCTTTGTGCCAAAGCCAACGCATATCACGCTGCTTTACATGCTTGCCGGTGTTTTGCTTGCGCTAACGCAAGGCTTCGGTATGAGCTTTATTACCATCAACCTACAACAAATTGCAGGGCCGATGGGGCTTACCCAAACCGAAGCCACATGGCTGCAAGCCGCCTATCTTTTTCCCAATGCAAGCCTGACATTACTGTTGTTTAAAATTCGCGCCCAGTATGGTTTGCGCAATTTTGCAGAAGTGGCAATCGCCACCTATGCCCTTGTTTGCCTCGCACATTTCTGGGTTGAAACTTATGAAAGTGCGCTTGCATTGCGTTTCGTGGCAGGGCTTGCCGCAGCACCGATAACCTCACTCGGTTTTTTATACACTCTTGAGTGCCTGCCGCCTGAGAAGAAGATGACCATCGGTCTGTGTACAGCGCTCACCGCGCTCATCATCCCGATGCCGCTAACCGGGCTCATTTCGCCTTATCTTCTTGATATTGGTCAGCAATATGCCATTTATCTGGTCGAACTTGGCTTCGCCATGATCTGCCTCGGCCTTGTCTATATGTTGCCGCTGGCCTCGCCGCCACGTGCAAAGGTCATCAGCTTTATGGATATTGTCAGTTATATTTTTCTGGCCATTTCCATGGGCTGCTTTGCTGTCGCCTTCACTGTTGGCCGCCTTTATTGGTGGACGGAAGTGGACTGGATTGCATGGCTGATGATTGCCGCCATCGCATCAGGCGCGATCTTTGCCATGATTGAGCTGAACCACTCCAATCATCTGGTTGACATTCGCTGGCTTGCCTCGAAGGAAATTATCCATTTCACCGGCACATTGATGGTTTCGCGCTTGATTTTGTCAGAACAGACCAGCGGTGCGATCAACTTCCTGCGCATCAACGGCATGCAAAATGAACAACTGGCCGGTGTTTACCTCTCAATCATTGCCGGAGCCGTTGCCGCGGCCATTGTTTGCATCAAATTCATGCGGCCAGGGCGTGAATCCACCATCCATGCCATTGCGTTCATGCTGATGGCACTTGGCAGCTATATGGACAGTCTTTCAACATCCCTGACCCGTCCGGAGCAGATGTATCTGAGCCAGTTTATGGTCAGTTTTGCCGGTGGCATTTTCCTGCCCCCTGCCTTGATGATCGGCATGGCTGCCGCTATGAAACGCGGCCCAAACTATATTTTATCCTTCATCGTCGTTTTTCTGGCAGCACAAAAAGTTGGCAGTTATTTGGGCAGCGCGCTTTACGGCACATTCGTGCAATGGCGCGAACAGTTTCACTCTTTCAGGCTGGTTTCGCAATTGTCCTCAACCGATCCGTTGGTGGCAACCCGCCTGAAACAATTGGGCGGCAGCTATGGCAAGCTGCTTACCGACCCAAACCAGCAATCATTGCAAGGTGCGTCGCTGCTTGCAAAACAGGTGCAGCAACAAGCCTATATGCTGGCTTACAATGACTCATTTCTGTTCACCGCCTATCTGTCGCTTGGTGCATTGGCCTGTCTCTGCATCCATGTTGCATGGCGTAACAGGCATAAATTTTTCCCGCAAAATATAACTGAAACCGCCCAAGCCTAAATATAAAGCCAAACCCAAAGAAGCTTATTCCATGTCAAAGATATTTCGTTTTATCGCTACTTATATTGCCTTAGCCATCGGTTTGTCCGGTATTTTCATTGTACTTTACGCATGGAACTTACCTCCCTTTCATGGCGGCTCAGAAACCACCAATGACGCTTATGTCCGTGGCCAGATCACACTTCTAAGCCCGCAACTGGCCGGTTATCTGGTGGATGTACCGGTGCAGGATTACCAAAAAATCCATAAAGGTGATTTGATCGCCAAAATTGACGACCGGATCTATATTCAAAAGGCCGAACAGGCCAAAGCTGCTCTGAAAGCATCAGAAGCCTCGCTTGCCATGTCAGAGCAATCCCGCAAATCTGCTGAAGCCAAAATTGTCTCGGCAAAAGCCGCTCTGGAAAGTGCAAAGGCAGCCCTTATTTCTGCACAAACAGCCCATAACCGCACACAATCTTTGCTTGATCGCGAGTTCGCCACCCAAAGTGATGCAGAAAAAAACCTCGCTATCTTTGATCAGGCTCAAGCAGCCGTACATCAGGCTGAAGCAGGAATTTTAATTGCAGAACAAGAGCTTAACTCAACCATTGTCAGCCGCCGCTCATTGGAAGCTAATGTGGAGAGTGCGAAAGCAGCCGTGGAACTTGCCGAGATTGATCTTGCCAATACGCGGATTATTGCGCCTGCAGATGGCACACTTGGCGAAGTTACGGGACGCGTCGGCCAATATGTTTCTGTCGGCACCCAAATCGGCTCGGTCGTGACCGAACATTTATGGGTTATTGCCAATTTCAAAGAAACGCAGCTGAGCAATATGCAGACCGGCCAACGCGTTACTTTCACTGTTGATGCACTTCATAACCAAGCTTTTTCCGGCACGATTGAACGCTTCGCACCAGCAACAGGCTCTGAGTTTTCGGTCATTCGTGCAGACAATGCGACAGGCAACTTCACCAAAGTCGCACAACGCATTCCGGTGCGAATTACGATTGATAACAATCAGCCGTTAAATGAAAAATTAATGCCTGGCATGTCGGTTATTGCCAATGTAAGTTCCGCGCACGGATAAAACGAGACGAACAGATGACAGAAATTAAAATCGCAGCCGCCGCATTAATGCGCGCGGATGGAGCAACATTATTGGTGCGCAAGCGCGGCACCACCGCTTTTATGCAACCGGGTGGCAAAATAGACGCTGGTGAAACTCCCCTGACTGCCCTTTGCCGTGAACTGAAAGAAGAATTAGGGCTTGAGGTCAAGCCGGAAGAGCCGGTTTACCTGGGTTGCTTTTCAGCTCCCGCAGCCAATGAAACCGGTGCAACCGTTACGGCGGAACTGTTTCAGATTAACACGGATAGCACCATTCAAGTGCAAGCCGAAATCGAAGATGCGCGCTGGGTTTTGGCGGACAATACCTCAGAACTGGAACTCGCACCTCTCACCCGTGACCATATTTTACCACTCATCTGGAAATGACAACAGGCGGCAGAACTACTGCCGCCTGTTGTCTCCGCTTCTATTTAAAACGAAGCAATCGTTTGCAAGGCACCGTCCAAAGCGGTGCCTTTTTCATCTTTCAATGCGCTTTCCCGCAAACGTCTGATCCAATCTGCCGCATCTTCCCGTCCTTCAAGCATTGGAAGGCTGGAAAGAACACGATCAAACTTTGAAAAACTGCGCATATGCGTGTCGCTATAGCCTTTGATCAAACGACGACACTGAATAAGCTCAACGGCTAGCGCATAATCTTGGGCTTTATAACTAAGCGCCAGATCATACCACTTATGCACATGTTGCATTTCCGTTTCATGGCGCAAAAACGAGCGGCGCCAGCGGCGCAAACTACCAATCATCCATAGTTGCGAGAAGCCAAACAGACTGTCCGTGCGGATGCGACGGCCACGATTGATCATGCGATCTAACAAGGAAAAAAGCTTCGGTCTTTGTTCAATAAAACGCCCGATCCTGACCGGCATCATGCTGCAAAATTCTTCTGCCCGCGGATGAAAAAACTCTGTTAGTTGCAAAAGAGTTCCCTCTTTAGCACCCACTTCTTTTTCAACACGGTCATGACGTTTTGATCGTGTTTTCAAGTCAGCGACGCGGATCATATCATCATAGCATAAAGCATTGGCCAGATATTTGGCACTTGCAACCGACAAGGCATAGTCCTTTGCCGCATCATCCAGCGTGATAGCCTTTTCTAAAAGATCAAGATATTGAGCGCCATAATCAATGTCCTGATAGTCAACGGTTTTACGCAATCCTGCCTTGGCCATGAGCTGCACAGTTTCCGGATAGGTTTCAACGCGCTGTAATAAGCTATTCCATTTCTTCAAAAGCGGTGAAGGGCCGGCAATTTTTATTGCTGGCTTTTCTGCTGCGCTATGTGGTTTGGCTTCCGCTTTTGCCCCATTTTTAGCAATGTCATAACTGGCTTGAAAAGCGCGCAGACTGGCCGCCGCCCCCCGCCCTGAAACTTCAATAGTCTTTTCATAGGTTTCGCGTGCAAAAGGCAAAGCCCCAGAACCAGCAAGCGCACCAAACAAGCTGGATGAAATCACCGAGCCTGCCTGTCTTGCCAGTTTTTCCATATCAAAACTGACTAAATGCTTTGCCGCACCCGTGATTGCCTGCGTCACGGGTTCTGACGGAACCATACCATTGCCCGGCTCTGTTTTTTCAGAAACCGCCGCAATACGATGTGATGAAGCAATAAGCGTAGTGCGATCAGGAGTTACAAACCCGCGCATCACCGCACGCCCTGCTTCCATCAATTCTGCCGCCATTAAAATATCAACATCACCCTGAGCAGGAGACAGTGAAAAAACCGGCTGACGCCCCGTATCTGGGCATATTTCAACATAATAAATCGTAGCCCCAGTGCGCTGTGCCACGCCCGCGACAGACGTCGACTGCGCACGGTAGCCATTGCGCTCGGCCACATCAATAATCCAGTTGGTGAGCACCCCACCGCCCTGCCCGCCAACGGCCAGAATTGCAATTTTAATGATGTCAGCCGTGTTATCCTGATCAGGATGTGCTGTCAGTTTAACCATTCTCATACATCCCCGAAATTCAGGCGGCGGTTTTCACGGCTTCGTTGCAGCATCGTGATAAATTTACGCCTGACGGCATGAACAAGTTTGCCCCAACGTCCGGCATTATGCACCAGATCGGCACGATAAAAGGACGGGCAAAGCACTGCGGCATCCGCCACTTCGCCGCAATTACCACAGCCCACACATGTCTGATCAATATGCGCCACCGGATCATCACGCAGCGGATCGTCCAGCTGTTTAACGCTGAGCGACGGGCAGCCTGACAGGCGAATACAAGCATGATCGCCTGTACAAATATCTTCATCCACGCCGAACTTCGGCTTAGTCACTTCAATTCCTTGTTGAATGGCTTTGGCAAGCAAAGGTTTTTCACGCCGCTGTTTGTTCAGCATACATTCGGAAGATGCGATGATAACTTTAGGGCCCGTTTCTTCAGTCGTCAGCGCCTCACGTAAAGTATCACGCATTTTCGGCACATCATAAGTACGGTCGATCTGGCGAACCCATTTCACCCCGATACCCTTGACCGCTTCGGTGATGGGATGACCTGTTGCTTTGGTGCGGTTTTCAGCCCGCGACGACAAAATATCCTGCCCGCCTGTAGCAGCAGAATAGTAATTATCGACAATAACAATCACACCATCATTCTTATTGAAAACAGCATTACCGATCGAAGATGTCAGACCATTATGCCAAAAGCCGCCATCGCCGACAAAAGAGATCGAGCGTTTTTTAGCATCCGGTGCATTAAAAGCAGATGCCGATGCAGGGCCTAAACCATAGCCCATCGTTGTTGCGCCCAGATCAAAAGGCGGCATGATCGAAAATAAATGGCAACCAATATCCGATGCAATATGATGCGGGCCTAATTCCTGCTCAATCAGCTTGGTTGCAGCAAAGATCGGCCGCTCAGGACAACCTGTGCAAAAGCCCGGCGGTCTGCCCGGCACCAGCTTTTGCAAATCTGCGATATGTTCCGACAGATCAATCGTGTTCGGCGCGCGCACCTGTGCTGATAGCATATCGGATGCATGATCAAGCAGAAATGCCTTAATCCCATCAAGCAATACCTGACCAGTGTATTCGCCCGCCATCGGCAGCACTTCTTTGCCCACCACCCGCGTGCGATGACTGGCTTTATGCAACATAGCGCTAAAAGCCTGCTCAATATAATTCGGCTGGCCTTCCTCAATGACAAGCACCGCATCTTTGCCATCACAAAAGCTCAGAAACTCATCATCAATCAGCGGATAAACTGCATTGAGCACATAAAGCGGAACTTCTGTATCACCATATAAATCAGCCAGCCCCATACGCTGTAACGCGCGGATGGTGCTGTTATAAAGGCCACCTTGAAGGACAATACCAATCTTGCCTTTTTCAGTGCCAAAAAACTCGTTGATCTGGCGTGAGCGAATAAAATCGACCGCTGCCGGCCAGCGTTTTTCAACCTTCTCTTTTTCATGTAAGAAGCTGGCAGGTGGCAAAACAATGCGGCCAATATCACGTTGCGGCTTTTCCAAAGCATCAGCCACCGTCATTGATGGCCGTTTATTGTCCTTGGTTGTAAATTGCCCATACACGTGACAACCACGAATGCGAATTTGCAGCATGACCGGCGTATTAGATGCTTCGGACAATTCAAAGCCATCTTCAACTGCTTTGACAATCGAGGGCAAGTTAGGGCGCGGATCTAACAGCCAAACCTGACTTTTCATTGCAAAAGCGTGACTGCGCTCCTGCATGATAGAAGAACCTTCACCATAATCTTCGCCAACAATTATCAGCGCACCACCTGTCACGCCCCCCGATGCCAGATTGGCCAAAGCATCAGAGGCAACATTAGTGCCAACTGTCGATTTAAAGGTCACAGCACCACGGATCGGATAATGAACAGATGCGGCAAGCATGGCCGCAGCTGTTGCTTCTGAGGCACTGGCTTCAAAATGAACGCCAAGCTCTTTCAAAATGTCCTGAGCATCGGCCAGCACATCCATCAAATGGCTGATCGGTGCGCCCTGATAACCGCCGACATAACCAACGCCGCATTGCAGCAAGGCTTTCGTAATTGCGAGAATGCCTTCGCCGGAAAATGTCTCTCCTGCGCTCAGTTTGAGCTTTTCCACCTCTTTCGCAAAAGATCTTTCCGCCATACGAAGGCCTCCCCATTATATTTATAAGATCGGAAATTTTAGCTTTTCCGTTTTATCAATTGGCAACAAGCGCAAGCACGCGTGACGGGCTGCCTGTGCCGTTTTCAATTTTCAAAGGTGCCGCAATCAGCACAGCACCTTTTGCCGGCAGCTGATCAAGATTACACAGACTGGCCAAGCCATAACGATTAGCCTGATGCAGCAAGCAATGCGCTGGAAATGGCGGTGTCATACCACCTGCTAGTCCTGCATCAGTACCTATGGTTTCTGTGCCCCAGCCAATAGCACCGGTTGAAATAATATATTCAATGGCTTCAGCTGTTGGCCCCGGTGTATGCGGCCCCGTTTCATTGGCATTTAGAAACGCGGCTTCCGAATGATTGCGCTTATACCAATCGGTTCGCATCAAAACCCATTCACCAGCACGAATAGCGCCATGTTTTGCTTCCCACGCTTTAATATCATCAACGCTCAGCAAATAATCATGGTCTTCTGCGGCCTGTTTCGAACAATCAATAACATTTACAGGTGCTACAAAATTTTTCACGTTGATGGTGTCGGTTGTGCCATCCACATGATCTTTGCCGGAAATCCAATGTCTTGGTGCATCAAAATGCGTGCCAGAATGTTCACCCAGCTTCAGCCAGTTCCATGCCCAAAAAGGACCCGTTTCATTATAGGCAGAAATCTCATGAATTTCGACTTTTGGCGTATCAACCGCAATTTCTGGCGGCAGCTTGATCAAAGGTGTATCCGGCCCAAGCACGGCCGCCAGATCAACCACTTTAACGCCACCATTTAACAGTAATTCAGCCAGTTGGCTTAATGTCTCATTTGCACTCATTCTATAGTTCCTTCCTCTATTTATAATTTTTTCGCGCAACGACTTGCTGTTATTTTTGCCGTTGTTGTTGAAAGAATATGGCCTCTTTAGCGTGCCATTTGTCTCTTTCCGCGCTCCTCCAGATAACTTACCAGTCTGACCAATGGCCATAAAAATGCCAGATAAATTAATGCCGCACCTATCAATGGTGTCGGATTAGCCATCAGAGCCTGCGCATCTGTTGCTTGTTTTAAAAGATCAGGCATCGCGACGACTGACGCCAAAGACGTATCTTTATAAATAGATACGCAATTGCTTGTGAGTGGGGGCACCACGACTTTAATTGCTTGCGGCAAAATCACTTTGCGCATGGTTGTCCAAAAGGGCAGCCCCAATGCAGCCGCTGCTTCAAATTGCCCGCGCGAGATATTCTCAATGCCTGCGCGGCATACTTCCGCTGTAAAAGCGCCCAAAACCATTGACAAAGCAATGGCAGCTGAGGTGAAGGAAGAAAAACGGATGCCGGCCATCGGCAGGGCATAATAGATCAGGATCAACACGACCAGGATCGGTAAAGCGCGGAAAATATCGATATAAAAGATCGCTAAATAGCGAAAAAACCTACCGCCATAAAGGCGAATCATACACAAAAACAGTCCCCAGACGCAGCCAAAGACAATCGCCGTACACCCAAGCAGCAATGTGTTACCCAGCCCGCGCAGCAGGATCGGAAATGATTCAACCAGTATTGACCAATTGAAGAATGTATCGATCAGTTCCATGCGAAAACCTGCCCGAGAATAAAATTTTGCATAAAAAAGTTACAATGATGACGTCAAATGAAGGCGGGCAATCAACCCGCCAGTCATCCATTCATGCCTATTCCGCTTGTGGCAATGGCAGTATTTTTATCGTGCTGGTTTCCGGTTCTGCATCGGCATTGAACCATTTCTTATGGATTGCAGCCATGGTGCCATCTTCTTTCATTGCAGAAATGGCATCATTGACTTTTTCCAGCAGCGGATGGTTTTTCTTGGTCAGCATCGCAAAGCGTTCACCGGTTGGAATGCGCACCAAAACTTGCAAACCCGGCATTTTAGTCATCGCATATTGAAAACCGGCAAGCTCGCCCGCACCACCATCAATGCGTCCGTTCTGCACTTCCATCAGCAAATCCTGCTGGGTATTATAGCTTTTAACTTCGACAATACCGAGTTTTTTGGCATTCTGCTTAGCCCATGCATCACCGGTAGAACCGGCAACTACGCCCAGAACTTTGCCTTTCAAGTCATCAAGACTTTTAACAACCGAATCGGATTTGCCAACAACAGTACCGTCGCTATCGTAGTAAGGCTGCGTAAAAGCCTGATTTTTCAAGCGCTCCGGTGTCACCGAAATGGAAGAAATACCAAAATCCACGCGACCGGAATTGGTTGCAGCGAAAATAGCCTGAAAGCCTAAATCCTGAAATTCCGGCGTCAGGCTCAGACGTTTGGAAACCTCACGCGCCACGTCAATTTCATAGCCTTCAAATTCACCGTCCGCAGTTTTATATTCCCATGGCGGATTGGCCGGATAGGCTCCGATGGTCAGTTGATCTGCCTGTGCTGATGTAAAAGTAAACATGCTTGCAGCAACCAGCAGCCCGCTCCATGATAAACGCTTTCCCATTTTATGTTCCCTTTTATATATCGTTTTCGATATTATTATTATAATTTATGGCTACACGCTGTCGTTAATTCAGCAGCGTTTTAAGTGCCCTGCACAATTCCTCAACATCTTCCTGCTGTGTCACAAATCCAGGTGAAAGGCGCAAAATCCTGCCGCGGGCATCACAATAAAGTTGCTGTGCACGTAAAGAACCAACAATCTGCGTGCTGTCTATATGCTCAGGCAATGACAGCATCACACTGCCACCACGCTGGCTTTCGTTTTGAGGGGAAACAAGTTTCCAGCCGTTTTCCTGCGCATATTCAATCAACAAACGCGTGCGCTCACGATTTTGCTCAGCGATTTGAGCGACACCCGTTTTCAATGCCCATTCTAGCCCCGGCAAACTTGATGGGGTGGAACGGCCCTTCTAACCGGCATCGAAAGTGCCTAACGTGGTCGTTGCAACACGCCACAAAGGAAGGACCGTTCCATGGATAAGA
>NZ_JACIIU010000016.1 GCF_014205685.1 Paenochrobactrum gallinarii
GCAATAAAAATGGCTCTAGAAAAACGGGCCGCTTAAGGCCAATAGTATAACCTAAGACTCTACTGAAAAATGGAGGAGCATTGGGGCCCAGGTCAGACGCGAAACAGGGATGAGTTTTAAGGCGTGGTGTATGCAAGCCTGTCAGCAATCGGCCATACCACGCCTTCCCAGCGGTGAGCCGGTTACCAATGTGGCGCTGGATTTAGGCTATGAAATCCGGCAGCTTTTCACTGATGTTCAAACGCACTTTAGGCAGCTCGCCACTCGCATATCCGGGACTTCGAAACGTTAAGAAAATTGGCGCAAAACACTTAAAACATGCCAAAAAAACTATCGAAAAAGTACTTTCTCAATTTCTTTTATTCTGTCATCGCGGCGGGTTAATCCCTTGCCTTTGCGATTAAGTAAACGCTTGCGTTTCTTTTTCTCACGGCTTGCCTGCAAATGCTCAACGTAAATCACGCTCTCTGGCTCGTTATTGATTTTATCAAACACCCAACAATAAGAAACAGGCAGTCTTTGCAGCCGGTAGCGCGGGCTTTTGCTCTGTTGATCGTCAGCAATAACTTTTTGTAAAACCCGTTGATCCCACTCTTCCGGATTGTCACGGCAAGCCTGATCCCAAACGCTCAATAAATCTTTTGCTGCCGGTGTATCGCCAATGAACAATGTTCCGCTTAAGAGATTACCCTCAGGCTCGAAATACACCGCAAGATCACAATCTTGCTCCAGCAAAAATGGCCAAGGGTTTCGATGAAAAACAGCATCGACATCCACATAAAGCAAAGGCCCTTGATGTTTTTCACGCATTTTAACCAATACTGAAGGCTTCATTCCGGCATTGCGTACCCAGGATTGCTGATTTTCAATTTCTGACAAATCATATCGCAAATTGAGTAAGTCCAACGAACGCTGGAGCCGGTTTTTCTCCAACTCATAAATACTATCTTTTGTATAAAACCCAACGACTGTTCCCTGGATGGCTTCATGACCAATCCGGTTCGTTACCAGTTCTTCAAAACTTGGAAAGTCGCGAATAATCTTTTTATGTTCCGGCGACCACGCCATTAATCTCTTTTGAAGCCACTTAAGCAAAAAGGTTAGTTCCTTTTGACAACAGAAAAGCAGAACTTATAGCACTAAAGCTTTTAAATAACAGAAACATGATAGGTATGAGACCCTTACAAACACTTGTCTAATAAATCAATCTCGAATAAATTCTCCTCGTTTCAAGCAATATGCTAACCGGTTCCGAAAAAACGGTTTTCTTAAACCTTATCCACCCCATGAAAAAGTTCCTATGCCTTGCGTTCTCCGTCTAGGATTTCTTGCTATTGCACTCTCACTTTCATGCCCAGATTTTGCACAGAACACGCAGATTTTCACGGCGAATGACAACAGCTAAACATTTCAGCGCCCAGAGAATTTTTCCCTGCCATATGGTTGCAGATGGTACTGGTGATATCACAGGCGTGATCGCTCCATCGTTGGTAAAAGGCGATGTAAACATCACCTTTTCAGGACCGTGTGACAGCGGTAACATCAATGAAATCAGCGAAAAAACTAACAAGCTTTCATAGATGAGCTCACCCGGGCAATAGCGGTTCTGCCGTCAATCAAATTCCAATCTGCAAAGATGGCAACGATGGCAACGATGCTTGGGCAGCCTGCTTCAAAACAAAGGCAATTTGTTCGTCTGAAAACTTAACCGCGTTCATGAAATTCTCCTTCTCCTATAAACAAGAATAAAAATGGAAAATTCCAGCTGAAAATGATCCGATTTTAAGGAAGCACGTCGGCAAGTTGATTTGGCTAACTATGAGATTGACGAATGCAATACCATTACGGCTCATTATGCCAGTTAAAAAACACGTTTATGATTTCCCATGTCTTACTTCTATTATTGTTATCAATTAATACGAATGTCGCAAAAATTCATTTCAGCATCAACTTGAACTGAATTTTGATTTTCTAAAAAACTTTAATGACAACGTTATCATTTAGTGATAGCGCTAATGATAACGTTGTCATTTGGGAGGGCAGATATGTTGATGATGGTCAGAAAGAGGTTTCTTCGTAAAAAACTCGATGAGGATCAATACACTTCATGCAGCAGTATTTACTTGGCTCAGGATATAAATACTCAGTCAATCAGTCATACCGCCTACGTATTTCAATTTCAAAGTAGCGAAATATGAGCGCCATGAATTTTCGACCTATTTGGCGCTATTGGGATGCATTGATCTCAGGCGTTTACACAACCCTCACGCTTGCACTTATTTCTGCAGCGATCGGCATAATTATCGGCATATACGGCGCATATTTAATACGAGGCGGTTCTCGTCCGGTTCGTGTGTTCTTGCAGTCCTATATAGAAATTATTCGCAACACTCCCATTCTGATTCAGATATTTATCATCTTCTTCGGGTTGCCGGTATTGGGTATCAAGCTTGATCCTATAATCGCGGCGTCAGTCGCATTGAGTTTATATTTTGGTGCCTATTCGATTGAAATTATTCGTTCAGGAATTGACTCCATTCCCGCCAGTCAAACCGAAGCGGGCATGTGTATAGGGCTCACGCATTTCCAAGTCATGCGTTATGTTATTTTACCTCCTGCCTTACGTAATATTTATCCGTCCATTACCAGCCAGTTCATTTTGCTACTGTTAGGCACCTCAATTGCTTCGCAAATCTCCGTTGATGAGCTCTTCCACGTGGCAGGCATTGTCGATAGCCGCACCTATCGTAGCTTTGAAGTCTACGCCTTAATCTGCGCGATTTATCTCGCCCTCTCACTGTCTTTCAAACTTTTATTCGCGGTGCTTGGGCATTTGATGTTCCGCTGGCCAGTGCGTCGTTAGGAAAGTAAATGCGTAGTTTTAATATACTCGACTTATTGGCTCTTCTTACCGCGTTGCAATGGACTGTTGCGTTAGTCATTCTGGCGCTGGCATTTGGTACTCCCTTGGCACTAGGGCTTGCACTATTGCGCACAGGTAAAACAAAAGTGCTCCGCATCTTGTCCTCATCCTTCATTCAAGTCATTCAAGGTATTCCCCTCTTAGGGTTGCTGATGTTTTTTTACTTCGGCATCCCAGTTTTTCTGGGCTATGACATACCGGCTATGGTCGCGGTGGGCGTTGCTTATGCAATTTATACAGCCGCTTTTCTTGGTGATATCTGGCGCGGCGGCATTCAGGCCATCAAACATGCGCAATGGGAAGCGGCCGCATGCCTCGGAATTAGTAAATGGCATCAGTTTCGATATGTCATTGCACCGCAAGCCTTTCGCATCGCGCTGCCTGCAACTGTAGGCTTTCTCGTTCAACTGGTGAAAAATACATCGCTGGCCTCAATTGTAGGTTTCGTTGAGCTTGCACGTGCAGGCCAAATAGTCAGTGCAGGCACCTTTCAGCCACTATTGGTCTATTCCATTGTTGCGGTCATTTATTTTGCCGTTTGCTTTCCCCTGACCGCGTGGTCCCGTAAATTAGAGGTGCAGTATAATGGCGCTCGTTGAGATAAAAAATCTTCGTAAAAATTTTGGTGCGCTTGAAGTTTTAAAAGGTGTATCGCTCGATATTAATAAGGGTGAAATCGTCACGATTATCGGTAAAAGCGGTTCAGGTAAAAGTACACTTCTACGCTGTATCAATGCGCTTGAAACCATCAATGAAGGCGAAATACGCATCGGTGGTAAACGCATGGCAACTGACATGCCTGATTTACGCGAAATGCGGCAAAAAGTCGGGATTGTTTTCCAGGCGTTTAACCTCTTTCCGCATATGAACATTGAACGAAATGTGACCCTTGCACCGGTTTTAACTGGTAAAATTTCAAAAAAAGAAACCAGAACTCTTGCGCTTGATGTTCTCTCGCGCGTTGGTCTGGCCGATAAAGTTGACGCCTACCCTGAGCAACTATCAGGCGGGCAGCAGCAACGTGTCGCAATAGCACGCTGTCTCGCTATGAGCCCGCAACTGATGCTTTTTGATGAAGTGACATCAGCACTTGATCCGGAGTTAGTGGGCGAAGTTTTAAAGGTCATGGAAGATATGGCCCGCCAAGGAATGACCATGGTGTTGGTAACGCACGAAATGGGCTTTGCCCGTAATGTCGCAACCAAATTGGTTTTTATGCATCAAGGACGTGTTTGGGAGCAAGGCACCCCCAAAGATCTTTTCGAAAATCCGCAGACACCTGAACTACGCAGTTTTATTGGCGCTGCGGCTTAATGTGTAAGTCACACACTAATAACCCTTGGGAGGAAGAACATGAAACTATTTCGTAATTTGACAGTAGCAACTGCTTTGGTGGCCGGATTATTTGCATCCGGTTCCGCTCTGGCAGATAAACTTGAAGATATTACATCCAGCGGTAAAATCCGCGTTGGTGTGCTGCTAGATGCAGCACCATGGGGTTTCAAAGGTGCCGATGGCAAAGATACAGGTCTGGATATCGATCTCGCACGACTTTTGGCGAATGATATTAATGCAGAGCTAGAACTTGTTCCATTAACCGGACAGAGCCGTATTCCAAGCCTTTTAGCCGATAAAATTGACGTCATGATTGCAGCTTTAGGCGCAACGCCGGAACGCGCCCAACAGGTCATGTTCTCACAACCCTATGCTGCCGTCAGTCTTGGTGTTTATGGCGCTAAAGGTACTCCACGCGTGCAAGATGCCGCTGATCTGGCAGGAAAACAGGTAGCAGTCGCAAAAGGCTCAACACTTGATATCTGGCTGACTGATAACGCACCGGATGTGAAAGTGGTACGTTTTGAAGATACCCCAACCGCTATTGCAGCCTATCTGGCCGGTCAAGTAGAAATGTTTGCAGAAAACAGCGCCATTTCTGTGAAAGTCGGTGAAGACAATCCCGACAAAGCAACTGACTTAGTATTTCTGATCCGCCAGTCGCCTGCGCATATCGCAGTAAAACAAGGCGAACAAAATCTGCTTAACTGGATCAATACATTTGTCTTTTTCAATCGCCTGAACGGCAAACTTGGTGATCTGCAACAAACATATTTTAAAGAGAAACAAGAGCTGCCAAACATGTAATCATCTGTTTCACACTTTAATATAGCTTTTCATCCGGCGTATAACCGTCGGATGAAATTTTGAGCATCTTCATAAATTACGGGGGCGCCCTCCCCATATCAGGTAAACAAATGCACACAGGCTTATACCATTCCATTGATTTCAGCCGAGACGGTAAGATCATTGATTATTTAGGGATGCCTTATTCCGTTGATCGTTCACCTTATTATCATGTCAGAACACCTGTTTGCCGTATTAAGAATGGCAGCGGACCACGCGTTCTTTTAATGGCTGGTAATCACGGAGATGAATATGAAGGGGAAATCTGCCTTTCACGCCTGATACGCTTGGTTGAACCCGAAGATATCAAGGGCGAACTGACGATTTTACCTTTTAGCAATCTGCCGGCCGTTATGGCGGGACGTCGTCGTTCACCATTCGATAACGGCAATTTAAACAGATCATTCCCTGGCAATCCTGCAGGTCAGCCGACTGAGCGGCTTGCACATTTTCTGGAGCACGACCTGTTTCCGCAGCATGATATCATCTTCGACCTCCATTCGGGGGGGACATCGATGGCGCATCTCATTACCGGTTTGATCGAAGAGAGTGATGATCCAGTACGCTCTGAACGTGCCATTGAATTATTAAAAGCAATGGGTCTGCCCCATGCATTCATCGCTCGAAATGGTATTGATGCTCCCACATCAATGGCAGCAGCTGCAAGAGCAGGCGCAATTGGAATAAGCGGCGAATTTGGCGGCGGCGGCACAGTTACAACTCAGACCATGCAAATGACCGCTTTAGCGATTAACAAATTGCTGCTGAAAACTGGCTTAACCGATAAAGAATTTTTGCCGACACAGAGACAGGCCGTAACAACCCAATTATTACGTCTTAATTCACATGAGCAAGCGGTTTATGCAACGCGACGTGGCTGGTTTGAACCAGCAGTGAATTTAGGTGACCATGTGCAAAAAGGTGATGTAGCCGGCTGGTATCATGACTTTCAACGTGTTGGCGAAGCAGAAGAAATATTACATTTTTCTGCATCAGGCATTGTCATTTCTCACCGTTTACATACAGACAGTGAAGCAGGTGACTGCCTTATCCAAGTGGCGGCCATTATAGAATGAGGAAATGAGCCAACCGGTTGCCAACAATCGGTTGGCATCTATAATACAGATAAAAGGCTTTTATTTTAAAAGCATTACCGGAGCCTTATGATGAGCCTGTCGCCGGAAAATGAGTTTGAACCCACATTTGATAATGTTTTGCGGATGGGCGGAAATACTCAAAATAATGAGACCGAAAAACCACCAGTATTTATTGAAGATGTAGCTCGTTTGGCAGGGGTCTCCCCTATTACCGTATCACGTGCGATCCGAACGCCGTCAAAGGTGAGCGTTGAGAAACAAAACCGCATCCGTGAAGCTATCGAGGCAACTGGATATAAGCCAGATTCGATAGCCAGAGCATTACGATCCGGACGCACGAACATCGTGCTGGGTTTTATCTCCAATATGTTCAGCCAGCAATTTGCCAAAGCGGTCAGAGGATGCTCGCTAATTTTGGAAGAATCCGGCTATCAGTTCTTGATAGGCGAAACCACATACTCATATAAAAAAGAATCTGCCATCATTTCTGATCTGCAACAGCTAAAACCAGCCGCCGTGTTTTTTACAGGCGTTATTGAGCTCGAAGAAAATCGGGAGCAATTACGCAAGCTAAAAATTCCTATTATGGAAACATGGGCTTACCCGCGTGATCCCATTGATCTATTGGTCGGGATTTCCAATACTGATGGTGGAAAGCTGGCTGCCCGACACTTAGCTAATAAGGGTTACAAAGAAGTCGCATTCATCGGTCGTGGTGGCGGGCGAGGTGCCTTACGCTATCAAGGTTTCGCTGATGAATGTGAGCGTTCCGGCATATCCATTGTTAAAAAAATACATTGTAAGGAAGTCATTGATATTAATGACGGCCGTAAGGTTTTTCACGAATTATATGCTGACGGCAATATGATTAAAGCTGTCTTTTGTGCCAATGAACTACTTGCAACAGGCGTCTATTTAGCTGCACGTGATGCTGGTTTACGCATTCCCCAAGACCTGGCAATTATCGGCTTTGGCGATAATGACTTAGCAAGTTCCTTACAGCCAGGCATCACCACAATCCGTTTTGACAGTGAAGCACTGGGGCAGCACGCGGGGCGGATGATATTAGCAAGCCTGCGTGGTGAAAAATTAAATCAAAAAACGCGCTATATGCCTCTTTCTGTCATCGAACGCGGCAGCACATGATAGTTGATATAAGGCCGGAGCGAACCAGCCTTATATATGTGTTATTTAAAGAACTGCGATTGCTGTCATTTCAACACGTAAATCAGGGTCAGCCAAACGGGCTTCAACGCAAGCACGTGCTGGCGGGTTTTCAGGATCAATCCACTTGTCATAAACAGAATTCATCGCATCAAAATCAATAATGGCAGGCAGAAAAACATTCACGGCCAGAAGCTTGGAACGATCCGTGCCTGCTTCATGTAATAAAGCATCAATTTTGGCTAAAACATCACGTGTCTGGTCTTCAATGCCAGCTTTGCGGTCATCAGCAACCTGTCCTGCGATATGAACGACACCGCCATAGCTGACGGCCTGACTCATACGGGAGCCCTTCTGATAACGAATAATCATGCTTCATTCCTTATTAGTTAGTGAAGTGGGTCATGTGAATTTCGGGTTCAGCCAAAATGTGTAGGATAAACGCAGACAACGGTTTGATTGTCATCCAACCCATAAATCAGTGAGTGTCGATCAATGCAGGTACAAGGATGCGAAATCCCCAGCTCAACAACATCACCGATTTTAATGTCGGCATTGGCAGCGCATTCAATAAAAGCATGCTGATCGTTTAGTTTCAGCACACGGCTATCTGTTAACGCGCGCAAGAAACGGCCATCACGATATATGTTTAAAATGCGCGGTAGATCCTGATCAAATGCAACATCGCGCATCCCGAAGCCACAAATGACTGTTTGCGGTTCCGGACGAGATAAGACCTCAGCCCATAATCGTAATGCCGGAGAAAAAACGTCTGCTGCTTTTTCACTGCCGAAGCCATGGCGATTATCCAGCTGCGTAATTCCGCGTTCATAGACGCCATGATCATGAAAGAAAATGGCACCACTGCGCAAAATGATCTGAAGATTTTGGTTCGTAGTTTTTAACGGCTTCCATTTCGCAACAACACGATCGAAAAAGAGCGAGCCACCGGCAGTCAATATCAGTGGTCTGGACATCTGTAAGCGGGTTACGATCATTTGATAAGCTTCTGTCGCTTCATCAAGCAAATGATCAACCCGTCTTATCGTTTCATCAGGATCAGCAACGCCTGCTGCACCTTCATAAGCTGCGATACCGCTTAAGCGGAGATTGCCTGTTTCATGGCTCAAAATAGTTTCAATCACCGGCAAAGCCGATTGCGCATCCCGTAAACCTGCACGTGCTACACCAAGCTCCACCAACAAGCCGAGCTTTGGCAAATTGTCATCAGCAGACCATTCAGCAATCAACATCTCAGCAAAGGCCACTGAATCGACAAAGACATATAATTCAGCATCCGGATAAGAAGACATCAGTCGTGCAAGTCTTTTTACAGCATTTGCCCCACCAATCTGGTTACCTAGTATAAGCTTGCGAAAGCCGTTTTTGAGAAAAACAGACGCTTGACGGATATCGGCAACCGTCACCCCCCAAGCACCATGAGCGATTAGGCGGCGAGCCAAATCAGGCGACATTGGTGTTTTCGCATGTGGCGCAATCTCAACATCATTTGCTTTTGCAAACTGCATCATCGCCCGCGCATTATCTGAAAAAGCTTGTTCACTCAGCGACATAAGCGGCAGTGCCATTGCCCCTTCATAAGGTTTCCAGCCAGCCTGACCGATCTCTTTCAGGGTGAGTGGTTTATAGCCACTGGGAAAACCGCGGAAACTATCATCAATCATCATTTCATCATTTTGAGAATGAAGGTGGTCAGACATGTATGTTTCCTTTATTGAAATTTTCTGATTTCAAATTCAAACGGTAGACCCGATTGGCCGTTTCAAAGAAAAGAAGACTTTGCTCTGCATCGCTATAAACAGCGGCAATCTTACGATACGCCGCATAAAGATCGTTAAAAGAGGCATGCAGCCCTGCGACCGGAAAATCGCTGCCAAACATGGCTCGGTCAGGCCCAAAACAATCAATACAATGATGGATGACATCGGCTAAACTGGCTACAGTCCATTGCGTATCATAAGCAACCGGATTGGAAATCTTGATAGAAAGATTTTCAAACCGGCTTAAGCGCTTCAGACCGCTGCGCCACTGCTGCATGCCTTCCGGCGAGCGATCTGCCGGACTACCGCAATGATTAAGAATGAATGCTAAATCCGGATAATCATCAAGCAAACGCTCTGCCTCCGCCATTTGCCATGGATAGAGCATGAGATCAAAAGTCATCTTATGGCGTGCCAAAGCACCGAGCCCCGCACGCCATTGCGTATTACTCATCAATCCTTCAACAGCAAAACTCTTATGTGCAACAGGATGCCAGCTGACGATGTCACGCACGCCTACCACACGTTCATTGGCCGCTTGCTCTGCAATTTTTTGCTCGGCATCCATATCCAGCAAAGAAACGCGCGAAACATAGCGTTGCGCGACGCTTTCTCCTTTCGGCAACTGATCCAGCCACCGGGTTTCTTGCGAAAGAAAATGGCCGTCCCATCCCGCTTCAATATGAACCGTTGCGACAATATTCTGCCCCGCAGCATCACGCATATAATCGTCTGGCAAATAATTCCGTCTGATCGCCTCTATGCTGCCAAAGACCATTTCATCATCTGGTTTTGGAGCAAGCCATGGATGGCGTTGCATCGTTAAATCCCAAAGATGATGATGGGGATCGATGACCGGCCCTTGATAAATATTGCTCATCGACGTGCTTCCCGCCCTGAGATCATCAGGAGAGCAAGGATCAGTGTACCAAACAATATAGAGCGTAAACCCGGAGAAGCATTGACCATGGTGATAAGTGCCGAAGCTGTCACCAGCAATATCGCACCCGGAATGGTTCCGGCATATGTCCCTCGCCCGCCAAGAATAGAGGTGCCACCCAAGACAACGGCTGCAATGGACAAAAGCACATATGGCTCACCAATGCCGACATAACCCTGACGGTTCATACCCAGCAATACCAGCCCTGCAAGCCCTGCGAAAAAGGCTGATAAAGCGTAAAGCGCAATTGTATTGCCTTTGACCTTAACACCGGACAAGCGTGTTGCGACAGGATTTGCACCCAAAGCTAAAAAACGCGCACCCAGAGGCATTTTATGCAACAAAACCAATACAATAAGTGCAACTAATATCCATAAAACAACACTGGCAGGCATGCCATAAATGCGTGCAGAGCCCAAAAATATAATTGATGGATTTTGCACAGATACCGCACTGCCCCCCGCAACAATCACCAGCAGTCCTTGCAAGAAAGTTGCCATCGCCAATGTCATGATGATTGGCGGAACACGTAAATATGCCGTACCAATGCCGTTCAAAACACCAATGAAAGTTGCAATGGAAAGCGTAATCAGAATGCCGCTGATGCCGGTCGGGTCCCATTCGGGCGTCAGAACCGGCAATAAAATAGCGGTGACCGTCATGATTGCGCCGACAGAAAGATCAATGCCGCCGACGATAACAACCAGTGTTTGGCCTGCTGCGACAATGCCAATAATGGCCGCCAGCTCTAATAAATAACGCAGATGTCCATAAGCACCAAAACCTCGCACCGTTAAACTTGCCACCAGCCAGACTAAAATAACCAGTAACAAGGTAAGCATGGGCGGATTTTTAAGAATACGCTGTCCGTAATTCAAAACATTGCTCATCACTTTCTCCAATCCGCAATCAACTCAGGCAAGGCAACGGCACAAACAATAATCAATCCTTGTGCGATATATTGAGCCACAGGCGGAAAGCCGAGAAAGAACATGACGTTAATCATAACTGACAGAAGCAAACTGCCGCATATTGCACCCCGCATAGTGCCTTTGCCACCTAAGAAACCAACCCCGCCAAGTACTGCGGCAGCAATGGAATTCAAGGTAAAAGGCGTACCAATTACGGGATCACCCGAGCCGGTTTGTGCCGCAACAAATAATCCGGCAGATGCTGCCAGCACGCCTGATAAAGCAAAGGACAGAACCTTAATTTTTTCAACTTCAACGCCGGAGCGATAAGCGCCAAGTGGATTTTCACCAGCTGCATAGATCCCCAAACCGGCAGGTGTTTTTAAAAACAACTTCCAGCCAAGCAAAATCAAAATCAAAATCAGAAATGCCGAAGGTGTATGCCCAGCCAGAAAAGTTGAAAACCAGTCCGGAATAAACCCGCCAGGTCGTGGCATGATCAACAAGGCTATTCCGCCGATGATAAAGGAGCCTGCAAGCGTCACGATAATGGCTGGCAAACGCATATAGGCAACAATAGCGCCAGTAAGCCCGCCGACGACAAAGCCGCTGGCAATCACCGCCAATATTCCTCCGGCAACACCAAAGTAACTGGTCATGGTTGTTGCTGCAATCACAGCACCCAAACTAACAAGCGGGCCTACTGCCAGCGTAATGCCGCCATTTAGCATCAAAAGGGCCTGCGCCATTGTCACCAAGGCGAGCGGAAACCAATTTTGTGTAAACTTAGAAAAGCCGCCAAGGCTCAAAATGCCGGGAAACAACCAGATATAGAGTGCAAAAAACAAGGCAACAACAGCATAAAGGCCGAACAAACCTTTATTCCGGCTATGCTGAATTGACCAATAAAGACTTCCCGTTACTGCTTTTTGCATCAGGCAACCTTTCTTTCAGCACGCAAACCCATTGCCGCCCCGACGATGGATTCTTCCGATAAACCGGCATGATCAATAATGCTGACAACCTTGCCTTCTCGGAAAACCATAACGCGATCACATAAATGAACCAGTTCCGGCGTATCCGAGCTTAGCAGCAGGATCAGTTTTCCCTCATCTGCAAACTGCCGTAACATCAGATAAATTTCCCGCTTGGTTTCCATGTCCACCCCGCGGGTCGGGTCATTAAGCAGTAAAATTTCGGGTTGCATCGGCAACCATTTAGCTAAGGCAACCTTTTGCTGGTTACCCCCCGACAAAGCCTGCACCGGACGGTTGGTATCACCTTTGATCGTCAACCTCTTTACCAACGCCGCGACAGCGGAGTTTTCGGCACTCTTTTGCCGTAAACCGTGACGGGTATAATGATCCAATGTTGGTAAAAGCAGGTTGGCTGCAATTGAATGCGGAAGAACCAAACCCTCTTTTTTGCGATCAGCCGGCACATAAGCAAAACCGGCGGTATTGGCGGCGCTAACAGTCTTAAACAGACCGACATTTCCATTGAGCTTAGCAACATTGGCGGTCGCACTCATTGCACCATAAAGCCCAAGTAAAAAGTCTTCCTGTCCTTGCCCCACCAATCCACCGATACCGACAATTTCACCTGCGCTGGCATCGAGGCTGACATCCTTGACCATGCCGGCATTGAAACCTTCAATCTCAACCAGTTTTTTACCTGTTGAACTGTGCTTCCATTCAGGAAAAATATCTCCGGCATCACGCCCGACCATCAACCGGACCAGTTCTTCTGAATCAGTGGTGGAAAGCGCTTTATCTGCGGTGACAACACCATCTTTCAAAACAGTTACATGCGAGCAAAGTGCCCGTATTTCGTTTAAGCGATGCGAAATATAAAGCAGTGCCACACCTTCATCGCGCAGCTTTAGAATTACAGATGATAATATGCCTGCCTCATGGGCTGACAAAGACGAGGTCGGCTCATCCAGAATAAGAACCCGTGGATTACGATAAAGTGCTTTAGCAATTTCAACCATTTGGCGCCGGCCAAGCGACAAGTTTCCGACCGGTGTTTCCAATGGTTCGGTTAAGCCTACCCGCTCGCAAATTATGCGCGCTTGTTCATAAAGCTTTTTATAATCAATAAAGCCGAAACGACGCGGATAAGCACCAAGTCCAATATTCTCAAGAATAGATAACTCAGCCGTTAAACTCAGTTCTTGCTGTACGACAGAAATTCCTGCTTCACGCGCTTCAGCCGGATTAAGACGGGGTAATGAAACCCCGTCCAAAATAATCTCCCCGCTATCCGGTGCGAGTGCACCGGATAGCAGGTTTATCAGTGTCGATTTGCCTGCACCATTTTCACCCAAAAGCGCATGAATACGCCCTGGCTGCAGAGCAATATCCACGCCTTTCAAAACCGGGTTGCCAAAAAAACCCTTAAAAACCTGACGAGCAACTAAAACCGGTGTTGCTGCGCCTTGATATGAACCGGATGATACAGACATTGCTGATCTTATTGTCCGAGCAGCTTGTCAAACAATGCACGGTCATAATCTGAATAGATATAACCATCGGCAGGGAACTGATCGGCACGATCAAGATAGCTTTGAATATTGCTGTCATCAATCACTGGAATCGGCACTTTGATTGTTTTAGCAACGTCTTTGCCCTCAAGTGCTTGCACTGCTGCATAGACAGAAAAAGCTCCCAACCAGTTAGGCTGCATTGTTGCCCAACCCTGCATGCCTTTTTCTTTCCAAAGCTCAAGGAACTGACGTGCATTTTCACCCGTTACCGGAACCAGCTCACGCCCTTGACGATCAAAGGCCATCACAGCGCCAGCCGAAATTGCCCCGCCAAGTGAAAGCACGCCATCAATATCAGGATTAGCAAATAGCAGGCTGGTCATCGCTTCTTGGGCAGGTGCTGCATTATATTCGGTGTTTGTTTCTGTAATAATTTCAATGCCCTTATTGGCATCCAAAACCGGCTGCGCGCCCTGACGACGACCATCGCTTACTGAAACGCCGGCGGGGCCATTCATGATAATGATTTTACCCTTGCCATCGAGCTTATCGACCAGCCATTGCGCTGCGCGCTCACCCCATTCATGCGAATCCGTATTGACTTTTGCGGTCAGATTATCGGTATCAACCAAACTATCGAAGTTCATGACCGCAATGCCTTTTTCGCAGGCATCGGTGATGACACGATCAAGCGCCGAGGAAGAACCAGCAATGACAATGATCGCGTCCACATTCGCATCAATCATGGATTGAATATGCTGGATCTGCGTTTGGGCATTGCCTTGCGCATCCGTAACCATCAAATCTTTGACAAGGCCGTCTTTTTTCAGACGTTCAACTTCATCAACAATTGTTGCTTCTGTTTGCTTCATCCATGTCGGCACGGAATAAATATTCGCCCAACCGATAGTATAAGGCGCCTTACGATCACCTTTAATGCAGTTGGCAGCAGCTTCCGCGCTTACCGCGCCAGCCATCAGCATCAAAACAGCACTACTGGCACCTGTGAGCATTTTAGCCACTCGGCTTTGTGGTGTTTTCAAGAATTTCATTTTACCCCTCCCAAGGATTAACGACTTCCATAATTATAAATGTCTGCTATAATAGACATATGTTTATAAAACCGGACATCGTGATCTTATGTTTTTTTAAAAACTTGGCAAGTAGAAAAATACTGTCATCACGAGGCGTAGAATTGACAGCTGAACAAAGCTTCAGCAAAAATGAAAAAAAGAGCGGAGCACATTAATTAAATGGAACCAGTCCGAGCAGAGCCCACCGCGAAGCGATCCCGCGGCCTTGAACGCGCTTTTGAAATACTGGATTTCCTTCGCAAATCTCGCGAACCTGCAAATCCGAATGAAATTGCAACACATATTAAAGCGCCGCGTTCGACAGTTTATGAACTTGTTAATCTGCTGCTCAATCTTGATGTTTTGGAATATTCCGACAATGAAGGCCGCGTTTATTTAGGCAGAAAGCTCTATTTTTTAGGTGCGGCCTATGAGGATCACTTCGACTTTATGCGCGAATGTGATCGCGTGTTAGAAAAAGTTGCTGAAGAAACGCGCGAAACTGCACAATTCTGCATGCTGGATAAAAATAAATACACTGTTTTACGCATGCATGAGGGCGCACGGCCTTTCAGGATCTCGTCAGATATTGGCCAAAGAGTACCAATTCCATGGACGGCATCAGGCAGGCTTTTGCTATCCCATATGAGCGACGAAGAAATTCTTGCCTTTATTCCTCCAGAAGATTTTCAACTGGCCAACGGTCAATGGCTCGACCCGCAGCTATTTCTTAATCAGGTTCATGCCGCGCGTGAAGCAAAGGCCTTCACATTTGACAGTATTGTAGACAGTTTCACGCATTGCTTTGCCGTTCCGGTGGAAAGCGATGACGGTACTTTTTGCGCAACTGTCTGTTTGATTGCACCACGTGAAGATGGCTTGCGAAACCATGAACGATACTTACAGAGTCTGCATGAAGCAGCAGCCAGCCTTAAAGGCAAAGTTTCGCAATTCAAACGCAATTAATAGCAAATATCAGCGCTATATTTATCATTAGCGCTGATATTTTAAGCTGAGCTATGCCTTTAAAGCCGCACCGATCCATTCCAAACGCTTTTGAGGCACCAATCCAAAATTATAAAAATTGATGCCATCGACACCTGCCTGTTTGCCGGCATGTACGCGCCGCTCCAGCTCTTCCCGTTCTTGGATTAATGAGTAAAACAAACTGATCCCCAAGCCGATAAACTTATCATGCGGCAAGCGCTTTTTAGTATCAAGCAAAGCTTGCTCAATTGCATCCGCAGCCATGTCGTAACAACAAAGAATAATACCATCACAAGCAGCAACTGCACTCTCCAGATCAACGCCACCCAGCCAGCCATCTTTTAAATCCAGCAATATGATTTTTGATGCCGGATCAGCCGCCTGTTTAATTTCTTTTATCAGGCTGGTCACTGGCTCACTTCGCCAATTAAGGAATGAATACAGCGACGGATAAGCATGAAAAGCATCATTTCCGGCGCTTGGAAAATCAGCAAATTGTTTTTGCGGAACTTCGCGTTCGCAACTGGCAGCAATGAATTTTCTAACAGTCTGTTGTGCTCCATCAATGTCAATGCCGGCTGTTTTGGCTCGCAATTTGCAATCATCGCAGAAGCATAAAGACATCAAAAAATCATCTTCGTCGGTCAAACCAACGCCATCTTTTTCATGATGGTGTTCATGGGCAAACCCCATGAAATTAACACTTTCCAGCTCTACGCGATCAGGCTGATAACGTGTGGTAATATCCTTTACCATAGTGACAACATAATCACGCGCAACGGGACTGGACGGACATAAATTGTAATAATTAGCGTTACCGAAAGCGTTACGGGTTACATGTTGCGGGTGCAACATACCCAAGCGGCTATTATGCAAGCCGACTGTCCAGCAAGACACTTGCAAACCATCTTTTTTGCGCTGTTCAATCAACTGAGCAAGCACATCGCCGCGCTCATTCAAATTTTGCGAAACCAGAGGCCGCATTTCCTTGCCCGCCCACAAATTTTCGTCAGGCTGGTAATAAATAGTTCCATCCTCTGGAAAATAAGCTTTTTGACTTGGACTCCTTGGCTGGAAAAACCGACCAGCATGATAGGATGTTGCAAGACTGATCATATTGCCACCAGCCTTTTGGTAAAGATCATCAAGCAGCGTTTGAAGTCCTAAATCCTGAACATCCCACGGATATGTCCAAAGTGAAATTTGCATTATGTCTGCTCCCCATTTGATTTGCCTTACATAAGGGTAAATGCTGCGCAGATGTAAATATAAATTTTAATTGGAACTGACCATCAATTATTTTTCAAATATATTGTGACGTCCTTCCCTTAAATCGGACCATTTTCAGCTGCGATTTTCCATTTATATTCTTTTTTATTGGCGAAGGAGGATTTCATGAAAGCGGGTAAATTTTCAAACGTAAAAAATTGCCTTTGTTTTAAAGCAGGCTGAGGAAGGCATGCCGATTGGCGAAGTTTGCCGCAAGGCAGGTATTGCTGAATCGACCTTTTACAGCTGGCGAAAACGCTTTGCCGGACTGATACTCTCAGATGTAAAAGCCTGTTGCGGATCGAACGCTTTCTATGCACCTATAAGCACAAGCGTGGCGAGAAGACAGTCTTCGGATTAAGGAGAAAGGTAATAACCCAGTCGTTTCTGTATCAAAAACAATAGCGCGTTTTTTACGTGTATGAAACGCTGGATTATTATTATCTGCCATGCCTCTCCCCAGTTAATCAGAGAATGGCATCATTATAGCAACTCTTAAACTACATCTTTTGATCATTCATTTCGACAGATTACAAATAACGCACCGGATTAATTCAAAAGATGTGCCTCAAAATGTTGAGCTATAATTGTTCAATTCCTGTGCCAATAAAGCCACCAAATCAGCCGCCGGCATGGCGCGGGAAAGCGGCGCGCCTTGCCCTGCCCATTGCGCGCCAAAGCCGTTTTCACCTTTAGCTTTCGCTGCCGCATGCAATGCTTTGGCGGCATCATAAGCAATCGGATAAGCAGGCGGCAAATGACCGTTAAGCACTTTATGCAATGCCGTATAGCGATTAGCCAGTGATCGCGCCGGACGACCTGAAATAATCGGGGTCAAAAGGGTGCGATAAGCCCCTTCGCTTTTTAATGCAGCACGATAAGCATCATCAGCCGCAGATTCCGGGCAGGCAATAAAAGCGGTGCCCATTTGCGCAGCAACCGCGCCATAATTAAGTGCCGCAGCAATACCAGCGCCATTCATGATGCCACCTGCAGTAATCACCGGCATATCCAGTTCACGCGTTAAAATTTGCGTCAAAGCCAAGGCGCTCAAACCATCATCCGCACCAGCGGGATTAAAAATACCGCGATGGCCACCGGCTTCAATGCCTTGAGCAATCACAATATCAAGGCCAGCTTTTTTAATCTGGCGAGCCTCGTCAAGGCTGGTCGCCGATGCCATCAAAGTAATTCCGGCAGATTTCATCGCTTGAATGGCTTCGGCAGATGGTAAGCCAAAATGAAAGCTTGCCACTGCGGGTTTTGTTTCCAGCAAAAGCTGCAATAATTCCGGATCGTGCTTGAAGCTTCTATAAATTGTGTTGAGTTGCTTTGGCGGTTCAGCACCAAATTCTGCAAATAATGGTGCCAGCCATTCAAGCCAAGCCGCTTCACGCGATGCATTGGCTTCACCTGCTTCATGGGTGAAAAAATTAACGTTAAAAGGGCGGTTCGTGCGTTGGTGTAATTCTTCAATCATCGCACGCGCGCCTTTTGCATCTGTTGCGCCCACCCCGATAGAACCAAGTGCACCCGCATTCGACACTTCAGCTGCCAAAAGCGGTGTTGCCACTCCTGCCATCGGTGCCTGAATAAGCGGAATTGTTACACCTAATTTATCCAGCATCTGCACATCCCCTTTGAAACGACTCAAGCACTATTATTGGCTTTGATAAATATAACGCCTTTTTTCAATTCCCATGCAAAATCTTGCTATCTTCACGTTGCCCCTTTATGGCTTAGTAAAGCCTATGCGTACTTGTCTGAGGAGAAACAATTGTCCGGGATTGCTCTGAAACCAATCATCCGCATTGATGCCTCCGACGAAAAGTCGAATGCCGAGCGTATCGGACGCGGCAAAATCCAATTGCTTGAACATATAAAAGAAACCGGCTCCATTTCATCGGCCGGAAGAGCAATGAATATGTCTTACCGGCGCGCATGGATGCTGGTAAATGCCATGAACACTATGTTTTCCCAGTCGGTAGTAGATTCCCAACGCGGCGGCAAACATGGCGGCGGTGCTATTGTTACCCCTTTTGGCGAAGAGCTGATTAAGCACTTTCGCACAATGGAGCGCCTGACAGCCGCAGCAATCGAGCCGCAAATGCAATGGCTGCGTGAGCATTTGAACGAAACACTTGAGCCGCCAAAAGACTAAGCCCGAAATTTCTCTATTTGCTAATATAAATGGAAAAAACGGGTAAGGTTTGACAAGCGTTATGTTTTGTCAAATATAATGCTAGCTATAATAAATCAGCCTTCGTTGCATTAACGCAGACACGGCTTAAACGGGAACCATCAGCATGCGCTTTCTCACCCTGCTTATCGCAGCATTTTTTGCCATTATCGGGACAGTGCACGCCCGAACATTTACCGACTCCGCCGGTCGTAAGGTCGAATTGCCGGATACGGTCAATTCGGTGCTGGCCGCAGGCCCGCCGGCATCCGTGCTGATTTACACGGTCGCGCCTGAAAAACTGGCCGGCTGGGTGCGTGAACCTGGTGCAAAAGACAAAGAATATCTGCTGAAAGCGGTTGCTGATCTGCCAACTTATGGCCGCCTGACTGGCAAAGGCGGAACAGCCAATATTGAAGCCGCCCTTGCTGCCAAGCCTGATTTTATTCTTGATGTCGGCACAATCAGCGACACCTATATTTCCTTGGCCGACAAGGTGCAGGAGCAAACCGGCATCCCTTATATTCTCATTGATGGCAGTTTTGATAAAACCGCAGATGTTTTCAAGCTGATGGGTGAATTGCTCGGCACTGAAGAACGCGCTCAGCAATTGGCTGATTACGCTACCAAAACCATTGATGGTCTGAATACAAAGCTTGGCGCTATTGCGCCGGAAAATCGTCCGGCCGTTTATTATGGCCGCGGTGGTGATGGCTTGGAAACCGGCATGGACGGTTCCATCAATTTGGAAATTCTAAACTTTGTCGGTGGCAAAAATGTTGCTGCTGTCACTGGTAAAGGCGGGTTGACCAATGTGTCGCTCGAGCAGGTTCTCACATGGAACCCGCAAATTATCTTAGGTTCGGATGAGAAATTTGTTGCCGCAGTCAAGACCGACCCATTGTGGAAGGAAGTGAATGCCGTGCAAAATGGTCTGGTTTTCCGCACTCCAATGCGTCCCTTTGGCTGGTTTGACACCCCCCCAAGTGTAAACCGCCTGATTGGCGTGCGTTGGCTGGAACAGATCCTTTACCCCGATAGTTTTGAAGGGGATTTGCGCGCCGAGACACGTGATTTCTACAAGCTGTTTTATCAGGTGGATCTGTCGGACGCCCAAGTGGATGCTTTGCTGCATGATGCGGTGCGCGCCCAATAATGACAGGCAACAAAAAAGGGCTGGCTGCTCATTACCTTCAAAGGCGGCCAGCCCTTATTTTTTATCTTTTTGTTTTAGCAGCACTGGCGGTTTTATCTTTAACCATCGGCAAATATCCGCTGAGCTTTAAAGACATTGCCGATGTGATTATCCATACCGTCGCGCCAAGCTCCGCTCAACCGGATGCAATGGCGCAAAATGTCATCTGGAACATCCGGCTGCCACGCATTTTGCTGGCACTCTTAGTGGGCGCATCCCTTGCAGCGGCTGGCGCCACCTATCAAGGTATTTTCCGCAATCCGCTCGTTTCACCCGATATTCTGGGCGTTTCTGCCGGAGCCAGTTTGGGTGCCATTTTAGGGCTATTCCTATATCTGCCGGTCGTGACTGTGCAGATTTTAAGCTTTTGCGGCGGATTGCTGACTGTTGCCGCCGTTTATTCACTGGGCCTTGCCATCCGCAACCGTGATCCGGTGCTTGTGCTGGTGCTCGCCGGTATAGCAATTGGTGCCTTGGTGGGTGCCGCTATTTCTCTCTTGAAAATTCTGGCTGATCCCTATGATCAATTACCAGCCATCACCTATTGGCTGCTTGGCAGTTTGACCGCAATCACCAGATCAGATGTTTTATCTGTACTCCCCGCCTTTTTGCTCGGTTTAGTGCCGCTGATGATTTTGCGCTGGCGGGTCAATTTACTGACACTCAGCGATGATGAGGCGAAAACCCTTGGCGTCAACACGACCATTTTGCGCCCGCTGCTGATTGCTTCTGCCACGTTGATGACAGCAGCAGCTGTCTCCGTCACCGGTATTATTGGTTGGATCGGCCTTATCATTCCACATATTGCACGCCTTCTTGTCGGCCCCGATTTTCGCAAGCTATTACCCGTTTCAATGATTTTAGGCGCTGGCTATTTGCTGATAGTCGACCTTTTAGCGCGCTCTATAGCAACCATTGAAATACCGCTTGGCATTTTAACTGCCACGGTCGGCGCACCATTTTTCATCTGGCTTCTCGCTTCCGGCAAACGAAGCTGGCAATGAAATTAAGCGCAGAAAACCTCAGTTTTGGCTATGGCAAACGCATCATTGCGCAAAATATCAATTTAAGCGTTGCGCAAGGTGAAGTGCTATGTTTGCTGGGTGCCAATGGTGCCGGTAAAACAACGCTTTTTAAAACGCTGCTCGGCCTCATCAAGCCGCATAGTGGTCGCATCACACTTGATAATGCACCATTAGAGCAATTGAGCCTCCACCAGCGCGCCCGTAAAATTGCCTATGTGCCGCAAGCCCATAATGCGCTTTTTCCGTTTGATGTTCTGGATGTGGTCATAATGGGGGCGGCTGCCCAATTAAGCCTGACCACCAAACCATCCGCATCAGAAATGCAGGAAGCATTGCGCTTACTTGAGCGTTTCAACATGGCGCATCTGGCCGATAAAGCCTATACGGAAATCAGCGGTGGCGAGCGCCAGATCGTTCTGATTGCCCGCGCATTGATGCAAAAAGCACAAATTCTGGTGATGGACGAGCCAACCGCCAGCCTTGATTACGGCAACCAATTACGTATTTTGCAGCAGATTAAAGAACTGTCAAAATCCGGCATTAGCGTCATTTTATCGACCCATAATCCTGATCACGTTTTTATCTGCGCCGATCAGGTCGCGCTGTTACATCAAGGCGCACTCATTGCCAGCGGAACACCACAAGCAGTGATCACGCCGGAAAACCTGAAAAAGATTTACCAAATCGACGTCACAATCGGCCAGCTTCACGGTAGCCCCTACCCGCTTTGCGCCCCTGTTTTACCTGAAAGCGATCATCAATGAGCGAGCTAACACCCAAACAGGCCCCTGCTGAGAGTTTCGAAAGTGATCTGCGCCTTAATGAGCGCGCTGTCACACCACCCAAAGCGCAGGATGCAGGGCTTGAATTTATTGGCCGCATCACAACCCCTTGGACATCAAGACTTGAATGTCCGCGCCAAGGCCGTCATGACGGGCCTTTATGCCAGATTGAAATTTTTGAGCCTTGGGCGCCAGCTCTTGAAGGCATAGAAGAATTTCAACACTTGGAAATTCTTTATTGGTTGCATCAATCACGCCGAGATCTGATATTTCAGAGCCCCGCCAATAATGGTGAGATACGCGGCACATTTTCCATCCGCTCACCCATCCGGCCAAACCCAATCGGCACATCTACCGTTTTGCTGGAAAAAAGAGAAAATAATCTTCTCTGGGTGCGTGGGCTTGATTGCCTGAATGATACACCGCTACTTGATTTAAAGCCGGAGCGCTCAAGTTTCAAACCACTGGCCGCCCCGCAAAAAGGCGATTTTGACATCTGCCCTTAAAGAAAACTGCGCTTAGAATAAAACATCCAAGCGCAGTTCATCGCTCAATTTAAGCGGTTATTTCCGAGAGCTTAACAGCGCGCTTTTCGTGCACCGATTTAAGGGCGGCTTCCGCCAATGCCAAAGCCATCAAACCATCTTGCGCTGAAGGCGATGCAGGGGTTTTATTATCCAGCGCATCAATAAAGGCAGCGATTTCTGCTGCATAGGCTTGCGTATAGCGTGTCATGAAAAAATCATGCAGAGCGGGGCGATTATAGCCGGTTTTCGTTGCCACTTCGATGGAAACCGGACGCTGATTTTCAGCAGATACTGCCCCCAATGAACCATGCACTTCAATGCGCTGATCATAGCCATAGCTTGCGCGGCGTGAATTAGAAATCACGCATTGCTTGCCGCTGGCAGTCGTCAAAATCACGCTGGCACTGTCAAAATCGCCAAGCTCACCGATTTTCGGATCAACCAGCACCGAGGCAGAAGCCATCACGCTGTCAATTTCTTCACCAAGCAAATAACGCGCCATATCAAAATCATGAATGGTCATATCGCGGAACATACCACCCGAAACAGTGATATATTCAGGCGGCGGCGCACCCGGATCGCGGCTGGTGATGGTTACCATTTCCACATCGCCAATGCGCCCCTCATCAATGGCACCGCGTACCGCCTGAAAATGCGGATCAAAACGACGATTGAAGCCGAGCATCACCGTTGCATTGGTTTCAGCAATGGTTTTCAGGCAATCGCGCACACGCTCAATGCTCAGATCCACCGGCTTTTCACAAAAAACCGCTTTGCCGGCACGCGCAAAACGCTCGATCAATTCAGCATGGGTGTTGGTTGGCGTGCAAATCAGCACAGCATCCACATCATCCGACTGCTCAATTTCTTCAATGGTGCGAATTTCGCAATCACCGGCCGTTTTGGCTATAGCTTCAGCAGATGGCGCATGTGCATCCGCCACTGCAACAAGACGGGCACGCGGATCAGATGCAATTGCACCAGCGTGAACTTTGCCGATACGACCTGCCCCTAAGAGCGCAAGACGGGTTACCATAAATGTCTCCTCCCATTCACATTCAAGAACCTTTGGCGCACGCAAGAACCTGTGGTCAAAAAGCATCTGCAATGGAACAGTCATGGTTAGCTGTGGAATATTTATTCTATTTTGCTAGATTGTGATATAAGTTATGTCAAGAGGGCAGAAAATTTCATACACATTGCTCGTGTAAATTGCGCTCAACCAACGAAAGAATGTTGACCAGCTTCCTGCTGAAAGTTTCGAAAGAGATATGATGGACGATTTGCTGCCGCCGGAAAGCATAAAAGAATTTGAAACAAGGCTTCTTGAAATATCGCCTGATCTGCCGAAACGTTTGAAACAATGTGCGGATTTTGTAGCCGCCAATCAAGACAGAATTGCCGTTTCCACTGTTGCCGAAATGGCGGAAGGCGCTGGCGTCCAAAGCTCTGCTTTCATGCGTTTCTGCCAGATTTTGGGCTTTTCCGGCTTTTCGGAAATGCAGCGTCTGTTCCGCAACTCTTATGCTGGCGGCTGGCCTGATTATAATACAAGGCTGCATCATTTACGTGAAAGTGCCAGCGGCAGCGCATCCGCCTTATTGGCAGAATTTGCCGAAGCGGGACGCACATCACTCGAATCTCTGCTTGGCACCATTGATCCGCTTGCTTTGGAAGATGTCGTGCGCATTCTCTCGCAAGCACGTATGATCCATATTGTCGGCTTGCGCCGTGCTTTTGCTGTTGCCAGCTATCTGACCTATGCTTTGGAAAAAATGCAGGTGCCAGCGATGTTGCACAGCAGCGTTGGCGGTCTTGTAACGCCGCATGCCATCCGTGAAGGCGATGTGCTGCTTGCTATTACTTTCTCGCCTTATTCGGCTGAAACTGTTGAATTAACTGAACAAATTTCAAATCGTAACATCCCTGTCGTGGCGATTACCGACACCATCGTTAGTCCCTTATGCCGTGTGGCTAAACAATCTTTGCTGATTTCGGAAGTTGATTTCGGTGCCTTCCGCTCCCTTTCCGCCACGCTTTGTCTGGCTATGACATTAGCGGTTGCAGTGGGCGGCAACAGACAGGAAAAGGTTTAAAAATATATTTGGTTTTGATATTGCCAGTCTAAAAAATAGAATTTAAAATCTATTTTAAAATAAAAATGGAACATCAATATCAAGTCACTTGAAGTACCAATGGTGACGGACTGATCGAATGATGCGGGGAGGCATATGACTAAACCACTGGATCTGATTACGATCGGGCGCTCATCGGTTGACCTTTACGGCGCGCAAGTGGGCGGGCTGTTGGAGGATATGGCATCTTTTAACAAATATATTGGCGGTTCTCCCACCAATATTGCCTGTGGCACCGCGCGTTTAGGTCTTAAATCCGCACTTATCACCCGTGTAGGCAATGAGCATATGGGGCGCTTTATCGCCCGTGAATTGGAACGCGAAGGCGTGAATATTCAAGGTGTGGTCACTGATCCTGAGCGCCTCACCGCACTTGTTTTGCTCGGCATCCGCGATCAGGAACAGTTCCCGCTGATTTTCTATCGCGAAAATTGCGCCGATATGGCGCTTTGCGAAGATGATATTGATCCGGCTTTCATCAGCCAATCGCGCTCTGTTTGCGCAACCGGCACACATTTATCACATCCGCGCACAGAGGCGGCCGTTTTAAAAGCCTTGCGCATTGCCCGTGAAAATGGTGCCAAAACTGCGCTTGATATTGATTATCGCCCTAATCTGTGGGGGCTTTCCGGCCATGATGATGGTGAAAACCGCTTTATCTCCTCGCAACGCGTGACAGAAAAACTGCAATCAACCTTGCATTTGTTTGATCTCATTGTCGGTACAGAGGAAGAATTTCATATTGCCGGCGGCAGCACCGATACATTGGAAGCCCTGCGCAATGTACGCGCTGTTTCCAAGGCCGTGCTTGTCTGCAAACGCGGGCCGATGGGTGCCGTGGTTTTTGAAGGCGACATTCCCGCAAGTCTGGAAGATGGCCAAACCGGCGAAGGTTTTCCGATTGAGGTTTTCAACGTACTTGGTGCGGGTGACGGTTTTATGTCCGGCCTGCTTTGCGGCTGGCTGAATGGAGAAAACTGGCCGACATCCCTAAAATATGCCAATGCTTGCGGGGCATTTGCAGTTTCGCGTCATGGCTGCACCCCTGCCTATCCAAGCTGGGAAGAGCTGCAATATTTCTTCAAAACCGGCATCCGCAAAAAAGCTTTGCGCAAAGATGCCGCATTAGAACAAGTTCATTGGTCAACCAACCGCCATGGCAACTGGCCGCATATGCGTGTCTTTGCCTTTGACCATCGCTATCAGCTGGAAGACATTGCCAAAGAATGCGATGCACCGCTCGAAAAAATCGGTGCGTTTAAAAAACTATGCCTCAAGGCAGCCCAAAAAGTCGCCGGAAATGATGCGCACAATCAAGGCTATGGCATTTTATGCGACAGCCGCCTTGGTCGTGATGCACTTTATCAAGCTTCTGGTTCCGGTCTTTGGATTGGCCGCCCTGTCGAATGGCCGACCTCGCGCCCGCTAACATTAGAGCCGGAGCTTGGTCTTGATTATGGCGGGCTTAATGAATGGCCGGTTGAGCATGTGGTAAAAGTTCTCTGCTTCTATCATCCTGATGATAATGAACCGATGCGCTTGTCGCAGGAAGAAACCGTCAAACGCCTATTTACGGCGGCACGGCGTAATCGTCTGGAGCTGCTTTTGGAGATTATTCCTTCCAAAGTTGCCCCTGTTGACGATGAAACCAATGCGAAAATCATCGAGCGTTTCTACGAAATCGGTGTTTATCCTGATTGGTGGAAGCTGGAGCCGCTGAAAACCAAAGCCGCTTGGCAAAATGCCTGCGATGCCATTACCCGCAACGATCCTTATACACGCGGCATTGTGGTACTGGGGCTTGAAGCACCACAGGAAGAACTGGCGCAAAGCCTGAAAATTGCCGCTGAATTTGATCTGGTTAAAGGTTTTGCCATTGGCCGCACCATTTTTGCCGATCCGGCGCGCCTGTGGTTTGCTGGTCAAATGAGTGATGATGAAGCGGTAAACGAAATGGCAGCACGCTATCAAAATCTTTGCAATATCTGGGATGGTCTGCGCCAACAGCAGTAAAACATACCCGCCAGTGTGCCAAAAACATGCCAAAACATGCCAAAACATGATTGGGAGTGAGATCATGAAAAAAGTCCGATTAACCGCTGCGCAGGCAATGATCCGTTATCTTGCCAACCAGATGACGCCGGAGGGAGAGCCTTTTATTGCCGGTGTCTGGGCGATTTTCGGTCATGGCAATGTGGCAGGCATTGGCGAGGCTCTCTATGCCGCGCGCGATGATATACAAACATGGCGCGGCCATAATGAGCAAACTATGGCACATTCGGCCATTGCCTATGCCAAGCAGCTTGGCCGCAAGCGTGCCTGTGCGGTTACATCATCAATCGGCCCCGGCGCACTCAATATGGTGACAGCGGCAGGCCTGGCACATGTTAACCGCTTGCCGGTTTTGTTCATTCCGGGTGATGTATTTGCCAATCGCGGCCCGGATCCGGTGTTACAACAGATTGAAGATTTCAATGACGGCACTGTGAGTGTGACCGATTGTTTCCGTCCTGTCAGCCGCTATTTTGACCGCATCACGCGACCGGAACAATTGCTGACCGCTTTGCCGCGTGCCTTCCGCACTATGACAGATCCGGCCGATTGCGGCCCTGTTACCCTTGCCTTCTGTCAGGATGTGCAAGCGGAAGCTTATGACTATCCGCTTTCGTTTTTTGAACGCAAAGTCTGGCACCAGCGCCGCCCGGAGCCAGACCAGTTTGAGCTGGCAGAAGCCATCAAAGCCATTCAGGATGCCAAAAATCCGGTCATTATTGCAGGTGGCGGTGTGCATTATTCCGGAGCTTGTGCTGCTTTACAAGCATTTGCAGAAAAGTACTCAATTCCGGTGATTGAAACACAGGCCGGAAAATCGGCTCTGCCTTGGGATCATCCGCTTAATTTTGGTCCTGTCGGTGTCACAGGCGCATCAAGCGCCAACAAAATTGCCGAAGATGCCGATCTGATCATCGGTGTCGGCACCCGTTTTCAGGATTTTACCACCGGTTCATGGGCACTCTTCCGCAATCCTTCCCGCCGGATTCTGGCGCTGAATGTGCAAGCCTATGACAGTGTCAAACATGACGCATTGCCACTGGTTGCTGATGCCAAGACAGGGCTTGCAGCTTTAACCTCTGGCTTGAATAGTTATCGTGCAGCCACGCCGGATGCGGCTTTGAAGGCAGCTTGGTTTGCCAGTGCCGATCAGGATACAGCCGCACCAAAAGACAACAACCAATTGCCAACTGATATGCAGGTGATCGGTGCAGTTCAGCGTCAATCGCATGAAAACACTGTTGTCATGTGTGCCGCAGGCACCATGCCCGGCGAGTTGCACCAGCTTTGGAAAGCCTCACGCCCGATGTCCTATCATATGGAATACGGCTTTTCCTGCATGGGCTACGAGATTGCCGGTGGTTTGGGTATCAAAATGGCCGAGCCTGATCGCGATGTGATCGTGATGGTGGGAGATGGCTCTTATATGATGGCCAATTCCGAACTTGCTACGGCAGTGATGATGGGTATCAAAATCACTGTCGTGATTACCGATAATCGCGGCTATGGCTGCATCAACCGGTTGCAAATGGCAACCGGTGGCGCAGAATTTAACAATCTGCTTGACCACAGCCATCATGTGAACCCGTCACATATCGACTTTGCCGCTCATGCCGCCGCTATGGGAGCCGATAGCTATAAAGTCTCATCCATTGCAGAGCTCGAAACAAGTCTGGCAAACGCCCGCGATAGCAATAAGGTCAGCGTTATCGTGATTGACACCGACCCCTACCCGACCCCCGCCACTGGCGGATATTGGTGGGATGTTGCCGTGCCTGAAGTCTCTGAACGCGCAGAAGTGCGCGAAGCCCGTAAAAATTATGAAGCCGCTCTGAAAGAAAGAAACTGAGTGATGATCCTCTACGGTACAAACCCAATTGCATGGACCAATGATGACGACCGCAGCCTCGGTGCGCATATCTCGCTCGACCAATGTTTGGACGAGGCTTCAGCCATCGGCTTTGACGGCATCGAAAAAGGCCATAAATTTCCGCAGGAACCTGTCGCGCTCAAAGCCGTGCTGGAACCACGGAACTTACGTTATATTTCCGGCTGGCACTCGCTCAATCTGCTGACAAACAGCATTGAAGACGAGAAACAGGCCATGCAGCCAGCGCTTGATTTGTTAAAAGCAATGGATTGCAAGGTGATTATCACCTGCGAAACATCCAATGCCATCCACGGCGACAATGACAAAGCCTTGGAACTGCGCCCGCAGCTTGATGCAGACGCATGGGCAAAATTTGGTGCCGGTGTTGAAGAACTGGCAAAATTTGCTGCCTCCCAAGGCATTGCGCTCGTTTATCACCACCATATGGGCACGATTGTCGAAAGCGAAACAGAGATTGATTTGCTTATGCAGCACACAGGGCCAGAGACCAAATTGTTGCTTGATACCGGCCATTGCCTGTTTGGTGGCGGCAATCCTGAGCGCGTTGCCCGCAAACATATGGCGCGTGTTGCTCATATCCATGCGAAAAACCTGCGCCCGAACATTGCAGCAGAAGTCAAAGAACAAAAACTTTCCTTCCTCGAAGCTGTACGCCGTGGTGCTTTCACGGTGCCGGGCGACGCTGAAGGCGGCGTTGATTTCGTGCCGGTTTTAAAGATCGCTGCCGAACATGACTATCAGGGCTGGCTGGTAATTGAAGCTGAGCAAGATCCGGTGGTGCGCAATCCGCTCGAATATCAAACCCTTGGTTTGAAATCTTTGAAAGCCTATGCCCGTGAGGCCGGTTTAGATAAAGGATAGGTCATGGCAAATCTGTTACGCAAACCCGTCGCAACACATGGTAAAGTGCATGACATCACACCGGAAAGCGCCAATTGGGGTTATGTTGGCTTTGGTCTTTACAAGTTAAAGCCGGGTGAAAGCGCTTCAGAAGCCACCAATGACACCGAGGTCATTCTGGTACTGGTGGAAGGCAAGGCGAAAATCAGCGCCACCACCTCCGACACTGCCTATGATTTTGGTGAACTGGGTGAGCGGATGAATGTGTTTGAGCGCTTACCGCCGCATTGCGTCTATATTCCGGCGCAAAGCAACTGGCAGGCTGTCGCTACAACCGATTGCACGCTGGCCATTTGCACAGCGCCTGCTAAAGCTGGTCGCCCTGCACAAATTATTGGCCCTGAAAACATTCAGCTCGAACAGCGCGGACAAGGTGCCAATACCCGCTTTATCCATAATATAGCAATGGAAGGGCGTGATGTTGCCGACAGCCTGCTGGTGACAGAAGTGTTCACCCCGCAGGGCAACTGGTCCTCTTACCCGCCACATCGCCATGATGAAGATAATTATCCGGATATGACCTATCTGGAAGAAACTTATTATCATCGTCTCAATCCATCACAAGGCTATGGCATCCAGCGCGTCTTCACCGAAGACGGCAGCTTAGATGAAACCATGGCTGTTGCTGATGGTGATGTGGTGCTGGTGCCGAAAGGACACCATCCATGTGGCGTGCCTTACGGCTATGAAATGTACTATCTCAACGTCATGGCAGGGCCTTTACGCAAGTGGCGCTTCCAAAATCACCCTGATCATGACTGGATTTATCAGCGGGACAGCAAAAAAAGCTAAAGATCAATTGAATGTGATTAGAGTTTTTTGCCTTATTTCGACCCAAAATGAATTCAAATGCCACTTTTAAATTATGCTGCCGGAGAAGGTAAAAAATCTCTTTGGCAGCTTTTTATATTAGAAATCAATTATTTATGAAATTTTTATGACAGCCGTGATGATTGCAACAATTCTTGATTTGCGACGTCTTATTCATTGTTCATTTTAAGAATACACGAAAATGTGATTGTTCACTCATCTTCAACACTTCGTTACCTTTCCAACTATTGTTTATTTAAAAGTTTCACCCCAAATTAGGTCCATCGAAAGCAGTGACTACGTAATACCCAATATCCTCTCAATAACGTTACTGCATATTACAAAGAATGGAAAATAAAATGCGTAAGATTCTTATTTCTACTCTTGCTGTTTCAACACTTGCTTCAGCTTCTATTGCATCGGCTGCAACATTTACTACAACTGGTACAATTGAAAAACTGAACATGCTTGCAAATACCGTACAGCTTTCAGATGGTGACTCATTTAAGCTTCCTAGCGACACAGACCTCAGCGGTGTTTCTGCTGGTCAGAAAGTACAGATCAACTGGTCTTCACAGACACCATCATGGTTCACTGACCACGTAAATAACAAGGATGTTGCTCAGTTTGATGCAAATAGCATCTCTGTTGCTCAATAATTTCTATAAAAATTCAAAATCGGGCGTTGTCTGCACATGCAGGCAGCGCCCGATTTCGTTATACAAGACCAATACTATGATAGCTGGGTAATCTCTTTTAATGCTTCAACCGCTTGCGGTGCCGCCGCAAAAACCGGCGCTCCTTTAGTCAGATTTTCTCCATCGACCGGAAACGGATAGCAATAACCGCCTGCTTCTTCGATCAGGCAAAAGGCGGCCATGCAATCCCATGCATGCATATAGCCTTCAAAAAAGCCCACCAAACGCCCTGCAGCCACATAAGCCAGCATCAACGCCCCTGATCCGTTACGGACAAAAGTGCCCTTTGCCTCAAGCAAGCGCTCAACTACACCAGCAACAAAAGCCGGCGTCACATGAGTATTGGCACTAATCGCCGTCACACCCGTCTGCACTGTGTTAATTGGGTCAACCCTGATGGCTTTGCCGTTTAAAACAGCGCCCATGCCTTGAGCTGCCGCGTAAAGCTCATTGTGACAAGGCGCAAAAATTACGCCGATAACTGGTCTATCCTGATATAAAACCGCAATTGATACACACCAGTTCGGCATGCCGTGGACAAAAGGGCTGGTACCGTCGATCGGATCGACCACCCAAGTATAGCCGCTTGTGCCTCTGTTCAGGCCATATTCTTCACCCAAAAAGCCATCATCGTTGAAATGAGCCGTTACCTCATCACGAATGAGCGTTTCCACATTGCGGTCAGCGATGGAAACCACGTCCTGCGGGTCCCGTTTGGTTTCAATCACCAGCGTTTCGCGCCGGTTAAAGTAATCCAGAGCCAAGGCTCCGGCTTTTTCTGCAATCAGTTTTGCCAGCGCAAATCTTTGCTCAAGTGCAGATGCAGCCGCTGTCACCATGATATTCCCCTATCCAACCGATAAATTTAATGATGAATTAGCGCCAGCCCGCGCCCTGTCAGATGCACTGCCACCGATATATCGCGCGGCAAAGGTTCATGTGCATCCATATCAACGACAAATAATTTGCCGAATTTGGTTTCCACTTCATATTCGATATGGTCGCCAAGATAGGCTGAATGAGTAATCATGCCCGTTAAAGCACCAATTGTCGCCTGTTCAAGCTTGATAGAATTTGGCCGAACGGCCAATTGTGCCTTGCCGGTGACCGCATGGGCGCTCGGTAATTGATGCATCAGATCACCGATATGCACACTCGCCAAACCATTTTCCACATGGCTTACTTCACATGGCAAAACATTGGCCTCCCCCATGAAATCGGCAATGAAAGCGGAAGCAGGTGCTTCATAAAGCTCGCGTGGCGAGCCTTTTTGCGCAATATCACCATCTTTCATTACGATAATCGTATCGGAAACCGCCAGTGCTTCATCCTGATCATGGGTCACATAAACAGCGGTAAAGCCAAGGCGCTGTTGCAGCTCACGAATTTCCGTCCGCACGCGGCGTCTTAACCGAGCATCCAGATTGGAAAGCGGCTCATCCAGCAGCAAAACCTGCGGCTCCAGCACCAAAGCACGGGCTACCGCAACACGCTGTTGCTGTCCACCTGAAAGCTCTGCCGGCAAGCGATGCCCCATACCGGCCAAGCCTACCAGAGCAAGCCCCTCCTCGGCGCGCTCGCGCGCCTCTGCCTTTTTCAAACCCGATGATTGCAAACCATAAGCCACATTATCCAGTGACGTCATATGCGGAAATAAAGCATAAGACTGGAAAACCATCGACACATCGCGCTCATTGGCAGGCAGATTGGTGACATCTTTCCCGCCAATCAGCACCCGCCCCGAGGTTGGATGTTCCAGCCCTGCCAGCAAGCGTAAAGTCGTGGTTTTACCGCAACCGGAAGGCCCCAAAAGCGTCACCAGCGTGCCGGGTTCCACTGTCATGGATAAATCCGGCAGCGCAGTGAAATCACCAAATTTCTTGATCACATTCTGAAAACTGACAGAACCTGCTTTAATCATAGTCATACAGCATTCTCCTGTTGCTGTGAGGCTTTGGTTGAGGCGATGCGGTTTTCACGCCGCAACTGGCGCTGTCCGACCAGTAGCTGGAACACCGTAATCACCACCAGCATCACAACGATAAGCATCGAGGAATAAGCAATCGCCACGCCGAATTCGCCGTTTTCTACCAGCCCGACAATATAAGATGTCGCCATATTATATTGCGCGCTGACGAGGAAAATAACCGCACTGATTGAAGTGATCGACCGCACAAAGGAATAGACCAGCGACGCCGTAATGGCAGGGCGCAACAGTGGCAGAATAACTTTGCGCAAGGTACGCAAGCTGTCTGCGCGCAATGTCAGCGATGCTTCATCAAGGCTGCGGTCAAGCTGGCTCATCGCGGCAATACCGCCGCGAACGCCCACCGGCATATTGCGGAAGACAAAACAGGCAATCAGCACCAAGGCGGTTCCGGTCATTTCCAGCGGCGGCAGGTTGAAAGCCATAATATAGCTGACACCTATAACCGTGCCCGGAATGGCAAAGCTCAGCATCAGCGCAAATTCAAACACGCTGCGGCCATAGAATTTCTGCCGCACGATCAGATAGGCGGTCAGCATCCCAACAGCGGCCGTCAAAGGTGCGGAAATCAGCGAGATTTCCATGGTTGTCCAGAAAGAATTCCACGCAACACCCGTCCATGCAATGCCGTCTTCAGTGATAGCGACCGAGAACGCACGTCGATAATGGTCGATTGTCAGCGTATTATCGAGCCCCCATGTTTTGACAAATCCGCCAACGATAATCATGCCGTAAACAACAAGCGTGAAGATAACCCACGGAATGACCAGCGCATAAACGCCGATTTCCAATGATCTGGGCAAAGCGGCATGCATGCCTGAATCGCCCTTGCCCGTAACGGTGGCAAAATTTTTGCCCGACAACCACATGCGCTGAATAAGAAAAGCACTGAGTGTGAAAATCAGCAGCACAATTGCCAGAACGGCTGCGCGTGAAGGGTCGGTTTGTGAACCAACAACGGCGAAGAAAATTTCCGTCGACAACACGCCATGACTGCCGCCCAACACCATCGGATTGCCAAAATCAGCCATACTTTCAATGAAACTAATCAGAAAAGCATTGGCAATGCCTGGTGCCATCAATGGCAATGAGACTTGCTGAAATGTGCGCCAACGGTCGGCACGCAAGGTTTGCGAGGCCTCTTCCATTGAAGGTGAAACACCTTCCACCACGCCAATGAGCACCAAAAACGAAATCGGCGTGAAAGATAAAACCTGCGCAATCCAGATACCGGTAATGCCATATAACCAACGCCCCGGCTCAATACCAAGAAATGAGGAAACGGCTTGTGTCGCCACACCGGCACGGCCAAAAAGCAGGGTCAATGCCAGACCGATCACGAATGGCGGCGTGATGATCGGCAAAATGGTTAAAAGGCGCAGGCCTTTTTTATATGGAAAATTGGTGCGTGTTGCGAGCAGCGCAAAGGCTAATCCAAGCACAGTAGAACCGCTCGCTGTCATCAGCGCCAGCCATAAAGTGCGCCATGCAACACCGCAGCGGGTGCCATCAATGACACAGCCAAAACTCCAGATCGACGGATCCTGAATATTGCGGATAAAGCCATCCGGCTTGAATGAACCGTCAAAATCCTGCACCGATCCGGCAAACATGCTGAAAAGCGGGTAGAAAACAAATACGACAACCAGCACCGACAACATCGAGATGGAGGCCAAGATAAAAGCATCACCTTTCAGCACGCCGCGCTCGGCCAGACTAAAGGCAAAAATCAAAACAAAACAAATACCGGCAATCACCGCGCCGGCACCAAAAGCGGGCTGCCCATCCGCCAATATGCCAAAGAGATTTTCAGTAAACGCCCAGTTCCAGCCGCCAAAGCCAATGGCAAGCCCTTGGAAGGCCAGATATAAAAAGCCCAGCACGCTGAGAAGCGTCAATAAATGACTGCGTTTTGATGGCGGCGCTAATAAACGCGCAGCACCACAAAGCGCCATCAGCAAAACAATGCCCCACAGCCAGAAACGGTTATAAGCCAGCAATTGCATCATGCCGGAGCCGTGATCCTGATTGTTCAGGAAATCCGACAACCATTTCAAACTAAAGAACCCGCCTTCAATGCGGTACCAGGGCAAAAGGATGAAGCTTGCCAAAAATACGGCCAGCACAACATCCAGTCTACGGTTTTGCTGCTTCATTGCGTGCCACGCTTTCTGATTGAGTGAAACCACCAACCGCAGGCCGGTTTCAGCCTGCGGTCAGATTTTTACTGTTCCATCAGTTGGCACTGGCTCCGATTTCACGATCCCAACGCTCCAGAATTTGCTTGCGCTTTTCCGGATCGCCATAGGTTTTAAAGTCATAATCAATCAGCTTGATATCTTCAAAACGCGGGGATTCTTTCGGCACTTCCGCATTTTTATTAGAAGGAAGCTGGAATGATTTTGCATCCTTCATGGTTGATTGCACGTCTGCTTTGAGCGCCCAATCATACCATTTCTTTGCATTTTCCAGATTGCGCGCGCCTTTAATGATCGACATAGAGCCGATTTCATAACCGGTGCCTTCGCATGGGCCCACGCTCACAATCGGAAACCCTTCCGCCGTCATGGAAACGGCATCATGCATAAACACAATGCCAATGGCATTTTCGCCGCGTGCTGCCGATTTAACCGGTGCTGAACCCGACTTGGTATATTGTGAAATATTGGCATTCAGCTTCTTCAAATATTCAAAAGCCTTATCTTCACCCATAATCTGCACCAGTGTTGCAAGTGCTGTATAGGCGGTGCCGGATGAATTCGGATTGGCCATCTGGATCTCGCCTTTTAAGCCCGGATCCAGCAAATCTGCCCAGCATTTTGGCGGTTGCAGGTTTTTCTTGGCCAGCAATTCCGTATTATAGCCCCAGCCAAGCGCACCAGCATAAACGCCAACGGTTCTGAAACCTGAGCTTTCTGCCTGTTTAATCGCCCAATCATTCAGCTCGGCCAGCATCGGTGATTTATATTCCAATGTCAGCCCTTCAGAAGCTGCCTGCATATGCGGATCGCCTGTCCCCGCCCACCAAATATCGGTTTTCGGATTGCGCGCTTCTGCGCGCACTTTGGCGTAAGTCTCGCCCGATGAAAGGCGAACCATATTCACCTGAATATTGGTTTCTTTTTCAAACATATTTTTCATCTGCTCGCAAAGGACCACATCGGCCGAGCAAATGAGATTAAGATTGCCTTCCGCTTGCGCAGAATACGCAAACATTGAGGCTCCGGCTGCTAAAGTCGCCACCAAAACTGTTGAACGCATGAAATCCTCCCGTTTATACGGCGCCTCCACGCCGCTCGCTTTTAACGCGAAACTAAATAGTTGGACTAAATCCGCCGACTGTCAACAGGTGCAAAAGAATAATTCTATTTAATGCATGGAATAGCTCAAAAATTCTAAATCAAAAAGGTAACAATATATATAAGCTGGCGGGACGCATAGGTTCCGCCAGCTTTAAATCACTACATGCCCCCCATTGGTCTGCAAGAATGCAAAAGGGGCTTAATAATTGAATTTTAAAGATTTATCCGCTGACCATCACGATCAAAAAGATGGATATTTTCCGCTTCCGCACCAATGTGGATCATATCACCAACATTCATACGGCTGCGCCCGGCAACGCGGAAAATAAAGCTCACATCATCATTCAGATGGCTGTGAATATAGCTTTCCGCCCCCACCAATTCGATTGCATCGACATGGACTTGCGTTTTAAAGGCCGGTTGAGCATGGTCTTCAACCACAACCACATCTTCGGGACGCACGCCAATAGTGTGAATGTCGCGCAGCAACGCTTCATTGGCGCTTAAATTCAGGCTGTAATTGCTGTTGCCGACCTGATCGAGCGCCAGCAAGTTCATTGAAGGCGAGCCGATAAAGGTTGCCACAAAAGTGGTTGCCGGTTTTTCGTAAAGCTCAATCGGCGTGCCAACCTGCTCGATGCGCCCGCCATTGAGCACCACCAGCCTGTCGGCAAGGGTCATGGCCTCCATCTGGTCATGGGTCACATAAACGCTTGTTGTAGCAAGGGAGCGCTGCAAGCGTTTGATTTCTACGCGCATCTGCACGCGCAATTTCGCGTCCAGATTAGAAAGCGGTTCATCAAACAAAAATGCTGCCGGTTCACGCACAATTGCCCGCCCCATCGCCACACGCTGACGCTGGCCACCGGAAAGCTGACGCGGTTTGCGATCAAGGAAATCATAAATTTCCAGTGACTTTGCAGCTGCCTCGATGCGACGATCAATTTCGGCTTTCGGCGTTTTACGGTTCTTGAGGCCGTAAGCCAGATTTTCACGCACCGTCATATGCGGATAAAGCGCATAATTCTGAAACACCATGGCAATATCACGCTCAGACGGCTCAATATCATTCACCACACGCTCGCTAATGGAAATCGTGCCGCCGGTGATGCTTTCAAGCCCCGCAATCATGCGCAAAAGTGTCGATTTTCCGCAACCAGACGGGCCGACCAGCACCAGAAACTCGCCGTCATCAATGGTCAGTGAAACGCCTTTGATAACATCATTTTTGCCATCATAGGATTTGCGCACATTATCGAGAATAATTTTACTCATTATTTTTCCGTTTCAACCAGACCTTTGACGAACCAACGCTGCATCAGCACCACCACGAGGATGGGCGGCAGGATCGCCAGAATTGCTGTAACCATGACGTAATTCCATGGTGTGGAAGCATCGGCAAAATCGACCATACGTCGTAAACCGATAATGATTGTGTTCATCTTGGCATCATTGGTAACAAGGAGCGGCCACAAATATTGCGTCCAGCCATAGATGAACAGGATGACAAAAAGTGCTGCGATATTTGTTTTGGAAAGCGGTAGCAAAATATCGCGCATGAAGCGCCAAGGCCCGGCATTATCAATGCGTGCAGCCTCCACCAATTCGCCCGGAATGGTCAGGAAAAACTGGCGGAACAGGAATGTCGCTGTCGCTGATGCAATCAATGGCAGTGTCAAACCGGCATAGGTATCGATCATGCCCAGGTCGACAATCACCTTATAGGTCGGCAAAATGCGCACTTCTACCGGCAGCATCAGGGTGACAAAGATCATCCAGAAAAACACCATACGAAAGCGGAACCGGAAGAACACAATCGCAAAAGCTGACAAGAACGAAACGATAATCTTACCGACGGCAATGACCATCGAAACTACAAATGTGTTCCACAGCAGGCGTTCAAGGCTGACACCAACAACGCGCTCTACACCGCCGAAAATGGCCGATTTATAGTTTTCCACCAAGTGATCGCCCGGCAACAACGACATAGGTGCACGGATGATTTCAATCGAACTCATTGATGAGGCGATAAAGGTATAATAAATCGGAAAAGCAACGATAATTATCCCTACGATCAGGATCAAATGCCCGATCAAGCTGGATAGCGGACGTTTTTCAATCATATCAACCGCCTCCTTTTAAGAATAATGCACGCGCTTCTCAATGAAGCGGAATTGAATTGCAGTCAAAGCGATGACGATCACCATCAAAATCACCGATTGTGCCGCTGAGGTGCCAAGGCTCAAATTGACGAAACCATCGTTATAAACCTTATAAACCAGCGTTTCAGTGGCTTTGGCAGGCCCGCCGCCGGTGACAGAATGGATGATGCCGAAAGTGTCGAAGAAAGCGTAAACAATATTGACCACCATCAGGAAGAAGGTTGTCGGTGCCAAAAGCGGGAACACAATTGTCCAGAAGCGGCGCGCTCCCCTCGCCCCGTCAATAGCTGCGGCTTCAATCAAAGATTTTGGAATGGCCTGAAGGCCGGCAACAAAGAACAGGAAATTATAACTGATCTGTTTCCATGCAGCTGCAACCACAATCAGCCCCATTGCCTGATCGCCATTCAAAAGCGGATCCCAATAAATACCGTTTTTGCGCAGTAAATAAGCCAGCGTTCCCATCGCCGGATTAAACATGAACAGCCATAACATACCGGCAACAGCAGGTGCCACGGCATAAGGCCAGATCAGCAAAGTGCGGTAAAAGGTTTGCCCTTTAACAACTTTATCAACGGCAGTAGCGAGCAACAAGGCTGCACCCATCGCCAACAAAGTTGTCAGCACATTGAAAATAATCGTTATTTTAAAAGAGTGCAGATAGTTCGGATCAGAAAGCACCAACTGAAAATTGGCTAGCCCGACAAAAGTGCTGCGTAATCCGAAAGGATCCTCGCGCATAAGCGACTGGTAAATCGCCTGACTGGCTGGCCAGAAGAAGAAAATAACGGTTAAAATAATTTGTGGTGCCACCAGCACATAGGGCAGAACCTTATTGGGAAAGGCAACTTTCTGCACGGTATCTCCTTTAAATAAGACTGCCGCCGGTTTTTTTTAAAACAGGCGGCAGAAGCTCAGAGATGAAGCATTTTAGCGAATTGCTTCCGCAATTGCTGCATCACCACGCTTGACGGCTTTATCCAAAGCGGTTTGTGCATCCTGATTGCCAGCCAGCATGGCTTCAAACTCTTCATTCAGGATGTCACGCACCTGCGGCAGGTTGACAAGACGAACACCTTTGGAGTTTTCAGTTGGCTCACGGCCCATCATCTGCAGAATTGGTGTTTCACGTGCAGGGTTCTTTTCATAGAATCCTGAATCCTTGGTTGCTTTGTAAGCTTCCATTGTCACAGGCAAATAGCCGGAAACTTCATGCAGTTTCTGCTGGATTTTGGTCTGAGACAAGAAGTTGAAGAACTCAGCAACACCCTTATACTGGTCGTCGCTCAAGCCTGCAAAAACCCAAAGACTTGCTCCGCCCGGAATAGTATTTTGCGGACCTTTGCCTTCATAATAAGGCAACTGGCCGATACCGTAATTGATGCCGGACTTGATCACATCACCCAAACCACCTGATGATTCAGTCATGATCGCACATTCACCGGAAAGGAAGAGGTTTTTGGCTTCCGAAGTGCGGCCGCCATAACGGAACACGCCTTCCTTGGCCAAGTCAGCAATTGCCTGGAAATGGCTGACAAACGGCTCTTTATTAATTGCCAGTTTGACGTCATTGCCGCCAAGACCATTTTCATTGCTACCATAAGAAACATTGTTCCATGCAGCAAAGTTTTCAGTCTGAATCCATGTCAGCCAAGTGGAAGTGAAGCCACATTCTGCAGCACCGCTTGATTTGATCTTTTTCGCAGCTTCAAAAACTTCCGGCCATGTCTTTGGCGGGTTTTCTGCATCAAGTCCAGCTTTGGTGAAAGCGTCTTTATTATAATAAAGCACTGGCGAAGATGAGTTATAAGGGAAAGACAGCATGGTGCCGTCCGGCTTGGAATAATAAGCCGTAATACCAGAAAGATAAGCGGATTTATCGAATTTATAGCCGCCTTTTTCCAAAGCATCCGCTACAGGCATGACAGCACCTTCCGCCGCCATCATCACACCACTGCCAGCATCAAAAACCTGCAAAATAGCTGGTGACTGCTTGGCACGGAATGCAGCAATACCTGCATTCAAGGTTTCAGGGTAGCTGCCTTTATAAACCGGAACAACCTTATATTCGCTCTGGCTTTCATTGAACTCTTTAGCCAGTTCATTGACTACTTCGTTGTTGGCACCGGCCATTGCGTGCCACCAAGCCAATTCGGTCTGTGCCAGAACGGGTGCGGTCAGTGCAAGCCCCAGAAGTCCGGTAAGAATTGTCGTTGTCATCAATCGGGTATGCATATCTTCCCTCCAAAAGGTCAGTTGGCGATCACTAAAAGCTCTAAGCAAGAGCCACATTCATGCACGTGAACAACACCAATCAATATGAGTCACTGGCCGGATTACACGAACACTGACTGCCTCCATAACTCCTCATTACGAAAGCTATACGAATTCATACGAAAAAAAGCGAAAATACAATAGGCAATTATATCAATAGGAGCTGAAAGTGAAATGGATCAATTTAAAATTTTGGGTAGATAATTATAAATAATTAATATTATCAATGACTTATTTAATTGCCACTATAAGATCAGACAACGAATGATACCTATAATTTTCTCGCAAAATTTATGTGGAATTCAAATTTTATTCTCTAAATGAAAGACAATCACAGTTTCCAGAATTAAGCAGAGATATCAAGAACCGCATGTCTCATGCATTTTATCTCACATAAGACTTTGAAAGTTGCACCAAACAATTGATCTGGTCAATTTAATAAGATTGGTAGGGAATATACAAATTCAATCATGCTAGATGGGCACAGATTTTGTGTCATTTGTAAAATAGAAACTGATAAATTCTCCCAAGCACGTTTTATAAATCCCAAAGAACCTTCGGGCAAAGAATCGTATAAAGCTATGCGATTTTCTTGAATTTTATACCGAGGTATTCATGTCTACTTCTGAAATCGGCCTGCAAGCGCAGTCTTTCTCGTTGGCATATGGCTCTTACTTTCACACTGACGGCTGTGGTCTGTCTTGTGATTGAATATTGTTTGTACTTGAACTGGCACCGATCGGGATTTTGGCTGTTGCAGCCAATGAATATTTACTCCGTAAAATCCAGCATGAAAGCCCAATACTCATTGCCGGTCTTGATGGCGTTTAGCTCCTTATCAGTCTCTTTGTTATTCGCATTGGCCTATGGATTGTCCTGGACGTTGGTGCATGGATGCGCTTTTGGTCAGAATCCGCAGTTTGCTGTTAGTTTTATGCGGTTGTTTCTGTGACGCGGACGGAATTCGGGCGTGCACGGTTAAGCATTCGGTTGAGAATGCGACACCCAAGTATAACTTCGGTTTTCTGATTGGCTAATTTGCGTGAGCGCAGCCGGTTGCCAATAATGGATTTGTAACGGCCCATTGATGTCTCTGCTTTGGCCCGTCTACCATAACCGGTGATGCTCTGCCAACGCATTCGGCCATGGTGTGCGATTGCGTTTGTGTGCCAGTTACGCTGATCGGATGGGCCATGATGCTTGTTCTGGGGTTTCCGCATTCGCGGTGGAATGATAATACTGGCAACGGTACTATGCCGACGTGCAGCTTGATATGTCTCGTCACTGTCATAGGCACCATCACCAGTGAAACTGGTGATGGGTATGTCAATTTGCTCAAGCAGTGCTTCAAGCTGGCTGATGTCACTTATGCTTTGATCGGTGAGAACCTCTGCAAGGATTTCGCCAGTGTCGGCATCCACAGCAAGATGCAGTTTGTGCCATTGTCTGCGGGCTTTAACCCCATGTTTTTCCTCAAGCCGCTGACCCGCGCCACAGATCTTCAGACCTGTGCTGCCGATGAGAACATGGACTGCCCGCTGTCTGCTTTCCCCTGGTTGTGACGTGCCATTCTGCAAACCGAAAGAGTTGTGCAACGTCTACTCAATGTCGTGTGATCCGGCACCGAAAGATCGACACGCAACAGTTTGAACAAAGAGGCCATCAGCCCTTCAGTTTGGCGCAAGGGCTGATGAAAGACTATGCCACACATCAGGGCAGTTTCGATCGCCAGATCGGAGTAGCGCAGTTAGCCACCCGGTGTCGTAAGCCGAGGGGCATAACAGCCAGAAACCGCCTCATCACTCATCCAGAGCGTGATGCTGCCACGCTGGCGCAAGCCGGCTTCATATTGGGCCCAATTGCTAATCCGGTATTTCTATTTGGGGATCTTATGGCGATGAGCTGCATTGTGTTTGAAGGGGATGGGCAGGTTCCAGCTGTGGGCGAAAAGCCACTATAGCGAATTAGGGTAATATTTTCAGTGATGCACTTTGACCCAAAGGGGAGGTAAAGCTGAGCTATGCCCCAAGGGTGGCGACGGCCCTCCCTATAATATGGAATAGATTATAACATTAATTAGTGCCAACAAAAATTATAGTTCATATATAATTTTTGGAGGAAGAATTGCATCACGATTTTCTCAGGCCAAAATTAAATAATGATCAAAAAATCCGGATAAAAAATTTATATAAAAGAGATAATTACCACGGTTTAATTGCATTAACTCAGGATTTTATTTGGATTTCTGTAGCGATAACACTGCCAATATTCTTATCGTTTTGGCTGTATCCGCTATCTGCTTTGATAATAGGAGCACGCCAACGAGTCTTGGCGAGCTTATTACATGAAGCTGCACACGGAACATTGTTCAAGAAACACTTCCTCAATATCAGCATCGGGCGGGTGATCTCTGGCTGGACAATCCTTCAATCATTTGGGGCATACAGACAGTCACATGTCCTTAATCATCATCCGAGGATCGGAGAGGAAGTAGACGATCCTGATCTTCGTTATATGATAGCGGAAGGTGTGTACGTAAAACAGAGTCGCTCTGTCTTCATAGGCCGATACGTCTTGGGTCCCCTTATTGGGACAAGAACCGTCAAATATATATGGTTTTTGCTCAAAGACCGCCTGATTGGCCCTCTTCACACAGGAGAGCATCGCGTCGAAACTATTGCTGTTGTGATCTTTCACGCCACCGCAGCTATCTTGATGTACCAAATGAATGCGCTCAGTTATTTTCTACTGTACTGGTGGATTCCATTCGTAACCATATACCCAATTATTGGCTGGTTCAGCGAACTCTCCGAGCATTTTCCTATGATGAAAAATACACCTAACGATCCCATCTATTCTTCTCGAAATAGATACGCCTCGCCTGTAGAAGCGTTTTTCATAGGTACGCACGGAGACAACTATCACCTTACACACCACCTGCTGCCGGGGGTACCTCATTGGAATTTAGAAAAGGCAACTAAGATTCTTCGAGAACATGAAGAGTTCCGGAACTGGGACGATATTTGGGGTGGTATTTTCACGTCCAGCAATCCATCGCGCATCAGCCTACTGGACTACATAGTTAACTATCATACGTTTCAACCAGCAAATTCGCATGTGATTTCGCCGTTGTATACGGAGATGACCGTATGACAAATATACTGCGCACGCGCTCCGAGCTTTTTGCATTAACTGCGGCGGCTCTGAACGGAACGATCGGACCCTTCAATAGATTCGGCTTTATGGACGGAGCATCCCATCATGAGATTGCATTCTTGAAATGCTTCATCGCATTTCTGATACTGCTTAGCTTCTGTACTGCAAATGTTGACAGAAGAAGACAAGTATTCTCTCTGAAGAGCAAAGCGCCCCACTTTTTCGTTCTGGCATTCTTGGGAATATTTTGCTTGTACTTCTTCGAAACATGGGCTTTCAAGGAAGCAAGCATCCCTCTGGTATCGTTTCTGACTTACGCCGCAGGCGGTATAACAATTGTCCTCTCAGCGATATTCCTCGGAGAGCGGATAGGCATGTTTCGCTTGATCGCATTCGCGCTGATCATTTGCGGAGTGTTTCTGATATACTCATTTGAGGCCGGTGTCTCCGGGAGTCCTCTCGGAATTCTCCTCGCATTGCTAGGAGGGCTAGGGTATGCACTTTTCATCTTCACTTCCAAACTCTTCCGAATGGGAAGCGGGTTAGCCCATCTTGTTTGGCTGTTTGGTTTCGGCAGCCTCTATTTGCTAGTACCGGTTCTGATTGATGGCTTCTCTGTGCCTAGCATGACAACTATGGCTGTAATCCTTGGGTTAGTGCTTTTACCCACAATTGGTGGGTTCTACTTTACAACGAAAGCCGTCCAGACAGGGGAAGCCAGCAGTGTGCAAATCATCGAAACGAGCGATCCACTTTTTGCAACAATATTTGCTTTCGGTCTATTCGGGGATCAACTAGGCGTGGCCGGATGGACAGGGGCAGCGTGTATTATGATAGGGCTACTTTTGGCACTGAAGAAAGAGCCGGAGGCTGCACCACATGCCACATTGCGCTGACAATGATCGTACCCGAACGGAACGCGCCTTACAACGCGCTACAGTGATGTTCGGTTATGATCATTGACTCACATAAATGCTGTTCGGCATCGGCAGGACGACCACCTATCGCACGCGGCCTACAGACTCAGCCCGCGATCATAATCCAACCGCGGGAGCCAATATGCTGCGCATGATTATCGCATGCTTCTAAAAGCCCACGGCATACTCCCGTCCATGAGCGGAAAAGGCAATTGTTATGATAATGCCATGGTTGAAACCGTCTTCAAGACGATTAAATCAGAACTGATCTGGCGCACGGTGTTTCAAACTAGAAATCATGCCATTAAAGCTATTGGACAATATATTGATGGCTTCTATAATCCCATCCGCAGACATTCCGCACTGCGATATAAATCGCCAATCTCATATGAGATGACAACGCGAAATCTAGAGCCGGAAACTCTCCACTAATGCAGGGCAAGTCCACCCAATACCAGTCTGAATTTCATCGAAGATCAGGCATATACCGTTGTCCGTGCAGAAATCTCTCAGCTCATGCAAAAATGGTCTGCTGCACACAAACCCGCCGCCGTTCCCCAAGATAGGCTCTATAACTATAGCAGCGATTTGGTTTTGAGAGTTAAATCGCAATACATTCTTGATATCATTCATAACGACCAGATGGTCATCTATTCCGCTATCATCTGGATAAACCCTATCAGCCGGATAAGAGACGCAATGGAGTGCTTGTTTTGCCACTGGGAAACTTTCTGACCGGAAGGAAAATCCAGACATATTCATAGTGTAGAATGTTTGTCCGTGATGGCTTCTTCTAAAAGTTATAATCTCGCGGCGACCAGTGTTAAACATTGCATACTTTATTGCTCCCTCCATCGCAGTTGAGCCGCTACAAACTTTGGTGTGCACATGTATGAAAGTATTACTAGTGACCTGGGCCCCAATGCTCCTCCATTTTTCAGTAGAGTCTTAGGTTATACTATTGGCCTTAAGCGGCCCGTTTTTCTAGAGCCATTTTTATTGC
>NZ_JACIIU010000017.1:0-28584 GCF_014205685.1 Paenochrobactrum gallinarii
AGTCTTCAATTCCTCCTTTCTCCTTTGCATTCCAGTCATATGCCTCCCCAATTGGGGCGAGGCGCACTATAAGTAATATCACTGCACCAGACTTGATTTGGGCGCGTAATCGACAGCTTTCGTAAAAGATATGGATATATCATATGCTGTGGGTGCTTTTTGCTGGTATCAGGGCTTTTATAGATAGCTTGCAATCCCATCATACCCATTAATCGACGCACCCGGTGTCTTCCTGCATGAAACCCACTTCGAGGTAGGTAAGCGGTGATTTGACGGCTACCAAAGAACGGGTATTTCGTGAAGGTGCGATCAATCTCATTCATAAGTTTCAGCGTTTCTGGATCAACTCCGACAGGCTTATAATACATTGATGACCGACTGATTTTCAGGAGCCTACACTGTCTGCTTAGACTTAAAACAGTATGGTCCTTACGGATCATTGCTTTGCGTTCATCTGGGCTCATCGCTTCAGCCCTTGAGACAAAAAATCGTTTTCAATCGCCAGTTTGCCAATCTTGGCGTGCAGCTCTTTGATTTGCGCTTCGTTGCCTTCTGTTTTTTTGATCTTATCAGAAAACACACCAGCCAAGCCATCAATCGCTTGCCGCTTCCATGTGGTCACTTGGGTCGGATGGATTTTGTGTTTGGCGGCGATCTCTTGAACCGTCTTGTCACCGCGCAGGGCTTCGAGCGCCACAGTGGCTTTAAACTTGTCTGAAAAGTTCCGTCTTGTCGTCATTTGCGTATCCAATCGCTAAAGGAGGATACATCTTAGCAGACTGTCTAGTTTTCCAGGACCACTTCAGTCGATAAGCTGAAAGTGATTAAAGAAGATGGAGTTGCATCGGTTCGGTTTGATGGAGTAGCCAGCGCGGCGGCAGTCAAAGATGAAGCTAATGGTGCAGATGGCGTTATTCAAGGTTTGGTCAATAAAGTTTGGAATGAAATACAGGCGCTTACATATGGTGAAGAAGCTGAAAAACCAGATAATGAAAACCTCAAGGTTGAGGTGTTTCTAAAATTTGATAAGCGTAATGGTACTGCGATTGATCAGCAAGAAATTAAAGACGTTGCGGAAAGTGTATCCGATGAGGGGGATGGCTTTGAAATCGTAACTCTCAGTGGCTTTAAAATTAAGCCAGAGGATGTTCTGCTTAATAAGCGTGTCAGCTTTACTAAGTATGGTAAATCGATTGCTTTTAATGATGCGCTTGATCAAATGACTACGTACTATCATGAACTGACGGCACCTGCTAAGGTTTAACAATGAGCAAATGTGCTGACCGATTTTTGCCACTCCTTTACGGTGTATTCGCGGTAGCCGCAGGTACTGCTGCGGGTTGGTATGGTCAGGATTTGGTTCATGGTAATGAAAAAGCTAGGGATGTAATAGTTACCGTTTTTTCTATTTTGGCGGGCTTTTTAATAGCAATTATGACACTAATGGGAGACCAGTCAGTTCTTCCGGGCTCTTGGAAAATAGCTCAAGCTCAGAGAGATAAAATTCGTGCTAAGCTCATCCGACAAAAATGGCTATTCTATTTTTATCTTGTGACTTTAAGCTTAATTTTTGGGCATACATTGATTGCACCTAAGCATCCAGATATTGCAGACTGGGTAGAGCGTGCGTATTTTGGCTTCGCAGTAGCTTCCTTTATTCTGTCATTTAAGTTGCCTTCGACGCTTATGGCTGTTCAGACAGACCGCATTGATGCTGTGGTGGGCGCACGTAAAGAGCAAGCGTCCAAACTTGACCGGAATTGATTTGTCATAACTTTGAAAGACGTTATTTGACGGGCCTTTCCCCACTGAAAACAGTAGCGCATCAGTGGAGCGCTGGTCTGAAATCCTCACTGCTAACAGTGAAGGAACAGTGAGAGCGAAAATTAAATATCAAGTTCGATGTCGCTGAGTGATTGAACCTTTTTTCGAATATAGCCCTTAGCAATATCGGTGATAACTTCTAGGCTTAAACTGCCTACTTTTTTTGCCCCGTCTTTGGTCTTATCCCAAATAATAGGGTCTCGAATTGTCTCTAAAAAATCATGCCCCTGCCACGTGATTAGCTCCACGACCCATTGCCCGCCTCCTGATTTGGATCGCACTGTAATGAACCCAGCTTGCTCAAGTAGAGTTAAATGGTATTCAAGTTTTTGCGCCTCATCTTCCGAGAGATTTGAAGCTTCAGGCATATACAGTATTTCCGCTGTAGATTGTGAAATCACAGTAAAACGTGTATGTCCTTTCTCAATATCAAGGAGTAGATTGCGGACTGTGTCCATATCGCGCGTCAAATTCATTCTGCCACCTCAAGCGATATGCTAATATGCTTACTCATTTTTCATTTCCTTTTATTAACCCACACCAGCGCCGCCATGCTTGCTTCAATTCAGATCAATCACGTTTCCAGATGACATTTCATTATAGAGCAATGCATTAAGAGGTATCCCTGCAATCACGCACTGGTCAGCAAACTCATTGATTACTGCAATCGTCCATTCATCACCGCCCCGAAATAACCGCTGCTCATTGTTTTTGGAGGTAGCAGGTTTCCCATGTAAGAGGCCATTGCGCTCTATTACCAATAACTCGAACTGTTCCGCAAAAGGCGCAATCTTGGTGCGAAGTGTTTGGTCTGCAACCCGCGAGAAAAGTATTTTCAGGTCTTTAGCAATTGTTCCAGCCGTCTTTTTCTTTGTTTCGATTGTGCCGATGTAATTGGGTTTAAGCCGTTCACAACACCAAGCTGCGCCCCACTCTAACCGTGCAAATGCGATTGCGGCTAGTCCTACGGCCTGAAAGTATTCAGGGTCTTGCGGTATTAACAAACGTTCGTCGCTCATTTGTCAGCCCTTATTGCCACACCAGCGCCCGCTGACACTTCCCCATGTTCAAGGAACTGCACGCCTGCATCCTCTAACGCCCTTTTGATGGCGGTGAGGTTATTATGTGTGGGTACGCGGCGACCTTTCTCAAAATCGCGAATAGTAGAAAGCCCTAAGTGCGCGGCTTCTGCAAGCTGCTCTTGTGACCACTCGATTAAGCCTCTAGCGGCTCTTGATTGTGCTGGTGTCATCATGGCTACTTTATAGCGCAACGAATTAATTTCATCAAGAAATAACGAAAACTGTTGACGATTAACCTTAACGAGTGATAACTGTCATTTATTGATGATTTTCGTTGATTTGGAGCAGCCAATACCAAACGCACCCGTTCCGGCAACCGCCGAAGGTATGCCTGCATATAAGACTGCATGTGAAATTCACGACAACATATTTCTGGCTCTAGATGTAGCAGAGAACGAATGCCCGTTCCCAGAGGAGGCTTGCGAGTTAATGCGTGATGCACTCCGCCAGACAAAAACAACTATTGGAGGATTTATCATGAATGTGAGAAGCGAAAAATTTAAAGCGCCAGTATCTGATCCGGTAAACACCGGTTACCTTGCCTGTTCACTCCTGAGAGTTTGCGGTGCAGCTGCTAACTTTGCCGATGATAATGAGGGCTATCCGGCAGGCAAACATATGCACGGTTATATTGCGCAAGTCCTTAAACACGTTGAGGAATTGGTGGGGGAAACCGTAACGGCACTTGAGCTGGAATTGCAAGGCAAGGGAGACGTGGCATGACTGGCTTGGCTTTCAGAAACATTACACAAGTTGATATTGATAGATCAAGCGCTGTGCTTTCATTGCTAGCTGTTTGTGAAACTGCTGCAAGGGCAACAGACAACCTTGGAGAAACTGAAGTCACACGCATATCTGGTGCGCTTGGGCACTCGCTTGAATTTCTTCAAAAGCTTGAATTAGAAAACTTAGTCGCGCTTGAGTACGCGGTGGTCAAAGGCAAGTTGTCATGAAGCTCATTCGCTTATGGCTGGCTCTCAAAATACTCAAAGTCAGCAGAAAGGTTTCATATTGGATGCTACCAGAAGCGCATGAGCGATTTGACGGCCAATGATTCATGCTGAAAACAGCGGCGTATCAGCGTGAGTTTTGTCACTCCATAAAAAGCAGGTTCGAGTGGGGCTTCACCGATTTAAGTTCGGTCATATCGCGAGCCGAGCCCGATTAATCCCATATCAATACGCGAGGAGGCAATAGTATAAAAACGTGATGTTTAAATTCACAGCAACACTGTAAAGGTGGACTGCAGGGTGGATTGGAAATTCAGGAAGTCTAATAACTGTATGATTTTATTGATTATTTTTACAAAAAATGGTGCGGGCGGAGGGACTTGAACCCCCACGCCTCTCGGCGCTAGAACCTAAATCTAGTGCGTCTGCCAATTCCGCCACGCCCGCAACAAGCGCTCTCATAGGGTAAAAAATAATGCGGTGCAAGTGGTAATTATGCATTTTCCGGACTTAACACACGGCTTTTTAAAGAAAATTTCAAATGCTGAGCTTTTTACGGTTTACGGTGTCGGGAATGGTGGCTGCATCAATTCAGGCTGTCGAATCAAAGAAATCGCTTATCCTTGTATTGGCTTCTGCACTGACGTGGGTGGACGGTGGTTAGAAGGGCGATTAAGTGGAGCTTGTTGCAACCATATATAAGAGTGCGTTGCTATTTCGTTTTTAAAGACATTAAATATTACGTTAGTTCGTCTGAAATTCGTGATTTTAAATGCTGATGGTGGATTGTCAGGGCGCAAATGGGTAAATATATAGGCATAAGCGCTGTGTGACATGCATCATTATTGACGGTTATTCATTGACCTTTGGGTTCTGTCCACGTAATGGAAGTGAAATTTGGCGCGAGGTGCAATGAAGTAACTGCGTCTTTAAGGCGGAAGCTTATTCGAAAAGCCGTGTGGCTTGGATAAGGTTTTTAAGTTTTTGAGATGCGCATTTATCGTCTGACGCGTTTGATTGCGCACACAAGCCATATGGCACAACAGTTTCTTGCCGGCGTTGACGCCAGAAGTTCGTGACCCGGCATCATGATAAGAAGTGAAGGTTTTGACATGCAGGTTACCGAAACGCTCAATGAAGGGCTGAAGCGCGAAGTTAAGGTTGTTATTCCAGCTGCGGATCTCGTCGCAAAGCTCGCAGAACGCCTCGAAACTGCACGCGGTAATGCACGTATTAACGGTTTCCGTCCGGGTAAAGTGCCTGTTGCGCATCTGCGTAAGACATATGGCAAGTCTTTCATGGCTGAAATCGTCAATGAAATTCTCAGCGACACTCCACGTTCGATCCTTGCTGATCGTGGCGAAAAGTCCGCAACCCAGCCTGAAGTTGTTTTGTCGGAAGACGAAAAAGAAGCTGAACAGGTTCTGGACGGCAAGATCGATTTCGTATTTTCGCTGGCTTACGAAGTTCTGCCAAAGATCGAAATCAAAGATTTCTCCGGCATTAGCGTAACCCGTGAAGTTGTTGACATTTCTGATGAAGAAGTTGACGAACAGGTTAAGCGCGTTGCGTCTTCAACCGTTTCTTACGAAGCGAAAAAAGGCAAAGCTGAAAACGGCGATCGCGTTACCATGGATTATCTTGGTAAAGTTGATGGCGTTCCGTTCGATGGCGGTGCAGACAATGATGCACAGCTCGTTCTGGGTTCCGGCCAGTTCATTCCTGGCTTTGAAGATCAGCTCATCGGCGTAAAAGCTGGCGATGAAAAAGCTATCAACGTAACTTTCCCTGCTGATTACGGTGCAGCTCATTTGGCTGGCAAGGATGCAACCTTTGACATCACCGTCAAGGAAGTTGCTAAGGCTGGCGAAGTTGAACTGAACGACGAAACCGCTAAGAAGCTCGGCATCGAAACTCTTGAGCGTCTGCGTGAAGTGGTTCGCGAACAGATCGAAAGCCAGTACGGTTCAATCACCCGCCAGAAAGTTAAGCGTCAGATTCTTGATGCTCTGGATGGTGACTATCAGTTCGAAAGCCCTGAAAAGCTGGTTAGCGCAGAATTCAACAACATCTGGCAGCAGATCAACTTTGACCTGCAACAGGCTGGCCGCACTTTTGAAGACGAAGAAACCACAGAAGAAGCAGCACGCGAAGAATATCGCAAGCTGGCTGAACGTCGCGTACGTCTCGGTCTGGTTCTCTCCGAAATCGGTGAAAAAGCTGGCGTTGAAGTAACTGAAGAAGAATTGCAGCGTGCAGTTTACGATCAGGTACGTCGTTACCCGGGTCAGGAACAGCAGATCTACGACTTCCTGCGTAAAACACCGGATGCAGTTGCAAATCTGCGCGCTCCTATCTTTGAAGAAAAGGTTGTTGACCATCTGTTGGCTGCAATCACCGTTACGGATAAAAAAGTAACCAAAGAAGAACTGACTGCAGAAGACGAAGATCAGGCAGCTGAAAAGCCAGCCAAGAAAGCTGCACCAAAGAAAAAAGCTGCTCCTAAGAAAAAAGAAGCAGAGAATACAGACGAAGCTTAATCGTTCGACATCTGATTATTCAGACAAAAAAGGCCGCGCATTGCGCGGCCTTTTTTGTGTTTGATTATCCAGTATGACGGGTGGTTACGGAGTTTAGCACTCTTCACATTAAGTTTATCGGTCATAAATCCAGTTCTTGTTTGATTGACAATGTGTCATCACTTAATTACCAACCGGATGGTTATTAATTGGGATTAACTGATGGCGAGACCCAGAGCGATTGATCGCGCTACGATTTTGGATGCAGCAGAGCAGGTTGTGTTGCGTGATGGCGCTGCAAGGCTGACGCTTGATGCTGTGGCAATTGTTGCAGGCATCAGTAAAGCCAGCGTGATTTATGATTATAAAACCAAACAAGCGCTCATTCAGGCTGTTGTAGAGCGTTGGATTACGGTTTGGCGAGACAGACTTGATGAAGCCGCAACTCGTTATAAAGACTGTGATAATCCGCGTTTGCGCGCGCGTATTGATGTTGCGCGTAATTATAATGCAGAAGAAGACGGCGCTGTGGTTTTCCAGCTTTGCTCGGCTATGACGCAGGATGAACAATTACGACAAACAATGAATGAAGGGTTTCGGGTGGAGCTTAGCAAATCGCTGAGTTTAGCCAAAGATCCGGATAAGGCATTGCTGGCATTGCTGGCCATTGAAGGCATGAGCATTTTGCAGATGTTTGGCGCGGTGGATTGGCGGCCAGAGCAACGCGAGAAGATTCTCTCGGGCATAGAACAACTGATTACTGAAGACTAACCCCGCAGCTTGAAGATAGATGACCATAATGTGATCGGCAGGCCGGTATGGTTTTACCTCCGAAAACTATAAGTAAGCCTGAATGTTTCGCGTGGAATCTCTGTTTCATATCTCAGGATATAGAATGAAAAAACATACTTATTTGTACAAAGTGGCTGCTGTTATGCTGGCTGCCAGTTTTCTAACCGCTTGCAATGACCAGCCAAGTGCTGGCGGGGCTGCACCAGCTATGCCGCCAATGGCCGTCAGTTTCATTGAGTTGAAGCCTGAGGCATTACCGATCCTGAATGATTTGCCTGGTCGTATCGCACCGACACGTCTGGCAGAAGTACGCCCGCGTGTTTCCGGCATTGTGGTCGAGCGTGTGTTCGAGCAGGGCACTAAGGTTCAGCAAGGTGATGTGCTTTATCGTATTGATCCGGCTCCCTTTCAGGTAAAGGTTGATATGGCGGAAGCCACATTGGCGCGTGCAAAAGCCACCCAGCTTCAGGCGCGTCAAGCCAATGCCCGTCAGGAGCAGTTGCGCAAATCCAATGTTTCCAGCGCTCAAAACCTGGAAACAGCGGTGGCACAATTGGCACAAGCCAATGCTGATGTCGCAGCAGCAGAAGCAAGCCTCAATGAGGCAAAACTGAATTTACAATATGCGGAAGTCACTGCACCAATCAGCGGTCAGATCGGTCGTGCATTGATTACTGAAGGTGCATTGGTAAGCGCCAACAGTCCTGAAAACCTTGCAACCATTCAACAGCTTGATCCGATTTATGCGGACTTTACCCAACCCGCTGCAGATCTTATTCGTTTGCGTAAAGCACTACAGAACGGGAAGCTGATGACCGGCCCGAATGAAGCTGAGGTCAGGCTTTTACTTGATGATGGTTCGCTTTATCCAACCACCGGACGCCTGTTGTTCTCTGAGGCGGCGGTTGACACCACCACCGGTCAGGTAACCTTGCGTGGTGAATTCCCGAACCCGGATGGTGATTTGCTTCCGGGCATGTATGTTCGCGTTCAAATTGAGCAAGGCATTGAGAAAAATGCGTTGGCAGTGCCGCAGCAGGCTGTGCAGCGCAATGCTGATGGCCTGGCATCCATTCTGGTGGTGAATGCAGATAATGTTGTTGAGCTGCGTTCGGTTCATGTGAACCGTATTCTCGGTGACCGTTTCGTTATTAGCGGTGACGTTAAAGAAGGTGATCGCGTCATCACTGAAGGTTTCCAGAAAACTGCACCTGGTGCAACTGTGGCACCTGTACCGTTTGGTGCGGAAAAACCAACCGCTGAAGTTGCTAAAGACAAGGGCGAATAGGATTTAAAATATGGCGCAATTTTTCATTGGACGCCCCATCTTCGCCTGGGTCGTCGCTATTTTCATCATGATTGCGGGGCTGTTGGCAATTCCACAATTGCCGGTTTCGCAATATCCAAATGTGGCACCACCGCAAATCTCTGTATTTGCGATGTATCCGGGTGCTTCGCCGGAAGATATTTATCAGAGTGTGACGTCACCGATCGAGCAGGAGCTCAACAGTGTCAGCGGCACGATTTATTTCGAATCGACCTCCGACTCTTCCGGTATGATCCAGATTACGGTCACATTTGAAGCGGGTACTGATATCGGTCAGGCGTCGATTGACGTGCAAAACGCAATCCGCCGTGTGGAAGCGCGTCTGCCACGTATTGTGGTGCAGCGTGGTGTACAGGTGCAGGAAGCCGGCTCTGGCTTCCTGATGATGGTCGCGCTGATGTCGAAAGACGGCAGCACCAACGAGGTGGGCCTTGGCGATTATTTGACCCGTAACGTGCTTGGTGAAATCCAGCGTCTCGACGGTGTTGGCCGTGCGCAGGTATTTGCCAGTCAGCGTGCAATGCGTATCTGGATTGATCCGGACAAGATGGTTGGTTTGAACCTCTCATCAACTGATATCAGCAATGCCATTGCCTCGCAGAATGCGCAGGTCGCAGCCGGTCGTATCGGTGCACGTCCAAACCCGATCAATCAGCAAATTTCTGCTACTGTTTTGGTTAAGGGGCAGCTTGCTTCACCTGAAGAATTTGGTGCGATTGTTTTGCGTGCCAATCCGGATGGTTCTTCTGTGCGTTTGCGTGATGTTGCGCGTGTTGAAATCGGCGCGGAGACATATAATTTTGCCACCAAAATTAATGGTCGTCCGTCAGCAGCGCTGGCTGTGCAGCTATCACCAACCGGTAATGCGATGGAAACAGCATCAGCTGTACGCGCCAAGATGGAAGAGCTTTCCAGCTTCTTCCCTGACAATATCGAATATGCCATTCCTTACGATACATCGCCATTTGTGGCTGTATCGATCAAGAAAGTTGTCACCACCCTCGTTGAAGCGGTTATTCTTGTTTTCTTGGTGATGTTCCTGTTTTTGCAGAACTTCCGCTATACAATCATTCCGACTTTGGTTGTTCCGGTGGCTTTGCTTGGTACGCTCGGTGTGATGCTGGCAGCAGGCTTCTCGATCAACGTTTTAACGATGTTTGCGATGGTGTTGGCCATTGGTATTCTTGTCGATGATGCCATTGTGGTGGTGGAAAACGTCGAGCGTATCATGGCGGAAGAAGGCTTGCCGCCGCGTGAAGCAACCCGTAAAGCGATGAAGCAGATTTATAGTGCGATCATTGGTATTACACTGGTTCTGAGTGCTGTTTTCATTCCTATGGCCTTCTTCCCGGGTGCTGTGGGCGTGATTTATCAGCAGTTCAGTCTGACCATGGTGGTCTCCATCATGTTCTCCGGTTTTTTAGCACTCTCACTGACACCTGCATTATGCGCAACATTCCTGAAGCCGATTAAAAATGGCCATGAACCAAAACGCGGTTTTTTTGGTTGGTTCAACCGCAAATTCGATGCGCTTGTTGGTGGCTATACCAGTAGTATTGGCTGGATTGTTAAACGTGCCGGCCGCTTCATGCTGATTTATGTGGTACTGGTTGGCGGCCTGGCTTATCTGTTCATGCAGTTGCCATCTTCCTTCCTTCCAAACGAAGATCAGGGCTTCCTGATCGTTGATATGCAGGCTCCCGCTGAAGCAAGTGCAAACCGTGCTTTGAGCGTTTCTGAAGAAGTTGATGCCATTTTCCAGCAGGAAAAGGCTGTTGAAGAACGTGTCCTCATCAGTGGTTTCTCCTTCTCCGGCTTTGGTGATAATGCGGGACTTGCCTTCATTACGCTGAAAGATTGGAGTGAGCGCGGCCCTGAGGATTCTGCCACTGCCATTGCTGGTCGCGCAAACCAGAAATTGTTTGGCATTAAAGATGCAATTTCATTTGCTCTTTCACCGCCGCCAATTCAGGGGCTGGGTACATCCGGTGGCTTTAGCTTCCGCTTGCAGGATCGTTCCGGTGCAGGGCAGGCTGCTCTGTCTGCTGCAACGTCCCAGTTGATGGCAGCGGCTGCAGAAAGCCCGATCCTTGTTGGTATGCGTATTGAAGGCATGCCGGATGCAGCGCAGCTCATCATTGATATCGACCGTGAAAAAGCCAACACCTTTGGTGTGACCTTTGCCGCGATCAACTCGACCATCTCTGCAAATCTCGGTTCGTCTTACATCAATGACTTCCCGAATGCCGGCCGTATGCAGCGTGTGACCATTCAGGCTGATCAGGAAAAGCGTATGAGCGCTGAAAATATTCTTGATCTGAACGTGCAAAACGCTTCCGGCGGTATGGTTCCACTGCGTTCTTTTGCCAATGTTCATTGGACAAAAGGTGCGGCGCAGGTTGTCGGTTATAACGGCTATCCGGCTGTTCGTATTTCCGGTAACGCGGCTCCGGGTTATTCATCCGGTGCAGCAATTGCTGAAATGGAACGTCTGGTTGCTGATCTGCCTTCAGGATTCGGTCATGAGTGGTCAGGTCAGTCCTTACAGGAAATTCAGTCCGGTTCACAGGCGCCGTTCCTGATGGGCTTGACCGTTGTGTTCATCTTCTTGCTGCTGGCTGCATTGTATGAAAGCTGGTCAATTCCGCTCTCGGTTATGCTGGTAGTTCCGCTTGGTATTATCGGCTCGGTTCTGGCGGTTATGCTGCGTGATATGCCGAATGACGTTTACTTTAAAGTTGGTCTGATCACGATTATCGGATTGTCTGCAAAGAACGCTATTCTGATCGTGGAGTTTGCCAAGGATCTGCGTGCAGAAGGTATGGGGTTAATGGAGGCGACCATAGAAGCCGCCAAGCTGCGTTTCAGACCAATTTTGATGACCTCGCTGGCATTTACTCTTGGTGTTACACCTTTGGCTGTTGCAACAGGTGCAAGTGCTGCCAGTCAGAACGCAATCGGAACCAGTGTTCTGGGCGGTATGATAACAGCAACGATTTTGGCTGTGTATTTTGTTCCGGTCTTCTTTGTGTTCATCATGAGCTGGTTTGGAAGTAAGGAGAAACCGGCGGTCAAAGCACCTGCTACATCTGAAAGCGAATAAACGCTTTTAGATCCATCAAAACAAAAATGCCGCGCTAGTTCAAAGCGCGGCATTTTTTATAGTAGAGTTATTTATATAAAAGATCGGCAATTATTCTGCTGGGACAACGCAAGTGACGTCGCCTTCTTCACATTTCAGATAATCAGACAATTGCTGATTGCGTATGTTTGTCAGTGATGTTTTGCACATGGTCACCATCATTGGGTGGATACTGCCGCCATCGGTGCCGGAGGCTGCAAAGGTGCATTCACTGTCGCGGAAGCCGATCCATGCCCGTTGTGCATTGATTAGAAGTTTTTTGGTGTCGTGATCGTCAGCCAGACGCTTTTCAATTGTCTTATAAAGTTCATTCAGTTTTTTATCGGCTGCTGCCAATTCTTCACTGGCACATTTGGTCATGGTTGCCTGGTCCTCTGCATTGCTGCAATCTGTTGCAGCGTAAGCAGAAGAGGCGAATAATAAGGCACATGCTGTATAGAATGTTCGTTTTAACATATTGCATCCCCTCACATGATAACAACTTGACAATAAGCTGACGTTTTAAATTTTATGGGCAGTCATTATCGCGAATATAGCGCGCGTAAACCCAACCTTTGGAAGATTTATCTTCGCCATAATATGTCACAGGGCACCAACGATTGGCCCAGGGGCGGTTTAAAGGTTCGCATTTGCCTTTAAGAACAATGATACCGTGATTTTTTGCCGGAATCGTTCCCACAACCGGCGAAGAAGCGGTTGGCTGACTGCGAATATTGAGAACATCACCCTGTTGTACATTCACGACACGAAGGCAGCCCGGGCCCGTTGTTGCAAGGGCAGGCTGTGCAATTGTCAGGGTGAAGGCGGTCAGTAATAAAGCAGAAACGGCTAATTTCATCTGTGTTTCCTTTAAAGGCGCATGGGCACATTTATGCAGACCATCTTAACAGTACTACAAACACAGTATATTTAAATTGAAGTAAGGTGAATACAGGCTGAATAGGGTGGTTAAATACTATTCCTGCAAAATTTTTGCCGTTCATGACAAAATAACAGTCATCACAGTGATGACGTCATATGCTTTAACTGTTTGTCAGTGAGAAAAATGGAGGCCTCGCCCGTAGTGAAACATACTAATTAATTCAGTAGGTTAATGCCCCGCACCACTGAAAACAGCTCCTTTGATTTTGTTTACTTATTTTTAGGCTTCCCCGCACCCAATGCAGAATGATTTATAGTACTGCTTTCAATTTGCTCAGCTACGCGACGAGATGACTTAATACCAAGTTTAACTCGGTCGGCACCCTTTGTATAAATTTCAGCTTGCTTCATACTTGACCAGCCATACTGCGCCATTAATTCATGCGTGGCGGCACCAGCTTCCGCTGCTAATGTTGCACTAAGTTTTCTCAGGCCATGTGCGCTTTTTTTAATTCCAGCCTCATTGCATCGGTCACGGAACCAATTACCAAAACTTGCCGTTGCAAACGGAGCGCCCGATTCGCTCACTAAGAAGCAGAGGTCGCCTGTCTCAGTATTTTCAATTACCCTCATCAATTGCGATGGAAATTCTACGGTAATTTGCGCGCCTGTTTTCTGAGTTTTCATTGTAAAAATATTGCCACGCATATGATGGCGGCCAGCGCAAACAATATCAGACCTACGAAGGCCGGTATGGATCATCAGCTCCACTGCCAAGCGTGGCTTGGTGCCAATAGGCCACCGTGCATAGAACAAGGCCAAATCCTCCATACTCCATGGGGCAAACCCATCTGTCTTATATTTTAATGGGCTAATGCCTGCCGTCGGGTCTACGGTAACGTGGTCGTTCTTAAGCGCCCAAGAAAACAATCCTCGCATGGTTTTAAGAAAGTGATTGGCCTGAGCCGGAGTGTCTGACCGTGACTCTACCGCCGCTATCATAGATTTTTTATTGATTGCACTATATGGCGCGTTTCCAGAACGATTAATTGCGATAATAAATAAATTTTCACGTTGACGTTGAGTGGCAGGTGAAAACGCTTTCCAAGCGGAGCTCTCTCGGTAGCGATCGATAAGCCATCGCAAGCTTTGTACCGATACCTCATCCTGTTTTTTAACTTCAGGACGTTTGCCTGATGCGGCCAGTATGTAGGCTTCTTTGAATTCAGTAGAATTTATATCATCAGGTAGCCTGATCCGCTCACCTTTGCCGACACGGTAGAAGAACTTTATCCTTCCGTGGCGGCTTTTCTCCCTGACGACATAAAGTGGTAATTTTCTTGCCATTTATTCTTTTACAGTAAAACAATATCATTGTGATTGTTGCGCGTTGCGTCATTCGGAGCGGCAGAAACTGGCAAAACTGATATTGAGCCATCTGGCTTTACAGTGACACTTACGCCTTCTTCTTTGGCAATTATCGCCATGTTGCGCATTTGAGCGCGGGTGAAACGTAATTTCTCAGTCAATCCTTTCCTCCTTCCGGTGCGAGGGGCGCGGGCGCGCGTATTGCTGCGGCGATATTTTGGGCTGCATGAGCCATTGACGAATGAATGATGCCCTTGTTCATTTCATCTTCGCTGATCTTATAGTCTTCACTCGTAATGAGGTGGCTTAAGCCTTTACGTTGCTTGGAAAGAACAGGGTCAACCATAATTGTATCAGTCGCCATACGGAAATTCTCAGCTGCAAATTCGTCCGCTATTTTGGCGCAGCGTTCTCGTTCAATCAGTTCTGTTGTCATGACGGCTCCTTTCCTGAAAGGGCGGCGCGGGCTACTTCACCGCAATCCGACCATAAATCCCCCATGCCTCCGGTAAGCGGCGCAGGATATTTTCTGATATCAGCGTAAAATTCCAACGCCTCCCTGTACCTCTCTATCTCTGCCGTCTGGTCAACAGGGGCGGCGTAGAGGGGTTTAGGATCGGTGCCATGCTTACAATGCGCTGCGATTTTAGATTTACTTACGTCTGTCCACCCCGCAGTAGGGTGCATCCATGCCACCGGATCCTGCGCCTTGATCTGGGCGAGTTCGGCTTCTGCGGCTTGCGCGCGTTTTTGCCATTCAATATCGCAAACCCCAACCTGAATTAATTTTTCTTCTAAATATGTTGGGCAGGTTAGTCGCTCAATATCCGCTTCCTTCGCCGCTTGCATCGCAACAATCTTGGCGGCTTCGGAGTAAAGGACGTACTCGCCTTCGCCCATCTCTACTGCACCGTTCCCGAACATACTGATGCCATACCGCACCAACCCCGCCAGCGTATCGGCGGAAGGCGTGGCGCGGGTGTTCCAGCTATGAACGGCTGCATTAGGTTTGTTGTATTCGCGGGTTGTAAGGCCACAAACTTTGCATTCAACGCGCTCACGGTAAGATTTTAAGCGACTTTCTTTGCCGGCGTAAAAGCTGCGCTTAATAAGTTTTGCTTCACCCACGCAAGAAGAGCACGGCTTCAATTCACTTGTCATGCTGCTAAACTCCAAATGAGCCACGCGATCAGAGAAATGACTATCGCGATAAGAAAAATAAAGGCGTTAGCCATTGCTTGCCCCACAGCACCAAGGCCATGAGAATAACTTCTGTCACTGCGCCAAGCGGAAATTAGTAATGCAATAGCCGTTACAGCGGCGGGAATTACCCACCAACCAAGAACGATGTTAATTGTCATGCTGCTGTCCTTTCAGGGCCGGGGCGGCAGGTAAATGCATCCAGTGGGTGAAATCGTTGCTTTTGAATATATCAAAAACATACTTACCGTTTTCGTCTACTTCATCTATGTCGTCTGCATAGATATCGAAAAAATCAGCCCATACGAAGCTATCGTATTTATCACTCCAGTGAGCGATAATCACTCTCTCTCCTTGCGCGAATTCGTGCTTATTACGCAGAAGTATCAGAGGACTTCCATCTTTCGGCGCTGTCTCTATTGGTTGCCACTGCTCGCCCTGTGCTGGTTCGGCAGATAGGGCGCGGATGGCGGCGGCATGGCATGGGGAAGTATGAAACCCCTTTTGGTGATAGCCTTCCGCATTTAACGGTACTTCATCAGAACATCCGCTACATACAGATTTTTGAGCTTCCTCAAACGCCTGTTCCCGCACCGCCGCCACATCAACGGGGTTGGTGGCAACGTCGTCGATATGACCGGAGCCGCTGCAATAAGGACATGACAATTCGGCATCAGACAATTTCGGCTGATCACCTTCGTTCAAAAAGCCTTGACGGGTTCCAGCGCGAATTTCATCAATAATGGTTTTTATGTCTGGCCTTGGTACATGGCACTCACCCACACGGCACTCAAAGTCAGCTTGTGCAAAGCTCTTAGCCTCATCCAATAGCTGAAACGGGCACGAAAGCGTTGTTAGACCAAGGCGAACCGTTTTATTTGAGCTAATAAAATAAGTTCCAAAGTGGGTTTTGGCCGATAAAATCCCATTGCAAGAGTGAGTTTTCTCCCACTCCAATTTCTTCACCTCAAAGCCAAGCGACAAGTGAGGAAGGGCGGCGGTGAGGGCTTTGCGCACATCCTGATAAGTATCGCAATTATTATCAGTGCTTTCAAATGACTGTCGAAAAGCCTGCACGGCTGCATCTGGTATCTGCACAGGGTTGGTCATCGTGCACCTCCACGGGCTGCGACGAATGCATCAGCATACAGTAACGCTGCGGTTGCAAGGTTCATGCGCACGTCTTCACTAGTGGAGTATGTACCAGTCTCCCTTATGAAGTCAGGGAAACCGCTACTTGAAATCATAGCAGCCATTATTTTCACTGCCGCATAATCGCGTAGGGTCATGCCTTCGTGAAAATACGGGCTCTCTCCGTTATTCTGGCCGCCTTCATAGGTGACGGGGAAAGCTGCGCCACCGGTGTTGATTGTATCTGTCATGACTTCCTCGCATTCCGAATAATGATTAGAGCTTGCTCCTCATCGCCTGTGATGGCGTAGAGTGCTAAAGACACGCGGCAAGGGTCTATGCCGTGCTTGAGCCAGAAGGCGCGTTCATTCATTGAATGCTGCTCGCGGTGCATTTCTGGCGACAGTGGGATTGTCCATCGGTCGTCTGGCTTTTCACCCATGCCAGTTTCATTCTTGCCGTATTGCGGAGCTGCATACCGGATATGAGCGGCTTCAACGCCATAAGCTCCGGTAATGATGCAGGGCAGGGTTCTTATCCATTTTAGATGGGTTTCATCATGCTTTCTTGGGCGCTTCTGTCCTTTGGATGGTGAAGCGGTGAAAGCTGTGTCGTATCGAACCACTCGAAAACCAGCCATTACTGCCCCCACTCAAACTTGCCGTTGCGATATGGAATGCCGCGTTCAATAGTCATGATGATGGCTCTGACCTTGCAAAGCTCGCTCTGTAGGTGGCTGTATTTTTTCTTGTCACGCTTGGCTTTTTCGATAGCAACAGTCAGTTCGTCAGCCTTTTTATTAAGTGCTGGAAGCGGATCGTCATTGAAGCCAAACAGCTTGCGAATTCTTGAGATAAGGAAGTGAATAATCATGCGGCCTCCTGTCGGACATATCCGTATGTTTTAGCGAGCCAAGCCTCAGCTTTGCGAAAGAAGCTTTGAAAATCAGCCTCACTCATTTTGTCGAACGAAATGGACGCGGGAATTGCTACGGTCATGCCAGATGGCAAAGTGAGCAGATCAACAACACCGTTTTGCAACTTGATAAGATCGTGCAGCTTTTCAGCGCTGTAATCCAAACCACAGGCATCAATGACATCTTGTAATGTCGCCCAATAGGCACGGTGACGCCCGACATTTCTAAATTGCTTGATCTCAACTTTGACCAATTCACCTTCGGCAACGCTATCAAGTGCAGACCTGTCAAAGTCGAGTTGAGGGACGAGGTTAAAGCCTCTGCGTATAAAGCCGTAAACAGGTTTGTCTTTCTTAGCCATCAGCGCCACTCCGGAGCAAACGGGATTTCATCATCCAGATCACGACTTGCACCATAGCTGCCGGACTGATCTGTATATGATGACTGGGTTGAGCGTTGTGATTGCTGGTTGCCATCGTCGCGGCTATCCAGCATCTGCAATTCACCGCGGAACTTTTGCAGCACAATTTCAGTCGTGTAACGCTCGTTACCGTTCTGATCCGTCCATTTGCGGGTCTGCAAAGCACCTTCCAGATAAACTTTCGCGCCTTTTTTCAGATATTGCTCGGCAACCTTGGCAAGACCTTCATTGAAAATAACGATACTGTGCCATTCTGACTTTTCACGGCGTTCGCCAGACTGGCGGTCACGCCAACTTTCAGATGTGGCGATACGTAAGTTCACAACCGGATCGCCGGACTGCATACGCCTGACTTCTGGATCAGCACCAAGATTGCCTACGAGTATGACTTTATTCACTGAGCCAGCCATTATGCTGCATCCTTGTTATCGACAGGCAGAGACAGCCCATATTCTTTGAATGAGTTGTGAAGGTTGGTTTGCCAGTCCTTTGGAAGCTGGTTACGCTTCTGGATGCACTCGCCATCCTTCCACCATGAAGTAAGATCAGCGCGCGTTTTGTTTTTACGCATTGAGGCTTCGAGGGATGAATAATGCTTTCTGGCTTCTTCATTTTTCGGTTGAACTGGTTGCGCGGCCTTATGTTCTTCCGCCCTTAGTTCATTGACGTATTTGCTATCGTCGTATCGCCCCATGAAAATATCGCCAGCAAAACCGATCATGGAGAGCGCCTTAACGAGCGCGTCCGTTACTGATTTTTTCGGCGCATCTTCATCAGTAAAAAAACTACCGTTTCTACGCTTGCCAGAAAACTGAGTGCCGCCAATGTGCTCAACTTCGCCACGCTCGCCATTCCACTTGAACCAGACGCGGACATGGGCAATATGCATTTTTTCGCCGTCCGCACCTTCTTCAATGCGCTCATTTGCGACAGTGAAGCCCCAGCCAATACCGCATGGGCCAAATGTTTCAGTCGCCTTGTGGACGAGGTAGTGAGGCTTAGGAGAGGTGCCTTGATAAGCCTTTCCTGTGATAGCTTTTGTATGTTCTGTAGGTGTTCTTTCGACTGCTTCCCAAAGCGCAAGATTACTGGACATTAGGCAACCTTCCTTTCTTCGTGAGCCGTCACGCCGTCGATTTGAATACGGCCTGAATTAACGATCTTCTGGGCTAGACCTTCGAGAAACTCTTGCATTTCAATCTGGCGATACTGCCAAACGTAACGGGCGAATGCCCGCATATCAGTGATTTCAGCGCGGTAGCTGGTGCGCAGAGACGCGGCGCGGCCAGCACCTTTCGCTGATGCTTTGAGGCTTTCAGCTTTACGAGCATCGTTATCTGCACGCTTGGCTTCTTGGACGAGCGCTTCTGCCCGCTCTGCACTTTCCAAATCGCCACCAATTCGCTGCTGCATGGCTTCCATTGCGGCTTTTTGCTTAGCTTCGGCTTCCATCCGTGCGGCTTCTGCCTTGGCTCTATTTTCAGCTTCGACTTTTTCAAGCCAAGGAATGAGCGCCTGTTTGCAAGCTTCAATTGCACGAACGGTGAGGCCGGTTACGGATTTTGTCTTGCCAATAAGCGGGTTATAGCGCTCTTGGATCGCAGCTTTTGCTTCGTCGTGCGGCTTGGCTTCATCTTTACGAGCTTCATCGGCCTGCTTTTCTGCCGCTTGAATAAGGCGCATAAGCTTTTGAACTTCGTCAGCTTGCTCTTGTGAATGGATAGGATCGCCGTCCAGCCAGCCTTTAGCCTCTTCGTACAGATCGCCGATCTGGGCTTTTACTGTATCAAATGGGGTTGGTTCAGGTGGGTTGTTGTGGCCAAGGCCAATTTGTTGGGTCATGCCGCTGCCCCTGATTTCCATTTGTGTTCTGCTTCACGCTCTTGCTTTGCTCGCTTGATGTTTCTGAGTGCAAAAGACATGCGCTTTTTAAATTCGGCCTCCTTGCCACCGCGGTAGCAATCCCACGCCAGTCGGCGGTTTGATTGTGAGGCGCTAAGGAGAATTTGGGAAAGAGTCATGCTGCAAGCTCCTTCAATAGCCGCTCCACTTGATAATATTTCTCTTCAAGGTATCGGCGGGTTGTTATGTCTGGGATTGTTTTGAGGCCGTGCTCAATATCGGCCTTGAGCTTTAAAAGGTCTGCTCGGTGCTTCATGATAGTTGGCTTAGCCATATGAGTGCCGATGCAACGAAAACTGAGACCGAAAAGAAGGCAGCGACATCTTCCAAAAGATCACGCATATTCCGCCTCCCTTTCTGCGAGCTTGGCTTTCAAGCGTTCGTTTTCGACTGAGATTGAAATGATTGTTTCTTTGAAGCGCTCGCTGAGAACGCGTGTCACATTCTCCAAAGCTTGGCGGGTGTTACCTTCAACACTCCAAAACGCTTCTTCGGCTATGTCGGTGAGGTGAGGGCTCATTACGCTGCCTCCCGCATTTTCATCAGGCAATCAGAGCCGATGAATTGTGCTTCTTCTGGTGTGATGCTCATAGGTGCAGCAGCAAAGATGCGAATTTCCAGATATGCATCGCGCAAGCACTTGTTGAATTGGTAGCGACGGAATGGGAGTTTTTCGCCAAATTCCTTAAACCAGTCAGCTGACCACTTACGGTAGCTTTCCCATGCCATTTTCATGGCTTTTGACTGAGTTGCGTAATCGCGGGGGCGCTTTGCAGGTCGCACTGCATTCTTGGCAGAAACCTTGTGTGCGCCTGTTAAATCTGTGTGTGCAATCTGCAAAGCTGAGGACATTTTTTAACTCCATCGTTTAGCGGATCGGCGGGTGCTTCTTCGCGCTGTTGATGGATTCAAAATACCAAGTTGGTATAATATGTCAATACCGAATTGGTATTTAATTTGGTATAAAATACCAGGGAGCTTGCGCCCAGCCGCGCACGTGGTAGAATCAGTGGTATGGAAAAACCCCAAGAGATTGCTGTTGCAGAAAAGTGTATCATCGCCCAAAAGAGACGATTCTTTGGGGGGAGAATGATTAGATTTTCAATTCCGTATTTTTATAATTTATCCATTGAGCTTGAACCGTTAGCTCGATTGCCTTTTGAAGACACGCCTTATTCTTCTATTAAGTGGACGCTTTTATCGGCACAGAACGCTCTGCGGGGGCTGAGTGAAAATTCAATTTATTCCCCGTATTTGCGGGCGTCTTATTCATTGTCCCAAGAGTTGCTGGGGAAGCTATCTCAACAGCTGGCTAAGCAGGATGAAGCCAGAATTTTAACTCAGTTTGAAGTTTATGAAATACGATCTCTATATGAGAGATATAAAACAGCGTTCTTGGCTGAGGTAGGTGTTATGGATACTTACTTCGTTCAGAAGAAGGGCGCATTTGATACTTATGCGCTTCTAATGAACGGGGAGGCGCTTTTCCCTGATGAGCTGGCTATAAAGGCACCAGACGCAATTTTTGATGCAAAACAAGCAGGCCAATGTTTAGCGTTCGAAAACGCTACCGCATCGGGGTTCCATTTGTTTAGAGTGCTAGAGACTGTTATCCGCTCTTATTACGACCATGTGGCGGGTGGGAAGGCTGCGCCAAAGGTACGCAATATTGCTGTGTATGTGAATGCCATGAAACAAGCTGGCGTAGGGAATGAAGACACTCTATTTTTATTAAAGCAAATATCAACGCGCTATAGAAACCCGTTAATCCATCCCGATGTAGTTTTATCTGTTGAGGACGCGATTGCTATTTATGGACTGGTGAGAACAGCAGTGACACAAATGCTGTCAGAGATGCCATATGCGCCAGCAACAACGCAGAATTACGGAAATCTTGCGAGTTTATTTAAGGGCGAATGACAAATGTGCTATGGTACTGCAACAAAAAACCCGCACTAGGCGGGTTCTTTAGGCTGTCTAGGACATTACTTACTTGGGGCTATAGCCTTTTTGTTCGGCTGCACTTGAGCCTTTGGCGCAACGTCTTTTTTCTTTATGCTGCTGCCACGAACTCGGCAAAAATATTCAGCTTGAGCGTGGGTGACTTGTAAATGTGACCCTTGTGATGTGACGCCATTTTTACACTCAATGACATAAACACCATCATTTACGTGGATAGAGTAGGCGAAGGCCTGTGGCAAAGATGCAATCAATAATGCAGATGCGATAGCCAGTTTTGTAAGTTGTTTGCGTTTCATAATCGTTCCTCCCATTGAACTGATCTCAGGTTACATTTGGGAGGGTGAACGCTCACTGAATGGGCTGTTCATGTGTCATATAAGTGGGAGATGGCGCGTTTTGACTAAAGGACACCCCATTACGATTTGCTAATGTTTGCAAAAAGAAACCCCGCCGGAGCGGGGTGTGGGTCGCAGTGAAGTTAAACTCAACCGAAGTTAAGAGTTACCCCTCTCAAATCGAGCTCTGATTCCACCTTATCCGTTGACTGAAGGAAACTATAGCCAGTTTCACTAGGCGACGGTTTAGGATATTGTTGCTCCGGTATCATTGTTTTATCAATGGGTTGAGCTGCAATTAATCTGTCTCTTTTTGCTTTATCGCACATGATCTGTTTCCCCATTCAGATGTATCGGATAAAAATGTTTCCGCTTAATCCATTTAAAACCTTCATATTTAGTTATGGTGGCGATATCAAGACTGCCTCCGACAGTATCTGCGCCAGGCATAAATTTAACGAAGTTCACTGTTGTCGAAGCTAAAAACTCAGCGAGACTTATAGCGTCAGGCATTGGCATCGAATTTACCAAGAACGGTGATCGCGATGCATTTATAATGCTTTGGTGGAGCTGTTCAGACTGATCTGACGTTAGACCTATATTGTTCAGAACAAATTGTGTCTGAGACGATACTCCGAGTACTAGACGTATACACGCCTCCGGTTGTCCTGCCCATATTATGTCAGAACTATCCGAATCCACAAGCATAACTGGCTCTGGAGTTTCTCCATTGGAGAAAACAATTTTCCATATTTCAGACCTATTAGAATTACTTGGAAAGCCAGCTATAAAATATTCGAATGATGAATGAGCTTTAATTGCCGCGTCTAGCGGTTCGTACTTGCTCCTGAATTCTTCGTAAGCCACTTCTACGACCGACTGTACGGTATAGTCTAGCGGGTTAATGCCGCCGTCTATGGACATAAGTTTGTCGCGAATACACTTTGATATGGTTGCTATAGATTCATTGCCAAAGTTGCCAAGGCCACATGTCATTGAAACAATAGGCTGGCCTCTGTATAGGTTAAAGACTTTATCCGCATGATTGTATACTCTTACCCCAAAAGGTGAACCATTGCCGTTTGGGGACAACAATGTCGTTGCGCTGTCAGCGACAAAAACGATGCCGTCATTAACTTTTATTCCTACACAAATCGTCAAAATTGCCCCCTCAATTTTATGACTAACCTATTATTTTTTGAACCACACCCAGAGCATGAAGCAAAATAACCCTACAGAAATTGCTCCTTGCGTGTAGTAAACCCAGTTCATTCAAAGCCCATCAGCTTAGCGCCAACCGCCGCGATAAAGATCAGCGGGAAGGCGATAAATGTCAGCTTAATGATGAATGATGGCCGCATACTCCCCCAAAGTGATGCTGTTGCTCCCACTAACACATACGTGATTTCAATTGGCGGCAACGCAATGATGCCTTGCGGCTGGATATTTTTCATTCATTATTGCAGCTATATCTTCACATGCGGCCATATCGTTAGCGTAGCCGAAAATCAGAGCCACTCGATCTTCATAGCCAAATGAGCCCTTGGCAAGCCAAACGTCATTTGACGAGCCAATTTTTACATAGCTGACAAACCATTCAAATAATGTTCGGCTCGTATCGCTGCCTAAGCTGCATCCAGCTATGGTTAATAATAGAGCTGCTGTCATAATTATCCGCATACTTTCCCCTCAAAGTAATGCTTTTTTCTAAAGCGATGATGCCCGATTCAAGGCCGTGTGTCATGCTGTTCTAAGGTATAGTGATGACGCTTTTCGCGGACATCCCGTGTCAGCTAATATTCCTACACTGTGAATATTCTCCTAGATTGTTCTTGTAATGTTCCAACTTGTTCGGCATCATATTCCCATTCTAGGGAGTGAATCAGATGGCAACATTTTACATAGTTCAATCATACAGCGCGGCTAAGGGCGGGTTTACAGCCGATAGTCCAGTTCCGGCACAGTCAGCAAATCAAGCCGTACGCATGGCCGAAAGACTTGCCGAGCGTAAGCCTATGGTCTTGGCGTTTGTTCGAGAGGGAAATGAAAAGACAGGTGAATATGATGATCCCAAGCTCTTATTTACCCATGGTAATAATTTACCGGAAGAGCTGGACGAGTTGGAATGGGCGTAGCTAAAGCACTAGTAGGGGGCGCTCATGCAGCGGCAGCGCAAGACATCAAATGAAGAAACTATTGATATCGAAAAACAAGCCGCTGCTCTCGCACGGTCAATGCAGAAAATACATGGTGGGCAATGGCGGTACTTTATAGATCCTATTTCTAGGAACGTATTTGTTACTCAATTTTCGCCTTCAGGTGATGTTAGAAAACGCAAATAGGATAACGCTTGCGCTTTTTGTCTTTCATCAAGGCGAGATACTATTGCCATGATGTCTGAGTCCAGATCATCGCCTTTTGGGAATAAAAGTGCTTCGGCTGTTGTATTCAAGTGCGGAGCAAGGCGCTCAGCCCATTCTTTAGTTAAAGTGCGATCTCCATCTTCTAGCCGTTTTATTTGTGGCTGAGATGTTCCTGCCCGAATGCCCAGCTCTTTTTGAGTGAGGCCTGATTTTTCGCGTAAGCGCTTTAACTGTGACATGCGCACATCATACGGGAAATACAATTTATCATCAAAAACCATAATGGTATTTTATGCTTGATTATTGATACCAATTTGGTATTGGTAATTTATGTTGAAACTCAAGCAGTACCTCGAAAAACATAGGATCACTCATGCGGCGTTTGCTGAAATTGTTGGCGTTAGCCAAGCAACAGTGAACCGGTATGTGAGTGGTGAGCGCTCTCCGTCAAAAAAAATGATCTTGAAGATCAAGGAAGCCACCAAGGGCTTTGTTAAAGTGACGGATTGGTATGAGCAGATGGATCGCGCAGCATGAGCCACGCGACCCTATTATTAAGTTTCATTTCACCGGCGCAATTCCTCCCCGCCGGTGTTGAGGCCGAGGCGGCGTTCTCCCTCCTCTTTTCCGTCTCGGCCACTTATCCCCGTCTTTTGACGGTGTATTCGTGCGTGTCTGGCTTTGTTCAGAACGCGCACAGCAATCTTACCCACTGGCTCCATTCATTGCCTCTCCATGTCTCGTTTGTCCGTCGCAAGGTCAAACGTAACGGAGAGGCTTTGCAATGTCCGACAAAGGTTTTGAAAGATCTGACAAAATGAATGTGGATTACATCAGTCATGCCCGAGGGATGTCTGAGTACATCCTGAACAGATCCTATCGCGGTGCAGGGGATACGGTTGAGGCCGCCATGCACCGCGCTGAAAGAAGGTTCGGTGCGCCAGCAACATGGCTGCACCGCCTGAGATATCGAAACATCAAAGATATGCCTGTGTCTGCTTATGGGGCGATTGTTCGCGCCTATGAGCTCGCCTGTCAGGCATCAGAAAAATCTTACGAGGCAGAGAGGGAGCTGGCGAATGCCCGTAATTCGAAATTTCTTGGGCTGGCTGATTTTACGGTCGGACAGGAAAGCGCACGAGCTAATCCAGAAGATGCGGGTTTATTGGCTTCTCCTGACAAAACGACGAAAGCCGCAGAATAACCGGCACATTGAGGAAAATGAGAGGCGGCGAGAATGATACGAATAGAATTGCCATTCCCTCCCACTGTTTGGGAAATCTATGTCGGCTGGGGCAAGTCTCGCCGCCGCTCGCCTGAATACAATAAGTGGGTAAAGGATTGTGGTTGGTTCATCAAAACTAAAGGTGAGCCGCTTAACAGGCCATTTTCGCTTTATGTCGCGCTCAAGCGTCCACACAGCCGGATGGATTTAGATAACCGTCTCAAGCCTATCCTTGACGTACTTCAACATTACAAAGTCATCAGAAACGACAGTCTTTGTGAACGCATCACCATGACATGGGACGCGGGCATTAAGAGCGACTGTGTAGTTCTGGTGCAATGCGCTGAGGAGGCGCTGGCAGCATGAGCCGCTGGGTACGTGTTCAGGCGGATATGTTTGGGAACCCGATCTTTGGTCAGAAGCCATTCGGTAAAGCTGAAGCTTTTCTGTGGCTCTCTCAAGTCTGGGACAGAACGAACTTACACGCCATTCACAAAACACTGCGCTGGCCTGCCAGTCGCGTTTGGAGGTTCATTCGAGAGCTTATCACTCATGATCTTATAGACGCTGATCAATTTGCCGAAGCTGAACGTTTCTATCGCAAACAGGCCACAAGAACGGCAATCCCGACCAAGGTGAAAGCAGCGGTATCAATCCGTGATGGCGACAAGTGCCGGTATTGCGGGTCAATGAACGGGCCATTTCATTTCGACCATGTTTTCCCCTGGTCAAAGGGTGGTGAGCACACTGTCTCAAATCTGGTTGTCGCGTGCCAGACCTGCAATCTCAAGAAAAAAGATAAAACCATCAAGGAATTGGGGTGGAGATTATGAGCAGAAACCGCATTCCCTATTTCGATTTTTATCCTTCAGATTTTATGCATGGCGTTCGTGGGTTGTCCGCTCAAGAAGTCGGCGTTTATACGATGTTACTTTGCCGTATTTACGAAGAGAATGGCCCTGTAGAGTTCCACATTATGCGCCTGTCCACTTACTGCGGCATGCGTGAAAATACCTTCACCAAAGTTGTCGATAAGCTTGTTGATTTAGGCAAGTTAGACCTCGTTGATGGGATGCTTTCCAACCATCGTGCAGAAGTTGAAATTTCAAGTCGTGCGAACAAGTTGAAAAACAATTCCAAGGCAGGGAAAGCAAGTGCCGAAAAAAGACAACAAAAACAACGATTAGTTTCAACGAACGTTCAACAACCGTTCAACCATACAGATACAGATACAGATAATACATCTTCACTACGTTCAGATGTATCGGTCAAATCAGTCGATCAGGAATTCGAAAATGAGTTTTGGCCATTCTATCCTCGCAAGGTCGGGAAAGGACAGGCTCTCGGCAGCGGCACTTTCCTGATTGATCACCCTCTTGATCCGGCAAATAAAAACCTTCGTCATGGCTTTGTTGAAGCTCCAGAATACGTCAATATTTATCGTGGTGTTGTCCGCCTTGTTAATGGCAAGGCAGCTGTCAATATCGATGACTATTTTGGAATGGTGCCGGGTACTTTCTCGGCATTGAATGCTGATATCATGATTTCCTCATTGCAAAATCAGGAAGGCGGCACAGTCGTATGGCCTGATGGCAAGATGACCGGCGGCATATTGAATATCACCTGTGCTGATGAAACCTGTAATGACGAAATCGCTTGGATGGTCACAGGGCGGCGAAAAGATGCTTTCGTCCTGAATTTAGACCCGAACTGTGAACGTGGCACCGGGCGGTTCATCCCTGAAGTTGATAAAGAGGCCTAACATGAGCACTGTGACAGTTGTCGATCATGAACGTATCGGGAAAAAAGGCTTCCCTATGCACCCGGAAGCGTATCCTGATTTTGCACTACCCATGAAAGAAGTTCCGGTCGAAGACATTGAGGGTGGCGACATTCCCGGAGCAGAATTAACGCCAGAACAGCAACGCGCCCTGATGCCGCCAATCAGCAAGCGCCAGCTTCGTCTGACATTAGTGCGCAACGGTATCAGCTTGTCTGACCTCGACGCGGCTATTCTCGCGATGGGTGATGAATCTGTAATCGAGTGGCAGGACGCTTCTGAGTACCGGCGTTTGCACCCGTTACTCAACCAAGTGGCTGCTCATTTGTCGCTTACTCAGGAACAGGTCGACGCAATGTGGCAGCAAGCCTTAACTGCCTGATATCAATGTTGTATTCATTCGAGTAGGTAGGGCTCCTTAAACGAAAACAGCCCCAGACGTTGATCTGAGGCTGTAATTCAGTTCTATAAGAGGGATTAGAACTTGTAGTTTACACCGATGCGAACTTCGCTGAGGCTTGTTTTGAAGCGACGTTCACCAGATGCAGCAGGGAAGTTAGGATCTGTAATAGTGACGTTTTTCTTGCCAAAATTCGAGTAAAGATATTCAGCCTTCAAAGTCCAGTTATTTGTCACAGCATATTCAAGACCTGCACCTACGCTATAACCAATGGAGGTTTTTGAAGCCGAATTTTCAAATGATGGACGAGCTGTTCCAGCACGGCATGAAGTGCTTCCTGCTGGGAAGCCCCCAAGAGCGTTTTTATCTGAACATCCTACAGTATGCTTCATATCAGCCCAAGCCAGACCGCCCGTAATATAAGGCATGAAGCGATCAGCAGCATAACCGAGACGAGCCCGAACTGTACCATGTGTGCCGATTTTGTCTTGTGTGTAATATGTGCTGTATGCGTCGGTATCATTCCAGTTTTTCTTTACGCCGCTGAAAGAAATGTCAGCTTCCGCACCAAGAACCATATTATTGTCAAACTGGTAGTTGTAACCAGCTTGAATGCCGCCAAGTCCGCCCTTCATTTTCTTTTCTGGGGAGCCAAGATTGTTAACGTCATTGGTTTTGCCCCAGCCGTAGCCAGCATGCGCACCGATGTAGCCGCCTGTCCAGGAGAAGGTGTCAACCACAACAGGTGCTGGTTCGCTATAAACTACGGCATCGGCGGCTATAGCGGAGCTGGTGAACAAAAGTGCGGCGGATGCTGCAAGGGTAAGGCTTTTAAACATATTGATCTCCGAAAAGATGATTCTTGAGTTATTTTCTACACTGGCAAGTGAAAAATAGCTGTTACATGACAGCAACAGTCATGTGAAAACGCATATTCATGTGTCTGTAGCAGTTAAGCTTTGTAATTATTATTTTCAGCAATGAAATAGGGATTAGAACTTGTAGTTTACACCGATGCGAACTTCGCTGAGGCTTGTTTTGAAGCGACGTTCACCAGATGCAGCAGGGAAGTTAGGATCTGTAA
>NZ_JACIIU010000017.1:28678-42580 GCF_014205685.1 Paenochrobactrum gallinarii
GAAAAATAGCTGTTACATGACAGCAACAGTCATGTGAAAACGCATATTCATGTGTCTGTAGCAGTTAAGCTTTGTAATTATTATTTTCAGCAATGAAATGATGCCTCGCTTTTGCGGGGCTTTTTTTATGAAAGGAACGCTATGCGTGAGACCTTAACGACCGCGCTTGACCTGATGTTTGGTCATGAGGGCGGATATGTGAATAATCCGAAAGACCCGGGCGGCGCTACTAAGTACGGCATCACACATAGAACATTGGCCGCGCATCGTGGTGTTGCCAGTGTTACACCGGCACAGGTCAAAGCCTTATCCAAAGCAGAAGCCACCGAGATTTACCGGCGCTCGTATTGGGTACAATCCGGCGGCGATCTGCTTCCGGTTGGCATTGACTTCATGGCTTTTGATTATGGTGTGAATAGCGGTCCTGCACAGGCGGTTAAGTCGCTCCAGCGTGTGGTTGGTGTGACAGCGGACGGCATTGTTGGCGGTCAGACGGTTGCTGCAGTGAAGGCTTATAAAGGCGATCTTATTGCGGCATATGCTGCTGAACGTCTCCGCTTTATGCGCACATTGAAAACATGGCCGGTGTTCGGGCGAGGTTGGCAAAAGCGTGTCGAAAGTGTTGAGGCTCAAGCGCATCAGGTCATACGGGGTGTGGTGGTAAATACCGATGCTGCATTAGCTCCCGCTAAAGCCAACCCCAAAGATCAGTCAATCACGGAAACGTTGAAAAAACCAGAGGCATGGGCATCAATTGGTGGTCTTTTATCCGGTCTTGGCGGTATGGCTTCCGGCACCGGTCCCATGCAGTGGGCGCTTGCAATCATCATGGTCGGAGCGTTTGCCGCCGGTGCATATTTCCTCATCAAGCGCATGCAGGATCAGGCGACATGAAGATCAGTCTTCAACACATCACTGGTGCGGTCATCGGAGGGGCAGTTTCAGGCCTCTTTTTTTATGCGCTTGGCACTCATGACGGCAAGCAGGATGCGGCGTTGAAAGTCGCGCAAGCCGTGACGCAGGCAATCCAGAACAGGGCAGGGATTAATGAAACAATCAACAATATGGATGGCTTTGCTCTGTGTGTTGAGCTTGGCGGGGTGCGCGACCAGTGCGAACAACTGCGCGGGCTGGCAGAAGATCAGCCTTAAACCGGAAACGGCTGTCTATGTAGCGCAAAATGATACGCAAGCTGGCAAAGGTATTGCCGGTCACAATGCATATGGCAAAAAGGCGGGGTGCTGGTGATGGACATGGGCGAGCAGCGAGCCATTGGACGCCTGGAGGGAAAGCTTGACCACATCATCGCAGATCAGGATCGAGCAAGAACCGAACGTAAGAATCAATATGAGCGGCAAGAAGTGACTGATCGACATATTGAGCAGATTGGCCAAAAGCTTGATGCATTGGATGCTCGATTAAAGAAGGTTGAGGAATCAGCCGCCGAGATCAGCAAGTGGCGTGAGCGCGGGGTAGGGGCGATGATGTTTATATCTATTGTTGCCGCCTCAATCGGAGGTGCTTTTGCGACATTTGGCCGGAAGATTTGGGCTGTGATAGCGGGGTGAGGAAACGCCAGATAAAGAATGTTAAAAGAACATAAATCCCTCACCTGCATTTCAGGTGCGGGGAATATTCTGAATTACATAATAATATCAATGGGGAGTTTAAATAATGGAGGCCTCGCCCGGAATCGAACCGGGGTGCAAGGATTTGCAGTCCTCTGCGTAACCACTCCGCCACGAGGCCATCGCTGGAAGTGGGTTCTCAATATGGTACGACTGTGATTCCGTCAAGACGTGTTGTGAGAAAATACAAATATATCTGCAAAATCAGTGCATAATACACAAAACCATGCTGAACCGGCCTGACGCAATCAGGCTTTATTTTTGGAAAAACGGCTATTTCGCCATTTTCTTAAAATATAGATCTCGGAGCTTCTGCGAAATCGGCGTACGCGGTGAGAATCATGCGACAGCAGAATCAATCCGACAGGGAGCATCCACACACCAAGAACTGGCAAAAAACTAAAAGTACCGCCAAGTACGAATCCCGTGCCAACGACACGACGCATAAATATAGTGGCGGGAATAGGAATTCTCTTTCCTAAAATAAGAATCGTATGTTTTTTCCGTGATTTGGATTCCGATTCAGGCATTTGAAAAATCCATTTTGCTGTTTTTCCCTGTAATTTCTGCAAGTTATGCGCATCACTATTCGCCTATATAGGGACAAAGTGCGATTTTTTGAGGGAAAATGTAAAAAAGTTTGAAAATAATGATTTAGGGCTTGGCAAATCAGAAAATCATTTGCTATACGCCATTTCATCAACACCAAGAGTAACTGTTCCCCGGTAGCTCAGTGGTAGAGCAACCGGCTGTTAACCGGTTGGTCGCTGGTTCGAATCCGGCCCGGGGAGCCACTCTTCTTTATTGAAGTTTGGGAGTTGATTGTTTAAGCTCATATTTGCTTGAACTTAAAAGAGCACCGTTCCCCGGTAGCTCAGTGGTAGAGCAACCGGCTGTTAACCGGTTGGTCGCTGGTTCGAATCCGGCCCGGGGAGCCACTCTCACAGTAGTGAGAATGCGCAATGCTAGTAGCGATTGCACAATATCAAAAAATTTTAATAGGGATCGCTAACTTACCACTTTGTAAGTAAGTACAGGCTTTTTCTTTTTTGTGCTTATCAGGTCAACTGCCAGAATCAAATTAATCAAGTGCTGTTTGGTCACGCTGTCTATTGATTGACTGGACAGTGTTTTTTTGCGACATCACATCTGAATATCCAATTGCATATATTGAGGGAACACATGGCATTGTATATAATGTCAATGAGCTCTCAAAATAGGCTTGGTCACTGGTACTGCATATGTGCAGCGAGAAACTGAAAGGCGAGGCCATGTTGGCTGATTTTCAAAACCTTCGTACCAAGATGGTCGACAACCAGATTCGCACGACCGATGTTACCGATTTAGCGCTTCTGGATGCTTTCTTGGCTGTGCCTCGTGAGGCATTTGTTCCGGAAAACCGCAAAGAACTGGCTTATATTGATGAAGACATTCAACTGGGCGGAGATGCACAGCGATTTCTGATGGAGCCATCACCGCTTGCCAAACTCATTCAGTTAGCAGACATTAAGCCAAGTGATCTGGTTTTGGATGTTGGAAGCGGTAGCGGCTATGCGGCTGCAGTTCTTTCTCAGCTTGCAGGATCGGTCATTGCGCTGGAAAGTGATTCTGCATTGTCAGCTCAGGCAGGCTCGGTTTTGAGTTCACTTGGCTATGACAATGTTGTGATCGTCACCGGAGAACTTGGCCTTGGTCATAGCTCCGAAGCGCCTTATGATGTCATTCTGATCGAAGGTGCCGTTGATTATGTTCCGCAAACTCTTAAGGATCAGCTTAAGGATGGCGGTAGGTTGATTGCAGTAGAAGGGCAGGGAAACCTAGGTGTTGCACGGGTTTACACCAAGGAAAACTCTGTTATTTCTTGCAGGGATGCTTTTAATATAGCGGTCAAACCACTTCGTGAATTTGCTCGTAAAGCCGAATTTACATTCTGAACCTAAAGATTGAGACAAATCTGCAACCTTGCTTTGATTGTTTGTTGATCTGTTGTCTTGGGCGCTAGAAATGAAACGGTTTTATGGTTATTGATAAGTTACCGAACTTGTTGGTTCGGTACATATTTGACTTAATGAGATGAGGTTTACGGTGCACAAGGCGCGCAAAAACATTTTGACAGCTGCATTATTGGCCGGTTCTGTATTGATTTCCGGTACAGCCTGGTCAGATACGCTTACTGGCGCCTTGAACAAGGCATATCATAATAATGCTAAGCTTAACTCTGCACGTGCCGGTTTGCGCGCAACCGACGAAGGTGTCGCCGTTGCTAAGTCCGGCTATCGTCCGACCGTAAACAGCTCTTACAATGTTTCGCGTACACGCAACCATAGTTCATTGGGTAATACCTACTCAACCGTTGGTAAGGTAGGTGTTGAGCTTAATCAGATGCTCTTTGACGGGTTTCAAACCCAAAACAAAGTAGCCTCTGCTGAATCGCAGGTTTTCGCAACCCGCGAAAAGCTTAAAAACGAAGAGATGAACAGTCTTTTTGGTGCAGTTTCTGCTTATATGAATGTTTATCAGGCACGTCAGATTGCTGCTTTGAATGAGCGCAATCTCGCAGCCATGAACGAGCAGGTGCGTGCGGCTCGTGCGCGTTTGGATGTGGGTGAAGGTACGCGTACTGACGTTGCACAGGCCGAAGCCAATCGTTCAAACTCAGTTGCGGCACTTAATGCGGCCAAGGCCAATGTAAAATCAGCAGAGGCTGAATATCGTCAGGTTATCGGTGAAGAGCCAGGCAAATTGTCTTCGGCTTCTCCGGCTGATAAGTTGCTGCCACGCGGTCCTGCTGCGTCACTGGCAATTGCAACCGATAGTCATCCGGGAATTTTGGCAACGAAATATGCTGTTGATGCTGCCGGTTACAATGTTAAATCTGCTGAAGGCGCATTATTACCTGGTGTAAGATTGAATGCCGGTGCTTCGCACACCGACACATATTCTGGCGGTAATGGTGGTATCAATGCTGACGGCAACAGTGCTTCAATTGGCTTAGGGATTAATATCCCGATTTATCAGGGCGGCCGTACGTCCGCTTTAGTTCGACAGAGTAAAGAACAGCTTGGACAGGCGCGTATTGAAGTTGACGTAGTGCGTGATCAGGTACGTCAGGGCATTGGTTCCGCTTGGGCGCAGTACGAGGCAGCAAAAGCTAACGTTGTCTCAACCCGTACCGGTATTGCAGCGGCACAGCTTGCTCTTGATGGTGTGATTGAAGAACGTAAAGTTGGTCAGCGTACCACTTTGGATGTGTTGAAAGCTCAGAACGATCTGACCGATGTTCAGATTGCACAGGTCAGAGCACAGCATGATCTGATTGTTGCCAGCTATGCAATCCTTAATGCTACCGGTCGAATGACTGCACGCGACCTCGGTTTACAGGTCACTGAATATAAGCCAGAGCAGCATTATGAAGCTGTGAAAGATAAATGGATTGGCTTGCGCACCCCAGATGGTCGTTAAATTGAATTATTAAGATATAAAGCCATCTATTTGATAATAGATGGCTTTTTTATTTGTTAGCTATTTTCATTGAAATGAGTACGGGCGCATTCTTAATCAGTATGCGCCCGTTTTTTTCAAATTTGTTAATGCTGTTGTTTGTCTAACGTGAGAACAGTGTCAGTGATGGCATGGTTGCAAGTACCGATTTTGTCATTCCGCCGAAGACGAGTTCACGCAGACGTGAATGGCTGTAAGCGCCCATAACCAGCATGTCGGTGTCTGTCGCCTGTAAATATTCCTGCAAAGTGTCCATGGCTGAGCGACCGGAAGATGTAAGCGTTTGAATGCTAATATCAATACCGTGGCGGTTAAGCGCTTTGGCTAATTCCTGTGCTTGCGGAACAATACCCTGGCTTTCATCGTCCAGTGGCGGATCAATCCAAAGTAGTTCAACGCGCTGCGCTGTTTTAAGTAATGGCAGCGCATCCATTGCAGCACGCGAGCCTTCGCGCTTGCCATTATAAGCAATAGCAATGCGATCAAGTGCTTTTACAGCATTTGCTGGCTTGAGAGGTACCATCAACACAGGGCGACCACTATCAAAAACCAATGTATCAACAGCATCATTGGCTATGTCAGGATCATTCAGATCCGTCTGACCGGTGATGATGAGGTCGGCACCACAGGCAATTTGCGTTGCACCTTGTGCTCCTGTGCCTGTATCGGAGCGGATCACCTGAAACTCATAAGTGGAGGTTTGATTCTGCATGACAGCTTCAAACCGCTTTTTGATTTTCTCAGAATTTTCCGCATGATGCTTGTCATGTAGCTCAAACATGCCCGGATCAATAAATCCATTGATGTCAGCATAAACGGCAGCGGCTGGGATGGAGTATAATCCGATCACATGCGCATCTGAAAGCTTGTCGGTGACAAGTTCAACTGCTGACAGGATACGGGCGAGTTCGGTTTCGCTACGGATGTAGGCAAGTACAGTCTTATAGGACATGCTTCGACCTCCTGATGTGCTAAAATATATATAAGCACAGATTCAAGCATTTTGTATAAGAATGATAAAATTATTGTGCATGGTTGGCTGTCAGGTCAGCCAACATATTTTCAATGTCTCGCATTGCTGCTTTTATTTCGGATAATTCATGCCCGCGCACTACCAGTTGCGTTGAAAAGCTGCCATTTTTGAAGCTCGGATAAGAGCCGATGATCGTATTGGCATGTTTTTCCTGAATGGCAGATAAAGGTATGCCGATGACGCCTTCGCCAAAGGGGCAATCAACGCTTTCCGACAGTAGTTTTTTGCCGGTCTCTAAGGTTGGAATCACGTTGTGCAACATGGCTTCAAATACTGACGGCACGCCGGCCATTACATAGACATTGCCGATTTGAAAGCCGGGTGCGGTTGAAACCGGATTATCGATATGAACAGCACCTTGCGGCATCCGCGCCATGCGTTTTCTGGATTCGGTAAACTCAAGGCCGCGTTTTTGATAATTTTGCGCAAGCATTTGCATTGCTTTTTCATCATAAATACAAGGCACTTCAAAGGCTTTGGAAATTGCATCTGCGGTGATGTCGTCATGAGTCGGGCCGATGCCGCCGGATGTGAACAAATATTGATATTGCTGGCGCAATTCGTTGACGGCCGCAATAATGCGCGCCTCATCATCCGGCACAATGCGCACTTCTGTCAGATCAATGCCGATTTCGGTCATCATTTCAGCCAGATAACCGATATTTTTATCTTTCGTGCGCCCTGATAGTAATTCATCACCAATGGCAAGCATGGCGGCTTTGACGGTCTTATCTGGATGCGCAGTGGTCACGGCTAATGTCCTGTCTGATAATGTTTAATCGCTGTCCGTCGCGTCATTATTGGCTTCAAATTCTGCGCTGGCAATCACGTCAACTTCATCATTCTGGCCGGACACGACTTTAAAATCACGCTGATAAATGCGGTCTTTATTTTTGGCAATGGCAATATATTCGCCTTCTGACAGCACCATCGATGCATAAGCGCCCACGCTTTCACGCACACCATCACCTGAAGCATTGAGCACCGACCAAGATGTATCGGCGAGCGCTTCACCGCCTTTTTCACGCACCAATTTCAAAGTGACATTAGCGGCACGGTGTTCAACCGTTGCTTCTGTCAGCTTTCCAGCTTCAACGCGAATATCGGCACGGATAACCGCATTGGCGTTGCCGTAATTGGAGATGACATGATACGTGCCCGCATTTAAGCGCGTGATGGCATCCGGTTTTACGTCTGGTAAAATCAGCGAGCGATCATTGGATGTATCGTCATCGCCATAGATGGAAAAACGCAACAGATCGGCAATCGGATGTTTTCCGTCCGGCAAAACAGCATTGAGCTTTAATCCGCCAGCTTCCAGCACCATTGTTTCCTGTCGCGGCTCGTCACGCATCGTGATGCGCTTGGTGGCTCCGGCGCGTCCATAGGCGACATGCACGAGATAGCTGCCCTTTGGCAAAGTAAAGGTAACAGTACCACCTTTTGCCGTTGCAATAAGCGGTAGCTGTCCATCTTCGCCGGCATCAGGTGAGAAGACCCGCCAGGTCAGGCCATTGCGGATATCGGCTGTCTCATCGGTTAGTTTTGCCTGCAAAACCAGCTCAGGATATTCCTTTTCCGGCTCGCTCAAGGTGGAGAAGGGCAGTGGCTGTATGTCAGTGCTTGGCGGCAATATATGCGACAAATCGGGCAATTTGGGCTGGATGTTTAGCTCCTGCGCCTGCAATGGCGCTGTCGTTAAACACAATGTCAGTAAAACAGCCGTCAATCGCGTGCGTCGTGATAGCTGAACGCGCGCCGGATGATGTGTAAAAGAGGAGCAGAGCTTTTGGTATGACATATCTGTTTTTGAAACCACTCTGACGGTCTTTTCAAGACCTGAACTGGTTTTTTTCGATTTATTTTTTATGTTGAGGCATAAAATCATAAAATCACTGAAAAACCTGTCTGTTCGCTTGTTTTAATATCACGAAGCCTTAAAAAAGAATTCTATCATAACCCAATGATACAGGAATAATATCTGACGAATAGCTGACTAAGGAAAAAGATGTTCAGCTTTCAAACTGTGCAAGCTACATAAGCGTTAAATGGGGCCTTTTGTTGGCCTGAAATCGTTGCAAGAATTGTTAAATGAGGTCTGTTAATGCAAGAAGCCGTGCTGGAATTTCTCTCGAAGCGTCACTCGACGCCTATTTCTGCGCTTGCAGCTCCAGGTCCTGATGAAGATCAGTTGCAATTGATGCTGAAATTAGCTGCACGCGTTCCTGATCATGGTCGCCTTACCCCTTGGCGCTTTATTATCTATCGTGGTGATGCACGTAAAAAGGTCGGGCAATTGCTGGCGGATCGGCTTGAGCAATTGGAAGGCCCGCTGACAGAAGCGCGCAAAGAACAAGAGCTGAAGCGCTTTGATCGTGCCCCTCTGGTTGTGGGGGTTGTCTCTTCTCCGGTGGAGCATCCGCGCATTCCGGAATGGGAGATGTTCTTGTCGGCTGGTGCGGCTGCGATGAACCTGTGTCATGCCGCCAATGCAATGGGTTTTGCCAGCAACTGGATCACCAATTGGTATGCAAATGAAGAAGAAGGCCGCCGTCTTTTAGGTGTTGCTCCGCATGAACGCGTAGCTGGCTTTGTTCATATTGGTACGTCGCAAACCGTTGTTCCTGAACGTCCGCGCGCTGATATGGAGGCCAAGGTCAGTGAATATCAGGGGCCGTGGAACGAATAAGCGTCCATACTTTTGATAGACCCTTAAGGTGGTCAGATCCGATGTTTTTATAATCATCGGGTCTGATCATTTTTTACTTGAATTTAATTAGGCGCCATACTATATGGCGCCTTATGAAAAATTTAGAACAAAAGCACTTAGCACTTATTGAGGAAACCGAACGGCGCGGTCAGGTTTCAACTGGTAATCTGCGCGCATGTTTCGAGCTGCTGGCACTTGCTGGTGCAATCGATAAAGACTGTGCAGCACGGCTGGCGCCTTATCGCTTGTCTGAGGGGAAGTTTGTTTTACTGTTTCTTTTGCACGGGCAAGCGGATGGTCTGTCGCCATTTGAACTGGCAGAGCGCGCCGGTGTAACGCGTGCAACCATCACAGGTTTACTTGATGGCTTGGAGCGAGATCAGTTTATTAAACGTTGTCCAAGTCTTGAAGATCGCCGAAAAGTTGCAGTGCTTTTAACACCTCATGGCGAAGCCTGCGCGCGTGATTTGTTTAATGCGCATACGCAGTGGATTTCGGCACTATTTGCCGGTTTTTCGACGGAAGAACGAAAGACACTCAATGGCTTTTTAGCTCGAATTCGTAACAATCTGGTTGAGGCTGCATCATGACCATAGCCAAAGCAAAAGGGCGCGGCGTTAAAGATATTCCGCAAGAAAGGCTGGGTGCACTGAATCATGGTGCAGAGACCACCAATCTGACTGAATGTCTGGCGGTGGATTTTACCAAGCTGATGCATATTGTTTTGCCGCAAATAAGCGCGCAGGCTTTAACAGAAATGGAAGCAAGTGCCGCAAGTGGTATTTCACAGCGCATGCGTTTGGCAGCTAGTATTATCACGCGTGAATTGGGGGAAGAATCTATCACGCAGCTTGCGCATCATTCGTCTGATACGGTGCGTGGATGGTGTTGTTTTATGGTGGGGCAGCGCTCAGGTCTCAGCTTGGAAGCGCGCCTTGAGGCTATCAAGCCATTTGCTGATGACCCTCATTTTGGTGTGCGGGAATGGTCATGGATGGCTGTCCGCGGTGATTTAGCTGCCAATTTAGAAGAAGCCATCATCTATTTAACCGATTGGACACAGTCTTTTTCCGAACGCGTCCGGCGCTTTGCAACTGAAGCTATTCGCCCGCGCGGTGTGTGGTGTCAGCATATTGCACAACTTAAGCAAAAGCCGGAGTTAGCTTTGCCAGTTTTAGCGGCTTTAAAGGCTGATCCAGCCATCTATGTGCAGGATTCGGTCGCCAACTGGCTGAATGATGCCTCGAAAGATCGCCCTGATTGGGTGCAGAATTTATGTGCTCAATGGCAGGAAAGCAGTTCATCGGCTGCAACACACCGCATTTGTAAACGGGCATTGCGCTCTATTCGTGCCTGAACATCTTTAAAAAACGGAAAAATTATTATGCCTCATTATCTTGCTGAGCTTTATAGTCCGAAACAAACATGGCTTAACCTGACAGCTGCTGAACGTCAGCAGTTTTTGGAAGAAGTGGGGGCAGCGATGCCAGCCTTAGCGGCTCTTGGGGTTGATGCTATTTCTTTAGGGCAGGTTGATCAGACCAGGCTGCATACGAGTGAACATCAGTTTTATGCAATTTGGCGCTGTACTGATGATCAGGCTTTAGAGGCATTAATTGGCGGTATCGCCCAATCAGGCTGGCATGATTACTTTGATACAATCAATGCTGGTGGTGAGGGCTGTGATTTTGGTCAGCATCTTACTCAATTGATTAATGCTTGAGCATAATATTGTTTTTCTTTGTAGTTATATTGGATTTATATAATTATAAGATATTGATTGAACAGATTGTAATTCAAGTTCGTCCAGACCACTGAAGAATAGGTAGTTACTATGCGTCATTTCACCAAATTTGCTGCTGCATTGACAGCGGTTGCGGCTTTAATGACCGCTGAAGTACAGGCTTGCACTCGCGTTGTTTATCATGGCGAAGCAGGTCGTACGATGACCGGCCGCAGCATGGATTTTAAAGATCCGATGATCAGTAACTTTTGGGTATTCCCTAGGGGCATGAAGCGCGGTGGTCAGGCAGGCGAGCGCTCGGTCGAGTGGACTTCGAAATATGGCAGTCTTGCTGTTTCAGGTTATGATATTTCAACCGTTGACGGCATGAATGAAGCAGGTCTCAATGCCAGCCTGTTATGGCTGAATGCGTCGCAATATCCGGAAGATGATAAATCATCAAAGCGTATGTCACTGGCTATCTGGGCGCAGTTTTATCTTGATCAGTTCGCCAATGTAAAAGAAGCCGTTGAATTTACAAAAGAAAATCCAATTCAAGTGGTTAGCGGTGAAGTTCCTGGTCGCCCGGGCAGTCTTGCACCGCTTCATCTGACTTTGTCGGATGCAAGTGGTGATAGCGCTGTGCTGGAATGGATTGACGGTAAGCTCAGCATTCACCATGATCGTTCTTATCAGGTTGTAACCAATGATCCGGCTTATGATTTCCAGCTGGCAAATAAAGCCTATTGGGGCAAAGTTAATTCGCTGAACTTCTTGCCGGGTAGCGGACGCTCAGAAGATCGCTTTGTTCGTGCTGGTTTCTACGTCAATGCAGTCACACAGACAGATGATCCGCGTGTTGCTGCGGCCGCCGTTTTCAGTGTGGTGCGTAATGCGTCAGTGCCTTATGGTGTAAGCATGCCTGATGCACCTAACCTGTCCACAACGCGCTGGCGTGTGGTTGCGGATCAGAAAGCCCTGCAATTTCATGCAGAATCAGCCACATCACCTAATATTTTCTGGGTTGATCTGAAAAAGCTGGATTTTGCTGAAGGTGCGAAAGTGCGCAAACTGGAACTTGGCGTTGATATGAGCCGTGTCTTGGTCGGCGAAGTTTCTGACAAATTTGAAGATGCCGAGCCGTTTACTTTTGAAGCCGCAGAATGAAATAAACTAAAGCGATATTGATAAAAATGAAGGGCGAGGGACGCTGGCTTAAACGTTGTTTTTAAATAACTTGGCCTGGGTCTCACGCCCTTTATATTTATCTCAAATGCTTGAAAAACATGATCAAGCGGACGCCAATTGCTTTTACATAATGGAATAAAGAACTCCATTATCATTCAAAGTCTCAGTGATATTCCAACCGGCTTTGGAGTAAAGGCCGACTGAGCCATCTGTATAGAGCGACAGGCGTTCAATGCCCGCGGCTTTTGCAATTGTTTCAAGATGTGCAATCAGTTGTAATGCAAGTCCGCGTCCGCGATAGGCAGGATCAACATAAAGGCCAGCTAACCAGGGATCAACTCCGGCCGGTCTTCAAGATCATCCAGACAGAGTGTGATCATACCAACAGGCGTTTTACCGTCGAGTAGAACTCAAACAGTTGGGATAACATCCGGTTGCGCTACGCATTAGGCGTCCATCTCAATCACTTGCGTCAGGGTGACATCTTTATCACTAAAGAAAGTATTCAAGCGCCATGTGCCAGTGGTTTGGGCTAAATCTGGTCTTTCTTTTGTTGTGACAATGCTAAACGACATGCGATGCTTCATCTTTTCATGTGCAATATTGAACTGCCAATTGGCGGCCAGATCATCTAAGCCACGAGAAATAGCGCAACTAAGCGGCTGTTAGAATCTTAATCTTCCTGTTCAACCGGCACTTCACCAAAGGAAGCCAGAAGCCTAGGCTCCATCATGTCGCCGGTCTCTTCATCAATGGTCACAGCATAGGCGACAACGCCGGCAAAACGCCCGGCCATTGCTGCGGCAATGCGTTCAGCACTGACAGCTGACTGAGCGGGGCGCATTTCGGCGGCGACCAGTTTTTGCTTATTTTTTCGATATGGGATGATGATGTATTTTTCAGATGCGGTTTCAGTTGTCATTCATCACTACCTTATTGACTGTTCTTTATTTGTTCTTAGAATGAGGGAGAAGTCAATTGAAATTTAGTGATGCCTGAGATGTTTCATCTCCATCGTGATGAAAAGTTAGACTGGCTGCCATTAATTTCAACTAACCTGATCAATGTGAGTAGGGAGTAACAATGATTAAACGGATAGATTACAATCTGGTGTCACCTGATGGGGCTAAGGCACTTGCTGGTGTTTATAATTATATCAAACATACGGATCTTACTGAAGAACTGGTTGAGTTGGTTTACCTGCGCGTTTCGCAAATCAATAATTGTGCTTATTGCCTGGATAGCCATACCCGTGCCTTGGTGAAAAAGGGCGCTTCAATTGAAAAGCTTGCACTTGTGCAGGCGTGGGAAGAAGGTGGTTCACTTTTTAACGCTCGTGAGCGGGCGGCTCTTGCATGGGCAGAAAGTGTGACGCTTGTTGCGCAAACAGGCATACCTGATGCCGCTTATGAGGCTGCTTATCATGTATTTAGTGAAAAAGAGCTGTCTGAGCTGACAATCGCCATCAGTCTGATGAATGCATATAATCGGATGGCTATTAGTTTCCGTAAAACACCGCAGGCAGTTTTACCGAAGTAAAGAATCTCATCCATTGAAGTGGTTCTGCAAAACTGGATAGTCTGCTAAGATGTACCCGGCTTTAGCGATTAGATACGCAAATGACGACCAGACGGTTCAAGAGATTGCCAGCAAGCACAAAATCCACCCAACCCAATTGACCATATGGAGGCGGCAAGCGATTGATGGCTTGGCTGGTGTGTTTTCCTGCAAGATCAAAAAAACAGAAGGCAATGCTCCGCAAGCATCATACCGCCTGAAGTCTGAGCAGACAGTGTAAACTGCTGAAGATCAACCGGTCATCAATATATTATACGCCTGTCGGAACTGATCCAGAAACGCTGAAGCTTATGAATGAGCTTGATCGCATGTTCACGAAATACCCGTTCTTTGGTAGCGGTCAAATCACCGCTTTCCTACCTCGAAGTAGGCTTCAAGCGGGGAGATACCGTGTGCTTCGGTTAATCAGTGTCATGGGATTATAAGCCATTGATAAAGGCCCAAACCAAGTCTGGTGCAGTGATATTACTTATAGTGCGCCTCGCCCCAATTGGGGAGGCATATGACTGGAATGCAAAGGAGAAAGGAGGAATTGAAGACT
>NZ_JACIIU010000018.1 GCF_014205685.1 Paenochrobactrum gallinarii
CTGCTGAGGCGTGGATTTATATCGCAAATATCCGCATGCTCACAAGGCGCATCGCAAGATCATGATAAAAATGAATTCTTTATGAGTCAGCCTCTAAGGGCGCTTAAAAACGCGTAAATTTACGGTTTTACGTCATAGGTTTTGTTGACATATTGATATATTAATATTTAAAATTAAGGTCGTGGAGTTGAGGGGGCGTATCATTTAGCTGATATCCTGCAGTCAATATTGACAGGTGATGCCGCAAGATCGGTGGGCGGATTGAAAGATGTTTAGTCGGCGCTGATTGTGATAATTAAAAGCTGTATATAAATTTGGGCGGATTAGCATAAAATGAATGAGACACATCCCCGTTTGTCAATGCAAGTTCTTGAGCAGTTACCGCAAGACGTTTTACGCCCGACCTATGATCGAAAACAAATAAAAGCAGGTATTGTTCATCTTGGTATTGGTGCCTTTCATCGTGCGCATCAAGCTGTTTATACGGATGAAATTTTACAGGCCGGCGCGCAGGAATGGGGCATAATTGGTGTGTCTTTGCGCAGTCCTGATACGCGTGATGCGCTTGCGCCCCAAGACGGCCTTTACACCATTACCGTGCGTTCTGCGGTGCATGAACAAGTGCGGGTAATTGGCAGTGTTGTGCAATTATTGGTGGCGCCCGAAAATCCGCAAACTGTGATGGATGCACTGTGCGAGCCTGAGATAAAAATTGTTTCTCTGACTATTACCGAAAAGGGATATTGCTACGCGCCAGCTACCGGCACGCTTGATGAAACTCATGCTGATGTTGTTCACGATTTGCAAGAGCACAATCATCCACGCTCTGCACTTGGCTTTATTGTGGAAGCGCTGCGCCGTCGCCGGCAAGCGGGCGTGGCACCATTCACGGTGCTTTCTTGTGATAATCTGCCTTCAAATGGCGAAACGCTTAAGCGTGTTGTGACACGATTTGCGGCTCTGCGTGATCCTGAACTCGCTGAATATATTGCAGCACATGTGGCATTTCCGTCTACGATGGTTGATCGGATTGTGCCGGCTACAACAGATGCTGATCGCTCCGCTATTGTTGATGCAACCGGTGTGATTGATGCCTGGCCGATCATGACTGAGGCTTTTAGCCAATGGGTCGTTGAGGATCATTTTACCAGTGGACGCCCGAACTGGGAAATGGCGGGTGTTACTTTTGTGCAGGATGTTTCGGCTTTTGAACTGATGAAGCTTCGACTGTTAAATGGCAGCCATTCAACAATTGCATATCTTGGCTATTTGGCTGGTCATGAGACTGTTTCGGACGTCATGGCGGCGGAAGGTTTTGCGCGTTTTATACGCGAAATGATGGATGAAGAGATCAGCTCTACTTTGCCAAAACTTCCGGATTTCGATCTCGACCATTATAAAGATCAGCTGATTGAGCGGTTTAGAAATTCGTCACTCAAGCATCGGACATGGCAGATTGCTATGGATGGCAGTCAAAAATTACCGCAGCGCTTGTTGGGTACTATTCGCGAACGATTGGCTGAAGGGCAGTCTATTGATCGCTTATCGATAGGGGTTGCAGGCTGGATGCGTTATGCGACTGGATGGGATGAAAAAGGCGCAGCTATTGATGTGCGCGATCCGTTGGTTCAGGAAATTCAGGCCCGGATTGCGGGGCAGAAAACGGCAGCGGAACTCGTTGCAGCCTATTGCTCGATCGAAGAAATTTTCCCTCGTGATCTGGCTGGCAATCAAGTCTTTCGGGCTTGTGTAGAGCGCGCGCTGCAAAGCTTGCTGGAAATTGGTGCAGCGCGATCTGTGGCACAGTTTAAGTAAGAATAAGGTTCTGTGTTTGCTCTGGGAGGAGTGGCTGTGGCAGAGATTAAAAAAGCGGTCATCATTGGTGTGGGCATGGTGGCGCAAACGCATCTGGATGCGATTGCTGCTTCTGATACAGTCAACTTGCATGGGGTTTTAAGCCGCCATTATGAGCGGTCAAAAAGCTTTCATGAAGGGGCGGAAAGGCAACTTGGGGTTCGCCTGCGTCATTATCATGATGTGGAAGAAATCGCGGCCGATCCGGCCGTGGATTTTGTAATTGTTTTAACCCCGCCGAATGTGCGTGAAGAAATTATTGCTCCCTTAGCAAGGGCGGGTAAGCATATTTTGCTGGAAAAGCCAGTTGCCAGAAATACCCATGAAGCAAAGATGATTGTAGATCTGTGTCAGGATCATGATGTTTCTTTAGGTATTGTTTTTCAATTGCGTATGCGAGCTGCTTATCAAAGCGCGGTGCAACTGGTGGCTGGCAGCAAGCTTGGCGCTTTAGGAATATGCGAAATTTCAGTGCCATGGTGGCGGCCGCAAACATATTATGACGAGCCTGGACGCGGCACTTATGGGCGCGATGGCGGCGGCGTATTGCTGACGCAGGCAATTCATACTATCGATATGGCTTTGAGTTTGACGGGGCCTGCCAAATCGGTTCAGGCCATGGCTGTTACCTCACGGTTTCATCAGATGGAGGCCGAGGATTTTGTTACAGCGGGTATTGAGTTTGCCTCAGGTGCTGTGGGCTCATTCATGGCTTCAACGGCGAGTTATCCGGGCAATACGGAAACAATTTCACTTTATTATGAGAAGGCAACTTTACGCCTTTCATCCGGTAAACTTGATATTATCTGGCGGGATGGCCGTACTGAAACAATAGCAAGCGAAGAACTCTCTGGCTCTGGTGCGAATCCGATGGCTTTTTCGCATAGTTTGCATCAGGCAATCATTGAAGATTTTGCCGAAGCTTTGATAAGGAAGCGCAAACCAGCCATCAGTGGTGAAGAGGCATTACAGGCGCATGCTTTGATTGATGCGATGTTGCAATCCGCAAAATCCGGCAAGAAAGAAGCCGTTTTATAATCAGACAAAATAATCCGGCCGGCTTTTGCGCAACTCGTCAATATCCGGTAAAACAGCGCTCAAGTGTTGTTTCATGGCTTTGACTGCTTCAGCTGTATCTTTTGCGGCGATAGCATCGCGGATGTGTTTATGCTCGCGCACAACCTGATCCATGCGACCAAGTACAGGCACGGTCATGCGTCGCGCACGATCGATCTGAATCTTTACCAGTTTCAAATGTTGCCAGATACCGGGAAAGCCGGATATCTCGGCGATCGCTTCATGAAACTGATCGTCCGCTTCGTGAAAGAGATCTAATTTGCTGCGCTTGGCGTGAAATTCTTGCAATTCAATCAGTTCATCGAGCTTGCTGATTGCTTCTTTTGTTGCGGCATGCGCTGCATATTCAGCCGTTGTGCCTTCTAAGGCTTGTCGTATTACGACGGCTTCAGGTATGCGGTCGACAGGAATTCGAGCCACAAATGTGCCGGATTGCGGGAAAATATCGACCAAGCCTTCTTCACTCAAACGGATAAGAGCCTCCCGAACCGGCGTGCGGCTGACCCCGAAATGATCAATAAAGGTTTTTTCATTGAGGGCTGTACCGGGCAGAAGTTTCATAGCGATGATGTCTGCCTGCAATGCCCTGTAAATAAGCTTGGCGGCAGTTTCACGGACAGCCCGACGCTTTGGTTGCTCTGTTTGAGCAAATATCGGTTGCGAGCTCACTGCTGTTTCCTACTGAAATTACTTTGTAAATCTTAGTTTTGAAATATTAGTATATTGTTTTTTGGTATTCGCCAAGCATGGAAGAAAAACGCGCTGATGCGCGGCTCAGAAGTAAAGTGCAGGCAGCAAAATAATGACTTTTAAAATAATTGAATGAGGGCTGATGCAATTTGAGTATCAGCCCTCAATCTATTCTGTCGTTAGTTCATGCCTAATTGCTTGTAGACACGCTGGACATATTGTCCGAACGGCTCGGTCAGTTTGACGTCTAATGTGCGCGGCGCAGGCAAATCGATTTTAAAATAATCTGCCATGCGGGCAGGGCCAGCACTTAGGACTGCGCAATGCGAGCCTAAGAAAATGGCTTCCTGAATACCGTGGGTGACGAAGACAAAAGTTTTCTTGCTCTCTTGCCAGATCCGCAGCATTTCAAGGTTCATTTTTTCCCGCGTTATCGCATCCAATGCACCAAACGGCTCATCCATCAAAACGAGTTTAGGATCATGGATTAATGAGCGTGCAATGGCTGCGCGCTGCTGCATGCCGCCGGAAAGCTCGTACGGATATTTATCCGTTGCATGACCAAGGCCAACCATATGTAAAAGGTCTTTGGCACGCTCTCTGGCAGCCTTTTTTGGTAAGCCTAAAATCTGTGCAGGCAGAATAACATTTTCAGCAATGGTACGCCATTTTAGCAGCAAAGGCTGCTGAAAAACCATGCCGATATCTGTGCCGTCAAAATCGGTTTTTGTACCGTCACCAATGGTAACGGTGCCACCGCTTTCTTTATGCAAACCGGCCAGAATTTTAAGCACAGTGGTTTTGCCGCAACCGGATGGGCCGACGACGGACAAGAGATCGCCTTCATTGATCTCAAGTGTCACATCGGAGACTGCAACGGATTCTTTGTTGCCGGTATGATAGGTTTTACGCACATTTTGCAAGCGGATCAGCGGTGTCGGCGCAACGGTGCTTTGCTGTGTTGAAAGACTGTTCATGCGAGCCACCTTTCGCGATTAGCTGCAACGAATTCATCATCATTCAGATCAGGATGTGCCTGATAAACACGGGAGATTTCTTCTGCCTGACCTTTGGAAAGGCCTTCCTCAGGATCAAGACACCAGATGCCTTCCAGCAAGCCTTGGCGGCGTAAAACTTCATGACAGCCAGCAATACAGCCATGAAAATTATTGGCGACATCAAAAAAGGCTGCATTGCAATCGGTTACTTTTGCATCCAGCGCAAGCAGTGACTGGGACACAGGTTTGTTGTCGGCTGTTTCTGAGTGAATGCGTTCAAGCAATTCTACCGCGCGTTTTGTCCAGACTGACCAGTGACCAAGCAAGCCGCCTTTGAAACAGAGTGTGACCGCTTCATCGCCACGTGCAAGGGTGAAAGGCAGTGTCAGATCAGCAACGATATGGTCGTCATTGCCGGTATAAAGGGTGATCTTGTTTTCGGCCTTAGCTTTGACAATACCGCGCAGCACATCCAATGTGCGATAGCGATGAAACGGCGCTACTTTAATCGCGATAGCATTGTCGATTTGTGCAAATTCGCACCAGAAATCTTCATCCAGAATAATGCCGCCAACCGAGGTTTGCATGTAAAAACCAATGACAGGAATTTCTTCCGCAATGGTTTTGCAATGCTGGATCAGTTCTGCACTTGTCTGGCCTTTTAGCGCGCCCATGCTGATAAGAGCGGCGTGATAGCCAAGTTCACGGGCAATTTTAGCCTCATTGCGAGCTTGCGCGGTCTGGCCTGCAACACCTGCAATCATAGCAAGCGGACGATCTGTCCATGCGCGACTGTCTTCAATTGCAGCCTTGAGCACCGGTTCGTATAAGCCATTGTCACGAATGGCGAATTGCGTGGTGTGCACGCCAACCGCCAGACCACCGACACCGGCATCCATATAATAACGTGTCAAAGCGCGTTGACGTTTGCGGTCAAAATTGCGGTTCTCATCAAGTGCGAGCGGATGCGCCGGAATAACCGCGCCGCGGCGTATAATATTGAGAACATTTTCAGGCAGTTGTGTGTAGTGTAATCCCATTTTCCTGAACTCCTTACGCCCCTTTGATTTGTTTATAATCAGGCGCTCTACCCAAATTCCGGCCCTGCAATGGCAAGTGTCTGGTATTGTGTTTGTTGAAATTGATGTGAGCCTTTTTGCATCCGCAAAAATGGCCGTTGTTTGGTAAATCCGAGTTGCACCAGACGTTGTGCAATGCTTGCACAATCGTCCACCAGATCAATGAAGACAGCGCCTGATAATTGTTTGATCAGGGCTTCGATGCACTCCAATGCTTCGGCTTCATCGCGGCCGATAACCGGCCCTATCTGCCATGCCAGGCGCCCGTCACGGACAAAGCATGTTGTTGATGCGTTGGCGCTTGTTACAACTGGATAACGCTTGTTAAAGTTCTCCAGCACAAAGCTTCTGTCAGCACCAAAGGCAAGGTTTGCTTGGTCTGCAGCATTGTGAGAGATGGTCTGGCTTAAGGTTTCTGATGCTAAGCCTATGCCAGAACCTTGCCAGCGCGTGATTTTGAGCGAAGGCACAAAACCGAGTGCGCGATAGATCGGTTCGCCAGCCGGTGTTGCATCCAAAAAGGCAGTGCGGTTTCGTGCTACAGTCCATTGCAGGCAATGTTTTAATAAGCCCGTACCATAGCCACGCCCGCGCCATTCTGCTTTCGTGAGAACCATGCTGATCCATGCAATATCATCGCCATAGGGGATGATAGCTGCACTGGCGGCGAGTTGTTCCGGCGTTGCAAAAACGCCAAAAACAACCCCGTTCCGGAAAAACAGTTCCCAATCTTGTTCAGTCTGGTTCCAGCCTGCTTGCGTTGAAAGCAAACAGGCTTGTTCCATGTCTTTTTCAGACAGCCGAACAATATTGAAAGCGTCAGTAGGTGCCATCGCGTGCCTCGAAATGCGTCGGCTTGTTATGCGACGGCATCTGCGCCATGACCCAGTCTGCTGTCCATTGCATCATCTGGCCGAGAGAAACAACCGGATAACCGAAAAGACGGTTGGAGAGTGTCGCATTGGAAAGCCATACTTTGTCGGCTTCCTCACCGGTGATGACAACTTCTTTACCCATCATGCGGGCAAATTCATTGGCAAGCCAGCGAACGGAAATTGTTTCAGGGCCAGTCACATTAATCGGTGATGTTGGCACTGTGGCCTGAAGCAGGCAACGCAAGGCAATCGCATTGGCATCACCCTGCCAGATGACATTCGCGTGTCCCATGGTGACATCCACCGGCAAGCCATCGCGGACTTTAACGGCGACGTCATGCAAAACGCCATAGCGAAGATCAATTGCATAATTCAGGCGGTAAAGAATGCCCGGTGTTTGATGGGTCTGCGAGAAATGTTCCAGCAAACGCTCGCGACCGATGCAGGATTGTGCATATTCGCCCGGAGGGTTCAGCGGTGAATTTTCATTGCTGCCCATGCTGTCGGTGGCAACAAATTCATAAACGCAACCGGTGGAAAAAGCGACAATGCGTGACTGATGGAAAACTTCTGCAACCAGTGCCGGCATCAGCGTGTTGGTTGCCCAAGTGGCAGCCTGATCACCGCTGGAGCCAAATTTGCGCCCTGCCATGAAGATGATGTTTTTGATTTTCGGCAGCTTTGCCAAGGCATCGCGATCCAGCATATCGCAGGCAATTGTTTCAATGCCGTGCATTTCCAGCTGTTCGCGCGCCGCAGGGTCGCTAAAGCGCGCAACTGCAACGATGCGCTTTTCCGGTGCCGCATTTTTGGCAAGACGTGCAAGCGATGGTCCCATTTTGCCGGATGCGCCAAGGATCATGATATCGCCGTCCAGTTTGCGCATATCATCAATCAGAGCTTGTGTCGGCAGTGACAAGAATGTTTCGAGTTCATCGGTGGAGGTAAAGCCAGCAGGATGGTTGCTTTGATCCAGCATTGTAATGTTATTTGGTGATGAAAGCATTGTCATGATTTTCTCGCATCTTGTGGGACGATCATATGCTCAAGCAGCAGCACTGCGAGATAAAGCAGCATGCCAATAAGCGTGATAAGGGTGACGGCCATAAACATTGCCGGTGTATCGAGAGAGGCTTGCACCTGGATCATCAGGTAAGCCAGACCGCGGTCGGAAGCGATAAATTCGCCCACCACTGCACCGGCAACAGCCAGAATGGTTGCAACCTTCATACCGGAGAAAATGAAAGGCATGGCACCAGGTAATTGGATATAGATAAATTGCTGCCATTTGGTGCCGCGGAGCGAGTTCACCAAATCAAGAAGGTCAGGCTCAATTTCACGCAAGCCCCTGATTGTAGTCAGCAAAATAGGGAAATAGCAGAGTGAGAAAGTAATAAGGATATTGGTGCTGATACCGTAGCTGAACCAGACGATCACCAAAGGGCCAAGTGCCACTTTCGGGATCATGTTCAGGGTGATCAGCAGCGGAAAAGCAAGCGTTGTCAGCCATTTTGACCATGAAAACAGCAGGGCTGTTGCAATGCCTAATATGATGGCAAGCAGATAGCCACCCAAAATTTCACTTGCCGTAACCCAGCTATTGTTGAGCCAGTCATATTTGGCCACTGTAATTGTCGCAATGACATCACTTGGTGCAGGCAAAACATAGCGCGGCACTTCCAACCAGCGAACACCGAACTCCCAAAACAAGAGTGCTGCCACATGCATGGCAATTGCGATAGCGCGATTTTTATTGGTCTCGCGGCGCTGCAGCCGGATCAGTTCATTTTGTTCGCTGCCGGAATCAATTGCTTCGGCCATTTGTTACTCCCCCTGAGTTCCCGATTTAAAGTAAACCGCGCTTTCAGAGGAATGTCAACCAACCGGTTGGTTGATTATTATCAGGTGGTATAATGCTAAGGCCGCAAAGCGCTCAAGATCAGATCAATGACATGCTGACGTCTGGCATCAATGCTGTCTTGGCTTATCATATCACGTTTAAAAATCACTGAGAGTGTTTTGTGATTGGAGAAGTAAAAGAAGGAGAGACCGGCAATGGAAAGATAGAGATTGATCGGCTCGAATTTATTGTTGAATAATCCAGCTTTGATACCTCTGGCCAGTGTTTCATCAATCATTTTGACGAGGGGTGAGTGCATTTCGGCAATATTATCGGATGCTTTGAGATGGCATGCATCCATGCGGTTTTCATCATTGAGAAGCGCAATGAATTCGGGATGCTCAGCCAGATAATCAAACGAAAATGAGACAAGGCGCGCCATGGCGGCTTCAGGAGCCAGATCTTCCAGATGCAGCTGCATCTCGCTTTCGCGAATTTCGCGATAAACTTCTTCCAAAGTCAGTTTGTAAAGCTCGGCTTTGCTGCCGAAGTAATGATAAACAAGCTGTTTATTGCAGCCTGCCATTTGGGCAATACGGTCAACACGGCCTCCCTCAAAGCCATATTGGGTAAATTCACTCATCGCCGCCTGCAGCAATGCTTTCGAAGTTGCAACAGGATCACGCTTCTGTACGGCTTCTTGTTTTTTTGGCGTCTTCAAAAATATACCCCTTTAATCAACCAACCAGTTGTTTGGTTGTTGCCTTCTCATAACATCTGTGTAAATATTTTACCAGATATGAACGCGGCGTCACGATAGATCAAGCAGGCTTTTCATCTCTGTCAAAGCTTCAAATTAAGTGATGGCTTGAAAAATATAACGGAAAATGTTGGGAGGCATATCCATGAAAAAGTTCAATAAATTTATTGCAGGATTCTTGGCCTCATGTGTCATGGCGCCGGCTATTGCTTCAGCAGAAGACATTAACATTGTTTTGAACTGGGTGCCGACCGCGGACCATATGCCTTATTTTTATGCCAAGCAGATGGGCTTGTACGAAAAAGAAGGCTTGAACGTTAACATCGAGAGCGGTCGTGGTTCTGGCGCGGCAGCACAAAAAGTAGGTGCCGGTTTTTCGCAATTTGGCATTGCTGACATGCCTACAGTTTTGCTTGCCAAAGGGCAGGGTGCAGACAGCGTTGCTTTGATGACGGTATACACCAACTCGCCGCAGGGTTTTTATTGGCTGAAAAGTAAGGGCATCAAAGGTGCTGAAGATTTTCCGGGACATTCGATCGGCAATCCGCCGGCAGATGCGTCACGCGTGATGTGGCCAATGTTTGCGGAAGCTGTAAAGATTGATCCGGCAGCAGTGAAATTTGTTAATATTTCTCCGCAGGCAAAAGTGGCGTCCCTGAAAAGCGGTGCCATTGATATCACCAGTGATTTTTACAACGAACATGACATGAAAGTGCGCGAGTTTGGTGATGATCTGGGCTTTTTAGCATGGCGTAATATCGGCATTAATCCTTATGGCAATTCTATTATTGTCAATGCAAACTATCTGAATAAAAACCCTGAAACTGTGCGTAAATTTATGCAAGTGACTCAAAAAGCTTTTGAAACTTGCGTTAAGGATAGAGACCCGTGCATTGAGGCATTGCTCAGTCAGGTTTCTGGTTTGGATAAAAGCAATCAGCAAGATCAGTGGAACCGCATTCAGGAATTGATGCGTGATAAAACCACAATGGAAGTTGGCCTTGGGGCTTTTGATGATGACCGCATGAAGCAAGATTATGAAATGGTTGAGAAATATTTCGATTTAGAAAAACCGTTCGATATCAAAACCGCCTATAGTAATGAATATCTTGATATGTCGATCAAAATGCCAAAAGAGTAAATGCGAAAGTTACGCAGGCTCTATTTATAAAGCATAGGATAATTCACTTATATGCCTCGGAATGCATTGAGCATTCCGAGGCATATTTTATTACCGTTTACGCCTGCTGGCTTATGATATGACGGCTGGCAAGCCATGCAGCTTTCGCCGGAACGGAAAGCACAGTGTTTGCCAGTTCCACACGTTCTTCGGTGTGATGGTTTTCGCCGTTCAAAATATTGACAGTGCCAACAAGTGTATCGTTCAAAATAATCGGCAGATTGATGACCGACGCACAGCCAAGCTGACCGATCAGCTCCGCATCAGGAAACACTTTATCGATATCGGCAAGATTATTGGCGACAAATGTACGGCGCTCTTTATGCACTACATCGAACCAGGAATTATAGGTAATCGGCTTGCTGCCGGAGACCGGATATTCTTCCGGATGCGATGTGAAAATACGCCCTGAACGCTCGATCTTCATATTGGCTTCCATCAGCGTAAACAGTTTTGCGCCAATGACAGCATCGGTCAAACGCCAAAGTGCTTCAAATGGCTCTTCAGGCTTGGTTGCTTTGGCCAATGCTTTGTCAAAGGCGATCAGTTCTGCTTGAAAACGGCTCATATTTACTCTTCCCTATTGATTGCCGCCACTGGCGACATATAATTCTTGCGCGTAGTCACTGTTGAAACGACCTTGTTTCAACTGGGTGACATCGGCAATTTCCAACACGCGACCGTGGCGCATGACCGCCATCCGGTCACATAAAAATGAAACAACCGGCAAATTGTGGGTAACCATCAAATATGTAAGGTTCCGCTCTTTGCGTAAGCGTTTCAAAAGATTCAGAATTTCGGCCTGAACAGAAACGTCCAAGGCAGAGGTTGGCTCATCCAGTAGCAGCACTTTAGGCTCCAGCATCAAAGCACGGGCAATCGCCACACGCTGACGCTGACCACCGGATAATTGGTGCGGATAGCGGAAGCGGAAGCGCTGATCTAGCCCCACCGCATTGAGCATATCTTTCACCTTTTGATCGCGCCCGCTCAAACCATGGATGGACATGCCTTCGGCCAGACAATCATCAATGGTTTTACGTGGATGCAGCGATGCATAAGGGTCTTGAAACACCATCTGGCATTGCAGTGCTGCCTGTTTGTCAGCACCATGCAGACGGGACTTGCCGAGAATGGAGATTTCACCGCTCCAATCCGGCGCCAGTCCCATAATGGCTTTCAAAATGGTCGATTTACCAGAACCGCTTTCACCCACAAGAGCAAAGCTTTCACCGTGTTCCACCGATATATTCACATCATGGACAACCTGCGTTTTGCCGTAAGAAATGCACAGATCTTTCAGTTCGATAGCAGCGCCACTCATGTTCGTGCTCCTGCACTCCAGAGGCTGCGATCAAGCACGGGAAGCTCGTCGCGGTCCTCATCAATTTTCGGCATGGCTGCAAGAAGCCCTTGCGTATAAGGATGTTTGGCCTGATGCAGGTCTTTGGCCAGACATTCTTCAACAATCTCACCGCTATTCATCACGATGATACGATCACAATAGCGTGCTACCAGATTAAGATCATGGCTGATAAGCAAAAGCCCCATGCCATTGCCTGAAACAAGCGCATCCATAATATCAAGCACCTGCGCCTGAACGGAGACATCTAAAGCCGATGTCGGCTCATCCGCAATCAGCAAATCCGGCTTGGGGATCAGCATCATCGCGATCATCACGCGCTGCCCCATGCCGCCGGACACCTCATGCGGATAAAGCTTAGCGACGTGCGCCGGATTGTTGATGCGCACCGCTTCCAGCATTGCAATAACGCGGGAATTTAACTCTTTGCGTGAGATTTTCTCGTGCGTTTGCAAAGCTTCGGCAATCTGATCGCCAATGGTCATCACCGGATTGAGCGAAAATTTCGGATCCTGCATTACCATCGAAATACGGCTGCCGCGTAAGGCACGCATTTGACGCTCGGATGTTTTCAACAAATCAATGCCGTCAAAATTCATTGTGTCGGCAGCAATTTTTCCCGGGCTTCGGATGAGTTTGAGAATGGCGCGGCCGGTCATGGATTTACCGGAACCACTTTCGCCGACAATGCCGAGTTTTTCGCGTCCAAGCTGAAAGGAAATGCCTTTTACGACATTAACAGGCCCGCGACTGGTCGGAAAAGTGACGGTGAGGTTTTTAACTTCCAATAGAGGTTGGCTTGTGTCAGCAGCACTCATTGTTTGCCTCCCTGTTTTGGATCAAGCACATCACGCAGGCCATCGCCCAGCAAACAAAAGCCAAGACTGACGAGAATAATCGCAAAGCCCGGCATGGTTGCCACCCACCATTGGTCGAGAATAAAATTACGACCGCTGGCAATCATTGCGCCCCATTCAGGCAATGGCGGCTGCGCACCAAGGCCGAGAAAACCAAGACCGGCGGCGGTCAGAATAATGCCTGCCATATCAAGAGTTACACGCACGATTGTAGATGAAGCGCAAAGCGGGAGCACGTGGCGCAAGATAATACGCGTATGGCCGCCACCTTGAATGCGCACGGCTGCGATAAATTCGGCATCTCTGAAAGTTATGGTTTCGGCGCGTGCAATGCGGGCATAAACCGGCCATGCGGTGAGCGCGATAGCTATAATGGCATTTTCAATACCGGGCCCGAGAGCTGCCACAAATGCCAGCGCCATGATAAGCTTTGGCATCGAAAGGAAAATATCGGTGATTGCCATCATGGCACGGTCAACCCAGCCGCCGAAATAACCGGCAACGGCACCGATAATGAGGCCAAGAGGAGCGGCAATTACGCCAACCATGGTGACAATCAGCAATGTGATACGCGCACCATAAACCACGCGTGACCAGATATCACGGCCAAGTTCATCTGTGCCCATCCAATGTGCACTGCTTGGTGGCAACAGGCGGGCAGAAAGGTTTTGACTGGTTGGTGAATAGGGCGCAAGCATCGGTGCAAAAGCGGCAATCAGCAGCAAGGCAAGAATGATAATCAACCCGATAACTGTTAACGGGTTACGCAAAAGTGCCGTAAAAACACGCCAGAAACGACCCATCCGTGCCTGAAAACGTGAGGATGGCGAGTCGTCTAAAAGCCAGTTACGCAATGTACTCATCGGCGCGCCCTCGGATCCAGAAACTGATAGAGAAGATCAGATAATTTGTTGATCAGAATGAAGACTGTACCGATCACCAATGTGGCGCCTAAAACGGCGTTCATATCTGCATTAAATAAAGCTGTGGTCAGATAGTTACCGATGCCCGGCCATGAGAAAACCGTTTCAATCATCACCGAACCTTCAAGCAATGCTGCATATGAAAGACCAATAACGGTAACGAGCTGAATGCGGATCGGGTAAAACGCATGACGCCAGATTACCCGCCACTCCGCCACACCTTTAACGCGTGCTGTAGTGACAAATTCTTGCCCCAACTGTTCCAGCATGAAGGAGCGTGTCATACGGGAAATATAGGCAAGACTGAAAAAGCCCAAGATGAAAGACGGCAAAATCAGATGCGCAAAGGCATTGGCAAAGATTTCCCAATCCCGCGCAATAATCGCATCAATAAGATAAAGACCGGTGACCTGATCGATCATGCCATCATAGAAAACATCAAGACGGCCGGGGCCTGCAACCCAGCCAAGATGGGCATAGAAAAATGCCAGACCGACAAGACCAAGCCAGAAGGCCGGCACCGCATAGCCGAGCAGACCAAAAACGCGGATCAGCTGATCCAGCCAGCCACTTTGATGGGTGGCCGCATATACGCCCATCGGCACACCAAACACCACACCGATGATAATACCGATTGTAGCCATTTCTAAAGTTGCAGGGAAAACGCGTGCCAAATCCTGTGCAACGGAGCGTCCGGTGGAGATGGAGTTACCCAGATTACCACTGAACACATCGCCGACATAAGAGAAGAACTGCATGATCAGCGGACGATCGAGCCCCATGGCCTGACGCGCTGCTTCATATACTTCTTTGCTGGCACGGTCTCCGACAACGGCCAAAACCGGATCAATCGGCACAATGCGGCCGATGAAAAAAGTAATCGCCAGAAGCCCTATAAAGGTGCCTAGAATGACAATTAAAAAATAACTCATATCTTTGAAAGTCTGGCCAAGCCTGCCTGTGGCTTTTTCCAGTGAATTCAAATTATTTGCGGCCGATGGATCAGCAGACATTGATCGCCCTCCTGCCAGAATCAGCCGCTTGCGGCATGAAGAAAAAGTTCATTGAGCCTCCCACAGGCGCGCTATTGTATTTGGCAAGCGCTGCAGCATTTCGGTATCTTTTCTGGGCTTTTTTAGCTTTTTCCCAGGAAAAAAGTGCCTCACTCAGCTGCGCCTCTTGCAAAATTTCACTTGGATAATAACGAAAAATCTGATTAAATCAAAAAAATTTTTGTGAGGAGAAAATTTGAGTAAAAAATTAGGCCGCCCGTCATCAGAGCTGGAAACGCAGATCGGACACCTGATCCGTATGCGTAGAAAGCAGCTTGGCATGACATTGCAGCAATTGGGCGACGGAGCCAATTTGTCAGTTGGTTATCTCAGTCAGGTCGAGCGTGATTTTGCGACGCCCACCTTGGCAGCACTAGCGGGTATTGCCCGCGCGCTGGAAGTTAATCTTGACTATTTCATCTCCGAGCCAGCCTTGGAGCAGGGCTTTACGCAGGCTGCAAACCGTCCGCGTTTTTCCATTGCGGGATCACCTTTGCTTTATGAAAAACTCGGCTGCCAATTGCCGGGCAACCAGCTCTCATCTTTCATTCTCAATGCACCCGCAGGATATGAGGCGGAAGTGGCCAGCCATGAAGGTGACGAGCTGATTTATATTTTGGAAGGATCAATCTTCCTCTGTCTGGATGGGCAGGAATTTACCATGGTTGAAGGTGACAGTCTGCATTATCGCGGCACCACACCTCATTCATGGGGCAATCGTACCGCTAGTCCGGCACGTATTTTATGGGTTGGTTCGCTGGCTGTTTTCAACAATTCCGGCTTGAACAATGTGGTGGTGTCGCAGGCCCCTTCGATTGTTCTTTGAGACTAAACAACATGCAACATGCCTTTCATGGCATCAATTTAAAGTGGAGGAATTTCTCGTGAAACTCTATAAAGCAGCCCTGATGGCAGCAGCTTTGACGCTGCCATTCATGCAGCCTGTTTGGGCGGCAACGCCGGATCATTCTCTGGTCGTTGCACAAAATATCAATGATATTGTTGCACTTGATCCGGCACAGGCTTATGAATTTTCGTCCGGCGAGCTGGTCAGCAATCTTTATGACCGTCTGGTGCAATATGATGCAGAAGACACCACCGTGCTGGCTGCTGGTCTGGCATCTGAATGGACCGCGGACGACGCGGCCAAAACCATCCGCTTCACCATGCGCGAAAATGCCAAATTCAACTCAGGCAATCCGGTTCGTGCTGAGGATGTGGTTTTTTCGCTCTCACGCGTTATCAAACTGAACCTGACACCAGCTTTCATCCTGACCCAGCTAGGCTGGACACCTGAAAATGTCGATCAGATGGTCACTGTTGATAATGGTCAGGTCGTGTTGAAATATGACGGCGATTTCTCGTCAGCCTTTGTGCTGAACGTACTTGCCGCCCGTCCGGCTTCCATCGTTGATGAAAAAACAGTGATGGCCAATGAAAAAGACGGCGATCTGGGTAATGGCTGGCTCAACACCAATAGCGCAGGCTCAGGTCCTTTCACGCTCGCAGCCTATAAACCGGGTGAAATGGTGCGTTTGAACGCCAATCCGGATTATTTCAAAGGTGCACCGGCGATGCGAGGTGTCATTATTCGCCATGTGGCAGAATCCGCCACTCAGCAATTGCTGCTGACATCAGGCGATGTTGATATGGCTCGCAATATGACCGCCGATCAGATTTCCGGCATCAAGAGCGATGATATTAAAGTCGAAAGCTTCCCGCAGGCAGCCGTTCACTTCCTTGCTTTCAACCAGAAATCAGAAGCCTTGCAGCCAAAGGCTGTGTGGGAAGCTGCCCGTTATTTGGTTGATTATGAAGGCATGTCCAACACCTTCCTCAAAGGCCAGATGGTGCCGCATCAGGCATTTTGGCCTAAGGGTTTCCCTGGCTCATATGACGAAATGCCATATAGCTACAACCCTGAAAAAGCTAAGCAGATCTTGAAAGATGCCGGTATTAAAACACCAATTAATGTCAAGCTCGATGTAATCAATTCGGCACCATTTGCCGATATGGCTCAGTCATTGCAGGCAAGCTTTGCTGAAGGCGGCATCAACTTCGACATTCTGCCGGGTACGGGTTCGCAGGTCATCACCAAATATCGCGAACGCAGCCATGATGGTGTTTTGCTCTATTGGGGGCCGGATTTCATGGATCCGCATTCCAATGCCAAAGCTTTTGCTTATAACCGCGATAATTCCGACGAAAATTATCAGGCAACCACTGCATGGCGTAACGCATGGGCAGTGCCGGATGACATTAACGACATGACCACCAAAGCATTGTCGGAAGCAGATCCGGAAAAGCGTCAGGAACTCTATATTGAGCTGCAAAAACGCGTTCAGACAGAGTCACCTGTCGTTGTCATGTTCCAGGCGGCCTATCAGGTTCCAATGAACAAGAAAGTAAATGGCTATGTGAATGGCGCGCTTTCTGATTTTGTTTATTATCGCCTTGTGACCAAAAACTAAAATACATAAGCTTCAAGGGCTGCATCGCAGCCCTTGAATTTTTGTGATCAGGAATTTGAAAATGTCCTTCTCAAACGAAAAGCGTATTGCAGCTTTGCGTGCGCAAATGGTTGCTACCGGTACCGATCTGGTGGTGCTCGGGCCTTCTACCCATATGGTTTATATGAGTGGCGTTGATCCGCATGGTGATGAACGCGCAGTGATGCTGTTGATTTCGCAAAAACATGCGGGCTTTTTAATGCCTGCCCTGAATGCGGATAGTGCACGTAACAAAACTGATCTGCCATTTGCCACATGGGCGGATGCCGAAGGTCCGCTTGCAGCATTCAACACCTTGATTAAGGCTTGCGAGTTGCCGGCGAATCCGGTGATTGCCATTGATGAAACTATGCGAGCGGATTTTGCGCTACTGGTCTTGGATAATGTACCACACAAAGCGCGTAAATTTACCAATGACACGGTCGGTCATTTGCGTGCCCATAAAGACGAGCAGGAATATGATCTGCTCAAAGCCAGTGCACTGCTCAATGATGCTGCCATGCAGGCTGGTTATGATGCTTTGAAAGTTGGCGTTACAGAGCTGGAAGTGGCAACTATTATTCGCGATCACTTTAGAGCGAATGGCGCACAGCCGATTTTTGTCAGCGTTTGTTTTGGTGAAAATGGTGCTTATCCGCATCACCACACCGGAGCAACCAAATTGCAAAACGGCGATGCAGTGATGATCGACATCGGCGCGCGTTTGAACGGCTATCCGTCTGACATGACCCGCAGCGGTTTCTTTGGTGAACCAACAGAAAAATTCACGCAAGTCTTTAACATTGTGAATGAAGCTGTTGCCAAGGCATTGGCTGCGGCCAAGCCGGGCGTTAAGGCTTGTGAAGTGGATCGTGCGGCGCGTGATCACATTACGCAGGCAGGTTTTGGCGAATATTTCCTTCACCGTACCGGCCATGGTTTAGGCCTTGATGTGCATGAGCCACCTTACATCACCGGAACGTCTGATGTTGTCCTGGAAGAGGGGATGGTGTTCTCGATTGAACCGGGTATTTATCTGGCGAAAGAGTTTGGCGTGCGTCAGGAAGAGATCGTTATCATGCGTTCATCTGGCGCTGAGGTGCTCTCCGATATGCCACGTGGTATCGTCGTGAAAAAGGCCTAACCCCCACTGAACTATTGCATTCAATCATAACAATGCCGCCCTGTATCCATATTGCGGCATTGTTTCATATTGTTTTAAAGTGAATACTTAACCCACATAGTTATCCAACATTGGATTCTATAGAATGTTTTTTAATCTGCATGTTAAACCGGTGATATAAAGAACGGCGTGTTATATTTGGGGCTATCCGCTTTATTTAAATCAGTGCCACCACAGCTTACATTTTTAAAGAGAAAACATCGATAAGCCTGTGCGATGAGATGTGAAAACTATATTATGATTGCTTGCTGTAATTGCTTAAGCAATCTGCATCAGAATTTAATTAAACATCACTGAACATCTCCCGTTGTCAATCGAACGACGGAAGATGCCTTTTAAAAATCACAGCAGTCGCAATTGTCTTGCTCTATTTTGAAGCATAATGACTTCAATATCTTATGTGTGACCAGACAAATAACTTGTAATCACAGCTTGGCTGCCTTCGCGCCATATAGCATTGAGGCTTGTACTAAATGCTTCAACAACAGCAGCATTTTCACTCAAATCATCATAAATTTCACGCATTTCAAGCCATGCGACAGGGTTGTTGCGGGCTTCTATGGCGCGTGCTTGCAAGCGATCCCAATTCGGATCATTGGGTGCAATATCATTGCCATTTTCGCTCGTTCCAAAACAATAGCGGCACCATAAAGCCGATAATAAAATCAAACCGGATGCCTTGCCTCCTTGAGCGATAACATCCCTGATTGACGGGATGATAAATTTGGGCTGTCGATTAGAACCATCCAAACAAAGCCGGCGTATGGTGTCACCAATATCTGGATTGGAAAACCGCTCTACGATAAGGTTTTGGTAGGCTGTCAGATTTGTGTCGGGTACAGGCGGCACAATCGGTAGAATTTCGGTGCTTTCAATATGGTCAAGGAAGGCGCGAATTTGGTCATCCTGCATTGCCTCATGCACATATTCAATGTCACGCAAACCAGCCGGATAAGCGATAATCGCATGACCGCCGTTGAGAATACGGATTTTCATCGTTTCAAAACGGTGTACCTGATCGGTAAAAGTAACGCCGACTTTTTCCAACGGTGGCCGGCCAGCCGGGAAATTATCCTCCATCACCCATTGACGGAATGGCTCGCATGTCACCGGTGCTTTGTCGTCAACCCCAAGTGAATGGGCAAGTTCACGCTCACGCATGCCGGTTGCAGGCGTGATACGATCCACCATACTGTTTGGAAAAGCCACATTATCAGCAATCCATAGCGCAAAATCCGGATCGGACAATGTCGCAAGCCCGACTACCGCATCGCGTGTGACATTGCCATTATGCGGAACATTATCGCAGCTCATGACGGTAAAAGGTTTAAAGCCGCGTTGAAAACGCAGCTTTAATGCCGCAATGATGGCGCCAAAAGCTGTTTCCGGCTGCTCTGGATGCGCACCATCATGAATAATATCAGCGTGACTTGCGGAAAAACTACCCGTTTTAGGGTCAATAAAATAACCACCCTCCGTCACAGTCAGCGACACGATACGGATCGTTTCTGTTGCCATAGCTGTGATCAAGGCCTGGTTCGCTTTTTCGACAGGTAAAAAGTCGATCATTGCACCGACAATGCGTGCACTCACACCGTCCGGATCAAGTTCGATGACCGATGACATGAAATCCTGAGTGGCCAAGTCTTCACGCATCTGCGCATCATTGGCGCGTACGCCCGCGCCGATGATCGCCCATTCATGTCCATCCCCAAGATTAAAGAGGTCATCCAGATAAACAGCCATATGGGCACGATGGAAATTGCCGCAACCGATATGGACAATACCGGCTTTAAGCTCCGAACGGTTATAATTCGGGCGTTGGATTTTTGCGGACAGTTGATCAAGCGTTGCATTTGAAATTTTCATGTCAGCTCATCCAATTGCCGCCGTCGACATTATATGTCTGGGAAACGATGTAATCGGCATCTTTTGAGGCAAGGAAAACCGCCATTCCGGTTAAGTCTTTTGCTTGCGCCATACGGCCAAACGGTACTTCAGCGCCGACTATCTTTTTCTTTTCGCCAATAGGCCGGTTTTCAAATTTCGCGAATAGAGCATCGACCCCATCCCAATGTTCGCCATCAACGACACCAGGGGCAATCGCATTGACATTAATGCCATGTTTGATGAGGTTCAAACCGGCCGATTGGGTCAATGAAATGACTGCGGCCTTGGTTGCGCAATAAACAGCTACCAATGCTTCGCCGCGTCGCCCCGCCTGACTGGCCATATTGATGATTTTGCCGCCCTTGCCACGCTCAATCATTGAACGGGCGACAGCTTGCATCATGAAAAGTGTTCCTGAAACATTGATCGCGAAAAGCTTGTCGTAACTTTCGCGGCTAATATCAACGATAGGGGCGAGATCAAAGAGCGCGGCATTATTGATCAAAATATCAATGCCGCCCCGTTTTTCTTCAATCGTTTTAACCACCTGATTAATGCTTTCCTGGCTTGTTACATCAAGATGAACAGCGAAAGCCTGCGGGCCTATTTCTTTGGCAGTGGCTTCGGCAGCAGCCAAATTGATATCGGCGATTGCCACATGTGCCCCTTCGGCCACATAGCGTGCGGCAAAAGCCTTGCCGATGCCGCGTGCAGAACCGGTAATAATGGCGGTTTTATCTTTCAATCTCATGACAAGGCCAGTCCTTCGCTGTCAAAGCGGTGAATTTGATGTTCTTGCGGGCTTAAAAATACATGATCGCCGCTATGCGAGGTAAAAGCGCCATCAACGCGCACATTGACAAGGCCATGCTCTGTCTGGACATGCAGATAGGTATCGGAGCCCATATGTTCTGCGAGCGTGACAGTGCCTGACCATAAGCCCTCATCATTACTGACGGTTATATGTTCAGGACGAATACCGATTGCATGTGCACCTTTGGTGCTCGCTGGCGCACCTTCAATGAAGTTCATTTTAGGGCTGCCGATAAAACCGGCGACGAAGCGGTTTTTAGGTTTGTGATAAAGTTCAAGCGGAGTGCCTATTTGTTCAATGCGGCCTGCCTGCATCACCACAATTTTGTCGGCGAGCGTCATCGCTTCGACCTGATCATGGGTGACATAGATCATGGTGGTTTTCAGTTTTTGGTGCAGTTCGGCAATTTCGAGACGCATGTTGACGCGCAGGGCTGCGTCCAAATTTGATAATGGTTCGTCGAACAGAAAGGCAGAGGGTTCGCGCACAATGGCGCGGCCAATTGCGACGCGCTGGCGCTGGCCGCCGGAAAGTTGCCCCGGACGACGGTCAAGATAGGCTGTCAGGTTTAAGGTTTCAGCTGCGCCTTCCACCCTTTTGGTAATTTCGCTTTGCGCCATTCCGGCCATTTTAAGCGGAAATGCAATATTTTTGCGTACGCTCATATGCGGATAAAGCGCATAAGACTGAAACACCATAGCCAATCCGCGTTTGGCAGGTGCCAGATTGCTTGCATCTTTTCCATCAATTTGGATATTGCCTGATGATATATCTTCAAGGCCTGCAATTAGGCGCAAAAGCGTGGATTTACCACAGCCGGAAGGCCCGACAAAAACGACAAACTCACCCTTATTAATGGCGAGATCCAATGGGTGGATAACCTGCGTGGTGCCAAAGCTTTTTGTGACGCTTTTGAGTTCGATCTGTCCCATATTTTGTTCCTTTAAACCGCTCATTTGACAGCGCCGAATGTCAGACCGCGCACCAATTGTTTCTGGCTGAACCAGCCAAGAATAAGAATAGGGGCAATGGCGAGTGTAGAAGCCGCGGAAAGTTTGGCGTAAAATAGTCCTTCAGGACTGGAGTAACTGGCAATAAAAGTTGTGAGCGGCCCCGCATTAGCGGTCGTCAGATTGAGCGTCCAGAAGCTTTCATTCCATGCAAGAATGATATTCAGCAGCAAAGTCGATGCGATACCCGGAATGGCCATTGGCGTGAGAACATAGATGATCTCGGCGCGCAGATTAGCGCCATCCATACGTGCTGCCTCCAGAATTTCCACCGGAATTTCTTTGAAATAAGTGTAAAGCATCCACACCACGATAGGCAGATTAATCAGCGTGAGTATGGCTGTGATACCGATCAGATTATCAAGCAGGCCAGCATCGCGAAACAGCATATAGATCGGTATCAGCACACCGACCGCCGGCATCATTTTGGTCGACAGCATCCACATCAGCACATCTTTGGTGCGCTTACCCGGGACAAAAGCCATCGACCATGCGGCCGGAATGGCGATGATTAAAGCAACGACAGTTGACCCAAGTGAAATAATCACTGAATTGCGGAAGTGCAGGAAGTAATTCGAGCGTTCTTGTACGACGCGGTAGCTTTCCAGTGTCCAATCGAAAAACAGGAATTTGGGCGGGCTGGCAATGGCATCGGCTTCCGTTTTGAACGACGTCAAAATGGTCCAAAGAATTGGAAAGAAAATGATCAGTGCGATGCACCATGCCAAAAGGGTGAATGCAAGATAACGTTTGGTGCTGGTGTTACGGTTGCTCATCTCACATCTCCAGATTGCGACCGATCATCCGCATCAGGAAAATCGCAACTATATTTGCTAAAATAACCGCAACGATACCGCCAGCCGAACCAAGCCCGACATCGAATTGCAGCAGTGATTGTGCGTAAACGAGATAGGTCAGATTGGTGGAAGACGTGCCGGGGCCGCCATTGGTTGTCACCAGAATTTCTGCAAAAACAGATAACAGGAAGATTGTCTGGATCAGGATAACGACGGTTGTTGCGCGCGCCAGATGCGGTAGCATGATATAATAAAACCGTGAAACAGCGCCCGCGCCGTCCATTTCGGCTGCTTCCAATTGTTCGCGGTCAAGTGATTGCAATGCGGTTAAAAGAATGAGCGTTGCAAAGGGCAGCCATTGCCACGCAACAATAATGATGATCGACAGCAACGAATATTGCGCAAGAAAATCAATCGGTGCAAAACCAAGACTGTTTGCAGCCCATCCGAATAAACCATTGACCGGATTGAAAAACATATTTTTCCATACCAATGCAGATACCGTTGGCATGATAAAGAAGGGTGCAATCACCAGCACACGAACGATGCCTTGACCGAACATCGGCTGATCCAGCAATAAAGCCAGCAAAGTGCCGCCGATTGTCGTGATTGCCAGCACGCCAAGCACTAGAATTAACGTGTTGAAGAGGGCAGGCCAGAAGGCAGGATCGGTGAAAAAATAGTGGTAGTTTTCGAAACCTGAAAAACTGACCGCATCAGGAATTAAAAGATTATAGCGAAGAAACGAAAACCAGATGGTCATGGCCAGCGGTACGATCATCCATAATAACAGCAGGATGACAGCAGGCGAAATCATCAGGCGACTTGCCGAGCGTGATGCTTGTGTGGCCATGGGTTTTTACCCTTGTCTGAACTTTCATGATTATAAACGATGACTTATCGCGTAAAAATCATAATGGAATGTCGTTGATTGCCGGAATGCACAAATGCGGTTTTCATAGCCGCATATAGCGAAAGACACGCCCCTTCATTTGACAGAAAGGGCGGGTCTTTGAATTGCTTGCGCTTACTTGATGTAACCACCGCGTGTCATTTCGCGGGTTGCCAACTGCTGTGCAGTGGCTCTGGCCGCATCGCCGGTGACACTGCCTGCAAGCGCTGCCGAAAACTGCTGTCCGACAGCTGTACCAATTGCCTGATATTCAGGGATGGCGACAAACTGGCCACCTGTATAAGGCACATCCTGAACAGATGGTTTTTGTGTATTGGCTGCCATGATTGCATCCAATGTCACTTTGGCAAATGGTGCTGCCTTCAGATATTCAGGATTTTCATAAAGTGAAGTACGGGTGCCTGGCGGTACGTTGGCAATGCCTACTTTTTTGGCAACCAGATCAAGATAGGCTTTCGATGTTGCCCAGGCGACAAATGCCTGTGCTGCATCGGCTTTCTTGGAGGTTTTTGGAATAGCAAGGTTCCAGGACCAGAGCCAGTTGCCGTGATTGTCGATGCCTTCACCGCTTGGCGATTTGGCAAAACCAACCTTATCAGCAACGGTTGAATCTTTTGGATTGGAGATGAACGAGGAAGCAACCGTCGCATCAATCCACATGCCGCATTTACCGGTCTGGAACAGTGCCAATGTTTCGTTGAAGCCATTGGAAGATGCACCTGGAGGGCCAAAATTGGTCATCAGGTCAAGATATGTATCGATGGTTTTTTTCCATTCAGGACTGTCAAACTGCGGCTTCCAGTCCATATCGAACATACGGGCGCCCATGGAGTTCGACATGGCTGGCAACAGCGCCATATTTTCACCCCAGCCAGCTTTACCACGCAGGCAGATGCCAAATACACCGGCGCCTTTGTCGGTCATTTTTTCTGCTGCTTCACGCACGAATTCCCAAGTCGGGTTTTCGGGCATTTTCAGTCCGGCTTTTTCAATAAGATCAGTGCGATACATCAGCATCGAACTTTCTGCATAAAACGGCACTGCATAAAGCTTGCCGTCCAAGCTGACGGATGCCGCAACGGCCGGCAGAATATCTGCGGCATCGTAGTCGTCACCAAGCTTTTCAAGTGGCAGAAGCCAGCCTTGTTTGGCCCAAATCGGCACCTCATAATTGCCGATCGTCAGGACGTCATATTGACCGCCCTGTGTAGCAATATCGGTCGTGACACGTTGACGAAGTACATTTTCTTCTAACGTGACCCATTCGACATCAATGTCTGGATGAAGTGCTTTAAACTCGGACATGAGACCCTGCATGCGGATCATGTCGCCATTGTTAACGGTTGCGACCGTGATGGTTTCTGCGCTTGCCGCCACCGACAATGCAGCCATAAAACCGGCGCTAACCAATCCACGTATAGTTACTGACATTTTACCCCTCCCAAGGTAATTTTGAGCAATTATTCGAACATTGATCAAATATTTGAATAATGGCGCAATTCTGTCAAGTTCTATTTCTGGAAATGCATGTAACAAAGCTGTAACCTCATACAAAAGCATAAGGAACCAAGCGCCGAGATCGCTGGATAACGGCGAAAGAACTGTTTTAAGTTTTGAATAAGCGGTAAACGCGATGGCTTGGCCGAGTCGCTTTATCCGTTACTATTATAAACGTGCACTAAAGCAGTGCTGTCGCCGTTGCTTCATCGGTCACCAGACCATTGATAATACGCCCGTTGAGTGCACCGCGTATGGCATCAATTTTACTGGCGCCTGCCGCAATGCCGACAGCTAAGCGCTCTAATCCCGGCTCCACACGTATTCCGGCCATCCGGCCATGAATTTCACTGTCAATATAATGACCATTGGCATCATAAATATGTCCGGCGACTTCACCGATCCCGCCAAGGGAGCGCACTTCGCTCAATTCTTGCTCGCTGACAAAGCCATCAAGGAAGAGGGGAGCCTGATTGTTCATTTGGCCAATGCCGACAAAAATAGCATCGGCTTTTCGCCCCAAACGATGCACTGCCTGCACTGGTTTTAAAGCAAGAAAGGCATCGCGTTCTTCGCGAGTGCTGCTGATGACAGGAACCGGCATAGGATAATGCGGAGCATTCAAACGTGATGCGATATAGAGAATAACTTCAAACATGGTCGCAGAACCATCAATTGAAATATTCCCGATCAGCGACACCAAACGATGCCGGTCGCAGGTGCCTTCCTGCAATTCATCAGACATCGCACGTAATGCGCGACCAGTGCCGACACCAATGACCTGCGGTTCTGCCCGCGCCAAAACTTTTTCAAAAAGCGAAGCCGCAGCAGCGGCTATGACACGAGCTGGATCAGCGCTTGTGCCAAGCATGGGCGCAACACGACATTCAATAAGCCCGTAACGATCACGCAATCGGGCTTCTAATTCCAGACAAGCCGCAAGCGGATGTTCAAGCCTTACTTTAATCAAGCCATTGGCAACAGCACGGCTGACAAGACGCTGTGCGCGTTGGCGCGAGATACCCATTTCGGCAGCAATCTGGTCTTGTGTCATGCCGCCCGCATAATAAAGCCAACCTGCACGTGCAACAGCATCGTCGGATTTCAAATCGATATCAGGTCGGTTTATCGGGGCAGCACTCATTGAAATTTCTGTTCTAATAATCGCTGAAAATTTGAAAAATCATCAAACCGGAAGTCAGGCCGTGCATCATCCGATTCGTAAAGATCCTGTCCTTTCATATGACTTCCACCCGTAAAGCGCCAGACTTTCATACCCGCAGCACGCGCAGCCCGTATACCGTTGAGGCTGTCTTCAATCACAAGGCAACGCTCTGGTAAGACCTTCATCTTGGCGGCGGCATGAAGGAAAAGATCGGGCGCAGGTTTACCGTTTGCAACCATGCTGGCGGTAAAAAGCCGATCAGCTGCCAAGTGACGCAAACCGGTCAGCTCCAGTGATTTTTCGGCACGGGGCAAACTGGATGAAGTGGCCACGCACCATGGTAAAGTGACACTACGCAACACCTGCTCAACAGCTGGAATGACTTCCAGCATTGTATCAAAGGTTTTTAAAAGCTGCTCGCGATACTGATCTTCAAAGGAAGGAGGCAATTCGATGCCGAAATCAGAACGAATGGTAGAAAACACCGTTGGATAACTGCGTCCCAGAAAATGTTTTGCCACATAATTGCGATCGATATCGATGCCGATTTTCGAGAGTTCTTTGATCAGCATTGTGGCGCTGATAATTTCACTATCAATTAATACGCCATCACAATCAAAAATGATGAGATCAATAATTTTGCCCACCTCGTCCCCTGATATCCTGACCAAAGACTACAGCATGTCGTGTAAAATGCGAAAGGCAAATAATCTGCCATAAGTCATGAAAAACACGTTGTTTTTTGGCATAGTTTTCCAACGATATGCCCCTATATCGAATTTCTTTTTTTTGATAGGTAAAAGCTATCAATAAAAGAATTTTAATTGATTTGGAAAATTGCAGAATAACCACTATATGCACTGCAGACACCATTCTGATAGGAGTGCATTAATGGCAAACGTAAATACACAGATCAAACCTTTCCTCGCGCAGGCCTACCGTCAGGGCAAGTTCATTTCCGTGACTGAAGAAGATGTATTGGGCAAATGGGCCGTCTTTTTCTTCTATCCTGCCGACTTCACTTTTGTTTGCCCGACAGAATTAGGTGACGTTGCAGATCATTATGAAGAACTGCAGAAAATGGGTGTGGAAGTTTATTCCGTGTCAACCGACACACATTTCACCCACAAAGCATGGCACGATTCTTCCGAAACAATCGGCAAAATCAACTACACCATGCTTGGCGATCCAAGCGGTGTTGTAACCAACAATTTTGGCGTTATGCGTGAAGGTCAGGGTCTTGCAGACCGTGCAACTTTCATCGTTGATCCGGATGGTATCATTCAGGCTATGGAAATTACCGCTGAAGGTATTGGCCGTGATGCGTCTGATCTGGTTCGTAAAATCAAAGCTGCGCAGTATGTTCGCGCGCATCCAGGTGAAGTTTGCCCTGCAAAATGGCAGGAAGGCGAAGCAACTCTTGCTCCTTCACTCGATCTGGTTGGCAAAATCTAATTTTGTTCAAACATTAAAACTCAGGCGGCTGGCTCCCACAGCCGCCTGATGACTGCCATCGTTTTTTTGTAGAGGAATAAAGTATGCTCGATACGAACTTGAAAACCCAGCTCAAGGGCTATCTGGAACGTTTGGTTCGTCCGGTTGAAATCACGGCTTTTACCGGTGAGGATGCTAAATCACGCGAGCTGATGCAGCTTCTTGAACAAATTCGCGAACAGTCCGATAAAATTACCATCAAGCATGGCGAAATTGCAGGGGCGCGTATTCCCTCTTTCGCACTCAATGCGCCAGATGAAGATATTCATCTGACTTTTGCCGGTTTGCCGCTTGGCCATGAATTTACGTCACTGGTTCTGGCGCTGCTTCAGGTTGGTGGTTATCCGCCAAAGGTTGAGCAGGCGCTGATTGATCAGATCCGTAATTTAAAAGGCAATTTCCGTTTCGAAACCTATTATTCGCTGTCGTGCCAGAACTGCCCGGACGTGGTGCAGGCGCTGAATTTGATGGCTGTTCTTAACCCTGGCATTGAGCATGTCGCAATAGACGGTGCTCTGTTTCAGGAAGAAGTTTCTGAGCGTCAGGTTATGTCTGTCCCGTCGATTTTCCTCAACGGCGAAGTATTTGGCTCCGGCCGTATGGGTGCTGAAGAAATTCTGGCTAAAATTGATACTGGTGCCGGTGCGCGCGCTGTGGAAGCAATCAACGAACAAGCACCGTTTGATGTGCTGATTGTTGGTGGCGGTCCTGCCGGTGCGGCAGCTGCCGTTTATGCGGCACGAAAAGGTATCCGCACTGGTGTTGTGGCTGAGCGCTTTGGCGGTCAGGTATTGGATACGATGTCGATCGAAAACCTGATTTCTGTTCCGCATACGGAAGGGCCAAAGCTTGCCCGTGCGCTGGAAGAACATGTTCGCCAGTATGACGCAGAAATTATCAACGGCCAGCAGGCTGTGAAGCTTGAGCAGATTTCAGCTGGTTTTAAAGTAACACTGGCATCAGGCGCAAGCTTGACAGGCACTTCCGTGATTTTGTCGACTGGTGCGCGCTGGCGCAAGATGAATGTGCCGGGTGAACAGGACTATATCAATAAAGGCGTTGCCTTCTGCCCGCATTGCGACGGCCCTTTGTTTAAAGGCAAGAAGATTGCCGTGATCGGTGGCGGTAATTCGGGTGTGGAAGCAGCCATTGATCTGGCAGGTCTTGTCAGCCACGTCACATTGATTGAATATGATAAAGTTCTGCGTGCGGATGATGTGCTTCAGCGTAAGCTGAAAAGCCTCCCGAATGTTACAATTTTGACCTCTGCCAAAACCACTGAAGTGACCGGCGACGGCAAGCGCGTCAACGGCTTGGTCTATGAAGATCGTAACAGCGGTGAAGTGCATAAACTTGCGCTGGAAGGCATATTTGTACAGATCGGTCTCGTGCCGAACACTGAATGGCTTAAAGATACATTGTCGCTGAATGAACGCGGTGAAATCATTACTGATATTTACGGTTCCACCTCAGTGCCGGGTGTGTTTGCTGCGGGGGATTGCACCATTGCGCCTTATAAGCAAATCGTGATTGCAATGGGTGAAGGTTCGAGAGCATCACTTTCTGCTTTTGATTATCTGATCCGTTTGCCAGCGGAGGAAAAGGCGGCTTAAGGCCGGCTTATTATGAACCTTCGTGATCTGGAATATATAGTTGCGCTGGCTAAACAGCGCAACTTTCACCGTGCTGCCGAAAGCTGTTTTGTCAGTCAACCAACATTATCGACACAAATTCGTAAACTTGAAGAAGAGCTCGGCGTTGCTTTATTCGAGCGTTTGCCGCGCGGTATTATTTTAACGCAAGCCGGTGAGGCTGCGGTCAAGCGGGCGCGCACTGTCCTTCATGAAGTGGCACAAATACGTGAAGAGGCGGAAGCTTACGCCAAATCAGGCACACAACGCTTGCATTTAGGCGTGTTTCCCACTCTTGGGCCTTATCTTTTACCCCATGTCGTGACACGCTTCATTCGTAGTTTTCCTTCAATGGAAATTTTACTGACGGAAGAAAAAAGTCCTGTTCTCATCCAGCGCTTGCTTGATGGGCAGATTGATGCCGCTTTATTGGCTTTACCTGTCGATTATCCGCAGCTGACAGGTGTTAAGCTTTTTCACGAGCCGTTCCGGCTGGCGGTGCCAGCTAAAGACGCGATGGCCAACAATGAAAAATTGTCATCAAGTGCTTTATTTGGGCAGCGCGTTTTGTTGTTGGAAGAAGGGCATTGCCTGCGCGATCAGGCATTGGCGCTGTGTCATCGCTATGGCGCGCATGAATATGACGATTTTCGCGGCACCAGCCTTGAAACATTACGGCAGATGGTTATTGCCGGCATGGGGCTGACATTGCTGCCGAAATTGGCTTGCGGCAAGCAAGTTACCGACCCAGAAATTTCTTATCTGCCACTGGAATCGGATGATTTTCAGCGTGAAATCGGTTTGTTTTGGCGTAGTTCGAGTAAAAAGAACGATTTCATGCGCAAATTTTCTGCTTTAATTACGGATGTTGCGGCTGAAATCATGGACATGCCGCTTAAGCCTTGAACCGTTCCACCGCAGTTAAACGTATCGACAGTGGCTCGGCCTCTTTCCAGCGATAAATATCTGTGCGCAGGTAATCCAGCTCAGCCGCATAGTCACTCTCGTCTACTTCCGTCCACCACGCTTTCGGGCGTCCATCCGTGCCGTCAGACCAACGATAGCCTCTTTTCTTTAAATGATCTTTTAAATCAAACGGGCTGTTTTCGGCATAAATGCGGATGCGTGATTTGCGGCTTGCTTGTAATAGTTCGGCAAAGGGAATTGTTTTTTTGCGTCCGACTGGTTGCAGCATAACTTCCAATAAAGCATGGCAATCATCAGTCGCGCGGTGCCCGTTATGAAAAAGCCCCGCTTGCCCGACTAAATAGCCAAGCTTGCTGCCCTCAAAGCCAAGATCAGCCCATCTAATTTCAGCAACAGAACAAGCCCATGCCTTTGATGCAAAGAGGGGGGAGAGTTTTTCGCAAAATGGCCGGTCAAATTTGGCATTATGGGCAATGATTAAATCTGCAGGTGCAATCATGGCCTCGATTGCTTTAATGTCGAGTACTTGTCCTTGTACCATTTCATTGGTGATGCCTGTAATGCGGGTAATCTCGGCAGGTATCGGAGTTGTTGGCTGCTGCAAACCGTTGAACACACCAACAACATCACCAAAACTACCGTCATCATTATAGGTAAAGGCTACAGCACCAAATTCGATGACCTGATCTGTTTGGTGGCTCAGGCCGGTTGTTTCCGTATCAATGACAATGGCCAATCTTTCAAACAGGCTGTCTTGTCGTTCAATAATGGGGCGTGGCGTAAGCTGGCGCAGAATGCGAAAGCGTCCCGTCTTTTCTAATCGGCGCGCCATCAGCTCATCAAAATCCTCAGCTTTGGTTTTTTGGGGATTAATCCGTCTCGAGGGTTCTGATTGTTTATGATGTGGCTGAGCCTCAAACATATCAATCTGGCTGGAAAACGGCTTCATTTTAAGAGCTTTCATGTCAGTAAACGGCGCGTCATTTTTACAGAAACGGCTCTATAGCACGAATATGTTATGTTTGAGACAGATAAGATATTCATATGTAAGCCTGTAAAATCGTCTAGGTTATTTCCTGATATTTTTATAAATTCTGATGAGTAATTAATAATATGGACGATTATACAACAAAATTTGCATATATTTATATCAGTTTTGTAAAATGCAATTTATGAATATATGTAAGACCATAGCCATATTAATTTATGGCACTCAATTTTGCATTTAATTTGACATAAATGCGAAGCAAGGACAGCCTATTGTATGTTTGTGAGGAATAATGCATTTTGATGCTAATAATGCTCTATATAGCATGAATTGCGAGCCAGAATAGCAAGGTCAATTCGCAACCAAGCTGAGCTCTCCGGATGTATATTCAGTTAAGCAAACTTCAGTATTTATGAATAAAGATGTTCATATTCTTTGTTCAAGCGAAGATATCGCGCAATCTTCAACCGTTTGCCTCGCATTAACAGAAGAGTTACCGCACCATTTCACTTATGGAGCAGGTTCTGGTTTATGGTTCATTATGCCATTAAATACAGCGCATGTTAAAGTTAGATTTAACGATATTGAAGAGAGCCTGACTATATTACCTAGTGATGTTTTTATTAACAGCAATCAGGCACCTATTGAGGTTCACTTACAAAACCCCATCAAAGCATTCCATGTTTTTATTAAAAACATTTTGGTAGAGGAAGTGACAGAAAAATTCTACCAGTCGGGTAAGTGTAAAATTTTATTGCCGGCTAATATTGTCAGAAGTAATTCAACAACGAGTGTACTTATTCAATCGTTACGGGAAGTTTTAAAAAGCTTTTCCCCTAAAAGTGAACTTTTGATGGAATATACTGCCCGCTCATTAATTGTCGATTTTTTACAAAAATTTACAGAAGAGACAGTTGAACCAAGTTTTGATTGCATTGAAGAGACATTGAATCCAAGTCAATTAAAACGTGTATTGGAATATATTGACAACAAGCTTGCAAGCAGCATCAGAACCAATGATCTGGCAGCGATTGCTGGCGTGAGCCGTACCAATTTCATCAAACGCTTTAATACATCTATGCACTACACACCTGCGCGTTATATATTTTTAACGCGGATTAAACGTGCACGTAAGTTGCTAAAACAATCGGATTTATCCATTTCCTTCATCGCAAGTGCTTGCGGATTTTCAGATGTCGCACATCTGTCCACGTCCTTTAGACGTGAAACAGGTGTGACGCCTAGCGTCTATCGTAAAGCGCGTAACCTTGACGAATATTGAGATATTTTCATTTATAAATGCACAATTAAAATATCTAATCTGCTGTTATAAAGTAGAAAACATTAACATCATCTCACATATTGCGCGCGCGGGCGGATGAGTTTTCCATCTTGCTTTTGCTCTAAGGCATGAGCGATCCATCCGACTGTGCGGGCAATCGCAAAAAGCACCAGGGCACTGCCAACGGGTAAGTTTAAGCTCCGGCGCAAGCTTACCAGTGCGACATCACAAGTCGGTAATTGTCCGGTCATTTCATACATGCATTGTAATAGTTCGACACGCCGTTCATCCGCGGGTAAATACGAAAGAATACCGATGGCGCGAGGGTCTCCATCCGGATAGAGCGGATGATAAAAACCTGGTACAGTCTCACCACGACGCAAACGCTCATGAATAAGTCTTTTAGTATCTCCCTTTCGCTCCAACTCATCAAATAATAACTCGACCAAGCTGGTCATGCCACCATGCAAAGGGCCACTTAAAGCCGATAAGCCGGCATTTAAACATGCGCCGAGTGAGGCGCCGGTTGATGCAACAACACGAACAGTAAAAGCCGAGGCATTGAGCTCATGATCGGCAAGCAATACCAGCGCACGCCGGATAATATCTGCGCCTTCCGCATCGGTTTTCCACTTTTCAGCCAGAGACAAGTGAACGGGAAGCGTATCTGGCTGCGATGCCGTGCAGACGCCTGTGATAGCTTGCAGCAAACAGGCTGCATCTTGCACCAGACGGCGATGGTCACGTCCCCAAACCGGCATTTGCCCAGCCCCGACATATGGAAGCAATGACTGACATCGTTCAATCAATGGTAATGATTGAGCATTCAAAAGAACGTCCCTAGGCCATGATGCCGGACCAGAGCGTTGTGTGCTGAACGGATCAAAGTCGGCGCATTCCCATAGCAAGCAGGCGATGTTTTCTAATGTGGACGATTGAGATAAAATGAGCGCGTCCTGCCCGCGATAGGTTAAGTGCCCCGCATCAATTTCAGTAATTGAAGTTTTCAGAACGGGTAACCCCCAGTCGAGCGTTGTCGCTGCAACTTGCGTGGGGCGGCGCCCAACCGTTTTTCTTTTTTTCAAAGCCGCAATATCATGCGCGCTATAAAGCTTCCGACGCGGGTCATTCTCTACATTGCTTGTCTGGATTAATCCGCGGCTAACATAGGCATAAAGACTTGCACGACTGATGCCAAGTTCAGCTGCGGCCATCTCGGCAGTGATGAATTTTTCCGTTGCCTGCATGAAACCCCACATTGATTATCTTAATCAAGATTGACGATATATAATCAAGCAATCATCCTCAAGGCAGATTTTATCAATATGAGGAAAGTCAATATGACAATCGAATCTGCTCTTGTGAATGACATGTCTGGCTCTGGCCTTGATAATGTAGTGGCTGCTGAAACCATACTTAGCCATGTAGATGGCAATGCTGGTCAATTGATCATTCGCGGTTATCACTTAGCTGAATTAGCGAGCTGGACTTTCGAGCAAGTGCTGGAACTTTTGTGGTCAGGACAAACTGCCAATACCATGACGGCAACAGACATACGTATGCAACTGGCAGGGGCACGAGAGCGGGCATTTGCGTTAATACAACCGCAAACGAGGGCACTCACACCCGTAGAGGCACTGAGATTACAATTATCCGCACTGTCGGATACAGAAACCTGTCCGCATTACATCATGGCGGTGGCTGCGGTTCCCGTATTTACGGCAGCAACCATCCGAATGAAGCAAGGACTTGCACCCATTGCACCCGATCCCTCGCTTGGACATTCAGCCGACTTTTTATATATGTTGAGCGGAGTGATACCGTCCGTTGAACAGATTAAAGCATTAGATACTTATCTGACGACCGTATCAGATCATGGTTTGAATGCATCAACCTTTACTGCGCGCGTTATAGCCTCAACAGAAGCAGGGCTTTTTTCATCTGTGATTGGTGCGCTTTGCGCTCTGAAGGGGCCTTTGCATGGCGGCGCACCTGGCCCTGTGCTGGATATGCTGGATGCAATCGGAGAGAAAGCTAATATAAAAACATGGCTGCGGGACAGGTTAGAGCGTGGGGAGCGCCTGATGGGGTTTGGCCACCGTATTTATCGTGTGCGCGATCCGCGTGCAGACGTATTGAAAGAGGCAGTATCTGCGCTGCAGGATGGTTCTGACCGAATTCTATTTGCCGGCCAGGTAGAACAGGCAGCACTTGCTCTATTAGAAGTTAAAAAGCCGCTTCGTTCGCTGCAAACTAATGTCGAATTTTATACAGCTCTGGTGTTGGAAGCTGTAGGTTTTCCACGTGATAGTTTTACTAATGTTTTTGCGGCAGGGCGCATGGCAGGATGGACGGCTCATGTGCTTGAGCAGGAGAGGTTAGGGCGACTTATCCGCCCGCAATCAAACTATATCGGACCGTCGCCCCGTTAGTTTTTCATCTCACACTCGCAGAAAGACCTGAGAGAACACCCATCCAGCCAACAGCTTCGGCCACATTGGCGCAATCAAAGCTAATCGTGGTCGCATCTGTGCGTTTTGCACATGGGATAATCGCCATCTGATCGGCAAGCAGAGGCGAATTCATGATAAACTCGGCATGGATGCGTCCGGTAAATGGTTTCCACGCTTTTAGTTCATTTTTACGCTCAACAGCTTTTTGTGCTAAATCGCGGATCAGAGCGCGGGCATTATGCACAGACATCTGACGGGCAGCGCGGTTGCCGAGAGCCGCTTTAACACTTGCAAATTCTGCATTCGGAAAGAACAGGCGGTTTTCTAATTCGGTTTGATCATCGCCGCTGATCAAGGCAACAGGCACGCCCAACTCACCAGCATAAGCACCATAAAAACCGGGCTCACCGACGATTTGTCCGTTCAGTTTAATCGTTCTGAATGCAAAACCATTGGTAGTATGCGCCAGCACACCATATTGCGCTGCACTTGCATGGTGGCCGGTGAAAAACAGCATATCAAAACTTTGATCCAGACCGGCTGCCATGTTAAATTTTTTAGGGCGGCCGAGAATAAGTTCGGCTGCAGGGTTAAGCATTTCCGGAATGATATTGACCATTGGCCCATGAGAGTCATTGACCAGAATATAGTCTGCACCACCCGCTAATGCGCCTTCTATGGCAGCGTTAACTTCTTCTGTCATCAGGCGACGTGCGCGCTCATATTCAGGATTTCCAGGTTGCCCTTGTTGTGCTGTCACTACACCTGCGACACCTTCAATATCCGCTGAAATATAAACTCTCATATCATCCCTCCTGTAGTACTCACATTTTGGGTACAGCAAATTGAGCTAAAAATTCAACATGCTAATCACAATGCTAATCTCAATGCTAATCTCAATGCTGATTATATCGCATATAGATTGAAAAAAGATTTTCATATTATTTTATTTTTGATAGAATTATTTTCATTCCCTACAGGAGGAAATTTGTGTCACTGGCCGTACTCATCGAAGCGCAATGGTTAAATTTAACAGCTAATCAGCAAAAAATTGCTGATTTCGTGCTGACCAATCCTTTTCCGGTTGCCACAATGGGTATTGAAGATCTTGCCAGCGCAACCGGAACTTCTTCTGCAACTATTACTCGTTTTGTTAAAGCGCTCGGTCTCAATGGTTATGCGGAGTTTCGCAACCATGCTGTGCAGGGCTATCAATCTTTGCTGAAACCCGTCAAAAATGTCGAGCGTGCTCAGCATGTACCAACTCAGCGTGTGGTTGAGGATTCCTTTACCAATGCCGTAAAATTGCTGGAAACTATATCGGGTCAAGTGCATAATCCTGTTTGGGAAAGCACAGCCCAACGGATATTGAATGCGCAACGTATTGCATTTTTAGGTTTTGGCATCAGCGCTAATTTATTGCAGCTTTTTGCCGATAGATTGCTGCCTTTCAGCCGCGCTCAAATGATGCTGACCGGTGATTGCGGCTTAGAACGCGTTGCTATTAAGGCAGCAGGGCTTACCCCTGATGATCTGCTCATTGCGATGGCTTTGCCGCGCTATTCTCAAGCTACCGTTGACTTTATGAAAATCGCTCGCGGGCGTGGCACCTATTGCGTCGCCATTACAGATGGCGACAGCTCGCCTTTATGTGCTCTCAGTGATGAGCAGATTTTCATACCGGCAGAGCATCCTGTACTGCATGGCTCAGGTATTGCTGCATTGGCTGTTTTTGAGGCCATTCTCGCTATTTTGACGGCACATCATCAGACGGTCACTGATGCCGTGGCGCTCACCCGTTTTCTCATGCCTTACTTTTATGCGGATGATGTTCAGCATTCGCAAAGCAAACCCACGATCTCTTAAAACCATCTGAGGAATATGATGTCTGAAACAACCCCTGTAATTGCACTTCATGGTGGCGCAGGAACAATTCTGAAAGCCAATATGACACCAGAGCGTGAAGCCGAATATCATGCCGGCTTAAAAGCTTGCTTGGAAGCAGGCCTTAACATTCTCAAGCAAGGCGGCAGTGCACTTGATGCCGCAACTGCGGCAGTAATGGCACTGGAAGACGATCCGCTTTTCAATGCTGGTCGCGGTGCAGTTTTCACCACAGATGCAACCCATGAAATGGACGCGGCAGTGATGGATGGCGCAACTCGTCGTTGCGGTGCAATTACCGGTATTTGCGGGCCAAGACATCCTGTGCTGGCTGCACGCGCAGTGATGGAAAAAACCGAGCATGTGTTCCTTGCAGGTGAAGGCGCTAAGCGCTTTTGTGAAAATGCTGATCTGGAAATGATGGAACCTGAATGGTTTTCCACTCAGCAGCGTCTCGATGCTTTAAATGCTGAAATGGAACGTCGCCGTTTAGGCCTTGCCGATGATGGTGATCCGGCACGCAAGCACGGAACTGTGGGTGCCGTTGCGCTTGATAAACATGGTCATATAGCAGCTGCAACATCGACTGGTGGTATGACGGCAAAAACACCAGGCCGTGTCGGTGACAGTCCGGTTATTGGCGCCGGCACATGGGCAGATGATAAAACCGCCGCCATTTCTGCAACCGGCCATGGTGAATATTTCATCCGCTGGGCAGTTGGCCATGAAATTGATGCACGCATGCGTTGGGCTGGGCAGAGTCTTGCTCAGGCTGCAGGCGATGTTGTGCAGGAACTTGGCGAACTTGGTGGCTCCGGCGGTTTGATTGCGGTTGATGCTAAAGGTAATATCGAATTACCGTTCAATAGCCCGGGCATGTACCGCGCTTGGTGTGGTGCTGACGGTGTTATCCATACCGGCATTTACGGCAAGCAAGACTAATTTATCTTTATTATATCCCTCCGCAGAATATATGCGGAGGGATTTTTATGAACCTGTGTGAAGCTTAGCCAATAATTCTTCTTGATGAGTTTATGTTGATAGTATGACGGGTGGCGAGAATTTTTAAGAACGCGGCTCAAAATTCTATATTCGCGATACGGAGTGTCATTCTTCTGATTAGACTGGCCCCGATAAAATGGAGGGATTTTCTGTCAATATTTGAGTGAACAGGAGAACCTTATGAGTAAGAACAAGCGACCAGTTATTACGTATGATTTCAAGAATGAGGCTTGTCCTGCTTACTGTGTCAAGTGGCAGGAACAACACGCCAGCGACAACCGACCTTGAGAACATGCGAGATACCAGAGATCACGCGCCGATCATCAACTCGTCGTGTATCTGTCTTTGTCAAGAGTGATATGGAAGCCAATTACGCCCTTCACGCAGCAATGTGTTTGCCAGAATAACGATGCGGCGCATAACGGCAGCAGTGGCAACCTTCTTCGCTTTGCCGGCCATCAGCATCTCTTGGTATTTTTGATGAAGATCACTGTTAAAGCGGATCGCGACGAGCGCAGGCATATAAGTTGCTCTTCGGCGCGATGATCGTCCGCTGGTTATCCGTTCCTTACCCTGCCATTTTCCAGACTGCTGCGTCATCGGAGCCAAACCAGCCAAAGCGGCGGTCTTTTTGCTATCCAGATGTCCAAGTTCGGGCATGTCGATCAACATCGTCATCGCGGTTAACCTGCCAATTCCTGGAATAGTCATTAAATGGCAGAGTGCGTTTTTCGAGGGTTCCGCGTTGCTTGGCGATCTGTGCCATCACTGCGTCCAGTGTATGAATAGCGGCGATAATGTCATTGATACAGCGATGGAGTTGCTCACGAATGAGCGAATTGAGCGCTGTAGCGAGGCGCGTCTTCGCTGTAATCTGATCTTTAACCAGTGCGCGACGTGCAGTCAGTAACTCTCTGAGATCATGAACATCTTCGCCCTGCACGCCTTGTGGTGCCAGATCGAGAACGATACCCATGCGTGCTAGCATTTTAGCATCGACGGTGTCGGTTTTGGCCAGTCGACCAATCGCCTGCACAAATCTGCGAGTTTGTTTGGGATTGACTTTGATGAAGCGTAATTCTGCCAGGCTGAGATGTCGCTCAAGACCACGATGATAGGCACCCGTCGCCTCGAAGGCAACCAACACATCTTCAATTTGCTTAATCCAGACGCATAACTGTGCAAAACCTTATGCCGTGTTAGCTATGCAGCGCGCCTTATCACGAGAGAGCCAAAAAGCGTCCAGACGGTCTTTCGACACATCAATCCAAATGGTATCCTTGGCCATCTTTTCTATCTACCTTTACTTGTCGTTCGGACCCGCAGCCCACGTATCCGTTCAGGACGTCAGAAAAAGGCGGAGGCTCATCAAACTCGACCGCAGCCCTTCAGGACCATGCTCCGTACGATGCCACCTACGCCGCGACCCCGCAGTTTGGAGTGCTTGGTAGCCGCTCCTTTTATCTCAAGGAGCCCAAGATACTCATAAGACAAGGTACGGGGTGGTTATTGGGTAAAATCTGGTTCGATTACATTCCATGCAGCATCTGAAAGCCAGAAAAGATCGCTCATGATAAGCCTTCCGCTGTCAAAACCTAAAAATCAATTAAAACACGCAATAAAGACAATTGTTTGATCAGATCTCCATTCTATCAGGGTTGACAGGTAAATGGATGCCCGACCTGCTCAAACAGGTTGCAGACGTAAAATAATGAAACAGGCTGTCAGCGTTTGTTAAGCTGGCAGGCCGCTCAGAATAAATAATAAAACCATATCAGGGGGGAGGAGGAGCCAATGTCCTTGCTATGGCAGCGGATAAAACCGGCGGCACACAAAATCGCTGTCTTCGATATGTTTATGGTTCTTGCAATTTTTATCTATTGCGTTGCAATGAGTCACGTAGGTCGTCCCAGTCATGGTTTGCCCATAAGTCGCATCTGTATATTACCTTGTGAATTCATGCCGAAGCGCGACTTTGTGGTTCGAGTTTACGTATAACGATGTCTGTTTGCGATTAATTTTTGCCGAAAGACTTGTGCAGGCGTTTTGTATCCCAAACATTTACGCGGCGTATTGTTGAGGCGGTTGCAAATGAATGCCAGATCGCGGTTGCTTAGCGTCAGCGGATCGATGTCTCTGGGGAGCCAGCGCCTTGTTCGTCTGTTGGTGTTTTCAACGGTTCCTTTTTGCCAGGGTGATTGCGGATCACAAAACCATGTCTGCGATCCAATACCGGCTTGCAAATAGGCCCATTCTGCAAACTCGGTGCCGCGATCAAACGTGATAGACCGACGCGCCATTTGGGGTAGGGGTTGGAGTGCTCTAATCACCCCATCCATGACTGGTCGTGACTGGCGATCGTTGTTACGCAACAAAACTGTAAAACGGCTAACTCGCTCGACCAGAGACGTCACATTGGCCTTGCCGAATTTCTTACGAAACTGGATTAGCTCACATTCCCAATGCCCAAACTGTTTACGTCTAGCAACCATGTCCGGGCGGTGTAGAATGCTAAATTCGGGGGGAAACGACGCCCATGACGCCGTCTGGCATGACGCGGTCGTCGTCTGGTGCGGCGCTCAGGCAGATATTTCCAGAGCTCATTTTTTCGACCATCGGCAGAATACACAAACTGATAGATGGTTTCATGACTGACAGAGATGGGATGGCGCTCCAAGCGCATTCTCCCAGCAATTTATTGCGGCGACCATCCACTACTTATGTGCTCGACCACGGACTTACGCAAATGATCAAAGCGGATCAGTTTCCGTTGCTTTGAACGCCGCTCGCGAGCTTTTTGATCAGCGATCGTGCAATAATAACCGCGCAGATCTGTGATCTCAACATCGTTAAACTGATTACTTTTGAGTTCACGGAAAATCGTGGCACGATGGCGACCCAGTTTCTCAGCAATAACGTCAACGGAGAGCTTCGCACTACGCCAGCGTGCTATTTTACGGCGTTCATCCAGATCAATATGCGAGTAGGTGCGTTCCATGACGAGTTCCTTGCATTGGATAACTCATTGTTATCATTTGCAAGTCGCACTTCAAGCTTGAACCCACCCTCATCGTAGCTCTTGGGGCGGTAATCTATATTATGGAACTATAAGATTATAAATCTGATAATCTATGATCAAGGTGCGCGGGTTGTGTCACAAAATTTTCAGTAAATTAAGAGCGTGCTTATCATTGCCTATCCCGAAATCAAATGGCAAGCTACGACCATTGGGTATTCCGACCCTGACAGACCGCATTGTCCAACGCGCCATGCTGATGGCTATGGAGCCTA
>NZ_JACIIU010000019.1 GCF_014205685.1 Paenochrobactrum gallinarii
CATATCGGCCAGCGGCTTCAGAAGTGCCGCAGTTGTAGGCCTGACAGAAGACCGCACTCGATCACATCTCATACGGGGAAGAAACTTCTTGCATTTCGGGCGGCAACCACAGAAGCCCCTAGATTTGTAGACACCTTGTAACTTAAAAAAGAGGCAAGGAGCTTACGATGGGTAAAGCTAATTTCACCGACGAATTCAAACTTGATGCTATTAAACAGATTACTGAGCGCGGCTATTCCGTGGCAGATGTTTCGCGTCGCTTGGGTGTCAGCACACATTCACTTTATAGCTGGATGAAACGCTACACTGCTCCTGAGAAAGCAGCAGTGAAGGATGATCAACTGTCAGAGCTCAGGCGCTTGAAGCAAGAGCTTGCTCGCGTCACCGAGGAGCGTGACATATTAAAAAAAGCCACCGCGTACTTCGCCAAGGATGCAAAATGAAGTACGCGTTTATCAAGGCGCATCGTGTTCGGTTCAATGTGCGTGCCATGTGCCGCATGCTTTGTGTTCATCCAAGCGGATTTTATGCATGGATGAAGCAGCCTTTAAGTCACCGTGCAAATGAAGATATCCGCCAAACAATGCTGATCAAGGATGCTTGGTATGACAGCGGCAAAGTCTACGGATACCGCAAGTTACACGATGATCTGCGAGATCATGGTGAGACCTGCTGTCCAAACCGTGTGGCGAGACTGGCCAAGCTGGCAGGTATCAAAGCTCAGATTGGTTATAAGCGCCGCTCCGGTAAATATGGTGGCAAACCCTCTATCGTTATAGACAACACTCTGGATCGCCAGTTCGACGTGAACACGCCTGATAAGGTTTGGGTCACAGATATTACCTATATCAAGACGTATGAAGGGTTTTCCTACCTGGCCGTTGTTATCGACCTGTTTTCTCGACGCGTTGTCGGGTGGTCAATGCAATCGCGCCAAACCACAGACCTAGTCTTACAGGCTTTATTGATGGCCGTGTGGCGACGAAAACCAAAAGAGCGGGTCATGATACATTCAGATCAGGGCTCCCAGTTTACAAGTATGGACTGGGCTTCATTCTTAAAACAAAATAATCTTGAGCACAGCATGAGCCGCCGTGGGAATTGTCACGATAATGCTGTAGCTGAGAGCTTTTTTAATCTGCTGAAGCGAGAGCGTGTTCGGCGCAAAACATACAAGAATCGAGCTGAAGCAAGGCAAGACGTATTTGATTACATTGAGATGTTTTATAACCCGCAACGAAAACACGTTAGAAATGGTATGCTGTCACCAGTACACTTTGAACAGAACCACAAAATGAAGACAAAGAGTGTCTAATAAACTCGGGGCTATTCATTGGACATATCAGGCATATTTCTGACATTAAATGAGGAAGCACCTGAGGATGACGCATATGTATCTATTCGTTATGGGGCGATCTGCACATTTTTGAAATTATATCTTAATCACGAAGCTTATCAGCTTCAGCCTGAGGTCACGACATTCCTGACCCATTATTTGCATGTTTTGGAGGAATTGATGGGTAAGAGCAAAGAACGCAGTGAGATGGAAACTCTAGCTCGACAACTATATCGTGAGCATAAAAAAGTGCTCGATTTTATTCTGGAGCATGGTGCCGGATCGGACTTTGCGTTGGCAGCTCATCGTTTCTTCGGCGATAATCCTGACTTTGGACAAGGTTTTGAAGTCAAAGATCGTAAATATATTTATAGGGGCTTAAATGATCGAATGTTCAGTTTTTTACCTGCAAACTGGCATGAGGCTTTAGGTGGCTTTGATCTGAACTGGGAGGGCTGTGAACGGTGGTGGGCTGGTTTGCCACTTATTTGTTGGGTCGAGATCGGCACCCACGCTGATGGCAAAAAAGGATATTTGAAGCTGACAGCTGAAGTCGGACCAATCAAAGATTATGATTTCCGAAAGAGTTTGATTGAACGTATTGAATCGACGAAAACCGATCAACGACTGAGTATTTCTTTTACCAAAGGAGCCAAACGAGAAGGGGCTTTATACTCACGCTTCTTTAACAGCAATGTTGCCAACTTAGAAGATGTGCAAGATAGCGAAGATATTCTCTTAAAGATTGAAAACCTCATGAACAAATTCGTTGATGAGTTCGACGCTGTTGCAAGAATTTTACCTGAGTTCCGTGAATACGGGAGCGTAAAGAATAATGCAGAATAGTTATGTTCCTGGTGGCGATGCTAAGGCCATTGCTGAAATTGCCAAGGCGCGATTTGGCTCATTTGAAAAAATGTTTGAGTATCATGGCTGGCCTGAGCGAGGCTCTGATATGATGCGCAAGGTGCAAACTCGTGTCGCTGAGACTTATGGAAGTGTAAAAGCATTTGAAGTACATTTTCGTTCTGGAGCAGATAGATGAGCGATATTAAATCAGTGCCATCCGTTTCAGTATCTTACGCTCAGAATGGCACGTCAACAAAAGCAAACGAGCTTGGTATGCGCGCGATGCAAGAACGCGCTTATGAAAAACGCGGTGAGCAATATTTGCTGATTAAATCGCCACCAGCATCCGGTAAAAGCCGTGCTCTGATGTTCATTGCGCTTGATAAGCTGCATAATCAGGGGGTGAAAAAGGCAATCATTGTTGTACCAGAAAAATCGATTGGTTCCAGTTTTGCTGATGAGCCATTGAGTGAATTCGGGTTTCATTGGGATTGGAAGGTTAAGCCCAATTGGAACCTTTGCAATGCGCCAGGAACGGATGGTGGCAAGGTTAATTCGGTTAAAGTTTTTCTATGTAGCCAAGACAAGGTGCTGGTCTGCACTCACGCAACCTTTCGCTTTGCAGTCGACAAATTTGGCGTAGATGCATTCGATGGGTGTTTGATTGCCATCGACGAATTTCACCATGTCTCATCCAATCCGGATAATAAGCTGGGCGCACATTTGGGTGAGTTGATTGCACGCGACAAAGTGCATGTAGTTGCCATGACGGGGTCTTATTTCCGAGGAGACGCTGAAGCGGTTCTTTCTCCAGAAGATGAAAACAAGTTTGATGCCGTTACTTACACCTATTACGAGCAGCTTAATGGCTATAAATATTTAAAATCATTGGAAATTGGATATTTCTTTTACGCCGACGCATATTCTGATGATATTTTGAATGTTCTCAAGCCAACTGAAAAAACGATTATCCATATCCCGTCAGTCAACTCGCGTGAAAGCACTAAAGATAAAATTCGCGAAGTCGAGCATATTATTGAAGAGCTTGGCGAATGGCAGGGTACAGATCCAATTACTGGCTTTCAGCTCGTCAAGACACCGGATGGTAAGGTTCTGAAAATTGCTGATCTTGTTGATGATGCATCAAAACGTGATAAGGTATCAGCTGCACTTAAAGATCCATCACAAAAAAATAATCGCGACCATGTCGATATAATTATTGCACTTGGCATGGCAAAGGAAGGATTTGACTGGATTTGGTGTGAGCACGCTTTAACCGTGGGCTATCGTTCTAGTTTAACTGAAATCGTGCAGATTATTGGTCGTGCAACGCGCGATGCACCAGGAAAAACAAAAGCTCGTTTCACCAATTTGATTGCGGAGCCAGATGCTTCCGAAGGTGCAGTTACTGAAGCGGTCAATGATACCTTAAAGGCTATTGCGGCCAGCCTTCTCATGGAACAAGTTCTCGCCCCTCGTTTCAACTTCACGCCGAAGCGGCCTGAAAATGCACCTGTGTCTGGTTTTGACTATGGTGATAACGGATATGATCCGAATAAATGTAATGTTGGGTTTAATGAACAGACTGGGCAATTTCAGATAGAAATTAAAGGCTTAGTCGAGCCTAAGAGCAAAGAAGCCCAGCGTATTTGCCAAGAAGATCTTAATGAGGTCATCACGGCTTTTGTGCAAGATAAAACCACCTTGGAAAAAGGGCTCTTCGATGGTGATCACGCTGGCGGTGAAACTGTTGCACAAGAACTGACGCAGTTACGTTTGGGGAAAATCATCAAGGAAAAGTACCCCGAACTTGATGACGTTGAACAAGAGGCTGTTCGTCAGCATGCAATTGCTGCGTTAAATCTGACACAGCAGGCGAAGGCTGTACTGAATCCAGACAATGATGGCTTAAAGTCCGTCAATACTGCGCTCATTGACGGGGTTCGTAAATTCGCTATGGATGTCAAAGAGCTCGATATTGATCTGATTGACCAAATTAATCCCTTTGGAGAGGCCTATTCAATCCTTGCTAAATCAATGAGTGAAGACAGCCTAAAACAAGTTGCGTCAGTTATTGCTGGCAAAAAGATCAAATTATCACCCGAAGAAGCCCGCGATCTTGCTCGCCGTGCCGTGAAATTTAAACAGGAACGTGGTCGCCTGCCTTCACTGACAGCTAGTGATGCGTGGGAAAAGCGTATGGCGGAAGGCGTTGCTTTCTTAGCGCGGATGAAAGCGGAGGCCGCTAATGGCTAACTTTACCGACGATGATGATGCACTTCTGGCCGAACTCGGTATAGAGGTTGAGGCTAAGAAGTTATCTAGGCGTACTCCACGTGAAGAACGTATTGTTGCCGGATTTGAAGAAATACAGCGATTTGTAGATGAGCATGGTGTTGTTCCACACCATGGTGAAGAGCGGGATATCTTTGAGCGGCTTTACGCTGTCAGACTGGATCGGATACGTGAATTGGAGGAGTGTCGGGCCCTTGTTGCGCCCATTGATACCCAAGGGTTGCTTAGCTCAAATGGCAACCTCGCTCAATCGACAATTGATGAGTTAGATGATGATGCTTTGCTTGCAGAGCTGGGCGTGGAGATAGAAGTTACTGAAATAACGACCTTGACCCATGTTCGCTCAACCGCTGAAAAACAAGCAGCAGAAGAAATTGCCAATCGTGAGCGTTGTGAGGACTTTGAAAACTTTAAACCGCTTTTTGAGCGCGTTCAGGCTGATTTAAAGGCCGGAACCCGTTCTACGCTTCCATTTGTAAAAGATGCAGGTTTTTCGAAAGCTGAAATTACGGTGGGGCAGTTTTTCATCCTTGGCGGGCAAACATTATATGTGGCTGACGTGGGTGAACCAATCAAAGCGCCTAATGGTGATTCTGATGCACGGTTACGATTAGTATATTCGAATGGTACCGAGAGTAATCTGCTGTTACGTTCATTACAACGAGCTCTTTACAAAGATGCAGCAGGACGTCGTATATCTGATCCTTCGGCGGGGCCCCTATTTGCCGAGAGTTTGAATGATGAAGATAGTGAAAGTGGGACTATTTATGTTCTCCGCAGTCTGTCTGATAATCCAACGATAGCTGCGAATCGTGAGATATTCCATAAAATAGGTGTTACTGGTGGTAGCGTTGAAAAGCGGGTCTCAAACGCGAAACTAGATGCAACTTTTTTGTTGGCTGATGTAGAAATTGTTGCGACATATAAGCTTTTTAATATCAACCGAGCTAAGCTTGAGAAACTTATTCATCGTGTGTTTGATAGGGCACGCTTGGAGATTGATCTGAAAGATCGTTTCGGTAATTCAGTTATTCCGCGAGAGTGGTTTTTAGTACCTTTGTTTGTTATCGATGAAGTTGTTGAGCGTATAAAAAATGGAACAATTTACAAATACACATATGATCAAAGACAAGCGAAGCTAATTAAATTATAAATGTGATCTTGTACATCAGCCGCGGGGAGAGAGCGCATCACTAAAGATTGGGCATACTAAACTATGGAGTCGTTTGTAGCGCTCACACGGTAATCCCCTCTAAAATTAATGGTGTTATTAAGTAGAATTTTCTTGGTAAGCGATGTTTTGATCACACCTTGCTTGGACAATTCCATGGTAAAAGTTGGTCCATTTGGTTTTGTTTATGGTCATTGACGATTGCAGTTAGCGTGCTTGTCAGCCATTTTTTCGGATCGATGGCATTGAGCTTACAAGTCTCGATTAGCGAGGCGATTGTTGCCCAGTTTTCAGCTCCTGCTTCATGGCCATGCCTGAGAAAAAACGCACGTTCGATAATATCGTTTACGAGATGTTGAATGCACCTGATAAGCAATTATGATTGCAGCAGAAGACATGTCACAGCTTCGATAGTTTACGTCACTTGCGGAAAATGATTCCGCTAGTGACGGTTAAGCGTGATACATCCAACCAAGGCAGACATGTTCACTGCCTTGGTTACGTGTTGCTATCAAATCATAGATGTTAGATGGCGGATTAACGCTTGAATGGTTTACCCAGTCTGTAAAATCTGCTCAATGTGCGTGCCCATCCTTCATCTTTATTCAGCAACCAGAGTTGAGACGTGATGCCGTTCGGTACCAATCCACCAAGCAGTGGATGATAGTGGAATGTGCCAGTAAGGCAGGGGCTGTAACGCTCTGACTGTCGCCAGCCCTCAATCAGCGGGGCCTGATCAAGGATTTCTGCTGTTGGACCGTTACCGTCGAGGAATGCTTCCATATCCGTTACGAGTGCTTTGAGCAGGCGGATATAATTACGAATAGTTGCTTCATCATATTGGCCGTCTTGGATAATCATTGGTTGTCCTTATTTTTGAATGCAAAAAATCATTCACACCTGCTGTGGCAAGTATGGGCTTGAAGTTCGGTCATGGGGTTCACGCGAAGCGTTCGTATGTAAAATTGCGGACTGCCTTAAGCAGTGGCCCTGGTACGGTGATAGCTAAACTGTTGTGCTTGGCCTAAATTCTAAAAACTCAACGCGGACTGTAGGTGTTTTTATTGTTTCCGACTGATTGTTAGGTACGGTGTAGTCTGCAATCGTACTGCCTCTTTGATCCATACGCTTAATTAGAGCAGATGTGCTATGCGCCAGCATGTTTCTTATGTCATGGATCGCTTGTGCTGCACCGGATACACGTAAGAGATCATCAATATTTTGAAGTGGCCAAAAGTGCTTTACAGCTGTGTTAGGTGTTTTACTTATATCGATCAGTGCCAGTTCAACCGTGTCAGTACGCTTGCAAATATTTTTTTGTGCTAAATAATCTGGCAGAACGAGTGCTGCGGCCATCATATGCTGTTTGAGTTTTTGAATGTCGCTTTCAGTCATCATGGCAAACTCTCCGACTGACCCCATTAAAGCAGTGCTGCTCGGTTCATGGATGCCCAGAATACTTGGTATGTAAAAGTCGCCCGATAAGTTATTCTTGTCGTAGCTAATGATCTCAAAATCAGGATTTGGATGTGTTTCAATAATTTTGAGGGCAGCATTTGTCACTGGAAGTTGTGCGGGAATATTGCAGTAATCACTCATGGATGAGTGAGCAATAATGACGGCCAGTGCCTCTTGAATTAAATCAAGATTATATCGATTGGTTATTAAAGTAAACTGCTCAAACCAGATGGCATATTCTGCATCACCTGTTCGGGGTTTATATGTTTGATTGCACCATATCCCGATTGCTGTCTCCTTCGCAGCAATTGAAAGACTGAGCTTATCGTGCAGCATATCTGTATCGATATCTTTGTATGGTAACGAATGACGTTGCAGGCTCGAGCCAGCATGTAGATGATTGTCACAGGTTGTCAAAATACGTCTCCTGCTAAAAGCACACTATTTTCACAAGACAAAGCTTGGACGACTTCACGGGAAGCATTCAAACTTCTGATGAAACATAAGCGTGCGATATCAATCCTGGTCACAAGGGTTATGACCATGAGATTGGATGAATATGGAGTAGTAAGTGCGAGCTTAAGGCTTGAGCAAATAATTCAACAGATTGAATGACTGCCGCTTAGCCTCTGCTATGTGTACACAACACTAGTCAGGTGCTTCCATTCGATAATGCGAGACATTATACTTGGCCATAGCCGGTTCCTTTGTAGCGAAGGTTTCTGGTCAGGCTCCGTATTTGTGTTACAGCACTATGCGGAGCCGTTTATCAGTTCAGATACTGAACTGTCGGAAATATGGCAGGACCGGCAAAGACCGGCAAGGGCCCCCAACACAAATAAATGTGGGACCTTTTTTCTGAAGTATTTTCTCTAATTTCATGACCTCGCAAACGCTCAGCTGAAAATAACGAAATCAGTCTAAATTAAGCTCTAAAAGCCACTTTTACATGGACACTATATTTTTGATTCAAAACTCTATGTTTTTGTTTTTTTAATAAGAAGTAATGTAGGGAATAGTAACGGTTTATGAAAAAAGTACTTTTAGACTTAAGGCAAAGTGACGCTAAAAAACGCGAAATGAGACATCCATAAAAATTAATGGACATCATTCGATTCAGAGCACTTAATTACTGCTCATTAAGATGAGGTTTACGTCTAATTTGCCAGTTGGATTGTAAGCGGTCAGCCGATGTCGTTGGCCTTGTAGTTCCAAGCTATGAGGTCTTCGATTTCTGTTACAGGCCAGCCTTGAGCGATGCGGCTTAAGGTTTGGGATAGCCAGTTAAGCGGATCGACACTGTTCATTTTGCATGTCTGGAGAAGCGTCGCCAGCGTGGCCCAAGTCCGACCGCCACCCTCGCTTCCGGCAAACAGGCTGTTTTTCCTTGTAATTGTCTGCGGTCTGATGGCACGCTCAACAATGTTGCTATCGATTTCGATCCGGCCATCGGTGAGGAACCGTTGCAGCGCTTCGCGCCGGGTGAGCGCGTAACGGATTGCTTCAGCAGTTTTAGACTTACCGGAGACCTTGCCCAACTCTTTTTCCCACATACCAAAAAGACGGGCGACAATGGCTGCGGACTGATCCTGACGGAACGCAGCACGGATGTCGGCACTTTTGCCGCGTGCTTCATCCTCAATCCTCCACAATTCAGCCATAGCGACAACAGTATTTGTTGCGGTCTGCGAGATACCGCTCACGTGCAGATCGTAAAATTTGCGGCGTAAATGCGCCCAGCAACCTGCGAGCTTTATCTGGTCATTGTGTCCAGCTTTAGCCTGCGCCTTGATCATACTTGTATAGCCAGCATATCCATCGACCTGCAGGATGCCGTTAAAGCCAGCAAGATGCCGTGCCACGCACTCTGCGCCCCGGCTGTCTTCGAAGCGGTAAGCCACCATTGGCGGACTTGCTCCCACCATAAGGGCGATCATCGCGCGCATAAGCCCAAAGCCATGCCTTGGTGGCCTTTCCCGATCCTAGAGCCAGAGTTGGGCCCAGGGTGGGCAAACTCGTTTCGTCAGCGAAGATCCTTTCACCTTCTTTGATCCGCTCAAGGATATAATCAGCGCATATTTGAAGTTCGAAGCCCAGATGCCCCATCCATTGCGCCATCAAACTCCGGCTGATCGTAACGCCATCGCGTAAATAAATTGCTTCCTGACGATAAAGCGGAAGATCATCAGCATATTTGGAAACGGCGATATAGGCGAGTAAACGCTCTGTCGGCAGACCACTTTCGATGATGTGTGCAGGGGCAAGCGCCTGAACCACACCATCATGGTTGCGGAATGCATATTTCGGGCGACGCGTCACGATAACCCGGAACTTCGGCGGCACAACATCCAGTCGCTCCGAGCGATCCTCGCCGATCAGGACCTTTTCCAGGCCTTCATAACCAGCAGGAATCTCCGGCTCGATAATTTCCTCAATGCGTTCAAGATGAGCGGCAAAAACCTTGCGCGGACGTGATGCACGTTTTGATCTGACCTGAGCCACATCTTTAAACTCGCTCTGCACAGCCGAAAGACCGGTTTCCACCTCTTCGAAAGCAAATGAGACCTGTTCATCGTTAACACCAAGGCGCAGCTGTTCGGAGCGGCGACCATATTGGGTGCGCTGCAAAACCTTCATGATGGATGTCAGGTTCGCAATCCGCTCATTGGCGCTCTTTTCTACGGCCTCCAGCCGGACAATCTCTGCTTCACAGCCTTCAGCTGAGCTTCTTTCGCAGCCTGCTCACAAGCCATTGCCAGCACCATTGCTTTCAGTGCGTCAACGTCATCCGGCCAGTCACGCGGTCTGCGACGGCTTCCTACCGGTCCCGCCGTTAATATCTCAAATGTTCGGGTGTGATTCACACTGTCGCTCATAGGATTCCCCACATGATTCATGTAGAAAATCGCGTATCAGCCCGACAAAAGATACATGGGGCCGCCTAAGCGCTTACGTTTGATGTCGAAGAATGCAAAATAATGAAATTTTGCAAATAGTCTGCTCAAGAACCCGCTATTAAAACGGGCTCTATAACTTTGATTCAAAACTCTACATTTTTGTTAAATTACTAAGAAGTAATGTGGGGAATAAATCAAATTAGTGTAAACGGCGTTTGCGGAGCAACGAAAACTGATACCAAAAATCTAATTACTGGCACCCGCCAAAAATAGAGTGACACTAATTAATTGTACTCATCGCATGACTGTTTATTAAGATGAAATTTCTGACGAGGCTTCCAGCCTTGTATCGTATATTTTTCAACCAGTTCGTTAAATACTTCATCGCTGGCGACTTTATCAAAGCCTTGTTGCTCTAAACGTTTAAGAACAATAGTCATAAACCTATCGAGCCGATCCATTCGATTGCGGCGGTAAAAATACATGACCAGGGAATAAAAGGTCATTAGTGTCATATCCTCACGGTAAGGCCTGCGTTCTGCTTTCATGCGTTCCCGATAATCTTGTTGGCGTTCGCATTGTTCTGCTAAACGAATAATTTTTTATGATGCTGTTTCATGGTTCATCTCACACGTTGATATTAATATCGTGAGACCGATAAACTGCCGGCGCAAGTGTTTTTATTAATTTGTAAACGGCGTTTACTTTTGAATCAAAGATATAGAGTTTTGAAACGAAAACTTAGTGTTTTGAATCAGTTTTACGTAAATTATTTTAAATTGAGATGCTGTGCGATCAATTTAAAAAGCGTTTTGTGCAATTCAATATCGGGTTCTGACACGCTGAATTACTGTGTAAACACCTTAAGATGGCTTACTATGCATTACTGTGCTTAATTAGCTACCGCTATTCGATTTTTTGAAAATATAAACGCCGTTTGTCGTTGAAACAAAAATATTGAGTTTTGAATCAAAGTTACAGAGTTCGTAGCAAGGTTTTTTACTTTATATGTGGTTGATTTCTAAACTTGAGAACCGATCAGAAAGTGGCGTTATACACAATTTGCTAATTGTGTATAACGCCACTTTCTGATCGGTCTTCTTCGATGATTTTTTATCGGATTTTCGTCACTTGCCTGCCATGACGTTGAGGTCGACATTCAGATTTTAGGCATTATGAGACCGCTTTGTCTGTGTGAATGGCGGACCTAGGAGGTCGGTTTGCACATCAAGTGTCTTCTAACAGTAATGGACTGTCAGAGAGGGCATCGGTGTCGACGACTTTGTCCCATACGAAGCCATTTATACCGTTTTCGTGATCGTATCCATGAGGATTGCAAACTATTCGCGTATTTTCGACGGTAACGTCCATGGCGGTATGTGTGTGACCGTGAACCCAGAGATGGGGAGCAGTTTCACTATGAAGTAACTGTTCGAACGCTTTTTCACTGCAGGCGAATAAATAACTGTGCTCATCGTCTTTGAATTCCGGTGCCACACAAAATGGATGCGGCAAGTGATGGGTCATTACGACTGTCGTACCATCAAAAGGCACCATCAGTTGTTCTTTGATATATGTTTGGTCCGCCTGAAAAAGCTGCAACATATCATTTGGTCGGAAGATTTGGTTTTTGTCATATTGAATCGCATGGAAGTCGTTGATTGCATTTGTTTTATTAAGTCTCCAAATCGCATCTTCCCAGTTTTCTGTCGCAAGTTCGAAGTCTGTCCATAATGTCGCTCCGATTATTCGTGTGTCTCCTAAAACTATGGTTTTGCGGTTCAGGAAATAGAAACGTTGCTTCCAGTCCTCTGATCGTGACGCAAGCTCTGCCATTTCCATTTCGTGGGTAGCATGCGGCATTGATGTTTGTTGGTAGAATTCATGGTTCCCTGCAACAAAGATAACCGGGAGATTGTAATGGTCGATGACAAATTTCGCACTCTCCTGTATTTCACTGGCATAGTTAAGGTCACCAGCTATAAGGATAGCATCGACTTCTGGTGGATTCGAGGGGAATGAAACACGGCTATTGATCTCAATATGGATGTCACTGAATACCCAAAATTTCATCGATTAATTCCCGGTTGAAAGGTGGATAGCCGCAGTATTAGGCCTTTGTGAACGTGATTTCTTTGCCATCTTTTCGAAATCCAAATTTTGATAAATGGATAAATCGATCTCTTCAGCGATGGGCAGGGTTGCGAAACGACGAGCCTGAACCTCTGTCAGGGTTTTATGGCCGTATTTTTCATGTTCTTCCTGACCGACGGAGTGCCCAACCTGTAGCTTTCGTTCCCTTCGATCAATTTGCTGTTCGGACATGTCTGAAATATAGCCACTGCGTAATGAGTGGAACACTTCATTCGGCGTATCTTTGATACCAGCTTTCTTGAAGAGGCGGTTCATATAGGACGATGCAGATTTACTCGGATCTGCTAAACGCATCAGTTCTGAGAAAAGGAACGCATCTCCTTTGCTCGCAGCCCATTTAATAAAACCAATTTCTTCGAGAATATTATGCAGAACATAAAAGCTAGTGCTGGCTTCTGTCTTAATCGGGTTACGCTGCCATTTGCCGTTCAGTTGAATAATACCATTCGTTTGAGCGATCCAGACATCCTTAAATTTCTGACGGAAATCTGAACCCTTAAGATGTACCAGCAAACCAAGGCGACGGCCCGTGAGGTGCGCCAAAAGCGGCAACATTGCATTATCAAGAAAACCAGACTCAACGCCTGTAATAAACAGCTGGTTGATCTTTTCAGGGCTCAAAGGTTCTGCTGATACAGAAGGGCGTGCAGTGTCAGGGTAGCTTAGTTTGACGTTAGCAATGGGGTTTGGATAATTATAATTAGTCTGGCCTGAAGTAATAACTGTTTTGACAATGGCCACATAGCCTTGCACGAGTGTTTTATGCGCAAGTGGGAGCAGGCGCATATCTCGATTACTGGCAATGATCTCGCGTGGCGTTTTATTCGCGTCACGATCTTTCGCATTTGCAGGCCAGTATTTTATCAACTCAACATAGGCTTGCAGATCGGTACCGGTATAGGTGTCGACAGGGTGATCGCCGATCAAATCAATGAACAGGTCAATGCGAAACCGTGCAATATTGATATCTTTATTCGCTGTATTGGATTTGCTTTCACGCAAGGCCAGATATTCGGCGGCAAGATCGCTGAAAAGCGGTTTATCGGATGCAGGGCGCTGTACGGTCCGCCTGTCTTGTTTAAAGGCAGGGATTTTCTCTGAATTTTTTAGGGGTTTCGTTCCGGTAATTGGCGTGGTGGCTATCACAGGCTCTGCTGGAGTAGGCGCTATTTTTAAGTGGGGTTGTGATGGCGTAGGCTCTGTATTCAATGTTTCAGCCAAGCCTTCATCGATATCAATCATCTCTGGTTGCTGTAAGTCTTCCTGCCGCAGGCCAGCTGTTTCTTCCAACCACTTTTTTCCAAAAGTTGCTGCCATCAACCGTGCATTTTCTGCAATCAAGCTATTGTGCGGCTCATTCTTTTCTTTAGCTGTGACTTCTCGTTGTATAGAAAGCAGATTACGCATGAATTCCTGGCCCTTTTCCTCAAGAGGGGAGGGCACATATTTGGAATGTTTTATTTCGTAGGCGAGGGACTTAAACAAGGTCTTCATTTGCAGTGCTGTAAGTTCGCGCTGATCATATTCAAGATCGCCCTCTTCGCCCTCAAAGGACGTATTTTCTTGTTTGTCGTCCATACTACGCTCCCATGCTCGGCCAAACGCTCTGACAGTTGAGGCCAGTTCATCCGCTATTTCTCTCGCTTGTCGTAACGCGAGCGCCCCTAAGCTTATTCTGATGATGTCTGGTCCGGATGTCACCATAGATTTTGGCAGGCGCATTTGGAAGAGCAGTATGTTGCCGCTGCGAACGAGATAACGCCCGACAGAAAGATTTGAGCGCTTTACCGGTTGTGTCGATTCGAAATTACCATGCTGGCTGAGCGATACATTCGACTGTACATTCAACGATACATTTGGTGTTTTCATCTGGTCAAAGCCCTGTCAGTTGGGCAAAAAGATCAGAAAATTACTATTGATATCAAAGGCTTGAAATAAAAGTGGGGGAGAGTGAAAAATCACTGGCGGAGAGAGAGGGAGAAGTTCCCTGTTTCGGCACCTTCAATAAATACAACGCTTTAAGCCTTTGCCCTCCATGGCGGCTAACTAAATATGTACCATATTTATGTACCAGTATGTATGTTTTTTATAAGTAATCAACGTAAACACCCTAGATACTTTTGAAGGTTGGAGAAGACTTGGGGCTCAGAGTAATCAGTCTTGCTTAACGACGGATGTATCAGGTTAACACTCCAAAAACGACTCCTGAGTCTGGTTTATACGCAATAATACCCAACCGTTTTTCCATAGGTCTAGGCAGTCGTTAATATCAATATATTACCAACTGCCTTTGCTTCTGAAGAGATGAGTTTATTTCACTTCATTATACTCCCATTTCCGCCCGCAACCGATTTTACGTGCGGCTAAGGTTGCAAAAGCTTCCGCCATCAATCGTGCAGCAAGAGCAGATGTAATCTGTGAAGCATTATCGTGCTCTGGTGCAACTTCAACCACGTCAAAACCTAACAATCCATTCTCACAAACGATACGGACTGCATCGATTGCTTCAAGACTGGTCAGCCCACCTGGCTCAATACTATTTGTTGCAGGGGCAAAGGCGGGATCAACACCATCAATATCGAAGCTGATATATGGCGCTTTACCGTCAGGTGATGCGATAAGCAACGCTTCCTCGGCGACTGCGTGGATGCCTCGTTTATTCACCTCAGACATTGTGTAAAGTCTGATCCCTAGCTCTTCTGCAATCGGCGTCCATTCTTTAACGTTACGCGGACCACGCGCACCGATAATGCAAACTTTACGCGGGTCAATATTGGGTAATTCACAAATACGCTTAAGTGGTGAAGCGCGCGTCAATCGATCTTCGCGGTAGCTTTCTGCCAAATCTAAATGCGTATCAAAAATCACCATACCTGCCTGATAATCGATATCGCAGACGGCTTCTTTTACAGCCGGATAGGAAACACCATGGTCCCCGCCAATCATAAACGGAATAGCACCAGATTTTTTAATACCGCTAATTTTAGCCTGTAATCGCTGATAACTTTCCACATTGTTACCCGGTACGATATCCGTATCACCAGCATCAACAACATGAATGTGATTGAAAACTTCCAGATCCCAGTCAAAATTATACGAGCCATAGAGTAAGGATAACTTGCGCACCGAGGAAGGCGCTAAACGTGTAGCTCCACCTCGTAATGTGGCAATCCCATCATAGGGCATGCCCACAATTGCTACATCTGCTTTTACATCAGTCATATCTGGGCAATATTGCGTAGCCATAAAACTTGGCGTGTCGCCATAAATAAGCTTTACCAGTCGCGGGTTTTCAAATGCTTCATTTGTCATGTTTTTTCCATTTCACAGTCGTTAATTTGTCTTTTTATAATTGTTTTAGAATGCTCTTGAGCGCCACGTATCGAGAAATTCTTGTAGTCGAGGGCTTTTGGGCTTGGAAAAAAGATCATCCGGCTTGCCTTTTTCGACGATCACACCGGCATCCATGAAGACAACCGCATCAGCCATTTTAGCAGCAAAACCCATTTCATGGGTAACGATGACCATGGTCATCCCTTCTCTTGCTAAATCCTGCATCACGGTTAACACTTCGCCAACCAACTCAGGATCCAAGGCCGAAGTCGGCTCGTCAAACAACATGACCTTAGGTTTCATGGCCAAAGCTCGCGCTATCGCAACACGTTGCTGTTGGCCACCGGAGAGTTGCGCTGGATAAAGCTGCCGCTTTTCGCCTAAGCCCACTTTCGTTAAGGCGGCTGTAGCCTCTGAGGCAGCAGCGTTAGCGCCTATTTTACGTGTATATTTTAACGCTAGTTCAACATTTTGTTGCGCAGACATGTGCGGCCAAAGATTGAAATGCTGAAAAACCATTCCAAGATTACGGCGCGCATGTGCAAGCTCTGTCGGAGTCTGTAATTTTCGCTGTCCATGGATCAGTCGATAGCCGAGCAATTCACCTTCGACACGTACTTCTCCATCGTTGTAGGGATCAAGAAAAGCCAGGCTACGCAAAAAAGTACTTTTGCCAGACCCTGATGGCCCGATAATGCAAACCACTTCAGATCGATGGATGTTCAGATCAATGCCTTTAAGAACGGAGACGCTACCAAAAGACTTGGTTAGTCCCTGTACCCTGATGACTGCGTCATTTGCAGGCATTTTCTGCTCGTCCAATATATGATTAAGCGATCCCATAACCAAACCTCTTTTCTAAAGCTCTGCCCAGCATGGCTACGCTTTCAATCACAGCCCAGTAGATGAGGGTGATGATGATATACGGCTCGACAATTGAAGATGTTTCATTAACCAGTTGCGTTGCGATTTTGCTCAATTCATTCACGGTAATGATTGATAGCAATGCGGATTCTTTAAACATCATGACGATCTGCACAAACATTGCAGGCAGAATAATCTGAAGCATTTGTGGTAGGCGAATTCTCATATTAATTTGGAATTTTGATAATCCGAGCATCTCTCCGGCTTCGATATGCCCTTGCGGAATAGCTTGAAAACCACTCCGAAAGATTTCCGCGAAATATGCAGCTCCATAAAAACCTAGCCCCAGAATTCCTGCGGGCACGGGGTCAAGGACTAATCCAAAAGATGGCCCGCCATAGTACAAAAGAAAGAGTACGACCAGAATTGGTGTCCCGCGCATAATTTCAATATAAATGCGACAGAAAAATTTTAGCGGTTTCGCTTTCACTTCGCTCATCAGCGCTATTAACAAGCCGACGAACAAGGCCAATACTGTTGCCGTCAATGTTACAGAAATCGTCAGCCAGGCACCTTCAAAGAACAGTGCATAATGCTCAATCAACAATTCGATAAAGTTCATACTGCCGCCCTCTTCGAGAAATGAGCTTCAGCACATCGACCGCCAATAGAGATCAGGAGATTGAGGAGGATATAGATCACCCCGATCAAGACATAAACCTCAAGTGGTCGATAGGTGGATGAGACAATTTGTTGTCCGGTTCGCAACAACTCCGTCACGGAGATCACAGAAATAATGGATGAGTTTTTGAGGATACTGATCGATTCATTGGTAATCGCCGGAGTTACCAACCGGAAAAGCTGAGGAATGACGATGCGTCTACGAATAGTGGGCATACGCAAGCCTAGCATTTGCGCTGCTTCTAACTGACCTCGCCCTACACCTTTCAAACCTCCGCGAAAAATTTCCCCCTGAAAGGCTGCTGTATTCAATGTTAAAGCTAATATCGCAGCTGTAATAGGTGACAAGTCAATGCCGACTGCCGGCAATAAATAAAAGACCAGCAACAGTTGAACTAAAATTGGAGTTCCACGCCAAAAACTACGATAAATCACGGCGAATGAGCGTAAGAAAATATTACGCGACGTTAAAGAAAACGCCAGCAGTAAACCAAGAGGCATACCCATTAAAATCGAGATGCCTGATACGAATACGGACATTGCCGTTCCCATCAAAAGCGCATCCTTGTAAGACCACACAATGTCGATAGCCGTTAACACTGCTTCCTCCTCGGATAACATGATAAATGCGCACTGCGCGATAAGCGCTGTGAAACATGTTCCGGGCAGCCCCGGAACAATCATTTCAATTTGAATGAGAGGTATATCTTATTGTGGCGCAGGTAATTCTAATGGTAGCTCAGCGGAACCACCCAACCATTTTTCTTGAAGCTCATTCAAGGTGCCATCTTTGTTCAGCTCTTGCAGGCGAGCGTTGATTTTAGCAATCAAAGTAACACTATCTTCATCTTTACGACCAGCCCAAGTGATATAGCGCACAGGCCCGAAAGCTGGCATTACGATTTCAAAATCATCGGGTCTTTTTTGTGTGGCCATAAATAAAGCAGGCAATGTATTTGCGACGGCATCAATACGGCCAGCAATCAGATCAGCATAGGCCTCTTCAAAACCAACATAGGTTTTAACCTGCTTAATTGGGATCCCTTGTTCTTTAAGCTTTTCAGCAAAAAGATTTACATCGCCCAAAGGAACGGAACCTGCCTGTGTTCCGATAGTTTTCCCACCCAAATCTTCTGGCTTGTTGATGCTCGTATCTGATTTACGCTTGATGATTGATACGGTTGCATCAGCAATCGGAATGCTAAGCGCAAATTTTTCAAACCGTGATTTATCAGCGACGATTGAAGTTACGACATAATCAAACTTCTTGGCTTGCAAGCCGGGCAGAATACCTTGGAAAGGCAAATCAAGCCGGTTTAATCTGACATTAGGGAAGGCTTCCATCACTTTTTCAATGACATCCGCAGAATAACCGACAATTTTACCGTTTTCAACAAATTCAAAAGGCGCATAACGAGCTTCTGTTCCGACGATAAATTCACCGCGCTTATTAATCTTAGCTAAAAGATCATCCTCTGCTTGAACAGGGGTTTGGCATAAAACGAGAAAAGCTGAACATGCCAAAATAGTGCGGCTTATCCACAAGCCATTACGAAAATATTTTTTCATTTTTCCTCCCAAAGATCCTATCCAACGGCATTTGGTATGCTCTAAGTGGATATGAATATTGGTACTTAGACTAAATTTCACATTTGATATATATTAATTTTAACATTCATATATTATTATTGCTAATGTATCGTTTTACATGAGATCGGAAGGAGAGGCCTATTGCGGTTTTCTGATGCAGACCTGAAGTCATGCCGTATTTTTCGAGCTGTAGTTGAAAATAGCGGGTTTACTGGTGCTCAAATCGCCTTAAACATAAGTCAGCCATCAGTCAGCGCCCATATCAAAGCGCTCGAACAGCGGCTAGGATTTGACTTATGTAAAAGAGGTAAATCCGGATTTCAACTCACTGAAAAAGGTGAACGTGTTTATGAAGAGCTCAAACGTTTACTGCACTCGGTGGAGCATTTTGAAATTGCTATGGGTGAATTGCGTCACCGCTTAACTGGAGCCTTAAGGCTTGGTTTGGCAAGCAACATGGTAACTGATGAGCAGTTTTCCATTCGAAATGCGATGGAACGTTTCAATCAGCGTGTGCATGATGTTTCTCCCAATATTCACATCGGCACACCTGACATGCTCGAAAAGGAACTGCTTAATGGTTCCATTCACTTGGCAATCGGTAATTTCACCAGTAATTTCAACACATTACTCTATCGAAAATTGTATGATGAGAAAAACACTCTTTATTGTAGTGCTCATAGCCCTTTATTCAATGTCCCGCCTGAAGATATTACACCGACCATTATCAAGGATGCCAATTTGGTGACACGCGCTTACCTTAATCAAATGGAACTTTCTCATTTGCGTGATATTCATCCACGCGCTGTCGTTTCCAACATGGAAGCACAGGCTATTCTCATTTTAAGTGGAAACTACATTGGTTATCTAGCAGATCACTATGCTGAAAGATGGGTGGAGAGAGGTGAGCTGCGCTCATTAGCCCATCCGGATTTAGATAAATTAATTCCTTTTCAGGTTGTTACACGTAGTGAGATGTCCACATCACAAGTTGTTGCAACTTTCATTGATGATATTTTTAATTCTTTTACTCAAACTAACAAATAAATCCAAAGTTGATGGTCATTTCTGCTCAGCTATAAGCCTCAATGAAAGAGTCTTCATAGGTCTTGATAATAGTTAGGTGTCCAAGTTGAGAAAGTCAGAATATTCTTATGATACACGCTATCATTGAAAATTCAGGACTCAATCGTTCAAAATAATCTCGGCTTTTTCATCAAGGGATCGCTTAACCGCCTCCCATTGTGGCATTGAGCGGCTCAACAAGTGAAAAAAATCAGGGCTGTGATTGTGCTCGCGCAGATGGCAAAGCTCATGTGTTATCACATAATCAATGCTTTCACGGGATGCTCGGACAAGAAAAGGATTGAGGGTGATCAACCCTCCAGCTGCACAGGTGCCCCAACGTGTTTTCATTTCCTTTAACTGAAATGATGGAACTTCCTGAGGCCATGGCAATCGGCTGGCGATGACAGTGATGCGTTGCGCAAAGTAATTCTGCGCCTTCATTCTGTACCATGCGCGGACACGGGCTCTTATTGCGGCTGTTGAAACATGATTATGAGCGACTTCTAAAAGCGCGCCTTTTAGCTTCACTGACCGTTCTTCACGCGGCACTTGACGGACTTTTAGGCTGTACCGCCTGCCAAGATAGAGGATTTGTTCTCCGCTGACATATTCGCGTTTCAGAACATGCTCAAAGCGCTTCTTTGCATCGTGCACATTATCATAAATCCACCGAGCGCGTTTCTGGACAGCTTTTGATATATCTGCTTGGCTCGCGCTTTCTGGCACTTCAACTTCTACAATCCCATCGGGATGGACGTGGATGCGTACGCTCTCACTGCGTCCTGCTGAGGGCTTAATCTTGTAGGGTATGACAACTTCGCCGTAGCGAAGAAAATGCTCAGAATGAGCCACGGCTGACCCCAAGTCGAACAATTTCAATCACGCTATCAATGAGCCTGTTAGATTTATCCAAACCATTCAGCTCGTTGAAATAGCGTGGCAGCAATTCGCGCCTTATCTCTGCTTCAACGTTCATCGGGTTGATCGAGTGCTTGGAAACAGCATTCTTGACGACTGTGTCTATATGAAAGGCTTCTGCGACGAGCCAGTCCTCACCGCGATCCGGAACAACCGTTTCTCCGAGTACCAATGGAAACAGGCCGAAATAAGCCGTGGCATGACGATTATCGCCAAAGCGCTCCGGGACGTTTGGATTTGCGCGAGCTTTGGTTTGCTCTTCTAGATCTTTGAAGACAACAAACTGTTTGTGCGGGTTGTCGAATAGGGCTTCCGCTTCCAATATCGCTTTTCTGAGCAAGGCAGAGAAAACTGTTTGTGCATAAGGGTCTTCAGCAAAGTCTTGTTCAATGGTTTTGGTGAGTCGTGTTTTAATCACGTCTGTTTCAGCACGTGCCTTATCATCGCTCCAAGAAGTCGGATCATTTAGCGTTTTCTCCCCAGAAGGATTGCTAAGGTCAATTAACCCTTCTGACTCTTCAATATTCACACCGATAACCTGCCGGTCCACAAGATCTCTGATTTGCTTCTCATAGGCTGAGAAATCGACTGTTTCTTGTGCGTCCTGCTTTGCCTGTATCCGTAACTCAGTGAAGAACTTCAAATCTGACTTGTATTGCGCTATCGTAGCCTCATCAAATGAAGCGTCCTCAAAGAACGATCGCGATGATAATGCCAGCTTCAAGCACATTCCGAAGTCGGTCAGGGCTGCATAAAAATCTTCACGAATTTTCTGGTTCTGATCAAAACTTGCTCCATCTTCACCAAGCTTGGTGTCGGGAACTAGAACACGGCGGAGTTGCTCGCGGTCTCTTTTATTCTTCACGACTGAAAAGATTGCCCAGACTGCATCATGAAGAGCAGGCAGGCGCTTATATTCAGTCGACATACTGGCATAGATGCCATTAATATCATCAACATCAAAGCCACCCTGAGTGCGCTCAGCAAGATCCTGATAGGCTGTCAGGGATGTGTCAAGTTCTTTTAGAATACCCCGGTAATCAATGAGTAAGCCATATGGCTTCTGCTCATGCAGTCGATTAACACGGGCAATTGCTTGTAAGAGATTGTGCTCACGTAAATACTTATCGATATAGAGGACAGCGTTACGTGGCTCATCAAAACCTGTTAACAGCTTGTCAACGACGATTAAGATGTCGGGGCTCCCGTCTGTTCCAAAGTCTTCGATTGTGCGTTTTTCGTATCCTTCTGGATCAGAGCCGACATTTGCGGCCCACCACTTTTGAACCTCAGGGGTCTTGGCTTCAGACGTGTCTTCGTGGCCTTCACGGGTATCCGGGGCAGAAATGATTACTGCACTAGTCACAAGCCCTGTTGTGTCAAGAGCCTCTTTATAGCGGATCGCCGAACGCTTACTGTCTGTAGCCAACTGGGCTTTGAGCCCCAACCTTTTCCAATTGCGGGAAAAATCCTCTGCAATATCTAAGGCAATGAGTTCAATACGGTTATGCGCGCCATAAATGCTGCCACGCGTTGCAAACTTTTTCTTCAGGTCTGCTTTCTGCTCATCTGTTAGGCCAGTCGTGCGTTTATCAAACCAATTGTCAATTGCGTCATCATTAATATCAACCATTGGCTTACGCTCTTCATAGAGGAGCGGTGTTACCGTTCCGTCCTCTACGGCGCGTTGCATTGTATATGCATGAAGGATCGGGCCAAACTTATTGCGTGTTTTATCGTCCTTCAGTAGCGGCGTTCCTGTGAACGCAATAAAGGCTGCATTGGGCAGCGCCTTACGCATTCTTTCATGGTTCTCACCGCCCTGACTTCTATGGCCTTCATCAATGAGAACGATAATATCTGAGGACTCATTATGACATTCATCATAGCGCGTAGCACTGTTGAACTTTTGCAGCAGCGTGAAGGTTATACGCTCAGTTCCAGTACCGATACGCTTAGCAAGATCGCGTCCAGTTTCCGCTTTCGCGTTAGCGCTTTCCTTTTTGGTAGCAACAGCAGAGCCGAATGCGCCACCTGATATGAATGTTCCTGCAAGCTGGCGTTCAAGATCAACACGATCAGTCACGACAATCAAGCGGCAGCGTGAAAGCTCATCATCGATAAGCAAGGCTTTCAGAAAAAATACCATGGTGTAGGATTTTCCTGATCCGGTGGTGTGCCATATAACACCACCTTCACGCGCACCTTCAAGCGAGCGTTCGCTAACTCTAGTGAGCATCGATTTGACGCCTGAAACTTGTTGATAACGCGCCGCAATCTTCCCGGCTTTGCGGTCAAATATAATGAAGTATCGTATGAATTCTAGGAAACGGACTGGGGTCAATAGTCCTGTAATTGCCGTATCTTGCTCAGTTGCAACAATGCCTGAGGACCACAGCGCATCAAAGTATCGGCGTGACGCGGCTGAGCGATCTGCAAACAAGGCGCTAAGCTGTGAAGCATTCAGGGGCTTGTTCACGAGTGCATTCAGTTGATCGGCAGTGAACTCCTCTTCGCGCCAAGCAGCATAGAACTTCAAGGGCGTGTCGATGGTGCCGTAACGCGCTTCAGTGCCGGAAATTGATAGCAGAAGCTGTGCGTAGGCGTAGAGCGGTCTTATGCCATCTACTTTCTGATTGCGTAGATGCTGTGAAATGCCTTCCTTCAACATATTCTTGTCAGGGTTAGTGCCTATGGGCCGTTTGCCTTCAATGATGCAAAGAGGGATGCCATTCACATAAAGGACGATGTCAGGACGAAAATGCCCATGCATTCCTTCGCGTTCGACGGAAAGCTCTTCTGTGACGTGTAAAAGGTTGCGTTCAGGTGTCTCAAAGTCGATCACTGGGACTGTGACGGAGTGCTTGTGACCATCAGGCATGAATTCACTGATGGTGATACCAAGCGTCAAATGTTTGGTTACGCGTTCATTGGCAGCCAATAGGCCTTCGGTGAGGCCTGTATCGCTGATCGCCTTAATAACATTAGCAATTGCGCCTGACGAAAGAGGGTATTCATTTCCGCGATATGTGAAGCGATAAGCCGATAGCCATTGCTTCAGTGTACCGGTCATTAGAACAGCGTGTTCGCTTCCACGTTCAATCAAGCACTTGTTCTGAGAAACATATTCCCAGCCCAGTTTCACCAGCAGCGCAAGAGCCGGGATTTTTGCTTGGCTTTCTTCGTCAGTTCTAGGTCGCTCGGTGTGGCTCATACAGTGACCCTTCGTTTGCCTGTGAGAAGTTGCTGCACGAGGGCGTTTTTTTGCTTTTTTATTTGAGCTAAGTGCTTATTCAGGCCTCCGATTTGATCGTTTGCCGTATCCAAAATATCAGAAATTTGTTTCTGTTCTTGAAGTGAAGGTAACTGAATTTTCAGTTTCATCAATTCTCGTTTGGAAAGGTTATATCGCGTTGCACCCTGAGCAAGTTTTCTTATGTCTTTGCGGAAAACTGAGCCGCGAAATATATGCCTTGCAAATGCTGGAATGAGGGCATCATAGTTGTGTAATCGGTATCCAAAACAGAAACTGTTAAGATAGCATTCGTTTGGTTCATCTAGCAAAATGCTAGACATACCGACCTCATCGGGAGTTTCCGACGAAGTTGTGAAAAAAATATCGTTTTTCAGTACTCGATGCTGACGTTCATTAACATTGATTTGGACGTGCTCGACTTTGTTTAAATCAATCGCAGAATTACCAAAAACCATCATATAAGTGATATAGGGTGCCCCACTACCGAAATCTTCTTTAGATTTCCCTGTCAATCCACCATAAGTTTCCCCGAGATTACCTAACGTTTGTTGGTGCCACTCACTCCCCTCGAACCCCTTCAAGCGCCTCTTTCCGGTCAACAATTGCTGCATCAGAGCGCGCTTCTGTGCCTCCGCATTGGCAAGCAGTTTTTCCGTCGTTTCGATAGCCTTGTCCCATGTCGAAAGGATTTCCGCGATCTTCTTTTGTTCGGGAAGGGGGGGTAAACAGACGATAATTGATGAAAGGATCGCTTGACTGAGGTTGGAAATGTTAGTACCGCCCCCGCCACGGCTGATTTGATCTGTGACCGGACGCGTCCTCATTAACGAGGCAACATACTCTGGAAGGGCAGCGTCGCCATTAAATCTCCCTCTAATAGTGAAGCCCGAGAAAGACACAGGCTCCTCCACTAATGGAAAATACATGCAACGACCAATGAGGTCTTTGTTCCCATTGGAACGGACAAACAATAAGTCGCCTGAACGCAAGAAGTCGTCCTCGCCGAGTCGGCCGACAGCTATTGGCTCAATGGCGCCGAACGATGTCATGCTATGGCATCGCCAAAAGTGAGGAATTCCTACCACTCTTACTTTCTGTCCACCGCTATCCTTCAAGAAATTTAATCCATTCCGAAAAGTCGCAACATCGCTCAGTCGTCGTTTTTTCCACCCCTCAGGAACCATAACCAAGCTCCTTCAAATACCCTGCCATCTTCGCTTCAAGCTCATCCATTTCCGCTTTCAGTGTTTCACGTTCGGCTACCACAGCCATAAGATCAATTTCTTCTTCTTCTTCAAAGGTGTCGACATAACGTGGAATATTCAGATTGAAGTCATTGGCCGCAATATCTTCACGGGACGCAAGGTAAGCATATTTTTCGATAGTCTTGCGGTCATCGAAGGCCGCAAAGATGCGGTCAAGCTGCTCATCACCCAGACGGTTCTGGTTCGTGCCTTCCATATAATCACGGCTTGCATCAATGAAGAGGACATCCGTGTCAGTTTTTTTCTTTCGGAAGACAAGGATTGCAGCGGGAATGCCTGTGCCAAAGAAAAGCTTTTCTGGCAGACCAATCACGGCATCAAGTAGGTTCTCTTCAATCAGCTTCTGCCTAATCCTGCCTTCGCTCGCCCCTCTGAACAGAACGCCGTGTGGTACTACAACAGCCATGCGTCCGGTTTTAGGCTTCAACGTCTCAATCATGTGCAGAATGAAGGCATAATCGCCCTTGGTCCTTGGCGGAATACCACGCCGGAAGCGACCAAAGGGATCTTTTTCAGCTTTCTCTGAGCCCCATTTATCAAGGCTGAATGGCGGATTGGCAACGACCACATCGAAATGACGAAGGGTATCATCGCCCGTTCTCAGTTTCGGGTTGCCAATGGTGTCGCCCCATTCGATTTGATGGTTTGCTTCACCATGTAGGAACATGTTCATTTTAGCGAGCGCCCAAGTGGACCCAATGGCCTCTTGTCCGAACAGCGCATAATGGGCCTTGCCGTTGGTATTATTGCGGACCTCACCGGCACATTTGAGCAGCAAAGAACCTGATCCGCATGTAGGATCGCAAATATCATCGCCTTCTTGTGGCTCAACCAGACGAGCGAGAAGCGACGACACTTCTGCCGGTGTATAAAATTCACCTGCTTTTTTTCCCGCAGATGCCGCAAACTTGGAAATCAGAAATTCATAAGCCCCACCGATAATATCGAGGTTGCCTACGCGACTCGGACGAAGATCCAATTCTGGCTTTGCAAAGTCTTCAAGCAGGAGACGCAGAATATCATTTTTCTGCTCTTCATCGCCAAGCCTGTTGGCGTTAAAAGAAATGTCCTGAAAGACATCCCGAAGCTTATCACCGTTGGCTTCTTCAATGGCATGGAGGGCCTTGTCGATGCGCTCACCGTTTCCGGGCTTGTGTCGGTCGCTATATAGGGCGTCGAAGCTTTTTTTTGGGGGAAGAACGAATTGCTCCTGTGCCATCATCGCTTCGATCAATTCAGGGTGATCGCCGTGCTGTTCAACATAGGCTGCATAATGATCCTTCCACACATCTGAGATGTATTTCAGAAACAGCATAGTAAGCACGTAATCTTTGTAGATGGAAGCGTCTACGGTGCCCCTGAATGTGTCACATGCAGCCCATGCTGCCTTATTGATGGTGTCTTGAGTAATACGGCTATTCAACTTAATTCCCCGTTTATGCTGTAATGATCAAAGCAATTCATTGCGATCATTGATCTGTTAAAGGACAGCCAGCACAGATATCAATAACTGAGGTGTACTCATAATCTGGAACTTTGCAACGAGAGTCTCAAGCGCTTAAAAATTAGTTGCCCCTTGTTAGCCGCCAAAAGGCATTATTATTGCCAGCTATAAAAGCCGTGTGATTGCAGCATCGGTAAAAAGGTCGGTATCACGGATATAGCGTGACAGGCTGCTTTCGGTACGGTGGCCTGTGGTTTGTCTGATCTTGTATGTAGAAGCACCTGCCTGTGCTGCGGATGTTGCAAAGCCGGCACGCAATGAATGACCGGAAAATGGTTTTGGATCATATCCCGCATTTGCTATCCGTGTTTTAACGACAAGGCTTACAGCTTCACCGGATATGCGTCGTTGCAATATGTGTCCGTGTTTATTGATGCAGACGAAAATGGCACCGGATGGCCGTTCCAGCATATCCAGCCACGTTTTCAGAGCCGTGACAGGGCAATGCCTTGTTCTGCCAAGCGGTACAGCAATTTTGCGTCCTTGGCCTTCTTGATCCGTTTTAGATCGGCGTAAGATTACCAGCATGCCTTTGGGAATAAACTCAATGTCATCAATATCAAGGGATGCCAGCTCTGAGCGACGCATAGCTGTTGCAAAGCCTAACAGCAGTAAAGCACGGTCTCGGATATCTTTAGGGCGGTGATCACCCAGCTTATCGAGCATGGCAAAGAGATCATCACGCAGGATTGCAGCAGCCTGTCTTTGTTGCGTCCCCAATGAACGACGAATGCCGCGCAACGTGGATTTTACCAATTCAGCCTTACAAGGATCATCATAACCACGGGTACGATGTGCTTTCGCTAGAGATGCCAGTCTTCGTTCGATAGTGGCCACTGCATAATGACCAGCCATTTCGGCAATATAAGATGCTATGTCCGACGGCGATGCAGGGAGAATGCGTCCAGCGGCTTCAAAATGGGCTAAATCTGCCCTGTAGCTTCGTTTAGTGCTTTCCGATAGGGAAAGTGAGAGAAAATCCTGAACCCCGCTTGGCAGAGCTGGAAAATGAGAGGCCGTTAGACCCCAATCATATTTATTCGAATTTTGTCCACTGTCATGCATGTTATTTTGCCCCCTTATCGGTTTTAGCCAACAAGCGCCGAGCACGAAGAGCATTTAACTGACCGAGATTGTGGCTAACCGCCTCAACAAGTTCTTCAATCCCGTCAATTGGAAACCCAATCTTGAAAAAGTCAGCTTCACGGCCAAGACGCTCAAGATCAGCTGAACCTTGCCATAAAAATTGCGGTCGCACGGGAATGGCATCAACATAGAAAGCTGCCATCGCTGCTGCATCAGCCGCACGGAAGTCAGCAACCCATTTGCTCAGAACCTCAGCCACTTGATCATTCTGTAATGCAAACCGCCCAATAGCTGCTTTACCGGCATAAGTGTGCTTGTCATAAGCATAGGCAGGTACACCACGGATTGCAGGTGAAACGGGTAGAGCTACATCAGTCGTATAAGGCCAAACCGAATTCTCAGATGAATGTGCTGCTGCCCATAATACTGGAAGCATGATTGCGATTGGATGGCGGGTTCGCCCACAAGCATAGGCTACATCTGACAGGAATTTATCCGGCACACCTGCATTGGCAAAGGCTGCCATCAACTGTGGTAAATCACCTTTACCAACCCTGCTTTCGCCTGACCAGTTCAAACCTGAGGCATACCATGCTGCAATTGCACGGGTAAGGATCGGTAGTGAACTATCGACCGCCATTGCTATCCGCTGGTCTACCGTATGTTTCCCGACCATACAGAGTTCATCCTCATATGCGGGGTGATAACGAGCAGCACAAACCAGATAATCAGAACATCGACATTTAGGCGCAAGGGCAAGCGTTTCGATTATATTGGCCAGTGCCCCGATAAAATCACCGTTCGGCGCTCCACGACTCAATTTGGCAGTTTTAACCACCAATGACAGCGCATCGGGGGAGGCTATACCGATATCCTCAATGGTGATGAGCAGTAAACGCGACCAGATCGCTGCTCCACGCAATTGATGCAGGCGTAAACCTGCGGCAACGGCCAATGCCACGTCACCCCGCCGAATAGCTTTTTGAAGCAGGCTGGAAGCGACCCACGGGTCAAGATTGCTTACCACATCCCATGCGCTATCGCTATAAACCCCAGCTTCTGCTGCATGGGGGTCATTTACATATTTTGTCATCAACGCTTTTCCTTGATTATTACCTCATGGAAAACGTTAACTTGGAGCGGTCTAAAGCCAATGATTTATGCAATTTCGGATGAAAAAAGGCAGGTCAGCTTAAAATGATATTTGCCACGTGTTCAGCATGAACTGCCTTGTCCGCCGCCGTGTCCCGCCAAAAGCATGAGACATGGCATATGACGCCATCAATACAGTTTAATTCAGTGACCACAAATAAACGTAACCAGAGCGGTTCACCAGCCCTTTACGAACCTTGATGAAATTGAAGCCGCGTTTAATGAGGCCGTTGATAGCACGGATAATGTCATGGTTTTCAAACTCACCATCACGGCCATAGGCGATTTGCGCCAGCTGAGTTGTAGTCAGGCTTGGATGTTGCTGTAGCGCTTCCAACACTGATCGTTGAATACGCCCCTGAGGTTTTGCCATGACTTTAATTTCATTAGATTTTGACATTGATTTACACCCTTCATGCTTTTTCCGCCCAGCGTCATTTTGACGATAATTATTAAGGGGGGAACGGTTCGACACTCATGTGTCTTCAGAGCATGAAAATGTGATCCCGTCACCAATGGTGGCGATGGCTGGTACAGTTGGTGATACGCAATCAAGTTGGTTAGAAAGGCTGTGCTAGCCCGCAATCAAAGTACGAAAAAATCATTGGCTCATAATTGATGTTTAAATTGGTCTCACGTGCGCGTTTATTCCTAGTATCCCTATTTTTGCCGTTCTTGAGTTTCATTGTCCATTCCCGTGAGTGAGAATGGAGCGTAGCGACATTCGAGCCTTATCTACATGTCCGTTTCTCTGTCCCCCTGGTTATATAGATAAGTTATTAAAGATACTTAAGAGAGACATAGAGAAATGGACATGGGCTACTAGGCGTCCTTTGGTTGCATTTTCAAAATCTTTTTCATTATGCGATTAGCCTCTGCTATAGTAATTTTCCCGTCAGACTGCTGTACGCTCAAATAGGTTTCTAAGGCTATATGTGGATGTTTCAGGATGATTTTGAGATTAGGCCAGAGATAAAAATGCTCAGCCGTCCCTTCTGATTTGGCCTGTGCCATAAACTGTTGCCAGCCACTCAATGTTAAAAGGCACGATAAAACATCCTGTGCGTCAGTGCTAAATGTTTGCACCATGTGACGTGAGCCCCGCAAACTCCTCCAGATTTTGGTAGAGTCCAATCCTTGGTAGGAGATGGACAATGAAACGCTCACGGTTTTCAGATGAACAGATAATTGGGATGATTAAAGAGCAGGAAGCGGGAACGCCCACTGCACAAGTATGCCGCAAATATGGGATTAGCAGCGCTAGTTTTTACAAATATAAAGCCAAGTTTGGTGGCCTGGAGGTTTCCGATGCGCGTAAACTGAAAGCATTGGAAGAAGAAAATGCCAAGCTAAAAAAGCTGTTGGCTGAGACGATGCTTGACAATGCTATTTTGAAAGATGTCGCTGCAAAAAAATGGTAACGCCCGATGCCAGGCGAGACGCAGTTGTTCACGTCTGCCAAGTGTATGCCGTGAGCCAGCGTCGGGCGTGTGCCGTTTTATGTATTGATCGATCAAGTGTGCGCTATCGTCGTAAGCGTCCTGATGATGCGTATATTCGTGAAGCAATGAAACAAGTGGCCTCCGAACGACGGCGCTTCGGTTATCGGCGTATTCACGTCATGCTGGAACGACAGGGGATCATCATG
>NZ_JACIIU010000020.1 GCF_014205685.1 Paenochrobactrum gallinarii
ACCTGCCCCGTCATCGAGGCTCCGTGCACTTGGAAAACGCTTTTGGCCAGATCGATCCCGATCATTGTATCTGTGGTCATGTCTGCCATCCTTCCCATCGAGTAGATTGAACGCAACAATCTTCAAACAAAAATTGTCGCTTGGGTAGGGCGGCAACCACTCCATCTATTCAGACACATCAATGATTGACCATGCCAAGTCACTAGAAGATGAGAAGCGATGGCTAAAGAAAATATTTGCAGTGCTTAACATGCAGCGCGATTTTTTTTAAGGAAGTTCCAGTCAAAACTCGCATAAAATAAGCTTTAGACCAGAATACAAGACTAGCATCCCAGACGAATTTTGTATCTCCAAATCAATTCAGCACAACAACGTTTCCTGACGATATCATAAAGCTATATTGTCACCGAACTGTTACGTCCAAACAATAATACTTACACATATCGAACATAAAAGCGGCTCAACATTATGGGCCTAAAAAATTGAATGGGCCCTTGTCGCAAATAATAACGTCAAGGAAAATCCCGTGCGGATCATTCAAATTACCGACACGCATCTGAGCCCGGATAAGTCCCATTTTAATAGTAATTGGGAGCCATTGCTGCGTTGGATAGAGGACCAAAAGCCTGACTTGATTGTCCATACAGGCGATCTGACGGTTGATGGTGCAGATATGGATGCCGATCTTTCATTCTCCGCCGAGCTTCACCGCCAACTGCCCTGCCCTGTCCTCAGCGTACCAGGTAATCATGATGTCGGCCATCTGCCTGATACACGTCAACCAGTAAATGCCGAACGTATGGCACGTTGGCATAAACATATTGGACCGGATTATTGGGCAGAGAATTTAGGTGACTGGCTTATTATCGGGCTCAATAGCCTGATCATAGGCGCAGAGAGTTCGGAAGAGTACGAACAGTTCCGCTGGCTTGAAGCGACGCTTAAAGCTGCCCAAGGTAGACCTATCGCCGTTTTCGCACATAAGCCACTTTTCGTCGATGAAACTGATGAGGGTGACACCGGATATTGGGGTGTACCCCCAGTCCCTCGCCAACGCCTTTTTGAGCTTTTCAAGACCTATAATGTGAAGCTGCATGCCAGCGGCCACTTGCATCGCGCATGGATGGGTGAAGCTTTTGGCACCAGCTATGTCTGGGCACCAGCGGCCGCCTTCATTGTAGGTCCTATGGAGCGTGATCTTCCCGGTGAACGTATACTCGGGGCTGCCATTCATAACCTTGGGGAAACAGTGCAAAGCGAAATCGTCCGGCTCAACGAACTAACGCCATATGTCATTGATGATGTGATTCACGAAGTCTATCCCAGCCATACGGGCGATGGCGCACCAACAAGGCACGAGGTGTCGGCATGAGCGCGCTGACCCTTCACGATATCAGTAAGTCCTACGGTAATAATCACATTCTTAAAGGCATTTCTATTGATGTTGAAGAAGGTGAGTTTATTGCTCTCGTCGGCCCTTCCGGCTGCGGCAAAAGCACCTTGTTGCGCATACTTGCAGGTCTCGACCATGCAGATACAGGTGCGATTTCCATTGATGACCGCGACATTACTTCGGCCCACCCTGCCGACCGGAATATGGCGATGGTTTTCCAATCTTATGCGCTTTATCCGCATTTGACCACAGCGCAGAATATCGCTGTACCGCTTGCCATGCGCGACCTGACTGCAGCTGAACGCATGCCATTGCTTAACCGTTTTCTAAGTGGACAAAAAGCCAAACGCGCAGCCATTCAAAGACAAGTCGTGCAAACAGCAACCAGCCTCAAAATTGATCATCTGCTTGATCGAAAACCGGGGCAGATGTCTGGCGGTCAACGCCAGCGCGTCGCACTTGCCCGCGCACTTGTGCGCCAGCCCGGCGCGTTTCTAATGGACGAACCACTTTCCAATCTCGATGCTAATCTGCGTGTCCACACACGCGCCGAGATTGTGGAACTTCATCGTCGTGCGGGAGTACCAACAATCTACGTCACCCACGATCAGGCTGAAGCGCTAAGCATGGCAGATCGTGTTGCGGTGATGATGGGCGGAAAGATCTTGCAAATCGACAGCCCGTCGGTGATCTATAATGATCCATGCCATATCGAAGTAGCGCAATTTATTGGTACACCACGCATCAATATCCTTGATGCCATGGTCAGCGACCAAGGTCTCGTACACTTTGCCGGCCGTCCGATCCTTCATGGCATCGCCGCTCATGCAGGCACCAATATTCGCATCGGTATCCGTCCTGAATATTTCCGCCTTGTTCCGCATGACAAAACTGGCCTCATCGCCACCGTCTCACGCCTTGAGTTTCTAGGTTCGGAAGTCTTGGTTTATCTCACGGCCCCTGGAGCTGCAGATGAACTAACAGCTAAATTCGAACCCTCTCTTGCACGCGACATCGTTCCGGGGCTGCCAGTCAGTCTACATTTCCATGCGGATCAAGCCTATATTTTCGACAAAGACGGTCAGCGTATGCGTCAGCCTACCGATATAATCATTCAATCGGCAACTCCACACAAGGTGTCTGCCTATGTCTGATGCTGTGATCAATCCGGTCAGTGCACCACGTATACGCACTGCAACAGAAGAAGCGAACCGCCGTGAGGAACGCCTTGCGTGGAAACTTGCCGCGCCTGCGATTGTGCTAACGGTTTTGCTCATCCTGCTGCCCACCCTAACAGTAATGTTTTGGAGCCTGACAAATTTTGAGCTTGGTTATGACGGCTTTGAGTTTATTGGCATCGACAATTACATTGAACTTTTCAATGACCGCACCTTCCTGATTTCACTCAAGAACACGGCAATTTATACTGCAATTGTAGCACCTGCCTCTGTATTTCTTGGGCTGGGCGTTGCTCTGCTGATCGAAAGCGAAATACGCGGTAAGTCCTTCTTCCGCACGGTCTACTTCCTGCCTGTAGCCTCCCTGCTCGTCGCTATGGCGACGGTGTGGCAATATTTGCTGCATCCGACCCTTGGTCCGGTCAATACACTACTAGCGATGATTGGCATCACAGGCCCAAACTGGCTTGGATCCAGTGACACCGTCCTTCTCAGCCTTGCTATGATTGGTGTCTGGCAGAGTGTCGGATTTAACATGGTGCTATTTCTGGCCGGCCTCACCGCCATTCCTCGTGAACTCTATTCAGCCGCAGAAGTCGATGGTGTGAAAAGCAGTTGGGAACGTTTTCGTCTTGTCACATGGCCGCTCCTCGGTCCCACAACTTTGTTTGTTACCACCATTAGCATCATCAATTCTGTCAAGGTTTTTGAGACGGTCAAAACCCTCACTGAAGGTGGTCCGAATAAAGCATCAGAAGTACTGCTCTGGACTATTTATCAGGAAGGCTTCGTTTTCCTGAGCGTGGGCTACGCTTCGGCAATGACTGTCATCTTCCTCGCCGTACTCATTGTCCTGATGCTGTTTCAGTTCCGCGTGCTGGACCGCCGTACCCATTATTGAGGAGCCAACAATGTCACTCGCCCGTTCCATTCGTTTGGGTATTCTATCTTTCGGTGCATTGATCTTTATCGCACCATATATTTTCATGCTTTCAACCGCTGCTAAAACACAACAGGATATTTTTTCATCTTCCCTGTCACTTATCCCGCAACAATGGGCTTTATGGGAAAATCTCGGTAAAGCATTCAGCCGGGTGCCGATGGGATTACTGCTGTTTAACGGCGTACTCGTGTGTGCAATCATTCTGGTCATTCAGGTCGCAGTCGCAATCCCTTGTGCATATGCCATGGCTAAGCTCAAGTTTCGCGGCCAGCGCACAATGATGATGCTCGTCATATTGGGTTTGCTTGTCCCTATTCATGCAACGGCACTACCTTTTTACGTCGGCTTTAACTCGGCTGGTGTGCTTAACAGCTATTTTGCACTTAGCGCTCCTTTCTTCATCTCTGTCTTCGGCATTTTCCTGTTCTTGCAATTTTTTAGAGCCATGCCCGATGACCTCATCAGTGCGGCACGTCTTGATGGCATGTCAGAGGCAGGCATCGTTATGCGGGTGATTGTACCAAATGCATGGCCTGCGATTACAGCCTTCTCTATTTTCTCAGTCGTTGCACATTGGAATGACCTGTTCTGGCCGCTCATCGTTGTTAACGGTATGGAACGCGCGACACCGCCCCTTGGCCTCTTATATTTTCGTGCTGCTGAATCCGGTGATGATTACGGCGCTCTAATGGCTGCAACCCTGATCATCACTTTGCCCCTGCTTCTTGCCTTCCTCGTAGCTCAGCGCCGCTTCATAGAAGGCATCACCCTCACCGGCCTCAAAGGCTGATCCGACACATATTTTCATTTAACACTAGGAGAAATCATGAAACGCCTCTCCCGCACCCTTGCAGCTTTGACACTGGCAACCGGCATCTGCTCGCCGGCATTCGCTGATACGACCCTCAACGTACATTATCCGATGCCGGGCTTTTTCAAGGATGTCATGGCTGACATCTCCACCAAGTTCATGGAAGAAAATCCCGGCATTACAGTCAATTTCGTAAGTCCTTCAGCAACCTATGAAGAAGGCATTCAGACGATCATGCGTCAGTCCGGCACGTCGGAAATGCCAGATATGACATTCACAGGCCTCAACCGCCTGCGTATTCTTGCCGAACGTAATATCGGCATGGATATGAAACCACTCATTGACGCAGAAGCAGATATGAAGGCGCAAGGCTTCACAGACCAGATTCTTAGTCTTGCACAGGTAGGCAACCGTCAGGTCGGGCTTGCTTTCGCAACATCTAATCCGATCATGTATTACAATGCTGATTTGGTTCAAGCAGCTGGCGGCAATCCGGACAATCCACCACAAACATGGGATGAACTGATTGAACTCGGTGGCAAGATCAAAGCCCTTGGCGACAGCAATGAGGGCATTGATTTCCGTTGGCAGGGTGATGACTGGATGTTCTCAGCGCTGCTCTTTGGTGCGGGCGGAGCTATGCTGTCTGAAGATGAGAAAAAAGTTGCTTTCGATGGCCCAGAAGGACTTGCAGCATTCAAACTCATTGATCGTATGGTCAAAGAAGGTGGTATGCCAGTTCTGACCAAGGCTGCAGGCGAGCAGGCTTTTGCTGCTGGTAAAGTCGGCTTTTCACTTCAGAGCACCGGTGGTTTGCGCAACACGATCAAAAATGTTGGCGATAAATTCGATCTGCGCACAGCTAAAATTCCATTAATTAATGCTGAAACTGGTCGCTTGCCGACCGGTGGCAATGCCGTTGTGATCTTAACCCAAGATCCAGACAAGGTTGATGCAGCATGGAAATTCGCAAAATTTGCAGCCGGCCCTTACGGCGCTTCCGTTGTCGTTCCGGGCACCGGCTATGTCCCAAACAATGAACTCGCTGCAAAATCGGATGAGTACCTCGGCAAGTTTTATAATGAAAACCCACTCTTTAATGCAGGTCTCAGCCAGATGTCACTGATGGTGCCATGGTATGCATTCCCCGGTTCAAACGGCGTAAAGGTAACCCAGACTATCGTGGACAATCTTTCGCGTGTTGTTGAGCAATCAGCTACACCAGAAGAAGCGTTAGGTGATGCTTCCAAGGAAGTACAGCGTCTCCTGCCACGCAAATAATATATACACGAAAGTAGAACCGCGTAGGCCTTTCTAGCGCGGTTCTAATGTTAAATAATTTGATGAACTTCTTTGGCGAGCACAAGAACAGAGATGATTTACATTACGCCATAGCACCTCATCTCAAAGCATATTTAAGGCCCAATATTATAGGCCCTTGTGCAAATGTATCGTTAAATGTATCGTTAAAAGTATCGCGATTATGCAATCAGATCAGTATGTTGCTGCTAAGGCATTGAAACTTATGGATTTGGGGAAGAGTCCCTCTCTCTCCGCCATATATTTATCAAGCGGCGAATCTTAATTTTATAGCAGCAAGATTAATATCATCAGATAAGCGCGGCCAGTTGCAATCCAATTGCATTATGACCACGCTTTGGGCTTGATATTCTATAGATCAAATATTTTTACGGGCGAACTGGTCGAACGCTGTCATAAACTGCTCCATAAATTTGGCTGTATCCGTCACAAAGCCAGTTTTGGCATCCAACAGTTTGTCCACTTGTGCAAGATAGGCTTCCGGCTGCTGCAGGGTCGGCATATCCAGAAACACCAGCGATTGGCGTAGGTGATGATTGGCACCAAAACCAGAAATATTGCCCGGCGAACTGCTGACAATAGCTGCAGGCTTGCCACCCCACACGCTTTTACCATAAGGGCGTGAACCAACATCCAGCGCATTTTTCAGCGCAGCCGGTACCGAGCGATTATATTCAGGTGTCACGAAAATCACCGCATCGGCTTTGGCAACTTCAAAACGGAAACGCGCCCATGTTGCCGGTGGTGTGTCCGTATCCAGATCAGGATTGTAAAATGGCAGATCACCGATCTCGACAACCGTTAAAGCCATATCATCAGGGGCAACAAGTTTGAGACCATGGGCAACCTGCGAGCTGAAGGATTCTTTGCGCAGACTTCCGACCAGAACAGCGACATTCAATTTCGACATTCATACTCTCCTCTATCACAGGAACAAGTTCAGACAGCGCATCATCATGCCATTGCCGATAAAAGCCTCAAAACTATTTTTTCAAAATAGCGATAATATCCTGATATCCACGCGACTGAGCATGCTGCAATGCCGTCACCCCGTCATTATCCGCAATCGAAATATCAGCGCCAGCATCAACCAGCAATTTGACAATCGCTGTGTGCTTGGCACCGCCATTGCCCAAGATCACCGCTTCCAGCAGCGCTGTCCAACCCAGATTATTGACGTGATCCACATCAACACCTGCCTCAATCAAGGTTTTTACCGTTTCGACATGCCCGCGTTCTGCTGCTGGAATTAAAGCCGTGCCGCCATAGCGATTAGTACTTATCAAATCAGCTCCATGAGCAAGGGTCATTTTCAAAATGTCCAAATGGCCGCGTGCTCCGGCATAAAGATAGGGGCTGTCGTGAATGTTATCTTTTGCATTCACATCCGCACCGGCATCAATCAACAGCTTTGCTGCCTCCACATGATTGGCGTGTGTCGCCACCAGCAATGTGGTTTGTCCTTGATTATTGCGGATATCAGGCTTTACGCCCGCCTTAAGCAATGTGCTGATTGTACTCAGATCATTATCGGCTGCGGCGTTTAAGAGTTTGGCATCATTGGATTGTGACATAGCCCCTCCGATTGTCAAAACAACGAAAGATAAAGCGATAAAGACCGTCTTAAAGCCGGATTTCCATTCAATCATAAACCAAAAACCTCATTCATAGGTCGCAACTTTAGAAGATAATATATTCAATCTATAAGAGCTTAATTGTGACGGACACGCAAACAAACAGAGCCAGTCTTAATAATGAGACTTCTCGCTCCACACCAAAACATGATAGGGCATGGCGCATGAGCGCTTTATCTATACCTACCCCGATTTATCATCCGCCATTGGAGCCCTATCTCACGATCTTACATCAAGAGCGGGATTTTCTGGTGCTGGATAAACCAAGCGGACTTTTATCTGTGCCCGGCCGCCATCCGGCTTTGTCAGATAGTTTGGCAACGCGCGTGCAAAAACAATTTCCCGAAGCGTTGATGATCCACCGGCTGGATAAAGATACATCCGGCGTTGTGCTGATGTCTTTAAACCGCAAAGCGCATGCGCTGATTGCCAATCAATTTGCCGAGCGCACAACACAGAAATTCTATGTGGCGGAAGTTTGGGGCAACGTCAAAGAAGATAGCGGCCTTGTTGATCTGCCGCTCTGTATCGACACTGACAATAAGCCTTGCCACCATGTGGATCACGCCAATGGCAAGCCTGCGCAATCACGCTGGCAGGTGCTTTCCCGCGGTGCCGATACCACACGATTGCAATTGTCACCGCTTACCGGCCGCACCCATCAATTACGCGTTCATATGAAAGCCATCGGGCATGTGATTTTGGGTGATGAATTTTATGCGACCGGCGAAGCACTTACCCGCGCCGACCGCTTGATGCTGCATGCAGAAGAAATTACCTTTCAGCATCCCGATGGCGGAATGGTCACCTTCCGCGCGCCCTGCCCTTTTTAAAAGATTTGCCCCATGTCGCAAGATACAGAAAATGATGATCTGATTGTAGATTTTGTCGGTGGCGCGGTCGGGCACCGCTTTCGAGTCAATGAAGGCCGTAATCAGGCCTTGGCAAAGGCCGCTGGGCTCACCGGCAATATCACGCCCTTTATTGTCGATGCGACAGCCGGTCTTGGACGTGATGCCTTTTTGCTCGCCTCACTGGGCGCACATGTCACGCTGATTGAACGCTCCGAAAAGATGCACAAGCTCCTTGCCGAAGGCATGCTGCGCGCAGCCAATGAAGGTGGACGTCTGGCGGAAACCATTGCACGTATGACGCTTATTCACGGCGATTCCAGCGAAGTACTGCCTGATCTCAAACCGCAAGTGGTATTGGTTGATCCGATGCACCCACCGCGTGGCAATACGGCATTGGTCAAAAAAGAAATGCGCCAGATCCGCGAGATCGTCGGCACTGATCCGGATGCCGAGAAACTGATGCAAGTCGCATTGGAATATGCACAAAACCGCGTCGTGCTGAAATGGCCGTTACGGGCAGCGCCTATGGAAAACATCCGTAAATTCTCGCATCAGATTTTAGGCAAAAGCACGCGCTATGACGTTTTTGTCAAAGCCAAACTTCTGCCGCCACAACAAGAAACAGAATAATACCATGACGATACGCCCGATTGTCCGCTTTCCGGATGCACGCCTGCAACAAAAAGCTGAAACCGTCACGCAATTTGACGAAGCTTTAAAAACGCTGTGCAATGATCTTTTAGAAACCATGCGCGCGGCACCCGGCATCGGCATCACTGCACCGCATATTGGTGTTTTAAGACGCGTTGTGGTGTTGGAGCTTTCGCCTGAAACAGGGCCTAAATTTTATATCAATCCTGAAATCATCGAAACCTCAGAGGAGATGATCCGCCATCAGGAAGGCAGTGTTTCCATGTCCGGCATGGTTGATGATGTGGAGCGTCACGCTAAAATCCGCCTGCGCTATCAAGACCTCAACGGACAAGAACAGTTTGAAGAATCTGAAGGGCTGCCAGCCGTATGTCATCAGCATGAAGTTGATCAGCTCAACGGTATTTTCTGGTTGCAGCGCCTCTCCCGCCTCAAGCGTGATCGCCTGATAAAACGCTATTCAAAGCTGAACAGATAATAGCCAAACGGGCAGTTATACAACCTGCCCCGCACACCAGCCTGATGACCACGCCCATTGGAAATTATAGCCGCCTAGCCAACCGGTGACATCCACCACTTCACCAATGAAATAAAGCCCGTTCACTGTCTTGCTTTCCATTGTCTTGGAATCAAGATCACGGGTGTCCACACCTCCAAGAGTAACTTCAGCGGTACGGTAACCTTCAGAGCCTGCCGGTTTAATGCGCCAGTCATTAATCGCCGCCTCAATACGCCGGAACTCCTTGTCCGGCATATCGGCCAACTTGGCGAACTTTACCTGCGCTTCGGCAATCGTCTGTGCCAGTTTTCTCGGCAGATGCTGTGCAAGCGCTGTTTGCAATTCCTGTCGGCCATTTTGCGCCCGCTGCTGCTTCAAAGCATCCAGCACATCCACATGTGGCAGCATTGAAATTGCAATCTCGTCACCTTCACGCCAATAAGACGAAATCTGCAAAACAGACGGCCCGCTAATACCACGATGGGTGAAAAGCATGGCTTCTTCAAAACTGACCTTGCCACAGCTGATTTTTGCATCCAGCGCTACGCCGGCAAGTGGTTTTAAGCGTTCCAGCAAATGCGGCTCGAATGTCAAAGGCACCAAACCGGGGCGCGTTTCCACCAAACGCAAACCAAATTGGCGAGCCACATCATAACCGAAGCCGGTTGCGCCCATTTTGGGAATTGATTTACCACCGGTTGCCACCACAACCGAGCGGCAATTGATCTGCACATCATCAAATTTCACCAGAAAACCCGCATCGGTTTTTTCAATGACGTCAACGCTTGTTGATAGTGCCAATTGCACCGAAAAGCGTTTAATCTCATCCAGCAGCATATCAATGATCTGCTGTGCTGAACCATCGCAGAAAAGCTGACCCAGCGTTTTTTCATGATAGGCAATCGCGTGACGATCCATCATCGCGATAAAATGGTTTTGCGTATAACGGCTGAGAGCCGATTTACAAAAATGCGGATTTTGTGAAATGAAATTCTTCGGGCTTGTGTGCAGGTTGGTAAAGTTGCAACGACCACCGCCGGAGATACGGATTTTCTCGCCCGCGCGTTTGGCATGATCAATCACCAGCACCGAGCGTCCGCGTTTGCCCGCCTCAATAGCGCACATCATGCCAGCCGCACCAGCTCCGATAATCACAACATCAAACGAATTCACGTCACATTTTCTCCGACTTATTTAAGCTTAAGGCGCTACAGCATGTCTCTCCGACAAGAAAGTACTATTTGCTTTTTAAAGCCATTCTGCGGTTGAGCCAGCGTGGTTTTGGCAAATTTTTATGCCGCTCCAGCTCGTGAGTCAGATAATTAAAAACAGCCTGGCTCATGGACATCGCCTTTGGCGCACCTGCGGCCTGGCTCACATGCATCAGCCATTGCTCTGACAAAGCCAATAGCTCATTGTGCTTATTTTTTATCTCCAGCAAAAAATGCACACGCTTTTTATCAAGGCCGATCAATTGCACGCTGACATGGATTATGTCGCCCTGATGGCATTCTTTAAAATAACCGATGCGGCTTTCCAGCGTATAAAATGTGGCCTTTTCCGCCTTTAAATAGGTTGCGCCCAAATGATGGTGCTCAAGATAGGCATTGCCTGCCTCCGAGAAAACCAGCCCATAAGCATAGTCCGCCATATGGCCGTTATAATCGACCCATTCAGGTAGCACAGTCACATCCAGCGTAAATAACAAATTATGCCCGCGGTTAAACCGCCTCCTATTTCTTCGCCTTTGATCAATCTTTGTCTTGATGCACTTTTAGAATGGATTTTACAAACCGCACATACTTTAAAATAAACGATTGCATTTTTTTGCAATCGTTATTATTTAATCAATATGAGATATTTAGGAGGTGCCCGATGGCGACGAATTCCCATAAACCGGAAGTAACCGGCTTTTACGATCCGCGCACTGGCTCGGTGCAATATGTTGTTGCCGATGTGGCAAGCAACAAATGCGCCATCATTGATCCGGTTTATGATTATGATGAAAAATCCGGCCAGACCGCCACACATCATGCTGATGAGCTTTTGCAATTCGTGGCGCAAAAGAATTATCAGGTTGAATGGATACTCGACACCCATCCCCATGCCGATCACTTTTCTGCAGCGCCTTACTTAAAAGAAAAAACCGGCGCACCAACGGCAATCGGTGAAAAAGTGCGCGAAGTGCAAGAACTCTGGAAAGGCTTTTATAACTGGCCGGACTTCCCTGCTGATGGTTCACAATGGGATCACCTGTTTAGCGATGGCGAGACATTTAAAATAGGTAACTTAGAAGCGAAAGTTATCCATTCACCAGGGCATACACTTGCCTCCGTTACTTATCTGATCGGTGATGCCGCTTTCATTCACGACACATTATTTATGCCCGATAGTGGCACCGCCCGCGCTGATTTTCCCGGTGGCAGTGCCAAAGCTCTCTGGCAGTCTATTCAGACCATTCTGGCCTTGCCCGATGAAACACGTCTTTTTACCGGTCATGATTATCAGGCTGGCGGACGAGAGCCATTGTGGCAATCAACGGTCGCTGAGCAAAAAGCCAGCAACATTCACATGGCGCACTATTTAAACGAGGCAGATTTCATTCATGCCCGTGAAACGCGTGACAAAACACTGCCAATGCCAAAACTGATTTTACACGCATTGCAGGTTAACACCAATGGTGGACGATTGCCGGAGCCGGAAGCTAACGGAGTGCGCTATCTCAAAATTCCGCTTGATCTTTTATCAGGCGCAGCATGGGGCAAATAATGCAAGATGATCTATCCAAACAAGCCGCTTTTATGAAAGAGAATGTGACTGAGGCATCAGCCTTTCTCAAAAAGCTGTCCAATCCTGACCGCCTGCTGGTGGCTTGCGCATTAGTCGATGGCGAGCGTTCGGTTCGTGAACTGGAAGATTTACTGGATATTCGCCAGCCTGGCCTTTCGCAACAATTGGCAGAGCTTCGCCAGGCGGGACTTATCGAGGGGCGCAAAGAAGGCAAACAAGTTTTCTATCGCCTCGCTGACCCGCGCATTGAGACTTTCATACAAACCATGCACAGCCTGTTTTGCAAAACTGGAGACACCCCATCATGACCGACTTTACTCCGCTTCAATCGCTTGGTGGCGGCGCTCTTATTGGCTTAGCAGCCTGTCTGCTCATGTACTTTCATGGCCGCATTGCCGGCATCAGTGGTATTTTGGCAGGCATTCTGCCCCCATTGAGCTCTGATTGGGGCTGGCGCGCAGCATTTCTTATTGGTGCGATCGCTGCTCCGGCATTTTTATATTATGGCTTCAGCTTTACACCAGCCTTTGAAAACAATGTTCCTGTTTTTGCGCTGATTATCAGTGGTCTGCTTGTGGGCTTCGGCATCACAATTGGCTCGGGCTGCACATCCGGCCATGGTATTTGCGGTATTTCGAGGCTCTCTGTTCGCTCCATTGCCGCAACAGTCACCTTCATGCTGACTACCACCATCACCGTCTTCATTATCCGTCATGTCATGGGAGGCTTTTAAATGGCCCGCATTTTATCTGCTTTGATTATCGGCCTTATCTTCGGCAGCGGCATCGCTATCTCAGGCATGATTAATCCGGCCAAAGTGCTTAACTTTTTTGACTTTACCGGCACATGGGATCCTTCCCTTGCATTCGTCATGGGTGGTGCTTTGGTCGTAACCGCGATCGGTTATTTCTTCATCCTGAAGCGTCCTGCACCTCTGCTTGATAAGAGCTTTCATCTGCCGTTAAAACAGCAGATTGACCGACCACTGATTGCTGGCTCTGCCATTTTCGGCATTGGTTGGGGCATTGGTGGCTTTTGTCCAGGTGGCTCAATTCCGGCTTTAGGTTTGATGCAAACAGATGTTTATATTCTGGTGGGTTCTATGATCATCGGCATACTTTTCGCCCGCATGATGCGTCGTAAAATGCAGTGCTAACAAATGAAGAGCGTGCTTTAAAAGCACGCTCTTATTATGCGCGGTTTAAACCTCGTAACATTCCATAAAGCTTCTGCGCCAGAATCGGATAGGCATGTTGCTCGCGCCATTTTTGCGCTCGGCCCTTCCGTTCTCTCTTATCCTTGTCAGTTAGCCTCATAAAATCTTCGATTCAAGCCGCGATTTCTTCAGCCGAAATACCACTCAATGTGAATACCGCAGGCTCCACATCCTTAAAAATAGCCAATGGTGTTACTGGAATTTGCACCGGTTATGTTCCAGTTAATTGTTCATGTTATGCGGTTTTTCTCAAATGCCACCGGCTATTTCCAGCCGAGTGTTGAATGCAACACGGAGGTGGTTTGGGCAAAGCCAACGTTATATTCTGAGCCCTTAGTGCTAAATCCTGTTTTAATCGATCACCTGTTGCCCAGCCAATCACGTGACGTGAATACAGGTCAAGGATAACAGCCAGATACCCCCTCCTTCTCTGATCTCAACATAAGTGATATCGCCCTTGTTGATTGCGTTTGCAATGAAGTCTTATCTCAATGGGACTTATCATGACCTTCCATGCGTAAAGTATGCCAAACTTTCCTAGCTCCGTAGACCTTACGGTTCTCGTCATAAACCCGATCGATCTCAAGGCATAGAACAACGACAGATTTGACTCTGTTTGATGCCCGCTCAAGATGACGGATAATCGCTGCTCTCTTCTAATAGGCAGACGGGGCAATCGGCAGTACTTTACAAATCGGCTCGCCCCCGAAAGAAGAACGATGATCTTCAATGAAAGCAATCGTTTGCGGTACAGACGATCGTGCTCCGCTTGGGAAAATAAGTCGAAGCTTTCTTTAATATTTCATTGGCTCGCATTAGTTCCTAGTTCTCACGTTCAAGCTCTTTGATCCGTGCCAACACGGTACACGTCGCATCAGCACGATCAGCGGTACTACGTTGTTCTTCGCGTGACCACGTCCGAAGACTGTCGCTTGAGTAGCCAAGCTTACCGGCAATTTCCGCAAGGGCGGCTGTCTCACTGGTCTAATCCACGCAATGCTCAAAAAACAACCGAACCGAACGCTCACAAAATTCAGGGGAATAGGGTATTAGGGTTTCTTATGTTCCAAAGGACCCACTTTATCGGAAGTCGGATCCTCCGGCTAATTCAGGGCGGTTCAATTCGTCTCTCGGAGGAATATCACCCACTCAACTCTAACAAATAACCGCACACAAGAGACGATGCGACGGAAATTAAATGGGACAAGTCCATCGACAGGCCAAGATTCAACTGCGCTGCCAAAATGGCTGCGGTAGAGTGACTCATATCGCGCCAGCCATTCAGGACAAAACGGGTCTGGCGCGATTTGTGTGTTTATTGGTGTTGATAACTGGTGCCCCTATTCTGCCCCCAGAACGCAAAAAGCCCCTATCTTTGGATAGGGGCTTTTTTATAAGAGACTGCATTGACAGTCATATTTTGGTTGCGGGGGCGTGATCACACCGAGACTTGTACATATTATGGGCCTGAATATGTCAGTGGTAAACTGATGGGATGGGCTGAAAAACAAGGGGTTACCATCAGTCACATCCAACCAGGAAAGCCGCAATAAAACGCATATGTCGAACGCTATAACCGAACTGTTCGGCACGAATCTCTAGACCAACACATCATTGAAAGCATTGAAGAGGCTCAGGAATTCACTACACAATGGCTCTGGACGTACAACAACGAACGGCCCAATATCGGCCTCGGCGGCATCACAGCCGCACAGAAACTAAAAATGGCTGCGTAAATTCTACTGCAGAGCCCCGTTAAAAACGGGGGGATTACCACTACAAGCCTTACGCGTCATTGAACATAGCTCCACTTTAGGCCCTACAGGCAGCCTTATTCACGTCTTTTAATGATAATGATTTTTCCGCATATGATGGTTCAAATAATACTTTTTCTGCTACGATAATGGAATTTCCGCCATAGGGCCAGTTTTTAAAATATGAAAAACCAGCTTAAAAATTGAGATAAAACATGCGTACAGCTTGATTTTTAATCCAGTATTTTCGTTGCAAGAACAAACGCCGTTTGCAATTTCGAAAAAATATTACGATCGACAACATTTTGACCACCATAATTCATTGCGACTTATCCTAAGCTGTCAGCACAGTAATCCAGATTGCCTCCACAAGTTATCCATTTACACAGAAAGCATTTTAAATCATCTGCACATTGGTTCAATTTAAAATAACTTATGTAAATTCGATTCAATTGAACCATCATTCACTGGAGCGATAAAACTACTTGCGCCGATAGTTTTTTGGCTCACGATATTTATATCGACCGTGAGAAACACCTATAAAACAGTACAGAGAGGAACTCGAACGCTTAGCGAAACAGGATAAAGGAAAATAAAGGCAATTACACAAAACTTAGTTCAGCCCCTAATTAAAACAATAGCAAAATAATCAAACAATTGATCGGGGCTAAACTACCCGATCAATTATATTAAGCTCATTAAAATGCAACTTGTTCAGTGCGAGTTACAAGTCGCGTTGAAATTAGCTCTGTATTTTACTTGCCGTCGGTTATACGTACAAGAACTTCCCGCACACTATCTAAGCATAAAACGGTCTTTGTAACTTTGATTCAAATCCCTATAACTTTGTTTCAAAACTCAATGTTTTTGATTCAACGACAAACGCCGTTTGAATTTTAAAAAATGACCGTGAAAATCACAAATTGAGCGTAATAATTCGTACAGCATCATCTTAAGGTGTCTGCACAGTAGTCCAGCTTGCCAGCAAGCTATACTCAGTTGCGCGCAAGGCGTTTAAAGTTGCGGGTACATTGCTCCAATTTAAAATAATTTACGTAAATTCGATTCAAAACTCTACAACATTGATTCAAAGTTCAATATCTTTGTTTCAATGACAAACGGCGTTTGCGCTGATGATGAGGCACTTGCGCTGACAGCTTTTCGAGCTCACGCTATGTGCTCTGCTCCCTTAAAACTGGACCGTTTGCGATTAGAGTTTTCCGCGCTATTGACGTGCTCCCCGATTTAGGACCACCCGGCTGGGGAATTTTCCGGTTTTTTGGCTTTGGGCGAACCCGTTGCGCCTGAGCCATTCATGAGCCAAATCGGCGGTTTATTCCCGATAGCGCTGTGAGGTCGAACCTCGTTGTAGTCTACACGCCAATCTTCCATCTTTTGGCGTGCATCGTCAAGGGTCATGAACCAATGCTGGTTCAAACATTCAGTTCTGAACTTGCCATTAAAAGATTCAATATAGGCGTTATCTGTCGGCTTCCCGGGCCTGGAAAAGTCCAGAGTAACAGCGTTCATATAAGCCTATAAATCAAGGTCTTTAGAGATAAATTCGCTGCCATTATCAACCCTGATTGATTTCGGGTAGCCAACCTCGCGACAGACCCGTTCAAGGGTTTGCACGACATCCTCACCGCGATAATTAAATCGAGGATCCGTTGCCGGAGAATACCGGGAATGGGTATCGACAATAGTCAGAACACGTATTTTCTTACCTGTTGCCAGTTGGTCATGAACGAAATCCATCGCCCAAACCTGATTACTATGCGTGATCTCCTGCCGATCTTGTCTGAGCTTAGCTTTCACTCGACGCTTTGGTGTCTTGTTGCGCAATTGTAGGCCTAACTCATTGTAAAGCCTGCGTGTTCGTTTCATATTGATCTCCCAGCCTTCACGCCGCAACAAGACATGGACGCGGCGATAACCATAGCGCACACGGGCCTCACAAATCTCCTTGATCCGAAGGCTTAAGGCTGCCTGCTCGCCACGCTTGTGCTTATAGGTGTAAAGAGAACGTTCGATCCGCAACGCAGAACAAGCCATACGGATTGAGACCTTCCAGACACGCTGCACTTCATCAATAAGCGCACGGCGACGTGCAGGCTTCAGAGCTTTTTTGATAAAACGTCCTGCAACATCGCTTTATCCAGGCTCAGGTCGGCGACAAGCCGTTTTACCTCTGAGGGCATCAGTCCGGCAAAACGTTTACGCCATCCGTAAAACGTGGATTCGGCAATACCTGCCTTACGGCAAACTTCGCCAATCGGCGTGCCATCCTCCGGCTGCTTCAAAACAAAAGCAATTTGTGCGTCTGAAAATTTACCCGCTTTCATGAAATTCTCCTTCTCCCGTAAAGGGCATTTTAAATGGAAAATTCCAGCTGAAAATGGTCCGATTTTAAGGGAGCACGTCAATAAAAATCAAGACTCTCCTGAAAAATGGAGGAGCATTGGGTCTCAGGTCATAATCACTACAATTTCCCCGAAAATGCCAATCTTCGCGTACATCGGTCGCTGAGCTGGATTGGGTGCGCCGAGTTTTGTCTCGATGACGATGACGCTAAGTGTATCTTTCTCTGGATTGCCTTCAATGCGGCCTATGCAGATGAGCGTGAGTTCCAATCAATTCAACATAAGCCATATGAACAAGCTGCCCAGAAGTTATAGAAACCAAGGGGCAATACATGAAAGAGTTCATCTAAAGCCTATCAAAAACTGACCCAGTCCTTGGCGCAAAAAGGCGCTCATATGTTTTCAAAAGATAGGTATCAGTCATTCCTGATACATAATCACATATATCGCGATGTGGATTAGAACTCCGTATATATTTATCAAAGATGTCTACAGGCAAAAAGCTTTTTGGGTCTGACTGTAAAACTTCAAATACAGAAATAACCATCATTTGCCCCTTAAATTCAAGATGCTGAACACTAGGGCTAAGTATAACCTCATCATAAATAAAAGCCTTTAATGCTTCGACGAACTTTGCCACCTGATCTGGGAGCTTAGCACGATAACGAAGACGGGGCTCATCAAACTCAACAATTTCATGAATCTCTACACTTGGAATAACAAAATTTAAGATGCGGTTAATCTGATGCTTCCTCTCAGAGCCACTAGCGAAAAGTCGCGCTATGAGACCTTCATAAACATCGTTTCCATATTGCCCCCTATATTTGGAATTGAGATAATTTAGTAAACCTTCGCACCTCTTAGGGGGTACATGTCGGCGAAATCCCGTCTGATCCACCAAACGCAATGCCAGTGCATCTTCCATATCATGAATACCAAAGCTTATATCATCAGCCAGATCCATGATACTGCAAGCAAAAGATTTATGTCGTGCCTTGGCGTGATTATTTTCGGCTTGATCATAATCTTGAAAAGCCATTCGGTCCTTTTTAGAAAGCGGGTCAAGCAACCAAGAAACAACATCCGCTTCACTATCCATATAACACTTGGGTGGCTTCGACGATTTACGGTCAAGCAATGGGATACCACTCGTATCAGCAAGCATTTTCGGTGTAATTTTATGATTTACAGCAGCACTATAAGCTACCGGGTATTTCAACACACCTAGCAAGACCTCACGCGTAAGATCCGCGCCATTATTCTCCGAAAATTTCTCCAGCTTTGAAAGGATACGAAGTGTTTGCCCATTCCCTTCAAAGCCTCCATACTCACGCATACAGTAATTCAGTGCAACCTCCCCCCCATGACCAAATGGAGGATGACCAAGATCATGAGTGCACGCAATTGCCTGCAACATACTGCGGTCCGGAATATATTTGATACCATCATGATCAGAAAATTTGTGTCGAAGTTGCTGACCAAGCCCCACTGCAATTTGAGAAACTTCAAGGGAATGCGTTAGCCTTGTACGATAGAAATCACTATCACCTAAATTAAGGATCTGTGTTTTACCCTGCAATCTTCTAAATGAAGCAGAATGAATCACACGCCCATAATCAACATCTCCAGCCGTACGAGCATCCTCGTCATTTTTTTGCCAAGTAGACTGTCGCTCCAGCCATATCATCCCTCGATCTCCCATGCCTAATCACTTTCGCAAGATTATAAAAAGAACTTCACCGTAATAATTTTAATCAATTAATCACCATGCGAACTCCGCAAAGACACCCAATAATGCAAGATCGTCATTTACGATTATTAAGCGATAAAACAATCGTAAATAGCTTAACTCTTTAAAAGCTCATGAACTGATGACAGAATATCAACGAATTTCTGCGCGAGCTCTTGCACCTCTGGATGGTCGTCGACTAACCCTGTCGGAGATTGCAATATAAGCCGAGCTGCGAACTCAGCCCCCCAGTATGGGTCCCAAACCAACTCTTCCCATGGCCAGTAGATGGTTTTTCTACCACCAGATATTGGGATATTACCTTCCAATTTGATTCGTGCGAGACTTGCGAATTTCTTTTCTTGACCCCGTAGCCTTTTTTCATCTGGTGCTTTAACCCCAAATTTAATTTCATTAAAAAAATATTTTTGGCTTTCAAGCGCAACCTCACAGTTTAGTGGCCAAGAAGTATGTCTAATTCCCCATTGCCTATATTGTTGATACAAACAATCACTCAACTTTGCATCGCTAATTGGAATAAAATCGTCTGACAACTGCACCTTAATCTGAGATAAGATATAATCGCCTATTTCATTGATGATACGCAGATGAAGCGTTTCCTGAGAAAGTAAAAAAGCTGCTAGGGCTTTGCGATTTTCCTTTACATCGAACTCAGCAGAGACTGCATCGATATAAGGAGCGTCTGTTTCTACGGACATTTGTCCCTCTCCGAAATTATCGTCAATATAAAAAATAAATTCTTCAACAAACTCTTTTGGTTTGTTAGCTTTAATATCCTTAACTACACTAGATAGAACTGCATGTAGTGAAATATTGCTAGTTCTTGAATAGAAAGGAACATTAATTACTTCACCTTTAGCGCTTTTCTCTTCTTTATCTGAAAGAAAAATTAAAATTGGTATTCTGCCGCGCAAATCTGCAGAAAGTTCATCAATATAATCTTTAAGTTGATTGGGCTGCTGGCTAGCCCAAGGTTTGTTCTCTATGCCTATAACATAGCGCGGTGTTTGGATGACAATGTCTATCCGTCTTTTGGCACGTGTCAAAACCTCACGTTGAGCTCTTATTGCCTCACGTTGATTTACGCGAGGCACATCAATCGCGCTCAACATAGCATTAAGGAAAAGCAGCCCCTGACCATGGCTCCCTGCTGGATCAAATAATTCTACCACGATACGGCTTAGGGCGTTTTCGTTTGGAGAAAATAGTGAAAATATCGAGAAATCTGTTGCACCATAAAGTTCAATGCCAGCACGCATCGCATCCAGTTGCGGGATATTAAGCTTCATTTCCGTTATAGCCTTTGAGACCGAATGGTTTTCTAGATTATGTTCAGCAAACTATACTCCAACATACGAATCCCCCTCGGCAACGCTAAAGTCGAGTGGCTATTAAACTTAGAAAACTCCACTTTGTCTTTAATTTTCGCGGGGAACACCAAATTTGTCACGGTTAATAAACTGAAGTCGTCCTGGTGTCCGTCGTAATATAAAATGGGACACCAGAGCTGCTCGAAGAACAGTCGTTGTGTATTCGCCGAATGCACCCCATCTCTCGACGCATCGATGACTGAGCAGTTATCGATATAAAGCATGGCGTGTGAAATCGGGCTGATAGTTGTGGCACGGATAATTTTACTGATTCCCGCGTCGCTAGTCTTCAGGATCACATCCCCACGTTTCAACACCTTTTAATTCAGTTTCTTTTTCATGGAATCCCCTAGAGAAGCCCGTGACGACCGGCCCTAGGATTGCCTGTAAACACGGTCAAAACTACCTGCTCCTTAATGCGATCGGGCGGATGCTGGTTTTAAATGATGACTTGGCTATCCTGACCGCAGTGACCGATGAGATAGTCATAAAAGCGATCTTGCAGGTCCGTACCTCTCAACGCGATCTCCTCATCACCCTCGGGTTTAAAATAAGCAAGCAACGGAGATAGCTATTGCTCACAACGGATTTTATCAGGGCGATTATGAACCACCATGCAAGAGAAACTTCAGGAGGCTGTAATTGATGTTAGCAATCATCGTATTGCAAGACTTATGAGGGATAGCAAACTGAAAGCCATAGAAAAACTGCGTTACATAAGACATCAGACAGCAATCATAGCAGGCTAATACAGAGCCCCTCTCCAATTTTGTGTTGGTACTTTTCAATAATGACTTTTTGGAAAATCATGATCATCAGTTCAAAAATCGGGCAGTATTTTTTTGTAATCGACAATCAATTACTATCATAATCCTATTAAATATCACAATCAAACTACAAAATATCATCAAGCTATTTATTTTTTAAAAAACAATAATATAATAAGAGTATTTATTAAGTTATCCTCAATATATATATTTAAAATATAGTACTTCATGTTGTATTTATGTAACATTATTTTAATCGAAATAATTATATTTAAATTATGTAAGACAACAAGAGGATTCTTATCATGAAATACACTGCCTTAACTGCTCTTTTGCTTTGTTCGGCCTCAAGTGCATATGCTGCTGATGCTATCATCTACAGCGAGCCAGCGCCTATCATCAAGATTAACACTTTCAGCTGGGAAGGTGCCTATATTGGTGTAAATGCTGGTTATGGATTTGGCAAAACAAAGGAAACTTATACGGTTGGAGGGACAGGACACCTTAAGCCACGAGGTTTTGTCGGAGGCATTCAGGCCGGATACAACTGGCAACTTGATCAAGTAGTTGCCGGCATCGAAGCCGATTTCCAAGGCTCCTCCATGAAAAAAAGTGCGCCTTATTACAATGTTTTTGATTCAGAGTTGGGTTATACTGAAGCGAAGGTTCAATGGTTCGGTACATTACGTGGACGCTTAGGAGCTAATATTGCTGAGCGGACTATGCTGTATGGTACAGCAGGGCTTGCCTATGGTAAAGTAAAGTATGACACCTATAATAACGTGACAGACAAACATGCAAACCACTCGAAAACACGTGCTGGCTGGACAGTGGGAGCAGGTATTGAGCATGCCTTTACAGATAAGGTATCTTTCAAAACAGAATATCTGTACACTGATTTAGGGAAAATCACTCTTCATAATGACCCAGCAGAAGTTGCTAAGATTAAAACTAATTTTCATACCGTTCGAGTTGGTCTGAATTACAAGTTTTAGTTTATTATTAGCTGAAAACAGTCTCAACAATCTGAGACTGTTTTCAGTTCTTGATTTATTGATTAATGATCCATTTTCATTTGTAAATTTATCACGATATACACCTCATTCTCATTATTTCAATAGATTTTAAATTAATATTTCTAATAGCAAACCTTCTCGCAAAAAGCTGGTAAGTTAAATAAAAATTTTTCAGCTAACCTTGGCGAAATATCCACCAAGTCGGCATCAAATGTTCAAGTTATTCCAGAAATCGAACCAACCATTGTGACCACAACAATAACCAGAATGCCCGAACGCAGCATCTTGTACTAAAAAAAGGCGCACATTTTCGTTAGCCTGCCCCCGCTTACCAGACAAGTCTAGATCATGGAAAGGCCGCCGCTCAAAACGGCAAGCAATGAAAATTTCTTTGCACCTTATATGCCAAGCGTGAAGCGCGGTATTTCAGTCCTAATATAAGGAAAGTGCAAATTACTACGAGCGATCACCAGCCCTTCAAAATCATGATCACAACAATAATATGCAAACGCATCATAATGGCAAACGTAATGCTAAAACAGCACGTATATGTCCCCCTAAAGCTGTTTCCCATAATCTGGTATCTAGATTTATGTAGGTAATGCATTGTCGCAACGTAGCAATTTAAATATTAATAATAGGATCACGCTATTTTATCAATATATGACCATATTAAACAATATTTACCCCTGTAATCTTTACTGTAATGTTGTTTATCAAGTAATATTTATACACTAGCAGTTACGGAATATTATTTATATGCAACATCTACTTCAAAAATTAGCAATCGCAACACTTCTCTTAAGTGTTGTCGGCTGCCAAAACACTCCAGACAGAAGCTATTCCTCTATACGGGATGCTCCATTAGAGCCGGGGCAAACGACATTTCAAAGGCAAAGAGCTTCATCAAGCCGTGAGTTTATACCGCTGGGGGATGCCCCACTAGAGCCTGGTGAGACAAATTTTCAACGGCAAAGAAATGAAGACGGCTTACCAGAACCCGGCCAAATCATGATGGAAGGACCAGAATCTTCAGAGTTAATTCCTGAGCCTGGTCAAACGGAAATGCAGTGAGATTATACTACAACAATCATGAGTTCGCTTCTAAAAATCTTCCTCTAAACAACATTTTTCCAGATCTAATGTCCATTATAAGCCCCTTGTCATACAATGTCCCACGGAATTGAATGACAAGGGGCTTAATCAGCATATTAATGATTTGGGCGCAAACAAGTGTTAAGAATATGTATGTTTCAAGCAATAGACGTAATTAGCGTTCTCACACGAGCTACAAAAAGCAAAAACGCACCACAACCTCCCTAATTAAAGGACCGGGAATTGGCAACGCGCCTTTTCAATTACACCTGAATATGTGCTGATAGAGGAAGCGATTTTAACCGACATTCAATACTTCAGCGATATTTTACCCGATATAAAAACTCTGGTATCGAATGGTTTCGCCGTATATAAATTCTTGGCAATCCAAAAGGATCATCACCCGGCTTAGACCGTCCTGGAACTGTAGTTACGGCATTCCTAAAGCCAGCTTTTCTTACCATCTCACGGTGTATTGGTTTATTAGCACCATATGGATAGCAAAAATGCGGCACTTCCAATCCTAGCAAGTTCTCCAAGGATATTTTTGATCCACTTATTTGACGAAACGCTTCTTCATCTGATGTTTCATTGAGATTAACATGATCAAGCGTATGAGCTCCTACTTCGTGGCCTAAGCTCATCCATTCACGCATTTGTGACTTTGACATGCAAGCTGTATTCGGAATGCCTATTGATCTGTCCCAGACATTGCCACCACCGATCTGACCAGCTACAAAATAATTAGTGGCAGTGAACCCATATTCAGCCAGTACAGGCGCTGCATTCTCCAAAACATTAACAAAGCCATCATCAAAGGTAATGACAACAACTTTACCTGTCTGTTTGCCTGTCATATATGGGATTGCATCCCTCATCGACAACCCTTTATACCCCAGCCTTTTCAACCACTTCATTTGATCTTTAAAGCGCTTCGGATGCACAAAAAGGCTTCGGAATGGAGTATGATCTTCTACTGATGCTATGTGATGGTAAACGAGGATTGGCAGAGCCATAATCTTATGACACCTTTAGATTTTGTAAAATTGATTTCAATGCCCGTCTATTTCCGAATAATGCATCGATATTTTTCCTCGGGCCCCTTCAATAAAACCGACTAGACTTCCCAAGTTGGACGCAATGGTTAAAAGGCCACGCTCTCTATGAAATGGAAGCAAAATAGTGCTTACCAGCACTTTATATATTCGTGATAATACTGAGCCGAAAGTACGCCCAGCTCTGCCGTTTTTTACTCTTTCCCTATAAACCATTCGGGTATGGTCTCTATTACGTCGATAGTAATAATTTAACTTTAGCCTTGAGACAGGAATTGACTCATATGCAATTGCATAGGGTGTCCAGCCTGTTAGCGCACCCAAATCTTTCGCTTCCTGCCATAATTGCCAGTCCTCACCGCCAGCCTGACCTAATGAAGCATCAAACCTTAAGCCAGTAGATCGAAAAAAACTCAAGTTACCTAGCCAGCTACCAGTTGCAAGCTTTAGCCTATCAGCCTTGCCCTCTTTGTAAATTTCCAATGCTCGCGCTTCAGCACCTTGGTTAACCTGATTAACTCCTTGCCAAACAATTTTCTGCCAAAGCGTCAACTTACTCTCTGGCGTAGCAAAACGAACAGGTGAACCAACAATATCTAAGTCTGAAGCATCCCGCTCTTTTAGCAATTCAATAAGCCATTGCGGCTCTACTTCTTCGTCATCATCAGCAAATGTAAGCAAATCATAACCATGATCAATAGCGTAATTTAGCACACGATTCCTGGCAGAGGCGATACCTAAAACTGGCTCGCATTTATAGATGACATCCAACGGAGCAACTTGTTTTCGAAAACTCTCGACAATCGGTTCTAGTGTTTTTTTATCACTATTTTCAACGATTACAAAACTTAACTCACTTGCCGCAGGACAAATTAATGCCTCATAAGAGGACAATAGTTTCTGAAGCATGACAGGACGATTTCTAGTAATCGTGCCTATGCAGATCTTTCGCGTCGAATTTGTAAGCAAAAATACCCCCAGCTATAACACTGCCTCGTCACTTACAAACCTGCAGATTTATCTCCAAGTAACTTTATTAAGTAACATCTATATAGCTGAAAATATTATACAAATTAGCATTACTTCTATATCAAGATCATGCCTAATATATCACGAAAATATCAAATTAATTATCACGCAAGATCAATCGGACAAGTGCCGATGTCTGGCCGGAGTTGTACCCCATATTTTCCTCATCATGGAAGTCATATGTGATTGACTCGAAAAACCACTGGACAAAGCAATTTCACTCAGAGAGCGCTGAGTGCTGCGTATCTGTTCACTTGCAACTGTCAGTCTCGTTAATGTAACATAATAGTAAGGTGACTGACCCGTTGTTTGCCTGAACGCCCGCGAAAAGTGACTAGGAGAAAGCTTAGCAACGGATGCCAAATCCTCCAGAGTAATCGATCCAGAAATATTATCATGTATAAATTCTCTTATTCTGCGCCAAACTATAGGCGGCAGCCCCCCATTTAAAGGTCGCCTTCTATTCTCACTTAATGAAGAATAGTTTCGTAATATATGTGTATATAGTATCGTAACAAGTCCGTCGGAATACTCTCCAAAATTACTGCTAGCTATACTAATTTCATTCCGCATCGCCTGCCCAAGTAAATGTATAAAATCGTCAACTATACCAATTGGTGGAGGCTGAAACTCAAAATCGTCCCGATCAAATTCCATGCCTGCCAGACGAGAAAGACGTGGCCGATCAAGGGTTACTAATAAGCTTTGCTTTGGGGAGAGCCATTTTGCTTTAACTTCAGAGAATCGAGGAAAAATCTCGACAGAGCCAGCCTTTGCTGACCCTCTTTGGAAATAATCACTGTTTAATGCAATTTCACGGTCCTTCTGAGGGCTTAACAATATAAGAGCACTGTCATGATTAGCAGTATAATTAATGCTATTGGGACCTGTAAAACTATACGCTACAGCGTAGTTTTTTGACTGATACTTTGCTCCCCATTCATCTGGTATATCCCTAAGCATTGCATAATATCTCTCTTAAGCTGCAGTGATAATTTATTTGTCACTTTGACTTTTACGAGAGTTATTAAACCACAGAAAGATTTTCAAGTTAGCCGTAACTTATTGATATAACTAAGTTTCACGAAAACATGCTCTTTCTTCACACTTAGCATTATTTACGAGTAGTTATTGAAATCAGCCTGCATGCTACCTGTTATTACTTCTGATGGTGAGTAGCCGTATCGTGACTTAAAAGCACGACTGAAGGCAGAAATACTGTCATAACCTGCCTCTAAGGAAACTTGATTTATCGCAATACCTTCTATGAGACGACGTTCCGCCCACCGCAAACGAATGTTTCGTGAGTATTCAGCAGGCGTTGAGCCATATAACGTTCGAAAGCCCAAGGTCAGTTTGTTTCTATTCATACCAATACGACGGCTTAGCTCTTCAATTGATGGCGGATTATGCAATTCGCGGCGATAAATATGTGCTGCAATACTAATAAGCCTACGATCGCGTTCGTCTGATGCTAAAGCACTGGAATGACCAGGACGATTGATATCATTGAATAGCATGGCTGTGAGTATAATTAATTCATGCGCTTTAGCTTTCAGGTATAAGTTGCGGATTGTCCCTTCAAGTTTGCAGTCAATTACTGCATCAAGAGCTAGCCACATTTCAGGTGTTAGCGGATTAGCCATAGAGAATGACTTATTATCACGATTAAAAAATGCATCGCGGTGCTCTTCTTGCCAAAGGTCGGGCTTCAGTCCAAAGGACTGAATTAGGTGTTCTCTAGCAATATGTATACTGATCGCTCGTGTAGGCTCAGTAGATGAGTTAGGGCGAAGTTCGCGAATTTCTGTCATTGATTCCTGCGCTGAGGTCAGACTAACTGAGCCAGCTTTGACATGTTGTATCTCCCCCCCATGATGATGATAATAATTACCACTCATTTGCAGAAATTGGATTGTGACGTAATTTTCCCTAATTATACGGCTTGTAAACGGTTGAAACACTAAGACACCGAGCGAGCACAGCACACAAGAGTCATCTATACGAATATATGTCTCTCCGCATAATGTGGTTTGGTGCGGATCCCACACGCCCTGACGGGAAATCACGGGCTCTGCCCTTAATTCTGTTATAAGTTCTGGTATATTTAGCTCGAGCTTAGATATCATTACCTAATTTCTCTATCCATTTGAAATATAACATTTTTACAAAACGACGTTGAAATTTACGTTCCTCTGCTCACACCTTTGCGACCTATATTATAGGATGTTTTTATAAAGAGCTAAATTAATTTAATAAGGCGTTTGGTCTTTAACGGTTAGAAACTTGCCCTAATCAAACTGCTTCGTAATGCGAATTTAAATTTTTTGCACAGTAGGTGTACGTAAAAAAGCCGTAAATTGACACCGATGCATGCCAAATAAACTTGGGCTTATTCATTGGGGAAATTTAAAAATTCCTCATTTTTATTGACATCCAAATAAGACGCAAACTTTGGAAAGGACAATTTAGACAGCTTGTTCTTAGTCTCTTGATCAATTTCAATGCCCCACTTTTTAAAAAACGGGCTTAAATCCGTCCTAGATACGATGCTGCTACGCAAAACAAATTTCTGAAGCTGTATTCCTTCATCTTTTAACTCGTTTCCATTTAATGGATATTCTCTATAGTAACGATGCAAGTCCGGATAGAAACTCTCACCTAAAAGCTGCCGCAAGTGATCAAACATTATGACCTGGGCCCCAATGCTCCTCCATTTTTCAGTAGAGTCTTAGGTTATACTATTGGCCTTAAGCGGCCCGTTTTTCTAGAGCCATTTTTATTGC
>NZ_JACIIU010000021.1 GCF_014205685.1 Paenochrobactrum gallinarii
GTCTGGACCATTCCCAACTCATGGCTTTATTGGCCGGAATGGACTGGAAGAAGATCCGCCCCAACAAGATAAAACGCCCTGTGCTGACGGGGTGATAACACCTGCGGCAAGATGATTCATGATGCTATATTGGTTGGGAAACCGGCTGTTTTTGTGTTCTACTCAGTCTCATGAATTTACCTCTTCACGATTTGCCGGATGACGTTGACGCACTGAAAGCAATGGTGCAGGCAATGGCTTGTGAGCAGGCCGCGAAAGAAGCTCAGCTGAAGGCTGCTGAAGCAGAGATTGTCCGGTTGGAGGCCGTAGAAAAGAGCGCCAATGAGCGGATTGCGAACCTGACATCCATCATGAAGGTTTTGCAGCGCAGCCAATATGGTCGGCGCTCCGAACAACTGCGCCTTGGTATTAACGATGAACAGGTCTCATTTGCTTTCGAAGAGGTGGAAACCGGTCTTTCGGCGATCCGGAGCGAGCTTAAAGATGTAGCCCGGGATAAGCCGAAACGAGCATCACGTCCGCGCAAAGTTTTTGCCGCTCATCTCGAACGCATTGAGGAAATTATCGAACCGGAAATCCCTGCTGGTTACGAAGGGTTGGAAAAGGTCCTGATCGGCGAGGATCGCTCGGAGCGACTGGACGTTGTGCCGCCGAAGTTCCGGGTTATCGTGACGCGCCGGCCCAAATATGCATTCCGCAACCATGATGGTGTGGTTCAGGCGCTTGCACCTGCACACATCATCGAAAGTGGTCTGCCGACGGAGCGTTTACTCGCCTATATCGCCGTTTCCAAATATGCCGATGGCCTTCCGCTTTATCGTCAGGAAGCAATTTATTTGCGCGATGGTGTTACGATCAGCCGGAGTTTGATGGCGCAATGGATGGGGCATCTGGGCTTCGAGCTTCAGATATGCGCTGATTTTATCCTTGAGCGGATCAAAGAAGGTGAAAGGATCTTCGCTGACGAAACGAGTTTGCCCACTCTGGCTCCAGGAGCGGGAAAGGCCACCAAGGCATGGCTTTGGGCTTATGCGCGCGATGATCGCCCTTATGGTGGGAGCAGTCCGCCAATGGTGGCTTACCGCTTCGAAGACAGCAGGGGCGCAGAGTGCGTGGCGAGGCATCTTGCCGGCTTTAACGGCATCCTGCAGGTCGATGGATATGCTGCCTATACAAGCATGATCAAGGCGCAAGCCAAAGCTGGGCGTAATGAACAGATAAAGCTTGCAGGTTGCTGGGCGCATTTACGCCGCAAATTTTACGATCTGCACATGAACGGTATCTCGCAGACCGCAACAAATACTGTTGTCGCTATGGCTGAATTGTGGAGGATCGAGGATGAAGCACGCGGCAAAAGTGCCGACATGCGCAGTGCTTTGCGTCAAGATCAGTCCGCAGCCATTGTCACGCGTCTTTTTGATATGTGGGAAAAAGAGTTGGCCAAGGTCTCCGGTAAGTCCAAAACTGCCGAAGCAATCCGCTACGCGCTCATCCGGCGCGAAGCGCTGCAGCGGTTCCTCACTGATGGTCGGATTGAAATCGATAGCAACATTGTTGAGCGCGCCATCAGACCGCAGACAATTACAAGGAAAAACAGCCTGTTTGCCGGAAGCGAGGGCGGAGGTCGGACTTGGGCCACACTGGCAACGCTTCTCCAGACATGCAAAATGAACGACGTCGATCCGCTTAACTGGCTATCCCAAACCTTAAGCCGCATCGCTCAAGGATGGCCTGTAACAGAAATCGAGGACCTCATGCCTTGGAACTTCAAGTCCAACGCCATCGGCTGACCGCTTACGTTTCAAAAAGGTTCTGGTGCAAATTTTATACACTCCCAACCGGACCAAATCCAGATATCGAGCAGACCGTGTTCCGCAATGTGTTTTTGAGCACGCAAATTTGATTAAGGCGATTGGCATCGCGGATATCATCATGGCCAGCGGGAATAAAACCTCATTCACAGCCCCAGTCAGGGCTATTCACCTCGTGTCATTGTCACAAACAAGTGGGGTTCTTATGGGAGACGGAATATTTATTCATTAAAAATTGTAGCGCCGCAACTCTCGAACAACTGACAATCCCGCTTACATCTACCCCATTTTTCTATCTTAGAATGAATATGGCAGGGGAAATCAAAGGTTAATATATTTTTAACTATAAAAAGCTATCACTTATAAATGGTCGGATTAGACTTTTAGAGGTACTTTCTTGTAAAGCATTGTTTGAGCATAGCTACCTGTTTATTGTTTTTTATAAAAGATGAGGTTCGCAAAATTGATAGCTTGGCGTCCCTGCTTGATCATATTGTTCTGCTTTATACTGGCGTCTTGCGCAACAAGAGACCCTTCCAATCTTACCTATGGTAAGCGTGATGTCGGGATAGATGCTGCCTTCATACTTCCTGCCGATCGCTCTGTTATTGGCATTACCCAAGAGCGTGCGAGCAATGGCATTACTCAGACTATCGCTTTGAGTACAAACTCCAGTCATTCGGGTGAAAATTTTTTCCGCGTTACGTTTTTCGGACCTGTCAATGCAGAGGGTGCCAGCGAAAACACGCTGTCTTACTCTCAACTTACAGAAAGCCGCATCACGCGTGAGTTGCGCACCGAAATGGCTGGCGTAGCGATCACGCGTTCACCCTATTACGTGCAGAATAATTACGGGCCGTTTAGCTATGCCACCGGCACGACCTCCGGTGGTGACAGCTGCATATACGCTTGGCAGCAAATACGCGCTCCTGCTCATACTCAAAATTTCTTCCAGAATCGTGGCCGCATAGATTTGCGTTTACGTCTTTGTGAAACCGGCACCAGTCAGGAAAAACTTCTGGCGACGATGTATGAATTCACTATCAATGCCACAATAGGCGTCAGCAGCTGGAACCCGCTCGGAGAACCGGCAGGGCCGTCACCTGAATTGGGACGCCCCGGAAATCCGTTACTGGCACCGTCCGTTAACAGCAATATGAGCGGCCCTTTCCCTGCATCTGATCTTAACACTGACCGTCTGAACACGACACTGCAAAGCACAGATAGCTCAGCGGTTTCACGCAGTGTTTTACCAGCTCCAAAACGCAGCGCAATCAACCAGCCAGCACAGATGCCGGATGATTATTCACCTGTCACGCAGCCTTATGCCGTTCATACTTACCCGCAGTCACCGGTTACCGTGCCTGCCCCGCAACAGATCAACTCTGCTGTTACGTCTGTCAATCATCTGCCACAACCTTTGCAGGTATTATCGCCGACTATGGCACAAGTGCAGACTGCCGCACCGTTATTTGTGCCGGCGCCAGTACAAGGGCAAGTTATGAATCCCCCTGCTGTTGTTGTGCCTTCACCATGCAGATTGGCGACCAATCCATCCTCCGGCGTCACAGTCGGAAATAACAGCACGGTATGTCCCTGATGAATAAAAGAATAATAAATTTACGCATCACAACAGGAGAATCTGATGAGTAAAATCGGTGTTCTCTTCTGCTGGTTACTCTCTGCTTTATGCGTGCTTTTGTTCACATTCATGCCGATTAACCTGCCAACCCAGTTTACTCTTGGCATCAGCGTATTGGTTGTTCTGGCCGTGTTGAAACATTTCCGCGTCGACGGAAAATGGCGTCTCGTTGTGCTTGCGCTCGGCACATCTATCGTGATGCGCTATGTTTATTGGCGTACAACACAGACAATTCCGCCGGCCAGCCAGTTGCAAAACTTTATTCCGGGCATCGTGCTTTATCTGGCTGAAATGTACAGCGTGATGATGCTTGCTCTCTCCCTGTTTGTGGTTTCATTTCCTCGTAATTCTCCGGCTGCAATTCAATTGCAGGAAAGTGAAATGCCAACGGTTGATGTGTTTATCCCGAGCTATAATGAAGATTCCGGCCTGCTCGTTAATACTCTGGCGGCTGCCGTTAATATGGACTATCCGGCAGACAAACTGACCATCTGGCTGCTCGACGATGGCGGAACCGATCAAAAATGTGAATCCAATAATCTGCTGGAAAGTCGTCGTGCTATTGAGCGGCGAGCAGAATTGAAAACTTTATGTGCGGATTTTGGTGTCAATTATCTGACCCGTACGCGCAATGAACATGCCAAAGCCGGTAATCTGAACAATGGTCTTGCCCATTCTCAAGGGAAGCTGGTTGCAGTGTTTGACGCCGACCATGCGCCTGCGCGCAACTTCCTGACGGAAACAGTGGGTTATTTCCGTGATAACGCCAAATTATTTTTAGTGCAGACACCACATTTTTTCATCAATCCTGATCCGGTAGAGCGTAACTTACGCACATTCAACCAGATGCCGAGCGAAAATGAAATGTTCTACGGTATGGTTCAGCGCGGGCTGGATAAATGGAATGCAGCGTTTTTCTGCGGGTCTGCCGCATTGCTCAACCGCGAGGCGCTGGCAATCACCAATGGTTTCAGTGGTGTCAGCATTACCGAAGACTGTGAAACTGCTGTCAATCTGCATGCACATGGATGGGAGAGTGTCTATATCGACCGCCCGTTGATTGCAGGCCTGCAGCCGGCAACTTTTGCGAGTTTTATCGGTCAGCGCAGCCGCTGGGCACAGGGCATGATGCAAATCCTGCGCTATCGTTTTCCACCACTGCTTCCGGGGCTCACTTTGCCGCAACGACTTTGCTATATGTCCTCAACCCTGTTCTGGCTGTTTCCTTTTACGCGCATGACATTCCTTGTCGCGCCGCTGTTTTATTTGTTCTTCGATCTTCAGATTTTTACCGCTTCGGGCGGTGAGTTTATGGCCTATACGCTGATTTATCTCTGCGTGAACCTGATGCTACAGAATTATCTCTATGGTGCTTATCGCTGGCCATGGATTTCTGAGCTTTATGAATATGTTCAGTCAGTACATCTGCTACCTGCGATTATTTCTGTCATACTGAACCCGAGTAAACCGACATTCAATGTCACGGCCAAGGATGAGTCCATTCTTGTCAGCCGGTTGTCAGAAATCGCCCGTCCCTTTTTTGCCATTTTTATTGTCCTTGCGATCGCACTGATCTATGCCGTTTATCGTATCTACACCGAGCCTTACAAAGCCGACGTTCTGCTGGTCGTCGGTGGCTGGACATTGTTCAACCTGATTATGGCTGGCTGCGCGCTGGGTGTGGTTTCAGAACGCGGCGAGCGCTCGTCTTCCGTGCGGGTGAAAATGACAAGACGCTGCGAAGTGCTGATTGATGATCAATGGCACGCCTCAACAATTGATGACGTATCTGCCAATGGCATGCACATTATCAGCTATGCGAGTGATGCTTCTTCCCTGAGTGTCGGTCGGGAAACATTTGCACGTTTTGTTACCCATGCCGACCAGCAAAGCGAGAACCTGCCGATTGAGATCCGCAATGTCTCGCGTGAAGGCGATCTGATTTAGCTCGGCTGTCTGTATAAACCAAAACATGCTGTCCATCACCGCCTTGTTGCGGATCTGATTTTTGCCAACTCCGCGCGCTGGAGTGAAATACAACTAGAGCGCCGCACCAATCCAGGCGTTATACGGGCAACAGTCTGGTTTTTTGGCATGTCACTTTACCAAACCGGCAGAGGGCTGGCCTATTTCCTCGGACTGAATAAACACACAGCTCAAACCCCAAAAAAAGTTACTCCTAAAGGATCTTCTCCGTCTTCTGCTTCCGTACAACCGGTGCAGAAGGGAGGCTAGGCATGACAAAAACTTCACAATATCCTATGCGCAACATCCGGCGTTGTGTTTTGTCCGCCTGCTTGTCGGCTCTTCCTGTTTCCGGTGTGGCCTTCGCACAAATACAAGCCCCGAAGCCGTTTGATATGGCGCCCGAAATCGGTGATGCACCAGCACCTGTTACCCCCGACATGACTGCACCGGTTGTCAATTCGGTTACGCAGCCAGTCATGCAGGCTCCCATTGAAAACCGCCAGCTCTGGCGGCGCTACATCGTGCCGTCTGATATGCTGTCGCTTACCGGCGAACAATATCAGCGCAGCTGGAATCTCAATATGACTGCAGAAGAGGCCAAAGCGCCGGTACGGCTTAATCTTGGCTATCAGAATGCTATTCTCGTCGCTCCGGAAAACTCATATTTGTCCATTAGTCTCAATAATACCGAAATCTTACGGCAGCCGATCCAGTCTGCCGATCAGCTATCTGAGGTTATGGTTGAGATACCAAAAAATGTGCTAAGAGCAGGCGCAAATACCTTTTCAATTCGTGCACAGCAGCGCCACCGCACTGATTGTACAGTCGAATCCACCTATGAGTTGTGGACCAATATTGAGCCATCCAAAACCTATCTGGCTTTTGATCTTCCCAAAACAAACGCAACACAGGCTAATAAACGTTTTATCAAAAATGAAGATATGTCCGCAATTGGTGTCAATCCGAAGGGCCTGACACAATTCAATATTATTGCCCCCGCACTCGGCAAAGAAGACAATGGCACAAGCCTGCTGGATTTGTCACAGGCTTTGGCTATTCTTGGCGGTATGCCCAATCAGAGCTTTTCGGTTGAAAAATTCTTCAGCCCTGCACTTATCCATCACGACGGTGCCCAATCCGGTGTCCTGACGGTGCTGGTTGGTACTCCGGGCGAACTGGCAACTGCGTTCGAAAATTTGCAAGTCGCGCCGGATGAAAACAGCTCAGACTCTATGCGCTTTCTGACCAATGCGCATACGGGAGAGCAATTTCTGCTGATATCGGGTGAAAACTGGCGTGAAATTACTCAAAATATTGATGATCTAGTCGCGATAACTGAGAGGCCTGCCAATATTCTGCGCAGTTCCCTGCACACGGAAAACTGGAATTTGCCGGATGCGAAAATGCTACGCGAGGCAACAGTGCTAACATTTTCGCAGTTGGGCATAGCCACACAACAATTCAGCGGTCGCAGACTGCGTAATGAATTTACTTTTGGTATTCCGGCAGATTTTTACGCCAATGCCTATGGCTTGGCAACAATTCTGCTTGATGCTGCTTATTCAGCTGAGGTTCTTCCCGGCAGCCAAATCGATATTTATGTAAACGGCGATATTGCCACCACTATACTGATCACCGACAGCGGTGGCGGGGTGATGAAACAATTGCCGATCAATATAGCGATGCGCAATTTCCGGCCGGGTCTTAACACGGTGACGATTGAAGCATCACTCCAAACTAAGGCAGATAAAGTCTGTGCTCCGGGCAATCCTTCATCCAATACACCGCGCTTTGCACTGTTTGACACGTCAAAATTCAGTATGCCGACTTTTGGGCGCATCGGTCAAACACCCAATCTGGCTGCAACATCTGCGGTCGCATATCCCTATAATTATGCAACGGATGCGTTGCGGCTGTTCGCTAATCTGAATGACTATAATGTGCTTTCGGCTTCAGCCACCATCATGGGCAATCTTGCTCATGCGGCAGGCCGCCCGTTTAAAATAAAGCAGGTACAGCCGGATGATGACCTGACAACAGGTAATGCGCTGTTTATCGGGGCTATTACCAATTTGCCTGATATAGTTCTGGCACAGACTGGTATTAACCCGAAGGCCAAAAACATCTGGAGTAATGACGATATTGTTCTGCCTGCGCAAGACAATACGAATTATACGCTGAGCCAATGGCAGGAGCAGTTGCAATCGGGCTGGTCTGGTCGTTTGCAGCATTTTTATGCTAATATACGTGAAACATTCAACATTTCAGACGGATTGAGACTATTTCCGAGCGAGGCCGTACAATTCATTCCGTCTCAGGCGGTGTCTGTATTAACGGCTCAGGGCCCAAGCCCATCATCAAAGGGGGCATGGACTGTCGTAACAGCGCAGGATACAGCGATGCTGCGGCATGGCGTGGAAACTCTGGCTCAGCAAATCAACTGGACAAAAGTCGACGGGCGTATTTCAGCCTATAATCGTGAGAAACAGTCCATCGAAACGATCCCTGTTCAGACCACGCAATTTCTGTCAACCCAGCCGCTGTCATTTGCGAATATGCGCTTAATCGCTACCAACTGGCTTTCCAGCAATGCGCTTTCCTATGTGCTGGTATTGCTAGTTTCGCTGATTGCATTGGGGCTGACCACATCAGCAATGCTGTCACGTTTCGGGAGACGGGACGATGAAGAATAGATCAATAAGTCTCCCGTTCGCTTCATCAGTAGTCTTGTTCACACGTGCTGTTCTGATGGTCCTCACCGTTTGTCTGATGCCTGTGCAAAGTGCATCATCCCAGACAGTGGCGCTTCCGACCTCGGCGGCTCCCCTAATCAGCACCAATGACTGGCCCATGATCAGTATCAATGACTGGAGTGCCTATAGCGATAAATTCCTCACCAAAGAGGGGCGCATTGTTGACGATGCCAATGGCAATATCAGCCACAGCGAAGGTCAGGGCTATGGTCTGCTGCTGGCTGTTATGGCTGGCCGGCCAGCTGATTTTGAACTGATCTGGAGCTTTACCCAAACGGAAATGCTTATCCGTAATGACGGTTTGTCCTCATGGAAATGGGATCCTGCGGTCAGACCACATATTACCGATACCAACAATGCATCTGACGGCGATATGCTGATTGCCTATGCTTTGGCACTTGCTGCAAAAAAGTGGAACAATCAGGACTACCGTAAAAGCGCAACAACCATTGCCGGCACTTTACTGAAGAAGCAGATTATCAAGCAGAATGATGAAACAATTCTGCTGCCGGCTATACGTGGTTTTTCACTTAAAGAACGCGCAGACGGGCCGGTGATCAATCTTTCCTACTGGATATTTGAAGCTTTTCCGGTGCTCAACGAGCTTGCTCCGTCACCTGCATGGGCAGCATTGACGAAAAGTGGGCTCAGTTTGCTGGCAAAAAGCCGGTTCGTCAAAGCGCAGCTGCCGACCGACTGGATCAGTGTTCATAAAACTCCTGAACCTGCAAATGGGTTCCCACCTGAGTTCAGTTATAATAATTTGCGAATTGTTCTTTATTTATCCAGAGCAGGCTACGGGAAAGAACAATTGACACAGCAGATAGCAAAGGCCATGACCGATGAAAGTGGAAATGTTAAGCTGGTAAATGTGACGAGCAACGTAAAAATCACGTCTTTGAGCGAGCCGGGTTACCGGATGATTCCGCAGCTTGCCGCCTGTATTGGTAGCGGCGTGAAGTTGACTGCGGATGTACGCCGTTTCACGCCAACGCAATATTACCCGTCAACTCTGCATCTGCTGGCACTTTCCTATGTCGCCCATAACCATCCGGAGTGCTTATGAAAAATCTGTTCATAGCGTTTCTGCTGGCTTCGGCAGTGGCTACAGGCCTCTATATATTTTCAGATGATCTGAAATCCGGTTTGGGTATGGAAAATACGGCCAATGAAGTCACCGGATTGCCTGCTGACAAGCCTGAAACATTCTCTGCGCAAGCCGAACGGAACAATCCTAAGGCAGAAAACCTTCCTGAGGTCGATGAAAGTGCGCTACGCTATTTTGCGTCACGGGGCGACAAGGCCCGCTTGCAGGCAGAAATCGCACGGCTGAAGGCACTTTATCCGAACTGGTCGCCGCCGGAAGACCCTCTCGCACCCCTGAAAATACGAGATACAAAACTCGATCAGTTCTGGAAATTCTATGCGGATGGCCAATATGCCGAGCTGCGCAAAGCCATTGCCACAGCTAAAATTCAGGAACCTGACTGGGTTGTGCCCGCAGATCTTTTGGCGAGTCTCGAACTTGCGGAGGCGCGCCAGCGTCTGGTCAATGCATCCGACAACAAACAATATGATATGGTTGTCAATCTCGCATCACAGGCAGCGCAGCTTCTGACCTGCAATGAAGTTGATGTGTTGTGGCGACTGGCCGAAGCTTTTGTAAAACAGGATAAAGCCGAACGCGCACGTGATGGCTATCTCTATATATTGAAGAATTGTACAGTACCGGCGGACCGGCTGGTAACAATCCAGAAAGCACTTGAAAACCTGCCTTATGAGCAGGCCCGACAGGTTTTGGAACAACAAAAAACCGGAGCCGACGGCAAAGGGGAATTTGCCTCACTAAGTGACGATATAGCCCGCCGTTTTGTGACACTTGCTGCGCAAAATCCCGACATGAAAATCGACAAGTCCTATCTCTCCTCGCTTGAAGCATTGTCACAGAAAGACGGCTCTGCATTAGACGCTGAAACGCTGGGCTGGTACTATCTGCGTCGCAATGAGATGCCAGCTGCTGAAAAGTGGTTCCTTACTGCTAAGGAAAAAGATGACAGCGTTACGGTTTCGCAAGGGCTGGCACTGATATTGAATAGCCGCGGTGATTTTGCGCAGGCTGAAAATATCATGTATCCGTGGCGCGATCAGTCACCGGAGGCGAGTGCTGTTTATTTTGCCACTACCGCTAATTTGCTGACCAACGACCCGCCTGTAAAGCTGCCCGCAGCTATTACGCAGGATGTAATGACGCGTATTGCAGCCGCTGTAATAGCCGAAAAAAACGTCAGCACAGCAGAACAGCTTGGTTGGTATGCCCGTGCTATCGGCCAACATCCAACCGCCATTCAGTGGTTTCAAACAGCGCTGTCATGGGATAGTTCCAGCGAAGCTTCAGCCTATGGTCTCGCACTCAGCCTGTTTACGATTGGCGATAAAGCTGGTGTGGAACAGGTGAAACATGTCTGGGCGCCGCTTTCGCAGCGCATTGCAGATCTTGGTATTAAAGGTGGCAAATCCGGCAAGACCGCACTGCCAGGTGCTATCGCATCGCAGCCTGCCGAAACAATCCTACAAGTTGTACCGCGTCAGCAGCAAGCGCGGTCCGCAATATCTGCGCAGAGGCAAGAACAGGCCCCCCGTGTGCAACGCCAGCCACCAAGCAGTGCGAATGCCAATGCCCGCAATTGCCGTGCGACAGTTGAAGGGCCGATGCCCACTGGCAGCAATGCGGTTGCCCATGGTTGGTGTTTGATGGAAATGAACCGTCCGCTCGAAGCGGTAAAAAGTTTTGAATCTGCGCTTGCCACCGGCTCTGCGAATGACCGTGCAGACGCTGCCTACGGTCAGGCTCTTGCTTATCTTCGTGTCGGATTGGTCGACAAAGCTGCGGTATCGGCCATCAAAGCACCGATGAGCAAAGCACGCCAGAGAGAATTGCGTGTGTCTATCCTGTCTGGCCGGGCTGTTGCAGCCTATAAAAGCGGGCAATTCCGTGATACGTTGTTCATTTTGGAACAACGTGCCCAGATCGCACCACCACGCAAAGATTTGATGGCGCTCCAGGCGGCGTCTTATCTCAAGCTGCGCCGCTATGATGATGCCCGTATTATCTATGAAGCATTGGCCGCTTCAGGCGACCGCGAAGGTATCCGTGGCGTTGCCTCAATCAGAGAAATACAAGGATCAAACTGATCTGTTCAGACAAGAAACTGAAAATTCGGCTACAATCAAAAACCAGTGAGTCCGTGCTCACTGGTTTTTCTTTTCTGTCAAATGCATGTCTCAGTAAACACTTAAGAATTTTATTAATCATTATCCGTTAACCATAAATTTAACGGGATCATAAGCGATCCGGCAAATCACAACTCTATTACACAGTTCGGCATTTCTTCTGCCTGTTTGGATCATAAGCGTTATGAGAGTCATTCACGCCCGATATGTAAAACGCTCAACGATTAATATAAATCGTGCAGTTTTGTATGCAGGTGTTGCGTCTGTATTGCTGGTTATGACTGCGCATAAGGCCAGCAGCGCAGAACCGTTTCAGATATTGGAAACTGACCTTGCAACTGCAAAAACATCCCTGCCGGCTGAGCCACAGCCGTTTCAGATGCTGGTCAGTGATGTGGCAGATGGCCGGACAACGATCTATCAAGGCAATGAATCTGCAGGTGATGCAGAGATTACCAACAATATGGTTGAATCTCTGTATTTCAATGATCAGAGTACTGCTGCTGCCGCGACAATTATCAATAATACCGGTGGCGCAACGCATTTCAATGATCAGTCGACAGCCGCAAGTGCATTTATTACGAATAATGCTAATGCCAGTCTGACATTTAATCAGACCAGCACTGCCGCTGATGCCCGCATTACCAATAATGGCGGCAGCAATTTTGTATTCAATAATAATGCGACTGCTGGGAACGCAGTGATTACCAATAATGGCACAACCACATTCAATGGTAGCGCCAGTGCAGACAATGCGCTGATCACCAATAATGCAACCGGCACCATCGGTTTTAATGATCAATCTAATGCCGGATACCGGAACATCTATAATAGTGGTCAAATTGTTTTTGCAGATCAAAGCTCGGCACAAAACAGCCTGATCGATAATAACCAGACTGGAAGCATTACATTTTCTGATAACAGCACCGGTGCTGCCGCTAATATTAACAATAGTGGCCAGCTCAGCTTCAGCGGTTTCAGTAATGCCGGCCAGACCGCCATTGTGAATAATGAAACGGGCACGATTATCTTCAACGGACAATCAAATGCTGCGGACACAACGATTACCAATAGTGGCTCAACCGTCTTTTCTGCCGCAGCGAATGCCGCCGCCGCACGGCTTATAAACAATGCCGATGCTACTCTGCGTTTTCACGATCACGCCAGTGCGGCTTCCAGCATGATCGTCAATGCTGGTGATCTGACTTTCAGTGGCAACAGCTTCGCTGATCAAGCGACAATCCTGACAAGTGAAGGTGCTACAACACGCTTTGAAGGTCAGGCTGACGGCGGCACGGCAACTGTTCAGATTGATCAAAATGCCAATCTCGATGTCAGCCAGCTGGATAAAAACCGGCTTTCACTTGGCTCCCTGACCAGTGCGGGCGATGTTAATCTTGGCCGTACTGTTTTGAGTGTGCAAGATACAGCTGTCTTCAATGAAACATCGAAGCTTAATCTTGTGCTTGGTTATGGTCAGCTGATTGCACAAAATCTTGAGCTGCAAGGCGGTACACTTGGGTTGCAACGTGCTGCTGACCTGCTCTATGCGCTTGGTGAAACCTACCGGATTATTGACGCACAAAGTTTTTCCGGGTCAAATTTTTCACCGGATATCATCCATGATTTCGCATTTGTCTCACCATCCCTGAGTGAAGACGGCACTGGTGTCACACTTGAACGCAATGATGTGAGTTTTGCGAGTGCTGCACAGACGCACAACCAGACTGCCGTTGCCAATGCTGTTGAAACTCTGGAGCCGGACACGCTGATTTACCGTACGATTATCAGCAGCTCTGAGGGTGATGCGCGCTATAATTTTGATCAGCTTTCCGGTGAAATTCATGCAAACATTGCAAGTGCTGTGCATGATAACAGCACCTTATTGCGCATGACATTGCTGGAACGCGCACGTCAATCCACGCTTAATGAGCCACCCCGTCAGGACATGTGGCAAAGCTGGCTGACGGCCACCAATACTGTGAGCCATCGTGAAGGTGATGGCAATGCTGCAACCGGGCGTTTCACGGGCAATGCGATGACGGGCGGTTTCGACCGCGCAATTACAGACACGTTCTCGGCAGGTATTGCCGGTACTTTTGAGCAAAATACACTCAGGATTGCTGATCGTTCCAGTTCTGCCGATATCAAAACAGTTGGCGCGGGCATTTATAGCGGCTGGCAATACCAAGGCTTAGGCCTGCGCAGCGGCGTAGCCTATCAGCGTCACGCTATTGATACTGACCGCAGCGTCGCTCTGCCCTCCCTGACCGGATCGCTACAGAGTGATTACAGTGCATGGACAGCACAAATCTTTGCCGAAGCGGGGTATATTTTTAATGTAGCTGACGTTGAGATCGAACCTTTTGGAGGCGTTAATTATAGCCGCAGCCATTTCAACGGTTTTCAGGAATATGGCTTGACTGATGCAGCACTCAGCGGCTCATATGTCTCGTTCGACAACGCTACAGGCACGCTCGGCATCAGGATGAGCAAGCGTTTCATCCTGAATCATGCATTGAGCGTGGACGCTCAGTTTGAAGCAGCATGGAACCACGCATTGGGCGACCAGCATGTCACACGTCAGGTTGCCTTCTCTTCAGCATTACCTTTTGAAATCAGCGGAACCGGCATAAGCAGGGATTATCTGTTGCTTGATGCCCGCCTGTCCTTGCTGCGTTATGAACAATTTGACCTGAATGTGATCTACAGTGGCCTTCTCAGCAAGGAGACGCAGAGCCACAGATTTGGAAGCACGGCAACATTACGGTTTTAGAAACGGTTCCGTTGCAAAGTTTTGAACTAGTCAAAATACGGTTTAGCTCTTGGCACCGTTATAGGCAGTGACCTTGCTCACAAGTTTCATCCAGTTTTGAGTTTGCTCCAGCGGTTTTTTGTTACTGATGTTGGGTTGATAGTGGCGGGTTGTGGTGTCAGGCTATTTCGGCTGAGTAGAATTGCATCACGTCTCGGGCTGATAGACTGAACAAACTCGGCTGGTGTCAGCCAGCCGAGGCCGGAGTGGAGGCAATTTACCGCCGCCCGAACACCTCCAAGCCTGCACCAGGTCACAAGATTTACCCCTACCTCCTGCGAAAGCTGGCGGTCACCCAGCCCAATCAAGTGTGGGCAATGGACATCAGCTATATTCCGATGGCACGCGGTTTCGTTTATCTCTGCGCTGTTGTCGACTGGTTCAGCCGCAGGGTTTTATCGTGGCGGCCGTCAATCACAATGGAAGCCGCTTTCTGCATCGAAGCGGTCGAGGAGGCGCTTTCACGTTACGACAGGCCGGAAATATTCAATACGGACCACAAGGATCGCAATTCACCTCCATCGACTTCACCGCTGTGCTAAAGAAGGCTGAGATAGCTATCTCGATGGATGACAAGGGCGCATGGCGTGATAATGTCTTCGTGGAACGTCTCTGGCGGTCGATCAAATACGAGGAAGTCTACTTCCATGCCTACAAGACCGTATCCGAAGCTCGAACTGGCATCGGTCGATATCTGAACTTTTATAATAATCGACGACCACATTCATCACTTGACCGGCAGACACCGGATCAAGTTTACTTCAACGCGCAGACACCAATAATGGTGGCAGCATAATCCAGGCGGAAATTCACTTAACGAAACAATCCAAACTGTTCAGACAAACCGAACCACTTCTATCTGTTTTAGCGATATTTTTTGTGCAGTAATCTGCCTGCCTTTAGTCTAGTTGATGCCGTGGCTAATTTATAATCTGATACTACTACTCATGGAAATAGAGTTGTTTTGCAATATGTTTTAATTCTCTGGAGCATATTTATTGCGGCTAGAAACGAATGATTATTTGGGTGTAAATCTAGGTAGCGCAGGTTTGGGTTTCCCAAAATAAATGGGGGCTTAACTATGGCAAAATGGCGTCCTCGTTCGTCAAGATATATTTTAAAAAATAGAGTTCTTCAAAATACATTCATCCAGTCAAACATTAAATATTTATTTTTACAATAATAGTATTTTTACTTCTACCAAGTTTCAGTGGTAGCTTTTCCTGAGATGCTGATTTTTATATCGTTATTCGATAATAATTTAAGCTGGCAGAGGGCATATCAATGAAACTGAGATCTATATTGACTTTGGCATCAACGACGTGTTTGTCTGCGGGATTCTTGACGAGTCTTTACTCCGGTAGCGCTCATGCTTTCACCCCCCCATATAATTACTGATGCGAACGGCAATCCCGTTTTTGAATTGCGGATGTTTTATCCGCAAGACGGGAAATTTTTCAGAGATGCTACCTCAACTTGGGTCTTTGATCCGCTCACAATTTATCGCACAAAATCAGCAGCTCAATATTGGGCTGACATCATCAAGGTCACCCCAGGGCAAAATCCAGCCATCATCAATGTCGGCACCGAAGAGGAGGATAATGCCTCTGCAATAAGTGTTATTTCGCAAGAGGTGAATGGTGCTGGCACGCTTATAAATTCCGCTCTGAATAATGGCGTGATCGATCCGGAGCACATGCTTGACGGAGCGCATGGAGTAATCACGATTGGAAAAATGGATTGGGACTGGCAACAGCCCTTTGTTCCATCGCAATTGATTCATACGCCCCAAGTGGATATGACCAGTACCCTTATTCATGAGATAGCTCATGGCCTTGGCATCGCGGCTTCAGTCAGTTCCGAACAAAACAACGCTTTGATAGATGCACAATTTGAACTTGAGATAAACGTTTGGTCCACTCATCTGATTGATCGTCATGGTAAGGCTGCCGCACCTGATCAAACGATCATTTGCAATTTCTGTGAACCCGCTGCGGCAGGAGCTGATACATTTGATATCGGTGACGGTTTTGCTTATTTCGCAGGGTGGAATGTAAACGCAGTGCTCAATGGTGCCATGCCGGGCATTCCGGTCCGCATAGATTTAAATTTGCTTCCTGGTTATTTAGATGACCCGTTTTCGCATACTGAGCTTAGGAACAGTATGATGAGCCATCAACAATATTCAAATTATATGTCGTTGATGGAGGCTGAATTCGCAGCCTTACAAGATATTGGCTACTCAATTGATCGCCGTAACCTGTTTGGCTACTCGGTCTATAATGATGATATTACACTGATTAATGATAACCCCTTCTTCGCTCGCAATAGTGAAGGCACTGCCTATATCCCCAACAGCTATAACACCGCGACCATGGGGCTCGGCCTTCATATCTATGGAAGCGGCAATATAATTGCCCAACGTGCAGATTTGCTATCCGCAGGGGCGGGAGGTGCAGGTATTCGTGTCGATGGTATTGGCAATACGATGACTATTTTGCCCGGAACACGGGTTCACGCCAACGGTGAGAACGGTCTTGGTGTGTTGTTTGCTTACGGAAAAAATCACACCCTGACTCAACGTGGTGATGTGCAAGCACTGGGTGAAAATGGTATCGCGGTCAGTTTTGACTTTGGCCATAATTCACTAGGTGACAACAATGAATATCGCGGTTCTTATTTTGTAACCTCGGGAAAACGAGATTTAGAAAATTATTTTCCCGATTATTATGAAACGGCTCTGAATGAAGTGAATGGCCCACTTGTTTCAAGTTTCGATCTGACCGGCCGTGTTGCAGGTAACAAGGCTGCCATTTTCATGTCAGAAAATGCCTTGGTGGGACAGATCAATGTCATGCAGGGGGCAAGTATTTTCGGGGATATTATCTCTGATTATTATCAAACAGATGATGATGGCAATTTGCGTCTGACTGAGCTGAGTTTCGGCTTGAAGGCTGATGCACAAGGGAATTCGACTGGCACAGCTGATACGGATTTCAGACTGGCTTATGGTGGCAATATCAAGGGCAAGAATATTTCCCTGCATTTTGATGGTGGCACATCTGTTCTGACTGGCAACCATCAGGTCTATGATGCCGATGTGGCGCAAGCAGCAATGCTTTCCGGTAAAGGAGTTTACCAGATTGATACGGGGCAGCAGTTCCGCAATAACGGCATCTTAAATCCTTCTTTTACGGGTGCGACCATCACCATTAACGGCAATTATGCTCAGTCTGCTACCGGCACCTTGCAACTCGCATTCAATGATCAGTCTGACATCAGCAGCCTGATTGTAAACGGTCATGCCGACCTTAATGGCACGATCAGCTTTGCACCTGATCGCGGTTATTATCGTGATGGTTTTACGCTCACTTCAAACGAGTGGTTACAAGTGGGCGCAGTGAGTGGTAACTTCACAAATATTAGCACCTCATTGAGCTCACCAACACTTAACGCGACTGCGACAGATAATGATAATCTGTCTTATACGGTATCATTGAGCCGTGATGCGAATGCCTATTCGCAATATGCGGGCAATAGAGACGACCGTGAAGTTGGCGCTGCATTGGATAGTCTGGCCACTAATGCGGCGACAGAGTTTAAACCATTGCTCGCAGCGCTGGACTTTTCTGCATCTGACGGCTCAACCATTCGCTCAAGCCTGCCGCAACTAAGTGGTGAAGCCTATGCATCCGCAAGCGGCGTTTTGCTCAATGCCAGTGGCATCACCCGGTCATCGGTCAATAATCGCCTGTCTCAGGCATTTGGCGGTACACCGGTTAATCCGGTTTCCGTGATGGCCTATGGCCCGAAAGCTAAGACCAGTCAGGCAGGTAATGCCATTGATCATGTTGCTCCGGTTAATGCTGATGATCTTCAGCGCTATGCCGCATGGGGGGCGGCATTCGGCAGTTGGGCCACACAATCTGCTACAGATAATGCCGCACGCACCAAGTCGACCATTGGTGGGTTCATCACCGGTATTGACGGTGATGTTTATGATAATTGGCGCTTGGGTCTTATGGCCGGATACAGCCGTTCAACCTTTAAAACACCAAGCCTTTCTTCATCTGGTTCCAGCGATAATTATACTCTTGGTGCTTATGCGGGCACTGAATGGGCGACGGGCCAAGGTTCCATCGGTTTCCGCTCAGGGCTTTCCTATTCCTGGCACAATATCGAGATGAGCCGCTCGGTTGCTTTCAATGGCTATTCCGACAAGCTATCCGCTGATTACAATGGCGGTACATTTCAGGTGTTTGGCGAGTTGGGCTATAAGCATGATCTCAGCCCGCGCGTGATCATCGAGCCTTATGCCAATCTTGCCTATGTCCATGTCAGAACGGACAGTTTTACAGAAACAGGTCATAATGGTGCAGCGCTCAGCGTACAATCCGGTACGATGGACACAACCCTCTCAACTCTCGGCATGCGTCTCTCAACCAGCTTTGAGCTTGGTAATACACTGACAACCGCACGCGCTGATCTTGGTTGGCGACATGCTTTTGGCGATGTGATCCCGTTATCGACTGCGAGCTTTGCTGCAGGCTCCAATGCGTTCACCACATCGGGCAGCCCGATTGGCAAAGATACCGCACTGATTGAAGCCGGACTTGATTTCGCCATTACGAAAAATTCCAAACTTGGTGTCTCTTATCAAGGACAGTTTGGTTCAGGTATCACACAAAACGGCGTCAATGCCAATTTCAGCGTAAAGTTTTAAACTGAGTAAGAATAAACTGGATTTGGAGACCTGTATGTAGATAAATTTAGCCGTTAAGTTTCATGCGGCTAAATTTAACTGTATTAGATTGTGTAACCATTACGGCCTTCTAGAGGAACCAACCTATGTCTTTAGGTGCAATAGCGGTCAATCTCATTTTGCCTGCACCGGTACTTATCGTTGAGGACGATATGCAGGTTCGCTTGAGGCTGGAAAATCTTCTGCTACAGTTTGGCTATAAAATTGATGCCCTTATTTTTGCTGCTTCACTCAGTGAAGCGCGCGCGCATTTGTCATTCTAAGCACTTTGGGGATTTGCAAAGGGGGGCGGGGGGATGGATGTTAATATTTCGAGTGTAGAAGTCTTTACCCATGTACGCGTCATTATCGGCATTGTACTTGGTCTAAGTATTTCAAGGCTGTTAACGGGTGTTTGTCGTATTATTCAGCATCCACAGCGCCAGAATATATATCTGATTCATTTGGGATGGGTATTATTTACCTTTCTGACAGTCGTACATTTTTGGTGGTATGAATTATATTTGAACCAGACACTAGTGTGGAGGTTTGAGGCCTACCTGTTCCTTATCTTCTTCGCCAGCTTGCATTTTCTAGCTTGTAGTTTGCTATTGCCAGACAACATGGAAGGCTATTCCGGCTTTCAACATTATTTTACGTCACAGCGCGGCTGGTTTTTTGCATTTTGATATCAGTTTTCTTAATGGATTTTGTCGACACTGCGTTAAAAGGTATGGATCATTTCCTCTCTCTCGGGCTTGAATATCCTTTGCGCAATTTATTCTTGGTTGTAGTTTGTAGTGCCGCTATCTATGCGCGCCAGCAGAAATCGCAATCGGTTCTTCTCTTTCTAGCGATCGTTTACCAAATGACTTTTATTATGACGCAGTTCGGTATCATTTAGGAGCCTATGACTGGCTAGAAGCTTTCAGCGTCCACAATAGTAAATGTATGAAAGGCGATTATGCTTTGGCTCTAACTGCTGCATTATAGGGCATACTCACCCAGCCTGCCATTCGTCAGGGTCATCGTATGCTGCGATCCAGTCGAGCAAGAAAAACAGGTCAAATACACCAGCCTGATCGCCAAAGCCATCATGCTATCCAATGTTGAGGATCTAACCGGTGTTCTTTTCTCCATGGCTGCCGACGGCGTTCGCGTCACCCCCGAGTCGGCGGGTTTATGAAACTTATGTGTAAGTCCCAGGACAATGGACTTACCTTTACCGAGTCGTCGACAAATTCGGCAACACGATCGATTTCTACCTGTCTGCGACGCGCAACGCCAAAGCAGCCAAGCGCTTCTTGGGGAAGGCTTTGAATAGCTTGAAAGACTGGGGAAAGCCACGTGTCATCAACACTAATAAAGCACCAACCTACGGGATTGCCATCACGCAGTTGAAGGCAAATGCCCTGATGAACTGGTGCATCAGCAGGTCAAATATCATGAGAATGATCTAATCGCCCACACGATTTCGGCAATGCACCTGGCTGCGCCATTCAGAAAGATGGACACCCGAAGTCTGTAGCGGGCGGCAACTGCATTCACTACTGCTCCAAGCTTTAAGCTTTTCCAAAACAACCACGTCTTTATATATTTTGTCCAGCGCCACTAAGCATTCCCACGGATATCTGAGTCAGAGCCCTTGAGAAACTCCATTGTAGTGGCCATCGCTAAACTCCTGCCAAATCAACACAAATGTAAATCGCAGATTAAAAACACAGAAGGAAGGTCATGGTCTGATAACTCTTACCTTAAAGTCAAAATTTTACCGTCGCAGCTATTGCCGGCACTGCTTTCAATGACAAGGCAGCAATTGTGAGTGTAGGATTGGCCGTCGCTGATGTTGGAAATGTCCCTGAACCCAATAGAAATAAATTCCGATGATTGAAGCTACGAAGATCAGCATCAACGACTGCACTGGCAGCATCCGTCCCCATACGAACCGTACCGATTACGTGACCCGATCCTTGTATGTCCTTAGCATGATTGATGTTTGTTGCACCTAAAGCTGTGAATATTTCGGTATGAGCCTTTTCAGCTTCAGCTAATCCGGCTCGCGTATATTCATCATAATTATACTCTATCCGTGGCAGTGGCATGCCATTGGCATCACGCTTTTCCGGATCGAGTGTAACGCGATTACTGGCTTCGGGCGATTGCTCTACCAGAGAAGCCAAGCGGATATGTCGCGAAGTCACCTGTCTGATTGCAGCGTCAAGCTCGGCACCGCGTAATCCTTGCTTTGCCAATTCTACCGCCGTCGACAAAGGCGCACCCGTTGGCCAGTTATGACCATCATTGCCAATTTCTATTCTAAAGGCCGCACGGTCTTTACGAAATTCACCGTCACGCAGATTTTCAATTCCTGATGTGGAAAGCGGTCCACGATAAGGCCAGACGGGATCCTTAGCCTCTGCCCAACTTAATTTGCTTGGATGATCCATCAAATTGCGACCAACTTGATCGGAGCTATTGGCAACACCATTTGCGGCCCCCTCCTGAGCAGAGTTTAACAATAAGCGTGGCGTCTCAATAGCATGAGCAGCTACAACAACCACCTTGCCTTTTGCCGTTCCAGTGCTGCCATCAGCACGCCGAAAATCGACAGAGGCAATTTGCCCGTCTGGCGCGAGGTTCAATCGTGTTGCTGTCGTTTGATCATAGATAACCGCGCCCGCACCTTCTGCCTGATCCAGATGGATAGTCGCATCATATTTCGCCTGCACCGGACAGACAGGGATGCACGAGCCATTGCCGCAACATTCAGGCCGATCGCCTGTTGCTACAGAGTTGCGACCTTGAGGCGTGGATCTAACTTGATATTTCGATCCTTCCAGAGCTTTTGTGAATTGTTTATCGAGATATGTCTGCGGTATCAGCGGCATCGGGAAATCACCCGATCTTGGTGAGCCAAGGTCTTCAGTGCTATCACCTGCTACGCCGACTTCCTGCTCAGCCGCCAGATAAAAAGGCTCAAGCGCATGATAGTCGAATGGCCAGTCAACCGCTTGTCCGTAAAGTGAATTCATCTTGAAATCAGCAGGCACATTGCGAAGTGTCGTTCCCAACCAATGCCAGGTGGTTCCGCCCACAACCTTGATATAAGTCGATTTGAAATTCTCAGGCCCCATTTGTTGATAATAATCACCAATCCTGTGAGCTAACGGATGCGGGGCAGTCGGATCATTCGGGTAAGCCGACTCCGGAACCTTAATTTTCGCATTCCAGAATTTTTCGACGGCATCAAAACGATCAATACGCTTTCCACTTTCCAAAAAGGCCACTTTCATACCCTTTTGCGCCAATTTTGCACCAGCAATTGCACCAGCAATACCGCTTCCGATAATCAAAACATCAACAGAAATATTTTCCGACATGTAACAATCCCTAGTGCCTCGATTAACGGAATTAAGCTTCTGACGGTTCAGACCAATAGCCAATTGTGCCGCCGCAATATCCCATTGGTTTGGTGTAATCCATCGCCTGCCAGATCAGCGCATCCGTATATTCTACCACCACCAGATCATCCGGATTTGGAGATTCTCCTGTATACCAAGTGGCAACCAATGAATCAGATAGATCTTGATTGTCATCACCTGCTGCCAGTTGGACGAGATCATCTTCTTTGCCAAGTCTGATGTAGGCTTCCATAATTGTGGTCGCCATGTCCTTAGAAAGTCCGGTCTGTCCCAGTTGTTTTTCTGAGAGCCTCATGAATGAATTGACATCAAAAATTGATGTAGCCGCCCAAACTGGCAGGGGAAATAATGCAAGAAGAGATGCTGCCGAGGACGAGCATAAAAAAGTCCGTCTCGTGAGAGATGAAGGAGACTTGACTTTGTGGCTGGGCATATTTCTGATCCTTGATGCAAAATGAATATTCAACCTACTTTCACTTGATTTATGTCCCTGAGAATTCAGCAAAGCCATCCCTGAAAACTGGTACCTGTACAATAAATTGTAATAGCCCCGAATTATTCGGTTATTTCTCACCCTTAATTGAGGGTGAGGAGTAATGTTAGGTATATGACGTCATTGCCAGGTTGTTTGAGGTAGGGGGCGTTTTCCGCGTGAATTTATTGCTTACGCTGTCTGAACCTATCACCTATTTGCATTGAGCACGGCCGATGTGGAAGATCTTCTTGCTGAGCGTGGCGAGTTTGTCAGCCGAGAAACCGTTTGCGTCTGGATTAATCACTTCGGTCGCCATTTAGCCGACTGTATCCGCAGGAGTCTACCAAAGCCAAAAGACAAGTGGCACCTTGATGAGGCTTTCATTACTATCGGAGGAAAGAAGTATTGGCTTTGGTGGGACTGTTCTAAATTTTGTGTAAGTGCCTTTATTTTCCCTTATCCTGTTTGGATAGACATAAAGAGGTACTTCACATGGATGAAGCCAAGATT
>NZ_JACIIU010000022.1 GCF_014205685.1 Paenochrobactrum gallinarii
TCAATATGCGAATTATGACTAGTCATATGCCTAACATTACTCCTAACCCTTAATTAAGGGTGAGAAAATGTCCGGAGAATTCGGGGGCTCTTACAAAACGATAACCGTTCACCATTTCAGATCTTTGCGACAGAACCATTTAATTACACTAAAATTCGACAGCAACCTGAGCACCGAGACAAGCGGCAGCGGAACCATTGCCGCGCGACATTGGCATTTTGCAAAGTATTTTTGCAGCCTCTATTGCTGCTTCGCAGGCTTTTTGGCGGTCGATAGCCATTGCTGAGACCGATGTCATCAATAAGGCTGCGAGAGAAAACACGGAAATAAGATGCTTCATATCTAAAAAACCTTTTCAACCAGAGTGTGGTTTGAATTTTTCAAATCGTGGCACATTCGCATCTATACGCATTGGTATTAACTGAGCTAACTAGAAAACGTTAACTTAGTAGAGATTATTTTAAAATGGCAATATATAGGGGGTATAATAAGAACTGCTCGAAAGGCATCGTTACCTTATCCTAAGCGTAAGCATCAATGGCGATAATCGGTTATGACCGAACCCCGTACTGATCCGATGGATGAGCAAAAATCAGCACCGCGCTGGATGCTTGTTTGCTGGAGACAGACAGTTTCTACCTGAACTCTGGCGTGATCTGTCTGACTCATTCAGCAATTGGAATTAGCCTTTGTCAGGGTGTGGCAACGCCCGGCAATTGCGAAAGATTGCTCGCCTGATCAGATGAGGTGAGCGCACCGGCAAAGAATGCAAGATTGGCAGCGGCAATGAAAGCCGCTGCTTTTGCATCGGCTTGCGCAAGTCGTGCATCCAGCAAAGCATTATTGGTTTCATTGACCATAGTGATTGTGCCAAGCCCGTTTTTATAAGCCTCCAATGACGCATCAAAAGCGACATTTGAAGTTTGCACCAAAGTGTTGGCAGCATTATTGGCGGCAAGCGCGGTTTTCAAGGCATTAGAAGCCAGCACAATTTCTGCCACTGCATCAAGCTGCATCTTGCGGAATGTTTCGGTGGCAACATTGGCAACGCTTTGCGCATTTTTTAGCTGTGCTGCCCGCAACCCGCCGTCAAAAATCGGCATGGATGCGCCGATAATCACGCCTTTCGATGAAGACTGGCTGTTGAGATCCGGCAATGCGCCAATGTTGAAATCGCCTGATGGTTTTGACAAGGTGGCCGCGATAAAGACCTTTGGCATAAATTCGGCTTGTGCCACGCGGATGCCAGCCTGACTGGCCTGCATGGCGGCATAGCCTGCCTGAATATCGGGGCGGCGCGACAGGGCTGCTTCAATCACTTCCTGCGTCACACCATCAAAACGGCTTGGAATTTTACGGTCAAGCGCACCCTTGATTTTCAGATCAAGCGTTGCGTTTACACCCATGCCGGCGAGCAGCAATTGATAGGTGTTTTGCTCTTGGCCATTGGCGCGCACAATGCGCAATTCTGCTTGTGCCACTTGCTGGCGGGCAAGTGCCAGCTCAATTGTGGTGGCGCGTCCTTCATTGAGTTTTGCCTGAACAGCGGCAAGCACGGCTTTGGAGTTGCGCAATGTTTGCCGGGCAATCTGGTGGCCTGTGACGGCTGCCGAATGTTCATAATAACGGCGTGTGACATCAAAAATAACCTTTTGATGCAAGGCGTTAAAGGTGACATTGGCCGCAAAGGAAACTTCACGCGCGGCATCACGCAAGGCAGCGCGCTGGCCAAAATCAAATACCAGCCATTTCAACGCCAATGCCGGAACAACGCCTTTAACGGTGGTGTCGATAACTTTTTCACCGACAATCGGCACATCAACAGGGCGTCTGGACTTCTGATAGCCGCCGATCACATTGGTGGAAATCATCGGCAGTGAAACGGCTTCCGTCATGCCGACGGCAAGCGCTGCCTGTTTGGCGCGCTCCCATGCATTGCGCGTGGTGGGGTTACTGCGTTGTGCCAGATCAATCAAAGCCGGAAGATCATAAGAGCGGGGATTATCCACCTCCACCGACGTGCTGATCAGCGCCAGTTCCGGATTTGAAGCGACGCCAAAATCAGCAGCGCCGCTTTTTGCTGTGGCATCCGTTACTAGGGCTTTGCTTTTTACGTCTTTTTCGCCCGCAACCCAAGGTTTGTCCGGCGCGCTTGGTGCCAGTTCCAGCGCATCGGTTGCGCAGCCGCTAAGCACTATGCCAAGCGAAAATAATGCACAAACCGGCAAGTATGGAAAAGTTGAAAAACGTCTGCCGGTCATAAACTGCTGCCTGTTACTAAAATTTCCAAATCGGCAAGCTGTGCCGCTACATGCTGGTTTTGATAATGACCCACGGTTTCTGCCGGTGGTTTTGGCTTGGTATTTTTCAAATTATAGGTCTCAAGATGATTTGCCAACCGTCTCAAACGACCAGCCACTTCCGGCATCGGGGACTGGGTAAAATAAATCGCCTGTCCAATGTCGGAAAGCGCTTTGGTATATTTGTTGCCGGCTTCCGCCATTTGCTGCGACGGGCGCAGATGATGCGGCTCGAATGGCAGCAAATAATAGCAATAGCGCACATCTGCCAGCAAGCGCTCTATCTCGGCAATTTGCGCCACACTTTGCGGGCGCTCATTGGCGGGAACAAGCGCCAGATCAGCCAATTTGCGGGTTGCTTTAATCAGATTATCACGCGCTGTTTGGCTCACCGGTTTTGGCCATAAGAAAACCGACACCAGATAAACCGCCACATTACCGATCAAAATACCGATGACGCGGTCGCGTGCGGTATCAAGATCGGTGGTCGGGCCAAAACCTTGCAAGACGCTCAATGTATAAGCCAGACCAATTTGCACGCCCGCATATGAAATTTTGCGGCTACCGGCGGCAACCCAGCCTGCCACCCAAGTGGCGGCAAAAACCAGCAGCATCAAACCGCCGATGGTCTCCAGCTGAGGCAGCAGATAGACGATGGAAATCACGCCCATTAACGCGCCGATCAGACAACCGGTAATACGCAGCGCCAGCTTATGCACCGTGTCACCGGCAGTGCCGAGGGACGCCACATAACAGGTGACCATCGCAGTGTGGATGCCATCCCAATTAAGCGCTGCATAGAACATGTAGCACAAAATCGCTGCGAGCGTGGTTTTGAGCGCAAATTGCTGGTAGATCGGATTGGTAAAAGCATCCGGTTTGAAAAAGCCGTCATTGCCGCTTTTGCTGTAATCGGGTTTTACAACACCGCTGATTGCATGAATGGCTTGGCTGATTGCAGAATTTTTCGGTGTTTGTGTCTCCGCCTTATCGGCTGGCAGATTTGCAGATAAAGGCGCGCCTTTATCAAGCGCCTCAATCATCGTTGCGATGGTTTCAGCATGCTGCAAACGCTCATGCGTCTCACCTTCACGCGCCAGAGCCGCAGAGGCATAAACCAGCTGATAAGAAGCGGGAATATCAACACTGATCTGTGCAATTTTATCTTTGGACGTTTGATGAAAAATCTGCGTGAGTTTTAGCTTTTTTTCTGCCGCTTCATTGCCTTCACTTAAAAACTCATCCAGTTTTTTATTTGTTTCAGCATTTTGACCGCTTAATAATTGATAAGCGAGGCAAAGCCGTTCGCGCAATTGTTTGCGCAACAGCCGCACACTCCATTGACCGAAAAACAGACTGAAAACAGCAATGCAGAACATTGGCAAAATTGCCATTTCCCAAGCATAACGCAGTGCCAGCGAAATGACGCCATTGACCGGAACCATGCTGATCAGCGTCAATAAAAACGCGATAATCAGGGCGATGATGCTGCCGCCTTCGCCAAGCTTGCTGGCAGCACCAATAAAAATGAAAATAAAAGAGGCAATAATCATCACCAGAATGCGCACAAATGCGGATTCAACAGTTGATTGCAACAGCGGTATCATCAACACCACAAGCAGCGTAATGGCAATAACGGCTGCGGAGGCTACAAGCGTGTTTTCAGCCCCGTCCGGTTTCATCAGGAAAATGACGAGATAGACACTGATTGCGGCTTCGGGAATATGAAACAGCATGGCAATGCCGCTGACAAGCGCACAGACAAAAGCCACACGCCATGTGGCGGCGGCGCGTCCCGGAAAGGGTGCGAGATCCGCTAATGTCTGCCTGATCGCCGCTGACAGCGAAGCTTCAGCACGCGTTGCCATTATGCACTGTCACAACAGCGGAGGCACCGGCGCGTGTCAATTCGGCTGGCGGATCAATCAGTTTAATCCGCACCGGAAAACGCTGCGCAATGCGCACCCAATTCAGGTTCTTAGGGATAAAAGGCAGGTTGCGCGGAATATTAATCATATCTTCGGAGCTGACACCCCAGCCGATACTGTCGACCTTGCCTTTCACCACCATATTATTATTGGCCAGAATGCGCACGCTGGCACAATCGCCAATACGAATATTATCTAGCTCTGTTTCGGGGAATGTTGCGGATGCAAACCATTCGGAGGTGTCAATGAGGGTGAAAACCGACTGACCGGAAATAACAAATTGTCCGCTGGAATTTAGCAGGCCAACCACCAAACCATCATGCGGAGCATAGGTTTTGCTATTATCAAGATTATGCTGTGAGAGTGCCAACGCGGCCTGACGGGCGCGCACTAATGCTTCTGTGTTGTCCAGATTGCCGACAAGTGCATTGGCGGCATCGGCTTGCTGTGTAGCCTGGGTCAAACTAATGCGCGCATCATTGCGCAATGTTCTTGCGTCATCCACCTGCTGCTTGGTGACATAGCCTTTCGGGCTTAAGGCTTCCAGGCGCTTTAATGTTGTTTCGGCCAGATCCAGATTGGTACGGGCGCGCACCACTTGCTGGTCGGCAATCAGTGCATTTTGGGTTTCTGCTTTCAAGGCGCGGCGTTGCGCTTCCATTGTCGCCATTGCCATGTCCAGATCGGCAGTGGTTTGCTCGACGATAAGACTTAAAGGTTTCGGGTCGATAGTAAAAAGCAGATCGCCTTTTTTAACGCGCTCATTTTCGCGCACATTAATCTCGATAATGCGCCCCGGAACAGTCGATGAAATATTGACCAGATTAGCGCCAATGACCGCATCTTCTGAATATGGATTTTCATGTGATTGGCGCATGTAAATCCATGTCATGAAAACAGCGGCCGCCACTGCCAGCGCGAAGATAATCAGGCCGACGGCATTAAGTGGTTTTTTAGCGTAACTGTTTGTTTCCATCTTCAACGACCGTAAATCAGAAGTGCAAGCGCAAAAGCAATCGCCACAACCATGGCGGTGTAAGTCATCAGACGAAATGTGAGCAGATCATCAAGACCGGTGCGGATAAATATCAACCGTAAAATCAGCACGATCACAATCGCTCCGGCCAGACAAACCATCCAGGAGGGAAAAAAAGCACCTGCCATATAGAATGTCGGGCCTTGCACCATTATGCTCGCTTTCAGCCATTATAAGGTTTCATCTGGCAAAACCATTCATATAGAGCTTTTGCACTGGTAAACTTTATTCCAACAATTTTAGTTAAAGTCCACCCTCTAAGGGGCCAAGCCTGCGAACTGCACATAAGAATTACAGAACAAGCTTAACAACCAAAATAATCAGAAAGAATGATCACGAAATATCAAATCGTGACGGCGCTTCATTAAAGTAAAATACGGATATATTGATAGGAGTATATTGCTGGTATAAAGACTGCACTTTTCAACCATGCGGGCAGAAAAACTATTATTCTCCGACGATTGCTAATTGCCTTTTCATCATTAATATCCGAACTATTCTCGATAAAAAATCTCTGTACACAATATTCATGCAGAGATTGAGTTCCATAAACAGCCGGAATTTATTATAAAAAATCAATTGGTGATTTGAGAGAGACAAAATGCAGAAGAAACTCCTTGCAGCTGCTTTGCTTGCAACTATTTCAAGCACACATGCTTTTGCAGCTGATGCTATTACTGTCGACAATCAGCCGGCTGAAGATGTGGTGCTGCCAGCGCCTAAAAACTGGTCTCTGCAAATTACGCCTTATATGTGGGCTTCAGGTTTGAAGGGCAATATTTCGCCGTTCAAACGTGCGCCGAGCATAGAAGTTGAAAAATCCTTCAGCGATATTGTTAAAGATTTGAATTTTGGTGGTTTTGTTGATTTCAGAGGCCGATATGAAGATTTCATCTTGGCCGGCGATCTGATGTATATCAACACCACTGATGTTGAAAATATTGGCAAATTGCCGGTGATTGGCAATGTTCAGGGTTTAAGCGCAACGGTCGATTCCGCACAGTTCACCGCCACTTTAAAGGGTGGTTACCGCATCTATAATGATGAGACTGTCTCGCTCGATTTGCTTGGCGGTGTTCGCATCTGGCATATTTCCAATGATGTGACTATTCGCTATAATCACTTCTCGGAATCCCACAAGGAAAGCTTCAGCTGGGTTGATCCGATTATCGGTTTCAGAGCCTTTGTTAATTTCACCCCTGATCTCTCTTTGCAAGTACAAGGTGATGGCGGTGGCTTTGATGTCGGTTCCAAAAAAACCTGGCAGGGTCTGGCGACCTTGAATTATACATTCACTGAGCATCTTTCGGCGTCTGTTGGTTATAAATATCTGCGTGTTGATTACAGCTCCGGCGGTCATACCTATGACACCACACTTAAAGGCCCTGTGCTTGGCGTGACATATCGCTTCTGATAATTTTTACTTTTGTAATGCTAAAGCTGCCTTGCACTGACTTGCTAGGCAGTTTTTTTATTATTTAAGCTATAATTGCTTTGATCCGGCTTGCGAAAACAATTCAGATTTTTCGAAGCCGGCCTATTTGATATAAATAATCTGGATCATCTGCCTCATCCGGTTATATATTATGGAGCCCATGAGAGAGTTGGACTCAACTAAGAAAATTGAGGCTTTTCAGATGATTTTGATTGATCAGCTTTTAGTCGGATCTGCCGTGCCTTATGGCCCGCGTGGCCTGCCAAGCGCTATCGGCAAATCGCCGGTTGCAGAAAAATGCTGGCTGGGGCTGGAAGGTTTTATCAATGATGAGCAGGGTGACCGCAAACATCATGGCGGACCTGAAAAAGCTGTGCATCATTATGACTTTGATCATTATCAGCAGTGGCGTGAAGAAATCGGCGATAAAGATATTTTAAGGCGGCCGGGTGCCTTTGGCGAAAATCTGACCACACGCGGTATCAGCGAAGACACAATTGCAATCGGTGATATTTTTAAACTTGGTGCAGCCGTCATTCAGGTGAGCCAAGGCCGTCAGCCATGCTGGAAACTCAATATACGTTTTGACACCAGGGATATGGCACTGCGCTTGCAAAAAACCGGCCGTACCGGCTGGTATTATCGGGTACTCCAGCAAGGCTATGTGCAGGCCGGTGATACGCTCCGACTGGCTGACCGGCTGGCTCCTGAGTGGACGATCCGCAAAACATGGCATGTTCTTTATGTCGATACGCTCAATCATGATCTTTTAAGCCAGATGGCAGCATTAGAGCCGCTGGCCGATAGCTGGCGGCAATATGCCAGCAAACGCTTAGGCTCTGGCAAAGTGGAAGACTGGAGCCGACGACTACAAGGTGACGCATAACAGACTGAAATCATATCTAAAACGAACCAACAGCATGTCCGTCGACTGCATATTTTAAGAACTGATCGGTGATATGGGAAAAGGTACAACATTAGCAATTGAAGTCAGGGTCAAAGAAAGCGAGCCTATTTTTCTGGCACTGGCACGCACAATCATTGCTGAAATTGAACGCGGCCGCCTGAAACCAGGGGACGCTTTGCCGGGCACACGCTCGCTTGCCAAAAACCTTAAACTAAACCGCAACACGGTGGATGCGGCCTATCATGAGCTGACAATGCAAGGCTGGCTCAATGCCGTAGCTTCGCGCGGAACTTTCGTGGCGGATGATCTGCCGGACTTATTAAAGTCACAAAATTCGCAAGCGAATGACGCAAATGCGAAGCCCTTTAAACGGAAATCGCGCCAATATTTGTGGAATATTTCCGATGGTGCACCGGATGCGCGACTCTTGCCGATTGTGCCATTTTGGCAGGCCTTTCGCCGTGCTTTAACCAGCAATAGTTTTCTGGATAACCAATCTAATGACAGCGTTAACGGCAATGAATATCTGCGCTCGAACCTCTCAACCTATTTGAATGCCGAGCGCGGGCTGATTGCATCAGAGCCGGATATTCTGATTTCTCGCGGTAGTCAGATGGCGCTGTTTTTGACAGCGCGTGCCATTGCAGAAAGTGGCATCAGCATTGCCGTGGAAAATCCGGGTTATCCGCTGGCATGGGCAGCATTTCGTGCCGCCGGTGCCAATCTCATCAGTATTCCGGTGGATGATGGCGGTATTGATGTGGATGTTTTGGAGGCAATCGCCAAACGAGACAAAACATTGCGTGCGGTTTATATCACGCCGCATCATCAATATCCGACTACGGTTACACTGGGCGCAGCGCGTCGTTTGCGCTTGCTGGATATTGCGCGCCGCTATGGTCTGACGATTATCGAAGATGATTATGACAGCGAATATCGTTATGACGGGCGACCTGTTTTGCCACTGCGCGCGCGTGCCGATAAAGACCTGCCGATTATCTATTTAGGCTCTTTATCCAAGCTTTTGGCACCCGGCATTCGTGTTGGTTATGCGATCGCACCGCAGGATATTTTGAAGAAAATGGCTTTGCAGCGTGAGGCGATTGACCGTCAGGGTGATGTGCCTTTGGAATTGGCGCTCAGCAGTTTGATTTCTGATGGCACGATGAAGCGTCATGCGCGAAAAGCCCGCCGGATTTATCATGCCAGACGTGATTTTCTGGCAGAAATTTTGACCGAGCGGCTTGGCGATGATGTGGAATTTACACTGCCATCGGGCGGCTTGGCGATTTGGCTGCGTTTGAAACACGGGCTCAATGCGCAGGAGTGGTCGGAAAACGCTACTCGTTTGGGGCTTTCGCTCTTACCAGGTATTCATTATTCGCTAGATGAAACCCAGCCGATTGAAGCGTTCCGTTTAGGCTTTGCCAGCATGAATGAGGAAGAGCTCAGCCGTGCGATACAAATTCTGATCCGCGCCAAGCCGAACTGACAATTTTGCTGAAAGCGCTGCCTCTGCGAAAGGGCAGCGCTTGTGATTACTAGTTGACCTTGAAGCCAACAGAACCTTTTACACTATAGCTTTTGCCAAAATGGTTCAGCGAAGTTTTGGCCATGCCTTCGCCATAGAGCTTATAGCTATTATTGTTCCAGCTATAAGAACCGCCGGCAGCAAGTTCGGTTTTGTTATAAATTTTCAGTAGCGTAAAAGTGGCCTTATCTGTGGGCTCAATTATGCTGCGAGGTCAGTAAAGGCCTGAAATGGCGAGCGGTTATTATTTGCCAATTGCTTCTTGCGGATCATTTGAGCCTCTTCAATGCCTGCGATAGTTGCTGATGCGGAATGGAGCACTTTGAAGCCCATCATTTGTTTGGTGATCCGTTTTATCAATGACGATCTAATCCGAAACACTATTGCTTGCGATAGCTTTACTAAAGAACTATTTGCATCACCAAGATTTCGGCGCTTACAGAGAATAAAGTCAAGGGTTTGGACGTCGTGGTCAACAGCACCATACAGACAGGTTCAATGTCGCATATCAGCATCAACACCACGTTCGGTTATGATCTCCTCAAAGTCACGATAGGAAACCGGATAACGCACGTAAAAGAAAACCGCGTGCAGCATGACCCTTTTAGGGAAATGAGTTCCCTGGAAATCGATTGTCATCCGTGATCACCCCAATCAATTATGCTTATCAATGACCGGCATATAGTTCAGCAGTGATGAAAAAATTGCATCACTACCTCGAATTCTGCTCTCATGCCGGAAAATCTGTTCTTTCGAGACCTCAATCGCGATTCAGGACGCGTAAATAATCGCTGCCACTCCGTTCTGCCTTAGCGTGTCTGAGGGAACAGATATTGTTCCGCCCACTGTTAAGAGGAAATCTCAATTTCAAGCGAGTAGTTTTTACTTTCTTGAGCTGCTAAAGTTTGCAAACATTGCTTTTGCTTTTCGTCATGAATTTGCGGGTTGGTCGGCTCTAGGCCGAGCGCATAAACACCGGACTGAAAAGCCCGCCATATACCAAATTTGGGTAATGATTGACATGAAAATGACATTTTCAAATTCACATCACCGGCAAAGCTCTTATTTTGCAAACCAACCGTCACCAGATCTCTGTCTGATTTTAATGGAAACTCCTGAAAATAATCCACATAATCATCATCGGCGCGCTTATCTTCAGCATTAAATGTGTGCATTAGACCCGCATCAATATCACCGGAAAGACGGATATTCTCATTGAGAAACGGATAGCCAAAATTTACATGATAGAGAATTGCATGGGGGGTAGGGCGGAATCCTCTGTTTTCCACCTTGTCATCAATGCGGATTTTACCACTGAAAACGTCCAGCTTGATGCGGCGATGCAACACAAGATTTTCACCGAAAACGGAACTCTGCCTGATAACCGCCTCAGCCCATATTTCCGGCACATCACACTCCCAGTTAATGCCATAACCAGATATGGTGGCGCGTTGGGCACTGATACGGCCATGCAACGGATAATAGACCTGTTTCCGATGCTTATGTATGAAATGTGAAGCATCCCCTTCACGCGCTCCGCCAATATGATCAAGCCCGCAGGTCACTATAAAACCATCAAAATTACGGTAAAAACCCACCCCATTTTCGGCATCGGCCGAATTAAGCGGCCAAGGCAGAGCATTGGCGCTATTCCAGCCAATATTGACACCACGCCATAACAGGCTGGCAATATCAAAACCGCGATCCACCGCTATCTCGATAGTAACACCAACAGCATTGCGGCATTGAAGTAATCTTTGTCCGCGCCCTGGACCATCGTCCATCTGTAACAAGCGGATGTCTGCGAGCCCTCTGCCGTCAACGGTTCTTTGACGCAGTTCTGAATGCGATAAATCTTTGGCCGGATGTGTCATGCTGAACTCAGATTTTAGCTTTTTTTACAGGTTTCAGGCCACATTTAGTGACAAAATCCACCATCCAGGCGACATCATCACAAACCAGCATATCGATATGTCCCGCCACTAAAAAAGCCTCCAATTGTGCCAGATAATCAAAGCCATAGCCGCGTCTGAGTTCAAAATGGGAAGGCACCGGAAGATAATGGCTGACAGCAATATCGGCGGCATGAAGTTTCTCGGCCAGCGCATTTGAAAATTGCGGATAATCCGTATTCAGCATATTCATCATTGCTGTTTCAGCAGTCGCAACCGGATCGACCAGGTGATGATAATTAATTCCCATAATCTTGATTGTGGGTGCCAATCGTTTGATATCCCGCAACACCACATAATCAAAGGAGCTGATCAAAACATGATCGAGCATGGCACTGTCTTCAAGAGCTTTAATAACATTTTGAAGATAGTCGTCATCGACAAATTTGTCTTTAATTTCGACAATCAAACTCAGTCCAAGCGCACGGCTATAGGATAAAATATCTTCAAATTTTTCAATCTGCTGCGGCTCAATCGTCAATCCATGACGGTTTTTTGTACGAAACTTACAAATTTTATCATAATTTTCACGAGCGATCAGTCCGGTTCCGGTGGAAGAATGATCCAAAATATCATCGTGAAAGACGATAAGCTGTCCATCGGCAGTAATGCGAAGATCAATCTCACATAAGGCGGCACCAAGTTCTGCGGCACGGCGCAAAGCAGGGCGTGTATTTTCATGTCCCTCGATGGAATGGCCGCGATGACCACAAATCAACACTTGTCCGTGACGGGAAGGTAAAATCTCTAGCATAGTGAAACTCTTTGGGTTTTTAAGGAAAATCAGCATAGATGCAGAAGCTGCAAGGGCGAGAGCGGGTATCCGCTTGGAAACCTCTGCCAAAGTGCTGTTATTATGGACTGACCACGTTTCTTATTGGGCAATCACAAACTTTTTTCGTAATTTTTCAGGGCTGGCTTCGATGATGGAGCGGGCGCCTTCATTTGTTACAATCGTGCTGATATCTTCAATTTTTGCCACCACGGAAAAACTGGACTTCATAAATTTCGTATGATCAGCCACCACAATAATGCGCCTTGACACTTCGAGCATTGCCCGTTGAATACTGGCATTCACCGGTGATCCGGTCAAAATAACACCGCGCTCCAGATCAATGGAGGCAGCATTGAGCACCAGCTTGTCAACATTGAATTGGCGAATGAATTGCTCGGCCAGATTGCCGCGAAAAGAGCGGTTTATTTCAGCATACTCACCACCAACAGCGTAAAAATTTGCCACATCATGCCGGATGAATTCAGCAATAATATCTGCACTATTGGTGATAAATGTCAGATTTTGACGTAAAGCAAGCAGTTTTGCCAATTCCAATGTGGTGGTACCTGCATCAAGCAAAACAACATCACCATCATCAATCATAGTAGCAGCGGTTTTGCAGATGAGCTGCTTTTCCCGCTGCTGCGAGACTGCACGTAAAGCATTGCTTAAATCGTTGGCAACTTGCGAAACACTCACCGCGCCACCATGGGTGCGGCGTAACAGGCCGTTTTTTTCGAGCTCAGCCAAGTCTCTGCGGGCTGTTGCGACAGAAATATCAAATTTTTGCGTCAAAGTGCCAATGCTGAGAAATGGTTCATCCCGCAGCATAACTATAATTGCTTCTTGTCTGGTTTCAGCAGCACTCATCATGTCAACGTCCCGCTTGTGTATGATCTATATCGCTCATAAAGATTCATGTGAGTGAATGCAAGCTGCACAGGTTTTGAAAAGCACTCACCATCATTCAAATCAAAACAATGCATATTTTATCAAGATTTTCTATTTTTACAGCCTGTTTGGGTATTCGTGCACTAAATAACCTGATTTTCATAGCATTTTTACGACAATAAAATTTTTAAAAATTTTCCTCATGCACATATCCCGTCATACAACTGTCATTCAACAAAGATAGATATCACTCACAGATGATCGAATTACATCATGTATTGATAGGAACTTAACTTTGCTGACCGCTGCGGAAGATCGACAAATCAAAATTATTGAATTGTTGCGTCTGGAAAACTTCGTCGCTCTGCGCATGGTGGCGGAACAGTTTGATGTTTCGCTCGCAACAATCCGCAGAGATCTGGACGAGCTGGAAGCCGCAGGCTTGCTGCGCCGCACCCATGGCGGCGCGGTTGGCATCAATCAGGTAGCGCTTGATATCAGTCATGATACGCGTGCTGTTTCCTATCCAGCCGAAAAACAAGCGATAGCTAAAGTTGCAGCAGAAATGATTGAAGATGGCGACACTGTTTTATTGGATGCTGGTACAACCTCGTTTAAAGTTGCACAACAGCTTTCCCCCAGACAAAACCTGACACTGATATCCAATGGTCTTGATATCGTTGGCGAACTAACACGTAGCGAAATCAAAAACCTTTATACGATTGGCGGTGAATATACCGCAACCAACCGTTCCTTTCGCGGGCCGCTTGCCGAGGAGTTCATACGGCAATTTACCGTTGATAAATTAATTCTCAATGTCAGCTCTATTGAACTTGATCGCGGCGTTTTATGCACATCAAGCCCGGCCAATGCCAGCATACAGCGCAGCATGATCGCAATCTCGCGTCGTGTCATTGTTGTTGCCGATCATTCCAAATTCACAAAATCCAGCCTGTCCGTAATTGCCGATATCGAAGATGTCGGTGCCATCATTACCGACAGCGCTGCACGTCCGATCATTTCAGAAACCCCCGAAAACCTGCGACGAAAATTTATCATCGCCGATTAAACTGGAGTCTATCATTACAATGTTTAAAACCAACCGCAGAAAATTCATGTTCGGGGTCAGTGCCGTTGCACTGGCTTCAACTGCCGGCATCAATTTTGCATTCGCACAGGAATTGCGCCCATTGCGCATTGGCGTTAACGGTTTGCCAGCTTCATTGGAACCGATTAACGGCATCAGCAATACCGGTCCGCGTATTATCCATCAGGTGTTTGACACGCTGCTGGCGCGTGATTATTTTGGTGATGGGGCGACCGGTGGCGGAACCGGACTGAAAGCGATGCTCGCGGAGAGCTGGGAGCGTATCGATGACAAATCTGTCAGATTCAAGCTGCGTCAGGGCGTAAAATTCCATAATGGTGCGGAGCTGACTGCGGAAGATGTTGCCTATACATTTTCTTCAGAGCGTTTGTGGGGCGATGAAGCGCTCAAAACCGTTCCTAATGGCCGCAACTTCTCGCCGAACTGGGATGAGCCGGTTGTGGAAGATAAATATACCGTTGTGCTGCGCACCAAAACACCATCTTATCTGATTGAAAAATACCTTGCCTCATGGTTGGGCTGTATCGTGCCAAAAGACTATTATAAGGAGCTGGGTGCAGTGGCATTCGGCAGCAAACCAATTGGCACAGGTCCTTATAAACTCTCTGAACTTGTCACCAACGATCGTGTTGTTTTGAGCGCCAATGAAGATTATTGGGGCGAAAAGCCAACCGCTTCAACCATCACTTATCAGGCAGTGCCTGAGCCAGCCACCCGTGTTGCCGGTCTGATCAGCGGTGAATATGATATTATCACTACGCTGACACCTGATGATATGACTTTGATCAACGGCTATGATGATCTGGAAACACGTGGCACGCTGATTGAAAACGTGCACATGTTTACTTTCAACATGAACCTGCCGATTTTCAAAGACAAGACATTGCGTCGCGCATTGGCATTGGTTGTCAACCGCCCATTGTTGGTTGAAGCCCTGTGGAAAAATCAGGCCTCCATTCCAAACGGCTTCAACTTTCCGCATTTTGGCGCAAGCTATGACAAAGACCGCCGCGCGATGGAATATAACATTGAAGAAGCCAAACGGCTGGTTAAAGAAAGCGGCTATGACGGTTCGCCGATCACCTATCACACAATGGGCAATTATTACGCCAACGCCGTGCCTGCTCTGATGATGATGATCGAAATGTGGAAGGAAATCGGCATCAATGTTGTACCGGTTGTCTACGCACCGGGCACAACACCAAAAGATGCAGATGTGATGATCCGCAACTGGTCAAACGGCCAATGGTTGCCAGATGGTCTGACCACTTTGGTTTCGGAATTTGGCCCTGGTCGCGCTGTTCAAACCCGCTGGGGCTGGGATGCGCCGCAGGAATTTAATGACCTTGCCGTAAAAGTGGCCGAAATGGAAGATGGTGCAGAGCGTCTTGCAGCATTCAATCGTATGCGCGACCTCTTCGAAGAAGAGGCACCAGCAGTGCTGCTTTATCAGCCATTTGATGTTTATGCCGCCCGCAAAGATGTCAATTGGCGTCCGGTCACATTCGAGACCATGGAACTGCGCGCCCATAATCTGAGCTTCAATTGAAATAAATAACTAAGAACGGTGCGCGTATCACGCGCACCGTTTCAGGAGTTGCCTATGTCAACGCTGTTGAGCGTGCGTGACCTTGTGGTCGAAGTGCCGGCACAAAATATAAAAATTATTGATGGCATCAGCTTTGATCTCAAAGCCGGAGAAACACTCGGCCTTGTAGGCGAATCCGGTTGCGGCAAAAGCATGACCTGTTACGCCATTGCCAATATGCTGCCCAAAGGCGTGGTGCATACCCAAGGAAAAATCGACTTCTGCAATCATAATGCGACCGCACCTGCAACGGCAAAACCATCAATTGCCATGATTTTTCAGGATCCGACCAGCAGCCTCAATCCTGTGCACACTATCGGTTATTATCTGCAATCAACGCTTGCGCGCCATCAGAACTTGAAGGGCAATGATGCGCGTATGGAAGCGATAAGGCTACTTGAGCGTGTTGGTATCAATCAGGCAAAGCAAGGGCTAAAAGCCTATCCACATCAGTTTTCCGGCGGTATGAACCAACGGGTGATGATTGCCCATGCACTTGCGGCCAAGCCACAATTATTAATCGCAGACGAGCCGACAACCGCGCTTGATGTGACGATGCAGGCACAAATTTTGCATCTTTTGGAAGAGCTTAAAGCCGAAACCGGTATGGCGCTTATTATTGTTTCCCATGATTTGGGGGTCATTGCACGTTTGGCTGATAAAGCAGCGGTGATGTATTGCGGCAAAATTACCGAGGCCGCACCTGTCGCCGATCTTCTTAAAAAACCTGTCCATCCTTATGCGCGCGCTTTGATCGGATGTATGCCGAGCATCAACCCTGAAAATTTGGAACCGCCGGTTCCTATTCCGGGTGCGGTTCCGATGCTCAATGACTTGCCCGACGGCTGTTATTTCCATCCGCGTTGCGCCCATGCCAGAGATGTCTGCGGCCAGGTTTTCCCTTCACCGACACCAGTCAATCATGCCCATACTGTCTCGTGCTATTATCCGGTGGTTTCATGACTAGTCCACTTTTGCAAACAGATCATCTGACAAAAAAGTTCCGTCAGAAATCTGGCTTTTTACGGCAATCACCACCAAAAATTGCAGTTAATTCGATCAGTCTTCGTCTTTCTCCGTGTGAGCGTCTTGGGATCGTGGGGGAATCCGGCAGCGGTAAATCGACTTTGGGGCGGTTATTGCTTGGTCTTACGCCGCCAAGCGAGGGTATGGTTTGCTTTGAGGGGCAAGACCATAAAACGCGCAGTGCACAAGATTGGAAGAGATTCCGCCGTCAAACAGCTTTGGTGCAGCAAAACCCGCTATCGGCACTCAATCCGCAGATGACTATTGGCGAGCAAATTTCGGAAGCTCTGCTTGTTCATAAGTTAGCGGATAGGGCAGGGGCCTATGCTGCCAGCGCTGAAATGCTTGAACGGGTCGGTCTTTCGGGCGCTATGATGAGCCGCTATCCGCATCAGATGTCGGGCGGCCAGAGACAGCGTGTTGTGATTGCCCGTGCGTTGATTTTAAATCCCAAGCTTGTTGTTTTCGACGAAGCCGTTTCTGCACTTGATGTTTCGGTACAGGCGCAGGTCGTCGCGCTCTTGCGCTCTCTTTGGCAAGAGCTTGATTTGGCTTATGTTTTTATAACCCATGATCTGCGTATTGTCCGGTATCTGGTTGATCGTATCGCGGTCATGTATCTCGGTCGGATTGTAGAGACGGGCGAAATCAACGCTATTTATAAGAACCCGCTTCATCCTTATACGCGCGCCTTGCTGGCATCGGTTCCGACAATGGATCCATCTATCCGCAATATTGCGCCGCCGGTCAAAGGTGAAGCCGGATCAGAGCAATCTGGTCAGGGTTGTGCCTTTCGCAGCCGTTGCCCTTTGGCTGAGGGCGCATGTGCAGGTTCCGAGCCGGTTTTGCGCGATTTTCATGGCAGGCAGGTGGCGTGCCATCGCGCAGAAGAATTGGCCGGCGCTGTGCCTCATATGAAATCTGCGTTAATCCATACAGGGGTGGCGTAATGGGAACTTTCATTCTGACCCGCTTTGCGCGTGCGCTCAGCGTTTTGATCCTCACCGTCAGTTTTGTCTTTGTGGTTTTGCGGTTGGGTGGCGATCCGGCACAGCAAATGTTGCCCGATAATTCCAGTCAGGAAGCCTTGGAAGCTTTCAGACTAAAATGGGGGCTCGACCGCTCCATTGCCGAGCAATATCTGATTTATCTTGCCAATGCTTTTCAGGGCGATTTTGGTGTTTCCTTTGCTGATGGGCGCGAGGTTTTCACCATTATTGCTGAACGCATCCCGAAAACACTGATGATTACGGTTTCCGCGCTCCTCATCAGTATTCTTATCGGTATTCCTGCGGGCATTCTGGCGGCGATAAGACGTGAGACCGCGATGGATAAATCTGTCATGGCGACAGCGGTGCTCGGCTACAGTATTCCCAATTTCTTACTTGGTCTGGTGTTTATTTTTGTCTTTGCTGTGTGGCTGCGGGTGCTGCCAAGCTCGGGCAGCTCGACATGGCGACATGCAATTTTGCCGATCGCGACGATCGCACTTTTCAATGCGGCGGCGATCGCAAGATTCATGCGCTCGGCCCTCATTGATGTGCTCGGACAACCTTATATTGCCGCCGCCCGTGCCGATGGCATTTCCAAATGGCGCATTATCTTTCTGCATGCTTTGCCCAACGCCGCTATTCCGATGGTCACAACAATCGGCTTTATTGCCGGTGGTCTGCTGGGCGGCTCCGTCCTGATCGAGCCGGTTTTTGCCTGGCCGGGTCTTGGCAGCGGCCTGGTTAATGCCACCAATAGCGGCGATCTTAATGTGGTTCAGGCAATGATCATCCTTTTTACCGCCTTCATGGTCACCATCAATTTTACCGTTGATGTACTTTATGCGGTCTTCAACCCTAAAATGCGGCAGCAATAATATGATGCGAATTAAAGCTCTTTCCCGCCCATTTGCGTCAAATAAAGCTAAACGCCCAGCCATGCCTTTCAGCATTTTTCTGTGTTGTGCTTGCATTAGTCTCATTGTCTTTGCGGCGCTGACGGCACAATGGATCTCGCCATATGAGTATACGCAGCAGGATCCGCTTGCCCGTTTTGCGGCACCTTTTGCGATGCCCGATCATCTCCTCGGCACTGATTATCTGGGACGAGATGTGCTGAGCAATCTTTTGGCTGCATTACAAACGACATTGGCAATCGCGCTGTTGGGCTCGCTGATCTGTGCATTCATCGGTATCAGTCTTGGTTTTACGGCTGCCCATCTTGGTGGCTGGGCCGACAATCTGATTATGGGCTTTGCCGATGCAATGTCCTCAGTGCCCTTTATCATTGTCGCTCTTGGCGTATTGGCGATGTTCGGTTCTAGTCCGGTTTTGTTTATCTTCCTCATCGGCTTTGCCAGTTGGGAAAGATATGCACGCCTTACCCGCGGCCTTGTGTTGAGTGCCAAACAAGAAGGCTATGCAGAAGCCGCCTTTATTGTTGGCGTTCCGGCGCAACGGGTTTATCTGCGCCATATTCTGCCCAATATTGCAGGCCCGCTTATTGTGCAGTTTACCATTAATTTTCCAGAAATCATTTTGCTCGAGAGCGGCTTGAGTTTTCTGGGGCTCGGTATCCAGCCGCCCGCCACCAGTCTTGGCCTCATGGTTGCAGACGGGCGTAATTATCTGGCGATTGCCTGGTGGTTAACTGCTCTTCCGGGCCTTGTTATCGTATTGACCACTTTATCCATCAGCTTACTTGGCGACTATTTGCGAGATCGCTTTGACGCACGTCTGCGTTAATGAAAGGAATATAAATGAACCCGCTCAAAACGACACCTGCAACCATGCGGTTGGCAGGCCATCGCGGCCACAGCGAAGAGGCGCCGGAAAACACCTATGCCGCTTTTTTGAAAGCGCGCGAATTTGCCGGAGCAGGGGTGACTTGCGAAACAGATTTGCGCATCACCAGTGATGGCGAATTGATATTAATGCATGATGAAACCGTTGACCGCACCACCAATGGGCACGGTCTGGTTAAAAACATGACCTATGCAGAAGTGGCACGTTTAAGTGCGGGGAGCTGGTTTAGTAAAGAATTTGCCGGTGAACGCATCCCGCTTTTGCGTGAAGCTTTGGAATTTGCCCGCGAGCATCAAATTATCTATCAGCTGGAACTCAAGCACTATAATCTTGATGAGGTGCTGTTTCCTAAATTACGTGCGCTGATTGATGAATTGCAATGTGCCGACCTTTTGCAATTCTCATCTTTTGATTTTGTGCAATTACGCGCGCTTAAGCAATATATCCCCGATGTGCCAACTGTCGGTCTGTCCCATTCCCGTTTGATTGATCCTGCTGCCATTGCAATCGAAGCCAATGTAGACGCCATTAATCTGGAGATTTATCATTTTCCAAGCGGTGAGGCTATCCAGTTGCATGAAGCAGGCATTGCTGCCTTTTTGCATGTTCCGCCGCCATCCAAACTGGCTCCGCTCAAACAATATGGCACCGATATTGAAGCAGACGTGATCAAATGGATCCGCGATGGCCAGTTAGATCAACTTATCAGCAATGATGTGGCACAGGTCAAGCGCTTGAAGGATCAGGCGAATGCATGAGGTAATTTTAAGGGAGCAAGAACAAGCCATTCTTGAAAAAATTGCCCGCGATGCGGGACAATTGGCACTTCAGCATTTTGCTCTGCTTAAATCTTTGAAAATTGAGAAAAAAGGTCATCTTGATCTGGTGACAATAGCAGATCAGGAGGTTGAAAATTTTCTAATCAGGCGTCTGCGCGAAGTATTTCCTGATGACGGCGTTTTTGGTGAGGAGGGCGGTGAAATCAAGGGGGTGTCAGGCCGGATCTGGGTGATTGATCCGATTGACGGCACCTTCAATTTTGTACGTGGCGGTCAGGATTGGGCGATTTCCATTGGCCTTTATCAGCATAAACGACCAGTATTCGGTGTCATTTATGCGCCGGTTCGTGATTTGCTGATAACAGGCGGAGTTTCCGTTCCGGCACGCAAGAATGGCGAAATTCTGCCCTCGCTGCCGGCACTTGATATGGCAAAAGCCGTCATTGGTTTTGGTATGCATCCGTCCATTGAAACGGCTGATCGATTAGAAGTTATCCGGTTTATTTCAGACGATTTGCGCATTAGTTTTCGATGCTGTGGCGCATCCACTTTGTCGCTTGTCAGCGTGGCATTGGGTGAGACAGATGCATATCTTGCACTGGGCGATGCGACATGGGATGTGATGGCGGGCATCGCTATTCTGGAAAGCTTAAGGATTACTCACACAATTGATTGGGATGAAGTCGAGCTTTCGCAAAAACTGCGTTTTGCCTGCAGTAATGATGTTATGATTAAAAAACTTCATCCATTAATCGAGAAAATTGCGTGACCAAGACGGTTCTTAAGTCAGGCATCGACCATAGGTTCGATGCCTGACTTGCGAAAGCCGGTGATGATTACTCTGCTATAATTGGCTGGCCGTCTTGAAAAAAAAGCCCACATTTTCGCTCTATAAGAGGCGATGTGAATAGCGTTATTCTCTACCCATTCATCATTCAGATAGGTTGAGCGATAAGGTTATGCCGTTTGCGAAAATCGACAGACTTTGTTGCCGCCATGGTCCGAACCCGATTGTAAGGAAAGATCGTGATTGAGCCGCAAGCGCATTTGTAACTGCTGTGAGCGGGGACACGTTCACCCCTCGGCCAGAGATCGCAACATAGCCGGGATTAAGACCCGAGGCCGGTTGGCCTGGCAACAATCATCCGGCTACAATCGGCGCAGCCGGAGTGAAACGTAAATGGACCGATGGAAAAAGTGATCGGCGCAAAACTCCAAGCGAGGAATTTCGAAACCTAAAAATAGAGCAAAAGATCTGCGTCCGTGTTCTCAGTTAGATGACAAAACTTCGCCGTCCAGAGTTCCAACGCATAGCATAAATATAAGGGGACAGGGGGGAACCCACCTGTTTTTTTATCCCTGCAACAACGCTGTGACGTGATCCCCAACACTCCTCCATTTTTCAGGAGAGTCTGGGGTTATACTGACGCGCTCCCCTTTTTAGGACCACCCGGCTGGGGAACTTTCCCGGGGTTTAGGCTTTGGGCGAACCAGATGCGCCTGAGCCATTCATCAACGAAATCGGCGGTTTATTCCCTATAGCGCTGTGAGGTCGAACCTCGTTGTAGTCTACACGCCAATCTTCCATCTTTTGGCGGGCATCGTCAAGGGTCATGAACCAATGCTGGTTCAAACATTCAGCTCTGAACTTGCCGTTAAATGATTCAATATAGGCGTTATCAGTCGGCTTTCCAGGTCTGGAAAAATCTAGAATAACAGCGTTCATATAAACCCATAATTCAAGGTCTTTAGAGATAAACTCACTGCCATTATCAACCCTGATTGCCTTCGGATAACCAATCTGACGACAGACCCGTTCAAGGGTTTGGACGACATCCTGACCGCGATAGCTAAACCGAGGATCGGTTGCCGGAGAATAGCGTGAATGGGTATCGACGATGGTTAAAATACGCAGCTTTTTACCTGTTGCCAGTTGGTCATGGACA
>NZ_JACIIU010000023.1 GCF_014205685.1 Paenochrobactrum gallinarii
CGAACGTTAAGGGAGCAGCCCCTTTTTAAGTAGGCTGGCAGCTGTTCGATGTCCTTAAGGTGCGTAGCGTCGATCATTAATTGGTCTGGCTGGCCGCCTTTCGCTGCGAGGCTTGCGAAGATCTTGTTGAACACACCCATTCGGCTCCAGCGAATGAAGCGGTTGTAGATCGTCTTGTGCGGACCGTAGGCAGCCGGTGCATCACGCCAGCGCAAGCCATTCCTGAGCACGAAGATAATGCCGCTGATAATCCGGCGATCATCAACTCGCGGCACACCATGTGACAATGGAAAATGAGGCTCGATCCGGCGCATCTGCGCCGCCGACAACCAGATCAAATCACTCATGGCAGCACCTCCTTGCGCTACCATTGAAGAAATAGATTAAACACTACGCAACCAATTAATAGGTCCTGAGCCTAGGAAAAACTTTGCGACAGGCCCGTTTTCATTGAGCGCTGAAAAACGAGGGCCTCCTTCAAACTAAAGTCGCTTTTCTTTAATTCTGCGCAATAAAAGCACGTAGCTGGAATTTTTGAATTTTGCCGGTAGAGGTTTTAGGAATCTCCATAAAGAAAATTTCTTTCGGCCGTTTAAACGGTGCCAGCAATTCCGCCACATGGCTTAAAAGCTCAGCCTCCGTCACCGTTGCGCCGGCCTTCAACTCCACAAAAGCAACCGGCACTTCGCCCCATTTTTCATGCGGTTTAGCCACCACACCACAAAGGCTCACAGCGGCATGTTTATAAAGTGCTTCTTCCACTTCCACGGAAGAAATATTCTCGCCGCCGGAGATAATAATATCTTTCGAGCGGTCTTTCAGCTGCACATAGCCGTCCTTATGCATCACGCCCAGATCACCGGTATGATACCAGCCACCTTTAAAGGCTTCTTGTGTCGCTTTAGGGTTTTTCAAATAGCCCTTCATCACCACATTGCCGCGCAGCATGATCTCGCCCAAAGTTTCGCCATCTGCCGGCACAACTTCCATTGTTTCAGGATCGCGCACTGACAAAGCATCCAGCACCGGTGAGCGCACCCCTTGGCGCGCTTTCAGGCTGGCACGTTCCGGTGAGGAAAGATGATCCCAATCTGCATGCCATTCATTCACGACACTTGGCCCATAGGTTTCAGTTAAACCATAAATGTGGGTGACGTTAAAACCAGCTTCACTCATGCGGGTCAGCACCGTTTCCGGCGGTGGGGCAGCGGCAGTATTGAAAATAACCGTATGGTCAAAGCGGGTTCGTTCCTCATCTTTGGCATTGATGAGAATGGACATCACCACCGGCGCACCGCATAAATGAGTCACTTTATAAGTAGCAATGGCTTCATAAATCGGCTTTGCCCGCACCCAACGCAAGCAAATATGGGTGCCTGCCTGCAAGGCTATTGTCCACGGAAACGACCAGCCATTGCAATGGAACATCGGCAATGTCCAAAGATAAACCGGATGCCGCGGCATATTGGTGTTAAGCGTATTGCCAAAGCACATCAGCGCTGCACCACGATGATGATAGACAACGCCTTTCGGGTCGCCGGTCGTGCCGGAGCTATAGTTCAACGACAGCGCATCCCATTCATCATCCGGTTGCAACCAGATGAAATCCGGATCGCCCGCACTGACAAAAGCCTCATAATCGAGCGTACCGATTTTGGCACCTTTTGGCTGCGGTGCGTCCTGAGGATATTCCGTATCATCATAATCAATAACCACAGGCTTGATCTTTGCCAAAGCCAGCGCTTTTCCCATCACATCAGCAAATTCACGATCAACAATGAGAACTTTCGTCTCCGCATGGTCGAGCTGAAAGGCAATAGAGGCGGCATCAAGTCTGGTATTGATTGAGTGCAGCACCGCTTTTGCCATTGGCACACCGTAATGTGCCTCCAGCATTGGCGGCGTGTTGGAGAGCATGACCGAAACCGTATCGCCTTTGCCCAATCCCTGATGATTGAGCGCTGCCGCTAACTGCTTACAGCGTTTCCAGAAATCGCGATAGCTGAGCCTGATACTGCCATGCACCACCGCCAATTGATCCGGAAAGGTCGTTGCCGCCCGTTCCAGATAGCCAATCGGGCTTAATGGCTGATAATTGGCAGCACATCTATCCAGGTTCATTTCAAACGCGTTCATTCATACTCTCCCCCGGCCCTCCCCAGGCCAGCACAAGCCATGCTCCCGATGGTGTTTGATGATTATAAACTATCCATCAATTTTGATCACCACACGACCTTGCGTTTTACCGGCCAAAATATCATCAGCCAGACGCGGCAAGGCAGACATTGGTTCAACCGTTGTCATATCGGCCAGCAATTTATGGTCAAGGCTTTCCGCCAGCAGCTTCCATGCGCGTTCGCGTTTATTGGCCGGAGCCATCACGGAATCCACACCCAAAAGAGCTACATTGCGCAAGATATGCGGCAGAACCGTTGCCGGCAAATCCGCACCACCGGCAAGGCCGCAGGCTGCAACACCGCCACCATAAACGGTTTGTGCCAACACATTGGCAAGGGTTGTGGAACCAACAGAATCGACCGCACCGCCCCAACGCTCTTTCTGCAACGGCCCTGCTTTTTCTGAAAGTGCCGCACGGTCAACAAATGCTGAAGCACCAAGCTTGCTCAGATAATCATGACTATCAGGACGACCTGTTGAAGCGGTCACATTATAGCCACGCGCAGCAAGAAGTGCGACCGATACCGAACCCACACCACCGGCAGCACCGGTTACCAACACTTCACGGCCTTGCTTTTCAATCATGCCCCAGTCTTCCAAAGCATTGACGCACAAAGCTGCGGTATAACCGGCAGTGCCGATCGCCATCGACTGTTCCGGTGTGAAAGCATCCGGCAAACGGGTCAGATGTTCCGGCTTAATACGCTGAAAGCGTGAATAACCGCCCCATTCCGTTTCCGACAAACCCCAGCCATTGACCACAACGCGGTCACCGGCTTTCCAGAGGTCAGAACGGCTTTCCACCACGGTTCCTGCCAGATCAATGCCACCAACCATAGGCAAACGACGTGCAATGCGTCCCTTACCGGAAATTGCCAAACCATCTTTATAATTGAGGCTGGAATGAGAGATTTCTACCAGCACATCGTGATCGGGCAGGTCGTTAAGGCTCAAAGTTTTGATGCTGGCCTTTGGCTTGCCATCAACATCCTCAATGACCATAGCATTGAATGAATTTGTCATATCGTACTCTTCCGTCTTAATGCTACAGGCTTATTTCTGGGTGCGGCCAAGCATGTAAAATTCGTCATTCGGGCGCATGCTGGTGACATTGGCAATGCGGTTTGACATGCCAAAAAATGCGGTAATCGCAGTGATGTCCCAGATGTCTTCTTCGGTGAAGCCATGAGATTTCAGCGTGTCGAAATCATCTTCACCTACTTCATAAGCGCGTGCCGACACTTTCGAAGCAAATTCGAGCATCGCTTTCTGGCGCGGCGTAATATCGGCTTTGCGGAAATTCAGCGCAACCTGATCGGCGATCAGCGGGTTTTTCGCACGGATACGCAAAATCGCCCCATGGGCAACAACACAATACTGGCACTGGTTGACGGTGCTGGTAGCAACCACAATCATTTCACGCTCAGCAATGGTGAGATTGCTTGGGCGCTCCATCAAAGCATCATGATAAGCCATGAACGCTCTGAATTCATCAGGACGATGCGCAAGCACCAAAAACACATTGGGGATAAAACCGGATTTATCGCTCACATCTTTGATGCGGGCAGCAATATCTTCCGGCAGATCTTTTAATTCAGGCACAGGAAATCGGCTGATTGGCTTATCAGTCATAACAGGCTCCATAAATGGCTAGCTTAAAGGCTTTAAAATCAACTTCACGGGTGGTTTCCCACCCGCGAAAAACTTGATCTATTTACTTATTCTTCTCGGCATATTGTCGTTTGCCTTCCTGCACCGCCTCATAAAGTGTGGTGGCAGCCGCAGGCAAATCTTTCAATAGAGCAGAATGGGTGTCGCCCACCTTGTCAGCCCAGACTTTTTGCTGCTCTTCGCTCAATGTTACAAATTTGCCGCCATTCGCTTCAAACTTGCTGACCTGTGCTTTTTCATCATCATCCTGACGCTGGCGCATTTCATCAGTTGAAGGCATCGAGCTTTTCAACAGTGCCTGAATTTCAGCAGGTAAGCCGTCATAGAAGCGCTTGTTGACGAAGAAAATCTGCTCATGATGATATTGATGGGTCTGCGTATAGGTTTTGGCAAACTGCGCCGCGGGGGTGGTAACATAGAAGGTAAATGGCAGATCGCCGCCTTCAACCATGCCCTGCTCCAAACCGGTGAAGAAATCCGGCAATGAAAGCTGCACGCCGTTTACACCGACATTTTGCCAGAAAGCACGCGCCGATGCAGCCGGCGGAATGCGGAAACGCTGACCTGCAATATCATCCGGTGTTGTGCATGTTTCTTTACAGAACATGTTTGACCAGCCTGCATCACCAAGACCGATCACCACCAGTCCGTTTTCTTCAAAGATTTTCTCCAAAGCCGGACGCACGACATTGTCGGTTGCCCAACGGCGCTGCGCATCATTGTCCCACAAATACGGCATCGAAAGCACGGCCGCAGGCGGAATAGAAACAGCCGAACCTGCAAGACCGGTTGTGCCGATTTCCAAGCGACCACGGATCACCTGCTGGGTCATTTCCTGATCATTGGCAACCAGCTGATATTCAATCTTGTAATCATCACCGGCTTTTTCATTGAAATTGGTGATGAAGGTCTGGATGATGCCGTCCATCATCGAGCCAGGACGCAGCGAACCAGCAATACGCATGGTTTCTGCAGCCTGCACAGTGCCGCTGAACGACACTGTGGCTGCAAGCGCCGAGAAAACGGCCAGAGTTGTTAGTTTTTTCATGCTAGTTCCTCCCAAACTATTATGGTTTTTATTCAAATTGCGTGATGAATTTAGTGATCAGATAGCCGTCGAAAGCTTCCGTTCCGCCTTCGCTGCCATAGCCACTGTCTTTAATGCCGCCAAACGGTGTTTCCGGCAGTGCAAGGCCTAAGTGGTTGATCGTCACCATGCCGCTTTCCAAGCCGTCCGACACTTGCGTGACGGTCTTGCTGGATTGGGTGAAGACATAAGACGCCAGACCAAATGGCAGGCTGTTGGCACGGCGCAGCACATCATCGGTATCTTTAAAGGATGTCACCGCTGCAATCGGACCAAATGGCTCCTCGGTCATCAATCGTGAATCTTCCGGCGGGTTAAACACCACTGTCGGCGCATAGAAATGGCCGCGATTGCCAATGCGCTCGCCGCCGCACATGATGGTGGAACCATTACCGCGCGCTTCCTGCACAAAGCCATCAATGGCTTCAACGCGACGCGCATTGACCAATGGCCCCATCTGGCTGTCGGCATCCAGACCGTTGCCAACTTTTACCTTGGCAATATTGGCGCTGAAACGTTCCAAAAACTGATCTTGCACTTTTTCATGCACATAGAAACGGGTTGGCGAAACACAAACCTGACCGGCATTTCTGATCTTTGATCCGGCCATAATATCGGCAGCGCGTTCCACATCCGCATCAGGGAAAATCAGCACCGGCGCATGGCCGCCAAGTTCCATTGTCGAGCGCTTCATGTGGAGTGACGCTAAGGAAGCCAGCTGCTTGCCAACCGGAACCGAACCGGTGAAGCTGACTTTAGCAGTGATCGGCGAGGCAATCAGATAGCTGGAAATTTCCGCCGGCACACCCCAGACCAGATTGAGACAACCATCCGGCAGACCTGCATCCTGCATAGCGCGTGCCAGCGCCACCACTGCACTTGGTGTTTCTTCAGGGCCTTTAAGAATAAGCGTACAACCGGAACCAATGGCGGCTGCAATTTTGCGGATTGCCTGATTGGCCGGAAAATTCCACGGTGTGAAAGCCACGCAAACGCCGATCGGCTCACGCACAACTAGCTGACGTACATTTTCAGCTCTTGCCGGAATAACGCGGCCATAAATACGGCGGCCTTCTTCTGCATGCCAGTCAAGCAAATCGGCGCAAGCCATGATCTCGCCGCGCGCTTCCACAAAGGGCTTACCCTGATCAAGCGTCATGTTGCGGGCAATTTCATCCGCGCGTTCACGGATCAGGTCACCGGCACGGCGCATGATTTTGGAACGCTCCATCGGCGAGCTTTTCTTCCAGCTGCGGAATGCTTTTTGCGCCGCATCCAAAGCCGCATCCAGATCATCACGGGTCGCATGCGGCAGTCGTGCCAGCACTTGTTCGTCAGCAGGGTTGAAAACATCTTCACCCTTGCGACCACCTTCTTCACCAATCCAACGGCCATTGATCAGAAGTTGCAGTTTTTCAGAATACATTTTCATCTCCACTCAATTTCAAGAGCATTTTCAGCAAAAAATCAGATAAAGGCTTCGATCAGGAACGGGCCCTTGCGCGAGCAAGCATGAGCAAACAGATCGGCAAACTCCTCAGCCGTGGAAGCGCGTGCGCCTTCAACACCCATGCCTTTGGCAAGGCTCACCCAATCCAGTGTCGGGTTAACCAAATCCAGCATATGAGTAGCGTTACGCCCTGCAACCCCTGCTCCGACATTTTTTAATTCATGATGCAGGATTGCATAACGCTGATTGGCAAAAATAACGGTGACAATATCCAGCTCTTCACGCGCATGCGACCAGAGCGCCTGAAGCGTATACATGCCGCTGCCATCGGCCTGCAAAGCCACCACTTTACGATCAGGGCAGGCAATTGCCGCACCGGTTGCCAATGGCAAACCGATACCAATCGCACCACCGGTCAATTGCAGAAAATCATGCGGTTCCGATGAATGGGTGAAATTGAAAAAATCACGCCCAGAACTGATGGATTCATCCACCACAATGGCATTTTCCGGCATCATCGCCCCAATCACGGTGGCGATTTTGTTGGAATTTAATTCACCGGTTGGCAAAATGGCTTTTTCACGTTTGTTAAGCGTCACCGGAGCATTGGCTGTAAGCCCCAATTCATCCGCCAGCCATTGCAGTGCATGCAGCAGATCGCACTCATTGCTGGCATAAGGAATGGCCGTTGCTTCAGGCTTCAAGAATGTGCTCGGCTTACCCGGATAGGCAAAAAACGCCACCGGTTCTTTCGCGCCAATGAGGATCATCTGATCGACATCAGCCAAATCGGCTGTTGCATCTTCAGCACGATATTTGACACGGTCTATCGCTACACGACCAGCACCGCGCTGCATGCGGCCATTGGACTGCTGGGCAAGAATGCGCACGCCTGTGCTTTCCGCAATGCGGCCTGCAATTGCCAGCCCTTCTTCACGCAGCGCCATGCCGGAAAGCAGCAACATTGTGCGTTTGCCGTTACGGATAGCTGCTGCCGCCTCACGCACGGCTTCCTCGCTCACCTGCTTGGGCGCAAGCTTTTGCCTTGGCGTGATTTTCCCGTTTTGCACTTCATTCCATGCCGCATCAGCAGGCAGAATGAGGGTGGCGATTTGACCAGGTTTGCTACTCGCCACTTCAATCGCGTCGCTTGCATCATTGATCACATCATCAGCGGATTTGGTGGTGCGCACCCATGCTGAAACCGGCTTGGCGATACCTTCAATGTCACTGGTCAGCGGTGCATCATATTGCAAATGATAGGTCGCGTGATCGCCGACAATATTGACCATCGGCGTAAAAGCACGTCGGGCATTGTGCAAATTCGCAATACCATTACCAAGACCGGAGCCTAAATGAAGCAGTGTGGCGGCAGGCTTGTCGGCCATGCGGGCATAACCATCTGCTGCACCCGTCACCACGCCTTCAAACAGGCCAAGAACACAGCGCATATCCGGTTTTCGGTCGAGAGCTGCCACAAAATGCATTTCCGATGTGCCCGGATTGGCAAAACAGACATCAATCTCATTCGCAAGCAATGTGTCGCAAAGGGCGTCAGCACCGTTCATTTTCATCTTATGTCCTAACTTACCAAGGCAGATATTTCTTACTATTCAATGACACGCCGCATGAAAATTGCGGCATGTCTTCTTGTTAAAAACCCTGCGCCATTACGGAATAAACATGAACACAATTTGCGGCACAAAGGTCGTGATCAGAAGCGGGATCAGCATCAGCAGCACAAAAGGCCAGACCCCGCGCACAATGGTTGTAAAGCTTTCTTTGAAGACACTCATCGCCACGAATAGATTGATACCGACAGGCGGAGTGATGTAGCCAATCTCAAGATTGACTGTGGTGATCACACCCACATGCACCGGATCAAAACCATGTGCCTGCATCAATGGAAGCAGCAATGGCGAGAGGATCAGAATGGCTGAACCCACATCCATGAAACAACCGGCAATCAGCAAGATCACGTTCATTGTCAGACCAGCCGTCACCGGATTGGTGATCCACTGGCTGAGCCATTCGACCAGCATTTTCGGAATGCCTTCATAGTCGAGAATGGTATTGAAACTACCGGCAATTGCCAGAAGTGGCAGCAGAGTTCCGAACAAGCGCACTGACTCGCCCAACATGGCGGAAAAGTCTTTCAAGGTCAGATCGCGATAGATCAGACCTTCAACCGCCAAGGCATAAACAAGCGATACAACCGCTGCTTCTGTTGCGGTGAAATAGCCGGTGTAAATACCCCCAAGAAGCAACACAGGCAGAAACATTGCAGGCCCGCCGCGTCGCATAGCGGTAAGCAAGCGACTGAACGAGAACTTACCACGGGCTCTGATAGGCGCCACAATCACACAATAAACCACGAAGAAAACTGTCATCAACAGGCCGGGGCCAATGCCGCCCATGAACAATTTTACAATCGAAGTATCAGTGATAATGCCGTATAGCATCATCGGGATTGATGGCGGAATGAGAATGCCAAGTGTACCGCCTGAGCACAAAAGCCCCAACGCCAAATGCTTGGAATAACCTTCACGCAGCAATGCCGGATACATGATCGAACCGATGGCTGCCAGTGTCACGATGGACGAGCCGGAAATAGCCGCAAACACCGCACAAGCCAGAATGGTTGCAACTGCCAGACCACCTCGAATATTGGCGGTCAGCTCAATCATAATATCGATGAGGCGCTGCGCAATCACACCGCGGCTCATAATGTTACCGGCGAGAATAAACATCGGGATTGGCAGCAATACGTCACGGTCGACGGTGAACCATAAATCCTGAATGAAGAATTCCACAGAAGAATTGCGCGCCACAAACTGGTGAACACACATGACCGCAAAGGCCAGTACCAGTACCATTGGCTGGCGTAAAACTACGAGTGCGAGACTGCCCGCTGTAATGAGAAAACCGGTCATATGTCACCTCCGCTTGTCACGGGACGCAGAGCCGGAGCCACCACGAACATCAGGAATTTGATCGCTGCAAAACCAAAAGCAAAAACCAGAACGCTCTGGATAGTCCAGATATTGATCGGCAGCGTCATGTCGCGCTCGCCGATGGAATAGGTGCTGTAGATGAAAAGATAGCTGGCATAAGCAAGGCCGAGGCACAAAAGGCAGGACAAAAGATCAGCCAGACGCGCGGCAAAAGCATCAAGTTTTTGCGGCACCAATTTGTCCAGCACCGTCGGGCGCAAATGGCCGCCATGCGAAACCACATAGGAAAAGCCCATAATACCGGCAACGGCCATGCAATAAACGGCCACGCGCTGCGCACCGAAAACTCCTTGCCCCAACACTTCGCGGCCGAAAATATCAACGACAAGCGCCACAGTTCCGGCAATAAAAAAGACGTAACAAACAATCGTTTCGATTTTGACGATCAGATTATACAAGCAACGCAATGCAGGAGAAACCGGCCTGCCCGCCTCGCTCACTGATGAGTGGTTTTCTGTTTTTTCCATCGCTCAATCTCAAATTTTGCGGAAAAATATATTTTTCGTATATTGATCCCGGCTCACATTTTGCGTGGTTGCTGCCCGTAGGTGCTAAATTTTTGCAACACAGTCGTGATCTCTTCGTCGCTCAACACCGGCGGTTCGCCGAGTGGCAGGCAAAGCAGATATTGCGTTGCCAGTTCTTCAACTGTCACGGCTAATGCCAAAGCACGGGCAATGGAAACATGCCCCGCCAGCACACCATGATGTGCCATCAGGCAGGCGCGGCGGCCTTCCATCGCAATCAACAGCTCATCAGCCAGTTCCTGCGTGCCAAAAGTTGCATAACCGGAGCAGCGGATGTCTTTGCCGCCGGCAGCTGCAATCATATAATGAATGGCAGGAATGGACTTCTTCATCACCGACAAAGCAGATGCATGGGTGGAATGGGTGTGAACCAGAGCATTGAGATCGTCGCGCGCTTGTAAAACATCGCGATGAAAACGCCATTCGCTGCTTGGCAGAATGTCGCCTTCAAAATTCCCCTCCCAGTCCAGTTGCACAATATGTTCAGGTTTTAGCTGATCATAAGGAATGCCAGTGGGCGAAATCAGCAAACCATTGCCGTTGCGCACACTGATATTGCCTGATGTGCCCCGATTGATGCCAAGCTTGTTCATATTGCAACAAGCATCAATCAGCTCTTGTCTGAGTGCTCTCTCCTCCGGCGAAAATGACATTTTCGCTCCCCCCTTTAGTGTCTGTGTTTGAAACGCGCTTAAACTCCCGTGGCGCGTCTCAGCTCATGATTTCGCGAGGCAAAACAGCAGCATAGTCCTTTAACTCCAGCCCTGCTTCAGCCAATAGTTCTTCTGTATGTTCGGCAAATGCTGGTGGTTTCATCCGGTAGCTTGCCGGTGTGCGTGACAATTTCACCGGACTGCCTGTGCCGCGATAATCCTCAATATCGACAATCATGCCGCGCGCATGGGTATGCGGATCATTGACAACTTCATCAATGCTGCGCACGGCACCGCAGGGCACACCGGATGTCACCAAGGTTTCAGCAATCACCGCACATTCATGGTCAACCAATGCTGCTTCCAGCTCGACCTTCAAGGCATCGCGATTTTTATTGCGCTCCGCATTGCTGACAAAACGCGGATCGTCAGCCACATGCGCAATATTTAATATTTTGCACAAAGTGGCGAACTGGCGATTATTGCCAACGGCCAAAAACAGAGCGCCGGTTTTGGTGGCATAAGTGTCGTAAGGCGAAATATTCGGGTGCGCATTGCCGGAAGGCTTTGCCACTTTGCCATTGAGATAAAAATTCGGCAGATGCGGATGCAGTAATGAAACGCCGCAATCATAAAGTGCAGCTTCGACAAACTGGCCTTTGCCGCTTGTGTTGCGCTCTTGCAGTGCCAGCAAAACGCCAATCGCAGCATTAAGACCCGTCACCATATCAACAACCGGCAGACCAACGCGCAACGGCTCACCGTCACGCTCTCCATTCACACTCATAATACCGCTGAGCGCCTGAATGGCCGCGTCATAGCCCGGACGTCCGCCATAAGGGCCATCCGCTCCAAAGCCCGAAACACGGCAATGCACCAAACGCGGGAAGCGCTGCGCCAGCATCTCCTGCCCGATGCCCCATTTTTCCAATGTGCCGACTTTGAAGTTTTCAACGAAAACATCAGCCGTTTCAAGCATGTGCAAGAGCAGCTCACGTCCCGCTTCTTGTGAAAAATCAACCGACATGCCTTTTTTGTTGCGGTTCAGCCCCAGAAAATAACTGGCCGCATCGCCCAAAAACGGAGGCCCCCAGCCACGCGTTTCATCGCCCTGCGGCGGCTCGATTTTAATCACTTCCGCGCCATGATCGGCCAGAATTTGTGTGCAGTAAGGCGCACCCAAAACACGGCTGACATCAATCACCCGCAAACCAGCCAGCGCACCCTGCGCCTGCTTTGCATGTTGGCTTTGATTGTCCGAACTGGTCATAATGCCCCCTCACATTTCTTTCAAAATCGCCGAACTGAAACCGCTATTGAAGATCAGCCGCCATCAGTTCTGCAAATTGCGGATAGGTTTCAGCCAGCTCCTCCAGCACCTCCCCGCGTAACACTTTCAAAGTACCGGTATCCGGATCAGGCGTTGCGCCCAAATCGTCAGCCACATCAAAAGCAAAACCGGTCGCCTCGCGGATATCATCCAGCGTCTGCCCCGGATGGATGGTTTTGAGCAAAAAGCGCGCTTTGTCTTTGTCAAAATGGAACAAGGCACGGCTGGTCAGCAATGCATGTGGCCCGCCATTACGCTCGACATTCGACGCCGATGTACCAGGCGCGCTGATGAAATCCACCTTCTCCACCAGCACGCGCGGACTATGTTCCTCCCGAAACAAAATGACGCGCGGCACCTGAAAATAGAGAAAGCTTGAGCCAAAAGATCCAGGCCAGCGCACTTTGCTCTGCGGATAGTCGCCCACACCCACCAGATTAATATTGCCTTGGCCGTCAATCTGCCCGCCGCCCAAGAAAAACGCATCTATGCGTCCTTGCGCTGCGCAATCAAATAATTCCACACTGCCATTAGTGAAGAAATTATGTTTGACAGAACCAAGGATAGAAATACGAACAGGCGCATTGCCGGCCGCCTTTTCACGCGTACGCAACAGCATGGAAGCCGCCGCCGGAATGGGTGACGAAGCCCCCACCGCCACATGGCGCACCCCTTGCAAAAGACCAGCAATGGTTACAATCAAGCGCTCACGATCTGTTACAGGTTTCATGTGCGTTGCTCCTGCATCCATGAAGCAGTTGCCAGATAATCAGCAACGCCTTCTTCTGTCTGTGCGGCCTTGGCGTAAGCCGCAATTTCTTGAGCATCCGCCGGATATTCACCCCAAACGCCGTAAGGTGCGGCACCATTTGACACATGGGCGACAGCATCCACATAAAGCGACGGCAAAACGCCAGCCGCCATCACTTCATCATCAAGCAGATTATCATCAGTGATTTTTTCAACCGTAATCAATGTGTGTTTGGCAGCATAAGCCATCGTCGCCAATTCACGCCGGCGACCAATCCAGACATTGCCGTATTTGTCGGCCAATGGCGCATGAAACAGCGCATAATCCGGCTGAATGGCAGGTATCAGCACAAGCGGATCATTTTCCCCGAACGGATTATCGATCAGTTTCCAATCCTTGCGGTTCTCAAAAACATCTGAGCCAATAAGCCCACGGATCGGCAAAAACGGCACGCCTTTTTGCGCAGCGATCAATCCGGCATGAATAGCCGGACATGTGGCATCCATCAGTTTGATCGAGCCTTGTTTAACTGCACGGTTGAAACATGGTGCACCGCCTGCCTCACCAAGGCTGACCGCACTGGTTTCAACGCAAGCCACCAAACCTGCCCCCACCAGCATGTCCACCTGCATGCCCCCTGTCGGCACGCAGATAAGATGCAGGCCACCAATATTTTGACGGATAATTTCAGCAGTGCCCGACATTGAAACACCAGCATAATCCACTGGCACCGCCAGTTTCGTTCCGCTCGGGATACGCGCAATCAATTCTGACAGATGAAGACGCTCTGTCATGATGTTACGCCTTATCCGCTCTGTAAAAATCGGCGAGATCAAACGCTGAGAAAATACCGCGGCTGGTGACAACGCCCGACACCAAATGCGGCGGTGTCACGTCAAAAGCCGGATACCAGCCTTTGGCCAAAGGTGAAGCGGTGCGCTGACCTAAGCAGTGCAGGCTTTCCTGCGGATCTCGATCTTCCATCGGAACATCGGCTGCCGTTTTGGCGGATTTATCCGGAGTCTGCACCATGGCAAAATAAGGCAGGCCAAAATGATTGGCCGAAAGCGCATGTTGCAAAGTACCAACCTTGTTGATGACATGGCCGGACATGGAAACACGGTCGGCAGCGGTCATCAAACGGCTGATCTTGCCAAGGCTCATTGCATGGGCACCCATATTGTCGGTGATAACTGTCACCTCAATGCCCATTTCAGCCAGACTATGCGCGGTCAAACGCGCACCTTGCAAATAGGGCCGCGTTTCCGAGCAATAAAACTGAAATTTCTTGCCCATCCGCAAAGCGGCAGCGGCAGTTTCAACAATGGTGGATTCTGCCCAGCAATGGGTTAAAACCGCATCACCATCTTCAATCACGCGACCACCATATTCGCCTAAGTTTCGGGCGGTCTGACGCTTGGCTGCCCAGATTTCCTGCACCCGTGCTTCAAAATCGCTCAAGAACCTGTCGCCATCAAGCACCAGGGTTTTAGCATCCGCCAAAAGCTGCGCAATGACATGAGCAATGTGATTATTGGTTGCGCGGGTCGCAACCAAACGCGCCCCGTCTTTTTGCAATGAGCTCAAACGCTCATCTGCCGTTTTCAATTTTGCAGCTTCACGCGCTGCCAAGACCATGCCCGCACTCGCTGCATAAAAAGGGCCGCCGCTCTGTGTCACCATTTCCTCAATGGCAACCGCAACATCTTCAACCGTTTTACAGGTGACGAATGTTGTTTCAAAAGGGAAAACGCGCCGGTCGAGAATACGGACGCAATCGGGCTCAAGCAGAACGCTTTCGCGCATGATAGTAGGCATGGTGATCACTTGCATAATTTCCTCCAAGCAGGCTCATATCGCTCCCAATATGCCATTTGCCTGCTTGGATGATATTATCATATCAAAATTAAATAATTGCAATATTAAAATTTTTTATATTAAAAAAGACTATTTTACAGCTTCATGGTTGGAGCGCCAGTCCTGGGCTTCCGCATATTTAACGCGTAAATAGTCCATTAATTCAATAAATGCCTCTTCAGCAGCACGATTATTACGGCTATAGATTGCCATCAGAATGCGCCGGTGCAGACCGCAAATAATCATCCGGTCACGGAATTTAAACATCACCATATTGGCAGGCGGAATCAGCACTTCCAGCAAACCTTGCAGGAAGAAACTATAAACACCATTGCCGGTGGCAGCCGCAATTGCCTGATGGAAACCGACATCAGCCGCGCAAAATTCCACATCGCTGATGGAGGCATCTTCTTGCTGCAAAAGCAGTTTTTCCATATTGATCAGGTCTTCATCGGTGCGTCTTTGCACAGCATAAGACAAGCAAATAAGCCCTGTATCGTGGCGAAACTCAGCAATATCGACCAATGAAAACGAGCCGAGACTGCTCAGCAGCATCATGATGCCGACCATATTTTCACGTGCTTGTTCAAAGCTTGGACGATTAACGAAAGTGCCACCCCCCGGCCCCCGCTTCGATCGCACCAAATGTTGTGCGGCCAAGCGTTTCAGCACTTCGCGGATGGTTGGCCCCGAAACACCATAATGTTCCGCCAGCTCTTCTTCCGTCAGCAGGCGCTCACCGATTTTGAGATCACCATTCAAGATACTATCGCGGATGTCATCAGCGATCTGGCGCGTGATATTGCGCGGGCTTGTCGTATCCGCAGAATTTTCAACCGTCAGGTCGTTTTTCAAATCACTCATAGCTACCTTCTTCGTTCCCACCCGTGCAGCATGCCGTAATATATTTCATATAACAATAGATATTGACAGCGAAATTCTAAATTGTGATATGATAATTAAACGAATGCGTAGATTAATTTGGTCTGATGAATGGGAGAATAGTCAGATCATGCTCATTTTGATCCGGTTTTGAGCAAATGGTTTTTTAAACCAGTTGGAGGAAGCTCAAACACCAAGGCAAAATGTCTGACACAATCTCTTCCGGAAACTGAGGCATTATGACGGACGCAGCCAGCCAGCCATTGGCGAAAGCTTTTAATGAAGAGACGCTGAAAAGATACATCGCATCGCAGCCGCATCTTCATCAAATATTCGGCAATGATTTAAGCGATGTGCGCGTTGATGAAATCGGCGATGGCAATCTGAATTTCGTTTTTTTCGTCACTAATAAGCAAGCGGCATTAGCTTTCAAACAAGCGCTGCCTTACTCGCGCATGTCTGGCGGCGCGCGCGCATTAACCTGCGAGCGGCTGGCTTTTGAAACCGCTGCATTGCGCGAATTCGGCCGCCTTGCACCGGATTACATTCCGCATATCCATCATTTTGACACCGAGCAGTCTTTGATGGTGATGGAGTTTTTGTCACCTCATATCATCATGCGTAAGGGCATGATTGATGGCGTGGAATATCCAACATTTGCCGATCATATTTCAACATATCTGGCCAAATGTCTTTATGGCACCTCGGATTTTGCGCTTGATCCGTCAACAAAGCGCGAAATGGTGGCCTATTTCGCCCGTAATGTTGAACTGTGTGAAATTACCGAGCGCTTGATTTTCAACGAGCCATTCATGGCTTCAGACAGCAATCGCTGGACAAGTCCGGCTTTGGACGAAACTGTCCACGCTATCCAAAACAATCTGGCGCTAAAACTGCGCGTGGCAGATCTCAAATATAAGTTTCTCACCCGCTCTGAAGCCTTGCTTCATGCCGATCTTCACTCCGGCTCTATCATGCTGACGGCTGATGAAACCAAAGTGATTGATCCGGAATTTGCTGTTTTCGGCCCGATGGCTTTTGACATCGGTATTTTGATCGGTAATTTGCTGATCAATTATTATGCGCAGGAAGCCTATGCAACAGCGGACAATGACCGTGCCGCATATCGGTTTTCTGTGCTGAAAATGATCGAAGACATCTGGAATGGCTTCTTTCAAAAATTCTGTGCGCTCTGGCATGAAGGTCGCACAGGCGGCGCTTATCAGGGCACAGTCTTTACAGAGCAAAATGGCGCAGCCACTGCCGCGCTCAATTCAGTGCTGGATGATTATCTCGATAATCTCTTGCAAGACAGCATCGGTTATGCGGCGACAGAAATGATCCGCCGCACCATTGGCCGCGCTCATGTCATTGATGTTGATATGATTAAAGATGACGAGAAGCGTGCAGACATCGAGAAGAAAATTTTAGGCTTTGCTGCCCAAATCTTGCAAAGTCCGAAGAAATACAAATCTATTACTGAATTTTTGGAGCCGGCGAAACAGGACATATAGTGCCACTTTAAAGCATCAAATATAAAGCCCGTTGCAGCAAAATTTTTCCATGCAACGGGCTTTTTGCCATTTAAAAGCCGCCATCGTTTCGTTCTCTTCCATTATTGGTTTTTTAGTCAAACCATGTAATTGTCTCATCAGTTTAATTGCCCTTTAACGTGTAAGATTTGCTTTGATGACAACGCACTCAGAAAACACCTCAACGCTCACGCAACCGGTTATTATTGTGCGCGCCGGACAGGACGCACAAAATCCGCATATCGGCATTTTAACCATTGGCGATTGGAGCGTGAAATGCTCCACCGGCCGCAATGGTCTGGTAAATGCTGCTGATAAGCGCGAAGGTGACGCCAAAACGCCGATTGGGCGCTATCCGCTGCGTTATGGATTTTATGATCCGATAGTTTTCAGTGATGCTTTCCGCAGCTTTGATTTTCCGTTTTTGCCAAAGCCGGAAAATTATCGCTGGAGCGAAGACCCGGAAAGCGAATTTTACAATCAGCTGGTTTTTGAAACAGATGAAAGCCAGCCTTCGCGCCGCGGTGAAAGACTGTTTGATGTCTTTATTCCGGTTGGCTGGAATGATGCAGTGCCGGTTAAAGGTGCAGGTTCGGCAATTTTCATCCATGCGGCGCGCCCTGATTATAGCGGCACCGCCGGTTGCGTAGTTGTGGCGCATGAGCATCTGGAAGCACTTGCGCGCCGTTTGAAGCCAGGCATGATGATTGATATTCAATCAGCCGATGTGGCAAATAATAATCTTGCCGAAAAGACGAGCAAATAAATGCAAAGCAATATCACTTCTATCGAAACAGTCAGTTTTTACGGACTGCATAAAGGCCCTCGCCTGATTGTTACCGGTTCCGTGCATGGCAATGAACCCGCAGGCCCGTTGGCAATTGCACGTCTCGTTGAAGAATTCCGCTCCGGCAAACGGCAACTATTGCGTGGTCAGGTGACATTCGTGCCAGTCGTTAATGCACTGGCGCGTCATAATAATACCCGTATCGGCGACCGCAATCTCAACCGCAACTTAGCCGAAAGCGCCATTCCGCAGGATAATGAAGACCGTGTGGCCAATGTCCTCTGCCCGCTTTTTCGTGGTGCTGATGTGCTGATTGACCTCCATTCATTTAATTCACAAGGCCACGCTTTTGCGCTTATCGGCCCGCATGACAATGATGATGATCTGGAGCCTTTCAAACACGCTAAAGAGGAAGAAAAACTGGTCAAATCCTTCGGTCTGCCGATGGTGGCCTATGGCTGGCTTCCAGCCCATGAAAAAGCGCTCGAAATGAAGCGCCAGGCGGGTGTAACCGAAGATCTTGCCTCATTGCATGGTGTCGGCACCACCGAATATATGCGCTTTTCCGGCGGCTATGCCATTACGGTTGAGTGTGGCCAGCATCTTGATCCGCAAGGGCCGCAGGTCGGTTATGATTGTGTCGTTAACGGCATGATGACCCTTGGTATGATTGAAGGCACGCAGCCAAAAGTGCCTGCCCCGCGCACTTTAGAAATCTGCGATCCGATTTTAAGCCAGCATCCTGACGATCGCTTGGTTAAGCATTTTACCGCCGGCGAAGCGGTTAAAGCTGGCGAGATTATCGGCAAACGTGCTGACGGGAGCGATATTATCATGCCTTATGACGGCGCCATTATCTTTGCGTCGCTCTCAGCTGACTTGCATGAGGAGCTTTGTTTCCTTTGCAAAGAAAGTGACCGGTTAGAAGACTGACAATGAAAAAGGCAGCATTTGTAAATGCTGCCTTTGTTGTTTTATGCAGTAAGCAATGTCAGCGTGAAAACAGCAAACAGTACCAGATGCAAAAGCCCCTGAATGGCGGTGGTTTTTTGTCCCAGATAGGTAAATGCACTCAAACCAATCGTCAGTGCAAAAAGCACGGTTTCAGTGGCTGAAATACCAAAAATCACGGTTTTTCCGGTTAAAAGGCCAATTGCCAGAACAGCCGGAACCGTCAGGCCGACCGTCGAAACAAATGCCCCAAGACATAGATTAACCGCACGCTGCGTTTCATTATTCAGCGCTGCCTTTACGGCCGTGATCGACTCCGGCGTGAAAACGATGATAGCAATCAACAAACCGCCAAGCGCAATCGGCGCGCCGGTTGTTGCCACGCCATAATCAATGATGATTGCCAGATATTTGGACAGCAACACAATCGGCACCATGAAAGCAACAAGCTTGATGGCATGACCAATGTTTTTGCGCATATCAAGCGGCGCTTTATCAACCTGTTCGCCCTCAGCTCTTTCAACGCGGGCAATCGACATCCCCCCCATTGGCGGCTGCTGAAAGTGCGTTTTATATTGCCCCATCTGGAAATATAAAAAGCTCGCATAAATCAGAATAGTCAGGCTGGCGATAACCACTGCCTGAATGGCAGAAAAGCCACCTATATTTTGCAGCAATGTATTGGGCAGCAAAAATGCCATGCCTGCCAGCACGATGATCATCGAAAGATAAGACAATGCGCCTTGGGCATTATATTCCTGCTCGCCATGGCGCAGTGCTCCGGCCAGCAAACAAAGGCCGGTAACCAAATTCATGATGATCATCATCACGGCATAAATTGAATCACGCCCGATAGTGGGCGCCTCACCCGGCCCCAGCAGCACCGAAACGATCAAAATCACTTCGATCAAGACAATTGAAAGCGTCAAGATAAGCGTGCCGTAAGGCTCGCCCAATTGTTGCGCCAATTCATCCGCTTCATGCACCACACCAAAAGATGCAGCCAAAATCGTCGTGAACAAAATTGCAAAACCAAACAGCGCTGTGCCAAGCGGCATTTCTGCACTGAGCCAGTTTGCGCCAAATAGTAAAAATACAGCCACCACGCACCAGATGGCGATAAGTTTGAAAGCAGTGACAAGTTGAGGGGAATGTGTCAGTCGGGACATTTTAAACAACCACTTTTGGGGTCGTCCCCGTCTGAATTACACTGTTCGGGTCGTCCCGAAAGCGGCTTCACAAAAAAGCAGTGACCTCTTATCTCATCGAGATAGCGTACTTACCAGATTAATCATCCGGCTTGCTTTTCCTTATATTTAAAGATCATCGCAGTTTCAAACAATGTTTTCACGGATCATGTGGGCCACTTCGATGCCTGCGATGGTGGCTGATGCGAAATGGAACGCTTTGAAGTCCATCATTTGTTTGGTGATCCGTTTTATAAAGCGATGATCTTGCTCAAGGATATTGTTCAAATATTTGATCTGCCGGATTTCAATAATGGCGCCTGCGTCTGTGAATTTCAGGATGGTGTTGACGGCGTGAACCCCGTTAAACAGGCACCGTTACCTTAACTTACAAACAGCCGCGTTTACACAACTAAACCGTTATTAGGCAGCTTTCAGGTATGCGATTTCGCGCCACATGTTGTTAGCGGCTTGTCGTAATTCACGGTGATCGGCGGCGTTGAATTTGTTGCGGGGAAAGTAATGAAGATTGTAAATTGGATCGTGGATTGACGTGAACCTTTGCACATGTCGCGCTGACTTGAAATGCTTCATGGTCCGCTCTCGTCGCCGTAGCGGCTGATGTGAATTCTCTGCTCAATTATTCAACCCTTTGTGCTGACGATGATCACACACCGTTAGGCCTAATTCTCGTTTGCCAGCGCCATAAGAACTCAGTTTGTCTGTGACCATAACACGTGGTGAATAGCCATGACCGGATAGAAGCTTACGCATAAAACGCTTGGCGGCCTTGGTATTGCGGCGTTTTTGAACAAGAACATCCAATACAAAGCCATGCTGATCAACTGCACGCCAAAGGATGTGGTGCTTACCTTTGATCGTAATGACAGCTTCAGCCAGATGCCATTTGTCACCAAGACGTGGGGTTCGACGGCGATTAGTATTGGCATGATCTCGACCGAATTTCTCAGCCCATTCACGTACCGTCTTATGGGTAACAATGATGCCGCGATAGGCGAGCATGTCTTCAACCATGCGAAAGCTTAGCGGAAAGCGGAAATACAGCCACACTGCTTCTGCGATAATCTCGGCAGGAAAACGATGACCGTGATAAACAGAAGCGTGAGGTGCGGTCATACCCTATTCTCGCAGCAGATGCTTACGCCAAAGTTAAGGTAACAATGCTTGATCAATGAGATGCTGTAACGGGGTCTGTGTCGCGCACTACCTTTTACCGCTTGCAAGTCTAGTGGCAAATTGCGGACCTTCCCGTACCTG
>NZ_JACIIU010000024.1 GCF_014205685.1 Paenochrobactrum gallinarii
CAGTTGTAGGCCTGACAGAAGACCGCACTCGATCACATCTCATACGGGGAAGAAACTTCTTGCATTACGGGCGGCAACCACAGAAGCCCCGAGTTTATTAGACACTCTTCGTCTTCATTTTGTGGTTCTGTTCAAAGTGTACTGGTGACAGCATACCATTTCTAACGTGTTTGCGTCGCGGGTTATAAAACATCTCAATGTAATCAAATACGTCTTGCCTTGCTTCAGCACGAGTGCTGTATGTTTTGCGCCGAACACGCTCTCGCTTCAACAGGTTAAAAAAGCTCTCAGCTACAGTATTATCATGACCATTCCCACGGCGGCTCATACTGTGCTCAAGATTATGTTGTTTTAGGAATGAAGCCCAGTCCATACTTGTAAACTGGGAGCCCTGATTTGAATGTATCATTACCTGCTCTTTTGGCTTTCTTCGCCACACGGCCATCAACAAAGCCTGTAAGACCAGGTCTGTGGTTTGACGCGATTGCATTGACCACCCGACAATGCGTCGAGAAAACAGGTCGATGACAACAGCTAGGCTCAGGACCTATTAATTGGTGCCTAGGGTTTAATCTATTGCTTCAATGGTGGCGCAAGGAGGTGCTGCCATGAGTGATCTGATCTGGTTGTCGGAGGCGCAGATGCGCCGTATTGAACCATATTTTCCTTTATCCCATGGGATACCAAGGGTTGATGATCGTAGGATAGTCAGCGGTATTGTTTTTGTGATTAAAAATGGTCTGCGGTGGCGCGATGTACCTGCCGAATATGGGCCACCAAAGACGATCTATAATCGCTTTATCCGCTGGAGCCGCCTTGGTGTGTTTAACAAGATATTTGCGGCCCTTGCAGCAAAAGGTGGCCAGCCAGACCAATTAATGATCGACGCTACGCACCTTAAGGACATCGAACAGCTGCCAGCCTACTTAAAAAGGGGCTGCTCCCTTAACGTTCGGACGCACCAAAGGCGGCCTGAACTCCAAGCTCCACGCCGTCTGCGATGACCAAGGTCGACCATTGATTATGCTTCTAAGCGAAGGGCAGATGAGCGATTATAAGGGGGCTGTCTTGATGATCGATGCGCTGCTTAATGCCAAAACTATGCTTGGAGATCGTGGTTACGATGCCGATTGGTTCAGGGCAGCTCTAAACGAGCGCGGCATTGCTCCCTGCATCCCATCAAAGGCCAACCGCAAGGTTCTCATTCCACATGACACAATGCTCTACCGTCAGCGACATCGGATCGAAAATATGTTTGGAAAGCTCAAAGACTGGTGACGCATCCATACCCGCTATGATCGATGTGCGCACATCTTCATGTCCGCTATCTGCATCGCAGCAACCGTCATATTCTGACTTGATCAATGAGACCCCATCCTAGTTGGGTAGTTAAAATATATGTATTATGAAAGGAATAATAATTGCTCGGTTCATCCTGTTTTATAATCTTTATCTTTTTATAGTATAAGGCTTTGATTGCGAACTGGAGATGAAGTTTTGAGTATTACCATTGCCCAGATGAAAGCTGTTGAAGCGCTCGCCAGAACAGGTAAATTTTCATTGGCAGCAGATGAGCTGGGCATTACCCAGCCAACAATTTCATCTCAGGTTCAAGCTTTTGAACGTCTGTGTAGTCGGCGGGTGTTTATTCGTAATGGTTATACAGTTCAATTAGCGCCAGGCGCTGATGAACTGCTCGCTAAAATTCGAATAACCTTGAAATGTCTGGCAGATGTTGATGAAGCAATTGGCGTAGGCGCGCAATTGACTATGGGAAGCTTAAGCTTTGGCTTTAGCGCGCATCGGTTGGTGATGAACAGTTTAACTGCATTCGTACAAAAATATCCGAATGTGCGATTAAAAACGCATGGCGGGCCATCGTTAAAATTAATGGAAGACGTGCTTTCAGGTGCACTTGATATTGCTGCGGTTTCCATGGAGCGCCCTGATAGCCGCTTATATTGTGCTGAACTTTCGCGCAGCCGTGTGATGATTTATGGCCGCAAAGGTCATCCGGCACTACAAAACGGATTTTTACCGACACAGGCTTTAGCGCAGGAAAAACTGGTCTTGTGGAACCAATCTTCTGGCACGCGAAAACTGCTTGATCAGGCTGCCGAACAGCAAAATTTTAAACTGAACTGTATCTTAGAAGTTTCCACGCTTGATGTTGCATATGCGTCAGCAGCAGCAGGCATTGGGCTTTGTTGCGCTATTGAAGGCGAAGTTCAGGCAGATGAAAATATCGATGTCGTGCCACTCGAGCCTAAGCTTGAGATCGGTCACTATCTTGTTTGTTTGCCTGAGTGCCGTGATCATGCCGCAGTCAATGCGTTTTTGGAGGTTGCGGGCTGTCAGGAAACATCTTTCACAGGCGCTATACCTAAGGCTTGATTATATTTTTATAGATTAAATCTATACATAATTTCATTTCATTGAACTGTCATATAGATAAGTTAGTGCTGTTTCGTCGCCACTCACCCTCAGATGGGATTTCCGATGAAACGCATTTTATACGCCTCTGTTATGTCTGCCGCTGTACTTGTTGCTGCACCCGCATTTAGTGACACGACTTTGACAGTTTACACTGCTTTTGAAGCCGAGCAATTGCCTGAGCTGAAAGCGGCATTTGAAAAAGCCAATCCGGATATTAAGATTGACTGGATCCGCGATTCAACCGGCATCGTAACGGCCAAATTGCTGGCTGAAAAAAACAATCCGCAGGCTGATGCAGTCTGGGGTTTGGCTGCAACTTCGCTGTTGCTTCTCAAACAAGAAGAAATGCTTCAGCCATATGCCCCTCCGGGCGTTGAGCGTTTGGATAAGCGTTTTCGTGATGCTGCCAACCCGCCTAGCTGGCTCGGTTTCAATGCATGGTCAGGTGCTTTATGCGTCAACACAGTTGAGCTGGAAAAAGCTGGTGTTGCCATGCCAAAAAGCTGGGCTGACCTGACCAAACCGGAATATAAAGGCATGATCGCCATGCCGAATCCGGCATCGTCGGGCACTGGTTTTCTGGATGTTTCTGCATGGTTGCAGATGATGGGTGAAGAAAAAGGCTGGGCCTATATGGACGGCCTGCATCAGAACATCACCTCTTACATGCATTCCGGCTCAAAACCATGTAAAGATGCAGGTCGTGGTGAAGTCGCTATTGGCGTTTCATTTGATTTCCGTGGTGCGCAGGAAAAAAACAGCGGTGCGCCGGTGGAAGTGATTGTGCCTGAAGAAGGTACTGGCTGGGACGCTGAATCTGTCGCGATCATTGCTGATACCGACAAGACGGAAGCTGCCCAGAAGCTGATGGATTTTGCTATCAGCGATGAAGCGATGAAAATCTACAATAAGAGCTTTGCAGTGTTGGCCGTGCCGGGCATTGCGGTGGAGGTTAAAAACTTCCCGGCTAATGTTGAAGAAAAAATGATCGATAATGATTTTGCATGGGCAGCCTCAAATCGCGAACGGATTTTGGCTGAATGGAGCAAGCGTTACGACGGTAAAAGTGCGCCTAAAAACTAGAGCATGAAGCAGGCCGCTGTCGATAAAACACGTATCGGCAGCGGCTTTCAGCCGTCTGTAACTTTCAAAATGAGCCACGCCATGAGCAAAGAAGATACTGGTTTTTTCCAAGCGAAGCCGCCCCATGTTCGTATTGAACATGTTACCAAGCAGTTTGCTGACTTTCAGGCCCTTAAAGATGTATCCTTAGATATATGGACAGGTGAGTTTATCTGCTTTCTGGGGCCTTCCGGCTGCGGGAAAACTACGCTTTTGCGCGCCATTGCAGGGCTGGATATCCAAAGCGATGGCCGGATTTATATGAATGGCAGTGATGTTTCGGCTTTGCCGCCGTCGATGCGTGATTTCGGTATTGTTTTCCAGTCTTATGCGCTGTTTCCCAATCTGACGGTTAATCAGAATATTGCCTATGGCTTACATGGGCGAAAGTTATCGCGTAGCTCTGTAGACGCAAAAGTTGCCGCGCTTTTAGAGACGGTCGGGCTGCCTGATCAGGGCAATAAATATCCGGCCAGCATGTCGGGCGGGCAACAGCAACGTGTAGCGCTGGCACGGGCGCTTGCAACCGAACCTTCGCTTTTATTACTGGATGAACCGCTTTCTGCGCTTGATGCCAAAGTTCGCCATCACCTGCGTCGTGAGATGAAAGATCTCCAGCGTAATCTGGGTGTGACCACTATTATGGTGACACATGACCAGCATGAAGCTTTGACGATGGCTGACCGCATTGTTGTAATGAGTAATGGCCGGATTGAACAAGTCGGAACGCCGGAAGAAATCTATCATAATCCTGCAAGTAAATTCGTGGCTGACTTTGTTGGTGAAATGAATTTTGTTGATGCAGAAATTATTGCTGAGAATTGTATTCAAATTGGTAATAAGCAGCTCTTTGCCGATACAAAAGGCCATAAAAGCCGCAATGTCATCGCTGCTATTCGTCCTGAAGATGTGATGATTTATGATGGGCAAAGTGATAATGCCAACCACTTTACCACATGTTTGAGCGAGGGAGAATTCCTCGGTTCTTTCTTTCGGGCACGGTTTGAAGGCGGCGATCTGGGTGGCCATAGTTTGCGTGCAGATATTGCCATTCATACGATGCGAAATATGAAAATACGCGCCGGTGAACAAACTTTAATGGCTATTCCGCATGATCGTATCCGCATTTATGAAAAGACCAGCTAATGTCTAATCTTGCTGCCGAACGTGGAATTCTGCTTGGTTCCCGCAATACAGATGGGGGAATTCGCCCTAAAATGGCGAAAGATGAGCTATTACAGCGTGGCTTATTGCTGGTTATTATTGCTTATCTGTTTTTTGCGCTTTTAGTGCCGCTGGCATTGGTCGGGATTAAATCCGTACAGGTTTTTAGTTTTCCGCTGAACCGTATCAGCATTGAGTTTAAACAAAATGGCAACTGGTCTGAGCGGCGTTCATTAGCCTCATGGGCTGAGCAATCCGGCTTTAATCTTAATCCTGATATCAAGCCTGGCGAGCGAAGCCGGTTGGATGTGGCCTCTGTCATTCCGCGTAAAGAGCGACGCGATGTTGAGGCATTTCGCTTGCGGGACAATGACCCTAAAGGCGGGATTTTGTTTGTAAATGGTACAACCACTGTGGCCGGCATTCCGGTTGATGTGGCCTACCAGGATTTTGGCAAAGTGCAGCTCAAACCGGCGATGAGCTATGGCTTTGAAAACTTCAAATATTACTTTGAAACGCCTGCTCTTCGTCAGTCAATTCTCAACTCGCTTTTTATTGCCCTCTTGGTTTCATCTATTGTTACGCCGATTGCGTTTTTGTTTGCCTATGGTTTGGCACGCACGCATATGCGCGGAAAATCATCGTTCAAACTGATCGCGTCTTTGCCGGTTTTGGTGCCTTCTCTGTTGCCGGGCATCGGCCTTGTCTATCTCTTTGGCAAGCAAGGTATTCTGACGCCGCTTTTGTTCGGGGCTTCAATCTATGGCCCTTTGGGCATTGTGCTGGCTTCTATCTTTTTCACACTCCCACATGCTTTGATGATTATGAGTGTGACACTTTCAACCAGTGATCAGCGCCTCTATGAGGCCGCAGATGTGCTTGGTGCATCGCCTTGGCGTGTGTTTTATACGGTTACATTGCCGGCGGCACGTTATGGGCTTGTCTCGGCCTTTTTTGTGGTTTTCACATTGGTAGTGACAGATTTTGGCGTGCCGAAAGTGATCGGCGGCGGCTATCAGATGCTGGCGCTTGATATTTACAAACAAGTTATCGGCCAGCAAAATTTTCAGATGGGCGCGGTCGTGTCACTGGTGCTGTTATTGCCCGCTTTTCTGGCCTTTGTCGTTGACCGTTTGGTTAGCCGAAAACAGGTCTCCGTTTTGACAGCACGTTCGGTGCCTTATACGCCTAAAGATAACAAACAACGCGATGCAATATTCTTCTCATTTTGCACATTCATATCGCTATTTGTGCTGGCAATCATCATCATGTGTCAGATTGCGGCCTTGGCTAAATATTGGCCATATAATTTAAGCCTTGGCCTGCAGCATTATGATTTTAACCGCATGGATGGTGGCGGTTGGCGCTCTTACACCAACTCTTTGATGATGGCATTTATGACAGCCAGTATTGGTGCGGTGCTTATTTTCTTTGGTGCCTATCTGGTTGAAAAAACGCGCAATTTTAAAGGGCCCAGACTGGCATTGCAGATCATCGCCATGGTGCCGATGGCCGTGCCTGGTATGGTTTTAGGGCTTGCTTATATCTTCTTCTTTAACAATCCGGAAAATCCGCTCAACGCATTATATGGCACAATGGCAATTCTGGTTATCTGCACAATCAGCCATCTTTATACCGTGCCGCATTTGACGGCAGCTGCAACACTCAAACAAATGGATGCTGAGTTTGAGGCGGTTTCGATGTCATTGAAACAACCGTTCTGGCGCACCTTTACCCGTGTCAGTATTCCGGTTTGTTTTCCGGCAATGGCTGAGATTTGGATTTATCTTTTCGTCAACGCCATGACAACCGTTTCTGCGGTGGTGTTTCTCTACAGCGCCACGACTACGCTTTCGTCCATTGCCGTGCTCAATATGGATGATGCTGGCGACATCGCACCGGCAGCCGCCATGGGCATGATGATCTTTTACACCAATGTGGGCGTGCGCCTTTTACATGGCTGGCTCACAGGCCGGATCATTACCAATCACCAAAAGTGGCGCAGGCGCTAATTTATTTTTACATCAGAATGAGCCGTTTCTAACGGTTACTACAAGGAATGAAATTGATGAAATCCGGTTATGATCTTGTTGTGGTCGGGGCAGGGATTGTGGGGCTGGCTCATGCTCTTGCCGCAAGCCGAAAAGGCAAAAAAGTTTGCGTGATCGAGCGCAATGCAAAAGCAGTTGGTGCTTCTATCCGCAATTTTGGCTTTGTCACGGTTTCGGGGCAAAAGGCGGGCGAGCATTGGCAACGAGCCCGCCGGTCGCGCGATATTTGGGCGGATGTTGCGCCACAAGCTGGTATTGATGTTATTCACAAAGGCTTGGTGATGCCAGCCTACCGGCAAGAGGCAGAGAATGTTCTGGAAGCATTTTTAGCAACTGATATGGGCGCAGATTGCCGCCGCATCAGTGCCGATGATGCTCTGAGCTATGTGCCGTCATTGCGTCGTGATGGTATGCGCTCTGCCCTTTATAGTCCGCATGAATTGCGCGTAGAATCCAAGGAGGCCTTGCCGAAACTTGCAAGCTGGCTGGAGCAGCAATGTGGCGTTGATTTTTGCTGGAACACAGCTGTGCTTGGTATTGACGGCGAAAAGGTCTCAACAAGCAGAGGCGAGATTCAGGCTTCAGCTGCGGTTGTATGTCCGGGCGATGATTTTTCAACGCTTTTTCCGCAATTTATCCGTCCGCATCAGTTGAAAATCTGCACATTGCAAATGTTACGAGTGATGCCGGAAACTCCTGTCCGGTTTGGTGCAGCTGTGATGGCTGATCTCAGTTTCGGGCGTTATGAAGGCTTTACGGATTTGCCGGAATGCATGAGCCTGAAACTGCGTCTTGATGCCGAACTGGAAGAAATGCGCGCATTGGGCATTCACTTGATTGCAGTTCAATCGGCGGATGGTTCTTTAGTGGTTGGCGACAGCCATGTTTACGGTGACAGTGCCGAACCTTTTGCGCAAGAGCGCATTGATGCACTCATCATGCAAGCCTTTGATCAGCTTTTTGATATGCCGGGTCGGAAAATTGTGCGTCGTTGGTGCGGCACCTATGCAAGCTCCAATGATCAGGTGGTGCTGGTCGAAAAACCGGCAGACAATATCCGGCTTGCAATGGTCACGGGCGGCACTGGCGCTTCAACCGGTTTTGGCCTTGCTGAACAAGTGATTGCCGACCTTTTTGGCTGACGCAGCCACACAAATAATCAAAGTCAAAATATGCAGAAAGTAATAGCATGAACCATCTGAAAGCTGTGGTCTTTGATTGGGCCGGTACCATGATTGATTTTGGCTCTTTTGCGCCTATGGGCGTTTTTGTCGAGGCATTTTCACGCTTTAGCATTGAGGTTTCCATTGCCGAAGCGCGTGAGCCGATGGGGCGTCCGAAATGGGACCACATTGTTGCAATGCTTGCGCAACCACGTATTCGCGCGGCATGGGAAGCAAAACACAAGCGCACACCAACGGAGGCGGATGTGCAGGCGGTTTATGATGTTTTTGTGCCGCTGAATGAGGAAGTGGTCAGTCAGTTTGCTGATTTGGTTCCCGGTGCGGCGGAACTTGTGGTGGCTATGCGTGAGCGCGGTTTGAAGATCGGCTCGACAACCGGTTATACGCGCTCAATCATGGAGCGGGTGCTGCCATTGGCCAAGGCTCAGGGCTATGAACCGGATAATCTGGTTTGTGCCGGTGATTTGCCATATGGCCGCCCGACACCGATGAATATGTATCAATGCTTTTTAGATCTTCAGGTTTGGCCAGCACATGCGGTGGTAAAAGTTGATGATACCGGCGTTGGCATTGATGAGGGGCGGGAGGCCGGATGCTGGACAGTGGCCGTTACTCTGAGCGGCAATGAGGCAGGCGTTACGCCTGAACAATTGGCGGCCATGCCGGATGAGGATGTGCAAAAATTACGAGCACATGCATCTGATGTGTTAGGGCGACATAGACCGGATTATATTATTGATACGGTTGCAGATTTACTGCCCGTACTTAATGACATTGAACAACGTTTAGCCAATGGCGAGCGGCCAAAGGGCTAACTTCAAGAGCCTTCATTTTGCACTCATCCATGCGGGCTCAAAAAGAATCCGCATGGATAGGTATATTAATGATAGTCTTCATTATATACGAATTTGGGCATGCCTAATTTGAACTTGATTGCAAGCAAACGTAAAGTCAGCCCAACGAGCATTGCAAAAATTGCAGCTATTTCTACAGATATGTTTAGATGCGTAGCTAATAAATAGAGGCTGCCTGTAACCACTGATACGGTTGCATATAATTCTGAGCGCAAAAGCAATGGAATATCGTTGCAGAGAATATCCCTTAAAACGCCGCCAACACAGCCTGTTATTACGCCTGCCACAATAACAATGATGGTTGGCAAGCCCATGGTAATGGCAATCTTACAGCCAATGACCGTGAAAACGACAAGGCCGATTGCATCGAGAAATAAAAATAGCTTGCGCAAATGACGCATGCAGCGAGCGATTGGAATGGTCAGCAAAGCAGCGCAACCGGTAATCATTAAATAAACAGGATTTGCGACCCAGGTAATTGGATGGTGATTAAGCAAAACATCTCGTACAGAGCCGCCGCCTAGAGCCGTAATACATCCAAGTATAAATACACCAATCCAATCCATTTGACGTCTGCCCGCGGCAAGTGCAGCGGTCATTGCTTCGGCTATAATGGCAATTACATATAAGATGTGAATAATATTGTTATTTATATAGTCAATCATATTTCGGTATTTTAAATTTCAGCGCTATTAATGCTATTCGTTCAATAGCCATTTTAATTATGAATTCGGGATAATACATAATCGATGCGGACAATTATCACCAACTCTGTGGTGATAGCGCTCATTTTTATGAGGAAGAACGATTTTTTCACTCGCTTAAAAACAATGTGATGCAAATTCATTTATAGTGAGCGCTAAAGCTTTATTTTAAAATGATGAGGCCATCAGGAAAGCTTTGTCGCCTGATGGTCTGTAAAGGTCAGAAGCGGGCTGTTTATATGAAGCTGAAAATTCAAAGCCTTTAAACTTTTCTACGTCAATATTGCATCAATGCTCAAATTTTATTGAGGCTGCAAGCTGTTACTAGGATAGCTTTTATATCGCCGTCTTAAGGTGTCTCTGAAAAATCGGGCATTCTCGCAGTCAGGTAGCTCAAAAATGCTTGTACTGAAGACGGAAGCTGTCGCTTTTTCATCGAAATCACCTGCGCGACGCTGGATTGCAAAATAGCATTGTCGATTTTCACGGATTTTGCATTACTCAAAAAGCCGTTTGTTTCTTGAATATCAGCGCTTGAAAACAACAAACAGCCCGATTTTTGAGCGTAGATCAGCAATGTTGCCATTGAATTGGATGAAAATACCGGATCAATTGACAATCCAGTGCTTGCCAGAGCCGTATTGATCAAATGACGCTGTGTACGGTCGTGATCGGGCAGAGCAAATGGATATTGCGCAGCTTCTGTCAGGGTTATTTTTTCGCGCTCGCTAAGCGGATGATCAGGCGGTACAAGAACAAATATCGGTCGCTTTGTCATGTGCTCCACTTGCAGATGGGACGGTACAGCATAGCTATAAACAATGCCGATATCCGACTGTCCGTTGCTGATCCGCTGACAAATATCAATGGAATTTCCGACCCAAACCTGAATTTCGACAGATGGGTATTGCTGCTGAAATTGTGCAATAATATCAGCCAGTACCAGAATTGAAAAACCTTCATAGGTGGCAATTTTGACCACGCCACGCTGTATCTGATGCATTTCTTTGACATCTGAAAGGGCGCGCTCGGTGTCTAATGTTAAGCGGGTGACATGTTGTGCCAACACTTCGCCTGCCTGACTTAAAACCATCCCGCGAGGGCGGCGTTCGAATAAAGCGACATTTAAATCTTGTTCAAGTTTGGTAATCTGGCGGCTGATGGCAGATGCGGAGACATTCAGCTGCAATGAAGCTTCCGTAACAGAGCCTGTTCGCGCAACTTCCTGAAAGTATTTGAGCGCTAAATGTTGCATTTCATTCACCTTTGCCTTTTTTGCAACGATGCTTACGCAATTATGAAATTGTTGCAACAATATTCCGTTGGTATGACTGCCGGAATTTTTTACCATTAAAGGTTTAGCGGCATGGGAACCGATACGGGGAGTAGATTTTTCAATGACTATTTTTAGCAAAGAGGCAATTGATGAGGCGACAGCCATCAGGCGCCAATTGCACAGTTTTCCTGAACTGAAATTCGAAGAATTTGCCACATCTGATCTGGTGGCTGAAACTTTGCAGCGCTATGGCTATGAATTGCGCCGTAATGTTGCAGGCACAGGAATTGTCGCAACTCTTGATACCGGCAGAGCCGGTGCGACGATTGGTTTACGGGCCGATATGGATGCATTGCCTATTCAAGAGGAAACAGGGCTGGCGTATGCTTCAACAATAGCCGGTAAAATGCATGCTTGCGGCCATGATGGTCATACCGCAACATTGTTGCTGGCTGCTGGTCAATTAGCACAAGATCACGCGAAACTTAACGGAAAAATCAAGCTGCTTTTCCAACCGGCTGAAGAAGTCGGCAAAGGTGCTGCCCAGATGATTGCTGATGGCGCTTTGGAAGGTGTTGAACAGGTTTTCGGCTTTCATAACCGCCCTGGTTATGCGCTGGGTCATATCATTACCAAAGCTGGTCCTGCTATGGGCGGCAATACGCTTTATGAGGTTAAAATCTCAGGTAAAGGCGGACATGCTTCGCGACCGGATCTGGCAATTGACCCGATTTTTGTTGGCTCTGCCATTATTCAATCGCTTCAAAGCGTCATATCGCGTCGTTTATCGCCATTGGATGCGGGTGTTGTAACGGTCACCCAGTTTAATGGTGGTAGTGCTGGTAATATCATTCCGGGCGATGCCACTATGGTAATTAATACCCGCGACGGATCACCTGAAGCTGCCGCTATTATTGATGCTGAGTTGCGTAAAGTCATTGCGAATGTTTGCGAAGCACATAGCGCGCGATGCGAGGTCAAGATGACATTGCGGATACCGTCTTTGGTCAATTCAGTTGCGGAAACGGAATTGGTCGTTGAAACGGCGCATGAATTGTTTGGCAAGAATAATACCAGTCAAATGTCTCAGATGCCGACCATGGGTGCGGAAGATTTTGCATTTTATCTGGAACAGCGTCCGGGTAGTTTTTTCTTCGTCGGCAATGGTGAAGATAGTGCATATTTGCATCATCCGCTTTATGATTTCCGTGATGAAATTTTACCTGTAGCAGCCGGCATGTTTGTCGGGATTGCTCATAAAATACTTGCGAAATAACATTGATTTACAGTTCTAAACAGGATTATGCGGTGCGCTTATGGGCGTTGAAACCGTAAAAAATCCGGGAGAAATTGCATATGCAGAAGTTTTTTAACTCGATAGAGCGTGCCGGCAACAAGCTGCCGCATCCGTTTATATTGTTTTTATGGCTATGTTTGATTGTAGCTGTCTTTTCGTGGTTTTTGGCGAGTTTTGGCGGAACCGGCGTTAATCCAAAAACCGGTGCGGAAGTTACCGTTAAAAGCCTGATTTCGGGTGAGGGCGTTGTTTTCGCCCTGACATCTATCGCGAAAAACTTTATCAATTTCCCGCCATTAGGCATTATTCTGGTTATTATGCTGGCGATTGGCATTGCAGATAAAACCGGTTTGATTGCTGCTTTCATGCAGGTCAGTGTTATCAAGGCGCCCCGCTATCTGACCACATTCATGATCTTCTTTGTCGGCATGTGCAGTCACGTGGCATCTGATGCCGCTTATATTATTCTGATCCCGCTTTCTGCGATTATTTTTCAGGCAATGGGACGTAATCCGCTGGTCGGCGCGGTTACGGGCTATGTCGCTGTTGGTGCGGGTTATGATGCGAGCATTCTCATCACGCCGACTGATATTATTCTTTCAGGTATTACAACCAGTGCAGCGCATACGGTTGATGCTCAGGCCTATATTTCTCCACTTGATAATTACTACTTCATTGCGGCTTCTGCATTGCTGATGTCTCTCGTCGGTGCGTTTATTATTGAGCGCATTGTTGAGCCAATGGTCGGAAAATACACCGGTGATGTTGAGTTGAAGCTGACACAGCCTGATGCGCTGGAAGTGAAAGGCTTAAAGCGCGTTGGCTGGGCAAGTCTGATTATGATTGCGCTGGTCGTTGCGGCTGTTTGGCCTGCCGGTTCACCGCTGCGCAATGAAGAAGGCGGATTGGTGCCATCACCATTGCTGAATAGTGCGGTTGCGCTTTTTGGTATTTATTTCGTGGTGATCGGCTGCATTTTCGGCACGACAACCGGTAAGATTAAAACAGCGCGTGATGCCGTTGGCTATATGAGTGAATCCGTCAAGGAACTGGCTCCAACCTTGGTGTTGTTCTTTGCGATCTCGCAGTTTTTGGCTTGGTTCAAGTGGACTAACCTTGGCGAGTGGATTGCCATTGGCGGCTCGCATCTGCTGGATAGCAGCGGCTTTGGTGGTGCTCCGCTTTTGGTGGCTTTCATTGGTCTTGCAGCAGTGATGAATGTGTTCATCACATCCGGTTCGGCACAATGGTCGCTAATGGCACCAATTTTTGTACCGATGCTGATGCTGATTGGTTTTGAACCGGCGCTTGTGCAGGCAGCATTTAGAATTGCGGATTCTGCCACCAATATCATTTCGCCTATGAGCCCGTATTTTGCCGTTTGTCTGGCTTATTTGCAGCGCTACCAGAAAGATGCAGGCATCGGAACTTTGGCCTCAATGACGATACCTGTCGCAATGGGCTTCCTGATTGTGTGGACATTGTTCCTTATTTTCTGGATGACAATGGGCTGGCCAATTGCACCCGGTGTTGGCTTGTTCATGAACTAAAATTGCATAAGTACTATGCGCCCTGCAATTCTTGATACGGATTGCAGGGCATCTGTGTCCCGTAAAACGGCAAGAGGCAAGCTGCGTGCCTTAGGTGCAGGTGCAGAAATTATCCGCAAAGAACTGTCTGCTTAAATAAAAAACAAGCAGATCCGTTTGGGTTCTGATCGATTTTAAAATATATGAGAGACCTATACGGGCATTGTGGATCACCGTTTTGACATCGTAGACAAAGCCTGTTTTCGCAATGGCATGTCACGTCAACACGCGGATGCCGGAGCAGGATGGCATTACCGGTGTGCCGGTTTTGGCTAATGCATTGGTGAGCTTTGAATGTGAACTGAGCAATGCCGTTGATGAAGCAACCAACCATATTCTTTTTGGCCGTGTTATCAATATTCGTGAGAATGACGAAGAAGGTGCTTTGCTTTATTGCAAGCGTCGTTGTCTTAACAGCTAAGTTATTTCAAATCTAAGACGATGAAACTGATAAATATCTGGATTAAAAGCTCTTCTCATCTGAGTGGAGCTTTTGTGTTTTCAGATGCGGGTGACTTTTCAACTTTCAAAGCAATTGTTAGGAAGTACCATAAGCTCAGTACTTTTCTTGTGGTCTGGCACTCGCTATAAGAGTCGCTTTATTTTGATGAGTTTAAAGGTTTTATTTGAATGCAGAGCCACCATTTGATGAAGTTATTAAGTGCCGGTATTTTTATTAGCCTGATGTTTCCGGTTGGTGTGGCTTCGGCACAAACTTTGAATGTTTGTCATGGCTACGATTGCTATTATCGTACGAAAGTGACGCTGACTGCTAAGGATGAACAGCGTATTCGTACACTGTTACAAAAGGCAAATCGCAGCGCTGCGGATGAGCGAAAAGCACTGCGAATGGCGGTCGCAATTTTTGAAGAACGCAGCACTGTTGTGATTGGTGTACGCGACAAACCGAGAATGCAGTTTGGCAAAGCACGTATCAAAGGCCAGATGGATTGCGTTGATGAATCGACCAATACGGATAATTTTTTGCGTTATTTACACGCGCGCGGCTGGATGAAACATCATACGCCAGCGCGTCGCACATCGCGCGGTTCTTTTATTGACGGGCGCTATCCGCATTGGACTGCCGTTATGGAAGATAAAAACGGGCAGAGCTGGGCGATCGATTCCTGGTATGAGGCAGGCGGCGGACAGCCCGACATCATGCCATTGGCGGAATGGAAACAACGTGGTTATGGTGGCAAACGCTAAGTTAAAACTGATATGGCTGTATAGGGAAAGATGTGTTTGTGATGATGCCAAAATATAAGTTGATATATTCAGCCATTTTAAGCGTTGGTCTTGCAAGTTTCAGCTTAAACTACGTCACTCACTTGAACATTTTTGCGCAAGCCTCAGAGCTCACAACTCTGGTCGTGACGGCATCGTCGGGGGCTTCTTATAAATTGGCAGCTGGTTCAACAGAGCTGGCAAGAGCAACCATTAAAACACATACACCGTGGACAGAGGGCGTGCAGGAGTTTTCTGGTGTGCCACTGAAAACATTGCTTGCAGCTGCCGGTATTGATGAGAAAATTGCCCGGCATTCAACGGTCAAAGCCCGTGCGCTGAATGATTATGAAGTCGAAATTCCGGGGCAGGATGCCTATGATTATGACGTGCTGGTTGCAGATCAAATGAATGGTTCAGCCATGCCTGTAACGGAGTTTGGCCCTTTTTGGATTGTTTATCCGCGCGATGGAAAACCGGAGTTACAAGACTCTCGTTTTGATCATCGTTGGGCATGGCAATTGTCTGAATTGCTGATTGAATGAAAATCACACGTGCTTACACTGTAGCCGGTATTGTTATGCTCGGCTTTTGTTTGATGCTGGCTTATGCGTTTTATCAGCTGCTGCGAGTCGAGCGCAGTCTGGAAACCTATGTCGGCGAGAATATGCTTTGGGCGGTTAATCAGGCCGACCGTGAAAGCCGTCGCTTCAGCGATGCACTTTTGCTGGACAATCATGATAAAGAGATGATTACGCTGCGTTTCGATATTTTGAAAAGCCGTATCAATCTTTTGAGCAGTGAACCGCAACTGGATTATTTCAAAAACATTGGCGCTGAGGAATATCTTAAGAATATCGTTGCCACAATGGAGCAGATTGAAGCGCGCTATGAGACGGAAGATAGTCTTGAGCAGGCAGAAATCTTGGCAATTTACCGCGAAGTTCTGCCCGTTTTTAGTGATTTTGGCCGTATTGCCAATCTTTCGATGATCCATGAACGGGATGCCGGCGGTGCCGACCGTGACCGGCAATTGAACATGATTTATCTGACGATGGCTGCGGTGCTTGGTTTGATGACGGTTGGCGGCCTTTTGTCATTCTTGCTGATTATGAATATTAAGTCAGCTAATCGCGCCAATGATGAATTGCTCCGCTATCAGGAGGAACTGGAAGCTATTGTCGCCCAGCGCACAGAAGCTTTAAGCGTTGCTTTGAAAAATGAGCAAAAATCAAACGAGATTTATAAAGGCTTTCTCACTACCGTCTCTCACCAGTTTAAAACGCCGGTGGCGATTATTGATTTAATTGCGCAACGTTTTATCCGTCACCCGGAAGACATCAATAGTGAAGCAGTGACAGAAGCGGCCGGCAGAATTCGTGAGGCGGTCAGCCGGTTGTCGCGCATTGTTGAAAGTACGATCAGCGGTGATGTTATTCATGCTGATGGGGTGAATTTGAAAGCCGAAGAGTTTGATCTGGTGGAGATGGTGGGCCAGTCAATCGCCTATCATCAGGAAATTCATCCGGCACGTTTTGTTCGTTTTGAAAAGCAGATCTCAGAATTCTTATATCTTGGTGATAAAACGCTGCTTGAGCAAATTGTGGTTAATCTGCTTGCCAATGCAGATAAATATTCATCCGATTCAGCGTTTATTGATGTGACTGTTCTGCTTGAGGATGATGTATTTATTTGCAGGGTTAAAGATTTTGGCATGGGTATTCCGGAGAATGAAACAGATATGATATTTAAGCGGTTTTATCGTGCCAGCAATGTTGCGCATCTTTCCGGCAGCGGCATGGGATTGAGTTTTTCGCGCCAGATTTCTCGAATGCACGGTGGTGACTTAACCTTGCTTGCAACTGGTAAGGGGTTTACTGAGTTTGAACTACGGTTGCCGTTGACCGGTATTGAGTGTGCTTGAAATGACAAAAGATGCAGCCAGTCGCCCTTTGGTGATGTGCGTTGAGGATGAAAAATACATTCGTGAAGAGCTGGTGCGTGAATTGATGCGCTCCGGTCACGAGGTTATTGAAGCCAGTAATGGTTTGGCTGCATTGGAATTGTTGAAAAAACGTACGCCCGATTTGATCGTCTCAGACATTCTCATGCCGCAAATGGACGGGTTGGAATTTTTACGGCAGGTGCGTTCAGGCACTGAACAATTAAACGCAATACCATTTTTGTTTCTATCGGCTCTCTCGGATCGTGACCGGATTTTGGAAGCTTACCGTGAAGGTGTTGATGAATATCTGGTCAAACCGATTGATCTGGGTGTTTTCATTTCACAGGTTGAAGCGAAGCTTCGTTTGGTCAAACGGATTGAAAAAAAACGCCAGACCTTGTCACTGGGTGTGAACACAAAGAAATTATCGCCGCGTGAGCTGGATGTGCTGCTCCAATTAGCTGACGGCAAGAAAAATGCTGAGATAGCAGTGGCGCTTCAGCTCTCAGACCATACTATCAACGATTATATCAAGAATATTTTTAAAAAACTGGATGTGCATTCAAGAGCGGAAGCTGTCAAAGAAGCGATGAAGCATAAAATAATAAATCCATAAATAGTACAATAATTTCAATTGTTTAAGATTTTTTGCGCATTTTCTGTTGAGCTTGATTGCATTGCAGAAATATTAGCTTTTTCCAATACACCCCTTATTCAAGGGAATTGTACTTCCCTCTAGTTTCAATAGACCTCGGCAGGCCAGCGAATATGAGTTCGTTTGGAAGGTATTTTATTGTCGACTTTTGGGGGCGTGCCGATGTCATCGGATTTGAAAACTCATTCTGTGATTCTTCCGAAAATAAAGCACACTCTGCTGGCCGGTGTTTGTCTCGTCTCATTGGGGCTTGAGGCGTCATTCGCGCAAACTGTTCCGACACATATTAATACAGTGCCTTCACCGGTTTTAAGCGATTTGGTGAATAAGGGCGGTGTTGTTACCCACACGCCGTCACCTGTGAAGGGCACGAATGGTAAAGATGCGCAATCTTCCTCAGGCGCAACTGCCGGTGGCAACGGGGGCAATGGTGACTCCTTTGTGATCAGCGGTGGTGGTACGCATTCAGTAAGCGGGAAAAATATATTCCTTGGTGGGAGTACTGGTGGTGCCGGTGGCAAGGGCGGATCTGCTGGACGCTTGATGAAGGGCGATGGTGCAGCCGGGGGCAATGGCGGTGATGGTGGTAATGTCAGCGTAAACGCGACCGGGAACTTAACCGTTGATAATGGAAGTGGCATCGTTGCATTTTCGAATGGCGGACAAGGTGGTAAGGGCGGCGATAGCAGTACATTAATTGACCATATTAAATCCGGCGCTGGTGGCAATGGTGGTAATGCGGGTCAGGTTAATATTACCAATGAGGCTCAGCTAGCTACTAGCGGAAATCAGTCCTTTGGTATTTTCGCACAAGCTGCTGGTGGCCATGGTGGAAAAGCTGGTGATGCAGATAGTCTCGTATTTAGTGCAACTGCAGCTTCAGGCGGTGATGGCGGGCGTGGCGGTACGGTCGTCATTAACAATAAAAATAACATTACAACGGCTGGCGCTGGTTCTGATGCGATACATGGCCTGTCTTTGGGCGGCAATGGAGCTGATGCGGCAGAGGCAAAATCGCTTACCAGCAGTGCAACGAATGGTGTGGCTGGTAATGGCGGCAATGCCGGAACAGTTACAATCACCAGTGACAAGATCATCAGTACGCAAGGCGCCCATGCGAATGGTCTCGTGGGTAAATCTGTTGGCGGTAAGGGCGGCAACGGCAATAATGTAACGCCTGGCGGCTCTGTTGATACTGCAACAGCTGGTGGCGGTCATGGCGGCAATGGTGGTGGTGTTAATATCACCAATAAAGGCTCTATTACCATTGAAAGCGGGCATGCCATCTATGCTGAATCGACAGGTGGAGCAGGTGGAACAAGCGGCTCCTCTGTGGCTGTTTTGAGCCAGACTAAGTCCGGCAATGGTGGCAATGGCGGCCATGGCGGAACCGTCAGCGTCAACAATCATTCATCCATCAGTACGCAGGGTAATAATTCTAATGCAATTGATGCAAAATCCCTCGGCGGTAATGGTGGAGAAGCGGGTTCCGCTTCTGGTATCATCAGCCTTGGTAGCGATGGTGGTGTTGGCGGCAATGCGGGCAATGTAGATATTACCAATCATTCGACACTGACCACCAAAGGCCAAAATGCTGCCGGTATTGCGGCACTTTCTCAAGGTGGTATTGGTGGTGCCGGTGGTTCCGTTGGCACGCCGGATGCACGAGAAGGTTTTGTGTCCCTTGGTGGTCGCGGTGGCAAGGGCGGCGATGGTGCGGATATAAGCGTTGCCAACCAGGGCTCAATCGTTACTCATGGAAAAGACTCCAATACCATTCTGGCGCAAACCGCTGGTGGAGCAGGTGGCAAAGCCGGAGATAGCAATAGCAAGTTAATTGCAGCTGCTGGCGGCGCAGCTGATGGTTTGATTAACACACAGGCTGATTGGTATGGCCGCACAGGTGCCGGCGGCAATTCAGGCAATGTCAGTGTGATCAATGGCGATGCATTAAATCCGGAAGCCACAGTGCTGGGCTCTTATGGCCATAATGCAGGTCTGATTGTTGCAAAAACCACTGGTGGAAAAGGCGGCGCAGGCGGTGATGCATCCGGTATTCTTCAGTTTGATGTGCCGGTTATCACAGGCTTTGAAGCTGCAATCGGCGTTTCGGTTGCCGGAGACGGCGGTCTTGGTGGCAATGCCGGTGATATCAAGGTTGAAAATCATTCTGTTCTGGTGAGCCTTGGCGATTATTCGACTGGTATTACAGCGTATTCTTCCGGTGGGCGTGGCGGTAATGGCGGTCATGCTGATGGTATTGCGACTGCAAGCGGAACCAATACATTAATACCGCTCACAGCAGCAGCTGGCGGTCTGGGTGGTTCCGGCGGTGATGGCGGTGACGTTCTTGTTGTTAATAGCGGTGGTATTTACACAGAAGGAAAACAGTCATCAGGCATATCGGCTCTGTCGTTTGGTGGTTCCGGCGGCATTGCTGGTCATGCGCAAGGTGGTTTGAGCTTTGCCGGATCTGCTTTAAGCGATCTTACAAATGCGCCGAATGGTACTGGTGGTCGCGGCGGCAATATTCATGTGATCAATGGTCAGCAGGGGCATGAAGATGACAACCTGATCTATACAACAGGTGTTGGCTCAATAGCTATTTCTGCCCTTTCAATTGGTGGTGATGGCAGCCATGCCGGTGTTGCCTTTGGTGCGCTTACACTTGGCGGCAATGGTGGCAATGCAGGTAACGCAGGTACTGTTTCGGTTGAAAACCATGCCACACTGATAACGAAAGGCGATTATTCCCATAGTATTCTGGCGCAGTCGATTGGTGGCGCTGGTGGATTGGCTACAAGAGGCAATCTGAATAGATGGAGTGGTTGCCGCCCTACCCAAGCGACAATTTTTGTTTGAAGATTGTTGCGTTCAATCTACTCGATAGGAAGGATGGCAGACATG
>NZ_JACIIU010000025.1 GCF_014205685.1 Paenochrobactrum gallinarii
GGCCATGGGCCAAGTTTGAATGGAGAGCCGTATGCGCTGAAAGGTGCACGTACGGTTCGGGGAGGAGAAGCGCGTTTGCGCTTCTTACTCCACTCCCCATGCAGCGTGGCTTTCCTTATCTAGTTGCCTTATGGATTGGACAACGCGCAAGGTGCTGTCATGTCGGCTCTCCAATACGATGGTACCAGTTTCTGCATTGAAGCCTTGAATGAGGCTATTCTCAAATATGGCAAGCCTGAAATAATGAATACCGATCAAGGAGCGCAGTTTACTGGAAGGGACTGGATCGCTATTCTGACTGATGCCAAGATCAAAATATCAATGGATGGTCGTGGGTGTTATCTCGATAAAATTTTCATCAAAAGACTATGACGATCCTTCAAGCAAGAGGCCATATATTTGCATGAACTGTTGGATGGTTTCCAAGCCAAACGCGTGATCAAAGACCGGATTGGATTTTACAACTCATAGCGACCACACACCGACCCTGATAAGCAAACGCCGAATAGTGGATTTAGCGCAATACATATCAAGCAAGCAGCATGAAATCTAACTAAGGTTCATCTTAGCGGAACCGTAAACCTGCTCAGAAAAACAGGACCACTTCACCCTGCTCTGCGAGATTGAAACAGTCATTCCGATTGCTACGGCGAAAAGCATTGATGAGCTGACATGCAAACTGGATGATAGCGGCCGACGAGATCCGGAGTTAATCGCAGCCCGAATTAAACGTGAATAATATTCATTGCTTTTACAAAAAAACCGCCAGTTACTCACCGGCGGTTTTATTTTCATAATTTTACTAACGGGCTAGAAATTTACCACTTAACGCGGAAGCCAACAGTTCCCTTATAGTTATAGCTATCGCCAAAGTTCTTCAGACTGGTGTTGACAGAACCCTCACCATAGACCGAGTATTTGTCATCATTCCAATTGTAGGAACCACCAAGACCAATACCTGCCCATAGAGTTTCACGCTTATTGGTGAAGCTTACGCCGCTAACATCCACTTTCGTTCCATTAAGGAATTCATTGTAGAGATTAGCAATACCATAAACATAGCTACGGTTGGTTGTACCTTGATCATTCAGCCATGAGTTCTGGTAATCAGCGCTGATCCCAAGCCGACCCTGAAGGCTATCAGCTCTGCTTTTGGATACTCGTGACCCAAAGGTGTCGGTGAAGCTATCAAAGCGCACATTGGAATACATCAACTGAGCTTGTGGTGTTACAGACCAGTTTTCGTCGATAGTGATGCGCTTACCTGTTTCGACGGACAGTGCATAGCCAAATCCATTATTGCCATGCTTCAATGTTCTATTCGCACTATCAGAATTCAGATCACTATCATACCAAGTGAGCTGAGCCTGATTGTCGACATAGAAACCATTCTCACCGTACCAGGTCAGTGTGCCGCCAAAACCATAGCCATTGGTTTTGATGTCGCCATCACCATGCGCTGAATAGACATTCGCCTTACCATGAGCATAGTGAACTGTTACACCACCGATGAGTTTGCCATCATCAGTCTCACTCAGCAGACCATCAAGGCCAGCCTGCATTTTGAATGTGTTGTAATCATAGTCAGTGCTGGAAGTGGAAGTCTTTGACTTAATCTTGGTATGTGATCCTTCAATACGACCCCAGATAGCATTTTCTTCGATCAGAACGCCAGCTTCTTCAGCAGGAGCATAGGCTTCGATAGCATCTGCACCTTGTGAAAGAACTTTATTGCCAGCATTATTCCAATAGCGATTGCCAACACGCTGCTGCAAGGTGGGCAGACTATTCAGACCAAGTAGAAGCTGCGGATAAGCTTCATAAACAGGAACACCTACCTGATATAGAGGCTCTTCCGGGTCTGTTTCTGTTCGTTGTGAACGAAGATACCAGTCACCCGTTTCAACAGAAACACCATCCTTATGCAGTGAATATGCATAAGCACCTGAAACAACGACCTTACGCCCATCATGAACAGTATAATCTTCATCAAGCTCGAATGTGCCTTCTGACAGACCATCGACTTTAACAAGCATGATACCATCGCCCGTAGTCTTCTTGCCTGGGCCACCTGTATTATTGACACGAACAATTGTGTTGCCACTCGTATCATTTGTAACATGCAATAGATCGGTCGGAGAATTATCATCACCTAACCATGTGTTAAAAGTGACTGTGGAATTATCTGAGCTATAATCACCAACAGTCAATGTGAGATAAGACCCAGCATCCTCTGCATCACCAGTTGGCGCAGCAAATTCAATGAAGCTTGAGTTAACACCACCCAGTGAAGTAAGATCTGAATCCCCAGTTACCAACCATGATGTATTATCCATCCTCAGATTTGAAGTTGAATCTTCCTGACGCAATGCAGCGCCCTTCAAATTAGCATTGGTAATGGACGCATTCATTGTGCCGCCCAATATCACATTGAATAGCTCACCGTTATTCGCCACTAAATCTGTATTTAAAAGCTTAAGATCCAGATCAGAGCCTTGGCCAACGAATACAGATGCACCATTTAGTGACGTAACTGTAGAGTCTGCAATTTCGATAGTTGCTTTGCCAACAAATGGAATGTCGAAAGCTCGTGGTGCTGCTGCAATCCCAGCCGCATATTCTCCAGTCGTAGAAATATTGGAATTCTCAAGTGAAATTTTACCCTCACCTACGGCAGCGACACCATGTGCCCCCACACCTGTTGTTTCAACTTGAGCGTCGCCATGAATAAAGCCTCTATTGAAAACGAGAAGCCCTTTGGCATCCTCACCCGAGGTTTTAATCTTAACACCAGTAAGATCAATATCTCCATCCACATGCGCACTTAGACCATGAGACTCCGACCCAGAAGTTGTAATTTCCGTACCACTAATAATCGCAGTGCCATAGTTTACATAACCACCGGTCGATGTACCGCTTTTAGTCGTGATGCTCCCACCCGTCATAATCATTGCTCCACCTTCGTGTGCAACAAAACCATTACGGCCGCGACCATCAGTTACCAATCCTACATTATTACTAGTAATTTTGCCGGTCGAACCAGTGACGCGCATCCCATAATCTTGTGATCCACCAGTGCCAGCACTTTCAACTCGTGAGTTACTAATCGTAAGCTCTGCGGGCCCCTCAGTGCCACCAGCCACCATCACTCCTGACAGCTTACTGGTTACGCTAATATCGTCTGCAATTAATGTACCGCCAGTGCCAATATTCAATCCATTGCCAGATGACTGAACTACTGTTTCTCTAACATCAACAGAAGCTCCGCCCGCTGCATGTATCCCATGAGCGCCAGCGCTTGCCGTTGTATCAATACTGGTGCCATTTTTGATTGTAACGCGTGTATCATCATTAATGGCGAATACACCATAATTAATGCCGCTTCTTCCTGTAACGGTTATTACTGACTTATCAATAGTTACATCAGAGCCGCTTCCAGCGCTCACACCATACGAGCTTTTACCACCAACTTTAATATTGGTGTTATCCGAGATAGTCACCTTTGCACCAGTCTGTGCGCTAACTCCGTGAGCAGAATCTCCCTCAGTGTTAATATCAGATGACTCTATATTTACTGTGCTACTATTGCTTGCAGAAATGCCATCTGATAGCCGACCATCACTCGTGAATGATAAGCCACTAACATCGACAATTGTTTTCGAACCATCCGCTGACACACCGCGACTTTGGTTTCCCGTTGATTCAATCTTTACATTTTCTAATACTACATTAGTACCAAGATCACTGTTATTAGTGCTTTCAGCTTTTACACCGCCACTTGTCGTCTTAATAGTTACATGAGTCAAAGAACCATTACTATTTTCAAGGTGCAGCGCTCCGCCACCAGATGCAGGACCACCGGCTTGCAACACACCACCATCAACAGTAACGACAGCACCATTGCTTGCAGAAATTCCTTTTGATTCCTCTGAGCGCAATTCAGTATTTTTAAGATTAAGAACAGAACCTTCGCCATTTAAATGGGCACCATAAGCCGTACCGCCCGTAGTCGTAACAGCTGAATTGGTGAGATCAATTGTTCCCGGCCCAACAATGTTTAATCCGTGGGAACCGATTCCTTCCGTCGTTACGGTCACACCAGTTAGATCGGCTTCACCTTCAGTCGTCACATTTACGCCGACAGAACCGTCTCCTTGAGTTGTTATAGTTACCCCAGTGCCGACAACAATAGTACCAGTCTTTGCTACGCTTAAGGCAGCCTCACCAATCCCATTCGTCAAAACGGGACCCAACATCGTATTGGGCTGACCATTTTCAAAATGCATTCCAACTTGCGAAAACGCCGCCGACGGCAAGCACACACTTGCCAACAATATTGTAGAAACAGCAGTTAATAACTTACTTTTTGAAGACACCTGTATACTTCCCACCAAATGCAACCATAGGTTATTTGGAGTACCCCCCTAATTCTAATGAGTCAATTTGTATAATTGAGAAGTGGTTCGGTTTGTCTGAACAGATTCGAGCGTTTCTTTAATTGGATTTCCGCCGCGATTATTCTGCCACCATTATTGGTGTCAGAGCGTTAAAGTAAACCTGATCCGGGGTCTCCCGTTTAAGCGATGAAAAAGGGCGTTGGCAGTTATAGAAGGTCAGATTTCGACCGACGCCAATACTAGCTTCGGATACGCTTTTGTAAGCGTGAGGATAGCACTCCTAGTATTTGATCGTCCGCCAGAGAAGCTCAAAAAACATTTTCACGGTAAACGCTTTTTTTCCTTCCATTGAAATGGAAGGAAACCGTACCACTCTAACAACATTGAGGGTTTACAGCACGTTTTCCGGCGTTGTTCGCGCTAGGCAATAAGCTTGAGATGCTTACGCTCTAGCTTCACCAGACTGGTTAACAGCATTAACGGCGTTAACAACATCGCGTGCCTTGCGCGTAATAACAGCCTGTTCAAGATGGGCATATCTCATCGTTGTTCGAATATCAGAGTGACCAAGCACGACTTTGACTTCTTGGATCGACAATCCATTTTGAATAAGACGTGTAGCATGTGTATGGCGAAGCGTGTGAATAGTGCAATCGTCAAGGCCAGCACGACGGAACGCTTTGCGGATGGCAACAGCCGAATACCCTCTCTTCTCTCCCGCCTTGTTAACGAAAACGAATAACGCATTACTCTCCCGCAGACGACGGCAGAGGATCGTTTCCACGCGATCAGTCATGTAGATCACGCTTTCATTTTGAACTTTGGACCTCCACAGGCGTATTTCACCCCTGTTTATATCAATGTCCTTCCAGGCGAGATTAGCGATTTCGCTGTAACGTGCGCCAGTATCGATAAGCATGACGACAAGATCATAATTGTCTTGCATCCATTTCTGTCTACCCTGCCGACAAGACGGATCAGCAGATAGGCCCTTTGCGACACGTGTAGGGGAAAGTTCATAAAGCAGGCGACACTCTTCCTCGATACTCAGATATCGTATTTTAGAATTCGGTATTCTAATGCTGGGCACAGTAATTGACGGACTTTGATATCCGTCCTTCCGAGCAAGATGGATCGCTCCTATCAGACAGTTGATACCGTGCTTGATAGTCTGTGATGCGCATCCTTGGGATAACCGCTTTTGGCGAAAACTTTCAAGGGTATCGGAGCTGACCTTTATCAAAGGAATCGTACCACTTATTAATGACAAAATTACCCTGATCTGACTTTCCAGATTCCGATGGTTTGGTGTTCCGAGCTTTGAATTCGCAAAACGACGAAGAGCTGTTTCCAACGTAATCGACGCCTTCTTACCAAGCAGTAGTTCGGCGTGAGCGTCAGCCCGAATTTTTACAGCAACTTGTAGAGCTACCTTTCGGTCAGACGTCTTTGTTGACCGGACGATCGTTTGATGATCAATTTGAAACTGGGCATACCAGAACTTCGAATTACCACGTTTTACCAGCAACACAATCTCCCTTTTTGAATATCGAGATATCCTACCTATGCAAGGGAATGTTCAACGGCATAATGAGATCGAGTACTAGCAAGCCTAAGGGATCATGTACGATCCCCATACATCGATACGCTAAAACCTGGAAAGGGCGTAGATGCCTAAGCCCAAGCTTGAAAACAAATTTACTTTTAAGATCGAGCCTGACGATGAAGGTGGCAGAACTAAAACAGTATCTATTCAGAGCCACAATATCTCTGAACCGCCTGTTGACGGAAAAAAGCGAACGAAAAAGAAAGAGCCAAGTGCCCATCTTCTCGTAGGATTTGACACAGAGTATCAGTCCTTAAGCGCTAACGAGCAGGATAGCACCATTGAAGCAGGTGCAAAAAACGAACTTCTTTCCTACCAATTCTCAATCAAGCTTATTACCAAAGACGGACAGCCTCACCCACCTGAAACAGATGGAATTATCATCCCCGATGCAGATAAACGATTAACTCTTGCTGAGTTTATAGGTTTTGCGGTTGGATCGCTGATTGAGAAGTTTCCCGATGTGAAACTGCCGAATTCTATCTACCTTCTAGGACATTTCATCCGAGCGGATTTTCCGGCATTTAGCGACTTCAAAGACAACGCGCGACTGACTTCTAACGTCAGAAGCACATTCGTCAGCATTGACAGTGCTATTCCAGTGACGTTTGGCGAAGCGGATAAACCAATTGCCGAGTTTTCTGTCATCGTCCGCGACACTATCTTGCTAGCTCCGAGCAACGCCAAATCGCTTGCAGGTATCGGGGACCTCCTCGGTTTCCCCAAAATTCAGCTCGCTCAGACAGCGGAGGAAGAGCGAGAAATTAAGGAAAACATGGGACGTTTCAGAAGGGAACGGTGGAACGAGTTTCGTGAGTATGCGATCCGCGATGCCCAAGTGTGTGTCCGTTTTGCCGAGCGGATAATTCAGCAGAGTTTAACGCTCTTCGAATCTTTCAAAATGCCAGCGACGTTGACGTCTTTTGGAACCAAGCTGCTGCTTCTCGGGTGGCAAAACGGTGGGGCGGATAGCAATCAAATCTTGGGACGTGAGATCATCAAGGATAGATTTTTCAGCAAGAAAGCCGGCTATTTCAAAACCAAAACTTTGACGCCATTGAAAGAGGAAGCTTATTTCAATGAGGCGTTCATCACTGAGACCTACCATGGCGGCAGAAATGAGCAGTTCATATTCGGAATTGCAGACGAAGGACAGTGGAGAGACCACGATTTAAGTTCAGCCTATACAACAGCGATGTCACTAATAGGCATGCCGGACTGGGACAACGTCACCAATCTAGCAACACTTGATAATGTTGGACCTCTAGACCTAAGTTTCTTTTCCGTGGACTTTGAGTTTCCTGAATCTGTACGCTTCCCAACGCTACCAGTCCGCACTGCAAATGGAATTATTTTCCCGCGTAAAGGCAACTCGAAATGTGCGGCCCCTGAACTCTATGTTACCAAGAAACTCGGTGCGCAATTAACCTTCCGCAAAGGCGTCCATGTTCCCTCGGATCCAGAGCAGCCAATTTTCAGGGATTTCATCAAGGAATGCATAGAAAAACGTACAGCGCATGAGAAGGGAACTTTTGACAACCTGTTTTGGAAAGAGGTCGGCAACAGCACCTATGGAAAAACGGCTCAAGGTCTTCGCGATAAGCGAGTATACAACCTTCAAGACGATGGAATGCAAACGCTTCCGCCGAGTAAGATAACCCAGCCGTATTTCGCATCTTTTATCACATCATACACGCGAGCAGTCCTTGGCGAGATTCACAACGGTTTTCCTGAAGATGTACATGTCTTCAGTGTTACGACAGACGGCTTTCTCTCAAATTCGAGCGACCAAGGTATCGAATTGGCAACAAGCGGAGAGATGTTCGAATCATTTCGACATGCCCGTAGTCACCTCGACAATGCCAGTCCTTTGGAGATTAAGCACATAGTTCGCCAACCTGTCGGCTGGCGAACGCGAGGCGCAGCAACGCTAAAACCGGGTGAAGGTAACAACGGAATTGTCTTGCAAAAAGGAGGTATCAAAACAAATCCGCTCAATGATCTGTTTGAAGAGAATCGAGAGACGTTAAGTCTGTTCTTAAGCCGCAGACCCGATCAAAAATTTCAATACAAATCCAGTGTCGGTATCAAAGATATGGTGCGCGGCGAAACAGATTTCGTATTTCGGTCAGTGACCAAACGGCTTTCAATGGAATTTGACTGGAAAAGGAAGCCTGTAAACGCACGCGATACCGTCTTTGTTTTTGAAGGTGATGAGTATACCCATCTTACATTCGAAACAGTGCCCGTGGATGACATTAAGGAGTTTAATCTTGTGCGAGAGAATTGGGAAAACTACGATAAGAAAGATCCACACGTTCTGAAATCACTAGAGGACTTCAACTCTTTTGTAACATACAGGACATCAAAAGATTCCCTCGGAGAAAGATCTAAAAAATATCTGTCGAAAACCAATGGAGATTTAAAGAGGCTGCGGGAAAGCTTGACGCGAGCTTATCAGCAGCACCAAGCAGGTTTCGACATAATCCGAAGTAATAGAAAAATGAAACACAAGGATTTCCTTAATGCCTTGGTGACTTGCGGTATAGAGTGCAAAATTAGCGATATTGATAACGGCAAGAAGAAAACGTTCGAACCACACAGCACGCCACCTACACCTAGGGTCGTCGAAGCTTTAAAAAAATTGAAGGCTGAATTTTACCCTGAACTTGAAATTGAGTTATTTGTCCCGGGGGAAGCCGTGTAAAAAATTCTAAAATCGCAGGAGAGCCGTATGCTATGGGGATAAAGGTTTCAGCACGGATTTTAGAATTTTTTCCAAGCCTTCCCCCGTATCGTTGACGATAATGGAAATATAAAATCCGTAAATGTTACGCCCCCACCTCCCATATGTAACATTTACGGATTTTGAGAATTATCGGGAATAGGGGCTATCCTCGAAGCCCATTACGACGTTCTTTAGCTAAACGTCGCCGACAATTATACCAATATGTGAGGGCTCCTTTTTCTGTCAGCGTTGCCCCTTCGATAAATGCTTTCACAATCACGTCTTGCTCCATTCCTTCAAGCTTTTCGTAGATGGCAAGCGCGGTATCAATCTTGGACTTTCCAGCAACAATCAGTCTTTTTCCTTCCGAAATTGCGGCCTCAATGATCGCTTTGTCAGCGGGAATGGCAGCGACGTTTTTCGGTTTCGACATATCGTTTCTCCTTATTGTGAGAAACGAGAATCAGGTCAACTCCATGCCAAGACAACATCTGCTTACGAATAGGCAGCGAAGCGAACTACTGCCGCTGAATGGTCGTCAGGTTTTCCATTCACTCAGACTTTCGTGGGTTTGTTCAGTTTCAGTAATAAGTCCATGCTTATCCACTGTTAACAGTTCTATAACTTTCAAGGGGTCTCCACGGCTTACGGTCACTCTTCGCATAATGCCGTCTAAAAGTACGACAGAAAATGACATATATGTACCCGCCTCATCTGAGGGCGATCCTGTTTCGAAGAAATCAAACAGCGCTTCGGACGATCCAAATTGGGATAGCACAATTTTTTCGGCATCTTTTCGCACCCCGTCGGGAGCAAGCGTGAGAGACTTAATCATCATTTGAAGTCTATTAGCAACGATACGACGTTTCCGCTCCAGATCGACATCGTCAGCATCCTGAAGTTCTTTGATCAATAATTTTATCTGCTGGTCATCAACGGGAGGGAGAGAAGCATCTTCCTTTAATTTGCCTTCTACAGCTTCCTTCTGATTTTCAAGCTCCAAAATTTCAGCTGAAATTTCCTCAATTTTCGATTGAACGAAAGCCTTCGCGCTATTGCTTGTTTGAAGCATTTCAAAAGTTGTGTTTAGTAATTCCCTCTTACCCCGTATATTCTCATTAATGGAGACCAGTTTTTGCTCCAATGTGTAACGCTCTGATTGTTCGTCAGCACGTTTTAAAGTTTCAACAAGATCTAGCTCATGAACAAATAAGAGAAATACGTTTTCAAAATGCTCGTAGCGCCAACTCGATGCGGAACAGTCGAAATGACGTTCAGCGTTGGTGCATCTTAGGTATTGCCCACCTTTAGGCGGAAGCCCTTTGTATACGAAGCGCATAGGTGTGCCACAGTAAGCACATTTGGCAATTCTCGAAAATAAATTTCTATACAGAGGACCTTTTCGACCTGCTCCTTCAACCTGTCGCTTCCGGCGCGCATGTTTAATGCGTAAAAACTGCTCTTCATCAATTAACTGAGGAAAATAATCAGGGACCATATCACCGTCTGGCTGAGCAGTTCCATTTACATACTTATGGGGCTGGAACTCACCTAAAACCGATCTGTTATTAATTATTCTAGTGATATATGATGCATGCCATCCCTTTGAGGTTTCGCTAAATGGCGGAATGCATTCATTGTTAAGAATGCGACCAATAGAATAAGAACCATAACCTGAATCTGCCAGATCAAATATACGTTTAACTACATCATCCCTTCCCGGAATAACCTCAAACGTATTTGTATCTGTATTTAATTTTAACCAAGCGGGGCATACTTTTGTAAGTTTACGCTCATTGATATTTTTTCTTTTGTTTGCCCAAGCTTTGCCAACTCGATAACTTTTGGCGACCGATTCCTCATGGGCACGGCTTAATACGATCAACGGGTACAGTAAGTCTTTGAAATCTGCATTTTCAGCGCCGTACACTTGCTCATCAATCAGTGTAACGATCTTTATTCCAGACTTAAGTATTTTAATGAATAGTGGAATAGATTCGAAGATACCTTCTCTACTTAACCGATCCAATGACTCGATTAAGAGGTATGAACCTACGGGTATCTTATTGTTTTCAATTAAAGATATGAAATTCCCGAGCATCCCAGTTTTAACATTTTTTCCCTTAAATGCTGATACTCCAATGTCTTCAAAATCTTCGATTAATAAGAGCCCATTACGGATCGAATATTCTTTCGATTTTTCTTTTTGGCGCTGTAAGCTGTTACCTTTGAGCTGCATATCCGTCGACATACGGACATAGGAATAGGCGAATGGCTGATGAGGTTTTGTGATCATTTCTATACAATACCAGAAAATTAATTGACCTCAACATCCTGATGGTGGGGCCTCCCGGATCCGGTAAGTCGATGCTCGCGCAAAGATTGCCGACAATCCTGCCACCGCTTTCGCCACGTGAACTGCTTGATGTTTCGATGATTTCTTCCATTGCAGGAGAACTGACGGGCGGCCGCCTTTCCGACCAGCGCCCTTTTCGTGCGCCCCATCATTCCGCTTCCATGGCCGCGATGGTTGGTGGTGGCCATCGCGCTAAACCGGGGGAAGTCTCCCTTGCTCATAATGGCGTGCTGTTTCTGGATGAATTGCCGGAATATAGCCCGCAAGTGCTCGATTCTCTGCGTCAGCCCTTAGAATCGGGTGAAGTCATTATCGCCCGCGTGCAACATCGCACCCAATATCCGGCACGCTTTCAGCTGATTGCCGCCATGAACCCCTGCCGCTGCGGCATGGCAGGAGAGCCGGGGCACACCTGTGCCAGGGGCCCGCGCTGCCAGAGCGATTATCAGGCGCGCGTTTCCGGCCCTTTGATTGACCGTATTGATCTGCGGGTGGATGTGGCAGCGGTCTCGGCCATGGATCTGATCCAGCCCGCCAATGGTGAAAGCAGTGCAGTGATTGCCGCGCGTGTTGCCAATGCGCGCCAAATTCAACAACAGCGTTATCTGAGTTTAGGACTTGATAGTTTTATAACCAATGCCAGTTGCCCGACCGCTTTGGTGGAAAAGATTGCCGTGCCGGATCAGGCAGGCTTGCAGCTTTTGCACAGTGCCAGCAAAGCCATGCAGTTTTCTGCCCGCGCCTATCATCGTATTTTGAAAGTTGCGCGCACACTTGCAGATCTGGAGGCGCAAGACAATATCAGCGCCAAACATCTGGCTGAGGCGATTTCATATCGCATGGGCGCTGAACGCTTATTATCAGCTTGAGGCTATTAGCGGCGAACCGAACCAACAACCAGATTGCTTGGTGCTTCAATCGAAACCCACTGGCCGCTATTCTGGTCAGACTGACGCTTCAGATAGGTGTAATCCGTTGCCTGCCAGTTCAAAATTTCATCGGTCAGATTATCAAGAATGAAATCGCCGCGATCTGTGCGCAATGTTAAAACCGCATGGCCTTCACCATCCGGTTTGCGCACAACAGTGATCAGCATATGGGACAGTGAAACACCAGCTTTTGCCAATTCGCGCTGCTTAAACAGAACATAATCTTCACAATCGCCGACATTTGTCGGATAGGCCCAATATTCTTCCTGACCGAAAATTTCCATATCAGTCATCGGCTGAATACGATTATTAACGGTAAGATTGACCTGCACAATCTTGTTCCAGACCTGCTGATTGAGCTTCAAAGGTGCCATGCTTTTGTTGCGGATATTGCATTCAGCACTTTCACGTTTGCAGAATTCATAATGGCCGATTGGCTGTGAGGTCAGACCACCAGTGATCATAAATTCACCCGATGCAGCGGCAGATGATGCAAAGAGGCCCAATGCGGCCGCTGCACTTAAAACACCAACTGAAACTTTTTTAAACACGGGAAACATACTCAACGCCTTTGCCGCGGGTTCAAACATTAACAAAACGTTAACGGCAGGCGGAGGTAAGAGTCAATTCGAAGAGAGCTTTCCGCCCCGAACTTCTTAAAAATTGGTTAACAATCACAAACTCCCATTTTCCTCTATTCAGGATCTGATTACGCAATAAACATCCGAAAGTCAGATAGGCCGGAGAATGTATTTTAATAATTTTATTGCGCAGCACCCCCTACAAACAGACTATTGCATTCAAATTATAGAAGTGCTTTGTAATTAGATTAAGGGAACAGACCGTTCCTGCCATTAAACTCAGGCTTTTATAAAAGCTGCTGCGACAGCACTTGATAATTGCGGGGGAAACAGCCGATCGGATTTTGAGAAAATCCACGGCTGCAAAAGAAGACAATAAGGGATTAATCCCGATCAAGGAGAATGGAATGAAGATCAAGCTTCTGTCAGGCGTTGTATTTGCCGCCAGTCTGGGTTTTGCCAGCGCAGCTTATGCAGACATCACTATCGGTTTGATTGCACCACTCACCGGCCCTGTGGCCGCTTTTGGTGAGCAAGTTAAAAATGGCGCTGAAACTGCTGTTGAAGAAATCAATAAAAACGGCGGTGTGCTTGGTGAAAAGCTCGTACTCAAAGTTGTTGATGATGCGGGTGAGCCAAAACAAGGCGTTTCTGCTGCCAACCAGATCATCGCAGACGGCATCAAATTTGTCGTTGGCCCTGTGACCACCGGCGTTACCATGCCTGTTTCCGACGCTTTGTCTGAAAACGGCGTTGTTATGGTTACTCCAACGGCAACCGGCCCTGACCTGACCAATCGCGGTCTTGATTATATCCTGCGTACCTGTGGCCGTGACGACCAGCAGGCAGACGTGATGGCCGACTATGTTCTGGCTAATATGAAGGATAAAAAAGTTGCCATCGTTCATGATAAGGCAGCTTATGGTAAAGGCCTTGCGGATGCATTTAAAGCAGCCATCAACAAAGGCGGCATGACAGAAGTGCATTATGATGCAGTGACACCGGGCGAAAAGGACTATAGCGCGCTGGTCACCAAGCTGAAAGCTGCAGGTGCTGAGCTGGTTTATATTGGCGGTTATCACACTGAAAGCGGCCTGCTTTCCCGTCAGCTGAAAGATGCAGGCGTGAATGTCACCATTCTCGGCGGTGAAGGTCTTTCCAACACCGAATATTGGGCGATCGGCGGCAGCTATGCCGACAACACCATCTTCACCAATGCTGCTGATGCAATGAAGAATGAAGATTCCAAGGCTGCGGCTGCGGCATTGGCTGCAAAAAACATTCCGGCTGAAGCCTTCACCATGAATGCTTATGCAGCCGTGGAAGTTCTGGCTGCCGGTATTGCTAAAGCTGGTTCGGCAGACAATTCAGACGCCGTTAACAAAGCCATTAAAAGCGGTGAACCGATTGCAACCTCAATAGGCCAGCTCAGCTATGGCGAAACAGGTGACCTGACCTCACCAAGCTTCTCACTTTACAAGTGGGTTGATGGCAAGATTGCCGATCTTTAAAAAATTATGATCTTGCCATTTGTGTCCAATTTCAAAACAACTGCGCAAAATTGATCATATAAAAAAATAAAAAAAGGCACTGTATGAAAGCGGTGCCTTTTATTTTTTATCGCCGCGTTGAAAGTGTTTGACAAAAATTCCGAACACCTCAAAACTCAACATATTACTGCATCTACTCATATTTCATCAGGCTGAAACAGCCTTTATTTAATGATTTAACCCCGCTTTAACCATCCTGCCATAATTTTAGAACAGGACTTCAAGCAGATATATAAGGGCGAGCATCATGCACCGCTATAGATTTGATGATAAGCATATTTTGATCCAGGCTTTGGTCGAACTTCTCAATCAAGGTGTCGAGCCGGACGAACTGGACACAGTATTAAGCCGTATTGGCCCAGTGGATCTTGATCTGATGCATGAGTGCTTGTGCGATATTTATGCCTACAACAATATCAGCGTGGAAGAAGTTCACATGGCTGCCTGATCAGGCACCAGACATTAACTTTACCACATTAGGACTTTGCAGCATTGTAAGTTCTGACAGTTTAAGATCTGTCATTTATCTGTAATGATGGTGTTCTATAGGTCGTGACAGACAGAGATTATTTCGCTCATGACCACGGAAGTACTGGCATTCGAGTGAAATAAGCAGCGGAAGGTCGGGGAAACCCCGACCTTTTTCGCATTTTAAGGCCAGTAAAATTATGGCCTCCATTTACCCCATTTTACAGTGGTCGCGGATAATCACGATAAACACGCGCAATATCACTCAGAACCTCATCACTTAAACGAAGCTCACTGGCCGCAATATTGCTCTTTAGCTGCTCCATTGATGTTGCACCGATAATAACCGATGTCATAAACGGGCGGCTCAAAGCAAAGGCCAGCGCCATTTGGGCAATATCGAGCCCATGATTTTCAGCAACCGAACAATATTCCCGCACGGCTTTTGAAGCATGTTCATTGTTACGCCAGAAGCCATCAATAGCGACGGTCGCACGCGTACCCGCAGGAATAGCGCCATCCAGATATTTACCGGTCAGCACACCGGCTGCAAGCGGCGAATAAGCCAGCAAGCCCACCTTCTCATGGCGGGCAACTTCGGCCAGATCATAATCAAAATGGCGTTGCAACAGACCATATTCGTTCTGAATGCTGACCATCGGCGCAAAGCCCGCTTCACGCGCCAAACGCTGCCACTGCATCACGCCCCATGCGGTTTCATTGGAAAGACCCGTGTGACGGATTTTCCCCTCTTTCACCATATCATTGAGTCCTTCAAGCGCATCAGCCATGCGCTCCAGCACGCTTTCGGTCGAATGCGCCGGATCATCCGAATAAGCATCATAATTCCATGCTGCACCAAAATGAAAATTCGGACGGCTCGGCCAATGAATTTGATAAAGATCAATATAATCAGTCTGCAAGCGGCGCAGGCTTGCTTCTACTGCTTCACGAATATTCTGGCGGTTTGGTGCTGCACCATCGCGGATCCACTTCTGCTTGCCACCGCCGGAAATTTTCGAGGCTAAAATAATCTTGTCGCGCGCACCGGACTTTTTAAACCAGCTACCAATATGATTTTCTGTCTTACCAAAGCTTTCCACCGACATAGGTACGGCATAGCCTTCGGCTGTATCAATAAAATTAATACCCTGCTCTAGCGCATAATCTAACTGAGCATGCGCATCTGCTTCACTGTTCTGAGCACCCCATGTCATCGTACCCAAACAAATTTCGGTCACTTGCAGGCCTGTACGACCCAGTTGCTTCATTTTCAATGTTACATTCCCTGGAAGTTCAATTCTGTTCCCAAGATGTAACGTGCAAACCAATCAGGCGCTACACTCAATATCATTTTTTACAACAGGCAGCGCTTGAAGTTAAACGCTGCCTGCTATTTTCACTCAGCAACCGTGATGATGGTCGGTCTGCGCATAGGCTTTGCCAAAGCGGTTTTCTAAAAACTTGCTCAAGGCAATTTCTTCTTGTTTGACAAAACCTTTTTGCGGCAGATGACCATCGGCCAGGATGTCGAGGACAGCGCAAATAGCCGAAGCTGTGGTGATTTGAATACCGCTGCGCACCACATCACCAATCGCACGGGCATAAACCTTATTGGCATAGGTTTCCTGCACCAGCCGACCATTTTTGCGACCACTCACAGTCACAAAAATCACCACCACATCCTGCAAAGTAGACGGCAGCGCGTTTTCAAAGATGTCTTTGAGCACATCACGGCGATCCCTCAGCCCCAAATCATTGAGCAGTGCTTTCATGATAGCCGCATGGCCGGGATAGCGAATCGTGCGGTAATTGAGCGTGCGCACTTTGCCTTTAAGAGTTTCGCATAAAGTGCCAAGCCCGCCGGACGTATTGAAGGCTTCATAGGTCACACCATCCAGCGAAAACTCCTCACGCTCTTCCAGCGCCGGAACCTCTGTCAGCTCGCCATCGACAATCGCCTCACATGGCTCGCAATATTCATTGATAACGCCGTCCGTGCTCCATGTCAGATTATAGTTGAGCGCATTGGATGGATATTGCGGCAAGGCACCAACCCGCATACGCACAGTGTCCAGCGTGTCAAAATGGCTGGCCAGATCATAAGCCACAATGGAGATGAAGCCAGGCGCCAGACCACATTGCGGGATGAAACACGTCTTGGCGGTCTTTGCCAGATCTTTCACAAAGCGGGTGCTGGCCACATCTTCCGTCAGATCAAGATAATGCACTTCTGCATCCGCAGCCGCTTGCGCAATACGGGTGGTAAGATGAAACGGAGCAGCACTTAAAACGGCAAATTTACCGGCCAGCACTTTTTTCAACTCATCCGCATTTTCAATATCAATCATGTTGGTTTTGATGCCTTTTGATGCTTCTAACGCATCAAGCTGTGCCTGTGACCGGTCAATAACCGTGACAGCATAATCACCCGTCGCATTCAGAAGATCAGCAATAGTCGCCCCAATTTTACCCGCACCAACAACGACAACTTCTTTCATGACAATCTCCCTCAAATTCAGAATATGAGTTTAGAATCGCAGAGAGCTCGTACAAATAGTAGCTGCGTTTTATGCGATATGACGTTGCTAATTTGAACAATATGACGTAGATTTTAGTCATTATGCTGACAAAAGCCGATCACACCCTGATTGCATTGCTGCGTGAAAATGCGCGCGCTTCCACCACCGAGCTGGCAAGACGGCTGGGCGTTTCGCGCACAACTGTGCAAAGCCGCCTTGAAAGGCTGGAGAAATCCGGCGCGATTGAAGGTTATACGGTGCGCCTTTCGTCACTTCACGAAAAGGATCTGGTGCGCGCTCATGTGCTGCTCACATGCCTGCCAAAATTATCGCCGCAAGTGGAAGCACGGCTGCGCACGATTCTGGCCGTACGCTCGCTGCACTCAGTCAGCGGACACTATGATATGGCAGCGGTGGTGGAAGCCCCGTCCATCGGCGAATTGGATCAGGTGCTGGATCAGATCGGCGCATTGGAAGGGGTCGAGCGCACTATGTCGTCGATTATTTTATCAACGCGAATCGAACGTTAAAATTTAATCACCGCTAAACCGGTAACATCATATGCATTTGCAAGCGACATAAAAGACCTGCACGCATATGCTGATTATAATGGTCAAATCCAAGATAAAATAAGGAAGAAAATTTGGTGGAGCCAAGCGGGGTATATCATTACGCACCAAATTAGAGTTTAATATCAGTAATTTGTAGACTTATCAGTACCTTAGTGGTACGTCAATGGGGTACGTGGCGTGGTACGTGAGGGTATTTCTTTGGCAAAACGTATAACGAATAACACACAATATCTTGAGCTACAGAGAGGGAAATGGCGCGTCACTGTTAGCGTCCCTAAAGCCGTTCAAAAGAAAATAGGAAAGACACGCTTAAAGCAGTCTTTGAATACCGATAGCCTTTCAATCGCCAATCAACTCAAATGGCCTATAGTGCGTGAGTTTCAGAGTATCATTGCATCTGCACACAAACCTGAGACAGACATAAGGGCAATTGCTGAGGAGCTTAGAAGGCAGCGCTCAAAGGCGGCTTGTGATATTGATGCGCTAGAAATTGAAGCAGGCATATCTCAAACCATAGATATATTGCTCGGTCAGGAAATTGGCACCTACACAGACCCTAACACGGGCGAGGAAGAACCTGTCTATGCACCCGAAGCCGTTCAGCGTGTGCAAGAGTTTAAAGCTGTCCTGCATGGTCAAGCGACACCCTTAAGCGAATACCACGACCAATACATGAGCCAGCTAACGGTCAAGCCACGTACCAAGGCCGATGACAAACGTGCAATTGCTCTTTTAGAGCGCTGGTGCAGCGAACAAGGCATTCCCCCTTACCTACAGTCATTTCCTACTCGAAAGGCCGCTGTAGCCTTCATGGATGCATTACCAGCCATGGAACCCACGCTATCACCTACCACACTAAATAAGTATGTACGCCGTCTATCGAGATACTGGCAGTGGCTTGAGAAGCGTGATGAAGTCCCGCTGAATGTTTGGGCTGGGCAGTCCCTTGCCGTTCCAGAGACACCCCATGATGAAGTAGAAAGGCCATTCACTGACGAGGAAATGGTAAAACTTCTGTCCGGCAATGCTACACAAGAGATGCACGATCTCATGAGAATTGCTGCCCTTGCAGGTTGCCGCCTAGACCCTATTGTGTGCCTTCGTGTACGTGACTGCCTTGATGAAGGAATGTTTGTTTTCAAACCTCAGAAGAAGGAAAAGGCACCCCGCCTATGCCCTATTCATCCTGCACTGACCGAAATTATTGAGCGCAGAACAAAAGGGAAAGAACCAGACGACCCTATATTCCCCGAATGGCCTGCACCAAAGAACCCTAAATCGACGCGGGAACGATCATTCAAAGCCTCTAACCATTTCACCGAATATAGACGCTCTGTAGGCGTTGCTGATGAAATTGAAGGCAGAAGGCGCTCCCTAGTCAACTTCCACTCATTTCGCCGCTGGTTCATCACTAAGGCCGAACAAGCTGATCAACCGGAATCCCTTATCGCATCCGTGGTGGGTCATAAGCGCCAAGGTATGACGCTTGGGGTCTATTCAGCAGGGCCAGCAAAAGAGCAGGCAAGGCGCTGTGTGGAGGCGGTGCAATTGCCAGACTTGAGCAAGGCAAATGCGGATAAGTAAAAAAAGAAAAAACTATTTCCATAACTACTTTTTCTTGACCACATACAATTGGATATATTTACTCTACGCTCTAACAATAGATAGTAAAAGAAATTTGCAATGAGCTATCGCCGCTTCGCTGTCGCTAACTCTATCCGCTATCAAAGAAAAACTTTATTTTCTTAAGATTAGGAGCAACAATGATCATACCCGCATTATAACATACAAAACGGGTCTCCATATTCGCCTTACACTAGGACTTGTAGAGAAATTAGCAATTACATTGAATGCCTAGCTGTAGCCCCCCCCTAAGAAGAGGAGATATCAAGATGAACAGAAAAAAGGGCAAAAATTATTATAATCAATAAGTTGATATTTATAAATAATGTTATAACTTCATAATAATTTTATTTGGAGATAGAGATGACAATCACCGATGGCCAACTTAAAGATGCGACATTAATTGCTATCGGAGACGAGTATGACATCTCCTTAAAAGATGACAATGTTGACGATGAAGCATCCAACGAGGATTCAAACTCTGACATTTTCAACATAACCAGTTATGGTGCAGATGTAGTTGCCCCCGAAAGATCGGCCATTTTTACTGGTTAATTTGCTCCGCGATAAACTCACGGGGTGAACGATATCCTAAAGCTTTATGTGGGTGAAGCTCATTGTAATGCTCGAACCA
>NZ_JACIIU010000026.1 GCF_014205685.1 Paenochrobactrum gallinarii
TGGCCATGGGCCAAGTTTGAATGGAGAGCCGTATGCGCTGAAAGGTGCACGTACGGTTCGGGGAGGAGAAGCGCGTTTGCGCTTCTTACTCCACTTCCGATGGCAGGTGGTTTTGTCTATCTGTTCGCTGTCGTCGACTGGTTCAGCCGCCGGGTTCTGTCATGGCGACTATCGATCACGATGGAGGAGGACTTCTGCATAGAAGCGGTTGAGGAAGCGATGATCCGCTATGGAAAGCCTGAAATATTAAACACGGATCAAGGATCACAGTTCACTTCCATCGACTTCACCGACGTGCTGAAAAAGGCAGAGATCGCTATCTCAATGGATAGCAAGGGTGCGTGGCGGCATAATTGCGGCGGAAATCCACTTAGCAAAAAGCCAGAAACTGTTCAGACAAACCGAGCCACTTCTATTATCTGGGCTTTGCGCTTTCGCGTTACGGAATTGTCTATAGCCCTGCCTATTTGCATCAGCATAAACTGCCCATACCCTATAATTGGGATGATCTTTTAAAGCCTGTTTATTCCGGCCATATCGGCATCACCTCGCCTTCCCGCTCAGGAACCACCCATCTCATTGTAGAAATGTTTTTGCAGACTTATGGCTGGGATAAAGGCTGGGCGATGCTGTCGAAACTGGGAGGAAATCTTTCAACCGTTACAGCCCGTAGTTTTGGTGTGGCATCCGGCGTTGCGCAACGCCGTTTTGGCATCGGTATAACCATCGATTTCTTAGCCTCCTCACAGGACGCAAAAAATGGCGAAAATGTTTTTATCATGCCCGCTGATGCAGCCTATATACCGGCCAGTATCGCAATTTTGAAAGATGCCAAAAACGTTGCCAATGCAGAAAAATTTGTCGATTTCATCTTCTCGGAAAATGGTCAGAAAATATTACGGTTGCCGACAATTAACAGGATACCGGTTCTTGCCAGGCTGAACGGTGATTTATTGCCCAAATCTGCAAGTCGCGGCTTAATGCAAACGGTTCAGTTCAATCCCGATCTGTCGGCAGAAAGATATGGTCTGGTTAACCTTATCTTTGACGATTTTATTGTCAGGCGCAGAGCAACACTTGTAAGACTCTGGAAGAAAATTGCTGAACTGGAAGCGCGTCAGCGGCTTGATGCGCAAAGCAGCTTCTCGCTGGAGCAAGCCCGGCAATTGCTTAGCAAACCGCCGCTGATCGTTTATGATGCTGTGCAACTCAACGAAGCATTGAAAGCAGAATGGCCGCGCAGTGTTGCCCGCACATCAGCACAAGATGACTTTGCCAGGCAAATTCGTCATTCCGTTGAACACAATCTTCTAACAGTAGAAAAACTGCTTTCATCAGTGTCGCCTGTTATTGATGACCTCTGGCAGTATCGGTAAATTTATGCCTGAAAATATCCATATTTTATCGAAGGCCATGCCAAAATGGCGTTTTGGTATCGGGGCACGTCTGGGTGCTGCATTTATAACCATTGTTGGCCTGGCCGTTGGCGCTTGTACGGTTGGCTGGCTATCATATTATCAGTTATCCGGCGAACTATCACATATTGCAGAAGAACAAATACCGCGTCTGGTTTTTGCCTCGCGTTTGTCCAAGGCCGGTGCTGATATCGGCTCGCTTACCTCGCCCTTAGCAGGTGCAAAAACCAGATCGGAATATAATGAAATACGGCGTGTTTACGCCGCCCATCTCGACGAGCTGGAAAACCTGCTTGAAAATGGTGATGTCAATCAACGGGTCAATACAATTTTGCCAGTGGCACAGACCATTCAACATAACTTGCTTCAGATTGATATGACCGCGGGCAAACGGTTTACTCTGATTGAAGCCATGCATGCCGATATTGATGAACTGCGCTGGGTACAGGCAGATCTGATTGATGAAGCTGCACCTCTGGTTGATGACACACGTTTCAATATCGAAACCGAAATGCGTAACAGCCATGATGCGGCCGCGCTGGATGAACAGCGTAAAAGCGAAGCTCTGCTTTCACTGGTTGCACAAGCAAGCCTCTCGACAGGATTAATTGCGAGACTGGCCAATGGTTATACTGCCGATGATCTGCAAGAAACCAATGCATTTTTGGGAGACAGTGCAGATGAACTTAATTCACATCTGACCACCCTGAAAAGCTGGCCGGATAGTATTACCGTCCGTCAGCTTGCAAAACGTATATTAGATAAATCCAATCCGGAAAATGGCACCCCTAACCGCAAACGCTCGCAAATGCGCGAAACCGCTCGGCTGGAAGAATTGGTTGTGATGAATAACCATCTGGTTAACCAGCTTGGGCGTAATATTGCTGCCGAAGTGACTGCAATTGAGGCTCGCGCTGCGGAAGCAGCAGAACGTGCCGCCAATGCCATTAACACCGGCAGAAAACTACTGGCGGCTATTGCCTTGCTTTCTGTTTTACTGGCTGTTGCAATTGGCGTTTTCTACGTGCACCGTAATCTTTTGTTGCGTATCCGCCAATTGGCTTTGGCCGCCAATGCCATCAGTGCCGGACGGGCAGATACAGACATTTCTGCCAAAGGAACGGACGAGCTTGCGGATTTGGCCGCGGCATTGATATTATTTCGACAAACCCGCGACGAGCTGGTGCAATCGGCCAAATTAGCAGCGCTTGGACAGATGGCTGCCGGTATTGGTCACGAGCTCAATCAACCGCTGGCAGCTATAAGGGCGCATATTCATAGCGGTTCAAAATTTATCGAGCGCGGCAATAGTGACCGTGCATTAGCTAATTTTGAAAAAATACGCCTGTTAACTACCCGTATGGCCAATCAGATCAGTCATATCCGACGCTTTGCCAGACGCCCTGATACAAAACAACAATCCGTCAATTTATATGACACTATTCATGGGGCGCTCAGCCTGCTGGAGCATCGTTTTGATGAAGAAAACGTCACGCTTAAACTTGACCTTCCCACATTAGAGCAGCCCCTTTTCATTCTGGCCGAACAGGTACGCTTGGAACAAGTTATCGTTAATCTGATTGCGAATGCATTAGATGCGGTCAAAGAGCATAGTATACGCGTAGTTACCATATCGGTTACGCCAAATGAGCAAGGCGCAGCTTTAAGTATTACGGATACAGGCTCAGGCATCGACACAGAAAACCTGAACGCCATTTTTGATCCGTTCTTTACCACCAAACCCGTCGGATCAGGCTTGGGTCTTGGTCTTTCTATTTCTTATAATATCGTAAAAGATTTCGGCGCCAGTCTTTCTGTGGCAGATACCGGCCCGCAAGGAACACGATTTATTGTTGCACTGAAAGGGTCATAATGTCTTTGCAAGCTGAAATCATTCTGATTGATGACGATGCCAATGTGCTGGAAGCCTGCTGTGAAGTGCTGGAGTTGGAAAACTATCGCGTCGCCCCGCATAGTTCAGTGGCCGCTGCCCTTTCAGATATGCATCCTGACGGCCAGACGGTCATTGTTTCAGACGTGCGCATGCCCAAACATGACGGCTTTGATCTGTTGAAGGCCGTGCGGGCAATTGATGCGGAAATTCCTATTGTGCTGATGTCAGGGCATGGTGATATTCCAATGGCATTACGTGCGATGCGGGATGGTGCATGGGATTTTTTAGAAAAACCAGCCGATCCGTTAATTTTGATTGAAACAATTCGCCGTGCTCAAAGCCATCGTCAACTGGTATTGGAAAATCGCAGGCTGCGGCAAGCGATTAAGGAGGATGGCTGGGAAGCCCGCCTCATCGGCCACTCAGCTGCGATGGTGCAATTACGTAAAAAACTGCAACGTATTTGTGGTGTTGCCAGCGATATTTTGCTTATCGGCAAAACCGGAACCGGCAAGGAAGTTACCGCGCGTGCATTGCATGATTTCAGCAAGAGACCAGGCAATTTTGTTGCGGTTAATTGTGGCGCAATTCCTGAAACAATGCTTGAATCCGAGCTTTTCGGACATGAAGCCGGCGCCTTTACCGGAGCGCGTGAAAAGCGTATCGGTAAGATTGAGCACGCCAATAAAGGCACGCTCTTTCTTGATGAAATTGAATCCATGCCATTAAGCGCTCAGGTGCGCTTGCTGCGTGTCTTACAAGAGCGCATGTTTGAGCGTCTTGGCTCCAATACGCAGCTCAGTGTTGATATTCAGGTGATTGCCGCAACCAAAACCGACCTTCATCAGTTGGCGACAGAAGGCCGGTTCCGCGAAGATTTAGCCTATAGGCTGGATATTGCACGCGTTGAAATTCCGCCTCTAGCAGAACGAAAAGGTGATGTAAGCCTATTGTTCAAGCTTTTTCTCGATATGGCCGTCAAACGGCAAAATGGTACAGCGCCTAAAATTGATCCGAAACTCATGGCTGAGCTGGAAAGCAGAGCCTGGCCCGGCAATGTCCGCGAATTGCGCAATGTAGCGGAGCGCACTGTTCTTGGCCTTGAAAGTGACTTCACAGAAGAAGATAGCAATCCTGGTGACCATCAAACACTGGAAACACAGATGGAGCGCCATGAAAAGGCTATTCTGACGGAAACATTGGCCGCCCATGAAAACCGCATCGGAAATTCAGCACAGGCATTGGGCATTTCCAGAAAAACATTATATCTGAAAATGAAGAAATATGACATTGCAGTCCAAGGTGATGAAAATGATGATACCTAAATGACCCATCATTTGGCACCAATGTTACCCATTTGACGCATTCTTATTATTAAAACGCTGAATTATAAGCGTTTTTCAGTTTGGCACGATACTTGCTTCTATAGATTACACACCTGAAGACAGGTGAAATTTGAGGGAGGAAATATCTATGCTAAAAACAATTGCAGCAGCGATGCTGGTTTCTGTCGCGGTTCTTTCAACTGCTTCTGCTCAGGAGGGTGGCAAAGTGACAGTGGTTACATCTTTCTCGAAAGATGTAACAGATCCGTTTAAAGCAAGTTTTGAAGCGAATAATCCAGGCTATATACTGGATGTACAGAACAAAAGCACAAGCTCGGGCGTAAAATATGTCGACGAGACGAAATCAAATAATCAGGTTGATTTGTTCTGGGCGTCCGCACCTGATGCTTTTGAAGTTTTAAAAGAGCGCAATCTCTTAAGTAAATTTACGCCTACAGTAACCGGTTTGCCGGATAAAGTCGGCTCTTATCCCGTCAATGATCCTGATTCATATTATTTCGGCTTTGCAGCATCCGGTTATGGCATCATGTCCAATGATCGTTACCTGGAAGCCAACAGCTTGCAAAAGCCGCTTGAATGGGCCGATTTGGCAAAACCGGAATATCATGACCATGTGGCCATTGCTGCGCCGTCACGTTCAGGTACAACTCATCTGACCATCGAGACAATTTTGCAAGGTGAAGGCTGGGATAAAGGCTGGGCTACCTTGAAAAATATCGGGGGCAATTTGCAGCAGGTTACCGAGCGTTCTTATGGTGTACCGGATGCGGTTAATTCCGGCCAGACAGGCATTGGCATTGTCATTGACTTTTTTGCCTTTTCCGCACAGGCCAGCGGCTTTCCTGTAAGCTTCTCTTATCCATCGGTTACAACTGTCGTACCTGCCAATATCGGCATTGTCGCCAATGCGCCCAATCAAGCAGGCGCTGAAGCTTTCATCAATTATCTGCTCTCCGAAAAGGGTCAGACAGTTCTATTAGAACCTGCTATCCGCCGTTTGCCGATTAATCCTGCAACCTATGAAGCTGCACCGGAAGGTTTTCCTAACCCGTTCAAGGATGCCCGTTTTCAGAACATGCTGGTTTTTGATTCAGAAACATCCAAAAGACGTACCGATGCAGTGGACGCACTTTACGATCAGCTGATCTCTTTTCAGCTGGACAATCTGAAAGCGGCAACCCGCGCTATTCAGGCGGCAGAAGCTGCTTTGGAAAAAAGCGAAGTGGCTGAGGCGCGTGCCCTGGTTAAGGAAGCGCGTGATCTGGTATCTGCAATGCCTGTCAGTGCCGACGAGGCTGTCAGCCAGCAAATCCGCGATGCATTTTCGGGGGGCAAAGATAAAACAGCCCGTCAGGCTGAGCTGGAACAGCAATGGGCAGCTTTTGCCACCAAACAATATGCGGCCGCAAAAGCTAAAGCAGAAGAAGCTCTCGCACTCGTCAAATAAAGTTTTGTATGTCCGGCTGCCTCTTTATGCAGCCGGACATACGACTGGAATTGATGCTTTGCCAGAAATTTTCTGACTTAAACAAACCGCCTGCTGAGTCAGGCGGTTCCACCCGAATATCTGCTTTCGTTTGATCTGGCGCCCAGCGGCTTGCCGGAACAGCCGACTTCATACCGGAGACTGCCGCAATGGCTTTCGCATTACCCATACCCAAAAAACTTGCCTCGGCCACGCCGGGCCAAGTCGTAACGGCTCTTATTATCGCACTTTTTCTCGCGGTATTTTTGCTTATTCCGACAGCAACCGTCATCTATACGGCCTTCACGGAAAAAGGCACCGGTGCTATCACCGCGATTAATTTTATTGATTTTTTCAATACTGAGTTATTCCGCAGATCATTCTTCAACTCCGTATATGTCGCCGGAATGTCGGTTGTATGGGCAACGGTCATTGCTTTACCACTTGCTGTTTTAACCACCCGCTTTGACTTTCGCGGCTCGGCTGTAGGGGTCAATCTGGCTGGCCGGATTGCATCACACCAAAATATCAAATTCTGGTGCAGTCCGTTGCCGCGCGCATTACAAACCGCCTCCATCTTGTCCGATATATGGTCCGTGCCTTTTGAGGCTTTTACAAAGCATCCTTTATTGAAAGAAAGATGCTATGGCACATGGGAAGGCCGTACACTTGAAGAAGTCAAAAAAAGTCAGCCAGATGAATTTCAGGCTCAGGACGCAGACCCACTCGGCTATGCAATGCCTGAAGGGGAAAGCCGCAACGATCTCAATGGGCGTATAAATCGATGGTTGTCCGAACTATCGGCTTTCGATCAGAATGTGACCCACGTGGTTGTCACCCATAGTGGTTCTTTGCGTGCATTGCGTGCGATTTATACAAAAGCCTCAATAGAAACAATGCTGGCTTATTGCGAGCCGCAAACTGCTTCCTTCATATTGTGCGACGGGCAGGAAACCATGCTGGAAATCCCGACAGGTATTTTGCAGGCGCTTGGTTGCACAGGTGCTGGAACAACGGTTCGCATCTGATCCGGTTACAATTTTTATAAAACATCAATAAATATCAGCACTTTAATGAAGCATTGATCTTCATTACGCACGCTTTAAAATAACAGGATAATGATAACCAATGAACGGGTACAAAAAAGTTAAAATTCTGGCGACCCTCGGCCCTTCATCATCAGATGAAGCCGTTATCCAGCAATTGCACGAAGCTGGTGCTGACCTGTTTCGGATCAATATGAGCCATGCAAATCATGTGATGATGCGCCAGCTGATAGGTCATATCCGCAATGTAGAACAACGCTGTGGTCGCCCGATTGGTATTTTAGCTGACCTACAGGGCCCCAAACTGCGTGTCGGAAAATTTGCAAAAGGTTGCGCAGAGCTTAGAGTAGGCCAAAATTTCATTTTGGATAACCTTGAGGAAGCTGGTGATGAGAATAGGGTTTTTCTGCCGCATCCGGAGATATTTGCCTCTGTCCAAACCGGGCACAGACTTTTAATTGACGATGGAAAAGTGCTGTTAAAAGTTGAAAAACATGATCTAAACAGCATCACCACTCGTGTTATTGCAGGAACTAAAATTTCTGACCGCAAAGGTGTGAGCCTGCCTGACTCTTTATTGAGTGTTGGCGTTCTTACAGAAAAAGACCGTGCAGATCTCGATGCTATTCTTGAAACGAACGCCATTGACTGGGTCGCGCTTTCGTTTGTGCAAAGACCGGAAGATTTGCAAGAAGTGCGTAAAATTGTTGGCCAACGGGTTGGTTTAATGGCTAAAATCGAAAAGCCGCAAGCGCTGGAGCATATTGATGAAATCATCAATCTCTCCGATGCTTTGATGGTTGCCCGCGGTGATTTGGGTGTTGAACTGCCACTGGAAACTGTACCAGGCCACCAAAAACAACTGATCAGAGCCTGCAGACGTGCAGGAAAACCTGTTATTGTTGCAACACAGATGCTGGAATCGATGATTACTGCGCCAGTGCCAACCCGCGCTGAAGTTTCTGACGTTGCCACGGCGGTGTTTGAAGGGGCTGATGCCATTATGCTTTCGGCGGAATCTGCCGCAGGCGATTATCCGGTTGAAGCGGTTACAACTATGACCTCTATAGCATGTCAGGTTGAGAGTGACCCGCTTTATGCAGAGATCATCAACAAGCAAGGCGCTGCCCCTGAAGCAACCGCAGCTGATGCTATTTCACTGGCGGCACGCCAAATTGCAACCACTTTAAACCTTGCTGCTATCGTATGTTATACCTCGTCCGGCACTACCAGTCTGCGTGCTGCACGTGAGCGGCCGCCCGTGCCGATCATCGCGCTTTCGCCTGTGGTGGAAACGGCACGCCGTCTTTCATTGGTGTGGGGACTTTATTGCGTCACAACGGACGATACTGACAATCTGGATGAAACTATTCGGCGTGCCTGTAATATTGTGAAGCGTGAAGGGTTTGCGAAATCAGGTGACAATATTATCATCTCTGCCGGCGTGCCTTTCGGGATCCCGGGAAGTACTAATATGTTGCGTATCAGCAGGATCGATTAGACGCTCATTTTGAGACATGCCATCATGTGTTCAAGTTTATATTGTTTTAAAAATGAAGCCGGTTCATTTTGTAAACTCGGAGCTTTGGTCAGAATATATCATGACCAGCTGGCAACAGGTCAGAAACTGCGTATTCTGACCATTGTCGATACACATTCCCGGTATTCTCCGGCAACCGATCTCCGGTTCAGCTATCGTGGTGAGGATGTCGTGCAAACCCTTGAACGGGTCTGCCGTCAGATTGGTTGCCCGAAGACAATCAGGGTTGATAATGGAGTGAATTTATCTCCAAAGACCTTGATTTATGGGCTTGTGTGAACGCTGTTATTCTGGATTTTTCCAGGCCCGGAACGCCGACTGATAACGCCTATATTGAATCCTTTAACGGCAAGTTCAGAGCTGAATGTTTGAACCAGCACTGGTTCATGACCCTTGACGATGCCCGCCAAAAGATGGAGGATTGGCGTGTAAACTACAACGAGGTTCGGCCACACAGCGCTATCGGGAATAAACCGCCGATTTCGCTGATGAATGGCTCGGGTGCATCTGGTTCGCCCAAAGCCTAAACCCCGGGAAATCCCCCCGGCCGGCTGGTTCTAAAAAGGGGAACACGTCAAACAGATGAGCAGCATAATTGCACCGATCAGCGTTCAATTACGCCTGCTGTATATCTCTGCGAGATAAAGGCACATATGACCAATTGTATAAGATGGAACAGCATTAAGGGCAGTACAATCAATGAAATATCCTGCCCTGCAAATAATATGCCAGCCATAGGCAAGCCAGTTGCAAGGCTTTTGGTCGAGCCGCAGTAAAACAATGCCAAAAGATCAGCATTGTTTATTTTTGCGGCTGTCGCAGCTGCTATTGTAATACACATAACCATGCTGAGATAAAGTATACAAAGGCCTATTAGTATGGCCATTACCAGTGGAGATATTACCAGCCATACCCCATTGGCAACACCCGCTGAGAAAGCTGAATATACAATTAGCAATATAGAGCCGCGATCAACAATCATGGTTGCAAGCTTGTGGCGATTAAAGAAACCAGCCAAAAGTGGCCGACAAAGCTGCCCCAACACAAAAGGCAGTAGGATTTGCTGCATAATCCTCCATACCGCCGACGTTTCGACCTCATATCCAATTCCTTGTGGGATCAATAATGCAAAAAGCAATGGTGATAGAATGATGCCGACGAGGTTGGAAATTGAGGCCGCACATACTGCTCCAGCAACATTACCGTTGGAGATTGACGTAAAAGCGATTGAGCTTTGCACTGTTGATGGCATACATCCAATATAGAGAAAGCCTATACCAATAGTTGCGGGAAGCCACAGCGCTGAGAGAGGTTGCATGACTAAACCAAGCAACGGAAACACCGCAAAGGTGCATAACAATACACTGAGTTGCAGCTTCCAGTTTGATAAGCCGGATATAATCGTCGCCGTCGAAAGCCGGACACCATAAAGGAAAAAAAGTAACGAAATCACCCAATAAGTGACATGGCCAAGTATGTTTGTAACTTGAGCGCTAGCAGGTAGAAATGTTGCCAGAAGCACGGTCAGAGCCAGCAGCATCATATAGCGATCAAAACCAATTCGCTTCAGTTGAGCTTCCAAACGAATAATGCTCATTAGTTTCTCTCAATACAAGAATAAGCAACTGCACATCATACTACGTTTCTATATGAGGACTGAAGTATAGTAAGCTTTTCTATTCGCCACGCAGTAGCCTGCCGCATGCCTTTTACTCATTTCAAAATCTGATTAGATAAACCAGCACCAATCCGCAGAATGATGCAGCGCCATTTTTATCCTGCCAATCAAGTAACCTGAAAGACTGATCGGCAGGATATCTTGAAACAACAGACCTCAATATTTCTGTGCTACTGATAAATGTGATTATAGCTTTTGCGCAGCACGTTTTTTTGCACCTTGCCCATTGTGTTACGCGGTAATTCGTCAACGAAGATGATCCGCTTGGGCAGTTTATAGCGCGCCAGTTTTTCGGTCAGACTACCTAGAACAGTGTTTTCGTCAAGTTCCGCATTTTCTTGCAGAACCACTACGGCTGTTACCCCCTCACCAAAATCCTGATGTGGCACACCAATCACAGCGCTTTCTACAACACCTTCCAGCTGATCAATTTCGCTTTCAACTTCCTTAGGGTAGATATTATACCCACCCGAGATCACCAGATCTTTGCCACGTCCGACAATATGCACATAGCCTCTTTCATCAATCAGCCCCAAATCGCCGGTGATGAAAAACCCGTTCTCACGCAGCTCTTCTTTTGTTTTTTCCGGCATATTCCAATAGCCTTTAAAAACATTTGGTCCACGCACTTCGAGCATGCCAGTTTGCCCATGAGGCAATGGCGTACATTTTTCCATATCCATAACCCTGACTTCAACACCTGGTAGCGGGAAGCCCACCGTTCCAGCGATACGCTCACCATTATAAGGATTGGACGTGTTCATGTTTGTTTCGGTCATACCATAACGTTCTAGGATGACGTGACCTGTTTTCTCGCGAAATTTCTCATGAGTTTCGGCCAGAAGTGGTGCAGAACCAGAGATAAACAACCGCATTGATGCCGTGCTTGTGCGATTAACCCGTTCATCTTGCGCCAAACGAACATAAAATGTCGGCACCCCCATAAGAACTGTAGCCTGCGACAGACGCGCGATAATCGCTTCAGGATCAAATTTCGGGAGCAAAAACATCGAGGCACCAGACACAAGTATGCAATTGGTCGCCACAAAAAGTCCGTGAGTATGAAAAATCGGCAAAGCATGGATAAGCCGGTCGGCTGAGGTAAACTGCCAATAATCACGCAATGTAAGAGCATTGGACAGCAAGTTATTATGGCTGAGCATCGCCCCTTTTGAGCGCCCCGTTGTGCCCGATGTATACAGGATCGCCGCCAGGTCATCGGCATCACAAGCAATATCAGTAAACTCGGTGGAAGCGCTTGATGCTTTCACCATCAATGTGCCATCACCGTTATCGCCTAACGTTTCCATGACCGCACCACATTCAGTGATCAAAGCGGCTAGTTTCTCTGAATTTTCAGTTGCAACAACGATCAGTGCGGGCTTGGCATCGTTAAAGAAATACTCCAGCTCTGAAACAGTATAGCCCGTATTCAATGGCAAATAAACCGCACCACAACGTACGCAAGCCAGATAAAGCATCAAGGCTTCAGCACTTTTCTCCACCTGTACTGCGATACGATCTCCCTTTTCTACGCCTTGTTCAACAAGGACATTAGCAATTTGAGCAGAAAGCGTCAGCATGTCGCCATAGGTCAGAATATGACCGTTTAACGTTTCGATGAAAGTTGCCTCAGATTTTGGCATAAACCGACGAATAGCATCGAACAGGTGGTTAGACATGCATTGTCCCCTTCAGTTTTATAACTTTATTTATTGACTGATTTAGCTGCGAGCTTAATGATTTCAGGCGCTGCAATCACTGTGCCACGCTCGGCATAGGCCTCGTGATTGCGCTCTATATCATCAAGCTTGTAGAGATAATTGACCATCAAACCATGCGACTGATGCAAAGCCCTTTTTGACAAGTCGCCGATGAAATTAAGTCTTTCCAAACGTGCGCCATTGCCGAGATGGAAACGTGCAACCGGATCAACCGCACGCCCCTGTTTATCACAGACATTAATAAAATAATGTGCTGCAATGCGCTTGAATAAAGGCTCGATCTCTTTGACGCTGACCTCATCGTCATACCAGTCAGGTTTTGCTATTTGTGTTCGCAGGAGATCGAGTTGCAACTCTCCATTTGGATCATCGGCCAGTTTCAGCCAATTTGCGAAAGCCGGCACCGGCGAAAGTGTCACAAAGGTCTTGAGCTGCGGTAACTCTCGTCGCAATTCCTCCACGACTTGTTTGATCAGAAAATTGCCGAATGAAATGCCACGCAATCCAGCCTGACAATTGGAGATAGAATAAAAAACTGCTGTATCCGCATCTTTCAAATTAAGAGGCTCACGATCTTCATCGAGCACATCGGCAATATTATCCGGTATCGAATGTGTCAGTGCAACCTCAACAAAAATCAGCGGATCATCGGTCAATTGCGGGTGAAAAAATGCAAAGCACCGGCGATCCGCGGGCGCCAAGCGGCTGCGTAATTCATTCCAGTTTCTAATCTCATGTACGGCCTCATATTGAATGATTTTTTCCAGAATATGTGCAGGCGTCGTCCAGTCAATTGAGCGCAATTGCAGGAAGCCGCGATTAAACCATGAGGTAAAAAGATGCGTAAAATCAGCGTCAACCGCCTCTAATTCAGGTATTTCATTGAGCCGTTTAAGTAATTTTTCACGCATTTGCACAAGCTTGGCTGTGCCCTTTGGTGCAGCATTCAAACGACGGATCAGTTCTTGACGTTTTGGCTCAGCATAGAGATATAATCTGGCTAGATTTTTGGGCGTTTTATCCGTTTGGTAGGCCGCAATGGCGCGTTCAATTCGTTCATCATCAGCGCCAAAGCGCTGCAACAATATCTGCATGAATGCAGTTTGCTCTTCGTCATAAAGATTTTGCCATTGGTTTAAAATATCATGCGCTAAAGCCAGTCCCGATGCTTCACCACGGCTCGATAATAAATGCTCACACTGAGCCGCCAATTCATCAGTCGTTATGTGTTCTTTCGCACTGCGAGGAGCGATTGGAATCAATCGCTGCCCTCTTTCGGCAATGGCATCAATCATATCTCGGAAGAAAGACAAACTACTCAAAGCTGCTCTCCTAATATCTGAAGGGCACGATAAGCCCTGCAAGAACAGGGCTTATCTGTAAAATTTACGCTTTTCCGGCAGTTGGCTCGCCTAAATCCCAATATAGCCCTGCCATCATGCCAAGCGCTTCCCGCGCAATGGATAAAGGCATATGTTCGTTAGGCGCATGTTGCGAACAACCTGGATAAGAATGCGGCACCCAAATAGTACGCATCCCCAATATATCAGAAAAACTATCATTGGGCAGCGAACCGCCAAGATTAGGTAGCAAAGCAGGTTTTTTACCGGTTGTTTTTTCAAGCGAATTCAGCGCCCAAGTGACCCATGGATCTTCCGGATCCAGACGAGTGGCCGCAAAAATCTCTTCCTTCGACAATTCAACTTTCACCATCGAAAGACCTTGGCGTTGCAGGTGCTTGCGAACGGCTGGCACAACATTATGCGGGTCAATACCAACCACAAAACGCAACTGCAACCGCGCCCAGGCACGCGGCGGTATCGCATTGACAGGGGTGCGCGGATTGCCTGCTTCCATGGCAAGCACTTCCAACGAACACCAACCGAAAACCCGCTCTTCAGTCGTCAAGCCCGGTTCACCCCAATCAGGATCGACTTCCGGCCCGTCTGTCCCACCATCAATTTTACAATCTTTTAGTGCATTACGCACTGCCTGCGGCAAAGATTCAGGCACGAGTTCAGGTAAACGAATTTGTCCGTTTTCCCCCACGAGACTTGCCACAGCATGCGCCAATTGCACCGCCGGATTTGACAAAGCGCCCCCCCAATTACCGGAATGATGCCCACCCTTACGAGCGTCGATCGAGAGATCAAAAGTCACACCACCGCGAGAACCCAGAAAAATTGTTGGCCGTTCCATATTAAGTCTTGGCCCGTCAGAGGCGATCAAAAGGTCCGCTTGTAATTTTTCTTTATATTTATGACAAATCTCGCGCAAACCCGGTGAGCCACGCTCCTCACCCATTTCAATCAAATATTTCGCATTGAAACCAAGTTTACCACGTGTTTCGAGAGCAGCTCTCAAACCCGCCATATTGATCTGGTGCTGGCCTTTATTATCAACTGTGCCGCGGCCGTATAAAAACCCGTTTTTCTCTTTCATTTCCCACGGAGACAGACCATCTGCCCACTCATCATCAAGCCCACGAATGACGTCGCCATGCCCATACCCCAGAACAGTGAGTAAACCTTCTCCTTCTATCCGCTCGGCATAAAGGAAGGGCAGATCAAGATTATCGTGATAGATAATTTCGGTCGTAAAACCCATTTCCTGAAAAGCAGGTATCATTTCGTCATGCAAATAAGCATGAAGAGCATCCAGACGTTGGCTATTCTGACTTTCGGTTGGAATTGCCACTCGTCGTGCCAAATCCTGTGTAAACCGGCCACTGTCAAAATATTCTGTTGCTGTTGCAATACTGGCTTCACGGCTCATGAATGCATTTCCTTCAGTGATAATTGGGAATGTTGTCCGGCAAAAAAACAAGCGACCTCACGCCCGTCATGACGGTTAAGAAACGGTTGTTCGCTTCGGCATTGTTCTGTGGCCATATGGCAGCGCGGATTAAACACACAGCCTGTTGGCGGGTTCAGCGGATCGGGAAAAGCAAGACCAAGCCCCGTATCAGGTATTGGCAGACCTGGCTCTGGTGTCAGAACCGAACCCAGCAAAGCGCGTGTATAGGGATGCTGCGGATCACTGAACAAACGCGCTGTGTCTGATAACTCCACCACACGACCCAAATACATCACCGCAACGCGGGTGGCGATATGCTCAACCACGGCCAGATTGTGACTGATGAAGACGTAGGTGAGATTCAGCTCATGCCGCAAATCCATCAAAAGATTGAGAATTTGTGATTGAACCGAGACATCAAGTGCCGATGTCGGCTCATCACAAATAATCACATCCGGTTTCATGATCAAGGCACGGGCAATTGCCACACGCTGCCTTTGTCCACCCGATAGCTCCTTAGGGTAACGATCAGCAAAACGTGCTGGCAAACCAACCATATCCATGATTTCAAGCGTCTTTTGTCGCCGCTCTTGCGCTGTGCCAATTCCGTGTACTTCCAATGGAAAGGCAACAATAGAAGCTACTGTGCGGCGTGGATTAAGCGATGAAAAGGGATCTTGAAAAACCGGTTGCACTTGCTTGGCCATTGTTTTGCGGTCAAGCTTGGTGAGATCAGTACCATTAAAAGAAATATGACCCGTTGAGGGTGGCATCAGTCCCAGCAACATGCGTGCGAGTGTGGATTTACCACAACCGGATTCACCTACAATTCCCAGAACCTCACCCTTTTGTAAGGACAAGTTAATACCGTTCACTGCATGCAGAATACGCTGTTTTTTGAATAATCCGGCACTGATCGCAAACGAACGCGTTACATTATTAACTTCAATGAGTGTTTGCATGTGCCGCCTCCTTATAAATACAACGCCAACTATGCTGCGCAAGCTGATTGACAGGTGGATTTTGATGGCATTGTGCTTGTGCAAAGGCACAACGGTCACGGAAGGCGCAACCTTCAATGTCACCTATGAGTGAAGGCACCACACCCGGAATGACACCAAGTTTGCCGCCTGGCACAGTTTTGCCCGGAAGCGGGATACAATTCAGCAATCCACTGGTGTATGGATGACGCGGATCATTAAAAATATCGGCGACAGGCCCTTCTTCTATGATCTGCCCCGCATACATTACCGCCACACGATCAGCGATACGGGCAACAACACCCAGATCATGGGTAATTAAAATAAGCGAAATGCCGAATTCTTCTCGCAGTTCACTCAATAATAACAGAATTTGAGCCTGAATAGTTACATCCAGAGCGGTCGTCGGTTCATCGGCAATCAACAATTCAGGCCCGCACATCAATGCCATTGCAATCATCACGCGTTGGCGTAAGCCGCCCGATAATTGATGCGGGTATTGCGACAAACGTTCGCGTGCCGAAGCGATACCCACTTTATGCAATAAATATTCTGCCCGCTGCTGCGCTTCTTTCATGCCGCTGTTTCGATGGCGCCTAAACCCTTCAGTCAACTGGTCACCAATAGTGTAAGCCGGATTAAGCGCTGTCATCGGCTCTTGAAAGATCATCGACAAACGATCGCCACGCAAAGAAGCGATTGTTTTCTTTTTGTTATGGAGCTCCATATTATCGAAACGGATTTCACTGGCGTTGCGCTTTGCTGCCTTAGGCAATAAGTCCATAATTGCCAATGAAGTCATGGATTTACCACAGCCGGATTCACCCACGATACAAAGTGTTTCACCTCGTTTAACCTCGAAGGAAATATCGCGTACTGCATGAAGCGTGCCGGAAGAGGTTCTGATATCCACACTGAGATTGCGCACCGTCAAAAGATTATCTGCCATATCAACGCTCCTCCGGTGCAAAGATGTCACGCAAACCGTCACCGGTCAGGTTGATCGCCAAAACAAGGATACCAAGCAAAGTTCCGGGTAAAGCAATCATCCAGAAAGCAAAGAACATGTAGTTTTTCGCTTCCGAAATCATCAAGCCCCATGATGGTATTGGTGGTTGCACGCCAAGCCCCAAGAAAGATAAAGAGGCCTCCAGCAAAATAGCACTAGCAGCTTCCAGGGTTGCCACTACGATCAGATGCGGCAAGACATTGGGCAATACTTCACCAAGAATGATGCGCGGCGTGCTGGCACCGATAGCCTGTGCTGAGGTGACATAATCCATAGCGCGTGCCTGTTGTGTGGCACTTCGCATCACGACGGCAAAACGATCCCACTTTAACAGCCCCAACACCAGAATAATTATTGGCAGTGAACCACCGAAAAGAGCCACCACCGCCAGTGCTACCAGCATCACCGGCATGGCAAGACGGGTTGTAACAATGAAAGTCACAACGAGATCAGTACGCCCGCCAAAATAGCCGGCAAGAAGGCCGAGCGCAGAACCGATAATGCCGGAAATGACCATAACCGACAGGCCGATCAGCAACGAAATACGTGTGCCATAAACCAGACGTGAATAATAATCCCGCCCCAGATTATCAGTGCCTAAAACATGCTCGAATGTACCCTTCGGATACCAAAGCGGAGGTAAGCTACGCTGCGTCAAGTCCTGCACATAAGGGTCATGTGTTGCTAATAAGGGCGCAAAAATTGCAACCAAAATCAGCAGGAGCAAAATACCACCGCCAATCAAGAGCGAGCTTTGTCCGAAAATACGTTTTCGCAAGCGGGCACCGGCACTGATTTCGGTTACTGTTGGCAAAGACATCGAAGTCGAATTTGTCATGTTCATTGCCCCCGCAACCGTGGATTAAGCCATGCGTTGGCAATATCTGAAAGCAAAGTGAGCAGCACATAAACAACTGATAAGATCATCACCACAGATTGGATGATCGGAAAATCTTTATGAATAATGCCCTGATAGGCAAGGAAACCGAGGCCATCGAGCGCAAAAATGGTTTCAATCACCACCGAGCCGCCAAGCAAATAGCCAAGCTGAACGGCTGTTAAAGCAACCACTGGCATAACAGCATTACGCAAAGCATGTTTAAAAATCACGGAAGTAGATGATAGCCCTTTTGCGCGTGCCGTCCGGATATAATCCGATGACAGAACCTCGATCATGCCTGCACGTATCAACCGCATAAAGGCTGGCGTCACATAATAGCCAAGCGCAATTGTCGGCATTATATAATTCATCCAACTGGCGCTACCGGAAACCGGCAGCCACCGCAGGTTAATGGAAAAGATCATCACCAGAATGAGCGCGAAAAAGAAATTAGGCAGTGCCTGACCAACCACAGCAATAGAGAGACACAACCGGTCAATCCATGTATTGGAATAAACAGCAGCCAATACGCCAAGCGGGAAAGAAATAAGCAAGGCAAAGGCGATAGCAAAAAGGCCGAGGCTCAATGTAATCGGCATTTTTGAAGTAATTAACGGTAAAACATCTGTTTTATAAAAAACAGATTGACCAAAGTTTCCTTGCAAAATTTGCCCAAGCCAAATGAAATATTGGACAAGCAAAGGCTGATCAAGACCATGTCTGATACGTGCAGCCTCGATATCAATATCGCGCGCGCCTTCACCGGCAATAGCAATGGCGGGATCACCTGAAACACGCAGAAGGATGAAAGCGATAGCGGATACAGCCAGTGCAACAAGCAGCGCCAGCCCTAGTCGCTTTACAATAAAAAGCGCCATTCTGACCTCATAAAGCTGACAGAGACTTCCGCAAGAATGCGGAAGCTCTATGCGTTAGTGAGTTAAATGTGAAATGCTTATACGAACTGGAATTAGTTCCAGCTCATCTCCCAGAAACGAGGCATCTCATCGGGATAGGCTTTGAACTCCAAATCCGCCGTCGTTACATAATAAACCGGCAGAGAATAAAGCGGCAGAACCAGTGCTTTATCGGCAATCATGGTCAAAGCTTGCTTGTAAACAGCTTTTCTTTCTTCCGGATCAATGGTGGTATCTCCTTTTTTCAAGAGATCACGCACTTCCGGATCACGGACAATGTCATCACCTTCAAAGGCCATATAAACCGGCGTTGATGCAGAAACATCATTAACCGAGAAAGAGCCCCATGTTTGATGGGTCAGGCCAACTTTATCACCACGCACCAACTCGCGCATGGCTGCATATTGCAGGAAGTGCAGATTGACATTGATGCCGACGGCCTTGAGATAGTTAATCATAGCTTCGGTCTGGTCGCGTTCGCGATAAGCTACAATTTCTAAGTTTAACCCATTAGCAAAACCAGCTTCAGCCAGCAGTGCCTTTGATTTATCCGGATCATATTCATAGACAACCGCGCCCTCATCTGTGCAGCCGAACTGTGATGGGAAGCAGAAGGTGTTAAGTACCCGAGCACCCTTACCAACAATCTGCTCGGTCATCGTTTTGCGATCAATCGCATGGCTGATTGCCTTGCGTACACGGATATCCTGCAACTCTTTATTCGGTGTTGTTTCACGCGAGTTCATCTGCATGAACGCAATACGGGCATCGACTTGCAGAAAGCAAGGGAAAAGACTGCGACCGGCAGCCTCACCAATACGTTGACGTCCAGCATATGAACGAGGGAAGGCATGATGGA
>NZ_JACIIU010000027.1 GCF_014205685.1 Paenochrobactrum gallinarii
TTGTTCACTCAAATGTTAACAGAAAATCCCTCCATTTTATCGGGGCAAGTTCAAGCGGCTGATCAGTATAAAAGGAGAGGTGAAAACCTCTCTTTTTTGCATTCTATTTTAGGTAATTCTTATATTTAGCAATATTAACAACAGGATAGATGAATTGAACTAAAGTTGTAAAATTGATTGACCGACCGATCGGTTAGGATTACAAATTTAAGAACGCTAAGGAGGATTAGCGCATAGTGTGAACATTGCAGGAGGATTTAATGTTCCAGAAACGCGCTTCGGCGCTTGTCGTTCTATTGTTGTCGACAACAGCAGTGACGTTGACAAATGCTCCGTCATTTGCTGCCACGGAAGTGGAAATTATCCGTGACAACTGGGGCGTGCCTCATGTTTATGCTGATACAGCCTATGGCGTTTATGCAGGCTTTGGTTATTCGGTCGCAACCGACAGACTTTTCCAAATGGAAATGTCAAAACATACTTCATTAGGCACGGTTTCTGAAGTTTTAGGCTCTGAAAAACTGGGCTATGATATTGGCACCCGTGCTGATTTTGATCATGCTGACATCAAAGCGCAAATCGAAGCTTTGCCGAGCGAGCAGCGCGATATTTTGCGCGGTTATGCTGCTGGTTATAACAAGCGCGTGGCTGAGGTTTTAGCCGATCGCGAGCATCTTTTGCCGAAAGAGTTTTCTGATCTGGGAATTGAGCCGACAGTTTGGAGCGATTTTGATGTCGCGATGATCTATGTCGTGACCATGGCCGGACGTTTCTCGCATTATTCATTGGAATTGGATAATGCGAAAGTGTTGGCAAAGCTTGAAAAAGAACACGGCAAGGAAAAGGCTAAAATCCTTTTTGACCAGATGTACTGGCTTGAAGATCCGCTGGCACCAACAACAATGCCAAAAGAGCAAGAGCCACAGAAAAAAGCAGACTTAAACACATTGCTTGATGGCACGCGTTTTAGTGCTCTGCTTGATAAGACTGTGCCAGGTGGTGATGAAGCCCGCCCGCGTGCATCCAATCTTTGGATTTTGGGGCCGAATAAAACCACTGATGGCTCAACCATTTTGATGAATGGCCCGCAATTCGGTAATTTCAATCCGTCTTATGTCTATTCAATCGGCTTGCATGGCGGTGGTTTTGATCTGACCGGCTCAACACCATTTGCCGTGCCTAATATTCTGTTTGGTACCAATGGCGAAATTGCTTGGGGGGCTACAGCCGGACCTTTAGACGTCAATGACTATTACCAGCTGAAACTTAACCCTGAAAACCCGAAGCAATATTGGAAGAACGGCGCATGGCAGGATATGCATGTGCGTTCTGAAAGCTTCAAGGTTAAAGGTCAGGCTGACGTTCAAACCGACGTTTATGAAAGCGATTACGGTGTTGTTAGTCAGATTGATCTGAAAAACAATACGGCTTACGCCTTTAATCGTAGCTGGAAGGGCAAGGAAATCCAGACCCTGATGGCTTGGACAAATTCCACCAAAGCACAAAATCATGATGAGTGGTTGAAGCAGGCGCAGAATGTCGCGACGACCATCAATTGGTACTATAGCGATAAAAATGGCAATATTGGTTATGTGTCACCGGGTTATCTGCCAGTGCGACAGAAAAATCATGATGAGCGTGTACCGGCTTTAGGTGACGGAACGATGGACTGGACGGGTATTCGCCCGTTTGCCGATGTGCCAAAAACCTATAATCCGGTTCAAGGCTGGATTGCGAACTGGAACAACCGCTCTGCGGCTGGTTCGGTTGCTAATTTTGAAGCAACACCATGGGGTGCAGCTGATCGGGTTGATGAAATCACTGCGCTGATTACGCAAAAAGACAAACTTACACCGGAAGATGTCTGGGAAATTAATGAAAAAATTTCATTCCTTGATATCAATGCGCGTGCGCTTTTGCCTTTTCTCTTGAAGGCTGCCGAAAAACTGCCATCTGATGATGCCCGCTTGCCAGCGATCAACATTCTGAAAAACTGGGATAGCCAGATGGTCAGAGGCGACAACGGACGTGCAACATCTCCGGCTGTGGCTATTTTCCAAGGCTGGGTTAAGGTCATGGTGCAGAAAGTTTTGACGGCCAAGAAAGCCGTCATTGATCCGACAGCGGCTGTTAATCGGATCTCGCGCGCAACGCAGGTTCTTCGCAATGCATTGCTGGGCGATGAAGCAGGGATTAAGCAAGAGTTTGATTTCTTTGAAGGTGCAGACAAAAATGAGGTCATGCTGACAGCATTGACCAAAACGCTTGCAGCTTTGTCAAAAGAATATCGCAGTGATCAGCCTGAAGCATGGTTGTTGCCGCTTGATCAGCATGTGTTTCAGACCAAAAATTACCGCGGTATTTTGCAAACAACTGAAAATAACAAGATTGAAGTTGGCACTAATATGAACCGCGGCACCCAAAGCGATCTCATCACCTTTAAAGATGGTGGTGTGAGTGTATGCATGGTGACTCCTCCGGGTCAGAGCGGTTTTATCGATCCTGCAGGAAAAAAATCCAAGCATTATGACGATCAGGTAAAGCTCTATGATGATTTTGAATGTCGTCCGCAAGCTTTCACCCGCGCAGATGTTGAAAAGTCGGGCGTGGAAACGATCAAGCTGACGGTTGAGTAAAATCTGCACAAAATTACAATACGGCCCTGTCTTCAGGGCCGTATTTTTTTATACTGCAAGCTCGGTGATTTCAGGCGGCATAGGGCCAATAAAATATTCGGCTTTTGTTATCTGCAAGATTAAGTATATGGTGCAGATAGTTTCAGCTTTTTATAAGCGACATCTAATAAAAATAGTGAGCGAACAATGACTTATGACCCTTCTAAAGATGGTGCGCAGATGGATTTTCGCCAGCGCATGTCCTATGGCGATTATTTGCAGATCGACCAGATTCTGTCTGCCCAGCATCCGCTCTCTGTAGCTCATGATGAGATGTTGTTTATCATCCAGCATCAAACTTCCGAACTATGGATGAAACTGGCGCTTTATGAGGTCAATGGTGCACGCCAGATGATCGCGCAGGATCGCACCAGTGAAGCTTTGAAAATGCTGAGTCGCGTGGCTCGTATTTTTGAGCAGCTTAACTCTGCTTGGGATGTGCTGCGCACAATGACGCCATCGGAATATACGCAGTTTCGTGACGATCTGGGGCAGAGTTCCGGCTTTCAGTCATGGCAATATCGCTTGATTGAATATGCCGTTGGTAACCGCAATCTGGCAATGCTGAAGCCACATGAACACCGCCCTGATCTGCTTGAATTGCTGGAAGCAGAATTAGCGCGGCCTTCACTTTATGATGAGGTTTTGCGTCGCCTTTCCCGTACCGGTTTAAATGTGCCGGAAGCGGTTTTACAGCGCGATTTAAGACAAGCCTGGCAGTTTGATGAAGATGTTTTGAAAGTGTGGGCGGAAGTTTATCGTGATCCGTCGAAATATTGGGAAGCCTATGAAGTGGCTGAAAAACTGGTGGATTTTGAGGATTATTTCCGCCGCTGGCGTTTTAATCATGTCACGACCGTTGAGCGGGTTATTGGTTTTAAACGCGGAACCGGCGGCACCGCAGGCATCACTTATTTGCGCCGCATGTTAGAAGTTGAGTTGTTCCCTGAGCTTTGGCGTGTCAGAACCGAGCTTTAAGAGTGCTGGGGAATTAGCTTTTAAAGAACGGACAAGACCATGAAACGCGATTGGAATGAAGAATTTGCAAATTCGGCTTATATTCCGGGTTCTGAAATTCTGCCTGAACTTTGGGCGAAAAACGCAGCCGATTATCGTGCTTCAATGCCCGTTCAACTTGATATTGCTTACGCTGATGCGCCGCGCACCCTTTTGGATTTGGTCTTTCCTGAAGGGTCAAGCAAAGGTCTTGTGGTTTTTGTGCATGGCGGCTTTTGGACAGAATGCTCCAAATCCGATTGGACAGATCTGGCGGAAGGCGCCCGTTTAAACGGCTGGACTGTTGCAGTACCGGGTTACACACTTGCGCCGAATGCTAAAATTTCTGACATTGTAAGCGAGATTGCCGCTGCCATTACAAAGGCGGCATCATTGGTTGCGGGGCCAATTAAGCTGGCCGGACACTCAGCCGGCGGCCATCTTGTAACACGGATGATATGTCAGGATAGTTTGCTTGATAAAGGCGTTTTAGATCGTATTCAGAATGTTTTATCCATCAGTGGTGTGCATGATCTGCGTTTACTGCAAAAGACCAGACTGAATGAAAAATTACAGTTGGACGATCTTGAGGCAGAGCGCCAAAGTCCGGCATTGCTGCGGCCATTATCATCTATTCCGGTGACCTGCTGGGTGGGGGCGAATGAGCGGCCGGAATTTTTACGCCAATCACGTCTGCTGGCTTTGATTTGGGATGGGATGGTGCCGGTCAAACTGGTTGAGGAGCCGGAACACAATCATTATTCCATCTTGGAAAGCTTAAAAAAGCCAGCCTCAGCATTGGTGGCTGAATTGCTGGCTTATTAATGATCTGGCCAAAGGTTTTAAGTTTTTAAAGTTTTTCAGCCTGTGTTTTATAATTCGGCAATGAGAAAATCATGTCGAAAACATAGGTGAAAACGAAGGTATAGATCAGGAAGAACAGCAATAACACGGCTTCCATCTCAAAAGCTTTCCAAAAACCAACTGAATACCAAGCCATGTAAATTGGAATGATAATAACAAAAAGGCCGAATTCGAAGCCAAATGCATGGCTAATACGGGTTATGAGTGTGCGGCCTTCGCTCTGTCGCATAGCTTCCATTTTCTCGAAGAGAAGATTGTAAGTGTAATTCCATGCAACGGCGATCAGCGAAATGGCTGTGGCAATCGGCAACGAACCTTGCACATCACTCCCGCTCAACAACATGAGCAATGCAGTGGATGCAGCAATGGCAATAATTTCAAAAACAGCAACATAAAGAATGCGCCGTTTGACCGGCGATAAGACGAACATAGTCGGCTCCTGAGCTAGATACCTAACCTGCGAGCTGGCACGCCCCGGCACTCATAATAATGAAAAGAAAAAGCAGATCGCGGTTTTCCATCTGCTGAGCCAGAAATAATCAAGCATGGCTGGTTAGTCAAGACTTGTCTAAAATAGGTTTACGGAGCTGGTTATTTCAACACATAGCCAACAGGCTCTATGCGCGGCGGCAGTGGTTTTTCGCCTAGCGCGAAAAGCAGTTCGCGCTCAATTGTTCTGCGCATTGTATCAAGTGGCAGAGCATTCGGGTCGTTTCCAAACGGGTCTTCAAGCTGGTGGCCAAGCGCTTCCAGTCCGAAAAATGTATAAGCGACCAGCAGGACCGGCAGTAATGTCCACCATGCGAGCGATCCCGCCAATGCAAAGGGTAGTGTGACGCAAAAAATAAGTGCAGTGCGGTGCAATAAAAGTGAATAGGCAAACGGAACAGGCGTCTGCATGATGCGGTCACAACCGGCATGAACTTGTGAAAGTCTGGTTAGTTGTGCTTCTAAAACAGAATAATGAATAGCGCTGATTTTTCCGGCTTCGGTGAGTTCTAATAGATGTGCGCCGATTTGATCCAAAATATCATTGGACAGGTTCGGGCTTTCAAGATCCATTTTGATGTCGAGCCATGGTTTGATGGCAATATCGACAGGTGTTTTACGGGTATGGGCAGAAAGACCTGCCGTGAAGGCGCATAGTCTGCGATAAATAAACTCTTTATCCTGTTGCTCAAGCTTTGAGGTTTGGCGCGCAAGTGAGCGGCAGGCAATGATCAGTTCGCCCCATAATTTTCGCCCCTCCCACCAACGGTCATAGCAGGCATTGTTGCGAAAGCTCATGAAAACGGAAAGTGCAATACCGATCAGCGTAAACGGAATAGCGCTGATTTGTACAAAAATGCCCGGGTATTCTTTCGCCGCGAGTACAGCGATGATGCTTAGGACCGCAACTGCAATAAGATGATAGATAATGCGCGGAATGATTGAGCCATTGATCGAAAAGAGTATGTCTTTGAAGGATGGCTTTGAACGAATGATCATGAGGGCATTCCGGGGCATAAGGGTGATGAAAGTGGCGGAACCTTATGCTTTCTACACTGAGGGTCAATAAAAAAAAGCCCGCATAGCGGGCTTTTTATTGACGAATGTTTTTAAACAGATCTGCTGTTACTCAGCAGTTGCGGTGATATTCACCTTATCCAGCAAGCTCATCGGATTTTGCGTCACGGCCAGCATTTCAAACGGTCCGATACCATTTTCATTTTTCGATTTGATCGAAAGAGTGAAAATATTCGGATTGGCGATGAAGTTGTTCAGAACTTTAACAGCTTCCTGAATTTGCGGGCTCGTTTCGGCAAGTTCTGCTGCCAGCATCGTAATGGTCAAGGCTGTCAGCTGACGTGTTTCTTCTTCTGTAGAACCGTTTTCCTGAGCTGCAATTTTGATGGCAGTGTCAATCATGCCTTTATCTTCGATGCGCAAATTGATTTCTTTGGCTTTTAAGCCAAAGGCCGCAATTTGCATCAGCGCTTTATCACCGGAGAAAAAGTCGCGTGTCATGCCACCCATCGCACCGGACAATGCGACCGAACCAAGCTTATCACCTTTATAAGAGATATCCTTAATGAGCAGCGTTTCGCTTGGTTCATCCCACAGAATATGTGTATTGGAGGAGAGAACAAAACGCTCAATGCCAAGGCTGCGCAGTTTACGTGAAACGCTGTCATTGTCTTGCGGGACCGGAACATCCAGATCGTCATAGGTGATCTGAATGTCTGTCGGAATGCCGTTGACCGGATTAAGCATGGCAAAACTCATACTTTTTGCCTTGAACTTCACTCGTGCAGGTATGGCCGGAGCAGCATCTTCTTCCGTCTCTTCACTCTGCTCGCCAATGGCATTTGCACTGTCAACATCGCTCTGTTCAGTAGCAGTATCACCGGCTTCTGCCTCGGCAGGCTCTTCGGTTTCCGGTGCTGTCACTTCAGCTTCATCTTGATTTTCTTCCTCTGCCGTCGCCTCGTCACTGTCTTCCGGTTCGTCGGTGTTTCCGAGTTCAGAATAATCAAAGCTGTCTTCGTCATCGCTCTCAGTATTAGGTAAATCGGCAGCGATGCCGGTAATGCGTATTGTTCCTAAAGTCGGAATCAAAGTTGTAAATGGAAACTTGTCCATTTCATCTTCAGGAACTTCGATGAGTTTTTTACCTGCTTCCAGCGTGGAAGCATAGTCAAAACCGTTCCATGAAAATTCGTCTAATTTAAAATAGTTTGTTTCAGTGCCGATATTCATGCCCTTCAACGACATATCAAATGCCTGTTTGTTGAAAGTCATAGATACGCTGTCAATAGTGCCGGAAGGTTTTGTCTCATCCTTTGGGGTGATTTTGATGCCGAGAATTTCAGCATCACCTTTGCCAAGCACTTCGTAAATTGTAATCAGCTTGCGGAAAATTTCGCGGCGCTCTTCTTCAGCCAAATCATCAATTTTTTCAACAGCTGCTATTTCCCTGATCATTTCGAGGAAAGGAACTTCCGGCAGACGCATGGAGAAACCAGCGCTTTTGATTTCAGCAATCGTAGCTGTTGCATCCGGCAGTTTAAAGGTGATGTCCTTGGTTGAATAAGCGCCTTGGACAGACTTGATATCGTTATTATCAGCGCCTGCTTTTTCGGTGTAAAACCGTGTCATGAAAGCAGCATCAATATCCTTGCCTTCGGTCAGACCAATGAGCACAGTCATCGGTTCAACATTGGTCGAACCATCATCCTGCGGGACATTCATATTCATATCCACTTGGCCGCTATCAAGTTTGATGGAGGCAATCTGGCCGTTTTTCACGTCATTCAGGGTGAGATTTTTATAAACAGTGGTCTGCTTTGTATCGAGCATGACTTGTTCGACCTGAATTTCAGAAAGATGCACTTTCTTGGCGGAGAAACGTTCAACACGTTGCGCAGGCGTCAGTTCACTGCCACCACCAAAAACATCAGCCAGCATTTGACGGTTGAGATTAGCATCTTCGATCTCAACATGCGGTATGTTGATTTTAAAATTCTCAAACTCGGTGGTGATACCGGTAGCTTCGACTTTGCCATTTAGAAACAGAATTTCAGGACGACCAGTAAAGCTTGCGATATTGACTGCATGTCCGTTTTTCAGCGGCAATGACACATTCTTCAGATGAATATTACCGAAGAAATCAGCCGAGACGCTTTCTGCTTTGCCGCCACGTTTTTCGATCTGACCACTGATCGCATTTTGCAAACTATATTTATAGCCTGCAAGGCCGCCACCTGCCACCACGATGATTGCAACGGTTGCCCAAAGAAGCGCTTTGCGTCCTTTGTTACCGGCAGATTGAGCCTGATCTGACATTGAAAACCTCTAAATTCTGTATTCCTAATAAACTGATTTATGGATTAAGGAGTGAAAGCCGCTGCCGCAAGTAAAAAATCATGTCAGATTATGTAGATTAAAAGCTTATTTAAAATTCCTGTAGAGGATGAATAAGAAGTTTTGAACATTACGAGCTGTCAAACAGGTGGGGACAGCCAATGATGACTTGCAGGTTCAGGTATGTTCGACTAGACCTTCATCGTCGGTTTCCGTAAGGAATCAAAAGGGAATCCGCCATCGCTTGTCGATGAACCGGAACTGCCCCCGCAACTGTAGGCGTTAAGCGTACAACAATAAGCCACTGTGACCAACGTCATGGGAAGGCGTTATACGTGTCGAGACGCCAGTCAGGAGACCTGCCGGCAAAAAACTGTAACGCGGCCCGGACGGGGTGTCTGGGGAGGTGTCGTATGAATTTTGCCATCAGACGTTTTCAAACGTCAGCCATAGCCAGTGTCACGATAACAGCCCTTCAGGCTGGATATTATGCTGTTTTTTGCGCAGGCATTCCCTCCCTGTCTTCCGGTCGCCTCATCAACCGGAGACGTTCATGTTTCATAAGAAACTGATTGCGGCAGCTTTAACTGCTGTCTGTTTTGCATTGCCTGCACAGGCAGAAACCAGTTATCCCCTGACTTTGAAAAACTGTGGCGTCGATGTGACTTTCGATGCGGCACCTAAAAGCACTGTCAGTGTTGGTCAGGCTGCAACAGAAATTCTTTATTCGCTTGGTCTAGGTGACAAAGTGGTTGGAACCGGCGTTTGGTTCACCGAAGTTCTGCCAGAATATAAAGACCTGAATGCGAAGATTGAACGTCTTGCGGACAATGATCCAAGCTTTGAAGCCATTGTTGCTAAAAAGCCGGAACTCGTCACCGTGCAATATGAGTGGCATATCGGCCCGCAGGGCATCATTGCAACACGCGAACATTTCAAAGATGTCGGCATTCCGACCTATGTTCTGGCGACAGATTGCATGCAGAAAGACAACAGCGTTGGTTCCGACGGCACCCGCAGCGAAATGTTCAAAATCGAGAATATTTATGCCAGCGTGAACGAGCTTTCGCAGATTTTTAACGTTCCTGAAAAAGGTGAAACACTGGTTGCCGACCTGAAGGCACGTGAAGCCGCTGCTGCTGAAAAAGCTAAAGCGCTCGGCCTTTCCGATGCGACTGCTTTGTTCTGGTTCTCATCGGCTGAAATGGACGTTGATCCATATGTTGCCGGTGGCAAGGGCGCACCAGCCTATATGATGGAAAAGCTGAACCTTCGCAATGTTATTGAAAGCGATGAAGAATGGCCGACTGTCAGTTGGGAAACCATTGCACGCGCTAACCCGAACGTTATCGTGATTGCAGAAATGGATCGCCGCCGCTTCCTGGCAGATGATGTCGAGAAGAAGCTTGAATTCCTCAAAAATGATCCGGTCGCCAGCCAGATGGATGCGGTTAAAAACAACCGCATTATCATCATGAACGGCCATGCAATGGATCCGTCAATCCGCAATGTTGCAGCCCTTGAAATGCTGGCTGAAAAGCTGGCCGGATTTGATCTGAAATGATCATGCGCGCAGCCTCGGTTTCTCAGGGACGTTCTGTTTTTTTGCGGGTTCTGGTTTGGACCTTGCTGGGGGCTGCCGCTTTGATTTTGGCAATCCTGATCGGGGTTGTCGTTGGTGAAACACCTTTGCCGCTGGAAACTGTGGCAACGGTGTTTGCCAATAATTTATGGGGTGCAACCTATCCGGTTGACCGCATTGATCAGGGTATTATCTGGTCGTATCGCTTGCCGCGCACACTCGTGGCGGCTGCTTGTGGTGCAGGGCTGGCATTGTCGGGTGTGGTTTTGCAATCTTTGGTGCGCAATGCTTTGGCCGATCCTTATTTGCTCGGTGTTTCTGCCGGTGCGTCAACGGGTGCAGTGGCAGTGACTGTGCTTGGTATCGGCGGTGGAGCTATTGGCATTTCAGCTGGTGCGTTCAGCGGTGCAGCCTTGGCCTTTTTGCTGGTTGCAGCCCTGGCACGCGCAGCAGGTGGCGGTTCGGTCCAGCTGGTGCTTGCCGGCATTGCCGGATCACAGCTTTTTAATGCTTTGACCTCGTTTTTTATTGCAAAATCAGCCAATGCCGAACAAGCGCGCGGCATCATGTTTTGGCTGCTTGGCAATTTGTCCGGCGTGCGCTGGCCGGATGTGACTTTGGCTGTTCCAGCCGCTTTTTTCGGTTTTCTGGTTTGCTTATGGTTCACCCGCGCAATGGATGCTTTCACCTTTGGCGCTTCGTCAGCTGCCTCATTGGGGATTGCCGTAAGGCGGGTGCAAATTGTGCTGATCGGTGCCACAACATTGATGACGGCGACCATGGTCAGCCTCGTTGGTTCCATTGGTTTTGTTGGCCTTGTTATTCCGCATGCTATGCGCTTCGTCGTGGGGCCGCGTCATGGGCGGTTGGTTCCGGCCTCTGCCTTGGCGGGTGCTGTGTTTTTGATTGCCGCTGATATTGCCTCGCGCACACTTATTCCGGGGCAGGTGGTGCCAATTGGTGTTGTGACAGCTCTTGTTGGTGCACCTGGTTTTGCTTTGATCCTTATCAGCAACCGGAGGCGCATATGAGGCTGGCTGTGGAAAAACTTGGCTGGGCATCCGGTGGCAAACAGATTGTTTCTGATGTTTCCTTTGAGGTCAGAGCGGGCGAAAGCTTCGGGCTGATCGGGCCTAATGGCTCGGGTAAATCTACCTTGTTGCGTTTGTTGGCAGGGCTTTTGCCACGGGCGCAGGGGCAAGTCATAGTTGATGATGTGCCGCTGAAGCGCCTGACGCGCCGTGAAATTGCGCAACGCATTGCTTTGGTTGAACAAATTGCCGAAACATCAGAAGCATTGCGCGTGCGCGATGTGGTGGAGCTTGGCCGTACACCTTGGTTGTCGGCGCTCTCACCCTATGGCGCGCAAGATCTTGCAATCGTTGATGAAGCTTTATGTGCTGTCGATATGCTGCATATGGCGGATAATGATTGGGCGACCTTATCAGGCGGTGAAAGGCAGCGCGTCCATATTGCGCGCGCTTTGGCACAACGCCCCAAACTTTTAATTCTTGATGAGCCGACCAACCATCTGGACATCCATCATCAGCTGGCATTGTTGCGCCTTGTTAGCTCATTGCAGGTGACAGTGGTGATGGCTTTGCATGATCTTAATCAGGCCATGGCGTGTGACCGTTTGGCTGTGATGGATGGCGGCCGGATGATTGCTTGCGGCAAGCCCGCCGAAGTGCTGACGCCTGAGCGCATTTCCGGCATTTTCCGTGTTGGCGCAAGGCCGCTGCATGACTGCGCCGACGATAGTATGATTTTCCGCTTTCACCATTTAGAGGAACAGAATTGATGAAACTCGTTGCCGCCTTGCTGGTTAGTCTGATTGCATCTCCTGCACTTGCCGAAACATGGGAAGTGAAAATGTACAACCGCAATGAGCATGGTTCGATGATTTACGAGCCTGAATATTTGAAAATTGCACCGGGTGACTCTGTTAAATTCGTGAAGTCCCACGCAGGTCACAATGCGGCAACGATTGATGGTATGATCCCTGAAGGGGCAGAAGGCTTTAAATCCAAAATCAATGAAGAAGATTTCACTATCAGTCTGCCGGTCGAAGGTAGCTATGCGATTAAATGCTCGCCGCACTATGGCATGGGCATGGTGATGCTGATTGAAGTGGGCGAAAATGCACCTGCACCGGTTTTTGCAGAAGATATGCCAAAGCGAGCCCGTGATCGTTTTGAAAAAATCATTGCAGAGAACCGCCCGTAATGAGCAGCAATTACGATCTGAAAGAAGATATTCGTGATTACTGGTCGCAACGCTCAAAAAGTTTTGATCGGGCTTTTGGTCACAAAATTGAAAAAGGTCTGGAAGCGGAAGCATGGGCACAGCCGATGCGTGATCATTTGGGAGAGACGCCAAAACGTGTGTTGGAACTGGCCTGCGGCACCGGCGAAGTGACAAGGCTGGTGCATGATCTCGGCCACGATGTGACAGCGCTTGATTTTTCTGAAGATATGCTTGCGGTCGCACGCTTAAAACATGCGGGCAAAGACCGCTTGCGCTTTTTGTTGGCTGATGCTGCTCAAACGATGGAACCGGCAGACAGCTATGATGCTATTTTGTGCCGCCATCTGGTTTGGACATTGGTGGAGCCGGAGGTAGCATTTGCTGATTGGTTCCGCATATTGCGTCCCGGTGGCCGTATTTTGATTTATGATGGTGATTGGGCAAAACCGCAAGCATCAGGTCGGTGGGCTGCGCGACTGTTGGCGCTGTGGGACAAAATTTCACCGGATGAATATTATGACGGGCCAATTAGCGAACGTCATGCAACAATCATGGAGCGGTTGCCGTTTGGTGAAGGGCTAACCTTTGAGCGCCTGGCACCGATGCTGGAAGCTGCAGGTTTCAATTCTATCAAGCGATTGCCGCATGATCCGATTGCGCAGGCACAAAGACGCACATGTGGTTTGCGGAATAATCTTCGCACGCGCGTTTATAGCCGCTTTATTCTGGTAGCAGAAAAGCCATCCGTCTGAAGATAACAGCTTTATTGATATGATTGAGCCCCGAAACGGGGCTCAATTTATTTCAAACTCAGATTAGAATTTAATATTCAGTTTGGCATTCACGCCATTTTGCGTGATGCCGGAGCCGAATTGTCCCTGATAGGAAATGCCAAGTAAGGCATTTTTTTCCAATTGGAAGTCAAGTCCGGCGGAAATCAGGGCTGTGTTGCGGCCGATGGTTGTGCCATTGATGGCAAAAGCATCAGCGCCTGCAAATTGTGCTTTTGATACTGGCGTAACGTCTGCAAAGGCATGGCGCCATGCAATGTCTGCACGGGCTTTGACAGGGATAACCTCCTGATTAAGCTCTGCGCTCACACGCAAGCCAATGGATGAAAGAACCGTATCCATTGAACTCTTGTGTACATTCAAAGCTGCGCCATTACGATCTTTTTCAGTAAACGCATCTGTTTGCAAATGCACATAAGCAAGATTGGCATATGGTTCGATGGCGATCTTCTCATTCGCCTGATGTTTGTAACCCAACTCGCCATAAATCTGGAATGTACCAGCTTTATAGTCAGCAGTTAATTTGTCATCAAAGCCAGCAAAAGCGACATTTCGGTTCATATCAATATTATGCCAGCTATAGGCAAGCCCCGAACGGAAGGCGAGTGTACCTTGTGCAAGGCTTGTTTCGGTGCCGGCATAGGTGCCGATAGTGTAATCATCACTTTTACCAGAAGACATGCGCTCGTTGAGACGGAAGTTCATGTGGCTATAACCGGCCATTACACCCCAACGCCAATTGTCGAAGGCTTGCATGTCAATGCCGCTTAAGAAACCGCCAAGGCTGGTTTTGGTTGCGGCTGCATTGCTGTTGCCGGATTGTTTTGACCATTCACCAAAGCCATGTGCCCAGAAATTAGGCTGGCTTTGATAGGTTTCAGAGGTGCGCAGGCCTTTGGCAAAGCCTCTTGAAAGCTGATCGTAAGTAGCCGAGCGTGTATAGGCGCTGTTGTTGATGAGTGATGATTGTATGGAAGCATAGGCTTCGCCTGACAACTGATCATAGGCTTGCCGTGCTTCTTGCTCGTTCAGAAACAACATATGGTCATATAAGGCACCACCTTCGCCCTGACTTTCAAGCGCTGTTGCTGTGGCGAATTGATTATGCGTATCTGCTATGTCGGCAAATGCCACATCGGAACGGCTACTATCGAGGAACACATGATTGGCATCATAGTCCAATGAGAAATTAATAAATGGTGTGTCGGAAATCAGGCTGCCGTTTAAGCTGCCATAGGTGCCGCTTACACCGCCCGATGCTGTCATTAAAGTATAGCGGGCAGCCGCGCTGCCACGTCCGGCACCTTGACGAACAAGCTCCAGTGATGCCTGATCGTTTAATTGTGCAGTGCCGTTGACGATGATCTGATCGGCACCGGCATTTGCTGACAAACCTGCGAGATAGGCAGAGCCGGCTTGCTGATCAAAGTTTGCATTCACAGTTAATGTGCCGATGGCCTGTTCAGGCTTAAGCGTACTGCCGGGAGAAACTTTGCCGCCTTGTGCCAGCGTTAAATCTGCGACCGTGCCGCTACCGGCCAGTTGGCCAGTTTGTGAGACATGCGTTGTCGAGGTAATGCTGCCATTTACTTCCAGACTGCCGCCAACAATATTGGTTGGCCCTTGATAGGTGTTTTGGCCGTTAAGAACCAAAATTCCATCGCCGCGTTTGGTCAGATCGCCGATACCGGAAATGGAGTTTGACCAGATGGACGAATAGCCCTTCGTATCGACATCAAAAACACCAGTGTATCGGAATGCCATCGGGCCATCGATCGCAGCTCCCAGATTAAGCAAGCCCTGGCCGAATTTATCCTGATCTGCAAAACCGGCTTTGGTTGTGGTTGTCAGAATGGTTTCAATAGTTTGGCGTGCATTCATATATGGAAATGCGGAACGTACCACAGCGGCAGCACCGGCAACATGCGGCGATGCCATGGATGTGCCTTGGAGATATTTGTAATTGAGATAATTATTAGTAGGGTCGCCCTGCGGCCAGGTCGAATAAATGCCGTCCTCTTCATTAACATACATCGAGCCGCCCGGAGCCGCGATGCACCATTCAGCAGCATCGCCACATTCATTAGTATATGGCGCGAGATTGCCATGACGATCTACCGAGACAACAACTATGAGTGATCCTTTAAGATCGGAGAAATCCAGCCCGTCAAGCGCCGGATCATTGAGGTCTGTAAAATCATAGGAATTGGGGTCGTCTGGATCGAAACTATCCGCTTGAATATCCACAAGGCGGATTTTTCCGTTGTTAATGTAATCGCGGGTGATCAGCGGATACATGCCGCTGCCCAAAGGCATCTCTGTATATTCACCGGGCTGATCCAGACGCGAGTTGCCTGCTGCAAAAACCATAACGACATCTTTGTCAGCGGCATGTTTCATTGCATGATAGGTTTGTTTTAGCTGGTATATGCTTTCAAAGACCGGCTGGTAATCTAACACTGCATAATTGTTATTTATCGCTCCGTCCGGGAGTATTTTATTTGGATAAGTGTTTGGCCCATAACTGCCATTAATAACCTTTGCGCCATTGTTTGCCGCGTAGATGAGGGCTTGGTTATCAGGAACCCAGTCTTCGTTACGCCCCTCTATTCCAATGGCGCGCAAAGGCATCAAGATAGAGTCATAGGCAACGCCCTGCATACCAAATCCATTACGACCAGCGCCGATAGTGCCAGCTACATGGTCGCCGTGACCTGAGAATGAACCGTCATCATCAATGCCGGGGAAAACATTATTAGTGTCCTGATCATTGCCGAAATTAAACAGGTATGGTGAAACACGACCGGCATATTCAGGATGATTGATGTCGAGGCCTGAATCGATCACCGCAACGACAATGCCTTTACCGGTATAGCCTTTTAAATAGGCTGGCAGGGCATTGATCATATCAAGTCCCCAATCGGCATGATATTCTTCATCGGCTGAAGGTGAATTGGCATGGGCATTCTGTAAATAAATAAGGCTTGGTACTACCAATGCTGTTGTCAGTGCCAGAAGTTTCAAACCATTTTTCATAGAATACATAGCCACAATCTTGTTTTTATTAATTATATATACAGTCCGTAGTCGTTATATTGTCGATATTATTAATAAATATATTGCGATAAGCCTATCACTGAAATCTGGTAGTTTTAAAAAAGCGGGATGAGTGGCACGCGTGACAGAATGCCGTTGTGAAAATCAGTTTTGATTGGTTATGACTAAGAAAAGCTGTTTGCCACTGGAGTGTTCAATGAAGTCTGATATCGAAATCGCGCGCGCTGCTCATAAACTACCTATCACAAAAATAGCCGCGAAGCTGGATCTGGTGGCAGATGATTATTTGCCTTATGGGCACGATAAGGCAAAACTGACCCATGCGGTGGTCAATCGCTTAAAACAAGCACCGCGTGGCAAGCTGGTGTTGGTCACTTCCATAAATCCGACACCGGCAGGTGAGGGCAAAACCACCACATCCGTTGGGCTTGGTGATGCGTTAAACCGGATTGGTAAAAAAGCAGTCATATGCTTACGTGAGCCGAGTCTCGGACCTAATTTCGGTATGAAAGGCGGTGCCGCTGGTGGAGGTTATTCGCAAGTCATTCCGATGGAAGATATCAACCTGCATTTTACCGGCGATTTCCACGCAATTAGCAGTGCCAATAATCTGCTGGCTGCCATGATCGATAATCATATCCACTGGGGTAATGATTTAAGATTTGACACAAGGCGCGTAACCTGGCGCCGTGTGGTTGATATGAACGATCGTGCATTGCGTGATATTACAGTTGCTTTGGGCGGGCCTTCGAATGGTTATCCGCGCGAAACCGGCTTTGACATTTCTGTTGCTTCTGAAGTGATGGCTATTCTTTGTCTGGCTGAAGATCTGAGTGATTTAAAAGCGCGTTTGGCGCGTATTATTGTCGGTTATAATCTGGATAAGCAGCCGATAACCGCAGCTGATCTGAAAGCCGATGGCGCAATGACCGCTCTGCTTAAAGATGCTTTGCAACCCAATCTGGTGCAGACCATCGAGAATAATCCGGTGCTGATTCATGGTGGGCCATTTGCCAATATCGCGCATGGTTGCAACAGTGTGATTGCAACAAAAACAGCGTTGGCACTGGGTGATTATGTGGTCACTGAAGCCGGATTTGGTGCAGATCTCGGTGCGGAAAAGTTCTTCAATATTAAATGCCGCAAGGCTGGACTGAGCCCTGATGCGGTGGTGGTTGTTGCTACAATCCGCGCCCTGAAAATGAATGGTGGTGTTGCTAAGAGCGAGCTTGCTGCAGAAAATACGCAGGCCTTAAAAAAAGGTAGCGTTAATCTCATTCGCCATATTCAAAATGTGCAAAAATTCGGATTGCCTGTTGTGGTGGCAATCAACCATTTTGTGACTGATACTGAGTCTGAAATTGCGGTGCTGAACGAGGTTTGTGAAAATCTCGGTGTGCAGGCTATTTTGTGCCGGCATTGGTCAGAAGGTGGTGCAGGTGCAGAAGAATTGGCTCATGCTGTTGCAAAATTAGCGGATCAAAATGAAGCTCAGCTGCAATTGCTCTATGATGATCAGCTGCCGTTGTGGGAGAAAGTGCAAAAGGTTGCGCGTGAAATTTATGGTGCAGCTGATGTGAGCGCTGATCCGGCTGTGCTGAAGCAATTGGAACAGTGGCAGGCGGCCGGATTTGGTGATCTGCCGGTTTGTATGGCGAAAACACAATATAGTTTTTCAGCTGATCCAACGGCACTTGGCGCACCGTCAGGGCATATCATTCCTGTGCGAGAAGTAAAACTCTCTGCTGGTGCAGGCTTCATTGTGGTTATCTGTGGAAGCATTATGACCATGCCGGGTCTGCCGCGCGTGCCGGCAGCTGAACATATTAGCCTCAACGAGAACAATGAAATTCAGGGGCTATCTTGATTTTACACTCTAGGATGGGGACTCAATTGCCTCCATGCGAAGATTGCAAAAACAAGAGCAATGGCGGCGAGATAGTTTATTGCGAGGCGATCACATCTCGTTGTAATGCGTCGCAAGTTTTTGAGCCTGCAGAAAAGCCGTTCGATGACATTTCTACGCTTATATGCGCTACAATCTAAAGGATAAGGTTTCTTTCGCGCTCGCGAAGAGGGAATGACAAGCCTTGATGCGGGCATTATCGAGCCAGCCTCGATGACTATCAACGTCATATGCCGTGTCGGCTAACAGAGGCTTGGTGGGGCGAGCGACCTCTAATAATGGAACTGCGTTTTAATGTCGGCGATATTCCCCGGTGTTAAGCTGAAAGAGACCGGTCTGCCGCAATTATTGGCCAAGCAATTGATTTTGCTTGTTCTTCCACCGCGCGACGTGCCAATCGCATGCGTCCACGCCCCCTTTTTTGCCTTGTGCCCAACGGTGATATCGGCTGTAGACGGTTTGCAGGGCCGTATTCGGCCGGAACAGCACGCCAGCGACATCCGACCTTGAGAGCATGCAAGATACCAGAAATCACACGCCGATCATCGTCTCGTCGAGCTCCGGGCTGGTTCTTGGGTAAATGTGGTTCGATTACATTCCATGCAGCATCTGAAAGCAAGAAAAGATCGCTCATAATAAGCCTCTCGCTGTCAAAACCTAAAAATCAAAAAAAACACTCAATAAAGACAATTGTTTGATCAGGTCCCATCATAGAGCCAATTTTATTGTGAACTCATTCGACTGGACTTGCCCCGATAAAATGGAGGGATTTTCTGTTAACATTTGAGTGAACAG
>NZ_JACIIU010000028.1 GCF_014205685.1 Paenochrobactrum gallinarii
GCTTAAATTCATCACTATGCTTTAATGACATATATGGTCTCCTTGATAACAAATAATGCTCTCAAAAAGACCGGAACGAAACCGAGGCAAGACCAGACTTTTTTCTTACTCATTGCACCAAAAGCATTTTTTGGACATCGACATCCATTGGATCGTTGGCCTTGAAGCGTAACCAACCCTCACTTGGACTGCCAGTCCATCTTCGTCAAGGCCCTTCAGAACCGCGCTGATGTTCTGGTGTTTGAACTCGACCGATCCCTCCGACCGTTCGTTCAGAAGCGGCAAGAGCGCTCGGCGATGCTCGGCCTTGCTGTAGCGGCGCCCCGCGATGTCGTCGGCCAGCATCGCGAAGAAAATCCGCGACGATCAGGTCGTTTTCTTCATCGGTCCAGGGCCCCCTCGCCATGCCGCCAAGCTAGACCCGCGATGTGTGTTTGTCATCAATGGCTTCGCCGAGCCCGTCACCGATTGATCCGCCACCGCTACGCGCCATTCGGCCATCGTCCACATGGGCTACGCCTCCTGCATGTTCGGTCTCTGTTTCACTCGATAGCGATGGAAACAGGGCGCGCAGTTTTGGCGGGTTCGCGAGTCAGGCCATTGGAAAAGCGAGGAAAACTTCGACCGAACCGAAATCGGCACGGTTCGCCCGACCAGAGACGAGAGGCCATTCAGAGACGGAAATCGCTGCATGCCGGGGTCTCAGCGGTTCGCACCCACCCGGCAAACCCCTTTGAAAACAGGAGAAATTCGCCGCTCCACCGGTGGTCTGAACAAGTTCGCAATGGTGATGGTGGCGGAGGGAGCGGGACTGGCGTCGAACCTTCTCTACCCCCTAAGCCATTGAACTTATTATCTTCAAATATAGTCCGACGTCCCAAGAGCCTCAAATGCGCCTACAATCCAACTCTTCTAGTGGGTGGTATCCATCGCCTCTCAAGACGCTTTAAGAAGAAATGCACGCGCACCCATGCCAGCATGATCGCACCGGAGACCGCGGCTTCCTCGGTCAGCCGCTCAAAGTCCGGCAAATTCGACCTCGCGCAGGACCAAGCTCGCGTCTGCAGTGCCTACTGCCAACTAGTCGCGAACAATGCGCAAGCTCTTCGGAGAAACAAGTGACGCCCGCTTCCCGTTACCCACCATCCGCAGCGAGAAACCTGCAGAAACAAGTTCCGCCGCCTCGTCCAGCGTTTTCGCGAAAACAGCATTTTTGGCATGATGCTTTTCTGCCCCAAATTTCGGATCTCCGAGGCAATAGCCTTTCGCACTTAATTCTGGTTCTTCAACTGCGCCATCCCTTGGTGAAAGCCGCTCAATCTTGATTACCTTACCTGCCATTCCAAAATCCTTTCCGTTACCACTTCCGCAAAACATACATTGAGATTCAATTATTAGAGTGTGGCCGAGCGCGCAATGAATTCAGTGGCCATCGGCAGAAAAACGGGACATTCGCGAGACCGGAGGGCGGCAAGGCTGTCGCCAATAGGCGCTGAATTTCGGCTTTGCGAATGTTGTGGACTAGGTGTCAGTGATGAGCGCTAGCAAGATGCTAAAAGGCTGCGGAGACTTTGGAAGCATCCTTCCTGAACCATATTCTTGTATATAAGCTGATGCCTCAGCACTCATGACCCGCGCCATTGATAGTGAGCGCTCCAACGCTGCTACCTGACCCTGCCAAAGCTCTACTGGTCCACTTTCGGGCGGAGAGCTTCTACGACGTTCAAGTGCCAGTTCCCTGTTTAGAATCTCGGCTTGGAAGTGTCCGAAGATTTGCATGGCGAGGTACTCAAGAGCGGGACGGGAGCGCTGCAAAGCCTCAGATTGATAACGCGTCGCCTCTGTATTGAGTTGACTGAGCTGGCTAGACCTCACTGCGCGCGTAACCTCTGGCTTCTCAAGAGCGGATCGTGGCGTTTTCCCTCGAGCTACTGCATTTTTGGTCGACGATGTTAACGGCTGCAGGCAAAGATCAACTTGCTCAGTCGATAATCCGGTCCAGCCATCCTTCCCTTTGACGGAGCCGATGCGCAACATTTGCGCCGGCACTTCAAGCCGCACCCTGCGCTGAATTGCACGCAACATGACCTGCAAACGCCGACGGTCGGCGGTCAGCGACTTTCTTTGAGCTTCGGTCGGTGCTGACGCCAGGATCTCATTTGCAGCGGGCGACCAAAGTGGCGGCAGAAGCTCGTCGGGAAAGGGATCCAGACTAACGAAAGTCGCTATTACGATCGGCCCGATATCCCGTGCTGGATGCCCTTCTGGAAGCCGCACGCTCGTCTGGACAACTGGCTTCGTGGGTCCAAATTGTTCCATGACGCCGGTCGAGTAACCGTGCACCAAAGCGTCATGCAAATCGCCCCCATGATCGAGAAAATGCAGTGGGCGAGCGGATTTCGAACCCTCGGCGGATCGCTCGCCATCATCAGTGAAAACGCCCTTGCGCGGAGGAGCGGTAATTGCTGAACGCCGATAAATGAAAGGCACATGCCCCGTCATCCAGTTGTCCCGAGACGCTCCCGGCAGCAAGAATGGGCTGTCACCTGCACGCCCCCTCTCGCCAACTCCGTGATACCAGATTGTCTGGAAGCCGTATCCGTCCTCCTTGTCGACACGACCTCCCACATCGAAATCGGTCGAACTCGAGATTGCCCTGAGCCATGCGCCTATTGCGCGCTCTTCCTTGCGTATCGGCGTATCATTTGGACGCGCTCGATCATTCATCATTGCGGGAGCTGGGCACGGCCGCTCATGCCAACTTTCGTATTCTGACGACGCCCGCCTCAGTGTGAAGGGATCAGCTGACGCAAAGCGAGTTTGCAGACCTGTCCCCTTACCAGCGAGCGGTGATACGCCACGAGTTGTTTGGCGTTTGATAGCAGCTTGGCCTAGTGAAGCTTGAACCTCAGTCAACTCGGATGGCGATAATGGAGGAAGAGGTGAATCGAAAACTCCAAGGGCCGAGACCAAGTCGGCAATTGCTGCTTCTTGCGAACCTTCAAGCAGGATCCGCCAAATCTCAATTGTACGCTTGGCCCCCTTTCTATCACCTGTGGAACGGAGCCGGTCGACTCGACCGATCAACTGATCAATACTGTCAACCTCCCAAGGCAGAGAGAAAAAGATTATGCCTTGTGCGGCGTGATGAAGATTGAGCCCTGCTTGCACCCAATCCCCCACAAGTAACAGGCGGCTGTCCCCGGACAGCATAGGAGCAAGTGTCTCTTGAATTTCTCTCAGGTTGGTCACGCCTTCGACGTCAGTCGAAGCGGGACGGCGCAAGACCGAGATCGCATCCGCAAGATCGGGAAAGTAGCGAGGCAGCGCTGTCCTCAGCATATCGATGGTCGGGTTGTCACCACATACAATGATAAACGCCTTGTCCGGATTCCCGCCCCACTGAGCTGAGAGAATGTCGAGGAGCGCGTCCAGGCGGCTGTCTCCAGGGTTCTCGAGCGAAGCAATACGCGCCTCTTCCGCCATCTTGCCGAGAGTGCCGCCACGCGTGGTCAAATCAGCCAAGACCGTACGCGCAGCCCTTGCGCTTCGCTGAAGAGCTTTGGCTGACGTCCATGCCGAACCTTGAAGTCCCTGCTCGGGATCGGCGTCCTGGAGAAGCATACCGGCAATTTCAAATCGCAACCGCTCCGGCGCCAAAGGCTGAATTCGGATTTCGTGGTTCCTTCGTTGAGGAAGGTATTCGCCCCAATCTGCGCGTCCGTTTCGTATTACCCGCCGTCCCGCCCCTGCTCGAACAAAGCCATTGGTTCTTTCGAGCAAATCCTCCGGGTTGCGTAACTCTAAAATGGCCTGCGCCTCGCGATCTTCCAGAATCTCGTCAAGCGGTCGGCCCTCGATTCTGGCGCGAAAGGCAGCTTCAGGTTCGATCATCCGCAGAATGGGATCGCGCCACGAGGGATCGCCAAGTCGGGGTGTGGCCGACAGTACCAGCACCTGTCGAAACTCGTCCGCAACTTGCGACACGAACTGGATTGCATCACGTGGCATGGTTTGCGGCTCGTCCACGATCAGCAAATCGAAGACAGTAGGGTCAGCGCTAATAGTACGTGCTTCCTGTCCAGTTCGAGTCATAAGATCACGCGGTCTGGCCAACGTGATTGGCGAAGTCTCGTCATCGCTTCCGTCAATGGTCCCGGCTATCGCGGGCATTACATGACCACGAATCCAAGCCTCCTCTTGCCATTGGGACAAGAGGTTGTCCGGTGCGATCACGAGAGTTCTGTGCGACGGATCTTGCCATCGCAAGGCATTGATTATCATCAGTGCCTGGACTGTCTTCCCGAGGCCGACCTCGTCAGACAGCAAATGCCGAATATGGCTGTCGCCCAGCACCCGGCGTACAGTTGCAAGCTGATGAGGTAACGGGTCGGCGGCGACACCGAGAGCGCCTCCCAAGCCAATGCCAAGCGCGGATGTTTTGCGACGTAGAGCCTGTAGTCCGTTTATGAACCGCAGATATTGATCCATTACATTGGGCTCCCGTCGGGCATGTCCAACAGAGCCAGTTTTCGGCGGAGTGCAACGTAGCGGACAGCGCGACTGGTCTGTATGTCTGAAAGGCCCTTTGCCAGAAATCGGGGCCACTCATCTGCTTCGATCATCGCTCGCGGCGAAAGCCACAATTGCAGCATTGTCCGCAATTCGGCCCTACCAAGCCATCTAAGCCCCGGCCGTCGGAAGGCATCGACGTGGCAGGTGTCGAGCAGATCCACAAGATCATCCTCGGTAAGTTCAGCATACCAAGTGTTCATCAGTGCCTTCCACCGCGCTTCTGGCAGGATAAGGTGCCTGAACATTGGTAGAAGCGGGATGTCCCGAGCCCGCTCCAACGCCTTGCGCCATGTCGTCGGGGAACGGGCCATGTCGACTTCTTCGAATGCTTCACGGCCGCTGGCTTGTACGTGTCTACGCAGATCCTCATATGCATCGATGACCGCGAGATCGAGGTCGCCAGCAAGTTCGTCGTCCAACCGGGCCAGCGCGTCGGTTATATCGGGTACCGTTTCCCTCAGACGTGCGATCAGCCGGTCCCGAAGAAAAAGCTGGTCCGAATTGGATTTGATCTCTGGCAGATCCTCGCCTGAAACGAGACCGAGTGCCTCAGCACTTCTCAAAAATGCGCCGTGTTGAGACAGGATCGAAAGATCGATGCCGGATTCGAGCTTGCGCCATGCCACGCCACAGAGCAAGTCGATCAGTGTTTCTTCCAGAGCTTCAACAACCGACCAGCGTCGCCAGTTACCGAATTGATCGCTCGCTTGGGCCAGTTGCCATGCAACATTGGCACGCGCGAGATCAATCAGGCCAACGCCGTTGTTCCGCGAGCTTGCTTCTCGCAAAAACGCAGGAATTGAGATAGAATCGGCTTCGTGCATACCAATGTGAAACTCTGACCTCTCTGAGATGATCAGGCCTGACGCTAGCGCCCCGTGATCTGTGGTATCGGGGAGAATAAGCCGAGTGCCTGCAGGGACGATTTCTGACGTACGCGGGATCGGAGACTGCAGGGTTGCAACCATGGAAGGCAAAACCCTGCCATCTTCATTTGTACTGATCCAATGATCCAAGTCAGTATCATGGTGAAATTCGCGGCGCATTGGAGGAAGCGAAATGCTGAGTTGCATAAGACCATGAACATTGACTGTCAGGCGCAGGTCGGAAAGGCCCGCGGAGCCTTCAGCCAGCTGCGCCCGCAGCGCTCGAATTAGGGGTGAATGCCCAGTTATTCGAGCCGGAAGTCGGTCAATGACACCCTCGGAAATCACCTCGGGTTCCTCGGCCGATCGGAGACGTAGCCTTACCGGGACCTCCTCAAGATTGAGCGGTGCCGTAACCCTGATTTCCAACCGCCCAGCCTCCAGATCGGAGATGTTGGCGTTGGCGGGAAAAATACTGATCGACGCGGGCTCCAGGTCGGGTGGCTCGACAACTTCGAACTCAACTCGATCATGGTCATCGCCATCTGCAGGTCCAACCCAATGCCTGCCTACACCAGGCTCAAAAACGGACCAGTCATCCTCTTGGATTCGGAGCGTTTCGCTGGCAGGCTGAACCCCGTCGAGCAGCAATGTTCGATGTGTCAAGCTCTGCGCGGCAAGTACTGGAACGCCACGCAGAAAACTGTTTTGAGCGCCCGACATTAGCAGACCGAGAAGTCGTCGCGACGGTGCCTTATCGGAAACCTTGAATCCATTTCGTCGCAGCAGTTCGACATCAGCTCCCGAAGATGTCTCAAGCCAACGAAACTCTGGCGTGCCATCGTGGTCGATCCGCAGCAATTGGATCATTGAGGCATTTGGAGCAAGGGCTTCGTCCGGAAAGATGGTGCGGGCAGTCCGTTCGCCCCGCTCGATGAGGAAGAAAGCCGATTGCAGAGGCTGCAAACTCTCAAGCGCCTCATAAGCGGGACCTTGCTCGACATGTGCTGCATCGCCACGGGATAGAGGGTCGGTAGGCATTCCGGTGAACTTGCCAAGCCCGATTTCCCCACCGGCGAGAAATGAACGGAGCGCGATGGTCTGATCGCTTCCTGCAGCCCTTATCCGGTCTCCCTGAATACGCAACGCGGCGATCACCTCACCACGCGATTGGGACGGCAGCGCAGGCCCTCTGACCAGAAGCTGCTTCGGCACGCTGTCAACAAGCGTCATTACGAATTGAGACGGCACAGTCGCGGTAACACGAGCTGATCTTCTTGCTGCAGCCTTGCGCGCTTCCGAAATTGCGCGATGTGAACTGAGGTCTTTCCTTATGTCATTGTCAATCCGCTGCAGGATACCCTGAGAAAGCCAGCCTTCTGCATCTGGCGCAAGAAGACGCCGCATGACCTCTGCAGCAATATCTTCTTGCTGCAACCAGTTCTCGAAGCGACGACTGGCATGCCCGGCAGCCAGCATCTTGAGATACTCAAGCAGGCCATCCATGTTTTCCGCCGAGATCCCCGCTCTAACGGATCGTCTCAGGGCATCCGTCAACTGCGGCTGTATCTCCAGCGGAACCAGAGCGTTACCAATCGGCCAAGCGATATGTGGGAAATGACGCTCCCAAGGACTCTCACCCGGCCTTGCCAGTCGAAAACTCCGATGTCCCAGATCAAACAAGCGGGACAATCCTGAACGGAACGCCGACCCGGCTTCCACGCCGAGCTCCTGAGCCAAGACCGGCCAGAAATCGGTACCCGTTCCACGGTACCGGTAACCCACCTCAGTGGCCATGACGAGAAGTGGCAGATAGCTCCAGGACCACGCAGCTCCTTGTAGCTGGGGATCGGCTTCAAGCTGACCAGAGACTGCCGTTCTCAGCTCTTCCAGTGCGGCTTCGTCAAGGCCATGCTCAATTGCAAAAAGAGGAAGCTGGTCTCGCGCACCGGCAAGGTCTGCGAAATGATCGGCAAGTGCCTCATGTCTGTCTTTTAGCGAATTGCCGATATGCATTTGTATTTCCCGAACTCGCAACTCTGCTGCCGAGTCTTAGCTCCAAAAAGAATTTCACGGCGCGATATATCCGTGATAAGGTTGACTGCTAATCAATTGAATGTCAATCATCTTCCTGTGGTACTTTGCGAGGCACTCTGTGAACATTGAACCTACTTTGATCACCGGCCTTCGTATACCATCGGGGTCCGGACCTCGCACCAGAAGAGCGATTGCGGATCTGGTGCGCCGTGTCGTAAGCGCCCGCCGTGGCGTCAGTCGGATTGCTGTGGTGGAATGGGTTCAGCAGTTTATTGAGGGACCAGACCGTTCAGAAGCCTCGGCACTGGTAGAAAGCGTGATCGATACGCTGTGTGAGATCAAGGACGTCGGTTTCGGAACAACACTTGGCGAGCCAGTCCTCGTGGCTTTGCCCGTACGTCGTGTATCGCTGCCTGACGGCAAGGTCGTTGCGATAGGAGATCATCGTATCGAGAGCGGCGCGGGTTCTGAACACTTGGTACCAGAAGTTGATGAGACCGCGACCGAGACTCTGATCGATTTTCTCGACTCCTTCGAAGGCCCGACTGTCCTGACCGGAGCACCCGCTCTTTCTCCGAAGGGACGATGGACCAGCGATGGTGCAATGACTTCAGCGCTTCGCAGAGCGCTAACATTGAGCGGCGTGTTTGATCCTGTGACCCTGGAGTGGTCAACGAGCGAAGTGAATGTCGCTTTCATTAATGATTGGTTCGGAGTTGCGGATAATGCATCAAGCACCGAGTCCACCTCTGCCCCCGATACAAGCCAACTGCGTGTGGCAAAAGCGGCCGCTGGGTCTCGCATGGTTGTTGAAGCCGGACCTGGTGCAGGCAAGACTCACGCTGCCTGCGAACGGGTCATTGCGCTTGTACAGAACGAGGGCCTTGCACCGTCACGCATATTGCTTCTCAGTTTCACTCGCGTTGCAGTTGCCGAGCTGAGAGCTCGCATTGCCCAACGATTGCAGGATGTGCCAAATGTGGGAGCACTGCAGATCCGTACGTTCGACTCCTTCGCCGCGCGAATGCTTACGGCCTCGAATTCTACCTTTCCGGGTGGTTATGACGCCACCATCCAAGCTGCGGCTCGACTTCTGAGGTCAGACGACCCGCTTGTCGCAGATGCGATTGGTCAGCTGGAACACGTCATAATCGACGAAGCACAGGACCTCGTGGGCGACCGAAAAGAACTTTGCGAAGCACTGGTGTCGTTGCTGGATTCCAGCTGCGGCATCACGGTTTTTGGGGATTTCGCGCAATCGATTTACGGATATCAGCAGCGTGACAAGTCTAGCTCGACATTTCTGACCGAAATCGTGCGGCGCGAGGATTTTATCTCTGACAGGCTGGAGACGGACCACAGGACTAAAACAGTGGCTTTGCGGGAGATGTTCCGCGCTGTTCGAGAGACGTTGCGGGATGATCAAAGCGGATCTCGCGAGGGCTACTTCAACGTCCGTGAGCAGATCAAGGCCGCCGCACTCGAAAACGAAATCACCAGGTTCGCTGCGCATTCTTCAACGACACGAGGACTGATACTGACAAGAAGCCGCCGAGGGCTTTTCACGGCGGCTGAAGCCATGAGGTCCACGGGCCGCCGATTCTGTCTCCGCCTGCCTGACCGCCCGATGCGGATCGAGCCTTGGATTGGTGCCATTCTCGGCGCGCATCAGGCATCGGAGAGCATTTCGCGCGATGCATTCGGTGGCATGCATGAGATGCTTTTTCCGGCGGCTGTACGCGATGTCGATGAATCGTGGGAGATCCTGCTCGATCTCGATGGATCTGGTCGCGATAGCATAGTGGTGGGGCGCGTGGCCGACGGATTAACTGAGCCGCCGCTAGAACTACTCAGTGATCATGAGGGCAATGCAGGACCTTTGCTTTCAACGATACACGCCATCAAAGGTCGCGAGGATCAGCGGGTGATGTTGCTCCTAACCCGAGCGCCGCACGGCGAAACTGTAGACTGGGGCGAGGAAGCGCGTGCATTGTACGTCGGTGCGACCCGCGCGAGCACGGAGTTGCGCACTGGCTGGATCAGTCCGGTGAAGTTTTACACAACGGGAAAGCCTGAACGGTATTGGGCAGCCCGTTCTGATCATCGGTTGATCGAGATCGGCCTTGAGTCCGACCTTCTCGACTGGCGGGAGTTCCTTCATTCGGGGCATGTCATCAATGAAGCCGAAACAATTGCCAGAATCTGGCAGGCTTCGATCGAGGGACCCAAGGTTGTGGCAATTCCAGACTCCGAAGGCCGGTTGATCCTTCGGTTCGAGGACGAAGATGGATTTGCAATTGGCGCCCTTTCATCGGATTTTGCCGAAATGGTGCAGTCGATCAGGCAGGTCGCACCGGATGCCACCCCTCCAGAATTGATTTCGGGTATTTCGGTTGTGGGGGCAACCACCGTTGTTGTTCCGGGGAATGCTGGTGAATTGCCGGGGCTTGCGCTCACGCCCCTACTGGGTGGCTTTGCCCGGATCCCCCGCTGATCCCTTGGAATTACGGAGTACAAAGATGATTGATGTGCGCGATACCCTGCTTGAACGGATGAAAGTCGATCTGATCGGCCCGGAGGCCCCAAATGAGCTGATTTCGGATCGGCCAACAGATCGGTATCTTACGGGGATTCTTTTTCCACCGCGCACCAGCATATCAGCTGAAGACGATGATGAGGCGAGTGATGCCGACGATGCAGAGGGCACCGGCACTGCGCTGGATGGTGTAAAGGCAGCTTCAACATTTCGCCCTAGTTCAGCAGGGCTGTCCTTTGCAGTCGGGTCAATTGGTGCGGCCCCCAAATTGCGGGTCAAGGTTGAAGGTGCGCGTTATCGGCCAGAGGGTGCCGAGGGTAACGAGGGAGCTTCGCGGACAGGGCGTGCTACGCACTGGCGCCGTGAACCCAAAATGGCGGAGATTGATCTCGACCTCGAAACTATGAGGGCACAGGCCGCTCCCACGGTAAGTCTCGACGGCAGCGGCCTGCCGGGTGTCACGCTTCACTGTCGCGTGGCTCCCTGGGGAGAAATTCTCCTGGTCACGTTAGCAATTACCAATGACTTGAAGCCTGCCGCGAAGAAAAGCCGCGCAGCAAATGAAGAAGCTACACTGTTCCAGGTTTCGCTTTCCGTCGAATGTGCAGACGATTGTCAGTTCGTCCCGAAGCCTGATCAGGCGGGAGCCACCACCATGGACGATGACGGTCGATCTTCATCTCTGCTCTATCGTAATGTGCAGCAATGGGCCGTGGGGCATACCTGTTCAGCCATGTGGGACGAGCCGGATGATGGCACTGTCCAGAGCGTCATTACCAGCTGGTTTCCGGAAGCGATGGTTCATGTGATCAGCGCTGCGGGCGATAGCGAATTCCAGGACGAACATGTAAAGGCGCAGATGGGCGCTGCGTTTCTTGCCTCGCAAGAAAAAGACGGACTTTGCAGTGGCCTGACAGCATTCGTCGATGCCTATGGATCATGGATTTCGAGAATGGAAGAACAGGTGCTATTCCTCCCGGAGCAGCACTCCGACCAAGGCAATCTGCATATGCAACGTTGCCGTGCGGCCGAGACTCGAATGCGTGCTGGCATCGCTCTCCTTGAAAGTTCGCCCGAGGTCTTGGCGGCGTTCCGCCTCGCAAATACCGCCCTTGCGTTGCAATATTCGTGGCGGATAGATCCCGATCCGCCCGAACTTGTCTGGCGGCCGTTTCAGCTAGGGTTCGCGCTGCTAAGCCTCGAATCCATTGCCAATCCGGAATCGCCAGATCGAGAGACAATGGATCTGTTATGGTTCCCGACCGGCGGCGGCAAGACCGAGGCTTACCTGCTGTTGACCGCTTTCGCGATCTTCTTGCGACGACTTCGTGCGACTGGCGAACCTCTTGGTGCAGGGGTGACCACCTTCATGCGCTATACCCTCCGCCTGCTGACGATTCAGCAATTCGAGCGCGCTGCCGCCCTGATCTGCGCTTGTGAGATGGTCCGGCTTGGCAAGGTGGAGAAAGGTGCGGTCCAGTTGCCTGATCATTTCTTGACTGACGTGCCGATTTCGCTTGGGCTTTGGGTCGGTGAGGGTGCGACTCCGAATAACTTGGCAGATGCCGAAAAGGCACTGGATATAGAAGGTGAAAGCTCTCCCGCCCAGTTGCGGAATTGTCCATGCTGTCATGGTGTTCTTGATTGGACCATTGCGGTCGACAAAACCCGTGTGGAGGTAAGATGCCGTTCAGGAACATGTGCTGTTGGACGCGCCCTCGGTCAGTTGCCGATATGGACGGTTGACGAGGATGTCTATCGCGAGCAACCCACCCTGGTGATCGGCACGGTCGATAAGTACGCGCAGATCACACGCAATCAGAACTCTGGCCGCCTGTTCGGCTTAGGGACTCCTGCGGCACCACCCGATCTGATCATTCAGGATGAGTTGCATCTGATTTCAGGGCCGCTTGGAAGCCTTGCCGGTCTTTACGAAACTGCGGTTGATGAAATGTGTCGCGCCCGAAGTGGGCACAGGGCCAAGGTGATCGGGTCGACTGCCACAATCCGCAGGGCGGAGACACAGATAAGTGCCCTGTTCGACCGCGGCTCGTTTCAGTTCCCACCACCTGGTCTCGACCATGCGAACTCCGGATTTGCCATTGAGAACAGAAAAGTTCCAGGCCGCCGATATGTTGGCGTAACAACTGTAGGAAGGTCGGCAAAGTTCACCCAGCAGGCGGTCGCAGCCTCGCTCTTGCAGGCCGCGACTGATCCCGCGCTCGGCGACGACAAACGCGATGGCTACTGGACTTTGGTAAATTACTTCAATTCGCTGCGTGAACTGGGTGGAGCGCTGGTTCTGATGCGAGACGACGTCGCACGAAGCGTGAAGGACTATGCCTCGCGCAGGGGAAATGAAACAGCGCGCGAAGCCGCAACTCAAATCGAGCTGACTAGCCGGGTCCGTTCAAGCGATATCCCGCGATTTCTCAAGGACCTCGAGCGGCACTGGAGTGATCCGGATCACATCGACATTGTCTTGGCGAGCAATATGATCTCAGTAGGAATGGACGTCTCACGTCTGGGTCTGATGGTGGTAAATGGTCAACCGAAAACAATTGCTGAGTACATTCAGGCAACGAGCCGAGTGGGCCGCAGTCAAAAGGCTCCCGGACTGATCATAACGCTCTTCAACGCCGCTAAATCCCGTGACCGCAGTCGCTATGAGACGTTTGCCAGCTGGCATCGCAGTCTATATCGCGATGTCGAAGCAACGAGCGTGACTCCTTTCGCTCCACGGGCTCGAGATCGAGCATTGCATGCGCCATTCGTTGCAATGATACGCCACCTCGTCGATGGGATGGCCGACCCCGGAGTAATCGAGCAACATCAGCGCGAGGCCGAGGCCCTTCTAGACAAGGTCATAGAGCGAGTCGAAAGAATCGATCCCGCCGAAGCAGTTGATGCGCGCAAACAAATCAACAAGTTTCTAGATGACTGGTTCGATCATCACGGCTTGAAGGATTATTGGAGCGACTACGGAGACGCACTCCTCACGTCAGCAGAGGCGGCCGCGGTCCGTGGGAACAAGGCCCGTTTCGAAAAGCAGAAACCTACGCCAAACTCTTTGCGCTCGGTCGAGGCGTCAACGTCGTATGTTCTGCTTGAAGGTGGACAAGAAAGGGGTCTGAGGCAATGAAACCCATTGGCAAGATTCGCCGCAGTCAGGTCCTTACCGGCAATGGGCCAGGGGCGATCATCGATTTTCGCGGAGAAGATGGCGCACCAATTTCCGTAGTCGCGGCTGGACTCGAGGCATGGGACCAACTTTCCATCAAGAAAGGCCTGTTGAACGACCAGCGCATTCATCACGAGCCCTTGCAGGCGCGGCTGCAGGTCAACGGCTTCAGACTGCCTCCTGTGGGAGACGAAAAGGTCGGTAAGGACAAAAGGCCCCGTTTGGTGCCTTCCTATCGTTTTCCGGATTGGCATGTCTGTCCAAAGTGCAATCTTCTGCAGCGCAGCAGGTTTTGGGGTGCCGAGATTGGGAAGCCTGAACTTTGGTGCCCGACCTGCAGCAGCGGGCGCGGTCGGCGCATAAAGAAAGTTTACGCAGTTCCTGTACGATTTGTCGTCACCTGTCCCGCTGGTCACTTACAGGACTTTCCATGGATGTCATGGCCCAGGCACTCAGAGTCTTGCTCGCGAAAGAAAGCCCTGAAACTGATCGGTGATGGTGCTGGCCTTAAGGGGCTCAGGGTCCATTGCACTGAATGCAAGTCCGAGCGCGACCTTGACGGTGCCCTGTCACCTTCCGCGCACGCCAACCTGAGATGCGACGGAAAGTCACCATGGCTGAAACTACCAGCGACTGGTTGCAACCATCAGCCTGTTGCAATCCAGCGCGGCGCGTCAAACGCTTATTTCCCAGTGATCGCATCGGCGCTGGATGTTCCACCATTCGGCGGCTCATTCCGAGATATGCTGGAAGATTTCTGGCCAGATCTGGTTGCATTGGACGACCGATCTCAGCTTCCCGACTATGTTCGGAAGCGAATTCACCCAAATTGGCCAGACCCGGATGTCACGTCAGAAGAATTGACATCTCGGATCATGACGCTTCTGAAGATGCTGGACGAGAAGACTGGCGACCTACGGCCAAACGAGCATCTCATGTTGTGCTCGGGCGGACCAGACAACGAGGCGTTTGCCGAGTTTCAAGTCAGACCCCAACTTCTTCCTCACGAAATGAAGGGCTTGCTGGACCATGTCGTGTCGGTAGAGCGTCTTCGCGAGGTTCGGGCTCTGCAGGGTTTCACGCGACTAAGCCCCGTTGAGGCAGGAGATAGCAGTTCATTCATCGCTCCACTTTCGGAAAAGAAGTTGAACTGGTTGCCCGCGATAGAAGTTCGAGGCGAGGGCATCTTCATCAGCTTCGATGAGCCTCAGGTCATCGAGTGGGAGAACAGACCCGAAGTCATAGCGCGAGCCGCTGACGCGCATTCAGCAGCAGAGCGCTCTTGGAAAGAGCACAACAGCGAAGAGCGCCCTTTTCCACTTACGATCTCAGCGCGCTTCTTATTGGTACACACAACCGCGCATGCTCTCGCAGAGCGCCTGTCGCTAGACAGTGGATACTCCACAGCTTCTATCCGCGAAAGGCTATACGTTTCGCCGGGCCCGGGTGGGATGTGCGGCTTTCTTCTGTACACGTCGGCCCCAGACTCTGATGGAACACTTGGGGGACTGTCCCGCAAGGGACGAACGAGCGAGCTAGGCCCAATACTCCTTGCCGCATTGCGGGACCTCGAATGGTGTTCGTCTGATCCGCTCTGCAGTAGTGGTATTCTCTCCCTTTCCGAGGGCTCCGGTTCTGCCGCTTGCCATTGCTGCACGTTTATCCCCGAAACTTCCTGCGAGCATTTCAACAGGCACTTGGACCGCGGAATGCTTGTCGGTAAGCCGGATCAGCCAGAAATTGGTTTTTTTCGGGCTCTGCTTGAAGGGAAGATTTGACGATGGCACGGGTCTATCCGAAGCAGCTGCCCAAGCATGTTCTTGAAAACCCAAAGTTGTCATCAGAGGTCCGCGTCTATGAGCGTATCCGTGACAAGGTACCAGGCGACTTTACCTGCTATTACTCGCGGTCATGGCATGAAGCCGATGATCATGGTGCCGAGTTTGATGGTGAGGCAGACTTCATAGTTGCACACGCAGAGTACGGCCTGCTGTTTCTCGAAGTGAAGGGAGGGCGTGTCAGTTGTCGTGAGTCAGACGGCCAGTGGCTGACCGAGGACCGGGATGGCTTCAAATTCAAGATCAAAAGCCCGATAGCACAGGCGCGCAGCAGCAAACACCACTTCCTCAAGCGTCTGAATGAAAACAAGAGGCTCGGACGACGCTTCCTTCGTGTTCGGCACGGTGCAATTCTTCCCGGAAGTGCACGGCCGAAACGTCCACTTGCGCCGGATGCGCCGCTTGAGATCGTTGCGTTTGGCGACGATATGGAAAATCTCGACAAGTGGATATTGCGCCGCATGACCGAAGGCGGCGATCCGAGGGAAAAGCCTCTCGGCCTCGATGGATTGAGGGCGCTGGAGGAGCTGCTCGCAAGCCACTTCGAGTTGCGGGCACATGTTGGCTTCAGCCTTGCCGATGACGCGATGACTATAGATCGGCTCACGGGGGAACAGGCATGGATTCTTGACTCCCTGGAGGACAACAGGGAGATGGCCATATCCGGCGGCGCAGGTAGCGGGAAGACAGTGCTAGCGATCGAGAAGGCTATCAGGTGCGCGACCGAGGGCCGCCGCACCCTCTTGACCTGCTTCAATGCACCGTTGGCCAATCACCTACGCGACGTCTGCCAAGACAATGAATTCCTTGTTGTTGCCAGCTTTCACTCGCTTTGCCGTTCGCTTGCAATAAAAGGGGGAGTCGTGCTGCCCTCGAATGCTGGTCAATCGCTGTTTGACACCCATCTTCCGGAAGCACTGGTCGAAGCGATAGGTAACAATTCAAATCTCGGCTTTGATACTATTGTGGTGGACGAAGGACAGGATTTCCGTGACTCTTGGTTGAATGCACTCCGGCTTGCCCTGAGGGACATAGATGAGGGACGTTTCTACGTATTTTACGACGATAATCAGCGCTTGTTCTCTCCAGAGGATGGGTTCATTTCCGCCCTGCCGAAGTCATCGATCGCGCTCACTCGAAATCTTCGAAACACAAAACGGATTCACGAGCTCATGTCTAAATGGTATGAAGGTCGACGCAGCACTGCGGCAGGGCCCGAAGGGGAAGTCATAGGCTTGCTCGAGTGCCGAAGAAGCGAAATGGCGATGGAGCGGGTAAACGAGCGCATTGCGCAACTATTGCGCTCAGGACAAGCCAAACCTGGACAAATTGCCGTGCTTACTGGCTCCGGCTCAACATCGATGGCCGCGCCAGAAAAGATCGCGGGGATTCCAACATGCCAATCCGACGAAATACACCCCGACCACATTGTTTTTGATACTGTGCGTCGCTTCAAGGGATTGTCTCGCCCATGCGTCTTTCTCGTTGGGATTGAGGAGCTGACCGACTCCGAACTGATCTATGTTGCCACCAGCCGGGCCAACGTCTTGCTAGAAATGGCGGGAACGCCTGAGGACATCGCTCGGATAATGCAGAATACAGTGGATACTCATTGAAATCGACGACATTTCCGACCGTGCTTGGTCAAAGTTATTCGGAAAACCATTTCCGAAATCAGTCAAAAAGATCGTTTCGAATCCGATCCGACGCCCTGTTGTCTGTGGCTCTTGACGCGCTTTTATCGGAAAGCGCAGTCAGAAGAAGATGAGAGATCTGCCGAGCAAGAAACGGCGGCACCGCGTTTCCTACCTGGACGTACTGCTGTGTCCGGTTGCCGAGAAAGAGGTAGTCGTCGGGGAAGGTCTGCAGCCGAGCAGCCTCGCGCACGGTCAGGCTGCGGCACTGCATCGGATCTGGATGGATGAAATAATGCCCATCCTTGGAGATATGGCTTGTTACCGTAGTTGCGGCCGCGTCGGCCAGTTGGACTCGAAATCGATCATTGAAGACTCCGCTGTGCCAGTTCCGGTGATCCGGGCTGAGCGTGAGCGGAAAATTGGTGGCTTTAGGGCTATAGCCGCGCACTGCCCCGAACACAGCGGCGAACAGATATCGTCCCAAATCTGAGGCCATGTGTCCCCGCGTCTCGTGCTGGGCAATGGCGCGCAGTTCTGGCTGTTGATTACCACTGAGAACTGACCCGGTTTGGGCAGATATTTCCATTTAGAATTGACCCATGTTTGAACCTTCCCTCGTGTGTTTTTCAGCGAGGGCTATGGAGTGATAGACATGGCATTATTGAGCGTTATCCGACGCTGGCATTACCGGGACGAACTATCGATCCGGGAGATTGCCCGACGAACGGGATTATCCCGGAACACCATTCGCAAATACTTACGTCTGAATGGCGTTGAGCCAAAGTTTCAGACCCCGGACCGAGCAAGCAAGCTAGACCCATTTTCTGATCGCTTGACTGCGTGGTTAAAGTGTAAGCGTTTTCTGGATCTCACCTTTTGTCTGCCTTTTATATCTGCGATTTCCGTTTGTGTAGATTTGGCGGGAGTTTCGCGATGGCGACTACGGTGGAGTTTCTCAAGGGCTATGGCATAGATATCCGTGGGAATGGTCAGCGGCGCTGGCCTAATGATATAAAGGCGCGGATTGTGGCAGAAAGCTTGAAGCCCGGTGCAACAGTGAACGCAGTTGCAGCGCGTTATGGACTTCGGGCGAACCATCTT
>NZ_JACIIU010000029.1 GCF_014205685.1 Paenochrobactrum gallinarii
TATGCGAATTATGACTAGTCATATGCCTAACATTACTCCTAACCCTTAATTAAGGGTGAGAAAATGTCCGGAGAATTCGGGGGCTCTTACAGAAACTTTCAAACCACGTTCATATAGCAAATCGAGTTGAGCCCAATTTAGTGGATAGAAAATGTCAATTGGGCTTATGTGCTGTTCAAGTCCATTTTCTAAAGCACAATGGGTAACTAGACTTGGCCCAATAGTCCCCCATTTGTTTTTCGAAATATGGATAGGGCAGCCGATAGCTTTGCGAGTTCGATAATAAGCCTTTTTTCTTTTTTTAAACCATGGAGCAATGAAGTATAAATCCTCCGATGCATCTAAAACTTGTTTTAGAAATGGGCTGTCAAATGGGGCGTTTAAAACCGCATTGTTTATAGTGTCGTCACTATGCCATCCCATCACGTATTCACTTTGTTCAAAAGGTCGTACGCAATAAACATCGCAGTCCACGTACAACCCCATGCCTTCACGAAGAATTCGATAACGATATCGGTCAGAAGCGAGCGTTAGACTATTCGTTTTCTTATGCCGGACGATTTCTTCTTCTTTCATTAGCTTATTTGCATCAAACAAACGAACGCCATCTGGCGTATCCTCTGGCTTGCCATAAGTGTGCAACACAACATCATGACCGTGGCGAATGAATGACTTCAAACATGCCACATGGACAGGACCGAGTTTTTTACCAATCCAAACAGTATTGATAGTTGACATATTACCCCCCCCAAATGAAAAAGCCCGTATTAATGTCGAGATATGTCAACCAAAGATTCCAAAAAGGCAAGTCAGCTTTGATATAAACTTCGCAAAATTATTTTGAAGTTTTTCACCCTTAATCTTTAAGCCAATACACCGATCCACATATTATCGATATCTTCGGGTGTGAGATTAAAAAATTCACCTATTTGATCAATTAGTGGATCAGTTCTTATAAATTGCGTTGGGTACTCCCAAGCATTAAATGCCTTAGCGCGGGTTTTCACATCAGCAATCTGGTTTATCGCTGCAGTTACATCGTCTGGCATAATGTTAGCATCAATTAGAATATCCCGGAACATCCTGGGTGTAAGGGGTGCCATATGCGGATCAGGATTTTGTCTGTGACCGGCCAGATCAGAAATGGGGCGTTGACATCAGCTACGTCTGGACAGCTGAAGGTTGGCTCTATCTTGCTGTTGTGGTTGACCTTTATTCCCGTCGTATTGCTGGATGGGAGGCGCGCGACAGAATGAAACAAGATCTGGCCATTGAAGCTCTAAAAAAGGCTATTGCAATCAGGCAGCCACAACCAGGCCTCATTCATCGCTCCGATCGCGGGAGCCAATATGCTGCGCATGATTATCGCATGCTTCTAAAAGCCCACGGCATACTCCCGTCCATGAGCGGAAAAGGCAATTGTTATGATAATGCCATGGTTGAAACCGTCTTCAAGACGATTAAATCAGAACTGATCTGGCGCACGGTGTTTCAAACTAGAAATCATGCCATTAAAGCTATTGGACAACATACTGATGGCTTCTATAATCCCATCCGCAGACATTCCGCACTGCGATATAAATCGCCAATCTCATATGAGATGACAACGCGAAATCTAGAGCCGGAAACTCTCCACTAATGCAGGGCAAGTCCATACACACACCGATCTTTCAGGACAAAACGGGTCTGGCGCGATTTGTGTGTTGTCTGGCGTTGATAATTTGTGCCCCTATTCTGCCCCCAGAACGCAAAAAGCCCCTATCCGAAGAGAGGGGCTTTTTTGTAAGAGACTGCATTGACAGTCATATTTTGGTTGCGGGGGCGTGATCACACCGAGACTTGTACATATTTAATTTTGCGAAAAATCATTCTTTAAATAGTTGTGATACTTTAAACATCTTTGACAACTCACTTATCAACCGCTAAGTTTAAAAGCTCAGTCAATAAAAACCAAAGATTGTGACTGATTGATCGCTCGTTTTTTTTTCAAATGCGGGCATTTTGTATTTTAGTCTGCTGGATCTCATCAGCGGCTATTCGCTCGGCCAATAGCATTCCGTCTACTGGTCATCACTCAATGAGTGTCGGTTCTCGGGCCGGCTCTTGAGCTTCGTTAACAGCGGGGCAAACGGAGATAGTATATGCGTAACTTTTTTAAAGTGAGCACCTTCGCAACCTTATGTGCGACGACCTCTTTTATTAACTCTTTCAGTGCACAAGCCGATGAAGTCTGTGAAATAGACAGACCCATTATTTTTGCCGGACTGGATTGGGATTCCAATGCCATTCATACGGAGATTGCACGCTTTATTTTGGAAAAAGGCTATAATTGCAAAACCGATATTATTCCCGGTACAACAATCCCACTGTTAAACGGTCAAATTCGTGGTGATATTGATATTACCATGGAAATCTGGCGTGAGAATGTACGCGAAGTTTATGATCCGGCTGTGGAAGCGGGTAAAGTTATTGATCTTGGCGTGAATTATGCTGATGCCATTCAAGGTTGGTTTGTTCCCAATTATTTGATCACTGGTGATGATGCACCCGCACCTGATCTGAAATCAGTTTTTGATCTGCCGAAATATAAAGACCTGTTTACGGATCCGGAAGAGCCTGGTAAAGGCCGATTTTATAATGGTGTGGCTGGTTGGAGTGCTGAGGAAGTTTCCACAAAAAAGCTTCACGCTTATAAGCTAAACGATGATTTTATAAATTTCCGGGCTGGTTCTGGTTCTGCTCTTGTGGGTGCCGCTGAAGCGGCGCTATTACGCAAGCGTCCAATCCTGTTTTATTATTGGGGGCCGACATGGTTTTTAGGTAAAGTCGGCGATCAGGTAACAATGCTCGAAGAGCCAGAATTTGATCAAAAAATCTGGGATACACTTCAAAAAGAGACCAGGCCTGAGGCTGTCACTGAAGCCACAGCCTTTCCGGTGATTGAGGTTACAATCAGCGCTAAGCCTGAAATTGTCAAAGACGCACCAAAAATCACCGAGTTTCTAAAAGCCTACGAAACAACGGGGCAACAAGTTTCTGAATTGCTTGCATGGATGCAAGATAATGACGGCACTGCCGAAGAAGCTGCACTTCATTTTCTTAAAAATGAAAAAACGCAATGGCACAGCTGGGTCTCCGAGGATATCGCATCGCGCATAGATGCTGCTCTGTAATCAGACTATGAGCTTGCGCTGCTCAATGACCTGAACAGGTCTATCAGCAGCGCATATAGAGGGCCATTACCTCAATTAAAAATCTTTGTGATGGCCCGTAATCTGCGGAGTAGATCCCAATATGTTTTTTGATTTTGGAAAACCAATCGCGCGTAGCACCAATGAATTTGTTGAATATCTTGTCATAAATTATGGCGATGCTTTCGAAGCCATCACAAATTCCATTCTTAAACCATTGCTGTTTATTGAAGGTGTTTTACGCTCAAGCCCGCCTGTTATTATACTGGCTGTTGTCCTATGCGCTTCTTTGCTTAGTACCCGGAATATCTGGCTCTCAATCCTGCTCACCTTTCTCACATGGTTGATTGGCTGTTTTGGCCTGTGGGAACCGGCAATGCAGACATTAGCTATTATGCTGGTCTCATTGTTGATTTCTATCATTCTTGGATTGCCGCTTGGTATTATTTGCGCCAACTCTTCACGTTTTCGGGCGGTTTTGAGCCCCATATTGGATTTGATGCAAACGATCCCAAGCTTTGTTTATCTCATCCCTGCCGCCATGTTATTCGGCTTGGGTAAAGTACCCGCAGTCTTAGCCACAGTGATTTATGCAGCGCCCCCATTGATCCGCCTGACGGATTTAGGCATTCGTCATGTAAATGCCGAGGTGGTAGAAGCAGCACGTTCATTTGGTGCCACAAAAATACAGATTTTGCGCGGCGTTCAAATCCCGCTTGCGCTGCCCTCGATTATGGCGGGCATCAATCAAACCATGATGATGGCACTGGCAATGGTGGTTATCGCCTCGATGATCGGCGCGCGTGGCGTGGGCGAAACTGTCTTATTAGGCTTACAGCGTAATGATGCTGGCCGTGGCCTGTTGGGTGGGCTGGCTATCGTCATAATGGCTATCGTGCTTGACCGCATTACTCAGGGTTTTGGCCGTCGCCTGCAAGCACGTCGCCCACATAAGGGAGGATGATGGTGATGATTGAACTGAAAAATGTTACCAAAGTCTTTGGTCCGGACGAAAAATCCATTCTGCCCATGCTTAAAAAGGGTATGATAAAAGAACAGATATTAGAAACAACCGGCCACACAGTCGGACTTTACGATGTTTCCTTGTCTATCGAACAGGGAGAAATATTCGTCATTATGGGGCTTTCCGGCTCTGGTAAATCAACTTTGATCCGTCATTTCAACCGCCTTATTGATCCAACAGACGGCGTGATCACTTATGACGGCGAGGATATATTAGAGCTTAACAAACACCAGCTGATTGAGTTTCGTCGTAAAAAACTTGGCATGGTTTTTCAACGTTTTGGCTTGATGCCCCATCGCACGATCTTGCAAAATGCAGCCTATGGCTTGGAAGTTCAGGGCATAAAAAAAGCAGAACGAGAGGCACTAGCCAAAGAATGGCTGCAACGGGTTGGCCTTGAGGGTTTTGAACATCAATATCCTGATCAACTTTCCGGCGGCATGCAACAGCGGGTCGGCTTGGCACGAGCACTATGCAATAATCCGGATGTCTTGCTGATGGATGAGGCTTTTTCGGCCCTTGATCCGCTGATCCGTAGTCAGATGCAGGATCAGCTTGTAGAATTACAGGCCGAGTTGAATAAAACAATCGTTTTTATTACCCACGACCTTGATGAGGCTTTGCGTCTTGGCGACCGGATAGCGATTTTGAAAGATGGTATTCTCGTTCAAACAGGCACACCGAATGATATTCTGCTGAATCCGGCTGATGAATATGTCAGTGATTTCGTACGCGACGTCAACAGAGCGAAAGTGTTGAATATTGATACACTATCGCGTGCTCCATCGTTGCGTATAACCCATGATAATCTTGACCGTGCATTGGAAGAAATGCGCAAAACCGGCGAAGCCTATGGCTATGTATATCATAATAATGTCTTCCGTGGTGTTTTGACCGAAGATATGCTCAGCGAAGCAGTCAAAAACAGCAGCAAAAAGCAGACTCTATCTGATTTAGCGCAAGAACTGCCCAAGATTGAAATCGGCAGTCCACTGTCCGATGCACTACCGATGGCAATGGGCAATGACCTACCGTTGGTCGTAATGGACGAAGATAAGATCACAGGCTTTGTAACACAGGAGCAACTAAGTCAGGCGCTTACCCCCGAAAAATACAAAAATTCTGATCCAGATGAGTAAGCTAACAAGGCAAAATTTTAGTCAGTTATTGGGATTTTTGTTTCAATGACTGGCTTAGTTCTTCGTTTCTGCCCCTGTAAATTAAACTAGCCGAGAAATCCTGAAGTGCATGTCGTCATAACAATCATTAGGCTCTACCCAATATGGGGGATTTTACGTGACCTGAGACCCAATGCTCCTCCATTTTTCAGGAGAGTCTTGATTTTTAATATTGACCTTACGCGGCCAGCTTTTCCAGAGCCATTTTCATGGCGAACTCATTCGGCGTGACATTGCCGAGTGAGGAATGCGGTCTGTTTTTGTTGTAATCATCCTTCCATGCTTTGATCTCGATGCGTGCCTGAGAAAGCGATGAGAACAAAGTCTCATTCAGGCATTCATCGCGGAAACTTCCGTTGAAGCTTTCAACAAAGCCATTTTGCATTGGTTTGCCCGGCGCAATGTAGTGCCATTCGATGCCAGTCTCCTGGCACCACTTGAGAATGGCCATACTTGTCATCTCTGTGCCGTTGTCAGAAACAATGGTTCGTGGCTTACCGAGCTGACCGATCAGATTGTTGAGTTCACGTGCCAACCGCAGGCCTGACAAAGACGTATCAGGGACCAAAGCCAGGCACTCCCGTGTGAAATCGTCAACGACCGCAAGAACCCTGAAACGACGACCATCGGTGAAGGCATCACTGATAAAGTCGAGGCTCCATCGTTCATTGGCTCGCGATGGTAAAACTATCGGTCGCCGTGTTCCCAAGGCTCGTTTACGCCCACCACGCTTGCGCACAGCCAACTTCTCTTGCTTGTATAACCTGCGTAGCTTCTTCAGGTTCATGATGATCCCCTGTCGTTCCAGCATGACATGAATGCGTCGATAACCGAAGCGTCGTCGCTCGGATGCCACCTGTTTCATTGCCTCACGAATATGCGCATCATCAGGCCGCTTACGACGGTAGCGCACACTTGATCGATCAATCGATAAAACGACACACGCCCGACGCTGGCTCACGCCATACTCCTGGCAGACATGAGCAATTGCATCCCGCTTGGCATCGGGCGTTACCATTTTTTTGCAGCAACATCTTTCAAAATAGCATTGTCGAGCATCGTCTCGGCCAGCAGCTTCTTTAACTTGGCGTTCTCCTCTTCCAGCGCTTTGAGCTTGCGCGCGTCAGAGACATCCATGCCACCAAATTTGGCTTTGTATTTGTAAAAACTGGCGCTGCTAATTCCGTATTTGCGGCACACCTGTGCAGTCGGCGTTCCCGCTTCCTGCTCTTTGATCATTCCAATTATCTGTTCGTCTGAAAACCGTGAGCGCTTCATTGTCCAACTCCTACCAAGGATTAGACTCTACCAAAATCTGGAGGAGTTTGCGGGTCTCACGTCAGGAAGTTTAAGTTAAGCCTGCCCAAATTTAGGGAGTATCGGAACCAAGCCTCCTTTTGAGCGTTCTGTAATTATAACAGGAAACGAAAAGGAGGTTTTAATGCTATATTATGCGCTGATTTTTCTAATTGTGGCCATAGTAGCAGGCGCGCTTGGTTTCGGTGGCATTGCTGGCACTTCTGCTGGGATTGCTCAGATACTTTTCTTTGTTTTCTTGGCTTTGCTAGTTTTGTCGCTACTTTCGGGTGTTTTTCGCAAAAAATAAACTTGTGCTAATGATCAACTCTCAAAATAGATTTCATAGAAAGCGGTGCCCTCGGTAATCCTTCGTTTTAACCTATCTGATGCACTCATCTCCGGTACCTAGCATTTTTATAAGAACTGGTTCACTGGGTGCAGATTTGGCGATCTGCGGCTTACAAAAAGGGCGCTCGATGTCATTGACGTGCTCTCTTTAAATCGGACCATTTTCAGCTGGAGTTTTCCATTTATAATGCCCTTGATGGGAGAAGGAAAATTCTAATTCCCAGCGATCCAATCTTGGGGCTCAGTGCACATTACCCCTAAGACTCTCCCGAAAAAATGGAGAAGCATTGGGGCTCAGGTCATTAGCTGGGATTATGTGAACCGGATAGTCGCTTTCAACGAGTAGATTACCCATGCATGTCACCCCAGTTCGGAAGTGGAGTGCTCAGGGGCGCTGTGAACCAGTTGAGTTTCAGGCGTGTGGACTAAAGTCAGATAACGCTCAAATTGAACTAAGATATCTGCAATTAGCTGTTCTTTGGTAAAACCCATCACGTCATAGCCGCGTCCACCGCTGGAGAAATAAGTACGCGCTTCATGACGGTAATTAGTCTTGCCAACACCTAGAGTCGAAAAGGATGGGGCAATTTGTGCAACAGGCATAATGCCATAAATAAAATCGCGCATACCGTCAGCAATGGAGCGCAAGTAAATCGCTCCGTTCTCTTCCACTTCTACCACAGTTACACGACCACGATTGTTCAGCTCGTTTGTAACGGCGTTCAATGCGTCTTTCGCTGTTCCATTAATGAAATTGGCAACTTCTTTCTCGGAGGGAGCGTGCAGAATTAGTGAAAGGCGACGCTGCCACGTCAAACCGGATGCAGGTTGCGCACTTGGAGGGGAAGAAATAGATGCTTGTGCTTCTTTTTGTGCCACATCTGCCCTCATGCCCTTGAAAAGCGACCAGACTAGAGCCAAAATGACAATACAAAAGGGTAAAGCACTAGCAATTGTTGCCGATTGGAGAGCTTGCAATCCGCCTGCAATCAATAAGCTTGCAGCAACAACACCTTCCAATGCGCACCAAAAAACACGCTGGCCCGTTGTAGTTTCGGTTTCGCCACCTGCGGCGATCGCATCTATAACCAATGAGCCAGAATCCGCCGAAGTGACAAAGAAAATTGCAACCAGCAGCACCGCCAAACCGGAGGTAAAGGTAGTCCACGGCAAATATTCAAAGAAATAGAACAGGCCAACAGAAATATCAGCGGCGATTTCCGTGCCAAGTTTACCACCGGCAACGGTAGTATCCATCATAATTGCTGAATTACCGAAAACAGTCATCCAGAAAAAAGTAAAACCGGCAGGAATAAAAAGAACCGCAGTTACAAATTCGCGGACAGTGCGCCCTCGGGAAATACGAGCAATAAACATACCTACGAATGGTGACCATGAAATCCACCATGCCCAGTAAAATAATGTCCACGCATCAATCCAAGGGGTCGGTTCATAAGCATAAATATTAAAAGTGCGCAGGACGATAGTATCAAGATAGAGGCCGATGTTCTGTACAAAATCACGAAAAAGCTCTGTTGTTGGACCAACAACCAAAACAAAAAGCATCAGAAGAATAGCAAGTAGAAGATTGGTTTCCGATAAAATTTTAACGCCTTTATCGAGACCTGTTACGACCGAAATCGTTGCCATAGCTGTGACAGTTGCGATTAAAATTAATTGGACATAAAGGCTTATTGGTACGCCGATCAGATAGTTTAATCCGGCATTCATTTGCGAAACACCAAGCCCCATGGAGGTTGCAATGCCAAACATGGTACCAACGATGGCAAAAATATCAACGGCATGACCGATAGGGCCATTAATACGTTCTTTCAGTAATGGATAAAGACCGGAGCGAATTGTGAGTGGTAAATTATAACGATACCCGAAGTAAGCAAGTGACAGCCCGACAACGGCATAAATCGCCCATGCATGAATGCCCCAATGGAAAAATGTTACAGCCATTGCTTCACGCGTTGCCGCCACAGAGCGGGGCTCAGCGGTCGGTGGAGCCATATAATGAGTCATCGGTTCACCGACAGCGTAATACATTAAGCCGATGCCCATGCCTGCCGCAAAAAGCATTGCAATCCAAGAGATGAAACTGAAATCAGGTGTAGCATCATCGGGGCCGAGTTTCAGACGACCATAACGCCCTAAGCAAATGAGCAAGACACTGATGAGAAAAATGCCTACAGACAGTAAATATAACCAACCGAAACTAGACAAAATAGTGGTCTGAATTTGCGCAAAAATAACAGCAGCGCGCTCAGGAACAATAACTCCGACCGCCAAGAATATTCCGATGATAATAATAGCCCCAAAAAAGACTGGAGGGTTTATTATGAATTTAGCAGGCATGGCGCTCTCTGTCGTAAATAGCTTATGTGTAACAATTATAATTGCCTGAAGCGCAAAAGAATATCAAGACGAATACTAGATGAAAAACAGCACGTGGTTATATGTATTATTTCCGATTTGATATAACCCCTCTAATATAGATAAGCAGTCTTTTTTATAAAATCCCTGGAGATGTGATCAATATACCATAAATCTAATTTTTAATTACTGCTTTATGATAGACTATCTGATTATAAGGAATGCTAATCCCGTTTTTATCAAAAGCATATTTAACCTCTTCGACAGTTTTGCGACTGACATTCCAATATTCAGATGCTGTAATCCAATAACGGCAATTCAATACAACGGCATTCTCTGCAAGGTCCGCGACGAAATAAATCGGCTCGGGTTCATTAAGAACACCTTTTTGGGCAGTTATAATAGAATTAATTAGTTGGAAAGCTGCCTGAATATCATTCTCGTAACTAATGCGGACTTGGAAGTCATGCAGCCGTGTATCAAGGCGGCTATAGTTGGTAATCGGGGTATTCCAAAGAACAGAGTTTGGAACCACAATATTCAGCCCATCATAGGTGGTCAGCTCCGATGTAAACAGGTCAACTTCCTTAACTGTCCCCGCTACCGAACTCGTTGAGATATAATCACCTACTGTAAAAGGACGTAATATCAATAGCATCAGCCCAGCGGCAATATTTTGCAGCGTACCCTGCAATGCTAAGCCGATTGCTAAGCCAATGGCACCCAAGGCTGCTAGTATTGAAGCAGTTTGTATTCCAAACTGTCCAAGCACCATGACCAGAACAATCAGCAATGTTCCATATCGTATAAACTGACTGAGAAATCCCGTTAAGGTCGCATCAAAGCCATGAATTTTGGCAAGAGACTTTTTAGCAATCCGCTCCAAATATCCGGCAATTATCCACCCTAAAAGAAGAATGATAATAGCCCCGATTACGGAAAAAGCATATGTCACCAATAAGTCTGATATTTGTAGTATTATCTCATTAGTGTTCGAAATAAACTGCTGTGTTTGCTCGCGCATAACCCTACCATGTTAACCAATTGCAATCACAGCGAGTCAAACATCCTACAGTTAAGAAAGTCCTTACTTATAATTTCTTATTGGTAACTTCACCGGGTTCCCTTCTCAACCCCAAGCTCACGTATACCCATTTGGGCGTAACACCGAGCCAGCCCTCAGCGGTCCAGATATAGCTGATATCAACACCCCATTTCTGATCTGGGCCAGTGCATGCAAAGTCCTGATCAAGAAGATTGTGGGCAATCAGACCAGCATGGTTGCTGTCTGTGGTCCTTTTGTAGCGCCATTTTTGTAGGGCTTTCAGCTTATTATCCCTTATAAGTCTCGCAACGCGATGACGGCCAACATCAATACCAGCCTTCTGGATTTCTACATTCATGCGTGGAGATTCCTTAGGTTTCATGCGTTGTCTTAAACTGAGAGCGTATATGGGCCAATAAGATCATATCCCTGTTCTGCCGGGAACCGGCTGGACGTCCTCTCCAGGCAAAATAGCCACTTTCACTGACACTAAGAACTGAACAGAGTCGATAGATGGGAAATCCCTTTTTCGCATCATCGATGAATTTAAACTTCATCGACTTTCCTCCTTGGTGCAAAAAGCTACGGCGCGCTTTAATATCTCGCGTTCATGTCGAAGAATCTCGTATTCTTGGCGCAGTCCTGCCAGTTCTTTAGTCACATCCTCATGGGGCCCAGCTAAAAGATCAACGTCATGAAATTGGCGTTTCCAACGCGTCAGTGTCGAAGGCCAACACCAAGGCCCGTCGCGACCTGACTGATTGTCCGCCCGCTAGCTGCAATCAACCGGACGGCCTCTTTCTTGAAATCATCCGTAATAACGAGGCGTTTGCTTTTACTCATAGGGTTCTCCTGTTGACTCAAATGTTAACAAAAAATCCCTCAGTTTTATCCGGGCATGTGTGGACGGCCTCCGTTTGGCAAGATGTTTTTTGATATTTCTGACAAGCTGGTCGAGTGCAGGCATGTGTCCGGCCTATTGATGCGGCTATAACATGCCGCTGGCCCTGATGAAGTCCGCAGATTGAGTTCCTTACAAGTCCTCGCGCTTTCATGCGCAGCCCCGGAATGCGGAGTGTCTCAATCCCGGCCTTTGACCGTTTGTCATCATACCATGAGCATCTCACCTCTTGTTTGTTGCGTTCAGCCTCTGAAGCAACAATGACAAAAATACTTGTTAGATGCGTTGCACACCAAATGTGGAACCGTGCACCATAAGCGCCCAGACAATTCGAGCCATTTTATTGGCTAACGCGACAGCAGCAACCATATAAGGTTTGCGCTCCAAAAGCCCGGCGGCCCATTGTGTCGTTTGAACAGTACTTTTCTTGCGAAAGCGTAAGACGGAATGTGCTCCGAGAACAAGAAGACGCCGTAAATATGGATCACCTTGTTTGGTGATACTCCCCAGCCGGTTCTTTCCTCCCGACGAATTCTGGCGAGGAACCAAACCTATCCATGCCGCAAGCTCCCGGCCCGACTTGAACACTCTAGGATCAGTGATCGTAGCGCTCAGCGCGCTTGCTATTATCGGCCCAATGCCTGGCACGCTTTCCAAGCGTTTGCTCAATTCATTTTGTTTATGCCAAGCATGAATTGATTTCTCCAAGCCTATTATTTCGTTGTGAACTGCTTTCATTTGGCGCACTAACGGCAATAAAGCCATGCGGGCAACTGTTGGTAAGCTCGCATCTTCTTCACATTCGATTACCTCAACAAGTTGCATTGAGCCAACAACGCCTTGGCGGCTAACAAGACCAAGTTCTGCTGCATGAGCACGAATGGCATTAACGATCATAGTACGTTGTCGAATAAGGTGTTCCCGAGCACGGTGGAGCATGATCACGGCCTGTTGTTGTTCGCTCTTTATAGGTACGAAACGCATTGTAGGCGACTAACAGCTTCGCATATAGCTTCGGCATCTGCCGCATCATTTTTCTGCCGCTTTACATAAGGCTTGACGTAAACTGCTGGCATTAATCGCACATCATGCCCTAATTCCTGCAGCGAGCGCGCCCAATGATGAGCACTGGCGCAAGCCTCCATTCCAATTAGACATCGTGGGATGCGACTGAAGAATGGCAAAACATCGCTTCGTGACAGTTTTCGGCGTAGAATGACACGCTCCTGACTATCAACTCCATGAATTTGAAAAACGTTTTTAGCTAAATCAATTCCTACCGTCGCAAGTTCTGACATAACCGTTCTCCTTGGTGGCTTTTAAAAAAAACCACACTATCGCACAAAAGCGGATCAGGAGGCCGTCCACCACATCAAGTCCAATCAATCCCCTCCGACCAGAGACAACCTCAGCACTGGTTACAACAGGTATCTACCGCTATTCACGCAATCCGATGTATGTAGGCTTTGCACTATTTCTGCTCGCTTTCGCCGTTCTTTTAAGTTCTCCAGGCGCACTGCTTGGGGTGCTTGGCTTTGTTCTGTATATCGATAGGTTTCAAATTTTGCCCGAAGAACAAGCCTTAAACGTGCTATTTGGTGCAGACTTTACAAATTATTGCACCCAAGTACGCCGCTGGCTGTAAATATACGATGGGCGTAAATTTCTTTCGCACCTCTTCTATTCCTGTCCATGATGGGCAGGAATAGAAGAGAGTGAAGCATTATCATCTATTATCTGCAACAATAACGTCAGACTTCGTGTATTCATCCAGAAGCTTCCGGTCAGTCAAGTCCATTCGTGATTTTCTGATTGGGTCGTTCAAAAGTCTCAGACCATTTAAAACAACGAGCACAGTCCCTCCTTCATGCCCCAACACAACTAAGGGTAAAGGCAGCTCAAAAAAGGCAGAGCCAATAATCAAAACCAGCATTACGCCAATTGCGAAAGTAAGGTTCTGCCGGATAATGATCGCGGTACGTCTGGCAAGACGGTGCGCCGCTGCCAGCCTTTCCATATCTTCTGATAGAAGTGCCACGTCTGCAGCCTGTAGTGCAACTTCAGAGCCTGCGGCACCCATCGCAATACCAACGTCAGCCCGCGCCAATGCCGCTGCATCATTCACACCATCACCAACGAATGCGAGTTTCCTTCCTGCAGCCATCTCACTGACGAGGTTAACCTTATCCTCCGGTAACATCTCGGCATGGATTTCGTCCTGTTTTAATCCAAGAAGATTGCCAATGCGCAAAGCGACGGCATGCCTGTCACCTGTCATCATCGCGATGGACTTCACACCACTTTCGCGCAAGGCAACGAGCGCTTCGCCGGAAGTTTCACGAACTTTATCGGCAACACTAACCGCACCAAGAACGCGCGGGCCGCGCCCCAGATAGACGACGGTTTCAGCACTATCCTGAAACGTCTTGAGGGGATCATGATCAAGCGATGCTCCCATCATCTCTGCCATACGGCGGTTGCCTGCCCAAACAGAGCCATCCATATCCCGTCCGACAATGCCAGCACTCGGAATAGCTTTCACATCTTCAACATCGTGTAGTTTTAGCCCACGACGTGTCACTTCGCGTCTCAATGCCTCCGCGATATGGTGTTCTGAGTGCGCTTCAACACTGGCTAATGTCGTTAAGAAAAAGGTCTCATCTTCATCCAGTGTAACAATTCCGGTGACTTCTGCACGTCCTGTTGTCAAAGTTCCGGTCTTATCAAAGGCGAAAATTTCGACAGCCGCGAGTGTCTCAAGCGCAGCGCCGCCTTTAAACAACACGCCGCCGCGCGCTGCCGACGACAGCGCAGACAAAATGGCAGCCGGCACGGAAATTACGATCGCGCACGGACTTGCGGCCACCAGCAGTGTTGCAGCGCGGTATAATGCAGTTTCCCAGTCTTGGCCGAGCCAATAGAAAACCCCAAGAGCTATAAGTGATCCCACTAAAACGGCAACGGTGTAACGCTGCCCAAACCATGCGCTGAACCGTTCTGAAGGAGCTTTGGCTGCCTGCGCTTCTGTAACCAGCGCAATCATGCGCGCGACCGTACTTTGTTCCAGCGATTTCGTGATCTGAACTTCAAGCACGCCATTCAGATTAACTGTTGCTTCAAAAACCTTAGCGCCAGCCTCTTTGCGCACCGGCATAGATTCACCCGTAATCGTTGACTCGTCCAGTGCCCCGCTTCCGCTTATAATTGTTCCGTCAGAGGGTACCCGCGCTCCGGGGCGAACGATAACAATATCGCCCACCCTCAGACTTGCCGCCTGCACTTCTTCAACAGAACCATCTGCTAATTTGCGAAAAGCTGTTTCTGGCCGCAATGCCATCAATGCTTCAATAGCACGGCGTGCGCGCCCCATGGCTCGCTCTTCCATCGTCGTAGACAAACTAAACAGCGTCAGCAGAATTGCGCCCTCAACTGCCGCACCAACAACCGCCGCAGCAATTGCTGCAACAATCATCAGTAAATCAATGTCGAGTACCCGCTCCTTAACTAGCACGTTTACCGCCCGCCAACCGGTCGGAACACCGCCTGCGAGATAGACAAGCACCACGCCGAAACTGATCAGCCCCAAAGCAGTATCACCACCGCCCAACCAAGTGCCAGCCAGAGCCAATAAAAGCCCCACCACAGTTGCTGTGGTAAGCGCAACTGATGGGTTAGTAAAAAACCGGTACATTATTGCATTGCTCCATTACGCAAATGTCTCGAAAAAATTCAAACGGCTGTGCCGACAATAGCGCCTATGCCTGCGGTTAGTGCCATGGCAAATGCACCCCAAAACGTCACGCGTAGGGTCGCTTTTGTGATATTGGCTCCTCCGGCTTTTGCACCGATCGCACCTAAAAGCGCAAGGAACAACAAGGACGCAATAGAAACTGCCGGTATCAAGATTGAGGCTGGTGACACCAAGACCATGAGTAAAGGCATGGCCGCACCAACGGCGAAAGTCGCAGCGGAGGTTAATGCGGCCTGAATTGGCCTTGCGGTGGTGATTTCTGATATGCCCAGCTCATCACGGGCATGAGCGCCAAGGGCATCTTTTGCCATCAACTGATCAGCGACTTGTCGCGCAAGTGCAATATCCAGCCCCCGACCAACATAAATATTCGCCAGTTCTTCATGTTCCATCTCAGGCTGGGTGGCAAGTTCTACCCGTTCACGTTCCAGATCTGCATTTTCCGTATCAGACTGAGAGCTAACAGAAACATATTCTCCTGCTGCCATCGACATGGCACCGGCAACCAGAGCAGCGATGCCAGCCACCAAAACTTCAGAACTGGCCGCAGAAGCGGATGCAACACCGACAATCAAGCTTGCGGTAGAAACGATGCCGTCATTGGCACCCAGTACAGCTGCCCGCATCCATCCGATACGCGAAACGAGATGATTTTCTGCATGCCAACGTCTCATTAGGACTACCTTTTAATGATAGATATTTCACATATTGCTTATACTTATAGATACTATACTGAATGAATACATGAAACATAGTACTGTACTATGGAATAGTCCGTTTTGCATCTTACTCAAAAAGCGGTCCGATTGGCATTAAGAGGCTGACTCATAAAGAATTCATTTTTATCATGATCTTGCGATGCGCCTTGTGAGCATGCGGATATTTGCGATATAAATCCACGCCTCAGC
>NZ_JACIIU010000030.1 GCF_014205685.1 Paenochrobactrum gallinarii
TTAAATTCATCACTATGCTTTAATGACATATATGGTCTCCTTGATAACAAATAATGCTCTCAAAAAGACCGGAACGAAACCGAGGCAAGACCAATCAGGTCATGGGGTTAGCAGGTTGAATCGGCTCACTGGCACGCCTGAGCTTGGTCCCGCATGACGCTGTAGTCGGAGAGCTTTTCGGAGATTGGAGATCCCTCGGGCAACAGATCGAGCTCGTCGGCTGCGCGCGCCTGGAACTCGCGGCTATAGTCGATAGCCTATATTCGGGCGATCACAGAGTAGTGTTGAAGCATCGGTTGCTGATTTCATCATCCCTCGATTATTTTCCTAACATCCTGTATCGCACACACGATCTGCCGCCGCAGCAGCAGTGCGACGAGGAGCCCTCCAAGCGCGAGTGCACCGATGGCGGTGACGGTCTGCCAATCCATGCCGGCGAGCGCTGCAAGTCCTGCACCGCCCGAGCCGAAGATGGTGGTGATCCAGCTCCATTGATCAGTTTTCTTGCGGATTTCCGCTTCAACGGTGACGGGAACGACGGGCTTCTCCACCTTCCTTTCTACCACAATTTCTCGTTTGGGCTGCGCTGCGGCGTGCCGCTTCTTCACCTCTGCCAAGGCCTGTCGAACGTCTTCCGTTCTCACCGCGACGTTCTGGTTGGCATAGGCTCCTTTTCCTGAGACCATCGGCAAGGAAGCCCATTCACGCGCCAGATTATCGATGAGAGTGTCTTCCGCCAGACGTCCTGAAAGATACTTGTCGATGCCACGAAGGCCCAGCAGATAGCAGGCGCAGCGATCCTGCATGTCCGCATCGAAGAGGGCATTGTCGGAGAGGCTGAGCGACGTGCGGATGGCGCGGAGCGTGGTGCGCACGATCTGGTATCTCCCAAGTGCCGAGGAGTTGAAGCTGTTTGCGGGGTGCCGGAGCATCTTCGTCTGCAGAGCATCGATTTCCTTCAACGTCATGGCGCAGAGATTGACGTCGCCGCCGGTAAAGGCACCGTAGGCGAGCGTTTCATTATAGCCACGCTTTCGGTCGGTGCCCTCGGCATGGCCGATGAGGTCAAGCAAGGGCCGATAGACATGATATTTGTCGCGCGCGACAGTATTCGCCGCGCTGCTAGAGGCGTTCGCGTTCATGATGATGTCCTTTCGCTGGGAGGCCCAAGCTATGGCTGGAGGACGGCCTTAGTGCTGCGGTGGTGCAAATAGCCAATCCGCAATACATGGTCGTCAATCCTGAGAGCCATTCAGGCACTTGACTGGTCGTCCGTATCGACAGAGGTCGTTATCTCAAGCCAACGTCGGCGACCTTCGGCACGCTCCTTGATGCCCTGAATGTTATGAACCCTGCCTTCGTGGATCAGTTCATCCGATGGCACTATGCCGGCCGTGTTTCGAGAATGCCGCACGATGAACCGGGTCATGCGGTATGCACCAACTGAACCAGCGGCAAAACGCTCACCATCGCTTACATCAAACCGCGCTGCAGGAAGGGTGAGTTCAATGTCTGGGCCAAAGATCGGCAGGTTCCATTCATCACGACCAATTTCTTCGCCGGGACGCTTGATGGTAATGCGCCTGTCGAGCCGCTGTGCTGTCATCATAGCTGGTAGCGCCGATAATTCGCGATGAGGCTTTCCTCGGCGCGTTCCAGATATTGGCTGTTGCCTGTCGCTGCCTCATCCAGAAGCAACTGAACGCGAAGCACGATCGCTGCCTTGATGTCGTTTGGCAGTTCAGAAAAACCTGCCTGATAGGTAACTGACGCGCTGCCGGCGGGCAGAAGATAGTCTGCGTTGAACCGGATAGAAGCCCTGCCGCCTGCATCATAGCGCAGCACATAGTCGCTGAACGGAACCTCTACGCCATCGCCGTCCATCACCCTCATGCCGGTTGGCAGAACAGGTCCCAATGGCAGGTGCAGCTCGCGCTCAAACGCATCAAAGTCCTGCCGCCATTCCTGAACCGCCAGACTGATGCCCAAGATGCCATTCCAACCTTCGTAGTGATGAATGGCCGATAGGATCGCGAATTCGATGTTTTCCGCATCCTCCACTTCCATATCGTCACCATTCCAGACCACCTTGTTCAGAAGGCGGGCAACTTCCTCGACTGATATGGGCAGCTCTGATGCTGGCGTGAGAAGAACAGGGCGGTGCATGTCAGTCGTCGCTCTTGTTCTTCGTTGTGGGTTTCTTCTCGGGCGCAAGTGCACCGGCAGCACGTGCAGCGCGCTCGAGCTCAGGCGGACATTCGTCGCCAGCCTTGTATTCACGAGGGAATGCTTCGCTTTTCGGCGCGCCGCGAAAGGGTTTGATGAACTTCATTGAACTGATCTCCATGGAAGGAGACGGGCGACCGAAGCCGCCCGTCTGATCATGCAAGCGATCAGGTGCCATCACCCACGCGGTAATAGCGTATCCATTCCGGGTTCCACATGCCGCCACCGACGCGCTTTCGCGTATAGAACAGCACATAGGGCTTGTTGGTATAAGGGTCGCGCAGCACCGACATGCCGACCCGATCGAAGATCCGGTAGGCCTGAGCCATATTGCCAAACAGCACCGGAATGGTGCCTGCGGCAACGTCTGGCATGCCGGCCAACTCGTGGATCGGTTGGCCAAGGACCTGCGCCGGCTGACCCGACTGGAAAGGTGGCTGCCACAGGTAGTTATCCTGGCCATCCTTCATCTTGCGAATGATGGCGTGTGTCTTCCGGTTAGCGTAAAGGGCTGCACCTTGCGAACGATCTTCCGGCAGGTCGTAGATCAGGTCGATCAGACCATCTGCTGTCAGCCCATTGGCGTCACCGGTCAGCACCTCACTGATAGGGCCAAGTGGATGGCGCTGTGCCGCTGGTAGGGCGGTCTCGGTCGTAGCGTCATAACGCAAGATGCCTTTTGGCTTGTTGACCCCATCGCCATTGATGAACGCAGCACCCTCCTGATAGGCGAATTCGATATTGACCTCGCTCGCAAGCCAGGCCGCCATATCGATCTCGCTGTCTTCTAGAATGCGCTCGGTGGCCGCTGGCATCGCATAGATCTCACCAAAGGAGAACGCATAAGTTGCCAGAACTGAGCCGTCGGTTTGCGGACGGTTCGCCGTTTCGCCCACCCAAGCTGACGTGGTGCCATGCAGATTGTAGAGCTTGGTAAAGCCCTGGCCGGTTACAGATTGGACAGATGCAAAGCGGCGCATTGGAGAAATCTCGACGCGCTCGTCCGTAATGGTACGATCCCATTCGATCGGAGCGGTATAACCGCCCTTGCTATCGTCACCGACTTCATACGCTGCGGTGATTTCGCCAGCACGGATCGCAGCCTTGACGTTGCTTTCACCATCACCGGTCCGAAACCACTCTTCGAAGGTGGCCTTGTAGGCGCGATCGGCTTCCGATAGCTGCGAACCATCACTGCCACCATTGACGGACATTGCAGCAAACTTTGCATTGAGCTTGTCGATTTCTGCTTCATATCTGGCGTTGGTTTCGCCAATGCCCTCTTCAATGCGCTTCAGCTTGTCAGTGGTAACAACATCGTCGAACCGGGCTGCAATCTCGGCATCCTTTTGCGACATCGTGGTCTTGAAGGCTTCCCAATCCTTGTTGAGATCGGCAAATAGCTTTGTCACGTCGGACGAGCCATCAGCGCGCACGGCGACGATCCCGCGCGTTTTGCGCTGGCTCACATGCTGGGTCATTTCTTGTCTCCTATGACCGTATTGTTGAACGAAGCTGCTCGATGGCAGCCTTCAGATCGTCAGCGTCGTGCATGACGGTCACGGCAGCGTCTTGCTTGCCGCCCTTTACCTCGGCCAGAAGCGCACGGCGTTCTGATCGGGTCATTCCTGTTCTGGCAAGCAGGGCATCAACACGTCGCGCTGCATGGATCGAGCGTGTGCTGTCAGCCCTGGCTTTGTCGTCGATGACGGTGTCGGCAGACAGGTAGCTGTCGGCGAGCCCCGTCTCAATGGCTTGTGCGCCACTAAACCATGTCTCATTGTCCATCCACCCAATTGCTGTGGCTTTGTCGACACCAGCACGATCGGCATAGACCGTTGCCATGGCATCATCGAATGGCTGCATGGTCTTTGCCGCTTCAGCCAGATCATGACGATTGCCGACCGCCAGCACCCAGGCATTGTGCACCATGAGAAAGCCGGCCTTGCCGATCTGGATTTCATCGCCGGCCATGGCAATGACGGAAGCAGCTGACGCTGCGATACCGAGGATGCGAACGGTCACCTTATTTGGATGCGCGCGCAACAGATTGTAGATTGCGACGCCTTCAAAGAAATCACCGCCTGGCGAATTGATGTCCACTTGAACTTGGTCGTCGCCGATCGAGCGTAGCGCTGCGGCGATACGCTTTGAGGTCACGCCGCCGCCGCTCCAAGAATCTTCACCAATCACGTCGAGGATGGAGATTGTTGCGTCCGATGGGTCGCGCGCCATGATGCCAGCATCTCATTTGCTGATAGCGTCGGCATCAGGCTCGAAGGCGCAGATTGTCGGCAAACGCTCAGCCATGATCTCAGGCAGCTTGCGAAGGCTCATTGCCATTCTCCTGTTGTCCGGGTGCGGGTGGAAGCTGGCCAGGCTTGGCCTTGCCCAATTCTTGAAGTGCGCGCACCTCGTTCACATCCATCCAGGGCTGATGACCGCCCGATCCGAGCGCCTTGGCAAAGAACTCGGCCTGATCGCTCATGGAGCCGCGGAGCAGCGCGCCCTCGTTGAACTTGGCGTAAAGCTGGTCTTTTTCTCCACCGCTCAGAACCGAGCGATGAATGGCTTGCTCCCAGGCCGTAAACCAAGGAGCCAGTCCGTAGCGCACGAAGAACTGGCCCAACACGTCAATGCCCGAGCCCCATGACGTGTCATCGACCATCAATAGTGGGCGGGGCACACCAAACACGCGGCCGATTTCTTCAATCTGGTGCTGACGTGTTTCAAGGTGCTGGTTGTCCTTGCCGGTCTGACTGAACGGCGATGCTTCCATGTCTTCTTCCAGGATCAGCCATTTGTGCGCGTTCTCGGCACTTTCGCGATCTGCCATGCTAGCCTTCAAGCGCTCATAGGCTTCGGGTGAGAGCTTGCCCTTGTGTTTCAATGCACCACCAACCAGCATGCCATTGCGAAAGAGCCGGGCAGCAGCACGCTCGGTCTGAAGTGCAAGCCCGATGGCTTCGGCAGCCTGGCGCACCAGCGACATGCCGCGCAGGCCGTCATGGGAAAGCCCACGCAGGTGCAGGATTTCATGGGCCCCGAATACCCTCACCGCACCCTTCGGCGGCTGATAGCGATACTCGACCGACCAATCGTCATTCTGCTTGATCGACACCATGCCGCCCGCGAGCGGTACCAAACGGATCGGCCTACCCATGGAGCGGACAATCAATGCGAACGCATCACCCTCGACCAATGCCCGCATTTGCATCAACGCTTTGAAGTCAAACGCTGACTGCCAATCGTTCGGCTGCGTCATCAACAATCGATAGAGCGGATGGTGTTCAGCCTTTCGCCTGTCGTCACCCACCTCGAACAAGTGCAGCGGCAACATGCCGATCGTATAAGAAATCAGCGACACGCACCGAAACACGGTTGTGTTCTTGAGTGCCGTTGCCGTCGTGACATTCGCCCCACTTTCGGTTAGCGCTGCGGACATGGCCCGCATCAAATCGAGCGTGCGCTCACCATCCACCGTGACAAGGTTCTCTGGTGTGGACGCAGAAACGTTCGGCACCCTGCCAACAGCCGCTTTCAGCAGGTTGGACAAATATCCCATTCAACTTTCCCTGCTTTAAACTACGAGGATGCCGCGCGTCTCATAGATCGAGCGTCCAGCATTGACGTCTCGAGCTAACGCCCGACCAAGCGCATTGCAGATGGCAACGATGCCATCGATCCGCTCAGTCGAGCGCTCCTTATCTGGCTTGATGTTGCCAGCCGGATCATGGCGTACAGCAACATTGGAGGCGTTCCACCTAAGCACCGGATGGCCGCCATGCCAGAGTGATCGTGATACCGACAGCCGTTCTAGCTCAGCCGTCGGAGCAGCCATGCTCAAGAACCCTTGTCCAAACTGCACCAGGCTCAAACCTTCATCCTGCAGGTTCTGGACGATCTCGCCAGCAAATGTGCGGTCGTAAGAGAGCTCACGCATGTCGAAGCGGGAGGCAAGATCCAGGATTTCCTTTTCCACGAAGGCAAAGTCGGTAGCGTTGCCGGGTGTGGCTGTCAAAAAGCCCTGATCCCGCCAGACATCATAGGGAACACGGTCGCGGCGCACGCGGCGTAAAATGTCATCCTCAGGGATGAAGAAGCGGCAGAGCACAATCCATTTATCCGACAGCGCACCAAGCTCGGCATCGAGCGTCGGCGGAAACAATAACACGAAAGCGGACAGGTCATTGACGCGGGCAAGATCAAGCCCGCCATAGCATTCACGCCCAAGCAGCTTCTGCTCCAGTTCTTCCAGATCGTGTTTGACAATCCGCCAGTCGGTGGTGGCGGGATGACCACCTTCCTCCCAGACGCTCATGTCGAGCCAACGCGTGACCTGTTCGGTCCATTCATTCAGGCGCAGGCGGCGGATGGCATTCTGCTGCGCCGGCATTTCCTTTGCTTCATCGATCTGGCGCTTCAGGTCATCGACCTTCACTGTGACGCCGAGGCTTGGATTGGCTTTCACCCACACCGCAGGATCAGTCCAGTCGTCACCTTCATCGATGGTGGCAATATAGCCAAACCAGCTATCTGATGAATCCGTCGGCAGCGTTCCTTCCAGCGCCTTGACTGAGAACTCGTGATGCTGGCGGCAGACGGAATGGCGGTCATAACCGGCCGTGGTAATCTCAAAGATCAGTGGCTGACGACGTGCACCGGTTGCCGTGTTGAGCTTCTGGATGATCTCGGGTCCAGGATGTTCATGGACTTCGTCGACGGCCGCAAAGTGAATGTTCAATCCGTCCATCTTGGTCGCATCAGCAGACAATGGCCTGAACCAGGACGAGGTCGGCAGCACTGCCAGATTGTTCACGGTCCTGGTGATCCTTGCCTGCAGAGCAGAACTTGCTGCCACCATGCGTTCAGCCTCGCCGAAGACGATGCGCGCCTGATCACGTGTCGTTGCCGCCGAATAGACATGTGCACCCGGCTCACCATCTGCAATCAATGCATAGAGTGCGGTGCCGGCCAAGAGCACCGACTTGCCGTTCTTGCGCGCCACCTCGACATAAGCAGTGCGAAACCGGCGCAATCCATGTTGGGTCGAACGGGTCTTGCGCTTCCAGCCATAAAGCGAACCGACGACGAACTGCTGCCAGTCCTGCAGCACGAAGGGCTCGCCGGCCCATTCACCAGTCGAGTGGCGCAGATGACCAAAGAAGTCGATCGCGTGCCGTGCAGCATCAATATCCCAAACCAGACCGCGTTTGCTTCCAGCTTTCAGGTCAGCCAGATGCCGTTCGCAGGCCAGCCGTACCAGCCGGCCAGCGACAATCTTGCTGCTGACAACAGCGCGAGCATAGGCCGTGACCGGGCAGGTATTCTTGCCGGATCTCGATCTACTTCTTGCGGCCACGGGTCAGAAAGTCCTCAAATGGGTCCGCCTTCTCGGCAGGCTCTGCCATGCGGATGCGCGAGCGGCTCGAGGGCGTCAGGCCGAACTCGCTCTCGATCTGGTGCATCTGCGCCAGGCATTTGTTGGCCACCGCCAGGAACGGGTTCTGGATGATGTTGCCGTTCGATGTCTTCACAACATGGCCGCGGCGTTTGACTTCCTGTTCCGCCTCGATCCAGCGCCGCCAGATGACAACGTAGCGAGCGAGCGCGCCAGCATCGAGCTCGGTCATCACGCCATGGCGCGCAAGCATCTCGGCCATCTCGGTGAACTTCGCCTGCGCTTCCTCGTCGAGATGATCCGGCGGCGCGGGCACTGCCACCACCGGCCTTGGCTCGGCCTCGTTCATGCGGTGCGGTCGGGCGGTGCCCTTGACCAGCTTCAAATGCGTTGGCAGCGGCTTGCGGCCGGCCATGTCAAAACTCCAATAATGCGCGATTCTGCGCCCCGACTATTTATTGAACGGTGACTTCCCCACGGACACTTTTCGTGTTGATATAGGCTTAGCGATGCCAAATCACAGAAAGGGGCCATCATGTCTTTCAATAACAAGGTTGCTCTGGTTACCGGTGCGGGCTCCGGAATTGGCGAAGCCATAGCCAAGGAACTGGCTGGTCTGGGCGCCAGTGTCGTCGTGGCAGACATCAACGAAGCTGGCGCGCAACGAGTGGCAGACGAAATCGCTGTGGCTGAAGGAAAGGCTGCTCCCTTCAAGGCCGACAGTGCCTCACCTGACGACAATGAACGAGCTGTTGCTTTTGCCCTCCGCACCTATGGCAAACTGAACTATGCAGTGAACAACGCTGGGATCGGTGGAAACGCCGCTCCTACCGGTGAAGTTGATCTTGCTGATTGGAAACGCGTGATCGACATCAATCTCAACGGCGTACTCTACGCCATGCGTTACCAGATCCCGGTCATGCTGGAAGCTGGTGCCAACAACTGCGCGATCGTCAATATGGCGTCGATCCATGGCACGGTCGCCGCGATCGGCAACAGCGCATATACGACTGCAAAACATGGTGTTGTCGGTCTGACGAAGAATGCAGCAGCGGAATATGGTCCGCAGGGTTTGCGTATAAATTGCGTCGGACCTGCTTACATCGACACGCCGCTTCTGGATAATCTGTCCGACGAGATCCGTTCGGAGTTGGTGGATCGCCATCCGCTCGGACGTCTTGGACGCGCCGAAGAAGTGGCTAAGGTGGTTCGATTTCTATTGTCGGATGATGCATCATTTGTCACCGGCAGCTATTACCTTGTTGATGGGGGATATACTGCGATCTGATTTGTCTTTTGGTCTCGAATAGACGTCGGAGCATGTATGAGCGTGCGATCGACACCACGGTGAAGATTGCGCCCATCGCCATGTTTTCGGAAAGCGTCGTCGTCAGCCCGAACAGCGGAAACACCACAAGCTGGGTGATGACCGCGATGCCGTAACCGACGGCAACATTGGCGACCGCTTCCACCAGCGACATGGTGCGCGACTGCTTCATGCCGTTGCATCCTGGGCGGCATCTCCGGTATCCGGCACCCTTTCGGCCGCGACCGCGTCAAAACTGCGGCCATCGTCTTCGAGCGTCGCCTGTTTGCCTGTGAACTCCTGCCAGCGCCGGATAACGACGTCGCAGAAGGCCTCCGACAGTTCCAGCCCGTAGACTTTGCGCCCGGTCTTCTCGCCGGCAATCAGCTGCGAGCCGGAGCCGGAGAATGGCTCGTAACAGATATCGCCCGGACGGGTATGCAGCTGCATCGGCAGCGTGAACACGCGCACCGGCTTTGAGGTCGGATGCTCGCGGGTCTCGATTTCCGACGACGGGATGTTCCACACCGTCGTCGGCCAGTTCTCAAAGCCCTCGCGGTTGATCCTCGGCTTCTTGCCGCGGCGCCAGCCGAACAGGCACGGCTCATGCGCCCACAGCATCACCGAGCGGGTCAGCACCGGACGGGATTTGGCCCAGATGATCTGCTGGTGATGCAGGACGTCGAACTGGTCCCAGACATTCTCCAGCATCCGTTGCCTGCGTGAAGCATGCCAGCAGTACCATGCGACGTTCTCCTCGAGGGCATGGTCGATTGCTAGCTGGCAGAACGCCTCGTAGAACTGCGGTCCCTGGCTGGAATCGTCCCAGTGCGGCTGTTCGATGTAGTCTTCGGACCAATCCTTGTTGGCAATTTTCTTCGCCCGTTTTGAAGCGTTCTTTTTCGTCGGATGGTTGGTGCCGTCATAATCGACGAGATAGGGCGGGTCGGTCGCAAACAGCGTCGCGCGTTCGCCATTCATCAGCCGGGTCACATCATCCGGGTCTGTGCTGTCACCGCAGAGCAAGCGATGGTCACCGAGCAGCCACAGATCACCGCGTCGGGTGACCGGCGTTGCCGGCACTTCCGGAATGGCGTCATCCTCGGTCAGCCCGTCCTGTTCAATGCTGCTGCCGTAGAGCAGATCCTGCAATTCGTCGTCATTAAAGCCGGTCAGGCCGAGATCAACGCCGGCCTCCTGCAGGTCGGAGAGCTCAAGCGCCAGCAGGTCTTCATCCCATCCTGCGTTGAGGGCGATGCGGTTGTCGGCCAGGACGAGCGCCCGGCGCTGCGTTTCCGAAAGACCGGTCAGAACAATAGCCGGCACCGTATCCATGCCGAGCTTGCGCGCGGCAAGCACGCGGCCGTGCCCGGCGATCAAGGTGCCATCCTCGGCGATCAGCACGGGATTGGTGAAACCGAATTCACGGATCGAGCCGGCGATCTCGGCAACCTGCGCTTCCGAATGTGTGCGGGCATTGCGGGCATATGGCACCAGATCATCGAGGCGACGATATTCGACGGTCAGCTGACGCTCGCCGCCATCAACACCGATATGCGCAGTTTCAGCGGTTGCCATTTTCTGTATCCAATAAAATCAACATCTTGGTCATGCACCCCCCATGCTCCATTTTGGCCACGGATGTGTTTTTGGCGCGCCCTGGTCCCCAATCGGAGCCTTCACAACTTTCGAGGCCCCCGGGGGCCTGAAAAACTCACACCGAGCGCCGAGGATTTCCGAAACCGCCGTCGCTCGTCGCCGTCTTCCGGCTGTGACACGAGGCGCACAGCGCCTGCCACCGGTCCCTGTCCCAGAACACCGTCTCATCACCACGATGCGGATCGATATGATCGACGATGTTCGCCGGGCGGATCACGCCATGAGCTTCGCAGTCGACGCACAGCGGATGCTCGCGCAGAAACGACAGGCGTTCGGCTTGCCAGCGGCGCGAGCGGTATAGCTTACGTACAACCGGATCGCGCTTGCGGTCATAGTCCCGGTCGCGATCACGTTGCTCTCGCCATCCAACCGGGCGATGGACTGGCGGACGAACAGGCACGGCTAACCTCGGTGATGATGATCTGCTTGATAACGCTCGTCGAAATTTCAGGGCACCAACCTGAAAGACCGCATTCTCATGATACCTTTCGCGGATATGCCCGTTGACAATTATCTGCCGATCGTTCCCAGGGCTCATCTTTTCGCGGTGCCCGCCCGGAGAGCGGCGACTGCGCGTGCTCTGGCAAGCCCCACTTCTTACGCATCCACTGGTCAAAGAGATGCTCCATCTGCGATTGGGTCAGTGTCCAAATGCCGAGCTTCTGGATCTCCGCTTCGATTTTTCGTTCCGCTTCGCCCGGCGTCATATCGAATCATTCGCCACGGATGTTTTCTGCGACGTGGTTTTGTTTGAATGCAGCTTCAATGCGCGTGGCAACAGCAACGCCCGGCAACCACCAGAATCGGTGAAACCGCAGGTCCTCGTAATGGCTGCTCTGGATCGTACCAATTCGCCGCACCGGGTCTTCGGAAATACCGATCTTGACTGGACTGCCTTGAACAGTCGTCAGCAAGTATACGGTATGGAAACCATTCGAGCGGATATACTCCAGTAGGAGCGGGCGGTATGCGGTATAAAGAAACCGTCCCACCATTCTAAGTTTGCCATTGCCTCGGTTGCAGCCTAACGTTGCCACACACGAAACTTATAGTGCGAAGTCAGCGTTGGAGACCAAATAATGGCAGGTAGCGTCAACAAGGCCATCATAATCGGCAACCTAGGCATGGACCCTGAAACCAGAGATCTACCAAGCGGTCAGAAGGTCGCAAATCTTCGTGTTGCTACAAGCGAACAGTGGACGGACCGAGCCTCAGGAGAGAAGCGCGAACGAACCGAATGGCACACGGTGAGTGTGTTTGATCAGAACGCCGCACGGTACGCCGAGAGTTATCTACGAAAAGGCGACAAGGTATATGTTGAAGGGCGGGTCCAAACGCGGAAATGGCAGGATCAAAGTGGCGCTGACCGGTACAGCACGGAAATCGTTGTCAACGCTATTGGCGGACAGTTGACCGGCTTAACCACCACAAGAGACAATTCTTTCGGCGAAGGCCAAAATAGAAGCGCAGACCCCGTCAGTAGCCCCAGCAGCTTTGACGATGACATTCCATTTTAGAATCAGATCCACCCAATATAGTTTGGAGTGCGGAGCAAAGAATTAGGGGCAAACGGATTGAATATTTGGAAAAAATTGTTCCGGAAAAATGCGGACGAAATGTATGAAGAAGCACTGCGTGCTGAACATTCCGCCCCCAAACGTTATAAAAAACTCATTTCCGACGCCTCGGTCCTCGGCCATATCGACGCTCAGTTGCGGTATGGTAAGGAACTCGTGCGTGGAGGATTTGGGGACGGACACAAAGTTGATGGTCTGAAGTGGCTACAACAGGCAGCTAAACATGGCAACTCCGAGGCATGGTTTACCATCGGTATGATGTATAAAGACGGGCACCTTATTTCTCAGGACTACCAAGAAGCATCAAGAATGTTTGCAAAAGCAGCAGACTCAGGCCACACAGTCGCTCAACTTGAACTGGGCTACCTCTATTTCAAAGGCCTAGGCGTAAGTCAAAGCAACCAGAAAGCGCTCAAGCTGTACCGAGGCGCCGCAGAGAATGGCAGTGCGAATGCTTGTTTTAATATCGGCCTTATGTATTGGAAAGGCGAAGGCGTTGAAACGGATCTAAGCAGCGCGCGGCGATGGCTAGAAAAAGCACAAAGCCTTGGAAACCCACGTGCCGAAGGAGTGCTCATCCTCATTGGCGAACAGCAAAAGATCATGATGCAAGATGCTATGCTACAGGCAGCGGCACTGTCGGGATGGAATGCAGGTATTCGAGGCACGTTTGGCGATTTCCGGAGAAGCTCTGATGGCTTAGGCGGCGAGGAAATCTCTGAAAAGTTCAACGACGAAACAAGACCCGCTGAACAGGGCCATCAAGACGAGCAGCTCGATGATTCTTCGACCGATCAGCCGTCCTCCAGTGAGAACTATACCAATGACTCGGCGCTGCCAAAACCATTCCTTGACCAAGAGTTGGTTTCGACTAGCGCACTCGGCAGAATTATTGGAGTTAAAGCCAAACCTTTCCTTTTCGACGAGTTTTTGAGCCGAGGTTATATCGAAAGATCTGAAAATAGGTATTTGTTAACCAGTTTTGGGCAGAGCGCCGAGGTTGGCGGATGCTACAGGTTACTTTCGGATGGCAACCAAGTTGTAACTTGGCCGGTCACTCTCGTTTATGACGTCACGAACGTATTTGAAGCGGAAATTATTTCCGTTTCAGTCCTGTAAAAACTGCTGAGCAGATTACAGGTTCTTCCATTCTAAAATAGGTATCGTTATAGCTGGCCATAGCCCGTATTCCTTTTATGCGAAGGTTTCAGGTCAGGCTCCGTTATGGTGTTCCCGCACTTAACGGAGCCGTTTTTATGTTCTGTGATTGAACATGCATAAACTATGACAGGACCGGCGAAACCCGGGAAGGCCCTCATATGAAATACCTGTGGGCACATTTGAAAATAGTTTTTGGCAGCAGGATTTTTGAAGCTCGGAATCCATGAAATTAAGCGACATTAAACAGCGTTTTTCGTCTTAGCCTACAGATAAAAATAGTAAAAATCTGCCGCCAGCGTTTCCAAATAATTATTCCTGGGAAACTCTATAATTGCGATTCATCTGCAAACGCCGTGCTATGAAGTAACGGGGGGAAGACAAAATTGAGCACAAACGATGTTTGCCAAATCATTTAAGAATGGCTGCCATCATTATCAGATGTGAAACCCTCAATTAATTCATAGATATCGTAACGAAGGCAAGCTCACTTGGCTGGGGTATCGTCATCCTTCAAATGAAGCTTTCTAAAAAACTGCCAATCTGATTTCGTGTATTTTTCAATGAGATCATCGATAACAACATAGCTTGCATCTTTATCAAAACCCTGAGCTTTCAGCCTGCGAACGATCATATCGCAATAGCCCTCGAGCAAGTGCATTTGATTGGTCTTATAAGATCTCATGATGAACATATGCAGCAAGACGCGGGCAATATCATCCCGCGATGGTTTTCGGTCTCGTTTATGGCGCTCACGCACCTTTTGTTGACGTTCACGTTGTTTGCGTAAGCGCTCCGCCTCTTGCTTTCTGATTGTCATAATTTAAGTCTCACGGATTTATATCAATAGCGTGAGCTCAAAAAACTGTCGGCGCAATCATTATTTCTCTTTCGCAAACGCCGTTTGTTTTTGAATCAGAATTCTAGAATTCAGAAACGGTAATCCAGTATTTTGAATCGGATTATTGCAAATTTTTCTGAATTGAAATGCATTGCCGCCAATTTGTAGTGCTCTGCGGGCAACTCCAATCAGGTTGCGGGTAAGGCAACTCACTGTCCCGGCAACCTGAAAGAATACAAAATAAAGAAATCCTCTTTTCTTCAGGTGTTCCTATTGGCTTCGACAAACGGCGTTTGATCGAGGGTTATAAAACAATGCAGAGCACGGGTGATTGAAGTCGCGACGTAACTGAAGTGTGTGCTGGATTAAGTCATTTTGGCAATCGTTACTGATAAGGTGGGATGTCTGTCATTTTAGCGGCAATGGCAGCGCAAAATCGCTCGTTATTGAGCGAAGTTTTTGGATTTCAAAAATCATGAAAATAATAACTATATGAATTCATTGATAAATATGATATAATGACATTGGGCGAGGTTGGCCCGATATTTTGTAAGATTTTAATTTAGGATTTTAAAATGGTAATTATGAAGAAAAAAAATACAAAATCAAAAACTCAAGATCGTGGGTTTGAATATGAAGCTTCTGGACTGGGTAAAGAACAAATCGAAAACTTAAAAAAGTGCCATGAACATATTGTCGGGCTTGGCCGACGCTCTACTGAGCAAGCTTTTGATTTAGGTGCGCATCTCGCCAAAGCGCACGAACTCATTCCGGATCGGACATTTGGTAAATGGGTTAAGGCCTGCTGTGGCTTCACGGATCGTACCGCACGCAACTATGTTGCGGTTCATAGGAGGCTTGGTAGTCACCGAAGCAAGCTCGTCGAACTTGGCGCAGCTTCGACAGCTCTATTCGAACTAACCAAAGCGGATGACAGCCAAGTTACTGAGATTTTATTGCATGCTTCGGAAACTGGCAGGCTTCAGATTAA
>NZ_JACIIU010000031.1 GCF_014205685.1 Paenochrobactrum gallinarii
CTCGTACATAGTTTATCGCGGGGTGGAGCAGCCCGGTAGCTCGTCAGGCTCATAACCTGAAGGCCGCAGGTTCAAATCCTGCCCCCGCAACCAAAGAAACTTGTAATCGCTTCCATCGAATATATTGCGTAGACAAATGCGCATCGAAGCGTTTCTTGAAATTAATCTTTTCCTCTGTGATTTAAAATGGTCAGCTTTTAAAAACCTTGCGAACTCTGCTGTCGCTTTTTGGTGATGGGGTTTTGAAAATTCTTCCCATGCAGCCATCGAAGCTAAGATTGAGGTTATGCGGCCATGTAGTTCCAGTTCAGCGCTTTTACCATCAGGGGAGGGGCTGATTGCTCAAAAATCCATCTGACGATCTCAGCCTCTTGGGGCTCCTTCTCCCGAAGGCCTCGGATATGTTCGCCTTTACTGACATATTCCAGTTTGACGCGGTAACTATAAGCCAGACCGCCCGCCGCTTTACCTTTGCGGATGGTATGCTTCATGCCTTCGCGGGTTTTGATCCGACCATCTTCAATTTGCTCGTGACTGAGAAGAGAACGGATGCCCACTTCCATGTCTTTAATGGGCGCTGCACCTGTGACAGTCCACAAATCAATATCATGGAAGCGTAAGGTTTTGAGGATACCAGCACTGTGTTCCATATCACGCGAGATGCGATCCACACTGAAGCACAGTACAATGTCGATATCGTTACGCTCTATGCGCTTTAGCAGCGCTTGAATGCCGGGGCGGGTTCTTAGCCGCGTTCCGCTGACACCACTATCTTTAAAGATTTCGATTATGCTGCTTGTTTTTGATGTTGCAAGCGGCGTTGTTGTATAGTCAGATTTTTGATTTTCTGCCTTTCTCTCAGAATTGTTTTATCGCGCCCAAAGTAAACGTCAGCAGGTGTGAGATTACTTAAACTTTCGTGGTAGCGCTGATTGTTGTAATATTCCACAAAGGCTGCGATTTGGTGCTCGAGATCTTCGGGCAGGTAATAGTTTTCTAAAAGAACGCGATTTTTCATGGTCTGGTGCCAGCGTTCGATTTTGCCTTGGGTTTGAGGATGGCAGGGAGCGCCGCGGATATGCGACATTTTTTGTTTGTCCAGCCATTCAGCTAAATCACCAGAGATGTAACAAGAGCCATTATCACTGAGTAAGCGCGGCTTGTTGCGAACAACAGCCTGATCACAGCCTGACGCTGACAAGGCTAGCTTTAGGTCGTATCCGTGACGTCATCGGCACGCATATTTGTGCAGAGCTTCCACGCGATGATGTAGCGGCTGTAATCATCCAGGACTGTGCTGAGATAATACCAACCCCAGCCGATGATCTTGAAGTAGGTGAAATCTGTCTGCCATATCTGATTAATAGCTGTGGTTTTATCGTGGAATTCCTTGGCTGCCTTTATCACCACGTAATCTGGTGCCGTTATCAGGTCTGCCGCTTTCAATATGCGGTAAGCTGATGATTCAGATATAAAATACCGCTTCTCATCTGTATATTTGACTGCCAGTTCCCGCGTCGATAAAGCTTCATGCTCCAGAGCAAACTCAATCAAATCATTGCGTCTATGTTCTGGGATACGGTTCCAAGTCAACCCTGGTCGAGGAGAATGATCGGACAGCGCTTCTAGTCCACCTTCAAGATATCGGTCATACCAACGGTAAAAAGTAGTGCGTGGAATACATAGCATATCAAGGGTTTGTTTGGTGGGTAGATGTGAATCCTCAACAGTGCGGATGATCTCGAGCTTCTCAGATGCGCAATACCTCATTCTCCGGACACCCCAGTTCCGGTCATGCTTTTTTTAAGCAGACGGTTTTCGAGCGTAAGATCAGCAACGCATTCTTTTAAAGCCAAGGCTTCAGCGCGCAGATCCTTCACTTCCGGCGAGGTCGCTTGGCGGGCAGTGTCACCGGATAATCGCCGTTTTCCAGCCTCGAGGAACTCTTTCGACCAACTGTAATAAAGGCTTTCGGCTATACCTTCGCGGCGGCACAGCACGGAAATGCTTTCTTCTCCGCGTAGTCCGGCCAAAACAATACGGATATTCTCCTCCGCAGAATAGTTTTGCCGGGTCTTACGACGAATGTTTTTGATCAACTTATCAGCTGCGGCTTTTGAGGTTCCGGGCTTCTGTGTCATCTCAATCTCCCAATGGATAAAATGAACCAGAAATCCTACCTTAATCAAATGCTCAAATTTGTCCCATAGGCGCTGATGTCAGACAATAACCGTAGCAGACGAGAAAGCGCTGAGACAATCATTGGCCCTGCCTTCCATTCATGGCTACTACGGCTCTGACCGGACGCCGGATCAGCACAAACGGTACACTCGCAGCCAATGCTGCTTGTCCGTCTGTTGCTGGCGTATCACCGATGAAAACGGCATCCTTTGCCAGCACAGCTGAACGTTCCAGCCCTTCCATGATAAGATAAGGGGATGGCTTGCCATAGGTTTCATATGCGACATCCGGAAAACCAGCCTGTAATGCAGCAAAAATTGCCCCCCGTCTCTGACACAGGCGTGCCATCCGCAGCCGGATGGATGGGATCAGGATTTGCCAATATAATATGCACCTTGCGATCCACCAATCGCATCAGACGCTCCAGATCACGCATTGAAAAATGCAGGATCACGGGTCAATAAAGCTAACTGCGGAATATCAGATTTCTCACCGCGACATGGCTTTAGCCCAAGTTCAACAGCTAATTCAGTCAAGAGTTCGGAAGCATATAAAGTAATGCGAATGCCTGGAATTTGTTTGGCAATTTTTCGTATTGTGACTTCATCTGCTAGCAAAATATGCTCATGTGCAATCGCAAGGCCTAATCCTTTCAATCTCGCTGCCAATGATCGGGATGTATCTGTCGAGTTATTCGAAACAATCCATAGGCGGTCACCAGCTTCTGAAACCAGCTGCGTTACTCCTGGCAAGACCGTGTCACTCGAAATCAGACAGCCATCGAGGTCAGAAAAAATGGCAGCACAACCAGCATATTCTGACTGCATAAAGCCAAAAATATCCGTTCCAGCGCTATGGGCGTTTGATGATTGGGCAGCTTGCAGAGGGCTTAAAAGCAGAGACATGAGATGCTGTTATCGTTTTTCTGTATGACCAACGGAATGGCAGGTGAATGTAACACTGGTGTTACAGTTGGTAGTTAACCTATCAGGAAATGAAGGATGACTATCAATGGCGGCAAAACACCAGGTCAGGCATGCTTGCGTGCGATCAGAGCTGTGATTAATGCCGGTTCTTACGCTGCTGCGGCACGAGAACTGAACATGACACATGCTGCAATTGCCCAGCAAATCCATGGCTTTGAAGCTAAACTGGTATAAAACTCTTTGAAAAAGAATGGGGTCGCCTTCTGCCAACTCCACTATGCATGGACCTTGCAGAAGCTGCCGAGCGCATGCATGAAGCCGAAATGGATGTGGAGAGGCTTATCTCGAGACGCAATGTAAGTGGAAAATTCCACCTGAGTGTTGGTTTAGGGAATGCGATGCCGAGTATCGCAATTTCCATCATGTCATTAAAATGCACCCGAAAGTCACGGTGACCGTGGAAAGCGGCTCCCATCAGGAAATTCTGAGTGCCGTCCTAAAGCGTCAAGTGGACGTAGCGATTTTGCCGGATATGCAACAGGATGTGCGTTTTCGTCGACAAACCATCATCCACCAGGAAGTTGTTGCTATCGTTTCAGAGCCCCCCTCGCGAAACATGACAGTGTCTCTCTGATGTCATTGGTTCAAGAGCCTCTGATTTTTCGCTCCCGTGGATCCTCGACGCAAAAAATTATTGACCGCGCCTTCAGTTGCGTTAACCTGACACCTGAACCACGTTTAATCGCAGATACACGTGATGCGGTTTATGAGGCAGTGAGCTTAGGAGTGGGGGGTGGCTTTATGTGGCGACACGGAACGCACCGTGCAGATGCTGTTCGTAGATTAGCCATCGATGAGATCGTAACAAGCTCTGAAGAAGTTATTTTCGCACTTGGGAATGAACGTAATCCGCTCGTTGACCTCTTTTTCCGCGCAGGAGAAAGCTATATTAAAGAGCATATAAGAAAAAAATTCACGAATGCGTTTAATATCTATTACTGTCTTTGCTTTTACTTTGTGCAAGTGCGGCATACACCTTCATGACCAACAACAGCATTAGAGCTATCACGGGGGTAGCCAGTGTAAACTCCCGGTTTTCCTTCGCTACGATTAACGATAATTACTGATGCTCTATTTACTGACGAGTTGAATAATACCAAGATCTCGCCCAATACAATAAAAATAATGCTGCCATTCGAGCAACGTAATTCCTTAATATACACCTGTATGTGTCATTTTTTAAACCCACTCCATATAATAATGATCTTCAGCAGCCGTTATAAAATTGCGCATCGGCGGCTCATAGCTCTTTGAACGAATTGGGCTCATCAGTTCTTTTGTTAAGAGAGGAGAGCGCAGTTGACGTCTTTCCGGATCCGGCACTGGAACAGCTTCTAAAAGCATTTTTGTATATGGATGTTGCGGATTATTGAAGATTGCGGAACGCGGCCCAATTTCTACAATTTCACCAAGATACATGACAGCAACTCGGTGACTGACGCGCTCCACAACTGCCATATCATGCGAAATGAACAAATATGCAATGTTCATTTCATCCTGTAAATCGAGCATTAAGTTGATAACTTGTGCTTTTACGGAAACATCAAGGGCAGAAACGGCTTCATCAGCAACAATCATTTGCGGGTTTAAAGCCAGCGCTCGTGCGATACAAATGCGTTGTCTTTGACCACCTGAAAACTCATGCGGATAACGTTCGAACATAGAGGCTTGAAGTCCTACCCTCTCCAATAAATCCTCAGCTTTTTGCCACGCTTTTTCATAGCTCGCAAGATTGTTAGCCAGAAGCGGCTCAATGATTGATGCGCCAACATTACGTTTTGGGTTAAGGCTGGATGCAGGGTCTTGAAAAATCATCTGCATCTGCTGACGCTTTGCGCGCATGCTTTGCTGATCAAGACTTAAAATATCCGTACCATTGAATTTGATCTCGCCTTTCATCGGCTCAACAAGGCGCAAAATCGAACGGCCGGTTGTTGACTTGCCGCAACCGGATTCACCGACCAAGGCAAGCGTCTCGCCTGCTTTGAGTTGAAATGAAACATTTTCAACAGCATGAACGCGTCCGACTGTACGGTTAAAGAAACCACCTGAGAGATTAAAGCGCGTTGTAAGTCCTTGGACATCCAATAATGGCTGCGGTTCCGCTGATATAGTATTGCGTGTCTCTCGAGGTGCTTTTGTTTCACCTGTTACGTGGTTGATAATCGGAAATCGCTTTGGCAAGACTGCCTGTGCCATAGAGCCCAGTCTTGGAACCGCTGACAGGAGCGCTTGTGTATAGGGCTTTTGCGGAGCAGAAAAAATCTGCTCCGTGTCATTTTCCTCAACGACACGCCCATGATGCATTACAACTGTTTTATCAGAAATTTCTGCAACTACGCCCATATCATGTGTAATAAAGAGCACGGACATATCGTCTTCATCTTGCAATTCTTTGATGAGGGATAAAATCTGTGCTTGAATTGTTACATCGAGCGCCGTTGTAGGTTCATCAGCGATGAGCAGTTTCGGACGACTGGCCAATGCCATCGCAATCATAATACGCTGGCGCATACCACCGGATAATGTATGCGGATATTCTTCAAAACGGCGGTTTGCATCGGGTATACGAACGCGATCTAACAGACGAAGCGTTTCAGTACGGGCTTCTTGCCAGTTCATGTCGCAATGCAGCAATAATGCTTCACTGATCTGTGCACCAATCGTATGCACAGGGTTCAACGAAGTCATTGGCTCTTGAAAAATCATTGCCATGTCACGACCACGAAATGCACGTCTCTCTTCTGCTGACAATGCATTTAGATCATGACCATTAAAATTGATCAAGCCAGTGCTGATGGATTGGGTGTTTGGGAAAAGTCCCATAATGGTCATAGCGGAGACGCTTTTTCCAGAACCGGATTCTCCAACCAATGCAACAGTTTCACCTATGTTGACATCAAAAGCTACGTCATGAACGACTTGGGTCCACCCTTTGCCACTGCGAAACTTGACCGTTAAATCTTTAACAGAAAGAACCGGGGCAGTATTTTTTATTGTATTCATCGGATTGCTGCCCTTCTCATTAAGTGTTTATTTTCGGATCAAGTGCATCACGCAAACCATCTCCGAGGAAATTAAAAGAGGTGACAGCGAGTGTTATGGCGAGACCAGGAATAATTGCTAGCCAAGGCGCACTGGTGAGGTAGCTTTGTGCACTATTCAGCATATTGCCCCAGCTCGGTGTCGGCGGCTGAATACCAAATCCGAGAAAGCTGATATAGCTTTCAGCCAAAATGGCATGGGCGACGTTCAAAGTGGCAGCAACCACAATAGGCGCAATGGCATTCGGCAAGATTTCCCTCAGCATAATACGCTTGTTCAATGCACCGTAAGAATGCGCGGCCATCACATAATCGCGGTTGCGTAATGAGCGGGTTTGCGCTTCCACAACGCGGGCGACTTCCATCCAAGAAGTAAATGCAATAAGCAGAATAATGGAAGGAATAGAGGGCGATATCATTGCCGAGATGGCAAGCAGCAGGAAGATTGACGGAAAGCACAGCATGGCATCGACTATGCGCATTAAAACAGCACCGATCACCCCACCATAAAAACCGGCAATCAGACCCACACAGATACCTATAACCATACTCACTAGCATGGCGGCAAAACCGATTGAGAGTGAAATACGGCCAGCCATCAAAAGTCGAGCGAGTATATCCCGACCCATTTGATCTGTACCTAATATATGAGCGCCACTGAATGGAGCCGAAAAGCGCTGCTTAATATCAATAAACGTATCCGAGTAAGGCAGCAATAGTGGGCCTAATGCGCATGCCAATGCCATAAAGAGAATGGTGGCGAAACCGAACGCAGCCAAACGATGTTGCAAAAAACGTTTGATGAAAGGGCTTTGCCACAGGCCGCGGCGTGATGGTGTGATCGTATCAATGATGGTCATGATGCTACCTCGAAATACGCGGATCAGCGACACTGTAAAATACATCCGCGAGCAGACTGCCTAGGATGACGAGAACGGCTGCAAACATCAAAATACCCATGACAACCGGGTAGTCGCGATAGCTGATTGAATCAAGAAACAGTCGCCCCATTCCAGGCCATGCGAAAACAGTTTCCGTAACAAGCGCACCAGATAGAAGGCTAGGAATTTGTATGCCGGCAATAGTGATCATCGGTAAAAGTGCATTGCGCATTGCATGGTGAAGCAAAATGTTGCGCTCGCTGACGCCTTTAGCTCGGGCGGTACGAATATAGTCCTGATTAATCACATCGAGCATGGAGGAACGCATATAACGGCTCCAGATTGCGGTGGAAACCAGTGCCAAGACAATGGTCGGACCGATGAGGTGATGGAGGCGATTAAGGAACGAGCCATCGCCGATCGTATAGCGATTGCCGGCCGGCAGCCAACCAAGATCGACAGAGAAAACATAAATAATAACCAAGCCAAACCAGAATGTCGGGATGGAAAGTGCAATCATCGTGCCGATAGTCGTGAGGCTGTCAAAGACAGAATAGCGGCGGATAGCTCCGATTGTTCCAATCCATATGCCTATGATGATAGCAAGGAAAGTGGAGGAGAACATCAACTCGAATGTTGCGCCAAGATGTGAGAATATAACATTTAATACCGGCTGCTTATCGCGATATGACACGCCCCAGTCGCCTTGGAGCATACGATAAAACCATTCAAAATATTGAACTGGCATAGGGCGGTTTAAGCCTAACTGATCAGCAAGCCGATCAAGGTCTGCCTGGGTCATGCTGCCATCAGCTGCAAACTGAGAAAGCGGGCCCCCTGGCGCCATATGCAAGATCGTAAAACCGATTATCGACACGATGATCAGCAATACAACCGCCTGTGCTAAACGTTGAAGAACAAATGTGCTCACGTCGGAAACCCGCTTCTTGTTTAATTAACTGAATTTATGCTTGCCAATACCACTGCCCCATATTCCATGCATTTTGACGTGCATTAATATTAGGGCGGAAGCCTTTCAGACCATTTTTAATCCCTTCAATAGGTGCGTATTGAAAGATTGGCAGGATTGGTAATTCTTCACGCGTAATTTCCTGAAGACGATAGTAAAGTGATTTTCGTTCATCAGCATTGAAGCTGGCTTGTGCGTCTCGCATCAGCTTGTCAGCCTCTGCATTTTGCCATTGCATATAATTACCGCCGCTCCCGCCTTTGACAGGGATAGCATCGCTGGCAAAACGGGGTGCGGGATCCGGATCCATACCTGTACGGAATGCTGTGCCGACTAGCAGGGATTCAAATTGCGAGCGCACATAGAAATCACCCCAGATAACTGCGGCAGGCATATTGGAAATTTTAAGCGAAACACCAATTTTTTCCCAATCCTGCATGAGCAACTGCTGAACCTGTTCGCGAATTTCATGCCCTGTTGTCGTTGAGATCGTGAATTCGAGCGGAACACCGTCTTTGCTGCGAATATTGTTGGCGCCAAGCACCCAGCCTGCTTCATCAAGCAGCTTATTCGCCTGATCGGGATCATAGCTTTGTGAGGGCAAATCAGGATTGTAGGCCCAGGATTCACGAGGCATAAAAGACTCAGTGCCTTCTGGTACCCCGTAGTAAAGAGCATCGACAATAGCTTGCTTATCCATGCCGTAATAAAGCGCTTGTCGCACGGCTTTTTCCTGCATGGCAGGATGTTCCATATTCGGCATCACGCATTCGATATTGCCGCTTGGTGAAATAAAGACAGTTTGATTGGTCAGGTTCTTGGCTTCCTCATAGAAGTTTTGAGGAATGCCTGAAATAATGACTGTATCAACCTGACCAGTACGGAACTGGGCATAGAGCGCAGTCATGTCCGGTACATATTTGAGAACAGCCGTTGCCATATAAGGGCCGTCACCATGATAATTTTCATTTGCTGACAGGGTGATGTTGTCACCCGGAGTTCTGCTTTCCCATTTAAAAGGACCAGTGCCGACAGGAGCATTGTTAAACGCTGTTACATTCGGATCTTCAGCACCATCTAACAAATGTTTAGGGACAATTTGCGTATTGGCCATCAAAGCCAGATAAGGCGAAAATGCTCTTGACATACGCCATGAAATTTCATGAGGGCCTTTAACTGTTACTTCGGTGATCAGATCATGGCCAACGCGCGTACGCGAACGAAAGCCGTCAGCATTGATCAATTCCAGAGAAAATTTAACATCTTCAGCTGTAAACGGCTCACCATCATGCCATTTGACATCGTCCCGCAAACGGACGGTCCAGAGTAAACCATCCTCAGCGATACCACCATTCTCAATTGATGGCACTTCAAGCGCCAGATCTGGCATTAATGTTCCGTCCGGCTGGGCGACCCATAATGTATTGAAGACATTGGTCCAGACGACTTCGTCAACCTCGACACCGGGCATTAAAGGGTGAAAGGATACAGGCTCTTGTGACAGGCCAACAATGACGACACCAGTCGGCTGGGAAGGAGGAGTACCTTCATCCGAGGCTGCTTGTGCAAAGGCAGGTAAACCCCATACACTAGACGCAAGCCCTGCTATTCCTAGCCCTAAAAAATGGCGACGATGAATATTGTTGAGATTAATGCTTTTGTTATGACTGCTCAGTTTCATAATGACTCCCCTCGATAAAAGCGCTTGGCTGAGTTATATTATTAATATGAAAATTTCACTATAATATAATTTATGTCAAGCTCAATTATTATGATTTGAATCTCGTATCTGGGCTACAATAACACAAAACTTAAAATTAGATCTATTTATCATATTGATATTTATAACTATTTTCTGAATCCAAAAGATATCTTCAACGCGAATTATAAAATCACAATGATAAATGAGTTGCAATTTCATTTTTCTGTGATCTATATATCTTCAATTTATTGAATTTGATGTGAAGGCAATGATTGATTCAAAGCAGAAAGTTAGTGGCGCAGCGCAGCAGGAGCGATCAGAAAAAATTGGTCAGCGCTTGAGGGCATTGCGTGCCGAACGCAATATGACAATTTCGGATCTGGCTGATGCCGCTGGAATTTCGTCCGGATTAATCAGTCAGATAGAACGTGGTAATTCAAATCCTTCTATGAAGACGATTGAAAAGCTACGCGAGGCACTTGGTGTTAATATCTGGGAATTTACAGATATGACCCAGTCACGGCTTATTGCCGATCCTTCCTTTGTGCGCCGTGCGGATAGTCGTCCCAAAATTGCAGTTGGTACAAACGGTTTTTCTAAGGAATTACTGTCTCCCCAATCCAATTATAATATGCGGTTTATGATCCTTACTTTACCGCCTGGTGCACGTAGTGAAGATGTATTGAGCGGGCCTGGCAATAAGGGCGGTTACGTCCTGGAGGGCACTGCCTTGCTGACAGTGGGCGCTGAAACAGCCGAGCTGGCATCAGGCGACAGCTTTCAGTTTTCCAGCAGTCTTAGTCATGACATCGAAAATCCGGGCACGGATACAACGCGGATTATTTGGATAATCGGCATTCATGATTCTCATCTTTAAGATTTGAACATTCACAAAAACACAGCATAAAGGTATTTGCTTCTATGATTACACGCCATGAAAACACCGGTCGTTTGAGTAAAGTTTTGGTTGCGAATGGTTTTGCATTTATGTCCGGTTTGACAGCAAAAGACCGCAGCGGTGATGTCGCCGAGCAGACGACTGATATTCTCGCACAAATCGATGCTTATCTGGCGATGGCCGGAACCGATAAAACCAAAATCGTCAATGCGAATATCTGGCTTAAAGATGTTGGTGATTTTAGTGTCATGAACGGTGCATGGGAAACATGGGTTGACCGCGATGCTACACCGGCCCGTGCAACCGTAGAATCCCGTCTCGCAGCAGATGATATTCTGGTTGAAATTCAGGTTCAGGCACTCGTCTGATTTTTTTACTTTCCAATGAGTGGTAGTTAATCACGCGGAGATAAGATCGATGCAAAATGATCGAATAATCCCATCTGAACAGTCTTGGTGGCTGGATGAAGCACTAAAGGCAGAAGGGAATATATCCGCTGCTGCACCACTGATTGGTAAAGCTGAATTTGATGTGGCAATTGTAGGTGGGGGCTTTACCGGTCTTTGGACCGCAATTGCGCTTAAAGAACGGGCACCCGATTTAAAAATCGGCTTGATTGAAGCATCTATTTGCGGATCGGGTGCAAGCGGTAAAAACGGGGGCAAAGTCCACGGATACTGGGCAAGTCTACCCGGAATGGTGCAAACAATTGGCAGCGATGCAGCCCTTGCCGTTGCACGTGCGGGGACAAAGGCGCAGGATGGTATCCGCGCTTTTGCAACCGCTCCGGGGCGTGATGTCTGGTGGCGCGAGGCCGGTAATGTTCGTGTTGCCACGACAAAGCTTCAGGAAGAAAAAATTCAACCTCATGTGGAAGTAGCACAAGCGCTGGGGGTCGGTGATACGGCACAGGCGCTGACACCGCAAATGGTAGCAGATTATTGTTCCTCACCAGCTTTTCTAAGCGGCATGTACTTACCGGAAGGTGCGAATGTTCAGCCTGCACGGTTAGCGCGTGCACTGCGTAAAGCCGTGATTGAACTCGGTGTTACTATTTATGAAAATACACCAATGCTAGGGCTCGATGAGGATACACCAAATCGTCTTCGGACCCCGCAAGGTGAAATCCTCGCACGCGATATTGTTTTGGCAACCAACACTGCTCTGGCGAACGAACCCGATATGAAACCGCATTTAACGGTTTTCTCCAGCTATGCCCTGATGACAGAGCAGGCACCCGACAAATTGCAGCAAATGGGATGGATAGGTGACCAAGGGATTGCCGATCTGCGGATGTTTGTTCATTACTTCCGTAAAACCACGGATGGCCGCATGCTGATGGGATCCGGCTCCGGACCAATCAGTTTTAATGGCAGCTCAACAGCACCTGAACTGACAAATGATATTGGCACTGCGCAACGCGCTGCCAGAGGCTTGCGGCGGTTGTTGCCCATGCTTAATAATACCGGTATTGCAAAGGTTTGGGGTGGCGGGATTGAGATTTCTGCAGATCGGCTACCTTTTTTCCGCACCCGCCCAGGAACGAGAATCCACTATGGCTGCGGCTATTCAGGTCATGGCGTGAATCCGACCTATATTGGCGGTCAGTGTTTGGCTTCACTCGTACTAGATATGAAAGATGAATGGACAAACCTGCCATTTTGCACCCGATCAGTGCCAAGACTTCCGCCCGAACCGTTCCGCACCATTGGCGGACGCTTGGTACGTAAAGCAATTATTACTTGTGAAGAGGCGGATGAAAATGGTGTGAAGGCTCCTTTGACTATGCGTGCTGCGGCAGCCATACCGCGTGTTTTCGGTTTGAAAATCGGCACACGTTAAATACAAATTTTCGCTACTTCTTTTATCTCTACAATAAACTCATGGCAAAATTGCCTTTTTGCCATGAGTAGGACTCTTCAAGTTAAATGGTATGGTTACGATGACCATTACCAGAGAGTCAGCATTTGGTATGTAATCATGCACACGGATGGCTGGTTGGATAGAGCCAGATTGGCACTGAGGCTTGTATTAGTTTAGTATCAATGAAAATTTGCGTCAGATTGCTTTATTTTGTGTAAGTTAAGAGGTATTTTAAGCGTTCTTCAGTACGTTTAAGTGCTTCATGGGATTGTAACTCTGGTTTTCCAGCCAGCATGCTGGCAAGAACTTCGGTTAATGCAAATGCCGGTGTCATTGTATGAAAGAAGCTTAAACTATCGGTTGGGCAGAATAGTACTATGTCTGCAACTTCTTTTATCGGGGCTACTTCACTATCGGTAATAGCAATAATTTTAAGGCCGCGGGTTCTAGCATAATGGTAAGCGGTTAGGCGAGCCCACGTATCTTTTTTCGGTCTGATGAGCGATTTTCTGCATGAATCATGTGGGAATCCTATGAGGGACAGTATGAATCAGAGCCGAACATTTGATATTTTGACTGCAGAACCGGTACGAACGCGGCGCAAGCCACGTGACTGGCCGGATGACGAGAAGACCCGGATCGTGGCTGCGTCCTTGCAGCCAGGCGCTAATGTTTCTGCTATTGCACGCTCTGAAGGTTTGGATCCCTCTCAGCTTTATGGATGGCGGCGTAAGGCACTTGCATCTGGCACTATCGCGCCATTATCGGCAGGGATGGAAAGTTC
>NZ_JACIIU010000032.1 GCF_014205685.1 Paenochrobactrum gallinarii
CGCCAAAAGATGGAAGATTGGCGTGTAGACTACAACGAGGTTCGACCTCACAGCGCTATAGGGAATAAACCGCCGATTTCGTTGATGAATGGCTCAGGCGCATCTGGTTCGCCCAAAGCCTAAACCCCGGGAAAACCACCAGCCGGGTGGTCCTAAAAAGGGGAGCACGTCATTTTTTTCTGTCTGTTGAGCATCAGGTTGATCGTATCACGATGGAGTTCGCGATAAGCAGGGCGGGAGACACCCAGCAAGCTGGAATGTGCTTGCAGGGGGCAGTGTACACAGTCCCCAGCCGGTGAGCGTGTGGCAAAAAGCGGATAAAGTGCATTCAGCGCTGCCAAGTGCGGCGCAAAGGAGGGAAGCGGTAAATAAACAATGTTGCTGCTGCTCAAATATTCACTTGCTTGACGAATATTGACTGTGACGGGTATACCCAATGCACGTGCAGCTTTTTCAATTTTACCACTAGTATCGCCCGTTCCGTTATTGCCGTGTAGAGCGATTTTATGGCCTGCCTGTGCAACCAATTTGGCTGCTTGCATAAACCATGGAGCGCGCTGTGAGTTGGGTGAAAGATAGGCTGGCCAATCAAGATCGGCGCTTTGGCTATAGGGATCATTCATACTGTAATGCTGATGGATGGCATAAATCATGCCAGCAAGTTCTTGTGCAGAAGTGCCACGATAATGGATCAGACTTAAGAAACTGCCAAGCTGCATCGGGTCAATTTTCTCTTCCAAAATAAGAGAAAATGCCTCCTGTGCTTCTTCGACAGATAAAGGACGGCTATTACCGCTGCCACGGCCAACAATGCCAAGAAAACGTGAAAACCTGATGATGGGGTCATGATGATGTGTTAGGTCAGCCAACTGTTGCGTCTGCTGTTGAGGGGATGGTTGACCATCCAGCAGAGGTTTTCTTAGAGATAATGGGGGGTGTCGTAAAAAGCGCCTGAGTGCGCCATGTACCACAAGCCATAATATTTTCTTGTGCGGGCTCCGGTTTTAGCAGGTTTTCTGCTTCTGGGGAGACGGCGCGCAAATGCAAACGTGAGTCTTCGGCCTTTGGAGTCGGCAGCATACGGCGGCCTGAACGAATGAAGATCGGATCATTAAAAGCTTCACGTATTTGCGCAAGCATACGGCCCATTGCTGGTGCGTTTAAATCTATTTGAGCTGCTGCTTTTTGGACACTACCTTCCACATGTAGTGTGTCTAGCGCAACCAGTAAGCTCAGTTGTCCGAGGTGTGAGGATGGCAAAGTAATGGTGCTATTGTCTTCAGCCACGGTGCTAACCCTTTGCAAACAAAATTGTTTTTGATTTTGGATGATGAGTGAGCGAATGCTGAATCGTTAATTGCAAAAAGCTGATGTTGAAATAAGTTTGAATCATGGCAATTGAGCTTTACACGCTCTCCTAATTAAGATGAGTTAATAACTCATATTAATTAGGAGAGCAATTGAAATGACCAGTGTGGGACGTAAATCTGCAGTGACGCCTGTTTCGCAATTGTTGGATCCGATCAAGCCGCGCCATTTTTCGTGGCTTGCCTGCAGGACAATTTTGGCTGTTACTTTATTGTCTCTATCTGTTACCGCGCAGGCGCAGACAGCTAAAAAGAAGCCTGCACTGACCGAAGAAGAAATTGCGCAATCATTGTAGAGGGGCAGTGGAATTCTACTGGATCAGATCGTTTTTATGGCAACCGGTTTTGAACAGAATGTGAAAGATGCCCCTGCCAGCATTACTGTTGTACCGCAGGACGAAATTAAAAAGGGTGCATTCCGTAACCTGACTGATGCTCAGGCGAGTGTTCAAGGCGTGAGTGTTACTGGTGTTGCCAACGAGCAGGATATTCTGATCCGTGGATTGCCTGGGGCATATACGCTTATTCTCGTTGATGGTAAGCGACGGAGCACACGTGAAACGCGTACAAATGGTAACTCGGGCTTTGAGCAAAGCTTTATTCCACCTGCATCAGCGATTGAACGTATAGAAGTTGTACGTGGCCCAATGTCATCGCTCTATGGCTCGGATGCGATGGGTGGTGTTATCAATATCATTACGAAAAAGCCAGCGACGGATGGCATGGCGAAGTAACTGTGTATGGCACTTTGCAGAAATCTGACTATGGCAATAGCGGTCAGTTTTCATTCTATGCAAACGGCCCTTTAGTGCATGATGTTGTTGGACTGCAGCTCTGGGGGCACGGCATGAAGCGTAATCAGGATAAAGTGATTGGCGGTACTCAAGAACAACGTGACGGCGATCTCAGTGGTAAGCTGACAATCACGCCTAACGAAGATCATGATATTATTTTTGACGGTGGTATCACGCGTTTGCGCCGTGAGAGCCATGTGGGACGAATTCTCGAGGGCAACGGTAAAACGAAAGATAACTATAACTATAATGATCGTTAACATTGGTCGATCAGCCATACAGGTCGTTTGGGGGCAACGACATCTGTTTTTTCTTTCTCGCAAGAGTGGGCAAAACGCAGCAGTTTTGCCCGAGCTGACAAAAACGCTGATTTCACTAAAAATTCACGCGTGCCTGAAGTTCGCAACACCGTTTTGGATGGGAAATTTACTACGCCGTTTGAGTTTTATGGTCAGCATACGCTCGTAATGTGTGGTCAGTACTTTGATGCAAAATTAACTGATAAAAATCCTGGTCATAAGAATGAAATTTATGATGATTTCGGAGTACGCCAATGGGCACTGTTTGCCGAGAATGAATGGTGGGTAACACCGGATTTCTCGTTCACTGGTGGCTTGCGTATGGGATGATCACGAAATTTATGGTTCGCATTACAGCCCACGGGCTTATGCAGTTTGGCATGCAACTGAGCTGTTTACATTTAAAGGTGGTTTATCTACCGCTTTTAAAGCTCCTGAAATTCGCTCAATAGTTCCTGATTATATACCACAGAAAAAGGTGCTGGTGTAATTATGGCCAATCCTGATTTGACTTCTGAAAAAAGTACAAGTTACGAGTTTAGTACGTTGTGGGATAATAATGATGGACTGCAGTTCGGTGCTACGTATTTTTACACTGATTTCAAAGATAAAATTGCAAGTGTAAAAACGAAAGACCGTGTGACCATCGGTGCAACCGAATATAATAAGTGGATTTATTATAACATTGACGATGCCGTTATGCAGGGTGTGGAACTGACCGCACACTGGGAAGTTACCAATGATATTCGTATGCGTGCAAGTTATACTTATACGCATTCCCGCCAGAAGGGTGGTAATTTTGATGGCTTGCCGTTAACTCGTACGCCAGAGCATATGGCTAATATTCGTGCCGACTGGACAACGCCTGTAGAAGGTCTTTCTGCATGGACTGCAGCCAACTATGATGGCTCTGAAATAAATGCGGGTGCGCGTCTTGGAGCGCAAGGTAAGCCGTATGCCTATGTTAATGATGGAAAAGCTATAGCTTATAAATATAGTCGATATTTGACTTTTGATATTGGCTCAACTTACGAATTTAGCGAACATGTGACGCTTAATGCAGCTGTTTCTAATATGTTTGACAAGAAGGTCGGGGGTGATGATTTCAATACATCTGTTGATGGTCGTCGTCTTTGGGTTGGAATGACATCTAAATTCTGATTCAGGATTATCTCAATACGAAAAAGCCCTTGGCAGATACTGCTAAGGGCTTTTTTATTGGAATATTAAATTTGCTATACTAACTCTGTATATGCATGATCTATGGTGATAGTATTTTTTATTTTAGTAGATCGAATTGGTGCTGAGCGTTTACGGAATGAAGTTTCCCATAAGTCCGGTTTTTTAACCGCGACCATTTCAAGAAAAAAGAAACCATTCGCCAATGAATAGTTTGATAGTGAGCCAAGCGAGGTGAGAATTAAATCTCTGTCTTTGGCCAAAATAACGCGTACAGTAGGTATTTGGCCGCGTTGCTTGGGCCTTAAAAAGATCGGAAAAATTTTGTCAGCGCGTTTAATCGTTAAAACATGGCAACCCAGTTGAATAGCCCCGAGTTAATTAGACACTCTTCGTCTTCATTTTGTGGATCTGTACTAAGTGCACTGGTGAAAGCATACCATTTCTATCATGTTTGCGTTGTGGGTAATAAAACATCTCAATCTAATCAAATACGTCTTGCCTTGCTTCAGCTCGGGTACCGAAAGTTTTGCGTCGAACGCGTTCTCTCTTCAATAGGTTAAAAAAAGCTCGACTTCGGGCTCTTCAAGCAATGTGGTAGGGTTCATATCGTTGTCATCCCTAATGCCTGTACAGACACGCGTTTTTCAATCATACGGGACAAGGTGAGGCCGGTCTCCATCCCCTACACCGACAGTTTCGGTGCCTATAATGTTCTGAAAGTTTTCGAGTTCCATCATGTCCGGATTAACCACTCGGAACTGTTCGCCGAGGACATGAATCACGTCAACAGAAATGAGAACTTCTGGAATCAGGCCAAGCGTCATCTGTGCGGCTATAATGGCATTTCTCAGCTTTTGTCTTAAAATGCAGCAGTTTTATAAAAAAATCCTTTGTCTGTTGGTTTAAACAGACAAAGGAAAATAATGGAAACTGTAATAGTTTTTATGACTTACTGCGCGTTGGTCATGCGCATTGGTTCAAGCAGTTCTGCTGCCAATACCGGATCCAGACCTTCAGCAATCGCAGCTTCCTTGACGCTGACACCGTCATTGAGTGCGGATTTTGCAATCCGGATCGCTGCATCGTAGCCCATCACCGGAACCAGAGCGGTCGCTAAGGTGGTGCAGGTTTCTGCCATTGTGCGGCAAGCCTCAACATTGGCTTCAATGCCATCAACGCATTTTTCAACCAGATTGCGTGATGCATTGGAAAGCAACTGGATCGAGGTCAGAATATTGTAAGCAATCAATGGCTCAAAAGCGTTCAGCTGATACTGACCAGCTTCTGCTGCCATAGTGACAGCTACATCAAGACCGATGACCTGAAAGCAGACCTGATTGACTGATTCCGGTATGACCGGATTAACTTTACCCGGCATAATGGATGATCCAGGCTGCTGTGCAGGCAATTTAATTTCGCCAATGCCGCCGCGCGGGCCGCTCGACATCAAGCGCAGATCATTGCTGACTTTGGAAAGTTTTGATGCAATGCGCTTCAATACGCCCGAATAACTGATGAATGCGCCCATATCCCAGCTGGCTGCGATCATGTCTTTGGCCGGTTTCATTTCAATACCGCTGAACTTACGCAAGTTTTCAAAAGACACATCAATATAGGCTTGCGATGCGTTAATGCAGGTGCCGATTGCAGTGCCTCCGAGATTGACTTCGGTAAGCTGCGTCATGGCGTCTTTAAGACGGATAACATCATCTTTGAATATAGTAGCAAATGCGTTGAATTCCTGACCCAATGTCATTGGAACAGCGTCTTGAAGCTGGGTTCTGCCAAGCTTGACGTGCTCTTTGAATTCAACTGCTTTTTTATCAAAGGATGCGATTAGAATATCCAGCGCATTCAGCAAATCCTGACTGCTAAGAAGTATGGCCAGTTTCACCGAGGTCGGGTACATATCATTGGTCGACTGGGAGCGGTTGATGTCTTCATTCGGGTGAATGACATCATAAGCGCCATGTGGCTTGCCGAGATGCTCAAGCGCGCGGTTTGCGATCACTTCATTGGCATTCATATTGGTGGATGTGCCGGCGCCGCCCTGGAAAACATCAACGACAAAATCGTCATTCAATGTGCCGCTGATGACGTCATCGCAGGCAAGGCAAATAGCATCAAATTGTTGTTTAGTGAGGCTGCCTTCAGCATAGTTACCGGTAGCGGCTGCCTTTTTAACAATACCAAAAGCTTTGACCAAGCTTGGAAACTGACCAATGCTTACACCGGAAATGGGAAAATTCTCCAACGCTCGAACCGTCTGAATCCCATAGCGTAAGTGTAGCGGAATATCCATTTCACCGAGCATGTCATGCTCTGTTCTCATTTCTAGCGCAGGGGAATTCAGTTCTTGAGCCATTCTTGTATCCGTTTCAATCGTATGTAAGCGATAGAACGCAAGCTAATGCGTGTCTTTGAGTGATTAATCCTGTCGAGCATGAGGCGAACATATATACGCAATTATTATTATGCGTGTTGGAAGACCTCCCACTGGTCTTACCGAGCCGTTCGCCGTGATTGCAGTTTGTTATTTAATCAGACAGTGGGAATAACGCCATGCAACTCAAAATGCAATTGTTTACGAGAAAAACAGGTAACAAAATGCATAAAAAACGCAATAAAAATGTATTTTATTGCGGGAGAATTTGCAATTTCTAGTTTTAGTTGAATTTTTATAAAGAAAAAATGTTCGTTTCGCGTAAAGATATAGTTCGTTTTTGTGGTGATTTTTACAGTAAAAAAGACTTTAAAAAGAAAAAACCGCATGAATCATATGCGGTTATTTTCTTCAGTGCATATCAGTAAAGTTTAAAATAATTAGTTTTCCTGCGTGAAAACTGTACCGGAAATCATATCCCGTCCGCCAGCTTTACTTAAATAAAGCTGCTGATCTGCATGGTTGATCCAGTCGGAAGATGTCATATCGTTCTCGGCGATAGCCGACGCGACGCCCATGCTGATAGTCAGGAACGGGCTGATTGAGGAGCCGGAATGCGGTATGTTGAGCGCCTGCACTTGAGTTTTGATACCTTGTGCTATTCTCATAGCTGAGTCGTAGTCAGCACCTGGTAAAATACAGGCAAACTCTTCGCCGCCATAACGGGCAACGGTGTTATCTGAGCGATGCATAGCGCGGGTAAGCGCGGAGGCTACCATAATCAGACAGCGATCACCTTCAGGATGGCCATAAGTGTCGTTGAAGGATTTGAAGAAATCAATGTCGAGCAGAATAACCGACAGCCAGTCTTTGTTTGCTGCCAGATCAGTGATTTCGGTTTTAATGGTTTCTTCCAAATGACGGCGGTTACTCAAGCCAGTCAAAGCATCTGTGACAGCCATTTGGGCCAACTGGTCACGCAGACGTTTCAACTCAATATGATTAGCCACACGCGCACGCAAAACCACCGGCTGGATAGGTTTGGTGATATAATCAATCGCGCCCAACGAAAGGCCACGTACTTCCGCTTCCTGATCGGTGAGGCCGGTGGTGAAAATCACCGGTACATCAGCCAGTAGACGTTCTGATTTAATACGTTCACATACACCGTAGCCATCAATGCCCGGCATCATAACATCTAGCAGAATGAGATCTGGCAGAACTGTGCGAGCCACCTCGATTGCCTGCTCGCCGGATGTAGCAAAGCAAATCTCGTAAGTGTCTTCCAACACCGCATTCATGATTTCGATGTTGGTAACTTCATCATCAACGATCAGGATGACAGCGCGATTGTTCATGATGATTTGTCTGCCTTTGACATTAATAATTGATCCAGAGCCGCGAGCGCTTTCTCATAATCTAGTTTGTCGATCGCCTGTTTAACAGGGAGCAGGGGCATCTCAGTCGAGCTCGTGTTTAGTTTTCCTGCCAGTTCTTCGAAGCTGCTGCGTGCGCGCAGGCTACGCTTGACCAGTAGCTCCCGCAAAAGTGCAGTATCGTTAATGACGGCATCAAAATCGAGACCCGCAGATTTTACGGCTGTATTTTTAACCTGTGCTGGCTGTAAAGACTGCGCAGCCTCAAGCGCCGGTTTGATTATTGCCTCGAGATTGCTAAGCAAGCTCTGGTTATTGCTCAGATCCTGCGCTGCATAAGCAAGCTCAAGCTGATGTGCAGCCCGTGAAACTTCTGCAAGTTCCAAGGAAGCGGCAACACCTTTCAAGGTATGCGCCTGACGGCGCGCGCCTTCCATATCATTGGCCAGTTGCTTGTTTTTCAGTTCTTTGACTACATGTTCAAAGCTATCCGCAAAGTTAATGATGAGCTTGCGCAATAATTTACGTTTACCGTTCACCCGCACAAGAGCTGTTGCAATGTCAAACGGCGGCAAATTATCAGGGAGGTTTTCTGACTCTTTTGCTACGTCTGTTTGTTTGACCGGCACCTGTGCTATCGATGGCTCATCTTTATGGAGCCATTTGTCCAGAGTTTGTACCAGCACTTGCGGGTCAATCGGCTTCGAGACATGATCGTTCATGCCTGCCTTAAAACATTTATTGCGCTCTTCTTCATAAGCATGTGCTGTTAAAGCAATAATCGGCAGCTGCTCAGCGCTCATTGTCTGACGAATAGTTTTGGTAGCTTCTATGCCGTCCATCACCGGCATTTGAACATCCATCAAAATTGCATGATATTTATCCGGATTGGCTTTGACCATTTCAACCGCAATCAAACCATTGTCGGCCGTATCAACATTCAAACCGGCATCCATCAAGAGCTCAGCCGCAATTTCTTGATTGATGGCATTGTCTTCAACCAAGAGTACCTGCTTGCCTTGCGCATGGGCAGAAACTGTTGGCGTATCGGGCAGTTTTTCTTTGTCAGGCGCTTTTTGCTCATTAAAGAGATTAACAATTGTTTCGAGTAATGCCGCTTCTTCAATCGGCTTGGTCAGGAAGCTGGTGACACCGGATTTTTCTGCTTCTTGTTCAAATTGTTCGCGGCCATAAGCGCTGATCAAAATAACATGCGGAAATTGATTGATCTGCGTATCAGCATGCATGACTTTCAGCGTGTTAAGACCATCCATGCCTGGCATTTTCCAGTCAAGCAGCAACAGGTCGTAAGGTGTATTGCTGTTTTGGTGATTAACCAACGCGCCGATCACTTCTTCACCGGAGGCCACCAGATCAATTTTCATCGACCATGATGCAAAGATACTTTGCAGGATTTCACGCGAGGCCGGATTGTCGTCTGCAACTAGCACACGCAATGCCTGAATATGCTCCGGCACATAGGTCACGTCGCGCTTGTCATTTTCGGCGGAGTCAAAAACCACATTGAAAGTAAACGTGCTGCCTTCGTTGGCTACGCTTTTCACCTCAATCTTGCCCGACATCTGCTCGACAATTTGCTTGCTGATGATGAGGCCAAGACCGGTGCCGCCAAAACGGCGCGTAGTGGAACTGTCGGCTTGTGTGAATGAGTTAAAGAGGTTTTTCTGTTGCTCCTGGGTCAGGCCGATACCTGTATCGGTTACGGACACAGCAATATTGACCTTTTCGGTGGCTGGCTGGGTGAGTTTAACCTCAACTGTCACGCTGCCATTTTCGCTAAACTTGATGGCATTGCTGACAATATTCATCAATACCTGATTAAAGCGCAGTTCATCACCAATTACCCTGTGCGGGATATCGGGAGCAAACAGGGTTTTCAGGCGAACATTTTTTGCATCGGCCTCATTGGTGACCAGAAAGATCTGGTTGTTGACAGCATTACGAATATTGAAAGAACGGCGCTCAAGGGTGAGCTTGCCGGCTTCGTTTTTGGAGAAATCAAGAATGTCGTTAATCAGGCGTAGAAGCGACGAGCCCGCGCCGCTGATTTTAGACATATAATCGCGCTGCTTGTCGGTCAAATCTGTGCGCATAATCAGATGACAAAAGCCAAGAATTGCATTCATAGGGGTGCGGATTTCATGGCTCATATTGGCGAGGAAGACCCCCTTGGCTTCATAAGCTGCTTCTGCTGCCTTTGAGCGTTCTTCCAGTGCTTCGTTTTTCGCCTCAATCTCATTATTCATGACTTCGTTGCGATGGAAACTATCCACCAGCATATTGCAGAACCAAATCAATACAGTGGATTGAAATGCAACAATGACACCGTGCAAGATAACACGGTTGAAATTGCCGCCATTTGGAAACACCAGATAAGGCAGCATGAAATTTAAAGTGAGATGGTGGATGACTACAGTTATGGCTGCAAGAATAATAACGCGACGGTCACACCATGCAATGGTCAGTGCCAGCATGGCGAAGAAGTACATATGTACGTCCATTTGCCAGTCATGACCGCGCAGCAAATAAAGAAAGATAACCGGTTCGCCCATTAAGGCAACGGCTGAGATGTAGCGCGTGCTTTCAGCAATGCCGTTTTTGAGCCATGACAAATGGTAAACACCTGCGAGAACAGCACCGGCAATTACCGCGCCATAGGGCGGTTTGTCGAGGGCATAAGCGGTGAGCAATAAAACCGGCAGATGCAGCCATAATAAAATGACCAGAAATCTGCTGAACTTTGTGCGTAGTTTATCAAGTTCACCGTTCATTTAAGCACCGTAGCTTTCACCAAAACTGATACAACCGCCAAGTTCCAAAGGCTCAAAAACCAGCCATGCACCGGCTTCATAAATTTTGCTGACAAAATCATCCTCGTCCGAATAAACAAGCGCAATGCCCGTTTTATCATTGATGGAGATAATTTCGCCATTTGCCTGACCAACCATGGCAAGCGTTTCACCAAGATCGGACCACATAGGCAATACAATGCCATATTGATAATTGATGCCGGTTGGCGTTAGCATCGCGCCCAACAGAGCAATGCCACCCACTGCCATCAGGCAAAGGGCCGCTCTTAAATCACGAAAACGAAAAGGTGGGTGGGTGCTCTTAGACATGATGGGGCTTTTTATAATTGGTCAGGATTTTTAGGGACTTCATCCCATAGAATGTTAAATTTTACCAGCCATTCACAAAAATAATATAGTGACATTTCTTTAATAAATATGTTGTGAGGTGGTGATTTTACACCAGATTGTTTTCATTGTTGAATTTAAATCGATTAGTGCGCCTCATCTTTGGCCAATTTGCACATCATCGCAATCACCGTTAGCTTTTGGATACAATAAAATGCTATTTGACAATATGAGAGCCATCTCATAGATGGCCGTCAAACGGGCAATGACTAAGGTGGAACCTATGTATTTGAACCTGCGCTACACGGTATTTGCTGCTGTCGCGTTACTCACTTTCCTGGTGTTGATAGCCGGCGTGTTTCACAGTTATTGGTGGTGGGTCGGACTTCCTGTCTTTGGTGGTCTAACACTCGTTGGTATTTATGACGTCATCCAGATAAAACACGCGGTTTTGCGTAATTATCCAATTCTTGGACATATGCGTTATATTCTGGAGAGTATCCGTCCCGAAATCCGTCAATATATGATTGAAAGTGATAAGGACGAGGTTCCTTTCAGCCGTCAGGATCGCGGTCTTGTTTATCAGCGCTCTAAGGGCGAAGAAGATAAGCGTCCTTTCGGTACAATCGAGAATGTTTATAGCTCCGGCTATGCATGGCTGACTCACTCAACAGCACCGGTCAAAAACGTCGATACAGACTTTCGTGTACATATTGGCGGCTCACAATGTACGCAGCCTTATGATGCCAGTCTTTATAATATCTCGGCGATGAGTTTTGGTGCTTTGTCTGCCAATGCCATTTCCGCACTTAATAATGGTGCGCGAAAGGGTAAATTTGCTCATGACACCGGTGAGGGGGGAATTAGTCGTTATCATCGCCAAGGTGGCGGTGATCTGATTTACCAAATTGCATCCGGTTATTTTGGCTGCCGCAATGATGATGGCAGCTTTTCGCCAGAAAAATTTGCCAGGACCGCAGCTGATCCGCAAATTAAAATGATTGAGCTAAAACTCAGTCAGGGTGCAAAGCCAGGTCATGGTGGTATGTTGCCAGGGCCTAAGGTAACAGAAGAAATTGCCGAGGCGCGCGGTATTCCAATTGGTGTCGATTGTATTTCGCCGCCAGCACATAGCACATTCTCAACACCACTCGGCCTGATGGAGTTCATCGGCCAGTTGCGTGAATTGTCAAATGGTAAGCCCGTGGGCTTTAAGCTTTGTATCGGTCATCGTCGCGAATTCATGTCGATTGTTAAGGCGATGCTGAAGACCGGCATTATTCCTGATTTTATTGTCGTTGACGGTAAAGAGGGCGGAACCGGTGCGGCACCTGTCGAATTTGCTAATCGTGTTGGTATGCCAATGCTGGAAGGTTTGACCTTCGTGCACAATACATTGCGCGGCGCAGGGATTCGCGATCAGGTCAAAATTGGTGCGGCTGGTAAAATCATTACCGCTTTTGATATCGCGCGCGCTTTTGCTCTGGGAGCTGATTGGTGTAACTCAGCGCGTGGCTTCATGTTTGCTATTGGCTGTATTCAGGCGCAGGCATGTCATACCAATAAATGTCCGGTGGGAATCGCGACACAAGATCCTTTGCGCCAGCGTGCCATTGATGTTGGTGACAAAAGTGACCGGGTCGCGCGATTCCATCGCAATACGATGCATGCATTGGGCGAGATTGCCGGTGCTGCCGGCCTGACCGATCCGCGGGATTTCATGCCTTACCACTTCATGTTCCGTCAAAACGACAATAAATTCCTCGATGGCAATGAAGTTTATCCATATTTGCCGGACGGATTCTTGCTTCTGGAAGATGAAATCGAAGAATTATCCGATTGGTATAGTCGTTGGGATCGTGCTTCGGCAGAAAGTTTTGCGCCCCCAACGATTCCCCATGGCCCATTTGAAAAGCGGGTCGCAGCTGCAAAATAGTCTTTTTTAAAAGTGCTCAGATAACCAAACCGCCTGCAAAGCTATTTGCGGGCGGTTTTTGTTTGCGAGTTCAGCGCAAACATATGGCAATAAGATAGCCTTGAAGTGGCGTTTTCACTCTTTATATATAGAGGGCAGAATTTAGCGTATGAATAAGCCTGATTCAGGTTTCACTTCTGGCGAAGGGTTACAATTCAGTTAATTTCTTATGTTTTCCCTGTTGAAAAGAATTTTGTATTATTTGTGAAATTGTCGTTGACAGTTTTAGTTTGGTTGCCCTATAAGGCGAACAACGAGGGCGGCGG
>NZ_JACIIU010000033.1 GCF_014205685.1 Paenochrobactrum gallinarii
GCGTAGCGGATTGCTTCGGCAGTTTTGGACTTACCGGAGACCTTACTCAGCTCCTTTTCCCACATATCAAAAAGACGCGTGACAATGGCTGCGGAATGATCTTGGCGCAAAGCACTGCGGATATCGGCACTTTTTCCGCGTACTTCATCTGTATTAGTTTCGACTTTATCTGACACCGTTCCCTTTCCAGCTTGCTGAATAGGGAACGGTGCAAGCTCTTGCAGAGCGGTGTGGTTATCGGTTTTGATGGTGGTGCAAACCCAACCTCAAAACGAAGGAAACCACAATGTTGCATTCTACAGATAAGATCATCAAACACAAAACAGGTCTGTTAAACCTCGCGGAAGAACTCGGCAATGTATCGAAAGCCTGTCAGATGATGGGGCTGTCGCGCGATACCTTTTATCGTTATAAGGCAGCTGTTGAAGACGGCGGTGTTGCAGCCCTCCCCTGGAGCTAATGCTTCGTCCAGAAAATTTAGCGAACGAACTCAATAAAATTGATAGCAGTGAACCAATGAGCGTAATGCGAACTGTAACTAATTATGGCTCGATCAGGCGAGATTACTATCACCTATAGAAAATAAGTTTTTGGAGCAGGATCGCCAGATCTATAAACCTGTTATATTATCCAGGGCTTCTCGAATTTTCAGGGAAGCCTTGGTTTTTAAACCTTTTCCTCTGCTAGGGTCATTAAGTCTGAAAGTTTTTGGCGCTGATCGTGATATTAAAACTGGTTCTGATACCAACGGATATAATATTAATTTATAAAGGTATGAAATGAAGTTGCAGAAATATAATAACAGCTTCGATTTTGTTCGTTTTTTGGCGGCTTCGGCGGTGCTAGTATCTCACCATTTTCCGCTCTCAGGAAAATCCGAACCTGTCGTCCCTGGTTTTAATAACACACTGGGAGGAGTCGCCGTTTCTATTTTCTTCGTTATGAGCGGCTTTCTGATTTACCAATCACTAACACGCTCTAATGACATCAACGATTTCATTGCAGCTAGATTGTTACGTATAGTACCAAATTTAATTTTTGCCGTGATTTTATCGTCAGTAGTAATGCTGTTGTGGTTTGATAATTATATTAATATAAAGTATCATATTTATTACATATTCAATAATACATTCTCATTTATACAGCAACCAATGAATGATATTCCAGGTGTCCTTGAAAATCGTCCTAATACATCAGTAAATGGTTCACTGTGGACGCTTCAGTTCGAATTTTTTATGTACATTCTTCTTTTCTGTGTTTTTCTATTAAGAAAAGAATTATCAATTTTATCTATCATTGTATTGATAACTATTTTTTTAAAATTTAAATTTTCTGGATCTCAGGAAAATTTAAGAATTTTAACGTTTCAACTTAATATTTATTATTTAGGGTTGTTGGGTGTCTTCTTTTTTTCAGGTGCATTGATTGCGGCTTTTTGGGATATTTTAAAAATAAAATTTATATTTATGACAATATCTTCGCTTATATTTACTTCAGTGCTTCTTGTTACTGGAAATGGAGAAACAATTATATTTTACATTTCATTTTCGGTAATTCTTATATGCTTTTGTAACACAAAATTATTTTCAAAGTTTTCAAAAGGTGGCGATGCTAGCTATGGAATTTACATATATGCATTTCCAATTCAACAATTATGCATCATAGTTGTACCTAACTTTTGGGTATCGATGATTGTCGCATTCATAATAACCGTTGCAATGGGATATGCAACTTGGCACACATTTGAGGCGCGCTTTTTAAAATTTCGAAAGCCTTTCTCTCAGTTTATTTTGCTGATGTTAAGAAAACCGAAGGTGGAAGTACGTTCTACATAGTCAAATCAAAAACGTTTTAGTTTTAAGGGGGCAGAGCACAGTGATGTGCTCCCTTTAAATCGGACCATTTTCAGCTGGAATTTTCTATTTATAATGCCCTTTACGGGAGAAGGTGATATGCTTCCAGTTTTAGGACCACTTCAGGGGTGGATCTATATCTGTTTGACGATTAAAAGGCTCATTCCTATAACGACTTAGCAAGGTAATGAATACTTGACGGTTAAAAAAAATAATGATGCTAGTATAGTAAGTTCAAGTGATGGTGAACAAACTGTAGAAAAACGAAATCATACTTTTTTGAAAACATTTTACATACGCAGATTTTTCAAAAACCTGCGTATGGCTGCTAGTAAACAGCGAACTCGCAGAGCAATTTCCTGTGTTTTGCGTGGTGATTTTCGATTTCTAGGGCATCAACTGCACCGCCTTGCTATCGCAGAACAAGATATAATACCTCAAAGTATACCTATCAACGTCGTTTTGGACACACTTGCTCAGGTTAAAGAAAATTCGATTTTGCTGCCAAATCACGTAGACTTGGTTGTGCCCGTATACAATGGTTATGAGTATCTAAGACCGCTATTTGAAAGTATTAAGCGCCATACATCATCGCGGTACAGGTTAATTGTTATCGATGATGCGAGTCCCGATTCTCGGATTTGGCCATTGCTTAAGGAGCTTGTTGCGGTTGAGACGGGAGCGCTATTGTTACGCAACGAACACAATCTTGGTTTTGTAAAAACTGTCAATAAGGCTGCACAGTATGCTGAGGGCGACTTTGCGATTCTTAATACAGATATTGAAGTGCCCGCCTACTGGTTAGAGCGATTGATGATGCCGGTAGTGTGGGATCGGTGTATTGCAAGCACGACTCCGTTTTCGAATGCCGCGACTATATGTAGTTTTCCAATGATGAATATTGATAATGAACTTCCCGCTGGGATCGATGCAGGTAGAGTCGATTCATGTTTCTTAAGGTTAAAGTCGAATTTAGACCAAGTTGAAGCCCCTACCGGTATAGGATTTTGTATGGGCATAAATGGCGATATATGGAGAGAAATTGGTGGATTTGATGATGAACTATTCTCTCGCGGGTATGGCGAGGAAAATGATTGGTGTCAGCGAGCGATATCGAAGGGATTTCGCAATATTATAGTCCAGAATCTTTTCGTTTACCATAAACATGGCGGCTCGTTTGAAGCCGACGTTCGCACTGCATTACGCGAAGAAAATTACAAAAAATTGATAAAACGGTGGCCTATGTACAGTTCTGCAGTTGACTGTTTTATCAAGGCTGATCCTTTGGCTCCTGCACGTCAAATGGCTACGTTATTAGCGATTGGGAATGAAGGGCCATGGCCTCCAATATTGATTGTTGATCATGATATAGGAGGAGGCGCTAACGTGTATCGGCGGAAACTGGTACAAGAACGAGTGGCACTGAAACAACCGGTTTTCGTTTTGACAGCGCCACAGGGCTTTGACACTGGCAATGAGCAATTAGCGCTGGATTTTTACTTCGGTGAGTCGAGGGTTCGTTTCGAAGTTAAAAAATATAAAGATATAATCGAATTATTTAGATCTGTTCGCTTAGGTGAGATATTTTACAATAATGTCGTAAGTTACCAAGACCCGCTCGCTATTGTTCGAACAATGATTGCATTAAAGCGTAAAACTAATGCACGTTTAGTGTTTGCAGTTCATGATTTTTATGCCCTTAATCCATCCTACACATTACTGAATGCCCAAGGAAAATATTCAGGAATTTACAGTAATGAGCAGGTTTGGTTGGACATTAATAAAAATCCATTCGCCTATAATCCGCGGACTAACTCTTCAGGTGAATGGTATGCGGCTTGGGGGGAGTTGTTGGATTGTGCCGACGAGGTTTTATGTTTTTCAGAAAACAGTAGGCAACACCTTGTAGAGGTGTATCCGGATTCTTCAAAACGAGTAATCGTACGACCACATACTTTGCCAGTTAATTTCTTACAAAAGCCTAATTTAGCCAAGGATAAGCACCTGCATATTGCCGTAGTTGGCAGCATAAGCAGGTCAAAGGGGGCGAGTATTGTGGCTGAATTATCGCGGGTTCTTGCTAAAGAGGACAAGCAAGCACGAATTACAGTTATAGGAATATTAGAAGGCGCACCTCGCCGATCAAATTTACGAGTGACTGGGCCTTATAAACCAGATGAATTACCTTTCTTACTAGAAAGGTGCGGTGCGAATGTCTGTTTGTTGCCGTCTATTTGGCCTGAGACGTTTTCTTATGTGGCAGAAGAGATAATGAATTTAGAGGTACCGTTCGTCTGCTTTGATATTGGTGCGCCTGCAGAGAGAGTCTCTCATTACCAATTTGGTCAAATTGCAACGGAGATAAGCGCCGAAGGGGCGCTAGAGGCTGTTCGAATGCTATTGCAGCGGCTGAGTGCTTTATGACAGTTGTGCTGTGATTTTTTCTATTGGATCACATATGCTTCTAATTCTGACATATTGAATTGGTTGACTCTCCAAAATTAATTCTACAAGTAAACTACACTGAGTTCGGATCAGATTTGAAAAATAAGGGTGTCCGTCTTGACAAAAATAAGGTTAAAATGGGCGCAGTAATGAGCTTGAAATTATCAGATAAAAGTGCGGATTTTATTACGTCGCTAATTGTACCCAAAAGCGGATTTGATGTTGCTCTTCGAGATATTAAAGAAGCAATAATGGAATACAGGTTAGCTCTGATTTTTGGTTGGCAGGATGTAGCTCAGCGTTATCGGCGTTCGCGGGTTGGAGCTTTCTGGCTTACATTAAATATGGCGGTTTTTATTGGTGCTCTTGGGCTCATTTTTGGAACTATTTTTCAGATCGATAAGAAAATATTTCTGCCATATCTGTGTGCGGGTGTAATTACTTGGGGGTTTATTTCAACTTCATTATCTGAAGGCTGTACTTCGTTCAGCGGCTCTGACGGGATTATACTCCAAGTGCGCTTGCCGTTGTTTACACATATTATGCGCGCGCTATGGAGGAATATAATAATATTCGCTCATAACATTATCATTTTTCCAGTTCTTATTTTTGTTGTTGGTGGCAGTATAAACTTTAATGTTCTTTGGATGATCCCAGGTTTTTTAATTTTATCTCTTAATTTAGCCTGGATAATGCTAATTCTTGCTGTAATTTGCGCTAGGTTTCGTGATATGACGCAAGTAATGACGAATATATTGCAAGTGTTGTTCTATGCTACTCCCATTATGTGGATGGTAAAGGTGCTGCCTGATCACGTCTCTAGAACATTTATTAATTGGAATCCTTTTTATCATTTTATTGAGCTCGTAAGGGCGCCATTGTTTGGCGTGTCACCAACTATGCTTAACTGGAGTGTATCTATTTTCCTTGCATTAATTGGCTGGATTATTGCGACTATCTTTTTCGGTAGATATCGTTGGCGCGTGGCGTATTGGTTGTAGGCAATGAGTTTAATTCATCTTCAAAATGTAAGCGTCGAGTTTCCTATATATAATTCGACTAGTCGATCACTTAAAAATCGTGTTCTCAGCATTGCCACTGGAGGAAAAATTGAGAGGCGCAGTGATCGATTGGTCGTAGTGCGCGGACTAGATAATGTGTCCATGACTTTCCAAGATGGCGATCGGATAGGTCTAATTGGCCATAATGGCTCGGGTAAGACTACCTTGCTCCGCGTGCTTTCTGGAATTTATACGCCAACGCAGGGGAATGCTGTTATCTCCGGTGACTGTGTATCTTTGATTAATATTAATTTGGGCATTGACCCGGACGCAACGGGTCGTGAAAATATTCGGTTGCGATCAGCAATGATGGGTATGTCCCCCTCTGAAATTTCCGAGAAGTTGGATGAAATTTCTGATTTTTCAGGGCTTGGTGAATTCCTTGATGTCCCGTTTAGAACCTACTCTTCTGGTATGCAATTGAGACTAGCTTTTGCTACGTCCACGGCTGTTCGCCCTGAAATACTTATCATGGATGAATGGCTATCAACTGGAGATGAAGATTTTAAAGAGCGTGCAAATAGAAGAATGCAGGATTTGGTAGATTCCACCAAGATACTAGTTCTTGCTAGCCATTCCAAAGAGCTTTTGATTAAAAACTGTAATCGGGTGCTCTGGCTTGAGCATGGGCGTGTAAAAATGGATGGATCACCAGACGCAGTTCTGGCATCCTATTTTGGATGATAGCAATTGGCTAAAACCTCGTAGGCTCTATGTTTTAAGAGCCTACGTTTTAAATTGGTACGGATTAGCACTTTGTACTATTCAGTTCTTCTATTACTAGTTGAGTAGAGATCATCCAGTTTGGCATACTGCATGAAAAAGCACACTTTAGTTTTTCAGTAGAAAGTCGAGAATTGTTAGGCCGTTGAGCTTTTGAAGGGTAATCGCTACCATTAATAGGTTTGACGATAACCGGCAGATTTGCACATGAGAAAATATATTCTGCCCAGTGGTACCATGTAGTTTCTGAGTCATCGACTAAATGATAGATGCCCCAGCCTCGGAAGTTTTCTTTTGTGACTGCCTTGCAAATGGACAGTATCGTCTGGGCAATATTAATTGCCGAAGTTGGATTGCCATGCTGATCTGATACCACACTGATTTCAGCTCTTTCACTACCGAGCCTTAACATGGTTTTTAGAAAGTTGTTTCCATAAGGGCTATAGACCCAAGCTGTACGCAAGATGATGTGCTTGTTATTAGCGTTGGCCACTAAGCGCTCACCAGCCAACTTGCTTTTACCATACACGGATTGTGGATTTGGCTCATCTAGCTCTGTATATGGTTCCGACTTTGTTCCATCGAAAACATAGTCGGTAGAGATATGAATAATTGGAATGCCTAACTTATCTGCGGCTTCGGCAATAGAACCGGCTCCAGTAGCATTCACAGCGTAAGCAAGTTCTGGTTCATCCTCAGCTTTATCCACGGCTGTATAGGCCGCCGCTGAAACGATGATATCAGGATTTATTGCCGACAAAATTGCGTCAATAGTAATAGGAAAGGCCAAATCTAACTCTGGCCGTCCCAAAGCAATTATCTCTGTCTTATCGTCAGCTAATGTTAATAGGCTGCGAACGACTTGACCATTTTTACCCGTAACTGCAATTTTCATGATACGTCCGAATTCTGACCTAAACGTTCACCCGTATAGGCTTGTTCGCGAATAGGACGCCACCACCACTCATTTTGTAGGTACCAATCGATTGTTTTCTCGAGGCCGCTTTCAAAGCTTTGAGCTGGCTTCCATCCAAGTTCGGAAGAAATTTTACTCGCGTCAATGGCATAGCGTCGATCATGGCCAGGGCGATCAGAAACAAACGTGATTAACTCGGAGTATTTTCGCGCATTGGTTCTTGGTCGCTTTCGATCTAAAATTTCACATATCGTTTCGACTACAGCGAGATTTGTTCTCTCTTCATTTCCGCCGATATTATAACTCTCACCCACGCGCCCCTGTCTTACGACTATTTCAAGGGCTTTAGCGTGATCTTCTACAAATAACCAATCTCTGACATTGTTGCCTTTGCCATAGATCGGTAGATCGCGCTCATGCAAAGCATTGAGAATAACGAGTGGGATAAGCTTCTCTGGGAAATGAAATGGCCCATAATTGTTCGAACAATTGGAGAGAACAACGGGTAGGCCGTATGTTTCGTGCCATGCTCGTACGAAATGATCTGAAGCGGCTTTTGAAGCAGAATATGGTGATGATGGCGCGTATGGAGTTGTTTCGGTAAAGATACCCTCATCAAAAGGCAGGTCGCCAAACACCTCATCAGTTGAAATATGATGGAAGCGGAAAGCTTCTTTTTTCTCCGGAGTTAAGTCTCGCCAATAGTTCAATGCCGCACTCAGCATTCGAAATGTGCCTATCACATTCGTTTCAACAAAAGCTGCAGGGCCGTCAATTGACCTATCTACATGACTTTCCGCAGCCAAATGCATAATGCTGTCAATTTTCTCATTATTTAAAATAGTAAGAATGGCATTTTCATCGCAAATATCGGTGCGATAATGCTTATAATTTGGTTCGTTTTCGATAGATCTAAGTGAATTCAAATTTCCTGCATAGGTAAGCTTATCGACATTAATAACCCTAACTCTAGGGTTTTGTACGAGCAAGCGGCAAACAGCAGATCCAATAAATCCTGCTCCGCCAGTAACTAATATACTCATGTCCTGCATGCTGATCCTACTCAAAAACTTGCGCATCTTTTAGGTAAGGCGCAGCCGAATCCTTAGCGGAAAGTTGAAGCTCATCATCCAAGTTAGGCCAATCGATCGCCAACTCTGGATCATCATAGCGAATGTTCCTATCGCATTCAGCCGAATAGTATCCGCTCACTTTATATGCAACGACCGTATGCTCTTCTAGGGTAACAAATCCATGGGCGAACCCCTTGGGCACCAAAATCTGATTACCTTTTGCGGCTGTAACCTCAAGAGCAACCCATTTACCGAAAGAGCTGGAGTTACGTCGAATATCCACGGCGACATCCAGAATGGAGCCTTGCAGAACTCTCACAAGCTTGTCCTGAGCAAATGGGGGTAACTGGTAGTGCAGCCCGCGCAAAACCCCTTTGCGAGCAGAATAAGACTGGTTGTCTTGAACAAAGTCTAGTGAGATATTATGCGCTTCCAAGGTCCCTTTGTTATAGACTTCTGAAAAATAACCTCTGTCATCGCCAAAACGGTCAGGAATGATTTCCACAACATCGCTGATGGCAAGCTCATTCACGACCAGCATCATCGAGCTCCTTGAGTAACACGACGTTTGAGATAATCCGCATACTCGGTTTTCCCGAGATTAGAGGCTCTTTGCAGAACTTGTTCTGCATCCAACCATCCCATTTCATAACCAATTTCTTCAGGGCACGCGATCTTGATGCCTTGCCTATGCTCAATGGTTCTCACAAACGATGAAGCTTCGTGAAGGCTCGTGTGCGTTCCTGTATCAAGCCAAGCATATCCCCGACCTAAACGTTGAACCCGCAACTGCCCTCTCTCCATATAAATATTATTGACCGTGGTGATTTCGAGCTCTCCACGTTCAGATGGCTTGATACTGGCGGCAATATTCACGATGTCGTTGTCGTAGAAATATAAACCAGTTACCGCCCAGTTTGACTTTGGAGCCACTGGTTTCTCTTCAATGGAGTGTGCGACGCCTGTGTCTGGATCAAACGCAACTACACCATACCGCTCAGGATCATCTACATGATAAGCGAAGACAGTTGCCCCAATCTCTTGGTTGATCGCCTGGTTGCAAAGGGCCGGCAAATCGACACCATAATAGATGTTATCACCCAAAATCATTGCAACTGAGTCTGAGCCGATAAATTCCCGACCGATAATAAATGCTTCAGCTAATCCGTTTGGATGTTCTTGTTCGGCATATGAAAGAGAAATTCCAAAATCTGTACCGTCACCCAGCAACTCTTTAAAAACGGGTAAATCACGCGGAGTTGAGATAATCAGTATTTCACGAATTCCAGCGAGCATAAGTGTGCTCAACGGGTAATAAATCATTGGCTTATCATAAACAGGCAATATCTGTTTTGAGACAGCTAATGTAAGAGGGAGTAATCGGGTTCCGCTCCCGCCGGCCAAAATTATGCCCTTCAATTTATTCTCCTTGCGTGATTAAACGACACTGATTTTTTTCGCAATAAAACAGAAACATAAAGACCAATACTGGCCATGCGTGTTTGTCGTTTTATGCCATTCTTCCATAGAAATATAGCACAACTTATACCACCACGCCGCCGAGCTTCTTGTAATCCTCTTACCATATTCAGATTGTCCGTAGTGAGTAAGCTATGGCAGGCTTCTAAACCAAGAAGATTACTATCAATCCATTCTGAATATTGGCCAGACAATAAGCCAGAAATTCGTCTCAATATTGCTGCTTGACCTGTGTTTTTGCCAAACACATTGTTTTGGTGTTGGCGGTAATCAATTTGAGGTTTTGGATCGTAATAGACTTTTCCTCCAGCCCCCATAAGGATTTGGTAGCTCCACCAATCATGATGTAAAAACTTGGTTTTCATAGCACTTTCACGAACAACAGAAAATGCGGCGCTATTGAATACAATTGTATTTCCGCCAGCCAAGCTTTGTGTCAATGAATTGGTAAAGGAGGGAGAGTTGGTAAATAAAGGTGACAGCCCTGTCGGATTTCCATCGACATCAACCAAGCGAGTTCGACTGCAGTACATAACTGGAGTGTCTTCACCCATAGATATGAGCTTGCTCATCGCGACCTCAAGTTTATCTCTATGCCAAATATCATCTTGATCGCTAAAAGCTACGTATGTTTTTTTATCGCTCACTGCTTGTATTAAATGTCGAAAATTCTCCGAATGCCCGTCTCTAGGTCCCTTCATCACTTGAAAGGACCCTTTCCTCCAGTTTTTTGCCCATGTGTTAAGTATTTCACTCGTATTGTCAGAAGATCCATCATCGCTGGCCAATATGTCGATATTCACCCATGATTGATTGGCAAAAGAAGTGAGCTGTTCCTCAAGGAATGAGCCACCATTATAAGTTGCTAAGAGAATAGTGATTTTTTTATTATGCAATATGAAGCTCGCGTATGTTTATTCCATATTAGGTTCTATGCGCTTACCTTTAAAGATAAGGCGCTCGGATCAAAGGTGATATTTGCGTGCAATTTCTAAAGCTTCCGCCTGCTCGGTGCCAATGTATTCTTTGGTGCTTTCAATACTGGCATGGCCGAGTAGCAATTGAGCTGCGCGTAGGTTGCCGGTTTGCTGATATATATAGGTTGGGAAGGTTCTTCGCAAAGAATGAAGGCCATAGAGGCTGGGATCGAGACGAGCCTTTTCAAGCCAAGCTTTAAACAACCGCCAAAGCTGACTTTCACTGATGTGAGTATGGGACCATCTTACTCCCTGCCCCGTAAACAACCAGCTATGCAATGTTTTTTCAGAAGTCGAGAGATGTGTGCGTAAGCTTTCGCGCGTGTTTGAAGATAATCGTGCCTGAACCGGGCGGGTGTTGCGAGTTTCAGTTTTCTTTTGACGAATTTCAACGATCTCGCGGATCCCTGATGAGGTTGCCACATCGGATACCCGCAGACGAACAAGGTCAGATCCACGGAAGCTGGTGTCGAGAGCTACGTTAAATAGTGCCAGATCGCGTAAAGCATTTTCTTGGCGTAGCAATAATCGGATCAGAGCGATTTGATCAGGAGTAAGAGGTGGTTTCTTGCCGACCACATGGCCTTTATTCCAAGCGGTCTTAGCGATGACAACCATTCAAGAATCCTTGCAAGCTTTTGTAGTAATATTTTCGTAAAGCTTGCATCATGAGCTCAAGCAGTCAAGAGAAATGCTAATAATCCCTTATTTTGTCGGGTTTTCAGAAATCTTTCCCATGCGAGCTTTTGTCTAAAAGCTCGCATGAAGAAGCTTTGCACTGAGTAATGGTGGCTCTACAATAAATAACTAAACTAATAACTTATCAGACCGGTCCATTGAAGTCGGCCAAAGACAGCTAGGCGATTAAAAAAGCGCTACATCATAACTTACCGAGTAAGTCCTGCACCACAGAGGGTTTGCGCTCAATTAGAGCCAGTAGTACCTGAGCCGGTCCTTGTGGCGTACGGCGTCTTTGTTCCCAGTTCAAAAGTGTTCCCTTTGCCACACCGATACTGCGGGCGAAATCGGTTTGGGACAAGCCAGTTTGTGCCCGAATTTTAGCTACATCAATTTCCGGTAGAATAATTTTGTGAACCAAAGAACCAGCCTCGTGCCCCTTGGAAAATTCAAGGGCTTCGTCCAATCCCTTCTTGATGCTATCAAATGCACTCATTGTTTATTGCTCCACATTGAAACGATCGCCTTACTCATTTCTACCGCTGCTGCCTGTTCTTTAGGAGTAAGATCTGCTTTTTCATTTTTTGCGAAAATCGTGATCAGAAAGATCGGCATGTGGTGTCCGCCAAATACGTAGATCTGTTGATTACCACTGAGAACTGACCCGGTTTGGGCAGATATTTCCATTTAGAATTGACCCATGTTTGAACCTTCCCTCGTGTGTTTTTCAGCGA
>NZ_JACIIU010000034.1 GCF_014205685.1 Paenochrobactrum gallinarii
TTATCAAATCATTGCATTTATGGTTCGAGCATTACAATGAGCTTCACCCACATAAAGCTTTAGGATATCGTTCACCCCGTGAGTTTATCGCGGAGAAAATTAACCAGTAAAAATGGCCGATCTTTCGGGGGCAACTACACTCTAATTGCTGGTTCCATCCATTCGCTGCCTCCTCAACCAAATCTGAAAAATTCAGTTCGACCGTGCTGCCACCGACAGTAATTCTGATTATCTCGTTGTCTGGAGTTAGATACCGGATGACGCCGCCATAAAGGTTAACAGGATTAAATGGTGTAGGGGCCGAACTTATTGATGTTTTCCAAACAACATTGTCGATGCCGGAAGGTTGTGCTTGAGCAAAATTTGGTAATGTGAATGTTGAAAAAACCAAGAAAAATAAAAACAAATTATTATTTAAAGACAGAGCTATCCGCATTTTGTGTTCAGGAAACATAGCGCCCTTTCAATGATCAATAATTTAATATTATTCCATCAAAGCATAGTTATCCTCATACAGCTATTGATGAATCGTGGGAGCATATTTATGGTTTGATATAAAAACTATGCGCGATGCTGCTGTTCCCAGCTGGGAACATTGTTATTTGATCACTTTTCCTTATGCAGAAATAAGCGGTCTAAATACACGAAATACGTTTTCAAAAATAGTTCCCAGCAGGGAACATGCGCAAGCCTAGGTCAAATTGGTCGCTTGAATTTTCCATATTTTGGATCGAGGGCCCTATTGCTTATCATCAGGAAATATCGAATTGATAATAATAGCAATGATTAAATTTGCTACCTATGCAGCAGTTGTCACTATTACTCACTCAATTGCGTCTCTTCACTTTGGATCGGTAACTCAATAGGTAATATGTATAAATTTGCTGACTTGGTGCGTAGTAAATTAATCGTTGGTGAACCTATTGTGGGGGTGGCCATAGGAGCTGGCATGGCAGCGGTGCCTGCGGCACGAGGCGGGGCTGACTTTATACTCGCCCTGAATGCAGGGCGTTATCGGGTGATGGGCGCGCCATCTTTAGCATCGATGCTCCCCCTCGCCGATGCCAATCAATTAACAGATGAATTTGCGCAAAGAGAACTGCTCGGACGCGTTTCAACCCCTGTGTTTTTTGGAGCGGCTTGTTTTGATCCCAGATTGGACTTGGAAAGATTGGTCGAAAATCTAGCCAAGGCAGGCTATGCAGGTGTCGCCAATTTTCCGACTTCTATTCATTATAGCGGCCGCTTTCGCCAAGCTTTGGAAGAAAGCGGCATGGGGTTTGATCGTGAAGTGGAAATGCTTCGCCATGCCCGAGATGTCGGCTTGGGGGCATTTGGTTATGCTAAAACGATGGCGGAAGTCGCCGCATTGGAATCGGCTGGAATTGATATTTTATGTTTGAATTTTGGCTGGAATGCCGGTGGAATGCGTAATGTAGCGCAGGAATTTACGCTGGATGAAGCATCGGATCGCGCAAGGCGCATTTTCCGGCGGTTGCGACACTCTAATCCGGATTTAATCTGCCTGTTGGAAGGAGGTCCAATTGTGACGCCTTCAGACATGTATCGCGTCTGGCATGATGCGAAGGCTGATGGCTATGTCGGGGGTTCAACTTTTGATCGATTGCCGGTTGAAACGGCAATTTATCAAATGACTTCAGCGTTTAAAACGGTTGGAAGATTACGTGAGGTTGAGCAAGATCAAACGCGTACGGATGTGGAAATCCGGAGGCTGACTGGTATTGTAGGGCAGTCAGTAGCGATGCTAACCGTTATTGACCAAATTGATCGACTATCAATGCTTGACCTGCCGGTTCTGATTATTGGCGAGGCTGGCACGGGGCGTATGACGGCGGCACGCAGCCTGCATGTTTTGGGTCGGCGAGGCGGGACGTATATTCAACTACAGGCAGCCGAAGTCAATCGTGCACCGGAAAAGGTGCTGTTGGGAACATCCGGCTATGCAACAGGCAAAATGCAGTTCCAAAAAATGCATGCAACAGCAACGCGTTACGGGCATGAGGCTCTCCTTTTGCGTGAAAGGGGCACAATTGTCATTGATAATGCTCAAGATCTCAGTGTGGAAGCATTGAGCATCATTCAAGATTGGGAGGAGGAAAGGGGAGCGTTGGGCAAAGAAGAGAAGGCGTCAGGTGCGCGGCTAATATTGATTAGTGCGCCCGAACGTGATTTCAATCTGGCTATATTGCACTTGTTCCAAGCTGCAATAATTCGAATTGCGTCTTTACGTGACCGGCCTGAAGATGTGCTGGCTTATTCACGCCATTATTTATCTCAACTCGTTCCGCTCTCACCCACCGGAGCGCAGATGGCGCCGCGATTGGAGTTGCTTCCTGATGCCATTAGAAAACTTTATGCCCATGATTGGCCGGGTAATATTAGAGAATTACGCAAGGTAATCGAACAAGCGGCCATGCGGGCAAAAAATGGAATGATCGGTGCTTCCGAATTAAATTTTACACCGGTCGTTCAAAATAATACGATGTCACCTGCAGCGCCGCCAACGGCAGCGCTCAATCCTATGACCGAGGCCGAATGGCTGCTTGATGCATTGCGGCGCAATAGGTTCCGCCGCGGCGAGACTGCTGACTTTCTCGGAATTTCACGCAAAACGCTTTATAATCGAATGCGAAGTCTGGGACTGCTGCGCTGATTAGAAACCAAACTCCACAATGCCGTCGGCTTGCGTGAAAACAGTATCCAGTTCTGTGCCGTAGCCATCAGGCCGCATGATCAGAATTTGTTTTTTAAGATTTTCATCCAGCCGTAGGCTACGTAATATTTGGTCGATGAGTTTGGCCGAAGTGGCACGAACGCGCCAATCACGCAAATATAAGCCCGGATGCAGGATGAGGGTGTCTGCACCGGCTTGAAGCATAAGCCGTGCCGCGTTGAGACTGGTCACAAATGCGGTGCCCCTAAAACCTGCCTCGCAGAAAGCCGCCATGATTTCGACTTCGCGGGTCAAACCTAGCGATGCGCTCTCGAAGCCTCTCATGCTGTCTCCATCATGGAGTTGGATGGTGGGATAATTGGTTATTCGTTGAATTTTTTGATGACGCAACGGTTCAAACAGTGATTGCGCCAGTAAAAACGGATCAGCCATCATAAGAGCCAATGTTGTCTTTGATGACCAATGTTCATTGCCCTGCGATGCATCAGGTAACTGATCACCATTTTCCAGTAGCGACAGGGCGCGGTCATTGATACCGGAAATGGGTAACAATGCTGCAACTTCAAGTCCATGACGTGGCAGTCCGGCCAGGCCGGGGCAGATAATAACGTCCTCTTCCTCAGCAGATGGAAGGGGCGGAGCCGCCAGCAATTTTACCCGATAAGCACTCAAAAGCATTCATCCCAAAAATATCGAAACATTTGATACGGTTTTAGTGATCAGTTCATTCATTCAATATGAATTTATGCTCCGACATCATAGACACAATGTCAAAATTACCCAATATTACCCAAAATTAGATGATTTTGCACTGGAAGATATCATAATCAACGGCCACTATGCTGGTGTAAGAAGTTATATGAAATAAAAATAATGAATACTGTTCTTTCAAGTAAAGAACAGAAGGGGGAGCTATTGTCTCTAAGCTTTATTCTGACTGTAACTCTCAATGGATTAACATTGGCGGCACTGTATTTTATCGTTGCCTGCGGGTTTTCACTAATATTTGGGTTGATGCGTACCGTTAACATGGCGCACGGCTCCCTTTATCTTATTGGTGCCTATGTCGGTTTTGCGGTGTTTGATCCGCTTTATACCAATGAATCGACTTACTCCATCGCTTGGTATGCTGCGATTGCGGCAGGTATGGCCGCTGCAGCTATTGTCGGCATTGTAATGCAGGTTGCCTTTTTGGGGTGGATGCAAGGGCAGGATTTACGACAGGCAATGGTCACTATCGGGCTGTCAATCATCATCGCCGATCAGATTTTGGCTCAGTTTGGCGGAAGCCCTTTCCAGTTTTTTGCACCCGATGCATTGTTTGGTCCGGTATATGTGCCAGGCATTGGTCGTTACCCGATATTCCGTCTGTTTCAGGTTGGCTTGGCACTTTTCGTCGGTCTGGCGCTCTGGCTGGTGCTTAACCGCACCAAATTGGGCATTATGATCCGTGCCGGTGTGGATGACAGGCAGATGCTGGAAGCATCGGGCGGAAATGTGAGGCAAATTTCAATCATGGTATTTGCTTTGGGTGCAGCGCTTGCAGGTCTGGGGGGTGTTATTGCCGCGACTGCACAGCCGGTATCTTTAGGTATGGACGTAAAGTTTCTGCTGACCTCACTGGTTGTTGTTATTGTTGGTGGTTTGGGCTCGGTAGGGGGCACTGCGCTGGGCGCTATCCTGATCGGACTGGCTGAACAATGGGGGCAGGCATTGTTCCCGACCTATTCGGTTATTCTCACTTTTGTCATCATGGTTGTTGTCCTTGCTGTACGCCCTCAGGGGCTGCTCGGGAGGGCTCAGTAATGCGCAGACTAGTTTCTCCTGTTGTTCTTGCCAATATGGCCGTGGTAGCGCTACTTTTTCTGTTGCCTCTGCTGGTCTCGTCTTTTTGGATCGGCAATATTTTCGGCCGCTCTCTGGCATACGGTATCGTGGCCTTGTCGCTGACATTTCTCGCAACCTATGGCGGCTTCGTCTCATTGGCGCAAACGATGGTCGCGGGCGTTGCAGGCTATGTGCTGGCAATTTATGCACCGACAGCCATACCGCTTGGCAATTATCCGCTCCCTTGGGGTGTAGGAATCATATTGGCATTGGTTGCAGCGACATTTGCAGGGCTTCTGGTCGGACTGATCGCGGTTAAAACAAATGATATCTATCTTTTGATGATCACTTTGGCACTGGCAGTCGGTTTTGGCCTCTTCGCTCAATCAAATACAGAAATATTCAATGGTTATGAAGGTATCCGCAATATCGTAGGTCCTGAATTGTTCGGATCTTCAATCCGATCGCCCAAGACCTTCTATTATATAGCGTTGACGGTCGCGTTGATCCTCTATTTTCTGGTTGTTTATTTACGCAAATCGCCATTCGGGCTTGTCCTTCAAGGATTGCGCGATACTGCCAGACGGGTTTCGGCTCTTGGATATCACGCAACAGCCCACAGAGTTGCTGCTTTCGGAGTTGCCGGATTTATCGCCGGATGTGGCGGAGTGCTGGTAACATTTTACAATATGGGCATTACCGCCAGCTCTATTGGCATGGGTGCTACCGTCAATGTTTTAATCATGTGCGTGATTGGTGGTCTGGTGCATCCGGCAGGCGCCTTTATCGGCGCACTACTTTTCTCGCTACTCGATACATTTGCACCATCAATATACGACAGAGATCGCTTTAACACATTGATCGGCTTTGTTTTTCTGGCTGTTGTTCTCTTGTCGCCGAATGGGGTTTTAGGGGTGATGAAGTTGATCCGCGATCGTTTGGATTTCCGCCGACATAATAATTAATTCAAACCAACGACTTTAGGGAAAAGTCGCAATTAAATAACAAAGGGAGGATTTGTTTATGAAAAATATCACGAATAAAACGGTTCGTAGCTTGAAGTTAGGTGCTGCAACCTTATTGGCGAGTGTTGCGATGGTTGGATTGGCCGCCGCAGATAATGATGTCATTCGTATCGGTTCGATCACCACGCTTGAAGGGCCTTTCGCAACGGGTGGTCAAGATGCTTATCGCACCATGGAAATGGCTTTTGAAGAAATCGGTTATGAAATTGCCGGTAAGAAAATCGAATGGATCCGTGAATCGTCGAATGCTGATGCTGATGTGGCACTTGCTCGTGCCCGCAAACTGATCGAGCAGGATAATGTCGATATCGTTATTGGACCGCTCTCAGGGGCGGAAGGTGTAGCATTGCGCGATTATTCGCGCACACTTGAAGGCCGGACATTTGTTAATGGTTCGTCTGCATCTTCTGATACAACCTTACGTGATGCTTCCCCGAACTTCTTCCGTTTTAGCACGGAAGGGACACAATGGATGGCCGGACTTGGCAAGCATGTTTATGATGATCTGGGTGTAAAACATGTGGCTATGGTGGCCGCAGATTACTCATTTCCTTATGCGCAGGCTTTCGGCTTTATGCATGAATATTGTTCAGCCGGCGGTGAGGTGACCAAACTATGGTCGCCGCTCAATACAACGGATTTTTCTTCCATTATCGCCCGTATTCCTGAAAATGCCGAGGCTATCCTGCTGATCCAAGGTGGTACGGATGCTCTGGCATTCTTAACCCAATATGCGCAAACTGGTGGCGATTTACCGGTTTACGGTGGTTCAATCACTGCTGATCAGACACTTCTCAGTGCCCGCGGACCGCATCAGCGCGTCATGGACGGCATGTTGTCAGCAGGGCCGATTGCAGACATTAATGACAGTCCTGAATGGCAAAAATTCGTTGCAGCCTATCGTGAACGTTTCCCTGATGGTTTTGATTCACCGTCAATTCATGCGGTGAATTATTACACCAATACGCGCGCAGTATTGCTTGCCTTGGAAGCTGTTGCCGGAGACCTTTCCGGTAATCAGGCAGCATTTCAGGAGGCTTTGTCCAAAGTGGAGTTTGTAACACCGACAGGTGCAACCGTAAAATTGGATGAAAATCGCCAGGCGATTTCCGATATTTTCCTGACGCGCATTGTTGATGATAATGGAACGCTTCGCACAGAGGCATTTTCCAGCACACCGGCTGTGACACAAACTTTAGGCATGAATGTTGCCGATTTCTTAAATCTGGGTGCACCATCGCGTGACAATCCGGACTGCTCGCCAAAGAGCTAAACCGCTTGGCATAGCCAGCCCGAATGTAAATTCGGGCTGGCTCAGCGATGATTTACAACGGACATGACCGCATGACAGCCCATATCAATCACGTTTCCGGCGAAAGGCCATTACAGCCAGCACTCAAGCTTGAAAGTGTGGGGCGGTTCTTTGGCAAATTGCACGCAGTTTCTGATGTAAGCCTGACAATCCAAGCGGGTGAGCGTAGAGCTATTCTTGGGCCCAACGGAGCCGGAAAAACCACATTATTCAATACGATTTTGGGTGATTTCCCACCTACCTCCGGCCGTATATTGCTGTTTGGAGACGACATTACGCAAGTGCCTCCACATCAACGCATAAGACGCGGAATAGGGCGCACATATCAAACCTCGCTTTTGTTCGACGGCCTGACGGTTCTTGATAATCTGTTCATGGCGGTTCGCGGTGTTTTGCCGGGGCGGATGTCTTTTTTGCGCCCCCGACGCAATGATCCTGCAATGATCAGGGCGCGCGAGATGGCGGATCGTATGCGGATCAGTCATCTTTTAGATATAACGGCTTCTCAAATTTCCTATGGTCAGCGGCGGCAAGTGGAAATTGGTATGGCGCTTGCCTCAAATCCGAAATTGCTGATGCTGGATGAGCCAGCGGCTGGATTATCGCCGGTTGAGCGACCGGAATTGAACAAGCTCCTTGCTGATTTACCTGCCAGCCTCACGCTTATCCTGATCGAGCACGATATGGATGTTGCTTTGCGCAATTCTGATATCGTGACAATTATGAAAGATGGTTTCGTGGTCGCGCAGGATGTGCCGGACCAGATTACCAATAATCCGGTCGTCAGAGAAATTTATCTCGGGAGCGCCCACTAATGTCTGTATTGGAAATACGCGATCTTCACGTTCGGTTTGGACAAGCGCATATTTTGCAAGGCGTTTCGCTGAATTGCGGGCCGGAGCCATTAGCACTTGTCGGGCGCAACGGCATGGGAAAAACGACGCTCTGTTATGCGATCATGGGCATGCTGAACCCTGATCAGGGGCAGATATTACTGAATGGCCGTGAAATTCGGGGGCTCAGTCCGAACAGGGTCGCCAAGGCAGGAGTTGCGCTTGTACCGCAGGGACGCCGTTTGTTTCCTTCATTAACGGTACATGAGCATTTACAATTGGTTGCCCAAAGCAGCAAGGACGCGTGGAATATCGAACGGGTCTACGACACTTTCCCGCGATTGGCTGAACGACGCAGCAACCGCGGCGGACAACTTTCCGGCGGCGAGCAGCAAATGGTTGCGATTGCCAGAGCGCTGTTGATGAATCCCGAATTGCTGATCATGGATGAACCATCCGAGGGGCTGGCGCCGGTCATTGTCGACCATCTCATCGACACATTACGGGCGATTGCAGCTGAAGGGATGTCGATCTTGCTGGTTGAGCAGAACCTGCATGTGGCAACAAGTGTTGCCGATCAGGTGGCTATTATGGTGACAGGTAACATTACCACGACGATGCCGTCGGACATTCTTGCCAATGATACCGAGGCGCAGCAACGTTATCTCGGGGTTAGTTCTTCGTCACAGTCCGGTTCATTAAACGCATAAAAATAAGGGTTGAAAGATGCAAACAGCCTATATTATCGGCACAATGGATACTAAAGCTGACGAATTGCTATATGCGCGTGATTTAATCCGTGCATCCGGCATTTCAGCGAAAATTGTAGATGTCAGCACGCAGAAATTTGTTGCGGGCGCTGATATAACGTCCAGAGAACTAGCTGAATTCCATCCCGATGGAAGCGGGGCTGTCTTGGATTTAAACGACCGTGGGCTGTCACTGGCAGCCATGTCGCAAGCGCTGACATCTTGGCTTGGCTCAGTGTCAGATATCGGCGGCGTATTGGGGTTAGGCGGCTCCGGCAATACGGCGGTGGTCACCACCGCAATGCGCGCACTGCCGGTGGGCGTGCCAAAACTGATGATTTCTACGGTCGCATCGGGCAATGTCGCTCCCTATGTCGGACCCAACGACATTACCATGATGTATTCCGTAACCGACATTGCAGGGCTGAACAATATCAGCCGCAGGGTCATTGCCAATGGCGCACATGCAATTGCCGGTATGATCAGATTCGATAATTTTGAACAGGCTGACGAATTGCCGGGTGTCGGTATGTCGATGTTTGGTGTCACCACAAGCTGTGTCGACCAGCTTCGCGGGCTGCTTAAAGGGAAGATCGAACCTTTTATATTTCATGCCACGGGAACAGGCGGCCAATCGATGGAAAAGCTGCTTGATTCAGGCTTGCTTGCCGGTCTGCTCGATGTGACTGCCACTGAAGTTGCCGATTATCTGTTTGGCGGTGTTTTCCCGTGTAATGAAGATCGCTATGGAGCCACAGCCCGCACCCGCCGGCCTTGGGTTGGATCGGTGGGCGCTGTGGATATGGTCAATTTTGGCGCACGCGATACCGTTCCCGACAAATTCGCAGAGCGCAATCTCTACGTGCATAATGCACAAGTTACACTTATGCGCACAACGCCAGCCGAAAATGTAGAAATCGGCCAGTGGATTGCCCGCAGACTTAACCAATGTGAAGGACCGGTGCGCTTATTGCTGCCACTGGGAGGCGTTTCCGCAATCGATGTTCCGGATATGCCCTTTTATTCTCCGGAAGCAGACGCCGCATTGTTTGAAGCAATACGCTCTACTTTCGTGCAGACCACCCACCGCCGCCTGATCGAAATTGAGCATGACATAAACGCGCCTGCCTTTGCCGAGGCACTGGCTGCAAACTATCTGGAGATTACCCAATGATGCATAGAAACGTTCCTGACCGCAGCGGGCTTTTGGCTCGATTCCATGATATGGCCGCCCGCCGTCTGCCGATTATCGGCGGCGGTGCCGGTACGGGTCTGTCTGCCAAATCGGAAGAGGAGGGCGGTATTGATCTCATCGTCATCTATAATTCCGGCCGCTACAGAATGGCCGGACGCGGGTCTTTGGCAGGGATTTTGGCCTATGGCAATGCGAATGAAATTGTACTTGATATGGCGCGCGAAGTGTTGCCTGTAACACGTCACACACCTGTATTGGCAGGTGTGAATGGAACCGACCCGTTTCTGATGCTTGACTATCATTTGAACAAGCTGAAAGCTCTGGGGTTTTCCGGGGTTCAAAACTTCCCTACAGTCGGGTTGATTGATGGTATTTTCAGACAAAATCTTGAAGAAACAGGTATGAGTTTCTCGCTGGAAATTGATATGATCCGTGCAGCGCATGAAAAAGACATGCTGACCACGCCTTATGTTTTTTCAGCTGATGAGGCCGTTGAGATGACCCGCGCCGGTGCCGACATTATTGTTGCGCATATGGGGCTGACCACGGGTGGTTCCATTGGTGCGGAAACAGCTCGCTCATTGGATGATTGTGTGCGTGAAATTACCGAATGGTCGGAAGCTGCCCGCAAAGTGCGCAAAGATGTTCTGGTGCTTTGTCATGGCGGACCGATTTCATCACCAGAAGATGCGCAATATATCTTAAATAACACGCCCGAGATTAACGGGTTTTATGGCGCAAGCTCTATGGAGCGGCTACCGACCGAAACGGCTCTTGTTGAACAAACCCGCCGCTTTAAAGCTCTCACTTATTAGATGATATAAGGAAAAATAAGATGGCAAAGGCTTATGCCAGCACAATTATAAACGCTCCGGTTCAGCGCGTTTGGGCCGAGGTGCGGGATTTCAATGCATTGCCGAACTGGAACCCAGCTATTGTAGAAAGCGAGATTGAGGGGGGACAGTCTGCGGATGAAGTCGGATGCATCCGTAGTTTTACGCTTGCGGATGGCACCCATGTTCGCGAGCGTTTGCTGTCGCTTGACGATAGCCGCTACTGCTTTACTTATAATTTCGAAAAGCCCGCTTTTCCGGTAAAAAACTATCGGGCTGGCATGGATTTAATCCCTGTCAGCAAAACCGGCGGTACTTTTGTGCAATGGTGGGCGGAATTTGATGAAGCCGCTGAAGATGCCGGTAAATATATCGAAATTATCTCAAAGCATGTTTTTGCTGCTGGTCTGGCTGCATTGGCTAAAAAGATAGGCGGGCAGGAAAATACGGCAGGTGCTGATGCGTTGTGGCAGGGACTAAGACCGGCCAAGGTTTTTACATCCTCGCCAATTGCTGCTCCTGTGGAGGAGGTCTGGGCCAAGATGCGCGATTTTGCCGGTATGGATGGATGGCATCCCGACATCAGCAATATGGAAATGATCGACGGGGTTGCCTCTGATAAAGTTTCAGGCATCAGAGATTTCATGTTTGGCGAGGGGCGATTGTGGGAACAGCTCACGCAACTTTCCGACACGGAACATTCTTTTCGCTATCGGATATTGAAAAGCCCGATGCCGTGGCTCAATTATCATGCCGGTGCGCGACTTTATCCTGTTAGTGATAGCAATACCACATTTGCAGTGTGGACAGCAGACTGGTGCGCAAGTCCGATTGACGATCTTCAGCTTATTCCTAATGTGCAAGCTGGCGTTTTCCAACTGGCATTGGATACACTGGAAAGACAGTTTCAGTAAAATTTTGACGATGGTTTAAGGGGGAGGGGGCTTTATCGTTTTGAGCTGCCGCCCCTCCCCTTTTAATCCGGAAAATTTTGAACAGAAATTTCAATTTCAAGCGAGTAGTTTTTCAAGGCTGCCATCGATGATGGAGCAGGCTCTTTCATCGGCTCTGTTGCAAAAACCACATTGCTTGACAGATAATAGCCTGTTCTGAGTGACAGGAGCAGGAAATGTCAGATTTCAAGTGGCGCCATTTTCAGGGTGAGATTATCCTTTGGGCAGTGCGGTGGTATTGTCGCTACGGGA
>NZ_JACIIU010000035.1 GCF_014205685.1 Paenochrobactrum gallinarii
ATGTCTGCCATCCTTCCTATCGAGTAGATTGAACGCAACAATCTTCAAACAAAAATTGTCGCTTGGGTAGGGCGGCAACCACTCCATCTATTCAGCTGCCATTGTGGGCTTTGGTTTTATGGCCTATGATAAATATACGGAGCGTGAATGGGTTGTTTCTCTTAAGCTGATTGAAGCTGCCAGAAACAGCGGGCAAGCTGGAGTTGAAGCACGTCTGGGCACTATTGCTGTGAAGGCTATCCGTCGTGAGGATGCTGATCTGCCGCCATTTAAATGGTTTGGTTATGGTGTGATTGCAGATTTTATTGTTGTTTATTCAGCCGGCCAGCGTAATGTTAAATCTAAAACTTAAAATCTATATTTTTATGTTTAAGGCCTCACTTTTGTGAGACTTTTTATATGTGCGCAATTCTCTAATCCATAAGGTGCGCAGCTTTATTATGCGATCCCGCCAACAAAACCGCTGAGTTCATCAAGGCGCACCATCGCCATGCGCATGGTGCCGCGGCAGTTTTGAGCTTTGCAGCGCGCGCGTCGTTCAACTTCGTCCAAATATAATTGCTCGTGCCCTCTAATTGAGCTGATCATTGCTTTGCTGATATAAACAAGGCGGTTACATTTCTTGCAGGTCATTTCTAATCTTTGATGGTCGGCAAGATCGCTGGCTTTATAGCGGGTTTTCCAGTTTCCGGGTGGGGACGCCATTTATGTCACCAGAAGTCTTCAGGGGAAGGAATGCGGACATAGCTGATTTTACCGCCAACATGCCCGCCTGCCGGTGGCTTCCATTCTCCTAGGCTCACAATGGTTTTGGAATAACGGCTGTTTAAATCATCAATGGCAGTGCTGGCTTTCTCCCATTTTTGCCGTGTGGTATCGTCATTATTCAACAGATCAATCTGTCGTGCATTGGCAGGGCTTAAATCATAAAGCGTTACACTGACACGAAATATAGTAAGTCCGCGTGGGTATTCTTTGATCACTTTATCCCAAAGCTGCCTGAGGGCAGTAAGAGTAGCCTGATCATCATTGACGGTGGCAAGTCGCATATTATGAAAACTAGAGCCATCTCTGATGGAAAGCCAAAGAGAAAGTCCGTCGGCATAGTAGTTTTCCCGTCTCAGACGGCGGGCAGCCTTAGTGAGCAGAAGTCGTGAAATTTCATAGGCACCATGAATTGTCCGCGCTTCGGGCGGCAGAACACGGCCATGGCCGAACATGCCCCGTTTTTGCGGTTGAGCCTGAATGTCATAACCATGCAAAGCATACCAAAGCCGCTCACCGGTGACGCTGTTCCAGATGCGCCGCATATGTTTGGGCTGTAAATTGTAAAGTGCTTCGGTCGTGTAAATATTATGTTTGTAGAGGCGCTTGGCCATATTGCGTCCGACAGCCGGAACATCCTCCAACTGCACCTGAAAAAGATGATCAGTTAGTTCGTGTGGGTGCCATATTGCTAAGCCATTGCCATAGTTTCCGGTTCTTTTGGTAGCATCCTTTCCCGCTTTGCATGCCATTTTTGCTAAGTGGCGATTAGCAGCAAAACCAATTGAGCAGGTGATGTAAGGCCCGATCATCTGCCGGATATGGGATTTGATGCGTGAACTCAGCAATTCGGGATCACGTCTGCCGCTGTCATCAAGAATACAGGTCAGTTCATCAATGCTTTTAGCGGCATCGATTGAGATGATTGTTTCAATTTCACAAAGTAGCGCATTATGGGCACGGCGATAAAGCTCAGGCTTTTGTGGCACCAGAATAAGGTCTGGACAAATTTTCTTAGCGTCTTGAATTTTCATGATGTTCTTAACGCCGCGTGCCTTTGCTTCCTTGGAGCAGGCAATCACGGCAGTTCTGTCGGTTCCGGCAAAGGGAACGACGCCAATCGGGCGGTCGCGCAGGCGTTTGTCGCATTGCTGCTCCACACTGGCAAAAAAGCCATCAAAGTCGAGATAGAGGCGTTCAATCGTTTCAGGTTTACGCATGGGCGGTTAATTCCAGACAAGCAAAGGCGTGGCGCAAAACACGCAAAAAAGAGAATAGCGGAGTGTTAACATTTATATTTGTTCTATAAATGTTCTCTTTTTAAGAAATAGTCAAGCGCGATTTCAGTTTCGCTATTTCTGCTTGCGGCAGTATAAATAAAATTGTTTAAAATTAATATGTTATGTTAATATCTTAATCTAATTTTTAATGAAAATTCATCGGAAGAAGAATATGCATTATAAAATAATGGCGCAGAGAATGTCTGCGCCATTTTAATTTCAAAACGATTTCAGGTGCGTTAGAATTTAAACTGCGTTGCCACCATGAAACTACGTCCCTGACCATCACCAGAGGTACTGAGTGCTGGTTTATAAGTTTTGTTAAAGACGTTATTGACCTTGAGTGTCAGATCAACATTTTCAGTGAACTTATAATTGGCAAACACATCAACCAGGGCGTAGGAGTCTGATCTGTCTGTGCCTGTATAGGTCGCGTTTTTGCCCCGTGAAACATAGTTGTAACGCGCACCGGCAGTGAGTTTGTCTTCCAAAAAGCGCGCGCCTGCGGTGAGTGTGAAAATATCATCCGGAAGATATTGGCTTGCACCAAAACCCGGCATTTGCCGTGGCATATCTGTTTTTGTATGTGAGTAACCAATACCGGCAAAAGTGAATCCCGCATCATAGTTAGCTTCAAGCTCAAAGCCGCGAACACTTGTATTGCCGGCAATATTGGCAAATTGGCAGGCTCTGAAGTTGGCGGTACATTGTGACACGATGTAGTTTTCAACTGTCATGTCATAGTAGTTTGCTTTCATGCTCAAGCGGTCACTTGTCAGGAAAATATCATTTTGAGCCAGATTGAACCCGACTTCCCAGCCACGCTGTTTTTCCGGCTCCAGATAGGGATTAGGTAACATGCCGCCACCATGGGCGGTTCCGCCCAGCATTGTTTCCTGCAAAGTAGGCGCACGCATTGAATGGGAGTAGGTTACATATGGCTGCAACCAGTCCGTTACATTGATGGCCAATGTCACTTTCGGTGCAAGCGCATTAATGGATCTGTCTACCAGTTGGCTTCCATCATTGGCATCGCCATCTAATTTGAAGAAGTTGTAACGCAGGCCAGTTGTCAGATCGGCCAATCCATAAGAAAACTTTGCTTCAGAGAAGAGGGCGCCGGAGCTGCTGCGCCCGTTGGTTGGGTTGGTGCCAGCCTTAAAGCCACTGATTTTATCGCTGAAATATTCTACACCGTTTTGCCAGCTTATATTAACATCATTGATGGCAAAATTTGATGTATTGGAGACATCAAAACCAAAACCTTTATCTGTTATTTCGCGACCAACTGATGTGGCATAAGAATTTAACCCCTTGTTATAACGCATGCTGGTTTCGTTATAATGTGCGTTGACACGCAGATCGATAAGATCATTATCGCCGGGATTGTAGCTGTAATTAGCGGTTAAAGTATTGTTTTTAAGGGTTTGATCATAAGAGTTCGCAGCAAAATCGTTTTTATAAAAGACGCCGCCTAATGTCAGGTGCTGATCTTCACCAAAGCCAAACTCAGTTTTAAACAGGCCGGATGTCATTTCCTGACCTGTGTTAGGCTGACGGGTATTATCACCGTTTTTATATGAACGGGAATCGCGACGGCTGATAGCTGCGGCAATGCCCATTGCATCAATGCGTGCACCACCAGCCAGCATTTCGGAGAAGCCAACACCGTTGCTGCCCCATGATGCGCGACCAAGCACGCCCCATTGTTTGCCTTCTTCAACAATATCACTGACGCCAAGGGTGCGGAAATTGACGCTACCTGCAAGGCCGCTGCCGCCTGTGCCGGTTGTAGCGCCACGCGTTACATCGATATTAGCCAGCAAATTGGGGTCAACATAAGTAAAGCCTTGCGCCTCATGGCCGGTAAAGCGGAAGTTTTGGCGCACGCCATCCACCATCATATTGACGCGGCCGGAGCCTTCAAAGCCGCGAATATTGACGGCAACGCCGGGCTGCGAGCCGTTGATACGGGTGAAAACACCTGGAACATTGCGTAATGTGTCATCAATTTTTTTACCGCCGAAACGATCCATAGTGGTGCGTGAGACACGACTTACCTGATCGGTTGTTGAGCTTGGTGCATTCGGCTCGGCTTTACGCACAACGATTGTTTTCAAATTGACTTCAGTCTCATCCGGCTTTGCAGCTTGTTCCTGCGCGAAAGCTGATGAGCTTGCGATCAGAACCAGAGTGAGGGCTGTTCCTGCCATAAAACGTGAGTGATATCCGCCAGTCTTTCGCGACATTTCTACTTCTCCTGAGAAAATTGAAAGCATGTTCCGCTGGCTTGTGAATTGAATCTCACTGGCTGGTGGATTGTTGTTTTTAAACTTGACTAATTAAGTCTTGTATTGCGCTTTCTATAAAACATGATAGTTTGTGTCAAGAATGTGGGAGCATATTTTCACAGGCGAATGGAAACGAACAGAGTAATGAACCGGCGCGTTGATATTGATTTGGAGGTGCAGTGGCCTCCGGCAAAGACATCAGAACGATGGCCAATGCAGCAATTGGCGAATGAGGATGCGATGCAGCAATCGCAGCCAGATGGTGAGGTTTTAGTGGCTGCGCAAGCAGAAGAACTGAACCTTAAAACCTACGGTAGCAGTGAGCTTTTCGAGGGGGCTAAAGAGGTGGTTATTAAGCATGCCGGCTCTGTGTACCGCTTGAAAATAACGCGCCAGGGCAAGTTAATTCTTAATAAATAGGTATAGCAGAACTATGACACTATCGACCAAACCATCACCGGAAGCAATTCGTCAGGCACGCCAAGAAAATCCGAAAATGCGTGAACGCGACTTCGCACAGAAGCTTGAAATTTCGGAGGCAGATTATCTGTCAGCCTATATTGGCGCTGATGATGATGCCCTGAAAGTGCAGCGTGTGCGTGCGGATGTGGAAGCTTTTTTAGGCGGCATCAGTGCAGTTGGTGAAGTGATGGCGCTGACCCGCAATGAAAGCGCCGTGCATGAGAAAATCGGCCCTTATGAAAAGACTGTGCCCGGCAAACATGCGGCAATGGTGCTGGGCAAGCAGATTGATCTGCGTATTTTCCCGTCGCAATGGGCGGAAGCTTTTGCAGTTGAAAAACATGATGGCGATAGCGTGCGCCGCAGCCTGCAATTTTTCAATGCTTCGGGAGAGGCAGTGCATAAAGTGCATTTGCGTGAAGCGTCAAATCTCGATGCTTATGCAGAATTGCTTAAAAACCTTGCGAGCGATAACCAGTCATCCGAGTTTCACGCTGTTGCGCCAAAAGCTAAGGCTGAAACCGCTGTGACGGCGGAAGTTGATAGCGAGGCTTTCCGCAGCCGTTGGTCAGAATTGACCGACGTGCATCAGTTTATCGGCTTGTTGCGTGATTTTAATATTGATCGCAAACAGGCTGTTGAGCTGGCAGGCGAAAGCTTTGCATGGCCGCTTGATACCGGTTCTGTCCAATCAATGATGGAGCAGGCGGGAAAGACGTCGCTGCCAATCATGTGTTTTGTCGGCAATCGCGGCTGTATTCAAATCCATACCGGTGCAATCACCGGCATTAAAATGATGGGGCCTTGGCTCAATGTGATGGATCCGACATTCCATCTTCATTTGCGCACTGATCGCATCAGTGAAGTCTGGGCAGTGCGTAAGCCAACCAAAGATGGTCATGTGACATCGCTGGAAGTTTTTGACGCAAATGGTGAGCTGTTTATCCAGTTTTTTGGTGAGCGTCATGAAGGAACAGCAGAGCGTGCTGACTGGCGTGAACTCGTGGAATCTTTGCTGCGTCTTCCGCGATCCGTAGCTGCTTAAAACAGATGATAGCACGTATGAATTTCTTATCCATTTGTTCATCCAATGCCCTGCTGCACAAAACGCGGCAGGGTTTATTGGCCGGTGTGGTTGCCACATTGTCATTGGCTGTGCTTGCACCCGTTTCCATGGCATCTGCCATGGCGGCAGATAATGAGCCGGTGACATCAGCTACCGTTGAAACTTTAAAAGACACCTCCCGCCTGTTATCAGTTGGTGGCTCGCTGACCGAGATTGTTTATGCGCTGGGCGAAGAGGGCAGGCTGATTGGCCGCGACATGACCGGCACTTATCCCCCAGCCGCTGCCAAGCTTGTTGAAGTTGGCTATATGCGCCAATTGTCTCCGGAAGGTGTGCTGTCGATCAATCCGAGCGCAATTTTGATGCTGGAAGGCAGTGGGCCGCCGGAAACAATTGAAGTTTTGAAAAAAGCATCAGTTCCGGTGGTTATGGTGCCGGATGGCATGAGCCATGAAGGTGTGCTTGAGAAAATCAGAATTGTCGGCAAAGTGCTTGGTGTCAGTGAAAAGGCCGAAGCACTTGTGGCATCGGTTGATGCAGACATCAAGAAGTCTGAAGAGCTGGCACAATCGATCAAAGAGCCTAAGCGCGTCTTGTTTATCCTGTCGGTTCAAAACGGGCGCCTTCAGGCATCCGGTACAGGAACGGCAGCGGATAATGTCATTAAAATGGCTGGTGGTATCAATGTCATTGATAGTTTTGCCGGCTACAAGCAAATGACCGATGAAGCAATTGATAAACTTGCGCCTGACCTGATTTTGATGATGACCGGCTCCGGTGATCATATGGCGCGTGCGGCTGATATTCTATCGCATCCGGCGATTGTTTCGACGCCTGCTGCCAAAACAAAAAGCATTGTTCAGATGGACGGATTATATTTGCTCGGCTTTGGCCCGCGCACCGGCAAAGCCGTGCGAGAGCTAACAGAAGCGCTTTATCCGGAAAAGAAAAACTGAACAGTTTTTTAAATTATATCCGAAGGCTCTCTGTGGTTTTTAAATCAAACAACAAAGAGCCTTCAGAAGTTTTGTACGCAGCCTTGCTGCTTCAATGATCCAGCACTTTAAAAGTAAGTGCTGAAGAATATCAGGGATGTAAATTATGACATCGCAAGACGCCGTTTACAGCACCCATTTGCCTGTAATACGGAACAAGCAGGATGGAGATCGCAGCCATATTGCCAGATTGTCTATTTTTGTATTGGCAATCGCTCTCATTACAACGGCGCTGTTCAGCCTGACAGCTGGCGCCTCTGACGCTTCACTGTGGAATTTGATCCGTTCACTCTGTTCTGGTGCGGATGGCGATGTGCTTTCACAGCGCGACCGTTTGATCATCGTTGATATTCGTTTGCCGCGTATTGTGTTGGGCATGTTGATCGGCGCTGCTTTGGCGGTCTCCGGCGCTGTCATGCAGGGGCTTTTCCGCAATCCGTTGGCTGATCCCGGTCTTGTCGGTGTTTCTTCGGGTGCCGGTCTTGGTGCTATTTCCATCATTGTGTTGGGGGGCACCATACTGGCACCAATCACAACAATGCTCGGTCTTTTAACGCTGCCATTGGCTGCATTTGGTGGCGGGCTGTTAACAACACTAGTACTTTACCGCGTTGCGACCAGACAAGGGCGAACATCGGTTGCCACCATGCTTTTGGCCGGTATTGCGCTTGGTGCTTTGGCCGGCGCTTTAACAGGACTTTTGACTTATATTGCCGATGATCGCCAATTGCGCGATATGACCTTTTGGGGGCTTGGCTCATTGGCGGGTGCCACTTGGGGTAAAATTATTTCGGCAGGCCCGATCATCTTGGTGGTGCTTATTGTGGTGCCGTTTCTGGCGCGTGGTCTCAACGCGCTGGCCTTAGGCGAAGCATCGGCCAATCATCTGGGCGTTAATGTACAGCGTGTTAAAAATATCGCGATTGTCAGTGTGGCAGCAGCCGTTGGCGCTTCTGTTGCAGTGAGTGGCGGTATTGGTTTTGTTGGTATTGTTGTGCCACATATTTTACGTTTATCGATTGGCCCCGATCACCGTTATTTACTGCCGTGCTCGGCTTTGCTTGGCGCAACTCTTCTGCTTTTGGCCGATGCGTTCAGCCGTACGATTGTCGCTCCGGCAGAATTGCCGATCGGTATCGTGACTGCCACTTTTGGTGCACCATTCTTCCTGTGGATTTTGCTGCGCCGTCGTAATCTGCTGGATTTGTAAGAGGGTATTATGATCGAAGTTCGGGATCTGTCGGTTACAATTTCAGGTAAGACCATTATTGAGGATGTGAGCTTTAAAGCCTATCCGCGTCAAGTAAACGTTATTGTCGGCCCTAACGGTTCAGGCAAAACCACATTGATGCGCGCATTATGCGGTGATGTCAGTTATGGCGGCGAAGCCTTACTGGATGGCGCTAATTTCCGCTCTTTCAAGCCATGGCAAATGGCTGAGCGCCGCGCCGTGCTGCCACAAGCCACAAGCCTGTCTTTTCCCTTTAGTGTGCGTGAAATCGTACGTCTGGGGCTGACGGGTGGTTTCAGTGGTGTTTCGGCGCAAGAGCAGGAGATGTTACCTGACCTCGCCTTGAAAATGGTTGATTTAGAAGGCTTTAGCGGTCGTCTTTATCAGGAGTTATCGGGTGGGGAGCAGCAGCGTGTACAGCTGGCACGGGTACTGTGTCAGGTATGGAAACCTGTCATTGATGGTCGTCCGCGTTATTTGTTCCTGGATGAGCCTATTTCCAGTCTGGATATTCGCCACCAAATTATGGTGATGAATATTGCACGTAAATTTGCATCAGACGGCGGCGGTGTTGTCGCTATCCTGCATGATCTGAATTTGACAGCGATGTTCGCAGATCAGATCATTATTATGCAAAGCGGAAAATTGGATGGGGCAGGTGCGCCGCGTACAATGTTGACCGGCAAGCGTCTCTCGCGGATTTATGGCTGCAACTTATGCGTTGGCATGGTGCCGCCACCGGATGTGCCCTTTATTTTGCCTCACGGGTCACTTGAGGATGTGAGCGGCATTTAATGCCGCTCATTATTATTTGAATCAGCTTGCCGAAGCGGCGCGCGCTTCAATCATTTCATCAAGTCCCAGCAGCATGCGCACATTCGGGCGCGCTTTGACCAGATCCGCAATTGTATATTGCGAAAGAACGGTAAAGAAGGCGCCGAGCGCTTCACGCAGAGCGGAGTTGAGGGCGCAGCTGTCAACCAGCGGGCATTCCGTGGCGTCGTTTTCGAAGCATTCTGCCATGGCAAAATTTTCTTCCGTTACATGCACCACATCAAATACTGTGATTTCATGGGCGGCTTTACCAAGTCTGATGCCACCATTTCGGCCGCGCACGGTTTCGATCATTTTATTCTGAACCAGCGGTTGCAGAATTTTAAACAGAAAAAGCTCTGAAACCGAATAAGCTCTGGCAATTTCCGGTACGCGGCTTAGCTGCCCTTCATTGGCTGCGCAATACATAAGCATCCGAATTGCATAATTGGTCTGACGGGTCAGTCGCATACGAGATCCTTTCCGCGCGGGAAGGTTTTAACAGATACACTCCTGCTGCACATAAGCTGGCAAGGAGCCGAAATTTGAACTTGTCGTATGTTGCTTGTTAGCAAACATAATTCAAGTTAGTTTAGAATTGTTCTTAACATATATAAAATGCAATATTAAGAATTGCAATTTCATTTCGCAAAAATATGATAAATTAAGGAATGTTTAATATAGCCGGAACCGGCCGGTGAAGCAATATCAATATGTTCACCGGAATTTTTAAAATGCTTGTTTATTGACAAACATCGATCCATTGGGCGTTTGTCAGCGCTGCCAAGCGTTCTGTATTAACCCGCACGGCACTATTAATAGAGCCAGCCGCAGGCACAACTTCCTCATAGGCTTTGAGTGAAATATCGCAATATATAGCCATATCGCTGGCAAGGCCGAAAGGGCAGACGCCACCAACTGGATGGCCGGTCAGTTCTATGACGCTTCCTGCGTCCAGCATGCGCGGTTTGGTGGCAAACTGATCTTTGAATTTACGATTATCAATACGGGCATCGCCGCGTGTTACAATCAGAACCGCATCGTCTTTGACTTTGAACGATAAGGTTTTTGCAATTTGCCCAGGCTCAACGCCGTGGGCTTCTGCGGCCAGCGGAACAGTTGCCGTACTGGTTTCCAGTTCAATGACCTTCAAATCAGGTGCATTTTTAGCGAAAAAGGCTTTTACAGATTCCAAACTCATCAGCTTATCCTTGATTTTTAAGGACAAAGATTAGCCACGCACAATGATAAGACAAGGGGCACACAAGCTATATAAAAGCTTTTGAGGAAATTTTATGTGATGAGAGGATTTGAATGGTGCGGGCGGAGGGCACCCCATTGAAATATCAGGATAAATCATAAGTTATCACCCGCTATCACATCCCATATAATACTGGCTAGTTCTTGTTTCGTTCATGATCATGCTCTATCATACACCCTCATACTATCGCATAATAAAAGGTGGATTGAGGGGTGGATAGGAATTGAGCCGCAAACTGAACAAGTTGAACGCACTTGCAGTGAAGAACTCTCCCGCTGGTAAATATTCAGATGGCGGAGGCTTATGGCTTCATAAAAGAGGAGATGGTGGAGCGCAGTGGGTGTTGCGGGTAACGGTTCATGGTCGACGTAGGGAGATGGGGCTTGGTGCTCTTGCAACAGTATCACTGAAAGAGGCACGTGAAGCCGCTGATCGATATAGGGCAATGGTTCGTGAGAATATTGACCCGATCAAGGAAAGAGAGCGGATGAAAAGAGAATCACTCCGTAATCTACATTTTCTCAAGGATATAGCCCTTGATGCCTTCGAAAGCAGAAAGGCTTCCTTGAGGGAGGACGGGAAGGCAGGGCGCTGGTTTAGCCCTTTAGCCATTCATGTTCTGCCGAAACTTGGGAATATGCCCGTTTCTGACATCGACCAGAAGGATATACGCGATGTGTTGTTGCCTATCTGGCATGACAAAGCAGAGACAGCCAGCAAAGCTCTAAATCGTCTGAGCATATGCTTAAAGCATGCCGCTGCTTTAGGCCTAGACGTAGATTTACAGGCTACAGAAAAGGCGCGAGCTCTTTTAGGCCGGCAGAGGCATAAGGCGCAAAATATGAGACTGTTTATTATTTTGTGTAAGTTGCCGCTTCTTTTACAAGTGATCTTTCAAACGATGATCAAAATGTATCGTAAACCAATTCATGGCTAAA
>NZ_JACIIU010000036.1 GCF_014205685.1 Paenochrobactrum gallinarii
CACCCACATAAAGCTTTAGGATATCGTTCACCCCGTGAGTTTATCGCGGAGAAAATTAACCAGTAAAAATGGCCGATCTTTCGGGGGCAACTACATAACGCTGAATGAACCTCTTATCCCCCAGGCAATTTACATCCCACACGATGGTCCTGTATCAAAATCTGGCTCATCATCACTAATATTAGATTTGTTCTGCCGTTTGATGGTTTCCAGTGCCGGAATAATATTTGTCTCGTAAAAACTTTTTGTCTGTTCTGACCAATTATATTTCATAGAGCGAATATCCGTAAGCGCCTTGAGAAACACATGATCAGCAGCAACCAGCCCTGACATATCTGGCTGATGAAACGCATTTCGTAGTTGTTTAACAGCTTGACTAAATGCCTGTCTCGTCTGCTCACATTTAATCTGCTGCTGAATATCCTCCACTTTGTCAGAAACTTTGGTAAGTAGGCATTCTCCTAAGGTCTGTTCAATGCGAGGGAATTTATCAATAGTGCTCAAAATCCTATTTTGCAGCTCCCTGGCCGCTTTATCATGTATGTGAATGTCACCAGATCGAATGTCTTGTGCCACTAACACATCAGCCTTTTCTCGCAAAATTTCCGCTAGACGCTGTAATTGTTCTTCTTCTTCTCTAACCCATTCAGCCATTAACTTGGCATCATGCGCCAGGTTTTCATGAGCTTCTTCAAGGCGTTCTTGGATTTCTATTAAAGATGATGCAGGAATAAGTTCATTGAGCTGACCATCTGCATCAGACCATTCTTCCATCAAACATTCAAGTTTCTCGCTCAGATTAACGCGTTGCTCGTCTAATAAATCATCTGCAAGTAATATCTGGCAATATCGACGGATATTATCACGTCGCTCATTAACAGTGCTTTCTTCACGATGAGCAGAGACAACGTCAGCCTCCAACAAATCAACAGCTTTATCCAACTTACTAAAACTATCAGGCACGGGCTCCATCAGCACAAACAAGGTTGCTTGTATATTTGCCAGAACTTCACCCTGAAACCGCAACTCAACATTTGACTTTGATGGTGCCGTCAACAGAGAAGGAGCCGTAAACGTAAATCGCTTCTGTCCAAGCTCTTGCAGATACCTACCTGCAAACGACACTATGCCACCTTGGGCATCTGATGCTTTAAGAACATCATCCACATAGCGTGTATCAAGCACCCGCCATTGCCCCTTCCAACGCTGGCTCTGCTCCACAATCCCTGCCTTTAGTTGCTCTGCAAGAGCAGAAAACACTGACATCAACTTTCTAAAGGCATCCTGTAACACTTCAAATGCAGCCTCACAGTTTTTTTCAAGCCGACGCAGATGAGGCGTTTCTATCAAACTACGCGCGCGCTGAAGGATAGACCCTTCCCGCATTTCGTCATGGGCATCAATTGCTTGTTTGAGCTGATCATAAGCCTTAATCGCAGCGTCAACAGCCTGTTTAAACATCGTAACAAAATGACTGCTTTTAACACCATCAAACAAGCGCTCAAAACGTTCAACCATTCTTTGAGCAAACAATGCCTCCTCAAGGCGTCTCAATTCCATCGCCTGCTCTTGGTGAAGACGCTGCCGGCTTATGATCCGCGTATGTTTTCCAGCTATGACGCGCAAATGAGACCGATCAAAAGACCATTGGACTTCAAGCTGACGCAATTTTGATCTGCGCGCTTCATTTTCCAAAACAAGCCGCTGAATACCCTTTAGTACGATCTTCTCACGCCGTGACCGGTCTTCAGCCTCACGCCTTTGCTCCTCAAGCTTCTGGCGCAAACGTAAGTCATGACCATCATAATTCGCCAAAGAAGCCGCCTGGGTAGCACCCGTCAGTTCAAATGCGGACAGTTCATCATTCAAATCATGCCCCACCGGAGCCGTTTCAATATCAACGATGGGTTCACCAGAACTGACAGCCTCAAACGCAATATTTGACGTTGGTTCATCGCCAAAAGCAAACCCCAATCTAGAATTGACTGCCAAAGGTGGCAGCTCAAGCAGACGCTGCACACTATCAATAAACGCCCCATCAGACGTCCTCTTGATTAACCATGCGTAGCGACCACCTTCCACCCGAAAACCTTCTTCCGCCAACGCAGTTACAAAGGATTTACCGCTGTCAGATTGTGCCCAGATTGACTGAACCAACAAAGCAATATGACTATTGATCACCCCTGCCCCGACGCGATCCTTTTTACTAACCTGGGCCTTGCCACGCTCTGTCCTTATGATGGCAACAAGGTCCTGAATCTCTTGCCGTCGATCGTTCCAGACATCAACAATCGCTGCAACCTGTAAATTCTTTTGCGTTTTTCCGATAACACTACGTTGTTCACGTGTTGCGTTGCGAACCAAATAAATAACTTCAGCCCGAGTATCATAGAGATCACGGGGAATATCATTTAAGCTGACAAACGCCCCCACATTCAGATGCTGCTGATGACTGAAGATAAATTCTAAGCGCCCCTTTAGTGTATTAAGCGCATCAGATCGTGCTTCATCAAGAAGCTTGGCTTCCAACTGATATACTTCTGCAAACTTAGACGCATATACATCTGTTACAGCGCAGGAACGTTGTTCGGCTTGTGCGTTTATTGTTTCCAGCAAACCTTCAAGCCGTAACCGTTGTGCCTCACCAAGATCATCATCACAATCGACAAGAATATCAGACAGACCTTCACGTATCTTCGAATAGGCAGCATTCAATTCCCGCCATGCCAACCGACGCTCTTTATCAATTTGATCTCGGGATTTTGATTTCCAGTCTTTAACAATCGCGCCCCGCTTGCGCATGGCATTGTTCGTAACCCGTTCTTCGCAGTAAATCTTCCCGTATTTGCGCTCATAAGACTCTGCCCATAATGATAAAAGCAGGTAATCTTTTTTCTTCTTAACAGTTGCCGTTCTGTCCGGATTAATTCGGTTGGCTATAACATGGATATGGGCATAATCTTTGTCATTATGAGAAACTAACACTGCCTGATGGCCGTTTAAACCCAGCACACTCATGGTTTCATGAGCAGCTGCTTTCATCATTTCCTCACTGGGATCCTCGCCCAATGCCCACGATAGTGAATAAGAGTAGACTGGGTCTTTTAGTTTTTTACCTGCCCGCGAACGGTGCCTATCCAGATAAGCTGTAAATGTATCCTGCATCAGAAAAAATGCTTCTTCAGCATTTTCTGTTTCCATGTTCAAAACGTCAGTAAACCGCACTCGGCTATCAGGCGCTTCATTACGACCACGACCCGTCATATAACCAGCAATCCCCCCAATGGCTTCGTTGGAAACATCCCGTCCGGGGCCTAGATAATAGGCGCCTGCGCCAACAAAACTGTCCCCTAATGCGGCAACTTTTGGAACCATTTTTATCTTTTTATCTCTTTCGCACTCTTTAAAAAGAGTGCACATTCTTTTTGACAAAGTCAATAAGATTATCTTGCTTCATAATTTTGCATCAGCCGCTCATCCAAGCATCAATAGCCAGCGCCCTTCCTCAATTTTTAAATGCAGCCCTCAACAGTGCGGATGATTTCCAGCTTCTCAGATGCGCAATACCTCATACTCCGATTTCCCCAGTTCCGGGCATGCTTTTTTAAGCAGACGGTTTTCGAGCATCACATCGTTAACTTTACAACGCCTACATATGAAGTACCTCTTCTGATTATCCAAACAGGATAAGGGAAAATAAAGGCACTTACACAAAATTTAGAACAGTCCTAGATAGGGCGTGCAGTCTTTCAAAAACGCATCAGCGCTGAAAAATAACTTGGCCGATACATCGATGGCTTTTATAATCCAATACGGCGGCACTCTTCATTAGGATATAAATCGCCAATAGGATTTGAGGCCACCTCGGCCTGCACAGAGTGAAACTCTCTCCACTAATTCGGGGCAAGACCATTGAGAATACGGCATATGTGGACCAGTCAGCCCCATCCACCAAAGCCCTTTCCATGACTTTGCTCGCACGGCATTTAAATCACACCCCATGCTTTATACCGCCCCCTACCCGTGAGTTCGCGCACTCCAAGCTCGTTGATCAGATTAAGAGCACCCCGCGATGTGAGTTTTGCCGCTTTTGCAACCATCGCGGTAGAGACAATTGGCCGTGACAGGATCAAGTCAATAACGATGGGAAGGCTGCTGGATGAGCGGCGCCCGCTGAGGCGTCGCTGCATCTGCTCGTGCGCCTGCTTCAGGCGAATAATTTCCTTCATGCCTGTTTCTGCTGCTGCTGTCATAGCATCAAGCATTGCTAGCAAGCGCACGGTCTGGTTCTGTGATCGGCGACGCTCTCGCTGAATTGTCTTTAAACCCATGTTGAAACAAAACAAATGCGAAGCAACCTTGCCTTTGGAGCGAAGATAGCCACTCATCAATAGTGACCCAACCCAGTGCTGGCGTTGCATTGGTTCAAGGCTTTCCCAGGCATCATAGGCAAGAGCAGCCCCAAGGGTTGCCGGTAAATCCTCAATTTTTTTGATCGTCTGTTTCCACTGCGAAAGCCGGTCCTCTTCATCCCAATTGGGATCCCGGAGTAAAAGATCACCAACGATCAAAGGATCTCTGTTTGACGCTTGCAATATTCTGCCAATCGTATGCCCCTCAATCAGATGCTTCGAGCGATCAAGAATTGCATCCATCCTAGCCATTTCGATCAATAGCGGATCGGCCTCATCTCCAACCAGTCGATCATTCTCAACATCCTCGGCAAACGGTAAACCTGGTTCTTCAAGCAACTCTTCGTCACGTTGATTGTTACCCGTCAGAGCTGCAATACAATTATCGCTCATTGCCCATGACGGCTCGTTCAAAGCAATGCGTCTGCGCGCGCGCAAAATCGTATGAGCAATCGTCAACTCATGAGTCGGCGCTCTGACATCCATAAACGCATCATGAAGAACCAGATCTTCCACATGGACAAGTTCACCTTGGATCCTCATGCTGGCGACAGCATCAAAAAAGTGTCCGCGCTCAATCAGGCCCTCCCCTACCGGACTGGAGCGAATAATCTCGTCCAGACGCGCAAGCTTGTCTTCTGCGCGTGCAATTGCCGATAGCAGTGCTTCAAGGGGTAAATTGTTAATATCATAACACATTGTAAACTCGTTATATATTATTCTTAAGAGAAGCTATTACGCAATTAGCTTCTATTATAGATACTATACTAAAAAAGGATAGGCATAATAGACGTTTAAAGCCCTTTGAATTGAACGCCCTCATATTGCTTGCCTTGAGATCGCTTAAGAACCCTGCATTTGCGATGTTTTTCGCTCTCTGAGACTTCGTATAATCATCAAGACACGTTTACAAAGGATCGTTTATCTATATGTTCTGCATTTGTAAATTAAGTCGATTGGTACCCTTAGGCTCAACAAATGGCTCGCAACACTCAAAAACACCGTTCACCTCGACCACAGGGACGCCTGATTGGCTATGCGCGCGTTTCAACGGATGAACAAACCACTGAGGCGCAAGAGATAGAGCTTCGCGCAGCCGACTGCGATCTGATCGTGCTGGAGCATGGATCCGGGGCTTCTAGGCTCAGACCTGCCCTATCCAAACTACTCCGCGAGATCAGTGCCGGCGACACCTTGATTGTCGTCCGGCTCGACAGGCTGGCGCGATCAGTCAGCCATCTGCTTGAGGTGATAGAGGAACTGGCCGCAAAGGGAGCACATTTCCGATCCTTACGCGATCCGATTGATACATCGACGCCTCAGGGCATGTTTTCACTGCAGGTGCTGGGTGCTGTTGCACAACTCGAGCGCGCTTTAATATCGGAGCGTACCAAAGCCGGAATTGAAGCAGCCAAGGCCAAAGGCAGGCTTTCCGGTAATCCTGGTCTGCGTGAACGTAGACCCGAAGCCTTGGCGAAGATGACAGCTATTCAGAAAGCAGCTTATGGCGCACGCATACAAGCATCAGCCCATCAATGGCTGCCAACGGTGCGAAAAATGCGTCCCGATCACACTTGGGATGATATCGCACGTCTTCTGAAACAACGCGGCCTTAACTGGACACCTGAGCGTTTGCGGCGCGCCGTAAAATGGCTGGTGTCAGAACATATGGCAGATGCAAACCTGATGAGTAAATCGCCACCTCGTATAGCGGAAGATCGTTTGATGACGCTTGTAGCAGGCATCCATTCATCAAATCCGAACCTCACCCTTAGAGAAATCGCATCACATCTTGAACGCCTGCATGAGCGGACCCCGCGCGGCGGTTCCAAATGGGCGCCATCCTCAGTCAAAAACTTGATTGATAGGGCTCGAAGAACAGGCCTGATTGAAAGCAGTAAAACAGATAACTCATCCGGTCATTTTTGAAGCCAGTACATTGGTTTTAAAAGCCGCCATTAGCATCGATCCAACAGACAGCTCCCCTGTCCTCCCCTTTTGTATAAGCGAACGCAAATAACCCCCTGCTGATTGGATGTCTGAACCCTTTTGCAAAAGCCAAGCAATAACAGAGCTAGTGTTTTCCATGCCGATTGTAGCTAAGGCTTCCAGCCAAAGCTGTTGACCAATTCCAAGAAACTTTGAAACCATATGGCTCGTATCTAGAAGCTCTCGCCAGCTTTTGATGCCTGTTGGTGAATACGAGATTATATCCGGACAAGCACGTAAAACAGACTCAAGAGCCACTGCTGGCATTTTGGCATGAGCTCTCTCCGGTTTTTCAATCTTAGGCTTTGAAAGCACTAAATCAACATTTTGAATCTTATTATTTATATATTGGGATTCTGGTAGGGATTCATAATGGTGCCGCTCAAATTGAGCATCGGTGCCGCCCATTTTCTCTGCAATATCATTTGAATTCAATATGTTATACAGTTCTAAGTGGATGGCATCGAATTTGGTTTTGATTGTCTGTAGTTTTTCACCTGTGGCGCGACGCGGAAGCGCATCAACGATATCGCGAAAACGAGAAAATAAGGCTTTCAGTTCAGTTGAATTGGCTTCAGGGCTAATCTCAGCAAAAGTCATCGCTAATTCTCTGCGGACTACAGAGATCTCATCACGAAGCCTTTTTGTAGCTTTGATGTCAGACGTAATTTGTTCGGCTGCTTGTATGATTTCTGAGGATCTTTGAAGTAAAGGTTCGACCGAAAATCCAAATGCCAGTTCAACAGCGCCTTCTTTATCTTTGTGAGCATAACGTTTTCTGGTCGGGCTATCTTTGCGTGCAATAAGACCTGCGGCCACAAGTGATGCTAGATGGCGACGTAAAGTCGATTCAGGCATTCCGTGTGCGCGTAAGGATAGTTGCTTATTTGATGGAAATACAACAAGCCCCTTAGCTTCAGTAAGCTCGTCTTCTGGATAGAAGGACAATAATGAGCTAAGGACAGCTAAGCAGCGATCATTGAGACCAAAAGAGGCCTTTGCAATACATAGCTGTTTGTAGATTGACCATCTATTTAGCCCCCTACCCTTTTCAGGATTTTGAGCAACAGGCTTCGTTCGGCTACGTATTGCAGTCGTTAATGAGTTTAAAATCTGCATTTTCTCTACCTAAATTTAGGCAAAAGAAATCTGCTCGCCAAAATGACGTTCCAACACTTGACTATGATTCATGAAAATGCGATTCTCTAGTTGCTAGACTATTTGAGAAGGCTTTCACGACGGAAACGTTTTGGGAGCTTTTTTCTTTTGCGGTTTAGTCTCCTAGTTCATTTATCATGCGAATTCAGACAAATTGTCAGCTGACAATTTATGAATTATTACCATCTTTTACTGCTTTGAACTCCAATACCAACTCATTGATTTTGGCTTCCATAAAATCGGAAAAGGCAGCATTCGAACTTTTGATATTGAGCTTCTTTCCATCACGTTCATAGACAGCAATTTTTTTATCTGCTGCATATACAATTGTTGGTTTAATTTTTGTTTTCTTGGTGTCGATCGTTGCCGCATCGAATGCAATTTTGAAGCGATTATCGCTATCTGCGCTTTCGAAGTTTGGCTCTTTCATGACGGAAAGCACCCTGTTTTTCGATGCGTTATCTTCTAAATTCTGCGCCAATTGAAGCCAGCGCGGTCGTCCAACCTTAGGTGCAGCTCCAATAGTTGCGACGATTGAATGATCAATTGAACTGGCGACAGTCAACAATCTTGAAGCTTCGGGCTTATCTACGCCAAGAGCTATACAGATTGTATCTCTATCAAATCCCCTGCTCTCGAGCTTTGATGCGAACATAGATCGTTCGATGAAACTGAGATCAACTCTGGTGCCATTTTCTTGCCCTTGAGCAATTACCATTTCGGCTTCAGTTAGCTGGCGGACAATGGCCTTGATTTTATAGCCGAGTTCCAGAGCAGCGCGAATACGCCGATGCCCGTAGGCAGCCTGATAACGTCCTTGTTGTTCGGGATGAGGCCGAACCAAAACTGGGACTTGTTGACCGGATGTTTCAATAGCGGATTTGAGTTCTTGAAAAGCAAGATCATTGGGTAACGATAGACGATCTGAAACGATAGACGGATCAATTAATGATGGATCCAACTCGACAACATTCTCAGCGTTTGCGAGGGCTTCCCTTAAATACTTAGCTTCAGCTGCTTCTTCTGACAGACGATTTAAACCCATATTAAGTGCTCTTATAGCACCTGCAGGCCTTTGCGCCGGAGCTTGAGCCGTTGCCTGTTCAGGTTTTCCGGCATCAATTAGGCCTTTCAAAATGTCTTTGCCCTTCATTCAGGTACCCTCCCCCAGGTCTGTCTAACTAGCTGTTCAACCTCAGAATTTACTGAATCCATAGATTCAATGGCTCGTTCGTAAGTCTGTCGATGCATACTTTCTTTTCCAGCTTCGTAGATCGTCTGCTTAGAAAGACCTGCATCAGAAATTGCCGTCGATTTGAGCATCATGGATGTTAAAACGCGCTCGCTAAATAGATTCCGCAAGAATGCTACGATTTGGGCTTGAGGACCATCATTGGGTTCATATCTGGTCACCAGATAGCGCATCCAATCATAATCTAAATTACCACCAGCTTCTTTGACTACGGATAGCAGGTTTGATGTCATAGCCAGAAATTGGTTCATTGACGCGACATCGAGCATCTGAGGATGGACAGTAATTAAAATTGAAGTCGCTGCGCACAAGGCTGACATAGTCAGGAAGCCCAATTGTGGAGGGCAATCGACTACCACGACATCGTAATTAGCTTCAACAGATGCAAAGGCCTGTGCGACACGCATGAAAAACATGCTGTCTGCGTGTTCTTTACTAGCCAGCACTCGTGGTGTGTCGTGTTCGAATTCATGTAATTCAAGGTTGCCAGGGACTAAATCAAGACCATCAAAATAGGTCTTTCGGATGATCTCTGATAAGGGCTTTGGATCATCATAACGAATGGCTCCATATAATGTCTGGTTTTCACCTACATCGAATTCAGGTTGGTAACCGAATAACGCCGACATAGATGCCTGAGGATCCAGATCGACTGCCAATACTCTGTATCCTTTGAGTGCCAAATATTGGGCTAAGTGAGCACTGGAAGTTGTTTTACCGGAGCCACCCTTGAAGTTTGTGACCGCTATGATTTGCATATGATCGCCTGGGCGACGTTGCGGGACATATGAGGGCTTATTTTTGGCCAACAGATGGCGTAATTCGTTTATCTGTTCGAGACTATAAAGACGACGACCACCTGCGGTCTTTTCTGGTTTAATAATATCGTCTTGGGTTACCAGATGACGGATGTAAGATTCCGTAACGCCAATAAGTTTCGCAACTTCTGGACTTGAAAACTTTCGCAATGATTTTTGGGCTGTCGGCGGAAAAAGCCGCTCTCTTAGCAGTTGGAGTTGAGCACCCAATGCTTGAGAGTCCGCCCAGATTGTATCATCAATAGATTGAGAGGCGCTTACGCGGCTACTCGCACCTTTTGCTTCATTATGGGCCATTCACGCTAATTCCAGATAATCGGATAATATTTCGAAAATGTGGACGAGTCTGGTGAGTACGTCAAGTAATTTTAAGTTAATAAAAGGTTAATCTTTTTTGTGTCATATATTGAAAATTGTCAGCTGACAATTTTCCTCAGGCGGCATCCGCCAAATCCATTATGTTCACACCAGATCTAACGGCGGGCTTGTCGCAAAGTTTTTCATAAGTCGCGTTGCTTGCTATAATGACTGACTTTCATACTATATTAACCTTTTGAATTCCAAAGCACTGAGCAATCAACTCATTCTGGTTGAGAACATTCCAGTCACCTGAAAATCCAAAGCCTTTGCGTAGCCATAGCATGGCTTCAAAACCCATGATTGTTTTGCGTGCCGTATTGAATGATTGGAAGCATCCGATCTTGGGCATGTTCTTTTTGATCCTGAAATGATCGCTTTCGATGCCCTGTTGTAAATGCTTGGTCACATAGTGCACAGGATCTTTTGGGAGGAGAAAATCTTGTGAAGCTGCCTTGATGGCTGGCGGAAACGTTCCCGCTCCATCTGTCCCTATGCGATCCGGGGCTAACAAAGGCTCACTCTTCAGCATTTTCCTGAAGAAACGCTTGGCTGCGGGTAAGTCTCGTTTGGCCGTCAGCAGGAAGTCCACCGGATTGGTCTTGCACCGGTTGTGTTCCGGTCTATCTCTCATTTTAAGCGGCTTTTTTCTCAAATGCCACCGGCGATTTCCAGCCGAGTGTTGAATGTCT
>NZ_JACIIU010000037.1 GCF_014205685.1 Paenochrobactrum gallinarii
ATCAGCTTTTCCTTGCCATTAACGACATTGATCATACCAAAACCAAAGTGAAACAACCCCAGACCAATGGTATCTGCGAGCGATTTCACAAAACGATTCTGCAGGAGTTTTATCAGGTCACCTTCCGCAAGAAGATATATACATCCATTGAGCAATTGCAGGCTGATCTTGACGAATGGCTCGATCACTACAACAATACACGCACACATCAAGGTAAGATGTGCTGCGGAAGAACACCGTTCAAGACAATGATCGAAGGCAAAACAATCTGGAAGGAAAAATTCATAGGTTGAATTTAACCTGACTGATGCCGCTCCAAAAATGATAACTGTCAGATCAAGTTTGAACCGCTACAACTTATAACCCATAATCACTCCTACCAAATTATTCACATAATCTGCCCATAATCCTCTTATTCCCCATTGATACGCAAGAGTGGTTGCGTTAGAACGGCTTAGCTTTACATCAAAGCGACTGCGCACCCGTAGCTCAGCTGGATAGAGTGCTGCCCTCCGAAGGCAGAGGTCACAGGTTCGAATCCTGTCGGGTGCGCCAATAAAATCAATGACTTAGCTTACAACTTGGCACTGCCCACAAGTTCAAATGAACCTAGTGTTACCAATGGACGTAGTTTCTTCCCATATACACATTCTTTAATGTCTCATTATTTCTCCCATTGACAATTCTAAGTTACGGAACAAAATAGGAACAACTGGCTTTACGAGTCGTGAAACTGCTTGCGTAGAAGTGCGTAAGGCTGCACCCGCTTGTCTTTTTTATGGAGTGCATTTCATGAGCGAGGAGAAGAAAGTCATGACATCCAAAGGAATGGATGAACACTGGTGCATGCACAACGGCTGTAAAAAATGGGGCAGCTTTGGTTTTCGGGGTCGATATGGTCAACTGTGGTTTTGCCTGGATCATAGGATAAAAGGCGATGAGGAAACGGAACACAACAAAGTATTTATCGCCTATTAAATCCACTAACAACACGATCGTCCACACAATCCTACAACACCATAAAGTTGAATCCGAAATAAATCAAACCAATGGTTGACTTTAGAATTAATCCCTGTATGTTTTGATTATCGATATTTGCTTGTTTAGCTTTGCTTTTTGCGCATCATTAGCGCCTTTAACGAACCTTCCCTTTCAAAAAATCGTTATCATACTCACGGTTCATATTGAGCTGGGAGAATTTTATTTATTGCTAAGAGAGGGTTCATCATGACCACTGGCACAGTTAAATGGTTTGATTCAATTAAAGGCTTCGGCTTTATCCAGCCTGACAATGGCGGCAACGATGTGTTTGTACATGTTTCTGCTGTTGAGCGCTCAGGTATGCGCGGGCTAAATGAAGGCCAGAAAATCGGATACGACACAGAGCGTGACAACAAGTCAGGCAAAATGTCTGCATGCAATCTGCAAGCTGCATAATTCGGTATTACTCATTCTTGACCACGGATGTACTGGCACTAATGAGAAAATAATACCAACTGAGGTCAGACAAATTGTCTGGCCTTTTTTATTTTCTATTACATATGGATAATTCATGAAAAATACATTTAGCGCCCTTCGCGAAACGGCTGAAATTGCATTTCAAAAAACGCAATTGCATAACCAAATACGAACAAGAGTGGAAAAAGAAATTGATGAAGAAACAAGACTAAGAGCCGAGAAAACAGCTCGCCTCAAAGCTGCGCGTCTGGCATTTCAACCTGTCGAGACATTACGTAAAACCATATCAAAGGGTGTTAAAACCTCCTTTAATAATGAAACTGATTACACCAAGAATTAAAGCACTAATAATCAGCCAGACTACCTTTGCTAATGTTTCACTTACACCCGATATTTTCTTTTCCAGATCATTGAACCGGTTGTCCATGTGCTTCCACTGCTCGTCCTTACGCGCATCTGCCAATTCAGCTTGTCGCTGCCATTGCTCAAGAGAAGTTACGCGTAAGGCCATGGCAGTTATCTGATGCTCGTTGCCGATGATACGAGAACGTAAATCGAAATCATTGTCGTTTGGTATCATCACCAGCACCCAGCCTTCTTTCCATATGCATTATGACTGGCGATTCCTTGCCCTGCCAGTTTATCGTTTTGAGTCACGTACACAGCCGTTTCTGGCTTAAGGCTGATCTTCTGCCAGCCCGCGCAATTGCTCGCACTGGTCGCGCACCCCGCCAAGCTCAACACAGAGAGTAAAGCCGTCCATATTGGTGATTGTCTCATTGATACCTGCCCTGTTCTGGAATGCCTGACCGACAGCCTCGGCAGCTTTAAGCGCTGCCTGCTGTTTACCATCATGAATGCCGAGCGCGTAAAAAAAGAGGCCTGAAACTGCCCCTCCGATGAATGCGCCAATGATATGTTGAAGTGTGAGCCTCATACGGATTGTTCCCGCATGCGCTTAATCAGATAATATACACCGATACCAAACGCCCCAACCATGATAATCGCCAGCGCCCATTGGATTGGTGACGATCCTGCGGCCATACCGCCAAGCCCTGAAAGCAAGCCACCAGCTGAGGCAATTAATTCAGGTTTAAGCAGAGTATCTTTCTTCTGTTCAGGGGCAATGTAGTTGGAAGAGACGAAATCACCTTTAGCCCAAAGACCCGCTTCGGCAGCACGTCGATTGACCAGCCCCTGCACTCGTTTACCGCCAGCGTTCACCCATTTCATAAGCTCTGCCGGTACCGCGCCGTAATCACCTCCATTCAGTTTTTTAAGCAATGTGGATTTGTGAAGAGAGCCAGTGTTGAAATCAAACGAAACAAGCGCTGCATACTGATTATCGTTAAGAGGCACTTTGACCAGATCAGTTACCCGTTTTTCAAACTTCGCCAGATCAGCACGCAGAATACGCACCGCCTCCTGATCATTGATCTTCATGCCAGCAACGACCTTGGGCGCTCCGGCCGCTGATGTATGGCCATAGCCAATTGTCCAGATACCAGCCACATCCTGGTAAGCAGTCAGCCGTTTGCCTTCCCATTTCTGGATGTGCGAAAGCCCCGCCGTGTTAATACGTCGTGTCATGTCATTTCCTTTCGGCAATAAAAAAGCCCCGCTTAAGCGAGGCTTAATTCAACTGTTTTTTTTGATTATTTTTGCAATTGTTTTTGCATATACGATGACACTATAGCCCCGAGGCTACCGCTAAATATCACAGATTGAATCTTAGATAATTGCTCAGGCGTCAACCAGCACCAAGGGGTTATTTGATGAATTATCCAGGCGCCCAATGAAGCTACAAACACCAAAACGAAAAAAACCATCAGGAACACAACAATAAGACCATAGCATTTATGCCATAATATATCATTGCTAGCTTTGACGCCTTGAAGCTTATCGACATCGTCCCAATTCGCCTCTTCCTTCCTCGACATGGAAGTATCCGCCCATCGTGGCGGCGATTTATCCGCCTCAGTCGGGGGCGGCAACTCCTGACCGGTCATCCAACAACTGCCTATAATGAGTTTCAATCAAACTGTCTGGTATTTCAACGTTTCGCCCTGCCTCATAAACTTGGCTCCAAGGTGTACTTGGTTTATGCGTCATATGAGATAAAGCTATTCCGTCAAGATGGCCGTACTTATCAAAGACATCACGTAAAAACGTTTCAGTAGACTGATCAACATCTAGCCCACCCGAAATCATATGTAATGGGATCGGATTGCGCCCCCACGTCTTGGTTGAAAAGTACAAATCAGGAATAACAGGGCCGTATCTCCAAGCCTCAATACGGTCAGCAAAAAGATCCGTGTCTCTTAAAGCAAGGCTCCATCCATGCGCTATGTAAACAAGCTTCATAAGCTGCATAGGCGTTAGCGCCTGACCTTTTTCCTTCGCCAACTTCAAGATAGTGTCAGCGATTGTAATGACATTATACATCTGCACCTCCTGTGTTCGCTTTAACTATGTTGCAACACATATAGGCGATTCATCATGTCAAGTCATCACCTGTGGAAAAACATAGTTTCCAACCGATATTGCAGCTTATCCACAACCACTGCAATTACACACTATCACATCTGACTGTGACGGGGACAAGTCAAGAACCTATTTAGGCCGATGTTTTCGAGACCTATAACGTCTCCGCCACTGCCATGCAAAAAATATAACCAACACCACGCCTATTGTAATTAGAACAACGCTTCCATTGTATACGGTTTCAAATTCAAAACTGTCCATTATGTCACCTCCTGAAAGGTGAACCGGCGCGTTAAAAAAAGGTTCCTTTTTAATTAGCAAAAGAAAATACAATCCTTGAATTGGTTTTCCTCTGCACTAAATCAAAAACGTCATTCCAACAAATTTCGTTCTGATGAAGGAGGTCAAAGTGAGCGACCGTTTGTTTGACAAACCAGTTTACGTCACCAATGGACGTTATTTGACATTAGAAATTGCTAGTATCCATGATGCACTTATGTTTTTGCATGAATGGCCGGAAGATGATCGTGATCTGACTTACGAGACCGCTTGGAAAGCTTGTTGCGACGCGCATGATGGTGTGAAGCCAATCATAGCTGCACAGAATGCGATTAAGGGCTTTGCGAGAAAACGCGGCATACTTGATCAACCTACAGTTCCTATTCCTTGGGTGAATACAAAAACTACCTCTGACGAGAAGCTATCCGCATAATTAAATCGTTAATGACAGCCCTATTAAGTTCAGCTTATCAGGGCTGTTTTAATAATTCAGCCGTACGCGCGTCGCCAAATAAGCCAATCGCAGTCCGCTCAAATAGCTGCCAAAGTCCGTGATCTGAGCGAAGTGCTTAGACTGTCTCAATCAAGAGGAGGGTATCGCCAAGGTTCATGCTCAATGGAGTTTCCTTTTTATGTAAAAAAAGACCCATTGTGACGGGGGTAAGCCCTGCCGCGTTTATGCGTTGTATCTTGTCATTTCTTTGCGGAGGCAAAAATTTACTTGAAGTTATTTAAGTTGACATTTGTAGCACAATAGTAGTTTTACATCACCAATGTCTTAGGGAGTAAGTTATGCAGCGGCCAACTATCATTAGCCTATCTACAATACCGAGCCGCTTTAAGTTGCTTACGCCAACCCTTAAATCCTTGTTGAACCAAAGTTTACCTGCCGAAGAAATTCGCCTGTATATCCCTTACAAATATCGTCGATTCCCTGATTGGGATGGCGTATTACCGGAAGTTCCAGAAGGCATATCAATTGTACGGTGTGAAAAAGATTATGGCCCTGCAACGAAAGTGCTTCCCGCCGCATGCGACCTCAAAGATCAACAATCACATATTCTCTTCTGCGACGATGATAAAATCTATGACACTAACTGGCATCAACGCTTCATAAATGCTGCAAGTAAACTGCCTAACACATGTATAGTTGAAGTCGGAGAAACTTTCCCAGATATATCCGATGCATGCCGTCCATCCAGTCGCCTTCCACGGGGTGGACGGCGACGTAAGGATATCTATTATAGATTGCTGAGAGTCCTCAAAATATTTGGTACGAAACCTTATTTAACTAAGAACGGTTACGTTGATCAAATATCGGGTTATGGTGGAGTTCTTGTTCAACCTGAATGGTTTGATGACTTATTCTACAAAATTCCCGATGTTATGTGGACAGTTGACGATCCATGGATTTCTGGAAATTTAGAGCGCGTCGGCATTCCTATATGGATGAATGGACATACAAAACGTCCAGATTCATCCGATAATGGTGTGTTTGATGCATTGCACGAGCTAATCGAAGATGGTCATGGCCGTGTAGAGGCAGACCTTCTCGTTATTGATTATTTCCGCAAAACCTATGATATTTGGAAACCTTGCGGCAAAGTAGATAAACACTACAAACAGCGAGCCAGCTCTTCAATGAAGGAGCTCGCACGACGTGCTCTTAATGAGCAAATAAACAAGAAGTAGCTAACTGAGTGCCAATAGTTCTTTTGCCCGCTGCAAACCAAATAGTTCTGTGGCGATCTGCTCTAACAACGGCCAAAGCTCATGATCAGAACGAAATGTTTGCGCTGTCATGAATATCTGCCGTGTTCGGACTATGAAGGTTCCACCCCAGAGAGTGAAAGCATCGCTCGTATATACCAGCATCTTTGCGGAACTTTAATTCACGCGGACAATCTCCGCGCCCTCTCTTCCGAGCCAGTACGGGAAAGAGGACGTTATGAAGCGCTCATTTGCAAGGATATACCAACGGATTGTTGCGATTATGGCGTCATATCCCATGAAAGCGGCAAGGAAATTTGCCGAGTTTGGGACGAATATTACGCACGGTTAATTGCTGATCTTCTGAATGCCGAGCCAGCACAGGGCGAGCAATACGGCATCACAATCTCAGCGCTACAATCAGCCCATATCGAACGTCAAAAAGAATGGTGTCCAGATCAGCAGCCTGATTTGTCATTCCGTGGCAACGAAATGGCCGGTGAAGTTGGCGAAGCATGCAATGTCATTAAAAAACTGGAACGTGAACGCCAAGGATGGCGCGGTTCACGTTCGAGCAAGGAAGAACTTGCAAGTGAACTTGCTGATGTAATTCACACGGCAATCTTGTGCGCCGTTACCGCTGGAATTGATCTTGAGACGGCAACCGTTGAAAAATTCAACGCCACCTCTGTCAAGAACGACTTGCAAACACTCTTACCCGCCGCCCCGACACCGGAGGCAGAGGGATGAACAAACCAATCTTAGATATGTGTTACGGCTCTCGTATGTTCTGGTTTTATAAAGCAGATGATCGGGCATTGTTTGGCGACATCAGAGCAGAGGAACACGTGCTGTGTGACGGACGCCACCTAACCATTGCGCCAGACCGGCTGTTTGACTTTCGCAATCTTCCGTTTGCCGATAGCACATTCAGCCTTGTTGTATTTGACCCGCCGCATCTTGTGAAGGCAGGGGAACGCAGCTGGATCCGTGCAAAATATGGTGCATTAAATCGAGACACTTGGCGCGATGATATCCGTCAGGGCTTTTCCGAAGCATTTCGCGTCTTGAAGGCAGACGGCACATTAATCTTCAAATGGAATGAAACACAAATCAAAGTGCGGGAAATTCTTGCACTGACTGATGTGAAGCCAGTTGTCGGCCACCTTAGCGGTAAAGCGTCCAACACTCATTGGATCAGCTTTTTGAAACCAGAAGGCCGCGCAGCCTTGGCGCAAGGAGGCGGTAAGTGAGTAAAGCAATCAAGCTTATAGGTGTCCCAGAACACGGCTTGTCGAGAGCAGCTAGCCTTGCTGTGCATTTCGTTCGTCAATATCCAGATAATCATGGGAGTTATAACGGCGTTGTTTTCACGTCAGACGGCTTCAAAGATAAGCTTTATATCTATCAAACTAAAACACAGATTGTTGTTAGAGGCGAACTTTTCGGCACTGAAAGGACAGCAGCATGACAAGTAAATATGAAGCCGCACTCGAAGCCGTCCGTCGGTTATTTGAGGATACCAGTGTTAGTCAGGAAGCCACCCGCGACCAACTGGAAACATTGCGTGACGAAATTGAAGGCATGATTGATACGCTGCCGAGCGAGGATGATTTACTATGACAAGTGAATTGAAGCCGTGCAAAAATTGCGGAAGCCTTGATCAATCTTGGCAGGATGGGAAGCGCGTCACAACAGGCGTTTCACATAATAGATTGAACCTTAATGACGTTGAAGCTTTTTTCTTTCTTGGGTGTAACGCTTGCGGGGAAACCCTACGATATATGTCTTGTGAGGCAATATCAGAGCAATTGAACACCCGCGCCACGCCTTCCGCCGATACGCTGGCGGGGGTGCAGAAATACGGCGACGGCGAATATGTCCTTTACTCCTAAGCCACTGCGGTGATTGAGAATTTAACCTGCCATAAATACCTAGAAGAAAAACTAAATCAGATAGGTCTTATTGATAAAGAGTGGCTTGAACGCGCCGAAGCCGCAGAGGCCAAACTCGCCCAGATCAATGCGCAGGTTCCAGTCGGGTTTGTAACCCTCAATGATTTAGTTTCATTAAACCACGGTTTCTCTACAACGGGCACGGTCTCTCCCGTGCAAGCCGGTCTACTGTCACAACCCCTCTACGCCGCACCTGCATCTGACAGCCTGAAAGCGGAGAATGAACGGTTGCGGGAGGCTTTAAAAGTGCAGAGAAAAGCCGCTACAGACTACTGCTGGCAGAGATATAAAAATCGACCACCGATGGAATTGAATTACCCTGCTGTATTTACATCGCACGAATGGCAGAAGATCGGCGAATTTATGGATGAAGCTGTTTCCGCCCTCAACGTGGGCGCCTCACCACTCGCACCGGAAGGCGGAAGGGAATGAGCCACACAGATAATGGTCAGCGCCCAAGATTAATGTCACCGAAGGAAGCTTCACAGGCCACAACTATGTCACGCGTACTTCTTTCGCTTATGGCAAAGGAAGGAAAGTTTCCGCAGCCAGTGCAAATTGGAGTGAAGCGCCAAGCTTATGTCCGAGCAGAAGTTGAAGGGTGGATTGAGGAGAAAATTAGCGCCCGTGATTAATCTGTAGTGGTTCAAACTTGATCTGACAGTTATCAGTTTTGGAGTGGTATCAGTCAGGTTAAATTCAACCTATGAATTTTTCCTTCCAGATTGTTTTGCCTTCGATCATTGTCTCGAACGGTTTTCTTCCGCAGCACATCTTACCTTGATGTGTGCGTGTATTGTTGTAGTGATCGAGCCATTCGTCAAGATCAGCCTGCAATTGCTCAATGGACGTGTATATCTTCTTGCGGAAGGTGACCTGATAAAACTCCTGCAGAAACGTTTTGTGAAATCGCTCGCAGATACCATTGGTCTGGGGTTGTTTCACTTTGGTTTTGGTATGATCAATGTCGTTAATGGCAAGGAAAAGCTGAT
>NZ_JACIIU010000038.1 GCF_014205685.1 Paenochrobactrum gallinarii
AACGGCAAGTTCAGAGCTGAATGTTTGAACCAGCATTGGTTCATGACCCTTGACGATGCCCGCCAAAAGATGGAAGATTGGCGTGTAGACTACAATGAGGTTCGGCCTCACAGCGCTATCGGGAATAAACCGCCGATTTCGCTGATGAATGGCTCGGGCGCATCTGGTTCGCCCAAAGCCTAAACCCCGGGAAAGTTCCCCAGCCGGGTGGTCCTAAAACGAGGAGCACGTCAGTATAACCCCAGACTCTCCTGAAAAATGGAGGAGAGCTGGGGATCACGCCAAGGTTTATGCATTAAATCAGCGCATTTTGCGCGATCAAAGTTTTACGAACTGCTTCTGAGCTCAACGAGCCGGAGGCTTGAAGAGCAGCAGCAATACCCGCAGCGTGGCCAGTCGCAAAAGCTGTGCCCATCACCCGAAGCGAGCCATAAGCTGCACCATCAGCACCCATAACGCGGCCGCCCAAGAATAAATTCTCGGTCACAGACGCACGCAAAGCATTCAATGGAATATCGGCAAAGCCATCACCGCCCAGATCAATAAATCTAGCGCGACCTGGCGCTTCATGCACCTCCATCGGCCATGCCGCACGGGCAATGCCATCTGCACGGCGTGAGCCATTTTGCAAGGCTGCGCCGGTCATATCTTCCAGCGCCTGTGGGCGGCGGGTTTCACGGATACCAATTTGCGGACCCGTCGCGGCGATAAAGGCTTTTTCAAAGCCCGGTATTTTTTGCAAGATTTTTAAGTTTCGCCATGCTTCAAAACGTGCCTGACGCTCTGCCGCGCCAAGACTTGCACCACTCAAACCATCGGTTTCAAGATCAATTGTCATCCACCAATAATCATTGGAGATTGGCAAACGCATCATAACACCACCATCAGCACGGTGGATCGGGGTGTCGGAGTTCGCATTATGCTGCTTGATAAACTCTGCCATCAGTGCGCGGTCAAACTTTACGCCATCAGCAATACCGCCGATACGCACCGGCATCGATGCTGGTTGCACATGGTCGCCCGCAGCGCTGCTGACGCTCATTTTTGTGGCCGCGAGTGCGCTTAAAGTGGCTTCACCACTGGCATCAACAAATGCACCAGCCGACACATCATAACTGCCCGCGTGGTCGGTAATGACAATGGAAGCAATGCCATCAGCGCCCTTTGTCACCGCAGTCACACGACTATGCAGCACCACATCAAGGCCGGAAACATCCGTCAAACGGTCAAAACCATATTTAAGCGCTTCCGGATCAAGCATAATGATCCAATTGCCGCTATTGGATTTAACCGGTGCAGTATCCTGACCAATCTCGCGCAATGTGTTGAGAAGATCTTCACCAACACCACGCACGGCCACAACCGGCTCCGGCCCTTTTTGATAAAAACCGCAATAGGCAAGCACCAATGAGTTTGCCGCTGCGCCGCCTAAAAACCCATAGCGCTCAACCAGCAAAACCTTGGCACCAAGACGTGCTGCGCCAACGGCGGCACTTGCTCCGGCTGTACCGCCCCCAACAACGACAACGTCATAATGACACGAGCGCTGATTAGTCATTGATTTGTTCTCCCGGGATCACGCCCATTACCTGACCGAGGGCAAAAAGCTGTGCTTTTGCCATTTCTTCGCCGGTTTGAATTTTCAAATTACGTTGTGCCGCAGCGATGAGCAGCGGTGTCATTTTCGGACTGGTAACCACATCAGCCACCAAGGCATCTTGCGGCAGCAGCTCAAGAATGGCCTCGGGCACAGGCAGCGGATCATCCGCTTTCATGCCACTTGAAGAAGCGTTAATAACCAGATCAAAAGCCCGGTTTGGCAAGGCTTCAGCTGCAATATCAACCTGAGGAAATGCTGTTTTCAATCGTGCAGCCAGATCAAAAGCACGCTCTGGATTGCGATCATGAATAATAAGCTGTGCCACTCCGCTCTCAGCCACGGCATAGCCGATTGCACTGCCGGCAGCACCTGCCCCCACCATGAAAACAGCTTTGCCTTCAGGCTCAAATCCATGCAGACGTGTGGCGCCTAAAAAGCCAACGCCATCAGTCATATCCGCGCTCAGGCGCCCGTCAGGGTGGCGCCGAACAACATTGGCAGTGCCTAAAAATTGCGCAGTCGGGCTTAATTCATCAACCAGTTCAGCAACGGCATTTTTATGCGGGATCGTGACGACAAACCCGTCAAAATTTTGCCAGCCACGCACTGTTTTAACAAAATCAGCCACATTTTCAGGCAAAAGATCGATAGCAATCATGGCCGCATCTTTTTGTGCACCGGCGAAATAATCATTGAAATTATCCGGTGATTTAACCTGCGCTATCGGTGAACCGATGATCGCGACCAATCGTGTTTTGCTGCCAACCAAAGCTTTTCTCCTGAACTTGTGATCGAGATTAGAGCGGGAGACCTATTGACTCCAATATAAATTACGGCTGAAGACATAAGTCTGATTTATAGGGTGAGGTAATGGGTTGATGCAGCATCCCAAACTAAAAGAACGCCAGATCGAAATTTTTCGCACTATCATGGCCACCAATTCTATGACAGCAGCTGCGCGTCATTTAGGCGTTTCTCAGCCTAATCTTTCAATCGCAATCAAGCGTTTGGAAGATCAGCTCGGCATTGCATTATTTGCTCGCATTTCTGGCAGATTAGTGCCGACACAAGAAGCAGAATTGATTTTTGCCGAAGTGGAGCGCGTCAACCAGCAATCGGAAATGCTCTCTGAACTGATCTATTCCATTGCACGCGGCGATGCCTCAACCTTTCGGTTTGGTTCCACACCAAGCCTTGGTGTGCGGCTTATTCCCAAGGCGTTGCGACGTCTGCAATTAGAGGGAACAGCCGGCACTTATTATAGTGACAGCCTGTCCCAACGCGATGTGCGCGACTATCTGCTTTTTGGTCAAGGTGCTTGTGTCGCCACCATTGCAGAGGTCAATGATCCAGTGATTGAAACCACCAAAGTGGCAAGCGCAGGCTTGGTGTGTGTCGTGCCGAAAGATCATCGGCTCGCAGGCAAAAAAACTGTCACGCCGCTGGATATTGCGCATGAGCCGCTGATTTCTTTTGGCGCCACCACCACCCATGGCTTGTTCATTGATGAAACCTATCGGCGTTGGGGTGTTTCGCGCGAAACGGCTGTCTATGTGCATTTTGTCGAGGCGGCCCTTTCTTTTGTCAGCGAAGGCATCGGCATCACTATTCTGGATGCTTTTTCTGCCATCAATTGCGAGGCCTTCGGCCTTGTCGCAATACCGGTTGAGAATAGCGTGAGTGTTTCGGCCTATGTTCATATTTGCCAGTTGCGGCCTCGACAAAAAGGCGTAGATAGCCTGATTGATGCGCTGCGTGACATTGCCAATGCGTCGATTAAGAATGACGCAGCCCAATAAAATAACGGAGGAAAGCCCGCCCATGCTTAGGCCAGCCAATCAACTGTTTTCAGGCTTTGAGGACAATTGCATCAGCACTGAAAATGTCGATTTTGCCGTGTTGAGTAAAGGCACGGGGCCTGCCATTTTACTCCTTCATGGCTATCCGGAAACGCGCACTGCATGGCATCGGATTGCACCGGAACTGGCTGAAACTCATACGGTTATCGTGCCGGATTTGCCCGGTTATGGGCGGAGCCGTGTTAAAAATAGCACGGCCAATATGGGTTCAAAACGCGCTATGGCTAAAAGCCTGCACGAGATGATGCAAGTACTTGGCCATAATAAATTTACCGTCATCGGTCATGATCGTGGCGGTCGTGTTGCTTATCGTATGGCGCTGGATTTTCCACAAACTATCACCGCACTTGTTTCGGTCACGGTCGTGCCGACACCGGAAATGTGGGAAGGCGCCAGCAAGGCTTTCGGGATGGGTGCCTGGCACTGGTTCATGATGGCGCAACCCTATCCGCTGCCTGAAAATTTGATGGCCGGAAATCCCCGTTTTCTGATCGACACAACACTGCAAAAAATGACCGGCAATATTGATCTGCTAGATCCATTAGCCTTGGATGATTACCGCACCGCATTTGATGATCCGGATGTGCGCCACGGCATTTGTGAAGATTACCGTGCGGGTGCAAGTGTGGACGAAGCCGATGATTTAGCAGATCGCAATCAGGCAAACAAAATCCATGTGCCGGTTTTAGTTTTTTGGGAAGAAGGCCGTCGCTATGGCGGTGGCCGCGAGCCGCTGAACATCTGGGCAGACTGGACAGATTTTGCTGAAGGACAGCCACTCACCGGCGGGCATTTATTGCCAGAAACTGCCGCCCCTGCCCTGTTGAAAGCGCTGCATCCATTTCTTCGAAAGCTTGAACAATGAAGGATAGAAACGAGCACGGCGACACTAATACGCCCGACGCTAATGAAAGCCTTTTGAGCCTGCGCCAAATGGAAGTGTTTCACACTGTGATGCAAACACGTTCCATCACCGGCGCTTCCAAAGTGCTCCATGTTTCGCAGCCTGTTTTAAGCCGCACCATCCGGCGTATTGAAGACCAGCTGGGCATTGCATTATTTGCCCGTGATCGTAACGGCCTTGTGCCCACTTCAGAGGCTTTGCAGATTTTTGCTGAGCTTGATCCGCTTATTCGCCAGTTAACCAGTGTCGGCACGCAGATAACTCGAATCGCCCGCGGAGAAACAGCAGTTTTCCGTGTCGGCTCCACGGCAAGTGTGGCGCGCGCACTCATCCCACAATCATTGCGTACATTATCTGTGGAAGTTCCGGGCATTGAGCTGTTTTTTGACGTGTTGCCGGTCAACCAGATTGAGGACTATCTGATCACCGGACGCGGGGAGGCAGTGGTCACAATTGCGTCATCAGATCATCCGTTGATTGCCAGTGAACATGTCGGCAAAGTCGACTTGGTTGCTGTCATTCACAAAGATCATGCCCTTGCCCAGCGCAGTATTATTCGAGCCCATGATCTGGCAAATTGCGATTTTATTGCATTTTCTACAGGTGGCGCGCATCAAACCGTGGTTGATCGCTTCTTAAACAGCGAGAAACTAAGCGTTAATACCCGCGCGGTTGCCCGTTATGCTGATACGGCGCTGGCACTGGCCAGTGAAGCGATGGGAATTATTCTTATCGATTATCTTTCAACATTGGGCCCTCTTGGAAATAATCTTGTCGTGCGGCCGATTGAAAACGCACCGCAATTTTCGATCTCCGTTTTGTGGAACCGTCGCCGGCCACATTCCGCTAATTTACGTAAGCTGACAGAGATACTCACCCGCAAACTTGAGGGGCTGCCGCCTCTTGCCTGAGATGTCACAACCGCTATATGTTCGCAGGACATGGGAGACATAACCATTTTGCGTTGTCTCACATTTCAGTCAATGCCATGAAAGTGAATGGCACGCATCCGTGTCACCTTCGGGAGGAATAGTTATGAATATGTTTTTGAACCGCCGTCAGGCTTTGGTCGGCATGGGCGCGCTTGGCGCGGCTACAGCCTTTGGCATGCCTGCACGTGCCGCAACCCGTAATCTTGCTGTGCTTCATCTGGCCAGCCATGCGCCAAGCTTTATCGCTTTTGAGCGCGGCTATTATAAAGATGCAGGCCTCAACATTGAATTGAAATTCTTTGAAGCTGCACAGCCAATGGCCGTTGCAATTGCTTCGGGCGATGCCGATTTTGGCGTAACGGCCATGAGCGGCGGCTTAATCAGCCTTGCACAAAAAGACGCCGTTAAAGTTATTGGCGGCGCATTGACCGAGCAAAAAGGCGTCACCGGCGCAATTATTCTGGCATCCAATAAAGCCTATGAAGCTGGTCTGACTGACCCTTCCATGCTGGCCGGCAAAAGCTTTGGTATTACCACTGCCGGTTCTTCTTTCCATTTTATGGCGCATAAAATTGCTCAGGCCAACAATATCGATCTTGCCGACATACAGCTTCGCCCATTACAGAAGCTAGGCGCGATCGTTGGTGCATTGACCACCGGCCAGATCGATGCCTGGGCCATTCAGCCAAATGTTGCCAAGAAAATGATTCGTGAAGGTGCCGCCAAGCAAATCGGTCTCGTTTCCGATTATGCTCCTGATTATCAGGTAACAACTGCCTTTACCTCGACCAAAAATGCCGCCAATGAGCGCGAAATGACTGAAGCTTTTGTCAAAGCTTACTCACGCGCCATTGCTGATTATAACGCAGCCTTCATCGACAATACGGCCGATGACAAAGAGCGTGATGATCTGGCGAAGATCGTTCACAAATATGTTGAAAGCGACAGCCCGTTTGAAACCGCCAAACAGAACCTGCTGAATGGTGCGATGAAAATCAATGAAGGCTTAGCTCTTTCACTCGATAGCTGCGTCGAACAGCTGGAATGGTTCAAGTCTGAAGGCATGGTTAAAGATGCCATCACCAATGAACAGTTGTTTGACACATCATACGTCAAAACTATCTGACCAGCATACTAATCTCGCGGAGACGTGTTTTAACGTCTCCGCTAAGGAGAACTCATGGATCTGAGACTTAAAAACATCAGCCATTCATATGGATCCGTTGAGGTTCTGAAAGACATTTCGCTTGATATCCCTCAGGGTCAGATCGTCTGTCTTATCGGACCTTCGGGCTGCGGGAAATCAACATTACTCCGCTTTCTGGGTGGCTTGGAAAAATCGACATCGGGCGAGGTTTTGCAGATTGGCAATCCGCCGCAAGATTCTCTCAATCCCCTTACTTATGTGTTTCAGCACTTTGCTCTGCTGCCTTGGCGCACGGTTGAAGGCAATATTAAGCTTGTTCTGGAAGATCACGGTTTAGGTACACGCGAGATGGATGACATTGTCACCGATGTGCTTGAGCGCACGCGACTTTCCGATTTCCGTCAGGCACTGCCTAAGCAATTATCCGGCGGCATGCGCCAGCGTGTTGCAATCAGCCGCGCTTTGGCTGTGCGTCCTGCCGTGATGCTGATGGATGAGCCGCTTTCTGCACTCGACAGCCAAACGCGTGAATTGTTGATGGATGATCTGGTGTCGCTCTGGACACGCCAGCCTTTCACCTCCGTTTACGTCACCCATAATCTGAATGAAGCCGTACGGCTTGGCCATCGGGTTGTTGTTTTGTCACGTCGTCCGGGGCGCATCCGCGAAATCGTCGATATTGATATTCCGCTGAGCGAGCGCCATTTGGGCGATCCGGTGCTGGAAGAAAAACAAAAACAGCTCTGGGAACTAATGCGCGAAGAGGCTGCGGCCGCAGACAAGGAATTGGTCAATGTCTGACGTTAACACCATGACATCAGCTGACATGGCAGCAAAAAATGACACAGCGCCGGTGCGCCCTGTTCTGTTTCGTGGCGGCGGCTTTGCGCCGGTGCCGGTTAAAGGTGTCGGCATTGCCGTTTTTGTAGTGCTGATCATACTGGCAGAAGTTGGTACACGCAGTGGCTTTATTTCAAGCCTGACTTTGCCACGCCCGAGTGCTGTTTTCGACACATTCGTACAATTATGGCAGACAGGCTTGCTCTGGAAACATTTGCTGCCATCATTGCAACGTCTGTTTGTCGGCGCATTTATGGGTATTGCCGTGGGCGTTGGCATCGGTGTACTGATCGGCTTGTTCAGCTATGTGCGTGCTGGTCTCGTGCCACTGGTCGCAGCGCTGTTTCCAATTCCGAAAATTGCATTGCTGCCGCTTTTCGTAATTTGGTTCGGCATTGATGAAATGTCGAAATATGCGCTCATTGCTTTCGGCACATTTACGCCAACCGTCGTTGCTACTTATGGCGCGGTTGATAATGTTGATCGTTCACTAATCCGCATGGGGCAGAGCTTTGGCCTGAGCTGGTGGTCGATTGTCCGCAAAATTGTGCTGCCAGGTGCCTTTCCGGCTATCTTGTCAGGACTGCGAGTTTCTGTTTCCATCGCAATCATTCTGCTTGTTGCCGCTGAAATGCTCGGCGCGCAATATGGTGTTGGTTCCTATATTCTGGAGGCCGGATCGCTCTATGATCTTGAAAAGCTTTTTGCCGGTGTCACCATCTTGTCGGTGATGGGTCTGATCGTAAATTTCATTATCGGTAAGATCGAAAAGCACTTCCTCAGCTGGCGCGGATAATTCCGCGCTACGTATCACGACCAGTGCTAAATTAGGCTCAGGACTTCGGTAACGGGGTCTTCCATGTCAAGCATTTTTTGACGTGCGAATACACGCCATAGCTACGGCGTTGATCCTATCTGTATTTTTACGTTCCTGTTTGCGTTGCTGTCTTCGTGTGATGTCAACCCGGGTACATGCTTCTGTCCGTGGTCAGCGCAATTGGCTGCCAACATGATGCTGGTTCAAATGTAATCCCGATGTGCCCATCTCATAGGCGTGCTCGACTTTCATCGGCACAGTCCTGACCCCGGCATCATCGGAACCACGTCCCTGGGGGGGGCTTCGACAGCCTGCAATCAGGCAGGCAAAGGTTGCAGCGTTTCTTTAAATCCTATGCGACACAGCATCATCTGACAGAAAGTCGGTATCATCGACCCACATTCGATGAAGGATAACGCTGATACGACGCGCCAAAGCAACCATCGCGCGCTTCGTGCCGCGGCGGCGGGTGACCTGTGCAGCCCATGCTCTCAGCCATGTCGAACGTCCTCGATGCATCATGACTGTCGCGGCCTGACACAGCGCGCGGCGTAAGTTGATGTCGCCAGCTTTGGTAATGCCACCCGAAACGTCGTGTTCGCCGGATTGATTGCGAGATGGTGTCATGCCGACCCATGGCCCGACTTTCTTAGATGATGTGAAACGAGAAGGGTCATCAATGGCGGACCGGTAGCTCAGTGCGACAACCGCTCCTACTCCGGGCATT
>NZ_JACIIU010000039.1 GCF_014205685.1 Paenochrobactrum gallinarii
CCCCCTTACAGCAGAGGGCAGGCAAGTCTTCAATTCCTCCTTTCTCCTTTGCATTCCAGTCATATGCCTCCCCAATTGGGGCGAGGCGCACTATAGGTTATGTCCATTGCCCATACCTGATTGGGTCTGGTGACCGCTAGCTTGCGCAGGAGATAGGGATAGACTTTATGCCCTGGTGCTGGCTTCGAGGTGTTTGGGCGACGGTAAATCGCCTCGATGCTCATCTTCTTCATCAGCGTAGCGACATGCAGCCGCCCAACCTCAAGCCCTTCTCCCTTCAAAAGCCCCTGCAACATCCGACTTCCCGCGAATGGGTATTCCAGATGCAATTCATCGATCCGGCGCATCAGTGCCAGATCGCCATCCGATACCGGGCGTGGTGAATAGTAAACACTACTGCGGCTAAAGCCGAGAAGCTTGGCTTGTCGTGTGACTGACAACTTGTGTGCGCGGTCGATCATTTTTTTCCGCCCAGCAATCCCGCCTTGCTGAGCGCTCCGGATAAAAAATCATTCTCCAGAGTTAGCTCGCCGATCTTGGCGTGAAGCGTTTTAACGTCGACGGTAGAACCTGCTGGTTCCGCCTTAGTCTCATCGCCGAAAACTCCGGTCGCCCCCTCAAGAAGCTGATCTTTCCATTGCTTTATCTGGTTCGCGTGCACGTCAAACTGCTGGGATAATTCCACTAGCGTCTGCTCGCCTCTAATCGCAGCAAGCGCAACTTTTGCCTTAAAGACTGGGCTATGGTTTCGGCGTGGTCGTCTCGTCATGGTATCTCCTGTTCCCGGCATCTAAGCCGAAGTCAGGCAGAATTTCCACTTATCCCCGCTGTGCAGATTTCCCGAGCCACTTCTCTAATACAGTTAAATTTAGCCGCATGAAACTTAACGGCTAAATTTATCTACATACAGGTCTCCAAATCCAGTTTATTCTTACTCAGTTTAAAACTTTACGCTGAAATTGGCATTGACGCCGTTTTGAGTGATACCTGAACCAAACTGTCCTTGATAAGAGACACCAAGTTTGGAATTTTTCGTAATGGCGAAATCAAGTCCGGCTTCAATCAGTGCGGTATCTTTGCCAATTGGACTGCCCGATGCTGTGAACGCATTGGAGCCTGCAGCAAAGCTCGCCGTTGATAACGGGGTCACATCGCCAAAAGCATGCCGCCAACCAAGATCAGCACGTGCGGTTGTCAGTGTATTACCAAGCTCAAAGCTGGTTGAGAGACGCATGCCGAGGGTTGAGAGGGTTGTGTCCATCTTACCGGATTGTACGCTGAGCGCTGCACCATTATGACCTGTTTCGGTAAAACTATCCGTTCTGACATTGACATAGGCAAGATTAGCATAAGGCTCGATGATCGAGCGCGGGCTGAGATCATGCTTATAGCCCAACTCGCCAAACACCTGAAACGTGCCGCCATTGTAATCAGCTGACAGCTTGTCAGAATAGCCATTGAAAGCAACCGAGCGGCTCATCTCGATATTGTGCCAGGAATAGGAAAGCCCTGAGCGGAAACCGATGGAACCTTGGCCCGTCGCCCATTCAGTGCCCGCATAAGCACCAAGAGTATAATTATCGCTGGAACCAGATGAAGAAAGGCTTGGTGTTTTAAAGGTTGAACGGCTGTATCCAGCCATAAGACCCAAGCGCCAATTATCATAAACATCACCGTCAATACCGGTGATGAACCCACCAATGGTCGACTTGGTGCGTGCGGCATTATCTGTAGCAGATTGTGTGGCCCAACTGCCGAATGCTGCCCCCCATGCGGCATAGCGCTGAAGATCATCAGCATTAACCGGAGCAACATGATCAATGGCATTGCCTGCCTGACTGGTTTTAGCTGCCGGACCATAGGCCATCACAGACACCGGATTAACCGGTGTACCGCCAAATGCCTGAGACAGGCGATTATTGACCGATGACCGGGTGATGCCGCTGGCATTGAGCAAAACGCCGCTTGCGGATGCATAGGCTTCACCACTTAATTGCGGCAGACTTGAGCGAATGGTTGAGCCGTCAGATGCAGAAAAATCCAGTGCTGCGAGCAATGGTTTAAGTGCTGACACCGTATTATTGGCCAGACTATCCAATGCAGCACCAACTTCACGGTCTTCATGATTGCCCGCATATTGCGAATAGGCATTCGCATCACGGCTCAATGATACGGTATAAGACAGATTACCATTATCTGTCGCACTCGCGTTAAGTGTCGGCGAGCTCAATGTAGTGCTAACACTTGTAAAGTTACCACTCACTGCGTCCACTTGTAACCACTCGTTTGAAGTGACGGTGAAACCATCACGATAATAACCGCGATCAGGTGCAAAGCTGATCGTGCCATTAAGACCAGCACTACCGTTTACAATTAGGCTGCTGATGTCAGACTGATCATTGAATGCGAGTTGCAAGGTGCCGGTAGCAGACTGAGCATAATTGCCGTCAATAGTGATTGCCGCACCAGCAACAGAAGGATTTAAAATCCCGCTATTGCGGAACTGCTGACCCGCATCAATCTGGTAAATCCCTTGACCGGAAAGCATTGCCGTTTGCGCCACACCGACATCAAAGACTTGATGGTTGCCAGTCAGAACAGATGTGCCGCCATCAAGATGCAGGGAAATATTCTTGCCCTTGATATTGCCGCCGTAAGCCAGTCTGAAATCCGTATCAGCTGTGCCAGTCGAATTCCCTTGTGCATCAGCCTTCAAGCCGAAACTCAGCTCAGTCAGACGCAAATTGCCATCATCATCTTCTTCTGCATACTCGGAAATAATATCCCCGAAAATACTTGCCCCTTGCATGACATTGATCTGTCCGACCAAGGCATTTTCAGACATGAAGATTGCAGCCTTGTTACCTGCAACACGGCCGGTCAGATCAAAGGAGGAAACCAATGCACCATTCAGTTCCTCAGTAATAGTGGCGCGCTGATCCTCCACTCTGTCATCAAGTTCCAGAATATAAGAGCCACGATAGCCCGTTCCGTCACCACGTGAATTATGGCCAAAGTCAAAGCTGACAGCGATGCCGTTTTCACCCAAAGCCTGAACCTCACCGCGGTGGGTTAATGTGTGATCTTTACCATAAGCGAACATGATGCCACGGCCATTCGCACCATTAGCATGAACGCGCACATCAGGGGCAACAATCAGATTATTGGCTGCGCCATCAATACGAATGCCGCCGCCGCCCGCCCCTACAGACAGTAAATCTGCATTCTGGGTAATGGTGTTGTAACTACCATAAACATGCAGCCCCAAGCCCAAAGTAGCACTGTTATATGTATTGTCGATATAGGCAGTGCCATCCGCATTTCGTCCAAAATACGGGTTATTATTGATAATGGTTAGCCCGTCACCATAAACGGAATGCCCGTAAAAATTACGCCGGTCGATTGTGTAACCAATATCTTGCAAAGCAGCCAGCTCGGCTTCCATCAATGTGCTATAATTGCGATAAAGCTGATGGCTCATCAAACTATTTTTAAGTTCAATATGACTGAAAAAAGGAGCGTCATAAGGTCCGTAATCCGTCGCAACCCGCATAGGCAGACCCTTCATCGCGCCATTGAGCACCTCATTCACATGGGTTCCGGTGAAATAGGCCTGATCTTTTCGGACATCAAAAGCATCCTCACCATCTGGAACATAACAACCCTTACAATTTATAAACTGACCAGCACTTGCAAAGTTATCATTATCATCCCGTAAATGCGTGCTCCAGACATCAAAGCCAGGACCTAAATCGTCAGCAGCAAATGCTGCAAGTCGATTATTTTGATCTTCCCAACTGAAAGTATTCGACAGAACGCCAAGTGCATGGCCGATTTCGTGAATAAGTACGGTGCCTAGCGATGTTTCAGCTGTCAGCGCAATATGAGACGGCGTATATGGATCTTGTGACCAGTCCTCTGTCCCGACTTTATTATAAACAACGATGGCACCATGCGCACCGTCACGCAAATTCGTATAATACTGATTGGTCAATGCCGCTTGCACTGTTGTCGGGGAACCATCCAGCATAGTTGCGGCATGGCTACCAGCTCCCGCCCCTGTACCGCCAATTAATGCGCCGACATTAATGATCGCAGGATTGTTGCCAGGCACGACTTTAATCACTTCCGCCCAATATCCTGTCGCGTCGATTATCTGATTTTTATATAAATCGCTTAAGTTCCATTCGGACATTGCCCCAAAGCCAAAGACACCATCCCCCACATCGAAAAACCGCAACTGAATAAAGGGCGTGCCTTGCGGATCATTGACCACATGCGTGTTAATCGCAGCGGCAGGATTAATCATTGCCCCATAGAGTACACCGGTCGAAAGACAAGTTGACATTGTCAGTTTGGCGATCAGTCTGGATGTCATTGTTTTCCCCTCAAATACGGCAATCTAAAATTGAGCCGGTGCATCACTTATTTTTATGTATGTCGTCATTTTTATTGTAAATCCATCCCTGAAAACTGGTAGTTTTACTATAAAGAGTGTTTTCAAGTGATAGCTAATTATCACGGCAATCGCTGTCAGGATCGATGTCTTGCATCAATGATGCCACTGCCGCCTCCAATTGAGGATCAGACGTCATACTGTAGCGGTTTGGATCGAATTCCACGACGATATCCGGTGTAATGATACCATTTTCATATTTGCGCCCGTCAGCATGACGATAAGGCAAAACCGGAAATCTATATTGCAGTCCAGGTACGATTTTGCTGTTGACGGTAGTTACTGCGGTACCCGTATTGAGGAGCACATCGCCAATGACTTTGCCAAGCTTACGATCCTGATAGGCTTGCGGAAAAATTGACCCATCAGAATAACTGAAACTGTCAACCAATACTGCACTTGGCCAGAGCCAGACATTGTCAGGGCCGTCTTCACGAGGACGGTCATCTACCCCGTAGCTGAAGGCTGGTGTACCACTGAGCAGCGTGATCAATTCACGTGTCAGGTTACCACCAGTATTGGATCGAACATCTATCAGGGCAGCTTTCACAAGACCTCGTTGTGACAGCAAAACACCGAGTAACGACAGGTAATTGTCATTATCCATCGCATCCAGAGACTGATAGACAATACACTGGCGAGAAAGCTTACTGACCATAGCACGGCGATTATCGCTCAGATTTTTACTGGCCAAAATCAATTCGTCACGCCAATGGATGGGGGTAACCTCAATAAGACGCTCGCCATTATCACTGTTATCCGCTACACCAATAACGACCTGCCGTCCCGCATTAATATCAAGCAAACGGTCAATACCACCAGCCTCCGGAACGAGCTGTCCGTTAATCGAGGTGATGATATCACCTGCACCAATATTTAGTTTTTGCCGATCTAACGGTCCGCCGGGCAGGATGGCGGCGATTTTGCGCCCTGCACCGTTGTAATCATTATCCAGATAAATCCCCAAAGCATCATTCTGTGTTCCCATCCCAACAAGGGCAGGATCAGGTGCTGTCATATCCGTAAAGAGATGCGAAGCTGACAGTTCGCCAAACATGGCAGCCAGCAGACGTTCAAGATCACGTGGTCCGGCAATAGAGGGCATATAGGCTCTGTATTTGGCACCAATTTGCTGCCAGTCACGATTTTCATGTGCCGCATCATAATAACGGTCATTAATATCAGCCCAAGCCTGTTCAAAGGCGGCGCTCAACGCAGCATTTTCATTTCGACTGAACAAGATTTTAAGCGGTATTTCTACCCTCTGCGCCGGATCCTCTATAGAGCTTCGGATGATGTGGCTGGGTGTTTTAATATCAATTGTTTGTATAGCAGGGTTGTAGCGGATGAATTGTATCTCTTCCGAATTAGCCACCGGAATTGTTGTCACTTCCTGTAAATCACCATTCTCAAGGCTGATCAAATTCACCGACAGCCCCTCATCTATTGCGGAAAAACCCAGCAAATTTTTACCATCCGGTGCAGTGGCCAGCAATTCCATTTTTGGCAAATTGCTGGTCAAGCGCTCTTCAAGCAAAAAGCTGCGCTGCCGATCCGGCGTATAGTGGTTGAGCAGTTGCTCCCCATCATTCGGATCGGTTTCGTCCTTGGCATTTGCCAGAAAATCCTGCCGTGACTGCCCAGACAAAAAGGCGCGATAAAGATCGAAGCGCGAATTCTGATGGCGATTATCAGCGCTGCGTGCAGTATAAAGCGTCGTTAAGCCAATAACTTGTGTGCCATCCGCACTCCACAAGCCATCATAAAAATTAGGCACAGCCAGTGCCAGCGGGCGCATCGGAGCACTGCCGTCAGCGGGAACGATTGCAACACGATTCAATCCTGATCCGTCAATACTGCGCCATGGAACAAGTAAATCTTTTGAGGTCGGAGACCAGCTGAACTCACCATTTCTGTCAAAGTAATCCGAGTTATAATCTGTCGGCTGATACAGCGTGGCAATCTCTCTGCTGGTCAGATCTAAGACTTTGATCTCGCGACGATCCGACCAAAAAGCCAATTTACTCCCATCAGGCGAGAATTTAGGATCGAGAGCATCACTATTGGCAGACACAATAAGCGGAACTTCATCATAGGTCAGGCCAAGCTTGCCATTTGCCTGATCTTCAGAAAGATCAATGCTATAAATGCCCCATTTATGATCGCGCATTGCCGCATAGGCGAGCATACGACCATCAGGTGAGAAAACAATATCGCGTTCCTCGCCTGCTGTTTTAGTCAGTTGCCGGTAATTACCTTTCAAATCAATAAGAAAAACATCTGCATTGATTATCAGTGCAAAATACTGCCCATCGGGAGAGCTCTGAAAATTCTGACTGCTCAACGCTTGATAATTCACGAGATGGTTCATCCCCTGTTCCAGCGTATTGATATCAACCAGCTCTGCTTTATCCGCACCCGCTGCGAGCGTATGGACCTGCCCATTGAAAGAAAAGGCAATTGTATTGTCATCAGCAACGGTTAGGTCGCGCACGGGAGAGCCCTCAAAATGGGTGAGCTGCTCTTCGCGCTTATTTTCCAGATTTAGCTTCCAGACATTTAGCCAGCCGGAAGCTTCAGACAGATAATAAAGCGATTGACCATCTGCACTCCAATGCGGATCAAGCCGATCAATGCCATCAACGGCAAATAGGCGCTCATATTTGTCGCTAGCCCGCTCATAGATCCATAATTGACGGGCATTTGCCGCAACTCTGTGCTGGCGCTCTATGGGGTCACCTGACGGGTCATAACTATAAACCAGCTTGGTAGCATTCGGATTCCAGCTGGCTTCAAGCGCAAAATTCGGCAGCACCAGTGACTCGCGCCCGCTGGCAATATTTACGGTGTAAAGCTGGGGCTTCCAACTTGCAGCCCTCTGCACACTGCGTTGTGCATCTCCTAGCCGAAGAGCTGTATAAAGTACGCTTTTACCATCCGGAGAAAAGCTCGTCGGAACTTCTCTCGCCGATGAATAGGTCATGCGCTGCAATTTGCCCGAAAAATCAGCCAGATAAACATCATCATTGCCGTTCACATCTGAAGCAAAAGCCAGCCGCTGAGAATCCGGAGCCCAGACAACACTATGACTATAAGCATTGGCCGGTGAAACTGCGACTGACAACCCACCATCATGATCTGTCAGAAAAATCTGCCCGCGATGGGTGAAGGCGATCAGTTTGCCATCTGGTGATAGAGCCGGTTTTTGAATCCAGCGCGCCGGCTCACCGTCAAAGTCGGCTTTTGTTTGACTGGGGGCAATCACGGTCAGAGCTAGCAATGCAGTAAAAATTACAAAGTTTTGCATTATCATGACCGTCTCCGTCAGAATTTCACGCTGAATTTTCATTCACGCCATATTTAGTAATACCAGAACCAAACTGCCCCATTCGTCGAAACACCCATACCAAGTCGACAATGAAGCATTCACTAACTCTGATTTCTCACAAATTGCTGCACAATTACTGCCTGTTTTTGTAAAACTAACTGTTCTGACATTAGCGAAATTGGCAGAAGGCGCAGAATTTTCCGAATGGTTAAACCGTCAGGCATAGAAAGATCCATCACCGCGATCAATCTCGAGGCTTTTTCCTCTCATATACTACATTTTCAGCTTAACTATCGACTACGACACGTCGAAACGAATGTGAGAACTTCTAGTATTATTTATAACACTATATTTCCCGCAATAATATCCCTGAGTGTCCGTTCCAAAATGAATTGAGTGATTTCAGTTAGTTATGATTCAATCGGATTTCTGACATACGACGGAGATCAAGATGGCCTGGACTGAAA
>NZ_JACIIU010000040.1 GCF_014205685.1 Paenochrobactrum gallinarii
GGTGGCGTTGCTCGCGCAGAATCTCGAAGGTCAGCCCGTGTGATGCCCGAGAGAACAGGACCTCTCCAACCAACCGGAATTTTTGCAACAGAGCCTCGTCATGTAAGTTTCCTTTCAACTCAAGAAAACCTCTCCACTTTTACGAAGCAAGTCCAGGAATTGGGTGGCCAAACTCGTAGAGGACTGACCGTAACGCGTTGACCAACTCCGTGCGTTGGCAGACAAGCCGTTCTCTTCCACGAAAAAGAAGTGCCTTAGCTTGCTGCTCTTCCATCTTCGGAGTGATGAAGCGCATCTCAGGTCGTTGTGCAGCGATAACAATAGTTTCAGCATCCGCTGTATCGTTTATCTGGCGCTTTACAAACGGGCGGACATACTGGGGAGCAATCAGTTTTACCACATGGCCGTGTTTGGCTATCTCTCGTGCCCAATAATGCGCACTGCCGCAGGCTTCCATAACCACGGTCGCCGCGGGGTGCTCTGCCAGAAACTTACGAAATTGTAGTCTCGATAGCTTTTTACGAAATTTTACCTGCCCTGTCATCGATGCTGCGTGCACCTGAAAAACGCTTTTAGCCAGATCGATCCCGAGCATTGTATCTGTGGTCATGCCTGCCATCCTTCCCATCGAGTAGATTGAATGCAACAATCTTCAACCAAGAATTGTCGCTTGGCCAGGGCGGCAACCACTCCATCTATTCAGGTGCAGTTCTGTGCCAGTGCCAACCGCAATCTTATCAACGTTAAGAAGCTGTTTGGTTCTTTATCCACCTTGCCGGAAGCCGGATGTATAAATGTCACGATCTCCGCCAGCCATTGTAAGCCAAGTCGAGAGGCGTGCTTGGTGTTCTGGTCAAGGTATATTTTCACAACGATGCCGTTATGAGCAGGAATACGGCCGTGACCAACAAAGTGAGATTAAAGTTTCTAAACAAAAGGGTCATAAAACTAGTTTATTGTACAAACCTAATGTTACCATTATATAAGTAATGAAATAGAGGTGTATTCATCGTGAGAGTAGCTTTGGTATGTCTGAGAAAGAAAAAACCAATTTAACCCGCGGATCTGTTTCCCAGATTGGTAACGGCCTCAAACGTAGCCGCGTAGCGATTTATCTGCAACTGGCAGACTTGTTTCGCAACCGGATTTCGTCCGGTTTTTGGCCTGTCGGTAGCCGCATTCCAAATATTGATGAACTTGAGCAAGAGTTTTCGGTTGCAAGAGGAACTATCCGGCAGGCCTTTGAGCTCTTAAAAGCTGAGGGACTCATTGATCAGCGCCGCGCTAAGGGCTCATTTGTGCTACGCGCGCCTGCATCGATAAGCGCCCATCGTCTGGATATGGATTGGGCTTCAATCACGAAAGCTCACCAAGGCGCAGATATCAAAACTTTGGCTACGAATAGCGATGTTCAATTACCTGATCTGTTGAAAGACGGATCACAGGAAGCGGCCTCTTATCATTGGTTTAAACGACTGCACAGACGCGATGGACAAGTCTATTTGCTTGGCTCATCTTATCTGGATGAGGAGCTTTTCGGATGTGTTAAGCCATCTCGATTTGAAAGCGAGCCATTATTGGTCTTGCTTCAAGAAGCTGCAGCGGAAAAGCTTGGTGCCGCAAACCAGATATTAACAATAAGTGTCGCGGATGTGGATGTAGCAGCTACAATGGAGATACCTCTGAATTCCCCATTGGTCGTCATGCATCGTTTTGTACATGCATCTGACGGGAAGCTGATTTATGCCAGTGAGGGATATTATCGCGGAGACGCCGTTCGGCTGGAAATGAATATTCGTTAAATTTTGCAAAAACAAACATCATTAGTACAATAAGCTATACTTTAGTACTTTATATGCTAATTTATAGATGGAGAACGTGATTCGCTATTTGAGCAAGGCGTCTCGTTCAGCCACGAGGAAGTGACTTTCCTGTAATGTTGACACTCTTGGGCGTGATGGAGCAGCATTTTTTGTCGTGGTTGGAAAACGGGAGATAAAGGAGGGGACATGTCATTACAGCTGATCTGTGCATCGCACAGCCCACTGATGCTTACTGATATAGAGGAAAGTGTTGAGGGTACGCAAAAGCGCTTTTTCTCATCATTGGAGGAAACCTCAAGGCGTTTACATGAATTCTCACCTGATCTGATTGTGCTGTTTGGTCCGGATCATTTCAATGGTTTCTTTTATGAGATGATGCCGCCTTTCTGCATTGGTCTGGCGGCTGAAGGTACGAATGACTGGGGCATTCGAGGTCGTGCTCTGCGCGTACCAAAAGATATGGCTCTTGAATGTGCTCGTTATTTGCAGCGCAATGATTTTGATGTCGCGATTTCGCATGACATGAAGGTCGATCATGGTATGACAGTGCCTTTGATGCAGCTTACCGGTGCGCTTGCACGCTATGACGTGTTACCTGTTTTTGTGAATTGTGCGGCTGATCCGCGTCCTTCTTTCCGGCGTGTACGTATGCTTGGTGAAGCAATCGGGAATTTTTTAGCCGATAAGAAAGATTTGAATATCACATTGATCGGGTCGGGAGGGTTGTCACATGATCCGCCAACCCCGCGTCTTGATCGTACCTCTGCGTCGGGCTCGGCGCGTCTGATCAACCGTAGCGTTCCCACGGAAGAAGAATATGCGGCTCGCGAGGCTTGTGTGGTGCGTACTGCGCATGATCTGGTTAATCAGCGAGGCCCGTGCCTTCCGCCAAGCGAGGAATGGGATAAAGGGTTCATTCGCAAGCTCGGCGATTTTGACACCGAGGCTCTGGACGCAATAACTGATCGTGAAATTGACCGGTTAGCTGGTTTTGGAGCCCATGAAGTACGGACATGGGTCGCAGCCACTGCTGCCGCTCGTGCATTAGGCGAGGGACAATTGCAACTCGACTATTACAGCGTTGTGCCGGAATGGCTCACCGGAATGTGCATCATGTCTTCCCCGGGTAAATCAGCATGAACACGAAGACATCACTCTCCACCTATCATGAGGGTCGTGCGCCTGCCGGTGATGTTGAAATATTTTATCGGCAGTTCGGTGTGCCCGGCAAAATACCGGTCATTATCGTGCACGGTCTGTCCTTTTTCTCATATGACTGGATGGGCGTGGCTGCGGCGCTTTCAACGGATCGCGAGGTTGTGGCCATTGATATGCGCGGCTTTGGCCAGTCTGGCCGTAGTGTCGCGCATGATTACAGCCTGCGTAGAAATGCAGCTGATATTATTGCGCTCATGGATCATCTTGGCTGGGATAAAGCTGTTCTGGTTGGCCATTCTATGGGCGGACGGATTTGTCTGCTGGCAGCAGGCTGGTATCCTGAGCGTGTTGCTGGCTTGTGCTGTCTTGATTTTGCACCGGATTTGGCAGCAGAGGGTCGTAAATATGTAGCAAATTCAATCGGGCGCCAGCCCGATCACTTCGCAACTATTGACGAGGCGCTGGCATATCACGGGCATGATCCCGCAGCACTTGGGCCGGATGATCCGATGCGAAAGCGCTTTCGTGAATTCATGCGTCCTGTTGAAGGCGGATGGGAATTACTACGGGATTTGTATTTTCGTGACAAGTTCCGCAAGGTTCTGGAAACAGGTGTGCGCCAGCCCGAAGAAGCAGATCCGTGGGTAACCCTGAATAAACTGAACTATCCATTTCTGGTGGTACGAGGTGCAGGTTCCAATCTTTTCGCGAGCGATACGATGGCCAAGGTGAGCGGCGCTAATCCCCATGCACGGGTTGTCGAGATCGCGGGTAGCCATGATCTGGCACAAGATAATCCTCAGGATGTAGTGACAGAAGTCAAAAGCTATCTGAATGCAATGGGCGTTTGATTTGAAGAGTTATGTGCGGCGGAATTCTGCCTGCTGGCTACGAGTAAAACAGGAACATGAAAGACATGATGAACATGAATATGAGTGGCGTTCAACTACCAACGCATCGTGGCCTTTACTATGGTGGCGCATGGCATGAACCCAAGGGTGGCTATGCTGACACATTTAGTCCCTCTACGGGCGAAAATCTTGGTCGGGCTGCTGTTGCCAATGCAGAAGATGTAGCAGCGGCTGTCGAGGCGGCTCATGCAGCCTATCGGCAATGGTCTCAGCAACCGCCGTCCATTCGCGGCGCGGCCTTACGTGAGGTAGCGGCTATCTTGCGCGCCAATAAAGAAGAGCTGGCGCGTCTGGATGCGATCAATTGCGGTAATCCGGTGACAGCACTGATGCGTGATGTTGATATCGCCGCCCAATTGGTCGAATATTTTGCAGGCCTGGTTTATGAGCTACGCGGTTCGACAATCCCGATGGGTGAGGGGGTCGTGAATATGACAATCCGCGAACCTTATGGGGTCTGCGCTCGTATTGTCGCTTATAACCATCCGATTATGTTCACCGCCAGCCGTTTTGCAGCGCCTGTTGCCGCCGGAAATGCGGTGATTATGAAGCCGCCGGTTCAGGCCCCGCTTTCTGCCTATCGTTTGGCCGAGCTTGTTGACGGTATTTTTCCGGCAGGGATATTTAACGTCCTGTCTGGTGATAGAGAATGTGGCGAAGCTTTAGTGCAGCATCCCTTGGTGCCCCGCATCACGCTTATTGGCTCGATACCTACAGGGCGTGCAATTACGCGTGCGGCAGCTGACCAGCTAAAAAATGTCAGTCTTGAGCTTGGCGGTAAAAATGCTCTGATCATCTATCCCGATGCTGATATTGAGCGTGCGATTGCAGGTGCAGTTAAAGGGATGGCCTTTGCATGGTGCGGACAAGCTTGCTCTTCAACCACCCGCCTTTTCCTACATGAAGACATTTATGATGAGGTATTGGAAGGTGTTCTTGAAGGGATTAAAGCCTTTCGTCCGGGGGATCCGATGAACCCTGAAACCAGCATGGGCGCGATTGTCTCTAAGGCGCAATTTGACAAGATTATGGAGTATATCGAGGTCGGAAAAGCCGAGGGGGCAAAATTAGTTGCAGGTGGAAAACGTCCTGATGACGGTAATCTGGAACAAGGGTGGTTTATCGAGCCAACAGTTTTTGCTGATGTTGATATGAGCATGCGAATTGCACGCGAAGAAATCTTTGGTCCGGTGCTTTCCGTTATAAAGTGGAAGGACGAAGATAGCATGTATGATGAAGTGAACAGCGTAGAATACGGTCTGGCAGCTGGCATCTATACCACTAATCTTGCCACTGCGCACAATGCAGCCAGCCGTGTTGAGGCCGGTTATGTCTGGATTAATAATGCTGTATCGCATTTTTTCCCGGCACCGTTTGGCGGCTTTAAACAATCAGGTAATAATAAAGAGGAAAGCTTCGAAGAGTTGCTGTCCTACACGCAACAGAAGAACGTCTATATTACTTTGTGATACGTTGCCCGCTGTCTTAGAGGAAGGATAGCAGGTTTCAATGACTGGGAACAATGAAAAACAATTGGCCACACAGAATGCCTGTCAATGAGCGCGTGGCCAAAAAGGGAGGGAAGCATGTTTAAAACACTATTTATGACGGCAAGCATATTTGCGCTGACAACCGGTTTGGGTATTGCACAAGAAAAGCCGCTGACATTAACGATCAGTGCATTTTCAACATCAAGTAGTGGGAACCATCGCTTAACCATAGACCGGTTTGTTAAGGAAATAGAAGAAGATAGCGATGGCAAGGTAAAGTTCGAAACCTATTTTGGTGGTACGGCTTACGGTAATCCACAGCGTCAGTTTGATCAGGCGCAGCGTGGTCTTGTTGATATTGCACATGGTATGTTTGGCTATACTCCGGGCCGCTTTCCTATGGCAGATCTGATTGAGTTGCCGTTTCTTTACGAAGATAGTGTTGCGGCCTCCCGTGCATTCTGGCTCTCTTACGATAAATATCTGCGAAATAGCATGCCCGGAGTTCGTCCGATCGCCATCTGGCTCACCAGTATGCAGCAGCTTCATACCCGCAAGCCTGTCGCAAAAATAGATGATCTGGCAGGATTAAAAATACGCGCTGGCGGATCGATTATGGTCGATACATTGGGGAACTTTAATGGAGAGGGTGTTTTGACGCCCGCGCCTGCGATTTATGAAATGATGGAAAAGGGCGTATTGGACGGTGCCGTCGGCGCCTGGGGAATGCTCAAGGCTTTTAATGTTGGCGAAGTTAGTTCGGACCATCTCGAGCTTAATATTACTGCGGCTCCGTTATTTTTGCTGATGAATGAAGCTAAATATAATGCACTGCCTGATGATGTGAAAGCGCTAATTGATCGTTATTCAACCCCTGAAAATATCGCACGCTTTGCGGAAGCATTCGTTAAAAGCGATGCGGCAGGTTACGAGATTGCAAAAGGTGCCGGGCATGCAATCAATGAGCTGAGCGAAGCGGACCGTGCTACGTGGAAAGCCAGAGCACAACCGGTTATCGACGCAAATATTGCAGCATTGGAAGCCAAAGGCTTTCCGGCCAAGGCATTTGTTGCTGATTTCGAAGCTGAATATCAACGTCAGCTAGCCGCACCAAAATCTGCAAATTAATCTCATTTATCAGAAGTTTAAGCGTCATGCCTGAAGAGGCGTGACGGCTTTTGGAGAGACTGAAATGACACCATTCCAGATAGGTCTGGCGGGGTTTGGAATCCTGCTTGTCCTGATTGTATTTAGAGCTCCTATAGCCCTTGCCATGGCAATTACGGGTTTGGCTGGGGTGTGGTTATTGAGAGACTTCAACACTTTGTTCTACCTTCTCGGCACTGTTCCGGTAGACGTTTTGAGTAATTATTCACTATCAACTTTGCCGCTTTTCATCCTGATGGGAAATGTTGCAGCAAAAAGCGGCATGTCAACCGTGCTGTTTGATGCTTTCAGCTTGCTTTGCAGCCGTATGAAAGGCGGATTGGCAATATCAACCATCATCACGTCGGGAGCCTTTTCGGCGGCTGCTGGCTCCTCATTGGCAACAACCTCGGCCATGGCACGTGTTGCTACGCCTGAAATGCTGAAACGTGGTTATCATCCGCGGCTGGTCAGCGGAGCGGTTGCTGCGGGCGGCACTTTGGGCATCATGATTCCACCTTCTGGCATGATGATCATCTATGGATTTCTAACCGAAACTTCCATCGGAGCACTGTTTATTGCCGGCATATTGCCGGGCATGCTGCTGATTTTGGCCTTCTGCTTAGTCGTCTTTATATGGGTGCGGGTGTTCCCAGAGCAAATGTCGCAGACCGTGACGGTGGAAGGGAGTAGAAACGGCGCTAAGCTTCTGTCACTTGCGCCGATTGTGTTACTGTTCGGTGTCTTGATGGGCGGTATTTACACCGGTATTTTCACCCCGACTGAAGGTGCGGCGGTAGGCGCAGGTGCAGCTATTATCATCAGCTTTGCTTCCGGTCGGTTGGGTTTACCTGGATTTGTGACCGCACTTCGTGAAACTGCTGAAGCCTCAATCGTAATCTATATGATCATCCTAGGCACTGCATTCTTCCAGTTTTTCATGGAAGCCAGCCGTGTGCCGGTGGAATTGACTGATATCGTCATTAATCTTGGTCTTGGACCGATCGGGACAATATTGCTGGTACTCCTGTTTCTGGCTCTATTGGGCACGATTATGGAGGGGATGGGTATCCTGTTCCTTACTGTGCCAATTCTGTTTCCAATCGTCCTTGCACTTGGTTTCGACCCAATCTGGTTCGGCGTTATGATGGTGTTGGTGATCGAGTTGGGCTTGATCACGCCACCAGTGGGACTCAATATTTTCATATTGGTTTCACTGGTTAAAGAAATCGAGATGAAGGAAGCATTTATCGGAATTCTTCCCTTTGCGATTGCGATTGTAATCGTTGCGTTCATCCTTCTGTTTTTCCCTGAGTGTCCGTTCCAAAATGAATTGAGTGATTTCAGTTAGTTATGATTCAATCGGATTTCTGACATACGACGGAGATCAAGATGGCCTGGA
>NZ_JACIIU010000041.1 GCF_014205685.1 Paenochrobactrum gallinarii
GTCCAGCGACGGCGACGTTCTGGACCGCCCAAAATTTCAATATGCGAATTATGACTAGTCATATGCCTAACATTACTCCTAACCCTTAATTAAGGTGAGAAAATGTCCGGAGAATTCGGGGGCTCTTACATTGTGTCAGCAAGTACTGACGGCACGCGAAAATCAAATTTTATTGCTGGTTGCCGACGGACTTGGCAATAAGGATATTGCAGACCATCTTTCTTTGTCGCGCTATACAGTTGAATGCCATATTAAACATATTTACCGAAAACTCGCAGTCTCTTCACGCACACGTGCTATTCATGCGGCGAGAGAGCGTGGTTTGTTAAAGTGAAGTGGCTGCTTATTATATGTTTTGGCCTTTTTGCTATGCCAGCTTTGGCAGAGAGCACTTCAGCGCAATGTTCCGCAGAGATCATTGATATTTCTGCCGCAAAAGCTGGTCCTGATGGACGTAAATCTGAAAATTTACGGTGGGAAGCCGTAACTTTACCAAATTATTGGAACCAACTACATTCAGAATATTCAGATGAAGTTTGGTATCGCATTCATTGGCGACAGACATGTTCTGAAGCAGGTCATAATCCTGTTGCATTGCTCATACAGACAATCAATATGGCAGGAGAGGTCTTCGTTAATGATCATTTTCTCTGGCGCGATAAGAGCCTGACGGAACCATTATCGCGCAGCTGGAGTATGCCGCGCTATTGGGTTCTGCATGATGCATGGCTGACTGAAGGTATCAATACACTTTGGGTTAAGACTGTTGGTGTCAAAGGACAAGCACTTGGCCTAGGCTCTGTTATCATTGGTGAGCCAACTCAGGTCCAAAGTATTTATGACAATTATTGGTGGCGGCAACGTACTTTATATGTTGCAAATGTAATAGTTTCCGGCGTTATCGGGATTTTGTTTTTTTGTATCTGGATCATACGGCGCGATCAGACCTACTACGGTTGGTATGCATTTTCTTCTCTGTTCTGGCTTGTCTTCATAGCTAATGTTCTCGTGACCACGCCTTGGCCTTTTTCGGATTCTGTAACATTCGTAAGAGTTAACGCAATTGCCTTATTACTGAATATTGCATGTTTTTGCATGTTTACATTGCGCTTTGGTGAGTTGGTATTAAAGCGTTATGAGCGCTTTCTATGGGGAATTTTCAGCGTATTCATTGTGGCACTCGCTTTTACACCACAAGATTATCTTGGGGCGATCCAAATATCGAGCGTACTCGTCGCGGTAGGTTTTTTCTTGTTTAACTGTTTGCAGTTTCCGGTGTTAACGTTTCGTAAGCGCAATAACGAATATTTTTTGTTCTCAATTTGCTTGATAGTCCTTTTTATGACCATTCCTTATGATGCGCTCCTCCTCTTTCGGCCTGATCCGGAAAAATTTCCAATATTGCCATATGCGAATATTGTCATCACATTGTGCCTGGCTGGGATACTGGGGCTGCGTCAGGCGCATAATGTCAGACGCATTGAACAGTTTAATGTTGAATTAGCCGAGAGCATTGCGAACGCACGTTCAGAATTAGCCGTTACACTAGAGCGAGAACATTTCTTAGAGTTAAAAAATGCAAAATTAAGAGAGCGTTTGGATATCGCTCACGATCTTCATGACGGTATCGGTGGAACGCTCGTTCATATGATGGCAAAAGTTGAACAAGGCAGTGAACAGGTTCACCGCCCCCAAGTCATTTCAATGTTGAAATTGCTTCGGGATGATTTGCGTCAAACCATCGATCATAATTCCAGCCCTAGCACTAAAGTTCCAGCTACGCCGCAGGAATGGATTGCCCCGTTACGTCACCGGTTCAGCATTCTTTTTGATGAGCTTGGCATTAAGTCCGACTGGCAATTTCCATCGGCTTGGCGGAGTACACCCAGCACATTACAATGTCTGGCACTCACACGTGTTGTTGAGGAGGCATTAACAAATCTCATAAAGCATAGTCGAGCGCAGCAGGTGTGCTTTCGGTTGCAGCAGCAAAGCCCAAATGAACTCGTACTTGAATTGGAAGATGACGGTATCGGATTTGATGTTTTAGCGGTACAAACAGCTAATATCAGTGTTGGTATGAGAAGTATGTCAACAAGAATTCTCAAAGTCGGTGGCAGATTAGAAATTGCATCAACGCCAGGAAGAACCATCGTAAAAGTGATTATGGCCACAAATATAATTTCCGATAGTCACGGACATTAAAGTTGTGCCAGCTATCTTGTCTCTCCATACACCAGCTAGCTGATAAAGCGGTTAGCTATCTATGAACGCAACCTTTTAAGTGTGTTTAGTGGCGGTAGTGGGGTGCTGCGCGTCTCCGCTTATTACATCTAGTAAAATAGCTATATTTTCTAATGTAGCACTGAAAATTTTAGTAACGTGTCTTCTACAAATGGACAGTTATTTGTGTGACATCAATTCGGTGCTTATTTTAATAGATAAGGCTTAAATTTCAATTGAGAATAAGTGTCGGTATCGGTAGTTGCGTGCCCCCGCAACCAAACAAAATTCTAAATACTCAATTAATTCAAATAATTGGATGATGATTTTTGTTTGTCGAGAATCCCCGAAAAGCATCGCAAACTCGTTTTATCAGTTATAACAGTGCTTTAGCTAAAACAGGTTCAAATCGGGGGTAACGAACTACGCAACCACATACAATATTTAATGATCGTAGTTTTGGGGGGCGGAGAACCCAAAAGGTGCGAGCATGGTGGTATATGATGATGTTCGTCAAACGTAGGTTGTTGAAGCCTAAGATAATCGAAAGGCAGCTTTGCTCGCCCATGTTGGATGTTCGAGCTGCCGAAAAATTTGAAAGCTGAAAGACTGTTTTGGAAAACAACCTTGGTATACCGCTGATAAACTGGACGCTGACCTTGGCAAAAGCTGATTGCGCGATGACGACTGCTTTTAACGCAATGATCAAGCTACCATTACCCTCTTTGCAAACTGCGCTTTGGGTAGATCAACAGATGTTCCTAAGTGCACGCTCTGCGACCTATGAAATAGGTCAAAACACTGGATTAGCCTTTAGTAAAAGCCAGTGGGGTTAATCTGGTGACAGGCTCTTGGCTTTGCAACTTTGAGTATGTGATATCTTTAACTAATGACGAAAAGCGACGATTGACGATTTTGGTGGTCCGTTTACTTTAGAACACAAAGACGGCTTGCCGTCCTCCAGAGCCTTATTGTGATGTGGCCGTTTCAAGTGGTAACAAGATGCTGATGGGCGAATATTTCCGTATTGGCGCTGGGATTGAGGACTACATCATGCATAAAATACTATATTACATCGTCGCACTGATTTTCTTACCATCAAGTGTAATGGCCGGAAACCTTTCGGAAAACATGGAGAAACGCGTGTTAACCGAGCTTGCAAACCGAAGTGGTATTTCGGTTAGTGATTTGCAACTTATGCTCGACGATTGTGAATTAAATAAGCGCAATATGAACCTGTGTGCATTTCAGCGTGCTATTCAGGCGGAATTGTTGCTGGGTGATGCGATCAAAATGACTGGTGCTAAGACAGATAGCGACTATGCTGCGTGGAAGAAACAGCTTCAGGCTCGCTGTCATGCGGATGCTGATAAAGAAACTGGGAGTGGCGCAATCTTACCGAATATAATTTCTGAATGCAAAGAACTAGCTATGTTGGCAGAGCGCTATACGATTTTGGGGGCAGAAAGCTTTCCGCCGCCACCGCAGCCGCCACATAAATGGGATTAATATCTGATTTTGGGTTTGATTATACGTAGTTTTTTGATCTTATGCTTTTTTACATTGCCAAGCTTCGCTGATGATCCGCTGCCCTTAGCAGACTGGCGCTATAATCTTGAAGACACATCTCGTGAAACGGTTGGCAATAAAAACGCGGCACAAATTAGCAATCAAATGATTAGAATAGCTGAAATTCAATGTGAATTTTCAGAGCAAAATTAATTGGTGGCGATGAATATTCATTGAAAGCAAAATGCGAGCAACCTGAACTACGTGCAGAATTTTTGAATGAAGCAAAGCTTAAAATACTTGCGTCGGACAGGTTTCATTTCGACGATGGCTTGAAACTGCGTTCATATAGGCTTTGCCCTACGCAAAAATAGCGTTTTTCAACACTTTTATATAGTGTTTCAGTTGCATTATTCAGCCTTTGTATCGAACAAAGCTTGCGCCAGCCAACCAGCCAAACAGTTGAGAATAGTTCCGCCTAGAGCATTGATAAATTGATGGCGATAAATTTGAAAAATGGAAACTGCAATCGTTATGCTCTAAACGGTGCTTATAAGATTGCGTAAGGGGCAATATTTTTTCCAGAGAGCCCAAGCAGCCAAAATTGTGAGCGTGACACGCAAAGATGGCAGACTATTCAATAGTGAATTATAGCGAATTAGAACACTAAGCATATATGCGCTGAAAGTGGTTTGTGTACGCGAAACCTTGCCGTTTATCTTCTACCGTCTTGATGATCTGCTGTATTGGTAGAGGAAAAATGGTAAGCGCCGCCTGATCCCGGCTGACGCGATCCGGCAAGTCATGACTACAGCACGGTTATCCATACTTGATTATCGGGCGTTGCAATATTGCGATAGTTCGCTGCGTTTATGGCTGAAAATAGAAGATTTTGCGTTTGCCTGTCAGGATATCACGCTTGGATTGTAACAAATTGCGGATGATTTTGGTCTGGTCTTGCCAAAACTTGAATTCCATGAGGTGGTCAGTGTCGGTGTCTTAAATAAGTGGCGTATGGTCATTTTACTTAAGATGCGGATGTGCCAGAAGGCAGATAGTCTACTTTCTGGCACATCAGAATATGGCGGAAAACCTTAACGCTTAACCACTTCGCTATCTTCATGGACGATGCGGTAGTTGTCTTGCAGGTCGAGTACATAAGTGAAATTCGAGGTTCCGCTGGATTGTTTGTTGCGGTCGGGACTGGACACAGTGTAATCATAAAGACCATAGACTGCACAAAGGCCATTTTCACATTTAGCTTTCAGCGAGCTTTCATCAACGACAAAACGTCTGACCGGCCAGCGGCTAAAATAGCTGTTTTTATCCTGTAGAATTTCTTGCTTAGGACGACGTTTCTTGAAGTAATCGACTGTATCAGCGTAATATTCATTCACGAATGCCATGGCATCATCATTATTGGAACTGCCGGTCTGGATCATGAGGGCAGCAACATTCATGGCCTTATCTTCATCACTCATTGCCGGTATGGCGCTTGGCTCATTGTGCTGCTGCTGAGGATTTGCGCTTGCATCACTAGGGCGGGCGGCTTGTTGCGGTGCCTGAGCCGGACTGGCCGGATTGTTATGACGCGGCAGAGTATCATTTCCGCTATTGGGTTGCACCGGTTGCACTGAGGCAACTTGGGTTTCACCGGTGCGGTTGATGCCGTATTTAACCACTTCCTGCGGGCTGAAATAATACATATCCTTGGCTGGTGTGCTGAACATAATGCCCAGCACATCGGCTGATACGCCATATTTGGGCAAGGTCGCGACAATATCGGAGACACCAAATTGCGCTTGCTCGCCGCTGAGTTCCGGTGCGGAAATCTGGTGAACGCCAAGACGGCCATCGGCAACACGGTTTTTGCCGGCAAAGAACACAAAAGAGCAGGCCGAAGCGCAATAGGAATCCGGCGGAATGTAAGTATTCATGCCGCGCTCATAGACTTCTTCCGCGATAACCAGCCCGATATGAACCAGACCACCGGGATTATTGCTCAAAATAAGCGTGTTGACAGCAGGGTTCTCGCGCAATGCTTTTTTAAGGTTGAGCAGGTCATTCGCACCAACCTGACCAGTATAAATGAGAAGATCAGGCTTGTCCGGAAAGAAAAAGAACGGCCCGTAGCGTTCGAAATTTGCTTCTTGCTGTTGTGGTGCCTGTGCGCTTACCACAGCAATGCCGGTGAGTGAGAAGGCGAGGCAGGCACTCGCTAATAATGACTTGTAATTGAACATGAATCTCGTGCCCCCTATTATTCCAATCCGTTCGGATAAGGCTCGATCGCATCTGCCTGTACCCAGCCTTGCGGACAAGATGCAATTTCACCGTTTTTAAGCTGCTTACAATTTTCCATAGTCGTGCGGTAAGGCTCCGGCAATGGGGCAGAGACGCGGCATAAAACATCCACTCCGTCGCATTTGCCAAATCTATCAACCGGCATTGCCATGATGAAATATTCAACATCTGAAATACCGCTTTTGGCCGTGGCCTTGATGCAAATGAGTTGATCCTCGGCCAGAGTGGCGACGAGATCCTGACCGCTGCCGCCAGCGCGTGCGGTGAGCTTAGCTGGCTGGCCATAAACAGCGCCATAATAAGGTGCAACTGCACAATCGCTATGAATGGTTACTTCGTAATTTCCTGCAGTACAGCTGAGCCCCTTATCATCACTGCATTGAATGCCGGATTGATCGAGCAATTCGCTGAGTTTGGCGCCTTCCAGATCGCCTTCTGCTGCATCCGCCTTTGCAGATAATGGCTGCGACAGGCTTAAGGCTGCAACGAGCATCAGACCTGACAAAATTTTAAAGGTGAATCTATTGCTCATAATTGGCATGCCTTTTTCTTATCAAATCTATCGAGAGCCAACACAAGTGCCTTGCCAAATTGCATAGCATTGACGTCGCATCCCGCGACAGCAATCATTGCGCCGCCTTTATCTTCATGGGTGATTTCGCCATGAACAAAGGTTTGAAGCGACGCAGAATTTGTTCCATTGACCTGTAAAGCCTGAAAACGCAACGGATCCGCTTTGCCGCTATCAATCAGGATCGTATCGCCCGTGGCTTGGGGAAGAAAATCGGCCAGATAGATGGTGCAGCCTTTGGTCTCATCCGTTACTGCGCATAGGCTCGCATAATTCTGAAACAAATAATCAGGCATTAGTGTAAAAGCATTGCGGGTAATCTGCCGGATTTCCTGATTGTCCGGCACAAAAACCGCCTGTTCAATAAGCTGATTACGTAGTTTTAGTCCTTGCTCAGGCGTGATGACTTGTTCCGGTACGGATAGCGGTTTGGATTTTTCAGGAAGCAACGTGCCGAGGAGTTTTCCAAGATCGGGCTTTTCAACGGCAGCTTCTCTTAACTCTTTGAGTGCATCAGCACCGGGGTGCCCCCATTTCATCAGCTGCTTGACACTATTCTCGGTAAAGCGGGTATCTCCAGCCAAGGCCATGCTTACTTGCTGTTGTACGGCAACACGTAGCGGCGACAGTGCATCCGTCAAAGCCAGAGCAAAAATGCAGTAGACCGGAAGCACCATTACAAGATTGATGGTGAGCGCAATGAATAGCCCACGTCTTTCGTGATTGACGGAATGGGTTTCCGGCTGGCAGTCAAAACTTTTGCTTTGCCCGCTTCGGCATAAAAT
>NZ_JACIIU010000042.1 GCF_014205685.1 Paenochrobactrum gallinarii
TATCGCGGGGTGGAGCAGCCCGGTAGCTCGTCAGGCTCATAACCTGAAGGCCGCAGGTTCAAATCCTGCCCCCGCAACCACCGAGACTTGTAACCTATCCCAAATCTTCTTCTCTTCAGCCAAATACTTGTTAAAGCGGTTCATAAACTGAATTCGGTCATCGTGAGTCTTAAACTTCCCTTCAGCTCGTAGTCGGTAGAAATCCTCGAATCCCCGCTTATGATGAATTTTGGACTGCTCTTCCCATGCAGCCATGGATGCCATGATCGAAGCCAGGCGGCCATAAATAGTTAGCTCTGCGCGTGCGTAATCAGGGGAGGGGCTGATAATGACCTTTTGTATCATCTCGCGTACCATTTGGAACCAAGGCTCGTTGCTTGGGTCATTACTGTTTTTTAAAACGTAAACCACGGCTTGACTAATGGCGTTCATCATCATGCCATTTATTGTGCCTGTTGGCTTTGATGTGGTGGTGACAGGTAATGAATCCAGGTTCTTTTGTAGCGCGGCGCGATTAACCTCATGCGTGTCGATCATATCGTTAACTGCAGGAATTGGTGGACGACCCTCAGATGCTCGTATCGCGAGTTGTTCCATGAGGTGACGCTGCTGCAGTTCGATCTTCCTGATGCTAGATAAAAGCTCTTCCCGTTGTTTGCCGCTTTGTTTATGGCTTTGCTTAAATTCACGATCAAGGTCTTTTTGTAATCTATCCATATTGGTGATGGAGAGTAAACTTTCAGGAAATGCGACCAGTACGCGGTCTTCCAGTTCTGATCGCAATATGGTCTTGCTGTTGGTACAGACGATGCCGCCAAGCATATCAATGGGGAGTTTCTTTTGGCGGTTGGTGCAACCATAACGACCCTTGCCCATTATGGCATAGGGGCCGCCGCAATGGGCACATTCCAGTAGGCCACTGAGCAAATATCGCGGTCGATGCGACTTGTTCAGCTTGTTTGTGGTGGTTCTCGAGAACAGCTTCTCATTTTCTATTTGTCGTTGTTTAACCCTTGCCCACAACTGATCGTCAATAATCCTTAGCTCCGGGACTTCTTTTATCTGCCACACGGCCTGATCATTGATGGTGGAGGTTCTGGTTTCGGTGAGTGGGTTCTTTTTGTAGCTGTTTCTGTTCCAGAGCAGCCGACCATTATATTGAACATTATTGAGAATACCGCTACCGCGATTACGGTGCCCGCGAATGGCCGTATCACGCCATTTTATGCCTCTCGGACCTGGGATATTTTTTTTATTGAGCTCGACAGCCAGTGCCGTAGGGGACTTCCCGTTGGCATATTCTTGAAAAATCCAACGCACGATCTCAGCTTCTTTACTTTCAATCTCACGCAATCCCGGAATACGCTCACCCTTGACGTCGTATTCTAATTTGACACGGTAGCCATAAGCCAGGCCACCGGCAGCTTTGCCCTGAGCAATGGTCTTCTTCATGCCTTCACGTGTTTTAACGCGGATATCCTGAATAAGCTCGTGGCTGAGAACAGCTCGTATCCCAAGCTCCATGTCAGAAATTGGTCCGTTGCCTGTGACAGTCCAGAGTTCAATATTGTTATAGCTCAGGTTTTTAAGAATGCCTGCGCTATGCTCCACATCACGCGAAATACGATCAACACTGACACACAGCACAATTTCGATATCTCTGCGCTCAACGCGATTGAGCAGAGCTTGGATTCCGGGGCGTGTTTTGAGTTGTGTACCGCTAATGCCACTATCTTTATAGACTTCAACAAGGTTCCAACCGCGCTCAGCAATCATCCGCTGGCCTTGTTCGATTTGCGTTTCGATAGTTAATTCATTTTGTCTGGTGGTAGAATATCGGGCATAGAAAACAACGTTTTTGGTCATGAAATATCCGTTTCTTTAATGATTTATGGATTGAACTGAGTGGTCATAATAATCGTAAGAAATAGTGTTAATAGATTAAGTATAACCTGAGTTTTATATGAAGACAATATCCCGCAATTTTGCTTATTGCTGTAACGTCATGAAAACATTGATTAAATAATGCTTTTATAGTCTCTATAACGACGATTCATTACTCAATATTTTTGTTGCAGAGTTCTGTGTGAATGATTCAGTTTTCTATATCTTTGATTCAAAACTCTATGTGAGCGTTGCAGTTCACTAAGTTTTTGATTCAAAGATAAACGCCGTTTGCAGAGGAGGGCTCAATCCATTTTGGGACAAACAGATGCTCTTGGTTGGTCCTGCAATTGAGATATGTAACCTGAATCCACGTGGTTTAGCTCGTTATCGTCATGCATTGGACCAAGGCAGAGGTCTTCCCCACCTTGGTTATGTGTGTTGGTATCAAATCTTAGATGTTAGATGGCGGACTAGCGCTTGAATGGTTTACCCAGTTTGTAAAATCTGCTCAATGTGCGTGCCCATCCTTCATCTTTATTCAGCAACCAGAGTTGTGACGTGATACCGTTCGGGATCAATCCACCAAGCAGTGGATGATAGTGAAATGTGCCGGTAAGGCAGGGGCTGTAACGCTCTGATTGTCGCCAGTCCTCAATCAGCGGCGCTTGTTCAAAGTCTTCATCTGTTGGACCGTTACCGTCGAGGAATGCTTCCATGTCCGTTACGAGTGCTTTGAGCAGGCGGATATAGTTGCGAATAGTTGCTTCATCATATTGGCCGTCTTGGATAATCATTGGTTGTCCTTATTTTTGAATACAAAAATCATTCACACCTGCTGTGGCAAGTATGGCTTGAGGTTCGCACATGGGGTCCACGCGAAGGGTTCGTATGTAAAAATGTGGGCTGCTAGAAGCAGCGTCTCCCTTATAGGGAGATATTTAACCAGTTACACTTGGCCTAAATTCTAAAAACTCAACACGAACTGTGGTCGGTTTTATTGTTTCCGATTGTCCGTTAGGTGCTATGCATTCTGCAATTGCATTGTTTTTTTGATCCATACGCTGAAGCAGAGTAAATGTGCTATGCGCCAATATGTTTCTTATATCTTTTACCGCTTGTGCTGCACCGGATACACATAAGAGATCATCAATATTTTGAAGTGGCCAAAAGTGTTGTACAGCAGCATTGGGCATTTTACTTATATCGATCAGTGCCAGTTCAACCGTGTCGGTGCGTTTACAAATATTTTTTTGTGCTAAATAATCCGGCAAAACCAGTGCTGCGGCCATCATTTGGTGTTTGAGTTTTTGAATGTCACTTTCAGCCATCATGGCAAAATCTCCGACCGAGCCCATTAATACTGTGCTGCTCGGTTCATGAATGCCCAGAATGCTTGGTATGTAAAAGTCGCCCGATAAGTCATTTCTATCGAAGGTAATGATCTCAAAATCAGGGTTTGGATGTGTTTCGATAATTTTAAGAGCAGTTTTTGTCACTGGAAGTTGTGTGGGGATGTTGCAGTAATCGATCATGGATGAGTGGGCAATGATGACGGTCAGTGCTTCCTGAATTAAATCAAGATCATATCGATTGGTTATTAAAGTAAACTGCTCAAGCCAGATGGCATATTCTGCATCACCTGTTCTGGCTTTAAATGTTTGATTGCACCATATCCCGATGGCTGTCTGCTTCGCAGCAATTGAGGCTCTGAGTTCATTGTAGAGCGTATCTGTATCGATATCTGTGTATGGTAACGAATGACGTTGCCGGCTCGAGCCAGCATGTAGATGATGGTCACAGGTTGTCAAAATACGTCTCCTGCAAAAAGCACGCAAATTTCACAAGACAAAGCTTGGATGACTTCACGGGAAGCCATTTAAGCTTCCGGTGAAACATAAGCGTGCGATATCAATCCTGGTCACAAGGGTAATGATCGCGAGATTGGATGAATATGGATTGGAAATTGCGGGTTTAAGGCTTAAATCAATAATTCAACAGATTGAATGACTGACACCTAGCCTTTGCAGGTGTTCACAACACTAGTCAGGTGCTTCCATTCGATGATGAGAGACATTATACTTGGTCATAGCCGTTCCTTTGTAGCGAGGGGTTCTGGTCAGGCTCCGTATTTGTGTTCGAGCACTATGCGGAGCCGTTTATCTGTTCAGATGTTGAACTGCCAGAAATATGACAGGACCAGCAAAGACCGGCAAGGCCCCTCAACACAAATAAATGTGGGACCTTTTACTGAAGAATTTCCTCTAATTTTTATGAACGCGAAAACACACAACTGAAAATAATGAAATCATCTTGAAATTATGCTCTAAAACCCACTTTTGCATGGACACTATATTTTTGATTCAAAACTCTATGTTTTTGTTGTTTTAATAAGAAGTAATGTAGGGAATAAAGCATGTTTTAGAAAAAAGTACTTTTAGAATTAAAGCAAAATGACACCAAAAAACATGAAATGAGACATCTATAAAATTTAATGGAAAGCATTAATTCAGAGCACTCAATTACTGCTCATTAAGATGAGGTTTCCGTCTAAATTGCCAGTTGGATTTGGTATATTTGTCGATGAGATCATCAAAGACTGAGGCACTGATAACTTTATTAAAGCCTTGGCTTTCTAATTGGTTGACAGCGTCAGCGATAAAGCCATTCAAATCGAGTAATTCATTTTGTTCGTAGAAGTGTTTGCACAAATAATAGAGTGCCACACGTGCACTATCATTGCGATCGGGCTTGCGCTCCGCTTTGGACCGTTTACGAGCTTGTTTCTGGCACACACGTTGCTTTTCTAAGCGGATAAGTTCTTTTAAACATTGTTGAGTAATTCTTCTCACAGGTTGGTATACATAGCGTGAGCTCGAAAAGCTGTCGGCGCAAGTACTTCATCATCAGCGCAAACGCCGTTTGTCATTGAATCAAAGATCTTGAACTTTGAATCAATGTTGTAGAGTTTTGAATCGAATTTACGTAAATTATTTTAATTTGGAGCAATGTACCCGCAACTTTAAACGCCTTGCGCGCAATTGAGTATAGTTTGGTGGGAAGCTGTACTACTGTGCTGACACCTTAAGATGATGCAGTACGAATTATTACGTTCAATTTGTGATTTTCATGGCCATTTTTTAAAATGCAAACGGTGTTTGACATTGAAACAAAAACATTGAGTTTTGAAACAAAGTTATAGGGATTTGAATCAAAATTACATAGATCGTTTTATGCTTAGATAATATGCGGAAGTTCTCGTATGTATAACCACTCCATCTATTCAAGGTCTTATAGGCATGAGCATTGGTAAACTGGGTATATCCAACCCAAGAATTATGGGCATTAAGATAAATCATGTTGTGTTTATTAGTGCTAAAGAAGTTCTAGGTTATCACATTGAATAATACTGAAATCCAAATTATTTGTGAGAAAAGTGCGGCAAGAGCATAAATTTTGTCATAAAATTCTGAACGGGCAACTAAGCCGCCAATCGCTCCGGAGATTAGTAGGAATTGGCGTATTGGATAAGCAATCCCATAGTGGTCGTAGTATTGCTTCCCTTTTACAACTGTGTCTACGCTGTCGATGGCGAATAGAACAAGTAATAAGATGTAAAACCCTGTCCTTCTTTTTTGAAAGTAATCTTTAAAGCCATTGTATTCGGTGATTTTATCTGGAAATAGCATTGCTGCCAGCATAACAAAAACGATTGAATACGAAATAAGTAGGAAGTAAAGTGAAAAATTCCAAGTTTTAATCTGTGATAGAGCAAATTCAAACCACCAAAAATGAAGGATAAACAAAAACACACAGATTACCCAGGCAAAATGCACCAGATAAATTTTCTCTTTGCCGGGATGTTGTATGTAACGCGTAGCCCCAATCACCAAACGCGCTACGCTGAGCCCTAAAATCATGCCAATAATAATGCGGATATGCACAAATACTTCATGAGTTATCGGTGCTAGTAGTTCATTATTCATTGTACTTCCACTTGTCAGTGTAGGGCGAGCTGATAAAAATCGGCCGACTAGATATTATTAGCACAATCCTGCTCGCAAAAGGTAAATACTAAAGCTAAACCTCACAAATTTCGCGGTCGGTTGTTTCAAAAACATCAAGAATGAAGCTATGGCAAAAGGTGAGAAGTGAGGGGGAGGACTATTAGGGTAGCCGATATGCAACATTAGGAAGTGAGAAAAAAATATAGCCAGTACAAGCATACTGATAGTGTGTCTGTTAGGCATTAATTTGAGCGCAATGATTAAGGATTTTGCAGTTTAGTCGTCATTGGCCATTTCCAAAGTATCGTGCACGCATGACTTCAAGGTCTCCGCTTTCTTGAGTGCCAACTAACTCAATTGTAAGTGGTCGTGTCAGCTTGCTTCCATGAGTGAGGCCAAATGCATATTTGTCTGGTTCAAATAATGGTCCGATCACGGAAATAGGTTTATAACTATTGGTATGAGCGTAATATTCCAACACAGGCGCATCTCCGATAATAGCTCCGATGTTCCCATTTAGGAGTGCTTCAACTGCTTGTTCTATATGTTCAAATTTCTGAGACTTCATGTTGTGTTGTTTTGCATAAACCTCTGACACACTTCCAGGCTGCACTCCGATGGTACGGTTACTTAGGTCGGCAACACTTTTAATTTGACTTGAGAGTGAAAGAGTTGTCATGACGCTTGTGATCGATGATGTGACGTAGGCTAGAACTGCGATACCACAAACGAGCCATACACCTTGGAATATGCGTCCGATCCAACCAAATAAGTTTTTACGAGCTGCTGGTTTTCCTGATGTTGCAACTGACATTACTGTATAAAAGCTCTCAGCAATGCCATCGCGCCAACTACGAGGGAAGTTTTTATCAAATTGACGATCAAAAAGAGTTTGACCTGAGCCCCGCAAACTCCTCCAGATTTTGGTAGAGTCCAATCCTTGGTAGGAGATGGACAATGAAACGCTCACGGTTTTCAGACGAACAGATAATCGGGATGATTAAAGAGCAGGAAGCGGGAACGCCAACTGCACAAGTGTGCCGCAAATATGGGATTAGCAGCGCCAGTTTTTACAAATATAAAGCCAAATTTGGTGGCCTAGAGGTTTCCGATGCGCGTAAACTGAAAGCATTGGAAGAAGAAAATGCCAAGCTAAAAAAGCTGCTGGCCGAGACGATGCTGGATAATGCTATTTTGAAAGATGTTGCTGCAAAAAAATGGTAACGCCCGATGCCAGGCGAGACGCAGTTGTTCGTGTTTGCCAAGTGTATGCCGTGAGCCAGCGTCGGGCGTGTGCCGTTTTATGTGTTGATCGATCAAGTGTGCGCTATCGTCGTAAGCGGCCTGATGATGCGCATATTC
>NZ_JACIIU010000043.1 GCF_014205685.1 Paenochrobactrum gallinarii
AACCGATAACCACAAAGCTCTGCAAGAGCCTACACCGTTCCCATTTCGCTAAGCCTAAATGGGAGCGGTGTCAGATCAAATCAGAACTAATACAATTAATCATCGCCTTTTACTTTGTTTAAGAAACTCGACCACTCTTCCATCATGGCGCGGCGCTTCTCAAGCGCTGTGCCACGGCGATAGGCGGCCTCAGTCTTGTCTTTAATCACATGTGCGAGCGCCGCCTCAGCAACATCACGCGGATAACTTGTTCATCACCTGCCCAATCGCGGAAGCTACTTCGTAATCCATGAAGTGTAGCATCGCCTGCGCCAGCTGCACGAAAGACTTTTATCATAGCAGTGTCGGAGATTGGCTTACCTTCGCGCTCACCTTCAAAAACTAAATCACCAGTTCGAATTTCTAATTGTTCCTGTAATATTTCCAATACACGTTCTGTCAGTGGGACTTCATGAGGTTTACTTGCCTTCATACGTGAGGCAGGAACTATCCAAAGCTTTTCTGCAAAATTGATTTCCTTAAATTAGAAACAACCAAAGGTAAGTCTTTATATCCAACAGCAGCATGATGCCCCCTGCTCAACTTACTCCGTGCTGGCAGCAACTCTTTCAAACCACCACGCCAATCAGCTGGATTGTCCCCAACATAAAGCCCACGAGCTTTTGCATGATCGATTACCGCAGCAATTCGCTGGCGGGTACGATCTGCTGTTTCTGGTATCTTAGTCCAAATGGGCTTTAAAACTTCAACGACATGGTCGCGAGTGATATCGGCTATCGGTAACTTATGCAGTGGCTCAGCATATTTTTTCAGCGTCATGACCCATTGAGCTTTATGCTTATCATTTTTAAAGCTCGCCTGCTTCACATCCAAAACATCATCCATGACGCTCAAAAATGTTTTGCGGCTATGCAGATCGTCTCCGCGAGCTAACCTTTCACGTATCGCATCAGCTTTTTCACGAGCTAATGCTAACGATACAGGCGCAATTCCCTGCCCGTATCCACCGAGGCCTAGTTCCGTTCTTTGCCCATTTCGTTTATATATAAAAAACCACTGCTTTGAGCCACCAGCTCGAATACGTAAAAACAAGCCGTCGCCATCCGAGTATATGCCGGGCTTTACCAACGCCTTAATGCGTGTTTCAGATAGCTTGTTCCTTGCCACTTCAAATCCTCTTGCCATAACTTCACTGCTAAAATTATGGCAAATAAGGTTATTTGAAATACCTCATATCAGCAATATCAATATGTTGCATAAATACGCGGGCACCCCCTCCGCCATCTCTAAAAAAGTTCCGTTGTTTTTCAATTACTTGGCTCCTTTTTTGTCTAACTTTATTTTTGGGTTGGTCAAATTATGTTCGCTTTCTGATCCACCAATTGCAACAATACCCATATCGGAAAGCCGCTTTTGATCGGCAGCGTTTGTGTAAATTGAAAGCGTCTTGAGATTTGTATGTCCGGTCACTGATTTGATGATATCGGCAGACATTCCGGCCTCGGCCACTTGCCTTGCCGCAGCTTTGCGTAAGCCATGCGCTGAACAGCCTGTTAAACCAGCTTCATTGCACCGATCACGAAACCAATTGCCAAATCCTGCCTCACTGAAAGGCGCACCATATTCAGTGGTTAAAAAGGTCAGGTTATCTTTAGCTAATACCGAAAGTTCTATTTCAAGATCTGGATGAAGCTTTAGCTCTAATTCAGCTCCAGTCTTATTTTGTGCGACACGCAAGCGACCTTCTTTTAAATGCTGCCAGCCCATCACATCGCCACGACGCTGTGCGGTGTATAAAAGCAAAGCAAGAGCTAAACGCGCCTTTGTACCAGATGGATGTCGTTTCTTGTAAGCATCGATCTCCGGATCTGTCCTCATATGGGCATTTGCCATGCTGGCACCAGGTGCATTCGCTGTGAATGTTGGTTGGCTAGATTGGATTAAGTAAAATTTGCCTTTTCTTTAGAAATCCCTCATAGGGTTAAGAAAAAAGGGTTTCTAGATGTCATATATTGTAGATTTTTTTAAATATACATCAATTGTTGTTATTGGCCTTTTGCCAATTATGAACCCGCTGACTACTTTTCCGCTTTTTATGTCTCTGACAAATCGTATGTCTGCGGAGAAAAAGCGTAAACAAGCTGCAAAGGCTTGTGTCTATGCTTTTTTTATTCTGGCAAGTTTTCTTCTACTGGGTAAAGGTATCATCACACTTTTTGGCATTTCTATGCCAGGTATTCGTGTCGCTGGCGGGATTATCATCCTGATTTTGGCGTTACGATTGGTATTTTCAGGCAACGATCCCTCATCAGAAGTCGAATCCAGCGCGTCCGACATTAAAAAAGCTGATATGGATTATTCATTCTCGCCTTTGGCTATGCCAAGCCTTGCAGGCCCCGGCTCTATCGCGGTGGTGATGGGGTTTGGTTCACAAATCCCAAGTGGCCAGATGGTTATGGGGCATGTTCATATTTTAATCGGTATCGCTATTGTTACAACAATTGCTTACATCATGCTTTCAGCTTCGCAATGGATTGAAAAACTTCTTGGAAAACATGGCACACAAGCAATTTCTAAAATTATGGGCTTTTTGCTTACATGTATTGCTGTGCAGTTTTTAGCATCAGGTATACGTGATTTTTACGTTGAATTTTCAAGCCTGAGCACGACCGCCACACTTTAACAGGCATAAACTACAAGCGAACGATTACTAAACCTAGGCTCAGGACTCATTGATTAATCCAGAAGATAATTATTGCCGCAATGCAGATTGCTGACATGAACGTGTGTGCACAGCGATCATAGCGGGTGTGGACACGTCGCCAGTCCTTGAGCTTTCCGAACATATTCTCAATTTTGTGCCGCTTTCGATAGAGCATAACGTCATGCGGTATTGGCACTTTTCGGTTTGCTTTTGATGGGATGCAAACCTTGATGCCACGCTTAGTGAGTGCATCACGAAACCAATCTGCATCATAGCCCTTATCAGCCAAGAGTGCGTTAGCTTCTGGAAGAGCGTTAATTATCAAGGCTGCGCCTTTGTAATCACTCATTTGTCCTTCTGAGAGAAGCATTATTAATGGTCGACCATGGCCATCGCACACCGCATGTAATTTGGAATTCAGCCCACCTTTGGTGCGTCCGATACGTCGGGGAACATCCCCTTTTTAAGCAGACTGGCTGCGGTGCGATGAGCTTTGAGATGAGTAGCATCAATCATGAGTTCATTGGGCTTTCCACCTTTTGCCGCCAGCTCAGAAAAAATGCGATTGAACACTCCGAGACGACTCCAGCGAATGAACCGGTTATAGATAGTTTTGTGTGGTCCATATTCTTTAGGCGCATCACGCCAGCGTAAGCCGTTCTTAATCACAAAAATGATGCCACTGATAATTCGACGGTCATCGACCCTCGGTATACCATGGGATAAAGGAAAATAAGGCTCAATACGGCGCATCTGCGCTGGCGACAACCAAATAAGATGACCCATGGCGCACCTCCTGATACGACCAATGAAACAGTCAAATCAATCCAACGCAAGACATTTAATAGGTCCTGAGCCTAGTGTTTCCCCTCTGGCTTTTGCGTGAAGGTTGTCTATAAATAGTCTTAATTGTACTGGATAAAAAATAAAAACGCTAGCCTTTCCTATTAAAACAGCATAACCATTCAATTTAGTTGTAAATTCAAACAATGTTTTTGTGAATTGGTGTATAATGCAACGACTTCCAGATTTTGATGGTTTACGTTTCATTCTATGTTTAGGAATTGCTACTTTTCACTATTCTTTCCGCATGTCGATCGACAATGAATTCATCACTTCTGTTATTTTACGTTTTTCTTATTTTACAGATATATTTTTTATCGTATCAGGACTATTCCTTGCGCGCCGTGCCTATGGCACATGGGATAAACGTCAATACTTTGCTTTTCAAGCAAAGCGTTTAGCACGTATTTACCCTCTTCACGTAGCCGCTTTTTCTTGTTTCGCTCTAATCTCTATTGCTTATGCATATGGATTTATTCATCCGAATGCCCAGCCCGATACAAGTTGGCGAAATGCTATTACCCAATTATTTCTTTTGCATAGCTGGGGTCTGGGTAGTACTTTTTCTTACAATTATGTCAGCTGGTCACTCAGCGCTTTATTCCTGATGTACCTTTGCTTTCCATTATTCGATGTTTTAAGCAAACGTTTTGATGTAGGGATTTTAGCAGCGCTTATTATAGCACTCATCGGTGGTGAGTTTTTAACACGAATGCTTGGCGGCCCTTCTTTAACCCGAGCGCAATTTACTAATTTCGGCATATTACGGGTTTTACCATCATTTTTGTTTGGTATGTGGTTGGTAAGACATCAAAATATAGTTCTGCCAAAATCATTGACCTATCTTGGCCTTACCATATGCCTTATCATTTTCTTGTTCTACTCACCAGCTGATGTAGACGGACACACTGTGGTTCTTGAAGGACCGGCACGCCTCATTTTCCTATATGTGTTCACATTTCTTCTATATAACGCAAGCACACAAGGTTTCTACACACCTTTGCAATGGTCAGGTTTTGCCAATCTTTCGCGTTATAGTTTTGGAATTTTCATTTTACATCCACTCGTTGGATTATTTTTCTTTAATGCAATTCCACCATTCTGGGAAAACTCTGTTGCAGGTTCCCTTTTTATCATAGCAGCTGGTGTCACTGTGACAGTATTCATTGCCGCGATTTCATGGAAAATATTTGAAAATCCAATCAATAGCTGGTTGGTTGCCAAAATAAATAAATGGCAAAGTAACGGAGTGATCCCAGCATTAAAAAAACAGCCACAAGCTAATAAAATTCAATAGTAAGGCTGCTAAAATTAAATAGCCCTAAGAGCCTGAATGCAATTACCGGAATGACGCGCATCAACCTCATGAGGCACCTCGCGACAAGTTCACTGCGCTTATCCGAACGCCAGCCGTCCAGAGCGTGTGCGACAGGATGCAAGTCTTGCTAACTTCATCAAAGGCTGAGCTTGCAAAGCTGATCAACATCTCGCCAGAGCGTATCTCGCAATATATTGCATCCGGCCAGATTGGCGGTGATACATTGGCGGTGATACTTTGAAAGGTTCGGGACGACGCACCCGTATTATCGCCAAGAAAGCCAAGCACCATTTAAATAATCGTCTGGATGTCTCGCCGCGCGTTGGTCAATTATTGATGCGCTATAGCCGAGCAAAACAACGTGCGGCATGGCGCGGTTAATTCCTATTTTACATGGTAAAAACTCATGATAAATCGCGCATTGCCAGAACAGAGGTTGGCGCAGGCGCGTGAAGCCTTGCGCAAATTGTTGACCGGCGCCTCGACGGTTCCGCTGAGCAATCAGGGTGAAAGCATCACCTATAGTAGTACTGATGAAGCCCGTTTGCGCAACTATATCCGCAAGCTGCAAGGTGAGCTCGGCATGAGTAGCGTTTCTTTCTTCAATGAATGAATCTATTGTAAGCTCTTTGCAATATTAGCCTGTTAAAGGACTTAAAAATATATGCAGCAAAAGCTGTGTTTATAATTATTAGGGAAGTCCATAATGAGCAAAACAGTTCGGCCTGCCGGAACGACAGGCGAAGTATTCAAAGCATTTCTAATCTTAGGACTGACCTCATTTGGCGGCCCTATTGCTCACCTTGGATATTTTCGAACCGAATTTGTAGAGCGCCGTCGTTGGCTTACCGAGCAAGCTTATGCCGATCTGGTAGCCTTGTGTCAGTTTCTACCAGGTCCTGCGAGTAGTCAGGTGGGTTTTGCACTAGGATTAACACGCGCCGGCTATCTTGGTGCTTTAGCCGCTTGGATCGCCTTCACTTTACCATCAGCTATGATCCTGGTTCTATTCGCAATGGGCGCAAACATCTTTGATAGCACGATTGCACAAGGGATCGTTCACGGTCTTAAAATAACTGCCGTTGCCATTGTTGCCCACGCCGTTTTAGGAATGGCACGCAACCTGTGCCCCGATCACCAACGCACAGGCATTGCTTTAGGAGCAGTAGTCACAGTCGTTTTTATAAGCGGACCTTTGGGGCAAGTTGCGGCGATTTTGGTTGGTGCTTTTGCTGGCTTAATCCTATGTCGACAAGGTGGCGTTCAACAAAAACATGATCTCGTTCTGCCTGTATCATCTAACTCTGGCTATGTTGCTGCCTTCATATTCACCTTATTCCTTTTAGGACTCCCCGTGATCGCTTGGGTAAGTCCTTCACCTTCAGTAGCACTGATGGATTCCTTTTATCGTGCTGGTGCTCTCGTATTTGGTGGCGGCCATGTTGTCTTACCTCTCTTAGAAGCTGAAACCGTTCAATCCGGCTGGATAAGCGCTGATGAATTTTTAACAGGCTATGGCATAACACAAGCCGTTCCAGGCCCTTTGTTCACATTCGCAGCCTATTTAGGTGCTTTGATGGAGCCCATGCACAGTAAGTTGCTGGGAGCTGGCTTAGCACTGGTAATGATCTTCTTGCCGGGTCTGCTTTTACTAATAGCTATCGTGCCGCACTGGAACAAATTCCGCCGCTGGAAAGGTGCGCAATCCTTGATGCACGGTGCCAATGCTGCAGTTGTCGGCATCCTTGGTGCCGCCCTCTGAAGTGGTCCTGTTTTTCTGAACAGTTTTTCGATCCAGCTAAGATGCACCCTGGTTAGGTTTCATGCTGCTTGGTTGATGTGTATTGCGCTAAAATATGCACTATTCGGCGTTTGTTTATCAAGGGCGGTGTGTGGTCGCTCTGTGTTGTAAAATCCAATCCAGTCTTTGATCACTCGTCTGGCTTGGAAGCCATCCAGCAGTTCATGCAAATATACGGCTTCTTGTTTGAGTGATCGCCATAATCTTTCGATGAAAATGTTGTCGAGATAACGCCCACGACCATCCATTGATATTTTGATCTTGGCATCAGTCAGAATAGCGATCCAGTCTTTTCCAGTAAACTGGGCCCCTTGATCGGTATTCATTATTTCAGGCTTGCCGTATTTAAGAATGGCCTCATTCAAGGCTTCAACGCAGAAGCTGGCATCCATCGTATTGGAGAGCCGCCATGACAGCACCTTGCGCGTTGCCCAATCCATAATCGCAACCAGATAAAGAAAGCCACGCTGCATGGGGAGTGGAGTAAGAAGCGCAAACGCGCTTCTCCTCCCCGAACCGTACGTGCACCTTTCAGCGCATACGGCTCTCCAT
>NZ_JACIIU010000044.1 GCF_014205685.1 Paenochrobactrum gallinarii
CTGCTGAGGCGTGGATTTATATCGCAAATATCCGCATGCTCACAAGGCGCATCGCAAGATCATGATAAAAATGAATTCTTTATGAGTCAGCCTCTGAGATCGCGACCTATCTGCCCTCTCAAATGAGGGGAGCATGACATGTTAAAGATTTTGAACCGCCTTAATCAGGTGTTCGCACTGGTCGGATCTGTCGGATACATGTTCGCCATCGTCTTTACCTTGATCGATGTGGTCGGCCGGATGATTGGCATGACTTTTGTCTATGGCACGATCGACATTGTTTTAATTTCCATGGTTTTAGCAGGCTCTTTTGCTGTGCCGATGGCTGAGTGGGATGGCGTTCATGTCAAAGTAGACCCGCTTTCGGCTTGGATGCCGACCAAACTTCGGCTGAGCGCCGATCGTTTCTGGCGCTCTTTATCGGGCATATTACTGGCTGTTATCAGCTGGTGCGCGCTTTCTGAAGCAATGGATGCGCATGCCTATGGGGATGTTATGTCCTCGATCAGGATCAGTGTAGCCGTTCTCGGCATCCTGATTTTTGCCGGCTTTGGTCTCGGCGCAATTACGGCGTTGTTATCAGTCACTTTACCGGGATGGCACAGTAAGGACCAATAAAACTGGTGAGTGCAATCCTAGCTTAACTTCACTTTTCGAGACATACTGGAATATTATTATGGCTAAAGTTCAACTCTCTATTGCCACCTGGGATTATGATCGTGTCCGGCCGCTTATCGACGGTCGCGTGAAAGTGGAGGGATGTGAGATTACCTATCTCCCGATGACCGTCGAAGAATGTTTTCAACGGGCCTATCTTCACGGTGAGTTTGATGTCACGGAACTTGGATTTTCACCCTTTCTAATCGGGCGCTCGCGCGGAGCGATGGAATATGAAGCAATTCCGGTTTTTCTGTCTCGGATGTTTCGCCATTCGGCAATCTATATTCGTAAAGACCGCGGCATTCTTCGTCCGGAGGATCTGCGCGGTAAACGTGTAGGTGTGCCTGAATATCAGATGTCCGCTGCGCTCTGGGCGCGAGGGATGATACAAGATGATCACGGCGTCAGGCCTGATGAAATGACTTGGATCCAAGGTGGACTGGAAGTTCCGGGGCGACGCGAAAAGTTCCCATTAAATCTGCCTGATAGTTTTCCGCTGGAGGCTGCACCTGCTGGTCGCTCGCTATCGAAAATGCTTGAGGATGGAGAACTTGACGCGATTTTCAGTGCCCGCGCTCCTTCATGTTTTTCAGTTCATTCGCCGAGTATCGGTCGGCTATTTCCAGATTATAAACGCGCTGAAATGGATTATTACCGACGGTGCGGTGTTTTCCCGATTATGCATGCGCTGGGGCTGCGCAAAACTCTTGTCGAACGCCATCCGTGGTTGCCGGTTAGTTTGTATAAAGCTTTTGCTGCCGCACGGGATATTGCCGAGCAGGATTTACGCGAAGTCGCAGCCCTTAAAACGATGCTTCCGTGGCTTGGAGCCGATCTGGAGCAGACGGAAAAGGTGATGGGACGGAATTTTTGGACTTATGGTGTTGAAGCCAATGCCAAAACATTGGATTTGATGTTTCGTTACTCCTACGAGCAAGGGCTAGCGGTTCGTCTTATGACGGCCGAGGATGTTTTCATACCAAGTACGCTTGATGATAGCATTCATGTCTGAATGCAAAAATTATCGGATTGCGCTTGATTAAATCATAAAGAACAATAGTCTGTACTATAGATTAAATGATGGTGGTGGAGGACTATCAATATGAATAATCAAAATAAAATCAAAACGGAGGGAAAAATGGACTTTGATAAATTGCAGGCTGTAAAAGTTGAACGGCAGGGCGGCATTACATTTGTTATCCTTAATCGTCCTGAAAAACGCAATGCCATGAGCCCGCAGCTACATTTTGAGATGGTCGAGGTGCTCAAAGAATTAGCTGAAGATGAAGAAACGAAAGTGCTGGTTCTGACCGGTGCAGGTGAAAGCTGGTGTGCAGGACAAGATATCAAACTGTTCTTCCGCGAGCTGGATGATAAGCCTAAAGAGCGCCATCTTGCTCGATTGGCAAATCACGAATGGCGCTGGACGCTGCTCAGCTCTTTCCCGAAACCGACAATTGCCATGGTCAATGGCTATTGCTTTGGTGGTGCATTTGTTCAACTTTTTGCTTGCGATTTTGCAATAGCAGCTGATGAAGCGCAATTTGGTTTGTCGGAAGTAAATTGGGGGATTTTGCCTGGTGGTCTGGTCGGCAAGGTGATTGTCGATGGTCTGTCTTATCGGGACGCCGTTTGGTATTCGATGACTGGAGATTCTTTTGACGGCAAAAAGGCTGCAGAAATCAAGCTCATAAATAAGTCTGTCCCAGCTGTTGATTTACGTGCTGCAACGGTTGAACTGGCTGAAACTCTGGCACGTAAAAATCCACAAACTTTGCGAACCATTAAAGAAAGCCTGCGATTGGTACGGGGTATGAGCGTCGATCAGGCTGCCGATTATCTGTTGGCCAAAGAGCGCGAAATGCGTTTCATGGATACGGAATCCGGTCGTGCAGAAGCGATGAAACAGTTTCTCGACGACAAAACCTATCGCCCTGGCATGGGTGAATATCAGCGCGAAGAGTCCTGATCATGAATGTGTTGGGCGGGCTGAAAGTTATTGAACTGGGCAGTTTCATCACCGCCCCCTTTGCTTCATTGTTGTTGGCTGATCTTGGTGCGGATGTCATCAAGGTCGAGCCGCCGGAGGGGGATCCTTTCCGCTCATTCGGTACAGGGAAATACAGCCCTAATTTTGTGGGTTATAACCGTAATAAACGTAGTGTGGTCATTGATCTGAAGTCTGAGGGCGGGCGAGATGCAATAATGAATCTGGTTCGTGATGCGGATGTTCTGATTGAGAATTTTCGCCCCGGCGTCATGGAGCGCGCTGGCCTGGATTATGAGTGTCTGAAGGAGGCAAACCCACGCCTCGTTTATTGTGCAATCTCTGGATTTGCGCGCAACGGGCCGAACCGGGATAAACCAGCCTTCGATACAATCGGGCAGGCGATGAGCGGCCTGCTCGACCTAATGATTGATCCTGAAAATCCGGCAGTACGCGGGCCAACCATCTCGGATCAACTTGCAGGACTCTATGCAAGTTACGGTATTCTTGGTGCGCTTTATGAACGGCAAAATACTGGAAAAGGACGGCGCGTCGATGTTAATATGATCGAGGCAACCATGTCTTTCATGCCCGATGTTTTTGCTAGTCAGGATCAACAGGGTGTGGTTATGGAAACGCGCACGCGCGCGGCATATTCACAAGCCTATGTCATGGTCTGTGCTGATGGAAGAATTGTTGGTATTCAATTATCCTCACCAGAAAAGTTTTGGGTCAACCTGACTGAAGCGATTGAACGGCCGGATCTGCTTGAAAACCCGCTTTTCTCCAGCCGCATGAAGCGCATTGAAAATATCGAATTGCTGAACAAGCTTCTTGCTGAGGTGTTCTTGCAACGCCCCCGTGATGAGTGGATTGAAAGGCTGGTGAAGGCAGATGTGCCCCATGCGCCGGTTCACCGGATTGATGAGGTGGTTTCAGATCTTGAAATAACAGCTAGCAACAGCTTTTATGAGGTTGAGCATCCGGAAATGGGTCGGGTGCGCTGTATTCATCGCCCGGTATTGTTTGATGGTTTGCGCTTAGAAGGCACACCTCCTCCGGTTCTGGGAGAACATACCGAGGAAATACTCAAGATGGTAGCTGCCAGTGCGAAAGTCAGTGAGAACCAAAACACTTAAAAAGAGAGCTGTTACCAGAAATGCATTCGGGGACTTAGCCGTATTTGATTTATGGAGGAAACATGGATTTTCAACTTCCTGAAGAACTGAACCTTTTCCGGGAAACTCTACGTCGGTTTGTTGACCGTGAATTGATCCCTCATGAAGGCCAAACCATGGTGGATGGTCGTGTGACTGATCAAATGCACGCGTTGATATCGCAAAAAGCGCAAGACGCAGGCATCTGGATGCTTGAGGTTCCTGAAAAATATGGGGGACAGGAACTCGGGGCTCTCGCGCTGACTGTGTTCTGGGAAGAAATCAGCCGTACAACGGCTTTACCGCCGCGTGACCAAACTGTTTTTGGTCCGATGGTTGGGCCAATATTGCTTGGTCTGAATGGTGATCTTGCTGATCGCTATCTTTATCCGGTACTGCGTGGGGAAAAGAGGACTTGTTTTGCTCAGACGGAACCAGCTGCGGGCGCCGATCCTGCCGGAATTAAAACGAAAGCTATCCGCGAAGGCGATTTTTATCGGCTGAATGGATCAAAGCATTTCATTACTGATGCAGTTCGTGCTGATTTTGCCCAAGTGATCGTCTCAACCACGCCGGGCACGGGTGCTAAAGGGATATCTTGTCTGCTGGTGGATATGGCAACAGCCGGTGTCACATTAAGTCGACCTCAACAGACTATGATGGGTGAGCAAACACATGAAATTAATTTTGATGATGTTTTAGTTCCCGTTGAAAATCTTGTTGGTGGCGAAGGTCGTGGTTTTGCGTTGGCGCAAAGCTGGATCACACTGGGGCGAATTCGTCATGCGGCAAGAGCTTGTGGTGTTGCCGAACGCTGCCTTGAACTTGCAGCGATCCATGCCCGACAGCGTCAAACCTTTGGGGTTCCACTGTCCGAGCGGCAGATGGTGCAGCAAATGTTGGCAGATTCCTTCATCGAGTTACATGCCACACGGTTAATGATGCGTGCGGCCGCGCAAGGCTTAGACGATGGTCAAGACATTCGGCATCAGGCGTATATGTGCAAGATTTATGGCGATGAGATGAGTTTCCGCGTCGCAGATCGCTGTATGCAAATCCACGGCGCCCTTGGGCTGACACCCGACTTGCCCATTGAGCAATTCTGGCGTGACCAACGCGCTATGCGCATCACTGAAGGTCCGTCTGAGGTGCTTCGGGTTCAGGTGGCTAAATATGTACTGCAACATTATGCGGTTTGATTGTTAAAAAAAATGGGGAGGAATTAAAATATGCTCACTGAAGATGAACGCGCAACCTGCGTTGCAAACCTGCTGGAAAGTCATCGGACAAAAGTGCAGGGCAAACGTCCGTCTGAAATGTTTCCACATATCAAAATCGAAGATAGCTACGCGATTTCTTCAGCGGTAGCGGACGCTAAAGTTAAGGCAGGCGCTAGGGTGATTGGCCATAAAGTTGGCCTAACGTCGAGAGCGATGCAGGCTTCGTCTAAAATTGATGAGCCTGATTATGGTTATATGTTCGATGATTTGCTGCTAGCCGATGGCGCGAAAGTACCGTTTGACAGTTTTTGCGTCCCGCGTGTTGAACCGGAACTGACCTTTATTTTGAAAGACCGTCTCGTTGGGCCGAATATTGGTCTTGTTGATGTATTGCGCGCCACGGAGTGGATTGTTCCCTCGATTGAAATTATTGATGCTCGGGTTACAGAGCCACGTAAAATTTTTGACACTGTCGCCGATAATGGTGCGGCGGCAGGACTTGTATTAGGTGGGCGCCCGATGCGACCCGATGATGTGGATCTGCGCTGGGCAGGTGCAATATTTTACCGTAACTCGGATATTGAGGAAACAGGACTTGCAGCAGGTGTGCTTGGGCACCCTGCCATGGCGATTGCCTGGCTTGCTAATAAGTTAGCGCAGTTCGGCGATGGCCTTGAGCCGGGACAAATGATTTTATCAGGCAGTTTCACTCGTCCGGTTTGGGCAGCCAAGGGCGATACGCTTCACGCAGATTTTGGGCCACTCGGTTCAGTCGCTGTTCAATTCGTATGAGGTTTCTATGAGTATTTCCGCTCCGCGAAATGATTTCAAAAAACGACTGCTGCGCGGTGAAGCGCTGCATGGATTATGGCTTTCAATGGCTAGTCCGGTTGCGTCAGAAGCGCTGTCGCTTGTAGGTTTTGACTGGCTGTTGTTTGACACCGAACATGCAGCGATTGATCTGGCTTCGGTTCAACCTTTGCTACAGGCAGCAGCCGTTGGCAATGCTCATGCGGTCGTCCGGCCAGCATGGAATGATAAGGTGCTGATCAAGCGTGCGCTTGATATGGGTGCGCAGACTTTGTTGATCCCATTCGTAGAAACTGCAGCAGAGGCCGCTGCTGCTGTCGAAGCTTCGCGCTATCCTCCGCACGGTGTTCGGGGAGTGGCCGGTGGAACTCGTGCCAGCCGTTTTGGGCTAGCTCCTGATCATTTTCAAGTTGCAGATCAAGAGGTTTGTATTCTTGTGCAGCTTGAAACCATGGCAGCACTTGATCGCTTGGAAGAAATCGCTGCCATACCGGGCGTGGACGGCATATTTATCGGACCGTCGGATCTTTCTGCATCAATGGGCTTTCTTGGACAGGCAACCGCCCCTGAGGTTCAAGACGTGCTAGCAAAAACTGCCGGGCGTATTTATGCTTGTGGCAAAGCATCTGGTATTTTGGCGACCAATGGTGAACTTGCAAAGCGCTATCTGGACTGGGGTTATAATTTTGTCGCTGGAGCAGTGGAGCTGGGGTTAATGCTCAAAGCATCTCAAGGGCTGCTGGCTGATATGCGCACAACTAAAAGCTAGGATTTCAATCCTGATAATAGGAGGAGGGTTATGTCGCAAATTTTTCACTTCTGCTGAGCTATATCACTACCTGTGCGTATAATTGAGTGAGGCGGGAGCAGCTGATGGTCGAGTTCAAAGG
>NZ_JACIIU010000045.1 GCF_014205685.1 Paenochrobactrum gallinarii
TTGCCGGCACTGTCCACCCGCATCTCAAGGGCGCTGCATTTGGAGAGGAGGTAGGCCGTCGAGCCGCCGAGAATAAACGGGTAGATAGTCGGGCTAGACTCTATGCTCGCCACAGGGAGCGCTCGTCTGTTATACCTTAGGCATGCTTCGGCGAGCCAAGCAGCAACTGCAGAGCCTTGCAGATCCATTGCCTTCTTGCGCTCGATCCGCTTGTTTTTGTCTGTGCGTTCGATGGCACCCCAACAGGCCTGCGACTGCAGAACCATGTTTGTCATCCGACGAGTGCCTTCTCGTTCGCCGTAGATTTCGGCCATGCGCCGATGAACCTCTGCCGATGTGCAATCACCATGGAGCGTTGTGAGTCGGCCAACAATCTCTGCCACCTTTCCGAAGAAAGGGTATGTGGCGAGCGCCATACCCCATGTCAGCGCCTGCACCGTGGTCTCTGGCGCATCGCAAAAGATTTCAACTCCGCGGTCGGCAAAGTCGACAAGGTCAGAACGGGGCTCCAGCCAAAGGCGATTGAGTACCGTCCTGGTCTTTTTCTTGGCTGCTGGTCCGGAGTGCGAAGACGCCAACACCGCGTCGAGCTCATCCAGAGTGTCCCTACCAGCCCGGATGCGGAGCGCAAGCAAAGCCCAGTCCAGCTAGATGAAGCGGTCGAAACCTATTTCCGGCAGCGAGGAGTTCATGATGCTGGTCTTTTTATGTTTGTCTTGATGAAGGGAACGATGAGTTCCTCAACGGAAATCCCCCCGTGCGCGACGATTTGATCTCCTTTAGGAACGAATGCTCCCCGCGTGCCGGCGTATACCGGCAAGAAGTCTGGCGGTAGTCCAGAAGTATCAAACCGAAACGCATCGATTTCCGACGGCACAGAAGCTGCCAGAGTTTCACTGCGATAGGTCCGCACCCTTTCGCCTCTCAGCTCTGACACGACACCTTGGCTGAGACGGCCAATGCCCTCTGCGTCGACATTGCCGTGGTCAGCAGTGAGGTAAATTTGATACCCTTGCTCTGCGAGGAGCAAGAACAGCTTCTCGACGAAACCAGTTTCGCACCACGCATTGATTTGCCCGGCTGAGCCCCCGGAATTTCATGAACAACGGCGCGACGGCGGCGGCGGTCGCATATGACTGTTCGGGGGTGTATGTGGAGACGGATTATTGAACTGCTGATCCAACATAGTCTCGGTGCGGCCGCTGCGCATGTGGCTCATCCTTGTCGTGGATCATTTGCCACGCCCGGATGCCGGACGCTTCGTTGACTTTCAAAGCGTTACGCATTTAGATCGACGGCAAGGGGTAAATCCTCACTCATCTTTCAGGAAGACTTCGGGATGGCGCTTTTCGGCAAGCAATTTTTCAAGAGCTCGGATGCCCGGGCGGAAGACGCCTATAGATCAGGCGTCCTGGCCGTGAGCGCCAAGAAATTCCAAGAAGCTTATGACCACTTTAATCGGGCCGCCGAAGGTGAGCACGGGTCTGCTTATTACAACCTGTTCCTCCTGCACGGAGGCGGCTATCTGCCCACCTTCGATCTCGATGCCGCGGCGGACAATTTCTACAAGGCAGCGGCAATTGGTCATCCCAAGGCAGAGCAGCAGCTTTACATGTTGGAGGGTGCCGATCGCGCCGGTTTCGGAATGGACAACCTTGCCGCGTTGGCCTCAGGCTCAGTCGAAACCGGCTTTCTCCCACCGATCTTAATGGTCTGTGCATGTCGTTTTGTGAGCGCCGTCAGCACCAAGTATGGTGCGACGATGGATGTCATCGCCTATGAGTTGGACGCCGCAAGTTCCAGTGAAGACGAATATGTGCAGGCCTTCATTCGTCGAACGGGAATAGCCTCAAGTTTCTTCAGGGGTGGCCTAAATCGACTCGTTGAGGGATCTGCTGCCGACCAGATCACCGATGGTCTGAACGATTTCAGCTTGGCTCTCAGCCGGTCCGGAATGGGAAGTAAACTCGGAAAGATGGCCCGCTGCACTGTCGTCGGCCACATGATCAAGAAATCCTATCTGGGAGAGAGCGCAGCACCGCTTCTGGGTGTGCAGCGCTTCTTCGAGGCCTGAATGCGAAACGAACCGCCGACAGTTAGACATCGCCTTCACGATGAAACACACAGCCTTCAGAAGACTTCGCCTCGTAGCCGAGCGATTTCGGTCGCACAAAGGTCACTTGGCACAGCCAATGCACAGTCTCGACAGGTGATCTTGGTCGGTCTAGGCAATGATTGAGTGGCTGATCGGTGCGGCCGTTTTCGGATTGGTTGGAGAACTCTTCGGCGCATCGCGTCGGCCGTCATCGCCTCCGTCGTACCAGCCTGTCAGCACCCGCCCAAAGTTTACCCTTACACCGCAGGCTGCCGAGGAGCAGAAGCCGGAGACCGCATGGGATGTCGCAAAGTTCCACGATTTGATGGCGGCCTTGGACTGGCTTGAAAGCCCGCCCCGGTACCCTGCGGCCTGCGTGACGCCACCGATACTGTCCGAGGCTGCAAAATATCGCGGATTTCTGAAGCAGGAACTGGCGCGAGTAGAAGGGACGATCGCCGACAAGGCGGTTTGCGGACGGATCAGTGACTTCTTGAAAGATCCCAAGCTTGCCAGAGAGGGCGCCATAGCGGCGCACCTGGAACGCGAACTTGCCCGTTGGGCGGGCTTTCTCGACTGCGTCGAGTCTCAGCCACTCACAGCAGAACAGCGGCGCGCCGTGCTCAGCGAAGAAGACGCCACCCTTGTTCTGGCTGGTGCTGGGTCAGGCAAGACAAGCGTCATAACTGCGAAGGCAGCTTACCTGCTGAAGTCTGGGACGCGTGAGTCAGGGGAAATTCTTCCATTGGCCTTTGGGAAAGAGGCCGCAAATGAGATGGCCACGCGCATAAGCCGGGCGTGTAACGAGCCAGTCAAGGCGTGGACATTCCACGCGTTGGCCTACCACATCATCCGCCACGTCGAGGGGACGAAACCACCTCTTGCTTCACATGCCGGAGACCAGAAACGGTATTCCGATCTGATCCGGCGGATTCTTCGGCAGTTGGTCGCGACTGACGAAAAGATTGCGAATGTGGTTGTCGATTGGTTCACTCAGTTTCCCATCGAATGCGGCAGCGAATGGGACTACGATACCAAGCACGCTTGGTATACCCATGTCGAAAGCCTTAATCTTCGAACGCTTCAAGGCGAAAAGGTTCGCAGTTACGAAGAGTTCCTGATCGCTAACTGGCTGTATCGAAACGGTATCGATTATGAGTACGAGCCGCAGTACGAACACCGACTGCCAGATTCGGGGCGGCGAGCCTATACTCCAGATTTTCGCCTGACCGAGAGCGGCATCTACCTCGAACACTTCGGTGTCAGAAAAGCCAAGTCACCAATCGGCTTTGGAGAAATGCTTGTCACTGCGCCTTTTGTCGACCGCAAGGAATACCTGGCGTCGATGGAATGGAAGCGAAAAGTCCATACCAGCTTTAAAACCAAACTCATCGAAACCTATAGCTACGAACGTCAAGAAGGGCGCCTTCTCGAGGCGCTGGCCGAAAAGCTTGGTCCACATGTAACGCTGAAGTCGCGGCCGATCGAGACCATCTTTGACCGCGTCGTCGAAATGGGGCAGATCGATAGCTTTACGCAACTGCTTGGGACATTCCTGCTTCAGTTTAAGGGCGGCAGCTATACCCTCGGAGCGTGCCAATCAAAGGCGGACAAGCTGAAAATGGGCGAGCGCGGCAGATCGTTTCTAGCGGTTTTTGATCCAGTGTTCCGCCAGTATCAGCACGAATTGGGCGGGAGGATCGACTTTGAGGACATGGTTCTTCGAGCCGCCGGATACGTCGATAGCGGGGCCTATCAAAGCCCGTTCCGGCATATTCTCGTCGACGAGTTCCAGGACATTTCGCAAGATCGGGCGCGCCTTGTCGGTGCCTTGAAGGCCCAGCATGGAGACGCTCGGATTTTCGCTGTAGGGGATGACTGGCAGTCGATCTACCGCTTCGCTGGTGCGGATATCCATATCATGCGCAGCTTCGGTGCAGAGTTTGGTGGCGAGTTCGGCATCCAGAAGGATGTCCAGCAGGTCGTAGACCTTGGTCGCACCTTCCGCTCTGTGGATAAGATTGCCCTCGCAGCGCGACGGTTCATTCTTCAAAACCCCGCACAGATCGAAAAGACGATCGTTCCTGCCGGTGAAGCGGAGGGCCCGGCGCTTCGTGTGGTTTGGACTAAAAAAGCCAAGCCAGAGGCTGAACTCCTCGAGACTTTGGCGGATCTGACGGAACTCGGGGCCGGCAAGGAGACCAGCGTTCTCCTCTTGGCAAGGTATCGCCACGACCGGCCCGACATGGCGGCTATCGGTCGAAAGTTCCCAAATCTGTCGTTGAGCTTCAAGACGATCCACGGCTCAAAGGGCTTGGAAGCCGATCACGTCGTCATCCTTGGGTGCAACAATGGCAAGTATGGTTTCCCATCCGAAATCACCGATGACCCGATCCTGAGCCTTGTCTCACCGGAAGGAGAGCCATTCCAACACGCCGAAGAACGGCGGATCATGTACGTGGCAATGACCCGCGCACGCTCAACCGTCACGCTGCTGGCGTCTGAAGCCGAGCCCTCCTGCTTCGTTCGGGAATTGGTTTCCGATACGGAGTACGGCTTGGCGACCTCGACCGGGTCGATGGCCGGTCATGTGCCTTGCAGCGAATGCGGCGGGCGCTTGCTTCCAGTGCCTGCCCGGGATGGACGCGTCTGGTACCGATGCGAGCACAGCCTTATGTGTAGCAATTACATGCCCGCCTGCAGTCACTGCGGGATTGGGATGCCGACGGTCTCCGGGTCGTCAGGCATACTCGAGTGCTCACATTGCGGAGCGAACCATCATGAATGCCCAAAATGCTCCGATGGCTGGCTTGTCGAGAGGCATGGACGCTACGGCGATTTCTTCGGCTGCATTCGCTACCCTGAGTGCACTGGAAAGGCCTCTGTCTCGGAAATAAGAACACGTGAGGCGGATAAGGCAGAGGGTGCAAGTGACCTCAAACCGGGCGTCGTCAGATTCGGCACCGGAAAACGATAATGTAATATCATGAGCGTGATATTTTGTGCGATTGCGCGCCACCCAGAGATCAGTTTTGGTTGCGGTGGAGTATCAAGAAAACTGGAATATACAGGGAAGGAAAAGTAAGTGTTTGGACTTTTCAAGAAGGATACCCAGAGCAAGCTTCGCGTCATGGGGCACGATTTGGATGTCGTTTCGATAACCCGAGGCGGAAAGATCCTTTTCACTGGCGAGGCAGTCCGGAAATTTCCCAAGGATCACTTTGAGGGCACGATCATGGAAGTTGCATTCGTGTGCAAGTCCGGCAGTCCCTATTTTGCCTATTATACCTGCCCGGACTACTATTTCGCGGTTGTTGCACCTGGTGGTTCCGCGTCTTTTGGTGGCCCGTTTGAAACCGAGAAATTCAGGTCGGCTGTTTCACAGGCCATCGGTGTATTCGTCGTCAAATGTTTGAAGGACGCCCTGAAGGTAGATGCTGGCCGGGAAATTGTGTCATTCAGCCATAATCGCGCCCACACAAACGTGCTGGCCTATATTTCTTCGATTGCTAGCTGGGCCCCGATCCAGCACAACGATGCGGAAGGTGACGACGCATCCGAAAGAAAGGCGGCCGCCGTCGATAGTGGGCGGATGAAACTGTCTGACGTCATCGCCGTGAATGAGCTTTCGCCTTCAGCCTGACGAAGATAAGTTAATTGCGGTGGCGGCCTTCTGTATGTCACCATCTGATCGGAGGTGGAGATAGGGTGGATGCTGCTGTCGCCAGACGTCGTCGTAACGCGCCATATTTGTAGTCGAACGCCCAAGCAGAAAGAGACCAAGCCTTCATCTTCCCCAGTCGTGCGCACCACCATCGGATGTTAACCAAACACCATCAGACAGATAAATCGGCCCGCCGTCGCCACCAATTGCGGAATAAAGGTCATCGTCGTGATCCCGAATCCTAGGAGGAGGCTTTGGTAGGGCTTTGGTTGTTTGTATTGGCTCTACCATAGCTTCGATATTCCCCTCATTTAGAAGGAAAGACTGTGCGAATTTTGCCGTACGCTCCAGGATATTGTCCCGGCTTCCATGGAAGGGTTGTCGAATGAAGGGGCCGTCGCTCTGGCTAGTGGAAAGAACCGAATTCGGTTTCACTTCTTCGGTGGGTAAACCTTCAATAATCTGCACGTCAATTCCGTTCTTTCGCATCAGAATGAGCGAAGTTTGACGTCGATTGGTTGCCGAATATGCCATCCTGTACATTTTACTGGCTGCTCGACGCGGTAGCCATCCTATCTTGTAGAGCAAGACGGCCAGATCATAAGGGCGCGCCAACCCTTTCACACTATGGGACTTGCCGGGCGGTAACACGATGCCGTCCTTGGTGAAGCTGGCTTCGGATGCGAGGCATTCGATTGTGTTTTGACAATTCCAATTTAGGAAATTGATGTCAGAAATTTGCGCCCACTTCAGCGGTCGATTGTTCATCTTGACTACAACTTCATCGCCGATCCGCAAATCGGTTCGAAGGCAGTTCACCGGATAGGTCGTCCTAGTGTTATCGAAAACAACATGTGCGATTATATATGACAACTGCGGCTCCCCTCAGCTTGAATCCAATG
>NZ_JACIIU010000046.1 GCF_014205685.1 Paenochrobactrum gallinarii
CTGTTCGTCTGAAAACCGTGAACGCTTCATTATCCAACTCCTACCAAGGATTGGACTCTACCAAAATCTGGAGGAGTTTGCGGGTCTCACGTCACGTCGAAACAGATATGTGAATGTACGCCGGCTCATGTCTAACGCTTTGCAGCAATCATCAATCGTTTCATGAATATTGAGTAACTACATGTCGCGCTGTGGCGGCATCACCCACGTGCCTGTGGGAGTTGTCAAAATGATCAGGCCGGTGATGATGGGGCACAATTGAGTGCCCATCAGGATAAATATTGCCGATAGTAACAACGGGGCAGTCGATATGGTTAACCTGATCAATATGGATATGATGCATGTTTGGACCTGATTAAGTAATTGAATGCCCCAACATCGGTTGCGGTCGAAAACTTCTTGATTATGAAAAAGCAGATAATCGCAAATTGCCACCCATCAATTATATTGAAGTGCTTTGAGGTCTCCCAAGATAAGCTGACTTTAATCTTTAAATTATTGTCAGAGGCTAAATTTTCTGCCCTTCAACAAAGTGAGTAAAAGCAGGGGAATAAGTGTGGTGATGACAATCGCAATAAGCGCCATTGCCATGCCAAGGCCAACCGAGCCTTGCTCGAATTGCCGCCAGATAAAGATGGAAATAGTTTGCATGCCAACGGGGGCAATCAGCACAGAGGCGACCAGCTCACGGGTGGCGACTGAAAAAACGAGCAACATTGCAGTGATCAGGCTTGGCGCAATAAGCGGCAGCATGATGCGGCGAAAAGTGGTGAAACTAGTGGCACCGCACACGCGTGCTGCTGCTTCCAGATTATCCCCGATCTGATGAAAGGCTGCGGTCGTATAGCGGATGGGTTGTGGCAGCAAGATGCAGCAATAGGCAAGCAGCAGGATCAGTGGTGTATTATAAGGAGAAACCAGTAGTGCCGGTTGGTTCCAAGCCAGAATAAGGCCGACAGCAACCACCACACCTGGCAAAGAGTTTGGCAGAACGGTTAAAACGTCGAGGAAATTGCGGCCGCAAAAGCGCATTTTTACCACCGCATAGGCTGCAACTGCGCCTAATAAGCCGGTGAAGAGCGCACTTGCCACACCTAAAGACAGACTGTTGATGAGGGCTTTCATCCCGCCTGCGGAATTTTCGGCGATGGCACTGAAATTGTCAAAGCCGATATTAGAAAGTGTCAAGCCGCCTGAAATGGTTTTGGATAATGCGGTGGCAAGTATGGCAAGCAGTGGTACGCCTGTTGCCAGAAAACTGACAAGGGCAAAAAGACCGACGACAGGGATGGTAAGGTTTCCCAGCGCGCGTTTGTCTTTGGCCTGTGGCTTGCCGACAGTGGTGACATAAGAACGGCGGTTTAAAATCCAGCGCTGGATCATAAAGGCACCGAGCGACAATAAAACGAGGGCGAGCGAGAAGACGGCGGCACCTGCCAGATCAATCGGCCAGTCTGAAACGCGAAGATCGATTTCTGTGACTAGCACTTCAAAGCCGGAGCGGCGGCCAAGGGCTGCCGGTGTGCCATATTCTTCAATGGCAGCAGCAAAAACCAACAGCAGACTTGCGGCAAGCCCGGGTGTTGCAAGCGGCAAAGTAATACGGAAAAAAGACCGCCATGAAGAGGCACCAAAAACGCGTCCAACATCAGCATAACGTGCGCCAACTGCTTCAATTGTGCGTGAGACAGCAAAATATACCAGCGGAAATGTATTGAGCGCCATGACAAAGGTCATGCCGGAAACGGAAAATAAAAAAGATGACAGATTGAAACCGGCAAGCTGCTCAAGATAACCGCGCGGTTGCAAACTCATAATCCAGCCAAGGGTGGCAATATAAGGCGGGATCATAAACGGGATGAGCATTAAGATATCCCAGAATATCGCCAGCGGCACTTTGTAAAGCGCCCGAAACACTGCCAGTGGCACGGCAATGAGTGCTGAAAGGGCTACAACCATTAAACCCAGCAATACCGTATTGCCGGTAATGCGGAAAAGGCGCGGATCATCAAACAGCGCCGCGATATGCGAAAACGGGTTGGCCAGCGAACCGCTGCCCAATTGCGGAAAAATCGATTGCAGGATGATAAAAACAAAGGGAACCGCTACGACGAGTAACAGTCCTGCCATGGCAAAATAACCGAGAGGATTTTGCAGGCTTACGTTTTTATTCTGCATCTTCATTTCCAGTATCAATTGAAAAAAATCAGGTGCGGGAAGCGCACAAACTCCCCGCACCTTATGCTCTTCAGGTGTTATTATTTGGCAAAAACAGCGTTGAACTCTTTAAGTGTTTCGTTACGCTTGCCATAAACGGCTGCCGCATCAACAGACAGAATTTTAAGATCATTAATCAGCGGCCGGTTGGCCGGAATGTCTGTGCGTGATGGCATCAGATAGGTGTTGGCAACCATTTTCTGGCCTTCATCAGACAGCATATAATCAATGAAAGCTTTCGCTTCATCCTGATTTTTCGACCAGTTGAGGATCATGGCCGGACGTGGTGCAATGACAGTGCCGCTTTCAGGGAAAATCACATCAATGGCTTCACCTTTGGCTTTGCCGTTAAGCGAAATATAGTCTACTGCACCAAAGACTGCTGCTTTTGCACCCTGCAAAACAGGATTAAGAGCTTCAGCATTGGCACCTGCTACATGGGCACCATTGGCTTGCAGGTTCTTAAACAAATCCCAGCCGCTTTGTGCTTGCAAAGCTGCGACCAGCTCGAATGTCGCGCCTGATTGAGCCGGATCCGGCAGATTGACCAGATCCTTATATTCAGGCTTGGCAAGGTCTGCCCATTCGGCAGGCTTCGGTGTTTTGCTGTTCGGGTTCCAGGCAATACCAAGTGCCGAAACGCCCTGTGCTACAGCATATTCGTTTTTCAGAAAATCCGGTACATTAACAGCATTCGGGCTTGTATATGCCACCAGCCAATTGCGCTTGGCAAAGTCTGTTGCTGTGTCCCATGATGCCGAAATCAGCACATCCACCACCGGATTGGCAGCTTCTGCTTCAATACGCGCCATTACTTTGCCCGTTGTCGCCTGAAAAACCTGTACTTTGGTGCCTGTTTTTTCAGTAAAACCAGCAACCAGTTTTTCAATCAGGCTGCCAGGGCCTGCTGAATAAACCGTGATATCGGCAAAAGCCGCTGTGGAGCTGAGCAAAGTCAGGGCAAGCGCAATCCCGCCGCCAAACAGCTTATTCTTCATGATTTTCTCCTGAGATGTCGGATAAGTGTGTAATTAATTGGAAAACCAGCGCAGTTGGCTATCGTCTATGCTCAAAGCTGTCTGGCTGCCTTGTGGGCGGGGCAAGTTGTCGAGATAGGTTATCTCATGGTTGAAACTGTCATCGCCGATGCGCACGGTTGTGAGATGGCCATCACCGCGAAATTGTGAGCGCAGAACAATGGCAGTTACGCTTTCGTCTTGGGAGGACGTTGCAGAAATAGCGCGTGTCGGGATCAGCACATGACTATGGTTCTGGTTATGGTGGGGGGCTTTCAGATAGTAGTTAGTGCCGCGGATTTTATAATTCTGCGAGCAGTATTCAATCGGTAGCACACAGCCAAGGCGTAAGAAATCAGCCACCTGGGTGCTGGCAGGTGAAGTAACGAGACTTTGCGGGTCGGCGAATTGCTCAATAATGCCGCCGCGCATAATAGCTACCTGATCGGCAAGGGCAAAAGCTTCGCTTTGGTCATGGGTGACATAGACTGCGGTAAGCCCTAAATTTGTCACCAATTGTTTGATTTCGCTCACCATATTTTCGCGCAATTCACGGTCGAGATTGGATAGCGGTTCGTCGAACAAAACGATTTTAGGTTCTGCAACAATTGCTCGGGCAATGGCAACACGTTGTTGCTGGCCGCCGGACATATCGCTGATGGAGCGATTTTCAAAGCCACTAAGACCCACGCGTTCAAGTGCAGTTTTTACACGTTTTTCACGGTCACTGCGGTTGATACCGCGCATTTCTAATGGAAAAGAAACATTGCCCGCTACACTCATATGCGGCCAGAGCGCATAATCTTGAAACACCATGCCGAGATGGCGTTTTTCAGGCGGCAAAAACAGGCCGGATGTGGCATCGGCAACCATGGTTCCGTTAATGCTGACATCACCTTTCGTGGGGGTAAGCAAACCGGCAAGAAGACGAAGCAAAGTGGTTTTGCCGCAACCTGATGGCCCGAGCAGCGCCAAAGTTTGCCCTTTCGGCAGCATCAGGCTGATATTATTTAAAATTGTAGTTTTGCCATAAGCGAGACTGAGCCCGTTTATGCTCACTGCAATTTTTTCTTGTATCGTCGGGTCGTAAAGCATCAAGCTACCATCATCTTTCGTTATGAAAGCTGATAGGTCGGTTTTGTAACGATGGAATGACGGGTTTTTGACAGTTATGTAACAATGGAGATTTACCGGACAATCTATAAAGATCATCCGGCGAAATTTATATTTAAATCTTATTCAATACCAAGAAACTTGAACGGTTCGGAGACTTTGAAATTAGCAATGACCTTACCGGAAAAATATTGCTCTGATTGACACCCAGATCAAGCTTCTGCACTTTGCCGCTTTCCTTCGAGAAATCCAGCCCCTTCATATCAACCCAGAATATATTTGGTGTGAGGGCAGATTCAAAGAAGTAGTGCAAGCGGCTATAGTCTGCCACGGTTCTCCATCGTGTCGATGAAATGTTCGGCTGATCCGGTGTGGTGATACCATAAGGCACCGAGACGTTGCAGATAATACTGAAAACGCTCGCTACTGCCATGTCAGGGGTGGTTGTAATGACCTTCTCCCCTCACAACCCACCTTGTAATCGCGGTGTACGCATTAATCGCTCCACTGTGCAGCGCGTGATGTCATGGCCTTGCCGTCGTAAAGTATGCCAAGCATTACCGGCTCCGTAGACCTGACGGTTCTCGTCATAAAACCGGTTGATCTCAAGGCGCAGAGCAGCGTCAGATTTGGTGCTGTTTGATGCCCGCTCAGGATGACGGGTAAACGCTGCTCTCTTATAATAGGTAGGTGAGGCAATCGGCAGTACTTTACAGATCGGCTCGACCCCGAAAGAAGAACAATGATCTTCAATGATGATTTTTTTAAAAGCGATCATCTGCGGCCAGAGGTGTTACATCCTGCGGAGATAATGATAACTGGATCACATCCGGATCACACGATTCGAAAGCCGGTGCACGTGCCGAATTATCGCCAACAATTTTCTCAACTGGCAGGAATAAAGCACGTTGAGGCGCGCCAAAATTAAGCGGGTCAATGTTGTATATGTGAAAACCACATCTACGTCGGTTAAAGGTGAGCTGTCTGAAAACTTCAAATCTGGACGTAGCTTGAAGATGAATGTCTGTGAAACCGGTCTTCCCAGTTTGCAGCCAGATCTGGCACACTCAAACGTTCTGCCTTACCGAGCAAAATTTCGATAGCACTTCGCAATGCTTCAGCAGGCGAAGATTGCTGTTTTCCCGTATGTGGACGCTCGGCAACAAAGGCACCGGAACCTTGGCGTATCTTCCATACATGCGTGGCAGTTTATGAAGGCGCTTGGTTTGCAGCGTCAGAATGGTTAGACGCAGCTTGTTTCCATGCGGCCGCAGTACAATCTCATCTATCGCGAAGAATAGCGTGAAATGATTCCGCTTTGACGTTCTGAAGGTGTTGGGGTGATTCCGTGGAGTCCGCTGGCGCGTGGACTTTTGGCCGTTCGGGCTGCGGATGGTGATTCTGCCTCAACAGTGCGTGCGCAGACAGATAAAACCGCAAATGCACTTTATGATCGGAATAAAGCACAAGATGATGCGGTTATTGCTGTCGTTCAAAAGATTTCGGAGCGTCATGGCAGGCCAATAGCACAGTTTGCATTTGCTTGGCTTACGATTCGCTCAGGTATTTCGGCTCCGATTGTCGGAATCTCTAAGCTTCATCAGTTTGAAGATGCGCTTGGTGCGCTGGAAATTCGTGTGAGCGATGAAGATGTGGCGGAAATAGAATCGCCTTAGAGCGCGAAAAACATCGCTGGTCATATTTAAAGCTGCATGGCTAATGTGTAGGCCCTCTATGTATATAATGTATCAAAGTCGCTTTAGTGGACTCTTTTTATTTTAGATGATTCTCATGAAAACGGTGTTGAATAGCCAGTTCGCCTGTGGGGAGGGCTGTGCATAAGCGCTAAAAGCGATGTTATTAGTCGGATTTATACAAAAAATCGTCTTTTGCAGAAGCGTCGCTTGACTCTTCATTCGGAATGGCATTAGTAGGCCATCTCTACGACAGATTTGTGAAACTTACAAAACAAAGTAGGGAATTAAGAAAATCAAATGTTACTTAAATAAATGATTTTCTTGCAAGTTTTCACTTGACAGTGATTGCTTGAGGGGTTAGAAGCCCCGAACCACTTCGGGGCCTCCGGGCTTGAGGGTGGTGAGATTGCCGGATGGTCGGGCGGATTGCCTGATAGTTTGGTGGTTTTAAAATTTGAGTTTTCGACGAAGGTGAC
>NZ_JACIIU010000047.1 GCF_014205685.1 Paenochrobactrum gallinarii
TGCTCGTACATAGTTTATCGCGGGGTGGAGCAGCCCGGTAGCTCGTCAGGCTCATAACCTGAAGGCCGCAGGTTCAAATCCTGCCCCCGCAACCACCGAGACTTGTAACCCCTTCCATGCTTCATATTGCTCAGCCAAGTGAGCATCGAAGCGGGTTTTAAAGTCTATCTTTTCCTGTGTATTTTTAAATTGTTTCGCCTTCAGCAGCCGCGCGAACTCTGCAGTTGCTTGTTCGCGATGGGCTTTTGCAAATTCTTCCCATGCAGCCATCGAAGCCAGAATCGTGGCAAGACGACCATGTAATTCCAGATCAGCGCTTTTACCGTCAGGGGAGGGGCTGATAATGACTTTTTGAACAAGCTGTCGGGTAAACTGAACCCATTCATCCAGTTCATCATCAGTTTTATGTTTGACGCTGGCGATCAAAGCATCGATCGCCACTTTGTACATCCATGGAGAGATGACTGGCGCTTTAAACTCAGTTTCTGTTGCTGGGGCTGCTTTAAGCTCGGCCCTTAGCTTGATCAGCTTATCTTCCTGCTCATCAATCATATCATTGAAGGCAGGGATTGTTGGACGACCCTCCGACGCTCGCTGTGCCAGTTGTTCCATCAGGCTTCGTTGTTGCTGTTCCAGTTTTTTAATATTTACGACCAATTGATCTCTGTGTTTAGCACTTTGTTTGCCTGATTTACTCAGCTCTTTGCTTAGTGTGTCCCTGACGTGCTCAATATTGCTGATACTAAACAGGCCTTCGGGAAAGGCAGCCAACACCCGTTCTTCCAATTCATGACGACTGATTGTCTTGCTGTTAGTACAAGTGATGCCGCCAAGGCTATCAATTGGCAGTTTCTTCTTTCTGTTGGTGCAGCCATAGCGGTCCTTGGCCATAATGGCATATGGTCCATGACAATGAGCACATTCTAGTATCCCACTCAACAGATATTGAGGGCGGTGGCTTTTGTTCAGCCTGTTGGTGTGCGTTTTATCAAACAGCTTCTCGTTTTTAATCTGCTGCTGTTTGACCTTTGTCCATAAGGCATCATCAATGATGCGTAAGTGTGGAGCTTCACCATATTCCCAGTCTTTTGGATCGTTAGGTCGTGCTATTCGCTTCTCTGTGACCGGGTTCTTTCTAAAAGTAGTCCTGTTCCAAAGTAATCGGCCCAGATATTGTTCATTATTCAAAATACCACTGCCACGACTACGATGACCACGGATTGCGGTATCGCGCCATTTGAGCCCACGTGGTCCAAGAGTATTTTGTTTATTTAAGTTTACAGCGATCGCCTGCGGGGATTGGCCTTTGGCATATTGCTCAAAAATCCATCTGACGATCTCAGCCTCGAAAGGCTCAATCTCCCGAAGGCCCGGGATACGTTCGCCTTTACTGTCATATTCCAGTTTAACCCGATATCCATAGGCCAGACCACCGGCCGCTTTACCTTTGCGGATGGTATGCTTCATGCCTTCGCGGGTTTTGATCCGACCATCTTCAATTTGCTCATGGCTGAGAACGGAACGGATACCCACTTCCATGTCTTTAATGGGGGCTGCACCTGTGACAGTCCATAAGTCGATATCATGGAAACGTAAGGTTTTGAGGATACCAGCACTGTGTTCCATATCACGCGAGATACGATCAACACTGAAGCACAGTACTATATCGATGTCGTTACGTTCTATGTGCTTTAGCAGCGCCTGAATGCCGGGGCGGGTTCTTAGTCGCGTTCCGCTGACACCACTATCCTTAAATATCTCGACGAGGTTCCAACCATTTGCCCGGATCATTTTTTGACCAAGCTCTATTTGCGTCTCGATGCTCTGCTCGTTCTGACGATCGGTTGAATAGCGCGCATAAAAGACAACATTTTTGGTCATGCAATATCCGACATATGTGGGAAGGGGGCGGACACAATACTCAGGGCAGGATTAGGGAAGCCTTTGATTGGTGTTCTGACCGTCAATAAAGCTGGCAATGCCACAGCGGTCAAGGGCCCTTGTGCTATGTCAATGAATATAACAGTCACAAGAAGGGTAGCCGCTTACCTTTTAAAGACGACGTTTGTTGGCGCTGCAAGTACTCATAGCTTGTGTTCAATGTAAAATAGCTCAAATTAAATTGGTTCAGATCGCCAGTACGTCAGTTCAAGTCAGAATAAATTGCAATAATCCGATTCAGAACTCTAAATGATTGATTCAAAATCTTCCGAAGCCGATTCAGAAATCAATAGTTACGATTCAGGCGCAAACGCCGTGTCAGTTTGAAGTCTTCATGAGAGAAGTACGGGAAGCTGACCAGTAGTTATGTGTCAGGCTTCATTTAACGAATGGTATTATTCAACCAGCTTGAAAAAGCGATGAGCAAAACATTCGCCTCAAATTACGATAATCAGTGTTTCTGCCATTAATAATGGCTACCAAATCCCCCGATATATGTAACGTATATATACGTTACATATATCGGGGGATTTTTTGTGCGCGCAGTTGAGTTATTTTGTGGTGCCGGGGGAATGTCACTAGGTCTTCGGCGAGCTGGTGTAGATATGATTCAAGCTTATGATGCATGGTCTCCGGCTGTTGAAACTTATTGTCACAATATTGGTTATCATGTCAGTCAACGAGATTTAAAAGACATTTTTACAATGGGACCGGTGATCGCTGATCTGTCTCCTGATCTGATTTGTGGTGGCCCTCCATGCCAGGATTACTCTGTGGCAGGTAAACGAATTGAAGGCGAAAATGCAGGGCTGACCAAAGCATTTGCGATGTTAGTTTGTATTGCTCGCCCTGAATGGTTCGTGATGGAGAATGTACCACAAGCAGCGCGGTCCGTTGCTTGGGAAGCAGCACGCGCTATGCTGGTGAAAGCCGGATATGGCCTGTCGGAATGTAAGCTTGATGCATCCTGGTATGGAGTTGCCCAGAAGCGTAAACGTTTATTTGTTATTGGCCGGCTTGGGGAGCAGCATGGTTTTTTAAACTCGGCACTGGTTGCAGCGCGAACAAAAACACAAACCGTGATCAATGATGTTCTCGATATTGCGGAAGGCTATGTATATTCGCGGCCCTTTAGGGCGGCGAGGGGTGTCAGAAGCGTTCATGAACCATTTCCAACTGTCACACGGACCTGTTGGGAACGCTTGACCGAGCGCTATCTTTCTAATCCACATCCCAATGATCCGGTACCAGTCACAGAGGCTGCCGTTTTAACAACGGCGCAATTAGCTCAGCTTCAGGGATTTCCAGAGCATTGGCAATGGCGAGGGGCAACGCGACAAGATATTCATCAAATGATTGCCAATGCCGTGCCATCACCATTGGCTGAAAGTATCGGTCGGGTCATTATGGAGCGCCACAACAGTCAAACAATCCCAATGGTTCAGGGGCGTTTTGTGCAGTTTCTGATGAAAAAGGGACGATCTTATCAATCAGCCCGCAATGTAAAATCGCAGCTTAATCGGGCTCGGCGTTTATTGGGTGGTCGTACGTTTACCGGTTTAGAACTCGAACTGGCCACGCTTGAGAGTATTGAACAGTTTATTGCTTTGTCGATACGGACGAAATCAGATCTTCGCGCTGCACTACGCAACCATTGGGACTATCAGAAGATGCAGCAGAAACAGCCAAAGCGGGAAGAAACATCCGTAATTCTGCAACGTGCAGCCTAATTAAACACTATGAAACGATAATTCGGGCTCAAATGGGTCGTATAGTGGATCAACTCCGGCTGTCTTCCACGGATTATTCGGCATACGGACAAGGAGGCATGCGTAGTAGCCATACTAAACTCTGATAAACGGATTCAGAGTTCTATAAGTTCGATTCAAATATATGAGAACCAGATTCAGACCCGTTGAATTGCGTTTCAATAGCTTACTCCGTTTGTAATTGAGGCTACTGAGCTGTTATTGCTGACCTAAGTGGTTCATTAGCCACGGTTACCAAGAACCATTCCTTATTATATCAACTTTTAAATAAAGCGGCTCTTTGCGGGCTGAGTTTTTGAATGTTATTGCCGATCTAGTTTCCAGTATATTGTTTTATATTTCAATGGTTTAACTAGTTTAAAATGGGATTTTGCCGATAATGGTTGCCGGTCTTGTGGCGGAGATCGGGTTTCATAGAGTTGGTAAAAAAAGAATGGCATAATAGAACAGTTTACTATGTTTCGATTGCTTGTTCCGTATCAAGGGCTTTAGTTTTTAATAAAATGGATAAAAGTCTGTATTAATTTTCATGATCCAAGGCAGCCAATGCTACTGCCTTGGTACTGTGCGCAACGATACATTATTAGCAGTTAAGCGTGCTGGTTAACGATTGAATCGCGTCCCCAATCTGTAAAATCTGCTCAGAGTTCGGGCCCAGCCTTCATCTTTATTCATTAACCACAGTTGGGATGTAATACCGTTTGGTACAATGTCACCAAGCAGCGGATGAGAGTGAAGGGTGCCAACAAGGCATGGGCCGTAACGCTCTGAATGCTGCCAGTTCTCTATAACAGGAGATTGAGCAAGGACTTTTTCTGTCGGTCCGTGCCCATTCAGAAATGCTTCCATGTCCTGTGCTAGTGCCTTGAGGAGCATCATATTGTTACGGATTGATGCCTCATCATATTTACCGTTTTGAATAATCATGGTTTTCCTTTTTTGAATAAGCAAAGTCATTCGCGTCTCATGTTAAAAAGAAGCGCTTGGGTTATTTGAATTTAGGAGACGGATAGTTGGTGCCTGTGTGCTATAGGTAGCTCAACTGTCTATGAGCTTCGGAGCCAAAGTTGGTGGGCTATTTGGGTATCAATACCGTTAGCTCGGGGCTGAAATCATTCTGATAGGACGACTGTACGATTTTATGGATTTCTGCAGTTAGTTGCTGGCGAAGCTTTTCCTCATTGAGTCCGGTCGGATTGTTCAGCATAACATTAAGTTCTTCCAATGCAGCTTCTCGCCATGCCGCAATTTTTTGTGCAGTTCCAGTTTTACCGGTGAGTTGATCTGCATCATTTAAAGCCCAAACGGCGATGTCTTTCCGGCTATGCTTCAGCAGTGGATCAAGACAGGCAACATCGATAGATTTGATGTCTTTGTCATAATATTGTTTGATCAGCGACACCAATTGCTGTGCTACAGGACGTGATTGCTCTTTCCATTTATCCAAAGCCTCAGTTTGTTCTGCTAAGCCATATCCCATATGAAGCCAGAGGATTTTTTCACTATCATGGTCGTAATGAAGCAGGTCAAAGGTATATTGCTGATTTACAAGAAGTTCTTTTACCCCCTGTATTTCTTTATTAATATCAAATTCTCTTAGCGCTGTTCTGTATTCTGAGAGTGCTTCAAACTCTGGCATAATAATCGGAAAGCTTGTAACTTGGCTTGTCTTATCTGACGGTGAAGGTGGAGGAGATAGGGCTTCTAGAAGCAGGCTGATGATTGCCTCACCCTGATAGAGCGGAGCAAGTTCAAGTAATGTACGCCTTGCAATCGCTTTAGCTTTTGAAGGATTTTTGCTCATTTCGATGGACAGGCATATGTCAGCATGACGCGACAATATATTCACGTTGCGCTGCCAAATGCGTCTTGGCAACGGGTTATTGTATAGATTTACAGTTCCAATAGGGATTTGAGAAAACATAAGTTCTCCTGTTCCGGTGCATAGCCATGCACCAGTTTGCAAGCTCTGCTGTGATGGTCGTCACACAGAGAAATTGAATGAAAGCTATGGTCAGACGGCTTTGTTTAAAGAACGTCTGTTGCGACCAATTTTGCTATTTTATGAATGCTTCGTGCTTCTAAACACGCGGTTAAGCATTTCGACGGGAAATGATTTCCGCCTTGGCACGCCTAAGTGTTCACAACACACTACAGGTGCTTTTATTCTATACTGGGAGACATTATACATTGTCATAGCCGGTTCCTTGATCATGAAGGTTTCTGGTCAGGCTCCGTGTCTGTGTTCGCGCACTAAACGGAGCCGATTATCAGTTCAAATGCTGAACTGCCAGAAATATGGCAGGACCGGTGAAGTCCGGGAAGGCCCCTCTGGAAAAAAGATGTGGGCACATTTTAAATGGTGGTGTTTTCATGCTTTTGTGCAGCGCTAATACGAGGCTGAAAATAACAAGATCAAACGTGAGCGCGACGAACACCCCACCTTTTCTTTTGTGAATGATGCCGCGAGATAAGCTCTTTCATTGAAAGGAGCGGACCGGGATGATTGGAGATC
>NZ_JACIIU010000048.1 GCF_014205685.1 Paenochrobactrum gallinarii
GTCCAGCGACGGCGACGTTCTGGACCGCCCAAAATTTCAATATGCGAATTATGACTAGTCATATGCCTAACATTACTCCTAACCCTTAATTAAGGCTGAGAAAATGTCCGGAGAATTCGGGGGCTCTTACAAAACAGCAATTAGAGGCAGAACAAGTTCCCATCCGTTTTCGCTCAGGAACCGCGACAGTTCATAATGCCGACATAAGGACTGTTGATACAACAACGGTTACGGGTCAATTGATGTTTGACTCCAACAATCAATTGGCAGTCAGTTTAGCCCCCGAAACGGAGGGGTTATCCCGTTTCAACGGGCTTTTAACATATCGTCATGTGCCAACCATTACTGCAGGCACATATTTTCCTGCTGCACATAGTATTACAGATTCAGCATGGGAAAAGTTCGAGAAGAATATTAAAAAGGAATTATCACAAAAAGAGAAAGTTAAAATTCTTTATTATGCAATTTTAATGCATGAGATGGGTCATCTTTTAGGACACTCTCATCCGCTTATGCCTGCACAAAGCAGAACCAGCATAGTGCTTAATGATGACTTCTATGATTTAAGAGACCGCCGCTTTATCTTTAATATACCGCCAGAAAATCAATCGACAGCGCCTATCATGGATACGGCAGTGACATCCTATATTGACAATCGCCGCCATCAGTTAGGGCGCCTTATAGACAGTGTGGACGATATAATCCCTGCTCCTGTCGAAGTTCAAGCTGTTAACACCATATGCTTGACCGGCAGCTCTCAGTCGTTGAAAAAACGTGCGGCAAATGCCTCAACCAGCTGTCCCGCCTTCACTTTGGATAAGGTCATAGCTACAAACAAAATAAAAACATTACCGGCAGCGCTCTATAATATTCTGCGATAAGCAAATCCGGGTTTTTATTTTATCGCAGGATCACAGAAGGGAACAACCCTTCATAACAGCAAAATACTTTACATAAATTTACTCTTATAAATGAGCAACCCTATGACATATAAGACTTTATTTACTATATTAGCTACAGCTGTTTTTTGCCCGTTGATTACAACCGCAGCCAAAGCCGAAGCAAAATTTGAATGCCCTAAAAATGCGAACACAGCCACATTCTTTGTTGATGGCATTGGGGTAAACGCCAATAATTATCAACCCAGAATACATTTCAGAGGCGAGAACAAAGATAGTTGGGCCTATTTGGCCTATGGTGAAGGCCTCAATAAGGATAACGGTAAAGCGATTTATTCTCTGGCGCTCACTGCCTATGCCACAGGCGCGCAGGTCAGCATGCTATGCTCTTCCAAAAGTATCGATGCTTTATGGATATCAGACGCAGGCGGAAAATCACCGGACTAAATAGGTAAGAGGGGAGGGGGCAGTGTGCTGCGCAGAGCCCCCTCAATCAGCCTCCAACCAGCATTTGCTTATTGCTTACGAATCTGGCAGATTGTAGTTACGGTTAAAATTCGTATTTCGTGTATTTAACGTAAATTGGGTCGCGTTTACTGCTTGTTAACCATACCCGTGCAGAATGGGTCTATGGTCTAAGGAGAATTTTAGTGTCTCGTCATTTAAGCAGTCAGCAATTCATGCATAGCTTTTCGATTAAACTCGACAAAGCTTTGAACAATCTCGCGATGGCGCAATATCCACCCGATGCAATGCGCGTGATGCGTCAGTTCTCATCCACTGAAGTTGCCAATATGCTTGGCGTAACCGAGGCCTATATCCGCCAGTTGTCCTTGAAAGGGCAGGGGCCGGAGCCGGAAATCACATCCAATGGCCGCCGTTTATACAGTGTTGATCAGGTGCTGGAACTACGGATGTATCTGGCCGAAAACGGCCGCAAGAAATGGATTAATCCCCGCCGCATCGAGGGAGAGGAATGCCAGATCATAGCTGTTACCAATTTTAAAGGCGGCTCGTCCAAAACATCCACGACCATTCATCTGGCGCATTGGCTGGCTTTGCGCGGCTATCGTGTGCTTGCAGTGGATATGGATCCGCAGGCCTCTTTAACCAGTCTGCATGGCGCCTTGCCCGGCTTTGATTATCGCAATGGTGATACATTATATTCTGCCATCCGGTTTGAAGAACCGGTGCCAACCAGCCAGATCATTCATAAAACCCATATAGCCGGTTTTGATGTGATTTGTGCCGGACTTGAACTGACCGAGTTTGAAACCGCGGTAGCGTTGGAAATGCGCAAAAATGGCGGCACCAGCTTTTTGCTGCGTGTTGCGCAGGCGCTTGAACAAGTCGCAGATGATTATGATATTGTTCTATTGGACTGTGCTCCGTCGCTTAACTTTTTGACATTATCTTCGCTCACTGCTGCCACCGGCGTTTTAATACCCGTTCCGGCACATATGCTGGATGTGGATTCCACGGCAAAGTTTCTCGAGCTTGCAGCATCTTATATGCAAATATTGGATGACGCAGGGGCGAGCGCCCGCTGGGATTTTGCCAAATTTCTGATTACAAAATTTCAGGCCAACGACCACCCGCAAGCCAATATGCAAGCCTTGATGCGACAGGTTTTTGGTGAAGATCTGCTCCTTAACGCCATTGCCAATTCCACTGCTGTGGCCGATGCACTGACTTGGAAGCAAAGCCTTTATGAAGTGCAAAGGGCGCGCTTTTCCGCACCCAAAACCTATGATCGCGCCATTGAATCCATCAATGCCGCCAATCTGGAAATTGAAGGATTGATAACCGCAGCATGGGGACGTGACCAATGAGCCGTAAAGATTCAAAAGGCATGTTTGCCGCTGTATTGGGCAAATTGGACGAAGACACCAAAGATGAACCTCAAATACCGCGCTCGTCATCACCACATTTGATGAAAGTTGCAGCCGGTGTGCGTCAAATGCAAGAGCGCAGCGAACTGGCCGAGCGCCTTTTAAAAGAAGGTGCTGCGGTTATTGAAATTGATCCCGATGATATTCTGCCGTCATCGATTTCTGATCGATTTGATAGCGCATATGATGATGAAGCGATTGCTGAAATTGCACAATCCATACTTGAGCGCGGCCAGATTGTACCAGGTCTGGTGCGTCCGGTTAGTGGCAAAAGCGATCAATATCAGATCGTCTATGGTCGCCGTCGCTTGGCAGCTGCCAAACGTCTCGGCATCAAATTCAAAGCCGCGATCCGTGAATTGAGCGATGAAGAAGCGGTTATTTTTCAAGGTGAAGAAAATACCGCCCGTGAAGATCTCTCCTTCATTGAGAAATGTCTCTTCGCCCATGCACAAGAACAAGCCGGTTTTAAACGCGATACGATTTGCGCGTCCCTCTCTACCGGAAAATCCCACATTTCTGAAATGATCCGTATTGGTTCGACAATCGATCATGCTGTACTGCATGCCATTGGTAAAGCTCCGGGCATCGGCCGTGGTCGTTGGGATGACTTCAGCAAGCGCTGGCAGGTTGAAGGAAATCGGGAAGCTTTATTCAACGCCATGAATAGCGCACAGTTTTCCAGCCTCCCATCCGATGATAGATTCATCAACCTACTGAATTTATTAGCAGATTTACAAAAGCCGAAACCAGAAGCTGCAATAGAAAAGAAAAAACTATTCCCCCACCGCCAGTGGAGGGCTATAGATAGAACAGTAAGTTTCTCAATGCGGAAGACCGATAAAAAGGCAGTAATCTCGATGGAAGCAATAGATGGTCCCAAATTTGCAGAATTCATTGCTGATCAACTGGAAGAACTTTACGCTGAATTCCGCAATCAGACGGCTAAAACAGAGTAAATATCAAATCCGTAAGGTTACTATAGCCACCAATAATATGGCAGCCTTATCGCAAAAATGAACTATCACTGAGGAGAAGAGCAGCAAAAGAAAAAGGCCCCCAAACGTTACCGTCGTGGAAGCCCTTCTCGAACCTTAAGCAAGTTGAGAATCGCATTTTCACGAATCACTGTCAAGTCTTTTTAACGTCTTCCGGCGGCTGGATTTCTTCTGCCTTTTGAAAGGTAAAGGAACATGTTGAATAATCTTGCAACGACTCCGTTCGGGAGCCGATCGGCTTCGCTTGGCCTTTTGGCCTTGCAGAAAGCCAGTCATCATATAGAAGCCGGCAAGGCCGTCGATAAGTGGCAATTATATCGCGATCTTTGTGAAGCGCGTACGCGCTTCTCGGTTGGCGATCGTACATTGGCCGTACTTTCTGCTCTTTTATCATTCCTTCCCGATAATGCGCTTGCCGAGGGCGAAAACCTCATTGTTTTCCCCTCAAACAAACAACTTTCCTTACGTGCCCACGGTATGACTGGTCCGACTTTACGCCGCCATCTCTCGGCATTGGTCCAAAGCGGTTTGATTTTTCGCCGTGATAGCCCGAACGGCAAACGTTACGCCCATAAAAGCAGAGCAGGGGACATAGAAGAAGCTTTCGGCTTTTCTTTGGCGCCTTTATTGTTGCGTGCTGATGAAATTGCCAAAGCAGCAGAAGAAATTCGCGAATATAATGCAAATTTGCGCAGAACCCGTGAGCGCATCACATTGCAGCGACGCGATATTGCCAAGCTGATAGAAATTGCGCTTGAACAGAGTATGGCTGGCCCTTGGGAAGCTCTCCACAGAGAATTCAGGGCAATTGTTGATACATTGCCCCGTAAAGCCAGCCTTGAGACCTTGCGTCAAATTTACGCCCAAATGAATGCCTTGCGTCAAAAACTTGATAACGCACTGAATATCAAGGAAAATATTAATAATTTGAGCGCCACTGATGTTCAAATTGAGCAGCATCATACTAATTCTAATACTGAATCTATAATCGAAATTGAACAAACTTCAAAACACATACAAATCGAGAAACCGAACTATAATCTTCGACCGGTTCAGAACTATCCGTTGAGCTTAATTCTGAAAGCATGTCCCGACATTGAAGAATATGCAGTGAATGGAATATCGAATTGGCGCGATTTGATCCGATTATGCGACCAAATTCGCGGATTTTTAGGAATAAGTCCGACTGCTTACAGCCGCGCTTTGAGTTGTTTTGGCCAAGAAACAACAGCAATCATCATTTCTTGTATTTTACAACGCAGCAATCATATCCAGTCAGCAGGCGGATATTTGCAAGCCTTAACCGAAAAAGCTCAAACTATTGGTTTTTCCGTTGGCCCGATGCTGATGGCTGCTCTCAATAAAAATAAAACTCTTAGCCAAACATGACATTGAAAGAACCCGTTGATGCCTCACCACCGCAATCTATCGCATCACCAACGCGTCCTGACGCACAACCGTCGATAAAAATGGATGATGAACCCTTTAACAACTTGCGCGGATGTAAACCTGCTTCTCCTTGGATACAAGCATGGGGGGGCGTGTCGCAAAGTTTTTGAATTAGTGATTGCTTAATCATCATATTGGATGCTGGTCTCTCGATACTGGAGACCTTCATGCTGTTAAATGCTATTGTTGAGAAGCTCAAACACCACTCCAAAAATGACTTTAAAGGCCGTCAGTTTGAGGCCTGCCTGATCCTTCAGGCGGTAAGCTAGTACTTGCGTTACCCTTTGAGCTACCGGGATCTCGAAGAAATGTTTCTGGAACGTGGTTTTGAAGTCGACCACTCAACAATCAATCGCTGGGTTTTAGCCTATGCACCGTTGC
>NZ_JACIIU010000049.1 GCF_014205685.1 Paenochrobactrum gallinarii
CCCACATAAAGCTTTAGGATATCGTTCACCCCGTGAGTTTATCGCGGAGCAAATTAACCAGTAAAAATGACCGATCTTTCGGGGGCAACTACACGTTTGCGAATTGTTTTTTACGGATCATGTGGGCGACCTTGATCCCTTCGATAGGGGCTTAAGCGGAATGGAATGCTTTGAAGTCAAAATTGGCTTAGAGATGCGTTTTATAAAGCGGTGGTCTTGTTCAAGGATATTATTGAGACATTTGATCTGCCGGATTTTGATCATATCGCTCGTTCCTGTGAATTTCAGGATCGCGTTGACGGCTTGCAGACCAGCCAGATTGGCTTCGCTTATTATCAATAACGACCTTCCCGGGATCGCCGTTGGAGGTGATCGTTTTCTTAAAGAACCTGCGCGCCGCAGCCAAATCCAGGCGCTTGGAAAGCATGAAATCAAGCTTTTGACCTTCGCGGTAAGCCGCTCGGCACAGATAAGCCCATTTGCCCCGAACCTTAATGTAGGTCTCATCAATACGCCACTAATTGACAGTGCGCCGCTTTTGCATCTGAGCCTGTTCTGCGACCTGATGCGAGTAGCAAACACCTCATCGGTATCAATGTCTCATGATAGACTTTGATACCGCGTTCGGCCAAAATTTCTTGAAGGTCACGATAGAAAACCGAATAGCGAGTATAAAAGTACACGGTATAAAAATGACACTTTTGGGAAACTGTGCCCCATTGAAATCGACCGCTATCCGCTTCCACCTTACCCAATTATTCACAATGACCGGGATATTGTTCAGCAATGATGAAAAATTTGCGGCATAACCATTTATAATCTTCATTAATTTCCCAACAATCAGTTGATGTCACCAAATCATCGTTTTCTCCGCCAGTCTGCCATGCAGATCCGACTTAAAATAGCAGTCCTGAATGAAGCGTAAAAATACGCTCAAAGACCGAGATTTGTCCGATCATAAGTTAATGTTACGGCACCGACGTGATGCAGTGAATCGCCCTCCTTGGCCTAGTCGAACAACTATCTGCCTCACTAATAAATTCCCCCTAATTTTAGCAATATACAACAAGAGAAAAATATAATTGTATATAAATAAAATAAAGGAGAGTATATGTTTAAGAAAAATATTATAGGCCACAAAGAACAATTATTTATATTAATATTTTCAAGCCATCTTCTCATGTCAACTGCTTCTTTTTCTCAGCAGGAAATAACGCACGAAAAATCTCCGTTTAATAAGGCGGTTATATTCGGCGACAGTCTAAGTGATAACGGTTTTTTTCCGGACATAATCACCGCAATCGACGGAATGAACACCACTAACGGACGCTTCAGTAACGGGATCGTTTGGGATGAATACCTCTTTTCCAATCAGGCAAGAGGGACGACATTTTCCATTTTCGGCTCTAACCGGAATGGGGATTACGGCGACAATACCCAAAACCGGAGTGAAAATGTCAATTACAGTGTAGGAGGCAGCGCCTATTTACCGAATGACGGCCAATACACCCCGACAATTACCGAACAGATTGATGATTATCTCAATGAGCAAGCAAGTGGCGGCAACACATTCTCCCCCGATTCCATTATTACGCTCTGGGCCGGCGCTAATGATGCATTGGATGCAATGAAAAAAGGTATATCCATTCAAGACAAAGCCAACTTCGTAAAAGATAAACTGCTCGAGGCATTAGAGCGGTTTTATCAAGCCGGCGGGCGGAATTTTCTCATTCCAGACATGCCGGATTTTGCGCAAGTCCCCCGCTTTAATAATAGTAGTTCTCCTCTGGCTCATGAGGCAACACGTGCTTTTAACGAAGTCATTGCAGATGCTTTGGCAGATTTCAGTAAGAGCCATCTCGATGTTAATCTTTATTCGCCGGACATGAATGGATTTTTCAATACCGTGATGCGCTATCAGGATCTGTTCGGCTATAAAAACACTGCCGATGCCTGTATAAAAATTGCAGCCTGTAAAGATGCTCCAGCAGGTTCAGAAATACAAAATGAATTTATGTTTTGGGATGAGATTCATCCGACAACCCGTACGCATCAATACGTTGCCGATTATATGCGAGAATATTGGTTAAATCCCGATCTTGCTGGTTTTTATGTCACTTCTCCGGAAGGCCAATATGAGACAGAGCGCAATTTCTTCTTTCCGGTGACGGACAAAACCGTGTCCGGTTATCTGACCGGTGAAAAATCTGTCTACAAACTCAACAATAGTAAACTCACACTGACCGGCGATCACAGCTATAGCGGTGGTACCTTCATTAAAGAGGGCGAGCTTGAACTGGGCAACGGCAGTACCACCGGTTCTGTGACTGGCAATATTGATATTGCAGACCAATCTGTCCTCTCATTCAACCACAGCAATCTGTTTAACATTGACAATATCATCAGCGGCGATGGCGGAGTGAAGCAAAAGGGGTACGGAGTAACTATTATCAATAGTTACAACAGCTATCGTGGCCCAACCGATATTCTCGCCGGTGAATTGATGATCAATGGCTCGGTGACATCACTGGTCAAAGCGTATTCCGGTAGTATTTTGAGCGGTATTGGTACAATTGCTGATGTGTTGGCAGAAAATGGCTCGTTTATTTCCCCCGGCGACTTCCGTAATTCTGCTGTCGGAAAACTCGCCGTCAATGGCAATGTCGATCTGAAGCCAGGCAGTACACTGGATATACGTGTCAATGCAGACGGTAATACCTCATCTCTTAGCGCCAAAGGATTGATCAATCTTGGTGGAATTGTAATTTTTAACGGCGGTACACGCGGCGCACCCCTAAGTGTTGCTGAAACACTGGCCATGCTTGGCAAGACCAGTACATTTCTGAAAAGTGACACCAACATTCAAGGACATTTTGAAGAAGTAAAACCCAATTACAGATTTATTGGTGCCAGTCTTGATTACAAATTTCATGAAGTCGATGTCAGCTTCTCGCAAACTGACCGACACTTCGCAGAAGATGCAAAAACGCGCAATCAGGTTGTTGTGGCGGACACAGTTGAAGCACAGGGGCGCAGCAGTCAACTCTATGATAACATTGCCGTTTCAACTCTCAACGATGATCTTTCCGGTGCCTATGCACAACTATCCGGCGACCTCTATGCTTCTCTGCAAACGTCTTTATTGCTCGATACTTCGCTGACCCGCGAAGCCGTACAAAAACGCATGGCCGATGCTTTTGACACTCACCTTAATTTGCCCGCACAAGGACTGAATGCGCCGCTCTCCAATGGAATGTGGGGACAGGTTTATAGTGCCACAGCCCGCATTGACAGCGACGGCAATGCACAAAGTATGAAGCGCAGTCTCACCGGCTTCGTTACCGGCATTGATAATCTGGCAAGCGAGAACTGGCATGTCGGGCTGTTCACAGGCTATATGCGCTCATCACTGTACAGCGGTAATGCAAATGCAACAATCGACACCTATCAGCTCGGCGTTTATGGCGGGCGTGAGTGGGATAACCTGAAACTCATTTTTGGTGCTGCGGCCGGTCTGCATGATATTGATAGCAATCGCACGGTCAGCTTCAAGGAAATCAATGACGGTAACAGTACTGATTTCCACGGCAGTTCTTATCAGACTTTCGCAGAATTGAGCTATACATTTGATACGCAGGTTGCACAGATCACGCCTTTCGCAGGTCTCGCTTACAGTCATGTCAAAACCGATGCATTTACAGAAAGCGTTAGCTCAAGCAGCTTATCCGGCACCGAGAACAAAGCCGATATGGCCAGTACGATACTCGGTTTGCGTTTGGGGCAGGTTTATATGCTTTCAGATACAATCAGTCTTGGCACGAATTTTTCCGCAGGCTGGCAGCATAACAGCAAGATAAAGCCAACTGCTCAGTTGAATTTTACAGGTGGCAATGCATTCACCATTGATGGTCTGACACCCGATCGTGATGCCCTCATGGTTCAGGCTGGATTACAACTCAATCTGCGTCAAGATATATCCCTCGGCCTGACTTATCAGGGCCAGCTTGCGAGACGTACGAAAGATCATACAGTGAAGGCGGACTTCTTCTATCGGTTCTAATCCGCTTTTATGTGGGGCATACGCACAAGTGGACGTTCCTGGAGCATAAGGCTTTGTGACCTTACCTCTTTGGCATAATCCATATTGAAATAAGCTCTGGCCTAATGAAAAGGCCAGAGAATGAAACGTGACTATTTACAGGCGTCTGATCATCAGCATTTTGAAAGAGCGCGAAGCAGTTATTTCTCGGTTGGAACTTTGCCGGAAGCACGGCGTCGGTGATGCCAGCTTCACCGAATAAGATAAGCTGCTGTTCTACCGGTGTTCGCAAGAGGTCGTTCAAGGGACATTATCCTTAATCTGCATTCAGCTCATAAAAAGCCTGCTATTATCGGAATACTGATTGCCTCAATTGATTGGTACGCTATTATTTCAGTGAAAGTACCTTATAGGTTAGGCACAGCGTTATGACGAACACACTTATTGGTTATGCTCGGTGTTCAACCGACAAACATAATCTTGCGGCGCAAAAAGAGGTAGTGTTGCAATTTTTCATCATTGCTGAACTATGTGCCGGTCATTGTGAATAATTGAGTGAGTTGGAAGCGGATGGCGGTCGATTTCAAGGGAACTCACTTTCCTAAAAGTGTCATGCTGCACGCGGTTTTCTTTAACGTGCGTTATCCGGTTTCCTATCGTGACCATGAAGAAATCCTGCCCGAACGTGGTATCAACGTCACTCATGCGACATTGAATTGATGGGGTGTTCGCTACTCGCCTCAAATCGCCACTCAGGCTCAGATGCGAAAGCGGCGCACTGTCAAGTTCCTGGCGTGTTGATGAGACCTACATCAAGGTTCGGGGCAAGTGGACCTATTTGTACCGGACCGTTGACCGTAATAGGCAAACCCTTGATTTCCTGTTGTCTGAACGTCGGGATCTGGTTGCAGCTCGGGGCTTAGTCAAGAAGGCGATCACAACCAACAGCACTCCTGAGAAGGTTGTCATTGACAAAAATGGAGCAAATCTGGCCGGACTGCACGCCGTCAACACCATCCTGAAATTCACAGGCGCAGGCATCGAAGTAACCCACATGATCCGAAAGATCCAGTTCACAAACGACAACCAATCACCATTCAAGGTCTTTGCGGAGCTCGCAGCATAACTACGGCCAAGGATGCGCACGCTCTTTAACTTACTGAAAAATTTGCGACACAACCAATCGACGCTGTTTCCGAGCCAAGATAACCAGACGAAAATTCTCTCAACGCAAAAACAGAAAATCTTTGCAACAGGATCCTTTTCAGTGCTCATAAAATTATTGTGTCTGTTCATAAACCTAAGACTACATTGGGAGCTCTACTTAGGCTCAGGACTTCGGTAACGGGGTCTTCCATGTCAAGCATTTTTTGACGTGCGAATACACGCCATAGCTACAGCGTTGATCCTATCTGTATTTTTACGTTCCTGTTTGCGTTGCTGTCTTCGTGTGATGTCAACCCGGGTACATGCTTCTGTCCGTGGTCAGCGCAA
>NZ_JACIIU010000050.1 GCF_014205685.1 Paenochrobactrum gallinarii
GATTACCTGATCAGTCAACTCGGCAAGCCACGAACGATAGTTTCTGACAACGGGACAGAAATGACCAGTCATGCCATTCTCAAGTGGTGTCAGGAAACAGGCATTGAATGGCACTACATCGCGCCGGGCAAACCAATGCAAAATGGCTTTGTCGAAAGTTTCAACGGTAGTTTCCGCGATGAATGCCTAAACGAGACCTTGTTCTCATCGCTTGCTCAGGCGCGCACTGAGATCAAAGCATGGAAGGATGATTATAACAAAAACAGACCGCACTCTTCACTCGGCAATGCTACGCCGAATGAGTTCGCCATAAAAATGGCTCTAGAAAAACGGGCCGCTTAAGGCCAATGTTAAAATCTAAGACTCTCCTGAAAAATGGAGGAGTGTTGGGGCTCAGGTCAATATGAACCATATTTCGCCAGTTTTAGGTTTGAATTTTGCTTTTTTTAAATATATCCGTACTTCATTTTTCATAGGTTTCGGAAAAACTATGTTTAGTGTAATCACTTCCCCACTTGGAAATAGATTGAATTCTTTATTTGCAAGTTTTTTATTATTTTTGGCTCGGCCCTTGTGAATATTTTCTTCACCAAAGTGCTCAAGCGCTATGGTTTTTTCTTTTCCTGTAATCGTAATTTGCGAGTCAATCTTACTCTCACGTTCCGTTACTACAGAGTAAGCTCCTTCTTGTGCATTGAAGTGATTTAGCTGAACTTCATTGAACTCTTTTGACATTCAGGCGACCCCAAAATTCAGAGCGTGATAATTATCTGGAATTTAAAAACCGATTGTGGTTCGCTTTTTTAGATTCTTTTCAGAAAGCAGCTCTCCAATATCGTTCGGAATATCGGAAAGCTTTCTTAAAAAGGGTTTGCCGTTAATATTAACTGGTAATGGTAAATTCTTGGCCGTGAAGTGATCAATGGCCAGTTCGTAGGTTGAGGTTGTCGCATCAACCTGTGCTTTTGTAATTGGAATATCTGGAATGTACATCGCTAGAAATCCCACTTTTTGGAAGTTTCGTATTCTGGCGGAGCTGGTGAATTCATTGTGGTCGGTGAAAGACCCTACTCCAATTATATCGGTGCTAAAACCCGATGCGAGAAGGCGCTCTCTGGCGAAATTGGATTTAACAGAAAGCCATAAATTATTAGGCAAGGCCATTAAGACAAAATCGCCATATGATTGGATTTCTGTGTTGGTATTCTTGAAAAATTGAGTTTCGTCTATGAAACTTTCAAGCGCCGTTTCGAGAAGTCTTTCTGATATAGTGCCGAGGGTGGATACACCTGACTGACGCTCGGCTATCTTTTGATCTCTTGTCCAGCGCACTCTGTTCCAGTCATCTATGATTTTTTTGATGGAAATGAAGTTTGCTGCGGAGCATTTAGCGCCTACTATGTATTCGGCATGCGCTATTATGATGTCGCTGGAAACGGTAATATTTTCAAACACCCCTGAGAATACAGGGTATCTGAGAAAAAACGGATACAGTGTTTTGGAAATAGGGTTTTTTTGAACTTTGATTTGTTCGTTAAGCGCCAGTTGTTCAGGCGTTACATTGAAATTATTTTGTATGAAATTATCAAAGTCAATATGTGGTAGCAGTGTGCTGCCGTCAAATTGCACATAAAACGTTTCATAAATTATACGATAATAATCGTTCTCAAATTCTAGTGTATCAGGCGCAGCTAGATCAAAAGTTGTACCGTTATATGTGCAAGATTTCATGGTAATCCCTCAGAATCGTATTCTGAGGGATTATAGCTATTATAAAAACTTATTCTTGAAGGATTTTGTATAATTTCTGAGCAATAGCCCTTATAACAGGGACAGAAACAGAGTTTCCGAACTGTTTATAAAGCTGTGCGTCAGAAACTGCACTTAGATCATAGTTTTCCGGAAAGCCTTGAATACGAACGCACTCCTTTGGTGTTAGTTTTCTCGGGTTTTTCCCTATGTCTGACTGATCAATCAGGATCTCGCTACCGTCCTTGTAGTAACGTGCACTAATCGTATTGCAGTATGGGCTTTCTTTGGTGAAGAGGCTAAAGCCAAAACCATTGCCTTTGGCTTTATGTTCTTCTTTGCGTCGTTTATGTCCTGCGTAAAGGCGGTCAGAGATCGTATATTTGGGATCTACACTTCTGTTATCTTCCAAAACTGATCCAAGCTTAGCAGTACCTGGTTTATTAAGGCTGCTGAAAAAGTGTTTCAGGTCGATATCCGGCAATTTATCGCGATTGAAGCCGACGATATAAATACGCTCACGATTTTGCGGAACACCAAAATCAGCAGCTCGCAGAACTTCATAGCTGACTTCGTAGTTTAAACTCTGTGAGAGGCTGGCACGGGCTTCTTCTGACATAGGAATATCATCGGGTAAATTCGTGACCGTTCGGCCGCTGAGAATGTCTAAAATGGTTTTTAGTGTCCGTCCCTTGTCATGACCACGTAACTGCTTTACGTTTTCAAGCAGGAATGCAGCAGGCCGACGGGCAGCAAGGATGCGTTGGATTTCAAAGAACATAGTTCCGCGAGTATCGGAGAATCCCTGTCTTAATCCGGCTTGTGAAAATGCTTGGCAGGGGAAGCCGGCTAATAACACATCATGTTCCGGGATATCACGAGCGGGAATCTGGGTAATGTCTCCGCTTGGCTTCTCACCAAAGTTTGCCTGATAGGTTTTTTGAGCAAATTTATCCCATTCTGATGTAAAAACGCATTCACCGCCCAATTCCTGAAACGGCAGCCGGATACCACCGATACCTGCAAATAAGTCAATAAATTTAAACGTCGGATTATCGGAAGAAGGGAAGCGTGGGGAGCTAGTCAATTTCTTTATTTCCAAAAGCATATGTGTATTAGGGACATGTTCGCCGTTCTCCCATCCGCGAATGGTTCTCTCACCATTCTCTTCGAGGCCGAGGCGTACAGCCAATTCTTTTTGTGTTAATTGCAGTGCTTCACGCTTTGTTCTGATTGTGGTTGATGCAGACATGAATCGCTCCGATATTTGGTTATCTTAAATTAGGAGTTTCGCCGGGTCAATAACAGGATACGATAGGAGGTGGTTATCGCTTCGAAAATTATGTGTGTGAAAGTGATTTGTTATTACACTCGGGATGGCGTTAATGATGAAGAAAATTTCGCGTAACCAAGACAGATGATTTCCGCCTTGGTCATGTTTGTTACGATAGAGCGACGGTTTTTAAACGGTTAGATTAGCGCACAAGCGGTTTGCCCAATTTGTAAAAGCGGCTCAGTGTGCGTGCCCAACCTTCGTCTTTGTTAAGCAGCCAGAGTTGTGAAGTGATGCCGTTGGGAATGAGTTCCCCCAGTATAGGGTGATGATAGAAGCTTCCCGTAAGGCAAGGCGTGTTACGTTCTGACATGCTCCAGTGGTCTATGACAGGAGATTGTTCCAGAACCTCTTTTGTCGGTCCGTTCCTATCAAGAAATGCTTCCATATCCTCTACGAGCGCTTTCAGAAGACGAATATTATTTCGGATAGAGGCTTCATTAAATTTGCCGTTCTGGACTATCATAGGTTGTTCCTGATTTTTGAATAAGCAAGGTCATTCACTCCTGTAGTGACAGGAGTGCTGGCTTCGATTGAAAAGATAAAAATGCTGATTGAAGCAGCAGGCGTTAGCGCGGCTTTATGGAGTAAGGTCTCCGGTAAGTCCAAAACGGCCGAAGCAATCCGCTACGCACTCACCCGGCGCGAAGCGCTGCAGCGGTTCCTTACGGATGGCCGGATCGAAATCGATAGCAACATTGTCGAGCGTGCCATCAGACCACAGCCAATTACAAGGAAAAACAGCCTGTTTGCCGGAAGTGAGGGCGGCGGTCGGACTTGGGCCACACTGGCAACGCTTCTCCAGACATGCAAAATGAACGATGTCGATCCGCTTAACTGGCTATCCCAAACCTTAAGCCACATCGCTCAAGGATGGCCTGTAACAGAAATCGAAGATCTCATGCCTTGGAACTTCAAGTCCAACGCCATCAGCTGACCGCTTACGTTTGTTCTCCTCATAACCAAGGCAGAGATAGTTTCTGCCTTGGCCACGTAAGTTACGAGAGGTTGATGCGTTCTGATCATTTAGACTAGCGGGAAAGTGGCTGCCCTAATCTGTAAAATCTGCTCAGAGTTCGGGCCCAGCCTTCATCTTTATTCATCAGCCACAATTGGGATGTAATACCGTTTGGTATAATGTCACCAAGCAGCGGATGAGAGTGAAGGGTGCCAACAAGGCATGGGCCGTAACGCTCTGAATGCCGCCAGTTCTCTATAACAGGAGATTGAGCAAGGACCTCTTCTGTCGGTCCGTGCCCATTCAGAAATGCTTCCATGTCCTGGGCAAGTGTCTTGAGGAGCATCATATTGTTACGGATTGAAGCCTCATCATATTTACCGTTTTGAATAATCATGTTTTTCCTTTTTTGAATACGCAAAGTCATTCGCTTCTCATGTTAAAAAGAAGCGCTTGGGTTATTTGAATTTAGGAGACGGATGGTTGTTGCCTGTGTGCTATAGGCAGCTTAACTGTCTATGAGCTGTGTAAACCCATCCATTGTTAAAAATCGAATGAGCGTCGGAGCCAAAGTTGGTGGGCTATTCGGGTATCAATACCGTTAGCTCGGTGTTGAAATCATTCTGATAGGAAGACTGTACGATTTTATGGATTTCTGCAGTTAATTGCTGGCGAAGTTTTTCCTCATTGAGTCCGGTCGGATTGTTCAGCATGACATTAAGTTCTTCCAATGCAGCTTCACGCCATGCCGCAATTTTTTGTGCAGTTCCAGTTTTACCGGTGAGTTGATCTGCATCATTTAAAGCCCAAACAGCGATGTCTTTCCGGCTATGCTTCAGCAGTGGATCAAGACAGGCAACCTCGATAGATTTGATGTCTTTGTCATAATATTGTTTGATCAGCGACACCAATTGCTGTGCTGCAGGTCGTGATTGCTCTTTCCATTTATTCAAAACCTCAGTTTGTTCTGCTAAGCCATATCCCATATGAAGCCAGAGGATTTTTTCACTATCATGATCGTAATGAAGCAGGTCAAAGGTATATTGCTGATTTACGAGAAGTTCTTTAACCCCTTGTATTTCTCGATTAATATCAAATTCTCTTAGCGCTGTTCTGTATTCTGAGAGTGCTTCAAACTCTGGCATAATAATCGGGAATTTTGTAACTTGGCTTGTCTTTTCTGACGGTGAAGGTGGGGGAGATAGGGCTTCTACAAGCAGGCTGATGATTGCTTCACCTTGATAGAGCGGAGCAAGTTCAAGTAATGTACGCCTTGCAATAGCTTTAGCTTTTGATGGATTATTGCTCATTTCGATGGACAGGCATATGTCAGCATGACGCGACAATATATTCACTGTTGATTACCACTGAGAACTGACCCGGTTTTTCCACCGAGACTTGACCCGCCTTTTAATTAATGTTCATTTTTTTAGTTACGGTCAAGGTTGCT
>NZ_JACIIU010000051.1 GCF_014205685.1 Paenochrobactrum gallinarii
TAATCTTGGCTTCATCCATGTGAAGTACCTCTTTATGTCTATCCAAACAGGATAAGGGAAAATAAAGGCACTTACACAAAATTTAGAACAGTCCCCAAAATATCCCTGCCATGCCTTGGAGCGATGTTCCTGCTTTTTATGCGGGGCTGTCTGATGGCTCTGTAACACATCTTGCTCTGCGGCTGCTTATCCTAACAGGGGTTCGCTCTGGACCATTACGCTTTATCCGTGGTGAGCAGATAGACGGGGATATCTGGACAATACCGGCAGAGAGTATGAAAGGCCGGAAAGACACTACAACAGAGTTTCGTGTCCCGTTATCTCCCGCCGCTTTGGAGGTGATTGAGCAAGCGCGTAGGCATGCGCGTGAGGGGTTTCTATTCCCAAGCGTCCGTAAGGGCGTGATTTCAGATGCGACTATGTCGAGGTTCATGGAAAGGGCATGCTTGGAGGCTCGCCCACATGGTTTTCGTTCAAGCCTACGGGATTGGATCGCAGAGGCAACCGAAACGCCGCACGATATTGCAGAGACTGTTTTAGGGCATGTGGTTGGTGGCTCAGTAGAGCGTGCCTATCGCAGAACAGATTTTATTGAGCAAAGGCGCAATTTGATGGTGCGCTGGTCGCAACATGTCACCGGCCAGAATGGGCAGGTTGTTAAAATGGTGAAGGGAGCAGGCCTATGAAAAAAAATATTATACTAAAAGAGGCGGGCCATTCAGAAGAAGATGGCGATAAGTCTTTATCTGACTTTACACCTTATAACGGCACCTTTGCAGAGCGGTTAGCTGAATTTTTTTTCAGTGACGAGAAAGTGGATCGAAGACTTAGAATATCTGCAGGCGAGGATTCTCAACTTGGTGATGAAAGTTGCAATCTTTACGGATTGAATGGGCCGTTCTCTGATAATGGCTATGTCCCTAGCATTAATGATGCCTATTTATGGGCAAGCGATATCGTTAAATCATTAAACCTTGATATGGATAGCGAGCAATGGATGCGTGCTTTGCCTGCTATAATTGGACGTATTGCTCATATGCTGACACAGGGAGAGCTCAATGCACGGGAAGCACGGGAGATGGCAGCGAAAGAATTTGATGGGCTAAAGGGGTGGGGAATTGAACTTGTCGCCTTCCAAGGAGGGCCAAGATCAGAAGAGTGGCATGCCTCGCAAATAATGACAAGTTTTGACAGGCTTTACAGCAGTCTCAAAACAGCAGAGGAAGATGCCGCAGCCCCTGAGGAAACAGCGAGCTTTTTCGACAGCCTAGAAGATGAGATAGAAAATATTCGGGCGGGGCATATGTATGATTGCCAAGACGCGTTTAAAATCGGGTTTTTATATCGTGACGCTTGGTGGAAGTTTCAGCATGAAAAAGCAGCATTGAAATACTATGAAATTATAGAAAAAAACCGAAAAAGTGGTCAAAAAGGCGGACAAGGCGATAAAAAAAGGGAGCGTTATGAGGTCTTAAACAGCCTCGCACGGCAAAAGTTTAGAGAGATTGCTTTTGCATCAGACAGAGAAGGGGCAAGAATAGCCAAGAGCCTTGCCGCTGCATATGACGTGAAAGCCGATGAGCCTTTATTCATGATCAACAATAAGGGGTTAAGTAAAAAATGGTATGACGAATGGCTTGTAAATTTTCGTCAAATTGCGCGCAGTATCGTGTAAAATCATAGCATTAACAATACTGGAACCGGTGGTTATGTTATATTTCTTGAGGTAACCATTGGTCTAGCTAGATTTCAACATTTAGCCGATGGTTGCAAACAAAAAAGACCTCAAGCATCGGTTCATAATTTGTTCTCAATTTAAGGTCAGCCCATATCAACGAATATCGAGGCTGACATATGAATATCACCGACACTCTTTTGACTGCACGTGAAGGCGCACAAGTCCTACAGGTGAGCATTCCCACCTTCTGGCGGCGCGTTGCTGATGGCACTGTGCCAAAACCTGTGAAAATTGGGGCGCTGTCTCGTTGGCCGCGCTCTGAAATTATAGCTGTGATTGAAGCCGCTAAAGCTCAACGCTCTGCCGCATAAACAAATGACCCCGCCATTATGGACGGGGCCGAGGGTAATCTATCTCACATGTAGACTATAGCCCCACCCGTCCTCTGTTGAAAGAGGATTTCCCATGTCTGATAAAAGTAAGCCTTGGAAGGCAGCGCGCTATACCGTTAGCCATGATGGTGCTGCGTTGTTTAATGTCAGTGTTAAAGGCCGTGAGCGCTGGACGCTCGAATGCCTTATTGCAGCTGGCGCTAAAGGCTGCACCCCAATTGATAATCCCGCGCCGCGCTGGTCTGCGTATGTCTTTGACCTTAGAAAGCGTGGCATTGAGATTGAAACCATTCACGAACCACATGGCGGCCAGTTTAAAGGCACACACGCACGCTACGTTTTGCGCTCCAAGGTTTCACGGGGTGAATCAGAAGCGAGTGCAGCATGAGCACCAGCGCCCAAACAATCACAAGGGCACTAAATGGGCACTGGCATGGCCGCTATGGTCTGTGCCTTTGTCCAGCTCATGCCAACACCAAAAGCCCAGCCCTAAGTATTTCAGATGGGCATAACGGACGGCTACTGCTGCACTGTCATGCTGGTTGTGATTTTCTGTCCATATTAGATGCTCTGAAAGGTCTGGGACTGGTTGAAGGGTCCAGTCACTATGCGCCGCCGTCATTTGAAGAAATGGAAGCTCACAGGCTCAAAGAGCAAGAAAAGGCCAAGAACCAAGAAACGCGAGCGCTTGATTGTTGGAATGTGGCCAAGCCTATTCACGGCACACTCGCTGAAAACTATCTGCGCTCCCGTGGCATTAATTGCCCCCTTGGGGAGAGCTTGCGGTTTCATCCTTCATGTTGGCATCCAAGCGGGCAGAAACTGCCTGCCATGGTGGCGCTGGTAGAAGGGGCTGAACGCTTGGCAATTCATCGTACATATTTACGCGCTGATGGAATGGGTAAAGCTAAGACTGAGCCAGCCAAGGCAATGCTTGGCTCTGTTGCTGGTGGCGCTGTGCGGCTTTCTGACGGTTCGGACAAGCTGATTGTGTGTGAAGGTATAGAAACAGGCTTATCGCTTCTTTCAGGATTGGTGCGTGGCTCGGTATCTGTTTGGGCGGCTTTATCCACCAGCGGGATGAAAGCCCTGACATTGCCGGCCAATCCGGCATTGCTAACAGTTGCAACTGATGGCGATGAAGCGGGGCAGCAAGCTGGTCATGCGCTGGCAACCCGCGCTACGGCCTTGGGCTGGAAGGTCAGTCTTTTGCCTGCTCCTGATGGCCGTGACTGGAACGATATTCTCATGATGAAAGGGGCTGCTGCATGAATAATCACGCCATGCCCGATGATGGTGCTTTTGAAGCCATCGAAATTCCATTTACTCAATCACAGGCTGATGCCAAGATTGCTGAATTGGCAAAGCTCTCTCCGCTTGAATATGAGCAATGCCGTGAAGCTGAGGCGAAAGCCTTGTGCTTGCGTGTTTCCTTTCTCGATAAGTTTGTGGAGGCTCAACGGCCAAAGGGACCCGATGAAGTTGAAGCAGAGCCTTTCGAGGATGTGGAGCTGTGGGCTGAGCCTGTAGACGGCTCCACGCTCCTGTCAGAAATTCAAGCAACAATTCAGCGCTTTTCGGTTTTACCTGAGCACAGCGCTCCGCTGATGGCCGTCTGGGCTCTTCACGCATGGGCGCATGACACGGCAGATATTTCGCCTGTGCTGGCGTTTGTTTCCCCTGAAAAGCGATGCGGAAAAACTACCGCTTTGTCGGTTATGAGCGCGCTAGTGCCCAAAGCCATGCACGCGGTTAATATCAGTACGTCTGTTTTGTTTCGTGTCATAGAGAAATACCGTCCCACGGTGCTGATTGATGAAGCAGACACATTCCTAGAAGCCAATGATGAATTGCGGGGTGTTTTGAATGGTGGCCACAATCGGCTCAGTGCTTTTGTGTGGCGCTCGGTTGGCGATGACCATGAACCACGTCAATTCAAGGTATGGGCACCCAAATGCATCGCCATGATTGGAAAACTGCCCGACACGCTTGAAGATAGGGCGCTGGTTGTTCGCCTTCGCCGTAAACAGGAAGGAGAAGCTGTTGAACGGTTCCGCGCTGACCGCATTCATGAATTTCATCATTTACGGCAGAAAGCAGCACGCTGGACGGCTGACAATGAGCAAACATTGCGAAACAGTGACCCACATGTACCGGTTGATCTGAATGACCGCGCACAGGACAATGCCCGAGCGATTTGTGCTATTGCTGATGCAGTCGGTGGCGAATGGCCGCGAACGATAAGGATGGCACTTGTCGGGGCTGCAACCCAGTCTGATGATGAGCCGCAATCTGCTGGCGTTCTGCTGCTTCGTGATATTGCTGAGGTATTTGAAGCAAGGCACTCTGATCGAATTGGCAGCACCGAGCTATTGGATGCTCTTTGTGAACTGGAAGAAAGCCCGTGGAATGAGTGGCGCGTTGGCAAGCCTATTTCAACGCGCGGCATTGCCAAACTATTAAAGTCATATGGCATCATTCCAAAGCGTGACATGAGCCAGCGGTTTTATTCCCGCGCTGATTTTGATGATGCGTTTAGCAGGTATCTCTCAGACACGTCAAAAACAAGCGTCACAAGTGTCATAAGTGTCATGGGTTCTGCTAGTGAATTGAAAAATAACAATAATTCGCATGACGCATATAACGGCCATGACACATACAAGCGTCATAACGCGCCAGATAACACTATCGGTAGCGGGGAAATCTGATGACTGAAAATCAAACGTCATTTTCTCCCGTTATGACACATGCAAGCGTCATTCACAATCTAAGCGTCATGGAAAAGCCCAATGAAATCAATAGTTATGACGCTTATGACACTTATGACGCTTGTTTCGACCCTCAATTTGAAAGGGTATGTAGGCGATGAGTAGCGTAAGCGGTGTTTTGGCCCCACATTCTGTTTGATTTTCTGATCTGTCATTAAGAGGCTTTGAATGGACAGACCGGAGTTTCTCCATGGAGCCTCGAATAGAGTTTCTCACAACAGATCAGAGTAAGCGTGGTAAACATCGCCAGTGGTCGACCGATTTAAAGGCGCGGATTGTTTCGGAAAGCTTGCGGCCTGGCGTGAGCGTCCAGCAAGTCGCAGAGCGTTATGGCGTTCGCGCAAATTACCTGTCTTCGTGGCGCACACTGGCGCGCAAGGGCAAGCTTGTGTTGCCTGCGCCTGAGGATGAGACGGAGTTTGCAGCAATCGTTGTCGAGAAGCAAACCATCGAACCGGTAACACCAACCATTTCTCGCGTTGAGATATTCAGCGGTTCGGTCATTATCAGATTGGAAGAAGGTGTGTCCGCGTCCCGGATTGCAGCTGTTGCAAGCGCGCTTGCGGCTCAATCATGATCTTTCCTTCAAATCGGGTGCGGATCATGGTGGCAACAAAGCCT
>NZ_JACIIU010000052.1 GCF_014205685.1 Paenochrobactrum gallinarii
TCTGTTCGTCTGAAAACCGTGAGCGTTTCATTGTCCATCTCCTACCAAGGATTGGACTCTACCAAAATCTGGAGGAGTTTGCGGGGCTCAGGTCATCGCCCAAAACGGTATTCAACAAAAGAAGGCCGGAACCGGTATAATTGCCTAGAATAGACAATATTGCCCCACCTGTCCCGCCAAAATCTGTCACTCCATTATTACTGAGGGAGAGCATATGTGTATTGAAACCGTTCAGCATTAATGTGCCAGCTATACCAATCGTATAAGCTGAGGTGCTACTAAAAGCGCTTTGTATACCTTGTTTAAGTATGCCATCATTCAATTCGGTGGCACCATCATAGTTATTAACGCCCGACAAAGTCAGACTGCCCGAATTATTTTTTTTCAGCCCGCCAGCGCCAGAGATGATGCCGGAAAATGTACTGTTGAAGTCTTGATTGAGCGTTAGTGAGCCAGCTCCAAGTGCAATCGCCCCACCACCATCTTTGCCGTCAAGTAATCCCGATACAGTAGTGTCGAAATCCTTAAGATCAGCCGTTGCACCACTGTTGACCATTAGACGACCACGACCAAATGCATGTTTGATAATACCGGCTTGAACGGTGCCCTTTTCAACTCTTAAACCACCGGAATAGCTGTTATCACCAGTAAAGATTGTCGTCCCCACTCCCTGATGTAGCACTTCCCCCTCACCGCTGATCGTACCGGTAAAAGTTACAATGTCGGAGCGATTAAAAGCCAATGTGCCATAATCATAAGCTGTTCGTTTAAGTGATACGTCACCAGCTATGCTGCCAGCTGTGCCACCGTTTCCGAGCTTCAATATGCCTTCACTCACGGTGGTGCCACCGGTATAATGACTATCTCCTGTCAACACCAATGTACCGAAATCGGTTTTGTTCAAGCCTTTCGTGCCCTGCAACTCAACTTCAATAATTGCAGTAGTATTATTATCCACGCGAATAATAGGTGTATTCGTATCAGCAAGGATCAGTGCATCACCTTGTAGATGATAGCCATCTGTTGAAAATTGCATTCCGCTTACTGTTACTGTACCTGTGCTATCACTCAATGAGACAATGCCAGAGAATCCGGCGAAAATAGCAAAGTCATCGTCTTTCCAGCTTCCACTGGCAATGCCATCTGCATCAGTCCAATTCGGATCAACATTATTCCAGACGCCATCACCACCATTAATTGTGCCATTGCCATGCTTGCTCGTATCTGCACCATTCCAAAAATTTAGGGAGGCACCCGCTGAATTTACAAGATTTACCTGTTTGGCAACGCTCGTTTGTATCGTCATTGAAGCACTATTGCCGGCAGGCACAGAGCCAATTACGAATCCATCATCAGTTAACGCACCATCATAATCAAAGACACGATATAAGCCTGGACCAAAGCCACCCTTATCTGTAATGTTTAGCTGGCCATTAAGTGTCAAATTGCCTTGAATATAAAACAGACCATTTGTTGATGGCGCTCCAAGAGTAACATTAATATTATTGCCTGCTGCCAGGCTTAAGTCTTTTTCAAAGGTCAAGACCTGCCCTTGCCGTCCAACCAAACTGGCTCCGCCAGGATCCAGTATTGCTTCCCCTTTAATAGTACCATTGCCACCAAGGCTGCCATTAAGTGCTACATCCACCGTACCACCAAGCGCTCCATGCACTAAAATTGTGCCGCTACTCACTAGAGTTCTACCAGTGAAAGCGGAGCTATCACCATTAAGTGACAGCGCGCCCGTCCCTATCTGCTGTAACAGGCCAGTGCCACTAACCACACCGTTAAAATTCAATGCGTCAGAACGATTGAAGGCAAATGTGGCATTCTTATCAATGAAAGCATTACCTGATATATTGCCTGTGATATGCCCGTCCCCGATTTGTAGATTGCCCTCTACAACATTTGTAGCACCCGTATAGGTATTATCAGATACTAAGACCGTAGTGCCGGTACCTATCTGTGAAACAGATCCGCTTCCTGAGATGATGCCATCAAAAGTCAGGCTGTCCTGACGATTGAAACTCAAGATACCACTGTTAACCACATTGCCAATAATACTGCCTGTTGTACCAGAGTTTCCAAGGCGCAAAGTACCTGACAAAATCACGGTGCCGCCTGTATAATTATTATCAGAGGTCAGTGTAATAATATCTGCACTATGTTTTTCGACACTGCCGGTTCCGGATATTACCCCTGAAAATACGACGTCGCTGGCAAGGTTAAAAGCGAGTGTTCCTTTAGTCGTGGCGTCTGTACCTGTAATCACATTACCAGTCACGCTGCCGGCTGTGCCGCCATCCCCAATTTGCAAAACACCTTTTTTAATCGTCCAGCTTTGGGAGTATCCTGTCAGTGACCAATGACTGGCGCCATCTTTTATATTAGTCTGAAAGCCACGATATTGTGGAGTTCCAGTGATCTCAACGCTTATGCTATCTGAGAAAGTAGCATTATCATCACCACCAAGGATGAATGTATTACCACTTTTTTGCGCTACGACATCGCCATTGATTATCGATCCAGCATGAAGCTCAAGTGTGCTGTTTCCACCTGTAAAGCTGATTGCAGATGCTTGAAGCTGACTATTGCCCGATAGACCACCACTTATGATGCCTGAGTTTATTACTTTGCCATCAGCACCTGACAATAAAATACCATAACCACCCAAACCGTCTTCGCCGTAGTCTCCAGATGGTTGTAATCCACCTGCACCACCTGCGCCACCTGCAATCGTGCCAGCATTGGTGATGATGCTCCCTTGGTTGGCCGTTATACCATTTCCTCCAACCCCGCCAGAACGTGGCGATGGAGCGGAAATATTTATACTTGACTGGTCTCCTCCAGCACCGCCAGCACCGCCTTGAATAGCACCACTCTCATTGTTTACCTTACTTGCGTTCCCTAATTGTAAGGCGTCGGCACCATTTCCACCAGAGCCACTGTATGAAAACTTGCCGTGGTTCGAATACCGATTATTAAAAAAAGGATCGCCGCCTTTTCCACCATTTTTGCCATCTCCACCAGTGATAGAGCCGCCAGAATTAGTTACAATATTATCCGTACCAGATAACTGAACAGCAATGCCGCCATTTCCTCCGTTGCCACCATCGCCCGATTTAAGATTACCTATTGTTCCCTGTGTTGTGCCGGAACCTCCGCCTTCCCCCCCTATCGAGCCGTCCCCGCCTGATAGGAACCCTTTATTAGTCAGGATTGCGGTTCCCGAAAAAATAACTGCACTACCACCGTTGCCACCGTCACCTCCAGCACCTCCGGAACCTGCAGATTTAAAATCATAACCACCCTGCCCCCCCTTGCCTCCTTGGCCACCACTGCCACCATTAATAGTGCCTTCATTAGTTAAGGTGCCGCCACCGAAAACTCGGATACCATACCCCCCGTCCTCTCCTTTTCCACCCTCTCCACCTGTCCCGCCAATACTTGGGGATCCGGTAAGCGAGCCTTCAGAATTGCCGCCGTGTCCTGCATTCCCTGCGGCCCCACCCATACCACCGTGGATCAAACCAGACGTTGTGTTGTTTATAGTTACTCCATCATTGAAAAGTGCTGCAGTTCCTCCCTTGCCGCCATTTCCACTTGAGCCGCCATCGTGGCTGATTAGTGATGCGGAGGCTTTAATATTTTGTCCGTCCGATCCATTTCCGCCACCGCCGCCATTTCCGCCTCTGACAGTACCGGAATTTGTCGCAGTCGTAGCATTGCCATAATATATTCCGATCCCGCCATCACCTCCACCGCCAGCACTGCTGCCGCTTTTCTCCGATGACATATTGGCAGATGCTCCATTTCCGCCGCTTCCACCGCTTCCACCATTGATCATGGTCTGGCTTTCAAAGATAACCTCAGTGGAGATGACGCCTGCTCCTCCCGCGCCGCCGCCACCACCTCCACCAGCATTTTTGTTTTCTGATAGAGTTCCATTCGTTCCGGCCAAACCATCGCCGCCAGTGATGGTAACAATAGAACTTTGATCAACCGTTGAAGCGCCTAAAGCACCACCGGATCCGCCTATCCCTGCCCCTGCTGGAGTGCCGGTACCCGCTCCACCGTCCCCTCCGACTCCTCCAATACCATTCGTACCTGGAGCTCCGTCCATGCCATTTGTACCGTTAGAAGATTCCCCTCCGTTTCCTCCGCGGCTCTCTATATTTGCCGCCCAAACATTGGCACTTTGACTAAAACCCAATACTGAAACACTCGTAACCGCCCACAGGGCCGCATTCACACTGGGTTTGATGATCCTCATCAACGCTAGAGGAGAGGCTGCACATGAAATTATTTTAAATTGCATTTTGTAAATATTTTTAATTTTAAACATCCTGTCGCACCATATATATTAATGTCATTTTAAAAAACATAATTATTTATAATATATTTTTAATAGAATTTGTATTCTATATTTACTATCATTGTTTTTGTCATGCGTATAGGAGTAAAAAAATCGATAAATACAAAAAACAATGACTGCATCTTAAATATTAGGTCACAAAAACACCAAGAAGAGAAAAGGAGCAGTATCTGTTACCTAATCACACAGAACAAAGAAGAAAAGACCAGATTTTCGAAGACTTACAGCTGATGGGAGCCATCACGTCCTGTTTGATCACGATATCGCAGAAAGCATCCAGTCTACTGAAGTAGCGTTCAGCAAGTCAGAGGTGGTTATTTTAGTATAGTCCAGCCAGCGGCGTTGCTTGGTAGTAGTCGCAATCAAGCGCATAGCCTTTACAAGGCCTTTGGCAAGATCATCCTTCACCAGCCATTCAGGAATGCAATGCCACACCTGCCCCATGCAAAGCAAAGCCTCGAAGTGTGGAAGAACTATCCGCCGACATGACTGCCTGATGGTGAACATCAGGGACTTCCGTTGTGTTTTATGGTGTCTCCACACGCCAGATCAAGGGAGTATCTAAACGGCTATGGGCTATCCATGCCAGAGAGCGTAGATAATTCAATACAACTGGTTCACTAAATTGGCTGTTTTGCAAATAATCGGGCGATACAACCGGAATAATATCAAATTTTCAATCAGTGCAGCACGGTAGCCTGAATCGGCAAACTGCCCTAGACGTATAACAATGTCGAATTTTTCGGCCACAAGATTGGCATGATGGGAAGAGGCGCTATGCTGTATTCTGAGTTGCGGATGTGACGTGCTCCCCTTTTTAGGACCACCCGGCTGGTGGATTTCCCGGGGTTTAGGCTTTGGGCGAACCAGATGCGCCTGAGCCATTCATCAACGAAATCGGCGGTTTATTCCCTATAGCGCTGTGAGGTCGAAC
>NZ_JACIIU010000053.1 GCF_014205685.1 Paenochrobactrum gallinarii
GATTATCTGTTCGTCTGAAAACCGTGAGCGTTTCATTGTCCATCTCCTACCAAGGATTGGACTCTACCAAAATCTGGAGGAGTTTGCGGGGCTCACGTCAAAACCCCTTCTCTATTTTTCAAATAGCAAAGGAAACCATAGCTACACGTTCCACATTTTATATAGAAAGTGCAGTAGGAATTTTTGGTTGGTTAGATACCCCTATGCCGAAGTGGTATTATTTAGCTATGATAGCAGCAATATCCATAGCAACGATCGCACATATTTTTGAAATAAAAACCAACGACAAACCACTGCAATTATCTTTGTTTTCTTCCTGCGTCATTTACTCAGCCGCAGTATTTGCATCACTCTATCTTTACTACACTCCGGTGGGAGCTCCTGCAGTTTACGGCGTCCAGGGACGGTACTTACTAGTGTCTGCAATTATTTTATCCGTAGCTACCCCAAGTATAATGAGAGGACATCAGTCGATGATCCTTACCGTCCCCGTTATTTGGCTGATCCAATTGATTTGCGCCATTGAGAGCTTCAGGGTAATTGTTTTTCGATACTATCTTTCGTAGCATATAGCGATTTTATGAAGACCTGCCTGATCATTTCCTTATTAAAATTTTCGGGCCAGTCAGTCACCCACAGTCAACCGTATTCCGTCTTGGAATTTCGTTTTGGGCGTCCAATTGAGTATTTCTTTGGCCATTGTAATGTCCAAGCTGGCAACATCAACATCTGTTGTACGAGCCTCAATTCGCTCTTGCTTAAACTGGTGCTTTGTCGCCAACTCCACTGCTCTGATGACGTCAATCACCGAATGCACCTCTCCACTTCCAATATTAATGGTTAACTGCGGCTTCCCTGGCAATTTAATCACGGCTTCGATAGCATCAACTAGATCATCAATATAGATGTAATCGCGCAGCGCCATTCCATCACCAAATACCCTTACAGGCAGCCCCTTACGCCAATGATCCAAAATTGCCGGAATCAATCCCTGCCCTTTGCGGAACACTTGATTTGGACCATAAGGGTTGGCCACACGTAAAATAATGTATTCAAGGCCATCCACGTAGCCATGCATCTGAATATATTTTTCGACTGTTAACTTTGTTAACCCATGAGAATTTATAGGATTTGTAGGACTAGTTTCTGGTGTAGGAACAACGACACCCGGCCCATAGACTGTGCCACCAGAAGAAAGGAATATATAACGCCTCACTCCGGCCCTAACACAGCTTTGCAAAAACTGAACATGGGGTATTACATTATCGGTTATATCCGCAATAGCGTGATCGTTTTTCATTCCCGGACTGGATGTTGATACCAGCTGTATTACCGTATCAACATCCTGTAGTGTAGATGCCATATCCAATGGTTGTCTCAGATCAGCTTCTACGAACCCCACACTATCACCGAATGAATATTTGAAATCGGAGTCAAACTTACGCGACACCGCCCGAATTAGTCGATCTCCGTTGGCTAAACGCCTGACTATATGGCGACCAATAAAGCCATTTGCACCATAAATGCCGATCATTGCCACTCCTCAAAATATCAACTTCCACGGCATGTTATGAAGCCGACGGGATTAACGCCCAAGACAGTTCATTAGTTAACTGACTACTATATCGCATGATAAAAAATACCATGTCTCACAACGCAGTACGATCATGAGAGATGTATAGAAGCTTCTCTGCCGTTATTCACTTATCGACCGCAAAAAAACGGCTACTTTAGCGGCTTCTTCATCCCAACTATTTCCGCGGACAAAGTCGAAGGCCGCATTGGCCAAACCCGCTGTTCGCTGCTCGTTATCCAGCGCTTCTATAATGGCACTAGATATTGATTCCACACTCATATCGCAATAGATCGCCTGATCCTTAGAAAGTAGCCAATTAGATTGCGGACTATCATTGAGTACCACCGGACACCCACACGCCGCAACCTCAAGTGGCAGAAGTGAAAGATTGGTCGATGATAGGATTAAAGCTACATCACATTGAGAATAAAGATCTGGTAATGCATGCACGGCCACAGTCCCATGATTAATGTGAGGAAAGGAGATGTCGTAGCCGCTGACATCCCATCCGGCGAAGACAACAGTGGCATTTGGATTTGCCTCGCAAACCTTCTTTAGAGCAAGCAATCCCATTTCGAAGCAACGACGAGGCGTTACTGGCCGCGCATAAAAGAAAATTTTCTTTGAACTACTGTCTGCCCTAGGAGTAGGCTTATACAAGCTAGTGTCGCAAGAAAACGAATATGGGAACGTCTTCATCCCATATTCGCGTTCAAGTTTACTAGCCAACCAAGTTCCAGCAGTAATGCCAGTTAAACCGAGCTTATAAGTATTCTCCGCAAAGTAATATTCACTCCCACTCGCATAAAAATCAGGCTCAAAATCTTGAACAAAATAAAGCTTGTGGATCGCATCCTTGTACTTTGACACCCAGTACGCAGTTTGCCAACCGGTAGCGAAAAGAAAAGTGCAAGGCTCAATAGAGCGAACTCCAAGTGAGACGGTTATTCCATGATCACCAAATGCTTGGTTTATCGCAGCCTGCGCATCAGCGACTGAAGCCCAGCGATGCGGCTCCATAATAACTACATGTTGGTATGGAAAGCCACGACGACGCAGTAGTTTAATCATGCGAAAAATATTTATATGACCACCAGAGTGCGCCTCAAAATCTGGTATCAACCAAGTCATAGAGTCCTTTGGCAAGTTTGTGGACGTTAATTTCAGTCCGAACCCTTGCTCCTCGCCAAGAAGAAACTCATAACGTTTTATTGTGTTAATTTTATAAGCATCAGCAACCGGTGCTTGTGCTTTGAGACGAGCAAAAATTTTGCGAGCAGCAATGCGGTATCCGTCTCGTTTAATAACTTTTTTTAAAAGCTTGACATTCTCTGCAATCATCGTGTCCTACCTATTATAGCTACTTCGACTGTATCTGCTTGTCTCGCGAAAGCATCTTCACATAACCCGGATCTAAATCTAATCTTGTAGACCCAACGTAGTAGCCAATCTGCCGAGCCAAATTATCAAATGGCATTTTAATTGTCGCTAAGGGGTAACGGTAAATCCAACGATGCCGAATTGCGAGCCGTAAATCGCGCACCGTAGCTCTCAAACCGCTAGATAGAGCCGAGAGTTTTGTCTCGCATAATCGATAACCGAATAGTCTTTGAAAGGCTCTTGCTTCGTCATAGCTGCGCTGTAAACGTTCCCATATTGAATAATCGTGTGAATGAGAGACTACTGATTCCCAAGCAAATACTTTCGTATATCCGGCTTCTACGATTTGCTTTGCCCACAACTGATCTTCAGCAAAATCCACATCCGGATAAGGAATTTCTTGCCATACACTTTTGCGTAAACATGACGCATTGTCAGAGTAGAAATGATAAACTTGCCTCAATCCGAGATTTCGAGCGTATTCGCGCGCGTCTTCTATTTTTACTCTTGGCCATTGCTTTAAGTTGGTAAAATGGGTCTCAAGCTCCCATTGGGTGAACGGAGAGGCACCCTGATGTGCTATATGACGGCTAAATACGCCTGCAACTTCCGGGTCGTCACGTAAGGGTCGAATAAGTTCCGCCAACCAATATTCATTAAGTGGAATTGCATCATGCGTAAGAAATCCGCAGAATTCCCCTCGAGCTTCTTTAACTCCGAGATTTCGTGTCTTACCGTGACCAAAGTCGGATGATGTTATCTCAATCAACCGAAATCGTGGATCATCGACGGGGATAGCTTCAATTGAGCCGTCCTTTGATCCAGAATCGATTATAATAACTTCGAAAGTCGCATCAAGTTCTTGAAGCGACAGCATTTCGATCACCGTTCGAAACGCTGGCAGTCCATTTTTTACGGGTATAATAATCGACACTAATGGTAACTGATCTGCCGAATTTTCCATCGTCCTAGCTCCAAAAACAATCGCGACAACTTTTGCGCAGTGATATTCGCCAACAAGAACATCACTGCCAATATATACCGCAACATCAGTTCGATGACCGCTGGAAATTGGGCGATTGTAGCATTCACCAATCATTGATAAATGGCCTCTTGATACCGCTACTAATGCAAGCTTCGCAACACGTCAAGGCAGCCATCATAAAGCTCCAAGACCGAGTTGACGAGTTAATTCCCAGCTTTGAATAGACGATGATCGTAATACCAAAAATACAGAATGGAGCAGTTGCGTTCCAACTTCTAAGTTAAAAAAATGCTAAATCCAGCTGTCTTCTCTGCGATTCGAGCTGTGAGGTTTATACCTCAGTTCCAACCCAGCACGCTTTCGACATTCATTCAACTCCATAAGCCCATTCGTTCAAATGAGACAGTTTTGACATGGTCTTGCCTCGGTTTCGTTCCGGTCTTTTTGAGAGCATTATTTGACATCAAGGAGACCATATATGTCATTAAAGTATAGTGATGAATTTAAGCGTGATGCAGTTCGCATCGCATTCACCAGTGGCTTAACACGCCGTCAAGTTGCGTCAGATTTAAGTATTGGGCTTTCCACGCTTGGGAAATGGATCGCGTCGATTTCCGATGAAACTAAAATTCCTACCCAAGACACTGATCTTCTGCGTGAGAATGAACGTTTACGCAAAGAGAACCGTATCCTTCGGGAGGAGAG
>NZ_JACIIU010000054.1 GCF_014205685.1 Paenochrobactrum gallinarii
CAAAATAGTCATTGATAAAAGCGGAGCCAATTTGGCTGGAGCTCAGGCTATAAACAACATCCTGAAAATCACTGGTACAGCTAAGGCGATTGAAACCCTGCAGGTTAAGTATCTGAACAATATCCTTGAGCAAGATCATCGTTTCATCAAGAGGCTTACCAAGCATATGTTAGGCTTCAAAGCTTTTCATTCAGCCTCAGCGACAATCGCAGGCATCGAAGTGGCTCACATGATCCGCAAAAACCAATTCGTAAATGACAATAGTTCATCATTCAAAGTCTTTGCCGAACTCGCAGCATAACTGTGCCTGCAGATAAGCACGTTTATATCCTGTTCAAAATTTTGCGACATAACCCCACTTCACTGCTCTACCTTTCTCTATTATCGACGCTGCGTATGACGCAAAAGTTAAGGTTAGGGTGCCGCTCTTCGGAGCCCGTTTTTCCATTGCCCCCATTCTTTGCAACAGTGCCGTTTATATCTCGTCTACACTCGCTTTATGTAACCAACGGAGGCTTGCTTCGGTCGGGCCATTTGGGAGATATTCAGCGCCTAGTGGCCGATCCCATCCGAGATCCGTTAGCGTTTGATACAGATGTTGGTAATTGAGTTCACCGTGGTCTGGTGGCCCACGGTCTGGAATCGCAGCGATTTGTATGTGCCCTATCAATGGCAAATGCTTTTGTAAGGCACGAGTAATGTTACCTTGCGTAATCTGCAAATGATAGCAATCGAACATCATTTTTAGATTGTCATGGGCAATGGCACGAATAATTTTTGCTGCTTGATCTGCTGTTGTCAGAAAATACCCTGGTGCATCATAGTTGTTCAACGGCTCAATCAAAATCGTTATGCCATAGGGCTTGGCTATGTAGCAGGCGTAATCCAAATTCGCAAAGTACGTCTGTTCAGCAGCGTCTCCTGCCGATATGCCAGCCATGACATGTACCGATTTACAATCAATTTGCACTGCATATTGTATTGCTTGATCGATTGCAGCGCGAGCTTCTTGCTGTCTACCGGGTAAAGCAGTTAAGCCACTTTCTCCTTTCTTACCGCGCAGTGTGTTCAAACCCAACATAGAAAGCCCTGTTGCTTGTAAGGCTGTGCGTAACTCCTGTGCTTGCACATTGTAAGGCCAATGACATTCCACCGCTGCGAAGCCTGCACGATGGGCGGCATGAACAGCGGCCGGCAAGGTAAGATCCGACCAAAGAAAGCCAAGATTTGCCGAGAATTGAATCATTACAAGCACCAAGACAGTTCGTGAATACGTACCAATTCAGCTATTTGTTTTGGGTCAAGCTGATTTGGCGTGGTGCCCATATCGCGCAGGGAATTACGGCGGAGTTCTAGTGTTTGTCTCATATCAAGCGAACTTATAAACTGGTAAAAGATGCGCGTCAGCGACAAAGCCGCCTGCATCGAGGGCTAAACCATTGGTTTTTGCTTGTGCCAAGACATCTGCTGCGAATTCTGGTTGCTTCCGGTTATCGCCAGATGTGATCAACAAAATTTCAATCGTTTGATCACTGCCGTTTTGAATTTCCCGCCAAACATCGCTGGGTACAGAGTAAGTATCCCAAGCACCGAGTGCGATTTTCACATCCCCTGTTTCATTGAGCACCAGAGAAACGCTACCGTGGCGAGCGATCAGTACCATTTTTTCTGCAATACGGAAGCGCGACAGTTTTTGTCTAGGTGCCAATCGTAACCACTCCATAGAGAAACCATGTGGATTAGTGATTGGAGCTGTATGATCGCGGTTTTGGGTAATACCTGCGCCAATCACAGGAGCCAATTCGGCACCACAACCTGGTAAAGCCTGATCTATAAAGGCAGGACGAAAATCACGATCCGCCTCAGTGACGATGCGTCGGCGCATTTGCTCAGGCGACCAGCCCCGTAACTTTTCCACATCTGCAGCGGCCATGGGTGCAATTAAGTCATTCTCGCTCGGTTTGACATCGCCGCGTTCGGTATCAATCAGCATATTTTTATTGGAAATATACAACCCATATTGGGCCGCTTCACTAATAATTTCAGGATGGAAAATCACCCCACCAGTATTGTCGCCACCAAGACAGGTGAACAACCAACCGTCATCAGGGCCGGTATTTGTAAAGCCACGGAAAATCCAGGTCGGAACTGAAAGAATATCACCTTCGTTACCAACAAACTCATTTTCACCATCGGAGCCCCAACGGAAGGTCCATTGCCCACGGAAATTGATGAATACTTCAGCAGTAAAGTGGATATGTAGATTGTTGGTGATCCCATTGGGCATCGCTGCGGCACCAATGTTAAAGCCATGAGGCTCTGGCAAATTGACAACTTGATCCGATGACGAGCTAACGCCCGGACCGATAATCGAATAATTTTCTTTTAAATGCGAGCCGGGCTTCTTACAATCAATGAAGGCCACAGTACAAGAAACATAATCCGAACGTTCAACATGGCGCTTTTGTGCTAGTTCCGCGCTTAAATGGGTCATAGTAAGCTCCTATTCTCAAAACAATTGCGCCGAAAGCTGTTTGCCGTCGGTCGCATCAAAAACGTAAAGTCGCGCATCCTTAGTGGGGATGAAACTAACCTCTGCACCTAATTCACGCCGGAAGTCAGCAGGACCGCGTGCACAGATATGGCTACTTGCTTCGCGCAAAGTGACCAAAGTGGAGTCACCTAGTAATTCGTTGGCATAGATTTTTCCGCTGATCGGGCCAGAATCGGCAATGGTCAGATGCTCGGGGCGAATACCCAAAATCACACTGCCTTCAAGATCAGCTTGAATGCCGCTGATCCGGGTGGCTGGCGCTTCGAACACACCATTTTTCAGTCTACCTTCAATCAAGTTCATCGCAGGATTGCCGATGAAGCCGGCCACGAATGTATCTGCAGGGTCAGAGTAGATACGTTCGGGTGTATCCAACTGCACGATTTCTCCACGGTTTAAAATCGCGATCCGCGAGGCCAAGGTCATTGCTTCCGTCTGATCATGCGTAACATAAACAGTGGTGATGCCTAGCTCATGATGAAGATGTTTTAGCTCTGCACGCATTGTAACACGCAGTTTGGCATCCAGATTGGACAAAGGTTCATCCATAAGAAACAACTTTGGACGACGAATAATTGCTCTTGCCAAAGCGACACGTTGGCGCTGCCCACCCGACAGTTCTGCAGGGCGCCGGTCAAGATAGGGTCCAAGTTCAACTTTCTCAGCAGTCAGCCTAGCTTGTTCACGCCGTTCTTTTCTCGAGACCCCGCGAAGCTTTAATGGATAGGCTATATTATCAGCCACTGTCATATGCGGATAGAGACCATAGTTTTGGAATACCATCGCAATATCACGATCTTTTGGTGGCAGGTCATTCACCCGCACATCCCCGACAAAGATATCTCCTTCCGTAATATCCTCGAGGCCGGCAATCATGCGCATGGTTGTGGTCTTCCCACAGCCCGAGGGCCCCAAAAGGACCAAGAACTCACCATCTTCGATCGTCAGGCTTTGACGCGGCACAGCAACGGCTGCGCCATATTTTTTAACAATATCAACAAGACGGATATCGGCCATAAAGCGGGCTCCTATTTAACTGCGCCAGCGGTCATACCGCGGGTGAAATGTTTTTGAATAACCATGGCGAGCAGAAAAATCGGTACCGTAATCAGCACGCCGGCCGCGCTCATCAATTCCCATAAGTCACCACGTTCAGTGCGAAAATTGGTTAGAGCAACAGGCAAAGTCGTGGCATATCGCCGGGTCAAGATTAATGCGAAAAGAAACTCGTTCCACGTGAGGATGAAACTAAAGATAGCAGCGGTAATGATACCTGGACGTGCCATTGGCAAAACCACATCTAAAATAACTCGTAGTCGCGATGCTCCATCCATCATCGCAGCTTCTTCACTGTCCAAAGGGATGGCGTCAAAAAACCCCTTTATCATCCAAATCACAAACGGCGTCGTAATGGCGACATTTACGATAACTAAAGCCAAGCGCGTATCCAGAAGTCCTAGGTTACGGAACATCAAAAAGAACGGCAGCACAATCACCACAGCGGGCACGAATTGGGTCGAAAGTACTATAAAAAATAGCGATTTACGGCCCTTCATTTGAAATCGTGAAAAGCTATACGCAGCAAGGGTTGCTGCAGGAATCGCGATAACCACAGTTGCCCCTGCAACTAAAGTGCTGTTCCACAGTGCATGACCTAAATTCCACGGATGCGAAAATATAGTCACGAAATTTTGCAAACTTGGTGCGAAGTCCAAAGAAATACTATAGGCATCCTTTGGACTTTTAAGTGAAGTGAGAAACATCCATATTATAGGAAACAGCACGATGACACAGACCATCAGCAAGATGATTGTCTCGGCTGTACGGGATAGAACCGAACGTTTCATGCCGTAGCCATCTTTCTGGCTCTGTTGCAAAAATTCCGGTTGGTTGGAGAGGTCCTGTTCTCTCGGGGGCTCTGTTGCAAAAAACAGATTGCTTGACAGATAATAGCCCTTCTTGAGTGACAGGAGCAGGAAATGTCAGATTTCAAGTGGCGCCATTTTCAGGGTGAGATTATCCTTTGGGCAGTGCGGTGGTATTGTCGCTACGGGA
>NZ_JACIIU010000055.1 GCF_014205685.1 Paenochrobactrum gallinarii
GCCATGAATTGGTTTACGATACATTTTGATCATCGTTTGAAAGATCACTTGTAAAAGAAGCGGCAACTTACACAAAATAATAAACAGTCTCGCTTTGGTGGGCAATTGATGCAGATGGCGATGTTCTTAATATTATGGTTCAAACGCGTAGAAATACTAAGGCTGCCAAACAATTTTTCTCCAGACTGGTGAAGCAATTCGTCAACCACGTGTGATCGTGACGGACAAGCTGCGTAGTTACATTGAGCCGATACAAAACCTTTCAGCAGATGCGGATCACCGAATTCATAAAGGCTTGAATAATGCTATAGAAGTCTCTCATAGGCCAACGCGAAAACAGGAAACGATATTGGGTTGGTTCAAGTCAGCGCGACAGGCGCAAAGGTTCCTTGTCGCTCACGATCAGATCAACCTGATTTTCCGTCCGCGTCGCCATAAACTCACAGCTCAATACGGTTTGCATCGCACTGGACAGTGACTTGCCGCGCCGCCAAATTGCCTCAGATTTCAGTATTGGGCATACAAAGCTTATGAAAAAAAATCGCTTCTGTTATCGATGAAGTGAAGACACTCTCACGTCCACGGATATGACTATGGTTGGGCGCAAAATATCGCGGTCACCCATGCTCATTAACATCTCCTTCTGTCCCGCAATGGGGAGAGAAGGAGATGTTGCACGAGTAAGCTGCATAGCGGCATGTTTTAACGTAAATTCATCAGAACTGGATTTTCAAGCTGGCATTCAGACCATTTTGCGTGATGCCGGAACCGAATTGCCCCTGATAGGTAACTCCAAGAACTGCATTTTTTTCAAGTTGGAAATCCAGTCCGGCCGAGATAAGTGCGGTGTTACGACCAATAGCCATGCCATTGATAGTAAAAGCATCAGATCCGGTGAAATTTGCTTTTGATGTTGGTGTCACATCGCCAAAAGCGTGTCGCCATGCAATGTCGGCACGTGCTTTAACCGGGATAACCTCTTGATTAAGGTCGGCCGAGATCCGAAATCCGAGCGATGCCAACGCCGTATCCATCGTGGATTTATAAATGTTCAAGGCTGCGCCATTACGGCCGTCTTCGCTGAATTTATCTGCTCTCAAATGCACATACGCAAGATTGGCATAGGGTTCGATAGCAAATTGTTCTGTTGTTTGATGTTTATAGCCGAGCTCACCAAAAACCTGAAATGTTCCCGCTTTATAATCCGCTGTTAGCTTATCTTCAAAACCTGCAAAGGCGATACCACGGTTCATGTCAATATTATGCCATGTATAAGCAGCCCCCGAGCGGAATGCGAAAGTGCCTTGATTATGGGCCATTTCAGTACCAGCATACGAGCCGATGGTATAATCGTCACTTTTGCCGGAAGACATGCGTTCATGAATGCGGAACTTACTGTAGCTGTAACCAGCCAGTAAGCCAAACCGCCAATTATCCCAAACCTGTGCATCAATACCGGTCAGAAAACCGCCAATACTGTTTCTTGTTTTTGCCGTATTGTCGTTGCCGGATTGTGTTGTCCATTCACCAAGGCCATGCATCCAGAAATTCGGCTGATCCAGATAACCGATTGTTGTTTCACCAACGCCTGAAGACTTGGAAAAGCTTCGGGACAATTGATTATATACAGCTGTACGCGTGTACGCGCTGTTATTGATCAATGAGGACTGTATCGAGGCATATGCCTCACCCGAGAGCTGATCATAGGCCTGCCGGGCTTCTGTTTTATTCAAGAACAACATGTGGTCGTATAAGATGCTTCCTTCGCCCTGACTTTCCAAGGCTGTTGCGGTGGCTGCTTGATTGTGCGTAACAGCAATATCCGCAAAAGCCACATCTGAGCGGCTGGTTTCTAAAAAGACATTATAGAGATCATAATCCAAGGCAAAATCGATGAACGGCGTTTGCGTAACCAAGCTGCCGCCCCAATTATCATAGGTACCGATAACACCGTCACGGGCTGTAAGTAATGTGTAGCGTCCGGCAGCAGTGCCACGCCCGGCGCCTTGGCGCACAAGCTCCAATGAACTATTGCTGCCAAATATAGCTACACCATTGATGCTAATGTGATCAGTGCCATTAGCGGCTGCCAGACCTGCAATATAGGTTGAGCCGCTTGTTTGGATGAAAGTTCCATTAACCGTTAAAGTACCGATTGCATTGTCTGCAAAAATCGCACTGCCCGGAGAGATATTGCCACCTTTTGCCAGCATTACATCGCCAACAGAGCCGCTGCCGGACAATTGGCCTGTCTGCGAGACATGGCTATCTGATGTAATACTTCCCTGTACTTCCAGACCACCGCCAACAATATTGGTTGGTCCCTGATAGGTGTTTTGACCGCTAAGAACGAGAATGCCATCGCCACGCTTGGTGAGATCACCTATGCCGGAAATGGAGTTTGACCAGATTGAAGAATAACCTTGTGTATCTACATCAAAAACACCAGCGTAACGAAAGGCCATTGGACCATCAATGGCCGCGCCGAGATTGAGTAAACCCTGTCCGAATTTGTCCTGATCTTCAAAACCGGTTTTTGTGGTGGTGGTTAAAATGGTTTCAATGGTCTGGCGGGCATTCATATAGGGAAATGCGGAGCGCACAACCGCCGCAGCGCCAGCAACATGTGGCGCTGCCATAGATGTACCTTGTATGTATCGATAGCCATTATTCTCATCGCCTTGCGGCCAAGTGGAGTAAATCCCTCCCGAAATATTCTCACGTGTCATCGCTCCGCCGGGAGCCGCTATACACCACTCCGCCGTTTCACCGCATTCATTGCTATAAGGAGCGAGCTTGCCGTCACGGCCAACCGAAACGACCACAATCAGTGAGCCTTTGAGATCAGAGAAATCCATATCATCAAAGTCGGAGTCATTCGGGTCTAAAAACTGGTAGGTATCAGGGTTTTGGAGGTCAATTGGCCCTGCATCCCAATCAAGGAACTTGATCTTTCCACTATTGATATAATCGCGGGTGATGAGCGGAAACATGCCATTACCGGTTGGTATATCCGTATAAGCACCAGGTTGCTCCAAGCGTTCATTTCCTGCCGCAAAGACCATGACAATATCTTCGTCTGCTGCATATTTAAGCACTTGATAGGTTTGCTCTAAAAAATCGGGGGAAGCAGCAATGAGTTGGTAATTCAGTATTTCATAATTTGGATTTGTGGTCTTGTCTTCAAGTTTCCTCAAGGGAAAAGTATTTGGCCCATAGCTACCATTAATGACTTTTGCTCCATTTTCGACGGCGTGAATTATGGCTTCATTTGTCGGGGCAAAACCTTCATTGCGGCCATCAACTTCAACCGCGCGTAAGGGCATTAGTATGGAGTCATAGGCAACGCCTTGCATGCCAAAGCCATTACGGCCTGCACCAATGATCCCCGCAACATGATCACCATGTCCGTTCAATGATCCATCACTTTTGCGAGGGAAGACATCATTATCAGCCTGATCGTCACCAAAGTTGTAGAAAAAGGGGGAAACGCGACCTTCATATTCAGGATGATTGACGTCAAGGCCGGAATCTATCACGGCTACGACAACACCTTTACCGGTATATCCTTTAAGATAGGCGGGCAGGGCGTTGATCATATCAAGCCCCCAATTGGCGTGATATTCCGCATCAGCGGCTGCTGGGATGGATTTGTTGTTTTGTGCATAGGCAAAGGTTGGTATAAAAGCTGGCGCTACAAGTGCCGTAGTTAACGTCAGGTATTTTAAACCGACCTTTATAAGAGACATAATGTCTACTCCCCTCAAGACAGATATTGCAAAATGAATATTTATTTTCACGATTTTAATCATTAGAGTTAGTCAATAGATATCCCTGAAAACTGGTATATTGGTTTTATAATTATTAGTTGCAATTATTTCTTATGTATTCATCCTCTTAGTAATTGTTATAAAACTACCAGTTTTCAGAGGCTGACTCATAAAGAATTCATTTTTATCATGATCTTGCGATGCGCCTTGTGAGCATGCGGATATTTGCGATATAAATCCACGCCTCAGC
>NZ_JACIIU010000056.1 GCF_014205685.1 Paenochrobactrum gallinarii
CAATATGCGAATTATGACTAGTCATATGCCTAACATTACTCCTAACCCTTAATTAAGGGTGAGAAAATGTCCGGAGAATTCGGGGGCTCTTACAGTGGGTAATAACACGAAAGTAGCATAATGGTGGGTGATAACACGAATCTGCGCTCTCCTCTCCTGCCCGATCGGATGCAGCAGGGAGATTTCTTTGTGTGCGATATCTTTGATGCCGCACCCAAAGGAGATATGGCTTCAATGGAGCACCCTATTTTCTCAATTGCAACAAAGCCTGATCGACATGTTCGGCGTTATGAAAATGGTTCGAATTTTGTAGAGGTCATCCCCTCGGTGAAGGGATTGGCAACAGTACATGACCGAGATGTCCTGATTTATTGCATTAGCCAATGTATCGCTGCACTTAATGAAAATCGTGAAGTTAGCCCAACAATCAGGTTCAGAGCGTATGACTTGCTTTCGGCTACTAACCGAGGGACTGACGGACGTGGGTATGAACAGCTAAAAGCTGCTTTGGAACGCCTTAAAGGAACAACGATTACTACCAATATCATCACTGGTGGTAAAGAGGAGTTCGATGGATTTGGATTGATTGATCGTTTCAAAATCGTTCGTGAAACGCGTGATGGGCGGATGCAGGAAGTGGAAATTCGCTTATCTGAGTGGGTGTTCAATGCTATTAGATCGCGAGAAGTCTTGACGCTGCATCGTGATTATTTTCGCCTCAGAAAACCGCTTGAACGGCGGATTTATGAGTTGGCACGTAAACATTGCGGAGCACAAAAGGAGTGGCGAATTAGTCTAAGCAAGTTACAAGCTAAATGTGGGTCTTCATCGACAGAGAAAGAATTTCGTCGACTTGTCTCGAATATCGCGAAACAAGATGAACAATTTGAACATATGCCTGATTATGCAGTTCGAATTGAAAAAGATGTAATTATTTTTACAAACCGTCGTATGGAAGATGTTAAATCTCATTCAGCTTGTTTTCCGACAATTCGACTAGATCTCGATACATATCAAGTAGCCCGAAGAGCGGCTCCTGGATGGGATGTGTATTATCTTGAACAGGCTTGGCGCTCTTGGATGCTTGACGGCGGCTTAGATGCCCCAAAAAATCCTGACAAGGCATTCATTGGTTTCTGCACAAAATGGTTTGAGAGGCGAGGTAACCCGTAAAAGATACCATGCAGTACTTTTTTGGTTTCTATAAGATATCTAGTAGCTATCCGGTATCTTAAATATTGGGTAGAGTCCATGAAATCAGAGTCGAACATATACTAGTTATATTATTTGCCTATCCCGAAGACGGCACTGAAAAACTACGACGCCTTTGATCCCTGCTAGGCTTCCAGCTGTTGAGAAGAGCTTTTCCATCCGACAATCAATATCATGTCTCAATACCCTCAGCCCGACGAACGGCTCTTAGTTGGGATGTGTATTATCTTGAGCAGGCTTAGCGCTCTTGGATGTTTGAGGGGGCTTAGATGCCCCAGAAAATCCTAACAGGACATTCATTGGTCTCTGCATATAATGGTTTGAGAGGCGTGAGCACTCATATTGGATACCATTTAGTATCTTTTGAAATTCTATCCAGTATCTGGTAGCTATCTGATATCTTTAAATACCTGATAGCTATTTGATAGCTATCAGGTAAGGTGTTTGAAAAAACAGAGTCGAGCACATATGCCAGTTATATCATTTGCCAATCCAAAAGGCGGCGCGGGGAAAACCACGACAGCCTTGATCCTTGCTACGCAACTTTCAGAAAGTGGCGCTAGCGTTACGATCCTTGATGCCGACCCAGAACGCTGGATATCGCAATGGGCCAATCTCCCAGGTAAGCCAGAGAACATCTCTATTGTCAGCGGCATCACAGAGGATGGTATTGTTGATCAAATTGAGGAGGCCTCCGGAAAATCTCAATTTGTGATCATTGATCTTGAGGGAACAGCCAGTCTAATGGTTGCAAACGCCATCGGCATGTCTGACTTGGTTCTGATCCCAATTCAAGGCTCTTCGATGGATGCGAAGGGAGGCGCCAAAACTATTCGTTTGATACATAATCAAGCGAAAATGGCACGACGTGTTATTCCGCATTCCGTAGTGCTAACTCGTACTAGCGCCGCAGTCCGTTCACGGGCACTCAAAAATGTGCAAGAACAGCTTACACAAAGTGGTATTGATGTGTGTGAGACGCCAATCGTAGAGCGCGCTGCCTATCGCGACCTTTTCGATTATGGTGGTACGCTGACCAGTCTTGACCCATCACAGGTAAGTAACGTTGATAAAGCAATCGATAACGCACGACAATTTGCGGGCGAAGTGGTTGAGAAATTGATGCAAGTGCAGGGGCATACTGATGAGTAAACAACGAGCAAATCTTGGCTTTGGTGATGCTCTGAGTGATCTCAGTGCATTCGTTCCAACCCCCAAAACCGCACCAAAAGATAAAGCGACAGAGGAGGCCGCTGTGGCCGCGGGCTTTGTAAGCAGGGAGCCTAAAGCACCGGAGCCAACAAAGCCGCAGCGTCGTCGCAGAACTGGCCGTAATGTGCAGTTCAATATTAAAGCAAAGCCTGAGACGATTGCAGCCTTTTATGAAATCGCTGATGCTAATGGTTGGGGGCTAGGGGAAACCTTGGAGCATGCGGTTGACCTCCTTGCAAAGAACAATAAGGTGTAGTGCGCCATTGACTTATGCGCCATTGAAGTGTATTTAGATGACTAAATTACAAACTGTAGTTGAGTTGCCAGAATTCCAGCGCCGTGCGCGATCCATTATGACGGATGCCGAGCGTGAAGCGGCTATTACTTGGATTGCCACAAACCCGGAAGAGGGTGTCTCTCTTGGTGGTGGATTAAGAAAAGTCCGCATTCCCAGGGAAGGTGGTGGAAAAAGCGGGGGCTTTAGAACGATCTACGTATTTGGCGGGCACCACATGCCGATCTTTCTGATCACGATTTTCGCAAAAAATGAAAAAGCGGATCTAACTCCTAAAGAACAGACAGCAGCAGTAGAAATAAGTAAGGCGATCGTTTCAATGTGGAGCAATAAACAATGAGTGCATTTGAGAGCATCAAGAAGGGATTGGACGAAGCCCTTGAATTTTCCAAAGGGCACGAGGCTGGCTCTTTGGTTCACGAAATTATTTTACCGGAAATTGATGTAGCTAAAATTCGGGCACAAACTGGCTTGTCTCAAACCGATTTCGCCCGCAGTATCGGTGTCGCAAAGGGGACACTTCTGAACTGGGAGCAAAGACGCCGCACACCACAAGGGCCGGCGCAGGTACTATTGGCTCTAATTGAACGCAAACCCTCTGTCGTGCAGGATTTGCTTGGTAAGCTATGATGTTCGTGCATTGCTCAAGGCCCTGCCAACTTCTAAAAAAGCGAACTCCCTTACTGAATGACCTTAGCGATCTCTATGAACTTCGTTGCTCGCTCATGCAGGTAATCAGCCTCGCTTTGATCTAGGCGACTTGCAGTTATCAGGGTGCCTGACTGGATATTGAGAATACCAACTCCTGCTGAACCTGGCTTCGCCAATCTTAGTACGGTTAAAACCCCTTTTTCCTTCTTTCTAGGCAATTGTTCCTTTCCAAAGTGCAAGTAAATAATTCTTTTTCGGTTGCTTTCCTCAGTACGCAAGTACCAAGCTGTTGTTATGTTTAAGCCAGAAACATCTGCCTCAATTTGACTGCGACCTTCCCAAATAAGCGCATGGTCTTCCTTTAAGTCCAGATAGTTTTGACACAAAACTTTGTATCCACCAGCCTTATTTGCGGATACGTTAGAATGCAGATCCAAAAAATTCTTAGCTGAGATTTTGTGTAAGCGTTTGCTGGAGAACACATGGGTTTTAACTTGACGGCTTAAAGCTCCAGGGTAGTAGCTCGTCGAGGCGACTTTGGGGATGGCCGTTTGCGATCGCTGTCAAAGTGTCCCTGAGATAGACAAAGGGTTC
>NZ_JACIIU010000057.1 GCF_014205685.1 Paenochrobactrum gallinarii
TTCGTTGATGAATGGCTCAGGCGCATCTGGTTCGCCCAAAGCCTAAACCCCGGGAAATCCACCAGCCGGGTGGTCCTAAAAAGGGGAGCACGTCAGAGGCTTTAAGATATATTGCCAAATACTGGGATGGCCTCTGCCTGTTCTTATCCGACGGTCGTATCGAGCTGGATAATAACAGTGTCGATCGAACGATCCAGCCAATCGCATTGAACCGCAAAAATGCGCTCTTTGCAGGCCATGAAGCAGGTGTCAGCAACTGGGCTACGATCGCATCGCTAATCGAGACTTGTAAACTCAACGCTATCGATCCGCAAAAATGGCTGGCCAGCACGCTAACTGCAATCGTCAATGCCTATAAACAGAGGTAAACATCCGGTGACTACCGCGATAATGCAGAGATATTCTTATGTTTTTGGTTTTTTGCGCCATTTTTTCGCAAGTGTGTGCAGAGCCTTTTCGATTTGATCGTTGTTGATAGTATTGGGATCAAAGCTGGCTGAACCCCAGCATTACTTGAGTTCGCGATGATGCTCGTGTCCAGGATCGACTATTGCCTCGAGGAATTCCTGATATCCTCTTGGCCCCCCCCACATCCTCTGGCGGGCAACGCCCTATTGCTTCAATGAGATTAACAGGTTCAAGATCAGGCATTGCTGGAAGGATGCGCTCGATTTTTGTTCGAATGTTCCCATCCATCACCAAAATCATAGAGATATTTAAATGTCTTAACGCCAGTGTCTGTAATTACTTTTTCCAGTGTTGCCTTGCGGGCATCCAAGGGCCCCTCGCACCATTCGGGATCAGGTATACCAAAGCCAACATCACTGATACGGAACTCATAAAGGTGGCTATTCGTCCAGCCCAATGCCGTTTGCAGGACAAGATGTAGCCGATCCAGATGAATATCAAATGGTACCTCGATACGACGCATGACAGTGGGAGTAACGTCATCAAGGGTAACTTTCAGACAAGTGGTCGTCTTAATTATGCTGCAAGCGCCTTTTCATTTACCAGCTGGGCTGTCCAATTCCATGGCAATAATTGTTCGAGTTTTGTGATGGGCGTATCAGCGATCCGCCCGAGCACATCTGCCAGCCATGCCTGCGGATCTACATCATTGAGTTTTGCAGTGTTGATGAGCGTTACTATGCAGGCTGCACGATCCGCACCGCGATCAGAGCCCGCAAAGAGCCATGCTTTTCGACCCAGAGCAAATCCTCGAAGCGCGCGTTCAGCGGCATTGTTTGTCAGACATATCCTGCCATCGTCGAGGAAAGTGATAAAGCCATTCCAGCGCCTGAGCATATAATCAATGGGTTCCGCAACAGGTGAACTTCGAGAAAGCTTTGAACGCTCGGATTGCAGCCAGACGTGCAATGTGTCCACAAGAGGCTGACTGCGCTGTTGGCGTTGTGCCATTCGTTCCATGGCAGAAAGACCATTGATATCACGTTCGATATCAAACAGGGCATCGATCCGCCTGACGGCTTCCAGTGCAACAGGAGAGATGCGCGCGGCCTTTTTACCGCGCTTGGCATTAGCGGCAATGTCGGCAAGCACGAAGAATTTGCGTCGTGAATGTGCCCAGCAAAGTGCTTGTGTCAAAGGTGCAGGATTGCGATCTGCCTTGAATAAGGGATTATAACCGCCATAGGCATCAGCCTGTAAAATCCCGGAGAAGGTTTTAAGGTGTTGTGCCGGATGTTCCTGCCGCCGATCACGGGAGGCATAATAAAGAGTAGCGGGCGGTGCGGCTCCGCCAAAGGGACGGTCATCACGGACATAGGTCAAGATGCGCCCGGTGTCTGTCTTTCCACGGGCCAGGATCGGCACCGTGGTGTCGTCGCCATGCAACCGGTCAGCATTAAGAACATGCGCTTCGATCAAGGCATGCAATGGCTTGAGTACTGTCGTACATGCTCCGACCTGATCAGCCAATGTGGACAAGCTCAGATCAATGCCTTCGCGTGCATAGCGCTCACTCTGCCTGTTCAGCGGCTGATGCTGACCGAACTTCTCAAACAGGATCATCGCTAAAAGGTTCGGGCCTGCAAAGCCTCTGGGCGTGACGTGGAACGGTGCGGGCGGCTGCGTAATCTTCTCGCACTCCCGGCACGAGAACTTTTCCCGTACCGTCTGGATCACCTTCCACTGACGCGGGATCACTTCCAGCGTTCCCGTGATATCCTCACCCGGCTTTGATAGTTTCCCCGATCCGCAACAGGGGCAGTTTGAAGGGCTGCGAGCACCACGCGCTCACGCGGCAAGTGTGCCGCAAACGGCTTTCTCGATGGACGTTGACGTGCAAAAGGCTTGACCGTAGAAGCCTGTGCCGCCGCGCACTCGGCTGCCAGCTGGTCTTCACAGGCTGCAGCTTCTAGTTCCTCAAGCTGTAATTCCATCTGATCGAGAAGACGGGCCTTACGCTCAGAGCGGCTACCATAAAGATCACGCTTTAACTTCTCAATCTCCAGCCGCAAGGATGCAATTAATGCGTCAGCATGCGTATTGACCGCCTGCGCTCAAGCGGCAAGTGCCTCTGCTTCACGCCGCAATGAGCGTTCTTTCGCGAGCAGCAAAAGTGCGGTCTCCAGATCAGTAATCGGTTGGTCTGCCGTGTCTCCCATAACAAGACGGAATCATATTTTTGCACGTCTTGCCAGCACTTTTTACTATCCTGCCGAACTTGGCCGCCAGGTTTTTTGCGGCATGCGCCAGTCAATCCCTTCAAGCAGATATCCAAGCTGTGCAGGTGTGATCACCAATGTTCTCTCAACCGCCGATGGCCAGACAAAACGACCCCGCTCAAGCCTCTTAGTGAGCAGACAGGCACCTTGGCCATCATGCCAGATTACCTTAATCAGACCGCCGCCACGCCCGCGAAAGACAAAGAGATGGCCGCTATGCGGATCGTGCTTCAGCGCCTCCTGAACCTGAAGTGATAAGCCGGGAAAGCCTTTACGCATGTCGGTGTGTCCGGTCGCAAGCCACACCTTCACCCCACCGGCGAGCAGGATCATCGATACCTCTGCAAAACATCAAGAACCCGGCTCAACGTGTCAAATGCAAAGCCATCGCCAACACGGACACAATGCGCAGAACCGATCTGTATCTCGACCAATCCAGAATGTGGCACGCAAAGCGGCACAGTCTTGTTCTCAATGGTCAAATCTCGACAACCGTCGTCAGCATCGCATACGCTTACGGGAAGAAAGCTTGGCGACGCTGCTACACCGTCTACCTCCTGACGGGCAATCTTCAGATCTTTACGCCATTGGTAAATCTGCGAAGGATCAAGATCATAGCGTTGTGCTACTTCCGATACTGTCGCTTCCGCGCATAGCGTTTCCAGCACAATCTGCTCTTTTAACGATAAAGGCCAGCGACGACGGCCAAGTTCCTTGCTCGTTAAGTCTATCCTGTGAGAACTCACGTGATTATCCTTATGAAATCATGCCAAAATTGAAGCACAAAAATCATCAAGATAAACAATCATTACAAGTGTCCGTTCCAAAATGAATTGAGTGATTTCAGTTAGTTATGATTCAATCGGATTTCTGACATACGACGGAGATCAAGATGGCCTGGACTGAAA
>NZ_JACIIU010000058.1 GCF_014205685.1 Paenochrobactrum gallinarii
GGATAAAGGCTGTCTAATGCCCTGTTTTGCCATTCGGTGACCTGTTCAATGACAGCATCCGTAACCTTACTAATGAGGGAGGCGGAAACGTCTGCGTCATACATTTCTTTGAAGAAAGCCACGATTTCTCTATTCGTCATGCCCTTGGCATAAAGCGACAAGATTTGATCATCCATACCGGTGATACGTGTTTGATGCTTTTTTATCAGCTGCGGCTCGAATGAACCGTCTCGATCACGGGGAATTTCCAAGGTTAATTGACCGTCCGGAGAAGTGACGGTCTTCTCACTAAAGCCATTACGGGCATTAGCCGACTTTCGAGGTTGATGCTTCTCATAGCCAAGATGCTCGGAAAGTTCTGTGTTAAGAGCTGCTTCGATCATGACCTTTTTGAAAATAGAGGAAATTTGGTTTAAATCTTCAGGTGATTTTAAACCCATTTGACGGCTGCCAAAGAACGGGTATTCGTGAAGGTGCGATCAATCTCATTCATAAGTTTCAGCGTTTCTGGATCAATTCCGACAGGCGTATAATATATTGATGGCCGGTTGATTTCAGAATTGTGTTTATAGCCTGTAGTCCAGCCAGATTGGAGATGCCGCTCTTAACTTTTTATATTGCCGACGCTAAATCGTGCCGGCAATATGATCAATAAATTTAGTGAAACCTAAAACCTGATAATTCAGATATTCATTAATGCATTACTACGACTTAAAAAGCGTTGTAGTTTCAGCGTTCTAGACGATGTAAATTTTTAGCATATTCATACAGATAGGTATCGACATATTGCAAATGATCTATCGCTTCCTCAATATAATTGGTTGCTTGTTTACGCTCATAAGATATCCCTCGCTTAACAACCAAATCTGGTCCAAATTTATTAATTAAATTTATAATTGAATCCAGTTCGTTAATTGTATTAATCAATCGATCCTGAATTTTCTCTGCTACATTCAAAGGATAGTCAGTTTCGGTGGTAATTGTCTGCATGTATAATTTTCCCTTACTATTATTATTAATATGACTAACATTACACATTGCAGATTGTTAGTCAAATTAATAATGTCGGTACCAAGTGAATTAAGAGAAATTGATGAAGCCAATATGGAGAACAATGTGAAAAAGCATTTTATTGCTGAATGGCGACAGGAAAAATGTCTCTCACAAACGGAGCTGGCGCGTCTTATTGACCTAACACCGTCCAGTATCAGTCAAATTGAAAGCGGTCGAACTGGTTACACGCAGGCGACACTTGAAAAAATAGGGGAGGCCTTAAAAGTTTCGCCAGCGACGCTCCTTAGCTGCAATCCATTAGAATTAGTCTATGAAGCAGAGGAGGATGCTAAATATCAGTTTTTACCGGAAGTCGAAAATCTCTTACGCTCTATGAGCACTATACAAAGAGCGCTTGCCCTTGAACTTTTACTGGCGATTAAAAAGAATGATGAACTTTCACAAAAATGGGAGCGAATAAAAAATCCTCCACCAAAAGAGGGATTTGCTTTACATCGGCCTGTACCGGACGAGCGCTTTCGAATGCGATGATAATCTGCCGTGCGTTATGTATGATTTAAACATAGCGCATTTCCTACAATTTACAGTGTAAATTGTAACGGATATATACGTTACAAATATCGGGGGATTTTTTGTGCGTGCAGTTGAGTTGTTTTGTGGTGCTGGGGGCATGTCACTAGGACTTCAGCGTGCAGGCGTGGATATCATTCAAGCCTATGATGCATGGTCTCCAGCGGTTGAAACTTATCGGCATAATTTAGGTCACCATGTTAGCCAGCGCGATTTGAAAGATATTTTTGAGATGGGGCCGTTGATCGCTGATCTGTCACCGGATCTGATTTGCGGTGGCCCTCCATGCCAGGATTATTCAGTAGCAGGCAAACGAATTGAAGGCGAAAATGCGGGGCTGACCAAAACCTTTGCGATGTTAGTCTGTATCGCACGTCCAGAATGGTTCGTCATGGAGAATGTACCACAAGCAGCGCGCTCAGATGCTTGGCAAAATGCCCGCGCTATGCTGGTAAAAGCTGGATATGGCCTGTCGGAATGTAAGCTTGATGCATCCTGGTATGGTGTTGCCCAGAAGCGTAAACGTTTATTTGTTATTGGTCGTCTTGGGGAGCAGCATGGTTTTTTAACCTCGGCACTGACTGCAGCGCGAACAAAAACACAAACTGTGATTAATGATGTTCTTGAGATTGCGGAAGGCTATGTATATTCGCGGCCCTTTAGGGCGGCGAGGGGTGTCAGAAGTGTGTATGAGCCATTTCCAACAGTTACCAGAACTTGCTGGGAACGCTTGACCGAGCGCTATCTTTCTAATCCGCATCCCAATGATCCGGTACCAGTCACAGAGGCTGCCGTTTTAACCACGCAGCAATTAGCCCAGCTTCAAGGCTTTCCCGAAAATTGGCAATGGCGAGGGGCAACGCGACAAGATATTCATCAGATGATTGCCAATGCAGTGCCATCGCCGTTGGCTGAAAGTATCGGTCGGGTCATTTTGGAACGGCATAACGCTCAAACCATCCCTCTGGTTCAGGGGCGTTTTGTGCAGTTTCTGATGAAAAAGGGTCGTTCTTATCAATCAGCACGTAATGTAAAATCGCAGCTTAATCGGGCTCGGCGTTTATTGGGTGGTCGTACGTTTACCAGTTTAGAACTCCAACTGGCCACTCTTGAGAGTGTTGAACAGTTTATTGCTTTGTCGATACGGACGAAATCAGATCTTCGCGCTGCACTTCGCAACCATTGGGACTATCAGAAGATGCAGCAGAAACAGACAAAGCCAGAAAAAATACCCTTAGTTCTCCTGCGTGCGGCCTAATCTAGCACTCTGGAATGCTTCATTCGCGCTCAAACGGGTCGAAATCTGGGTCAACTCCGTCATACGGACAAGGGGGCATGCGTGGTAGCCACGCTAAACTCTGATAAGCCGATTCAGAGTTCTATAAGTTTGATTCAAATCTATGAGAACCAGATTCAGAACTCTTGATTTGCGATTCAATGGCAAACGCTGTTTGTAATTGAAACGGTCCTGCTCTTTGCAGCAAGTAACATCGACTGACCCATCACACAATTTCAAACGAATGAGAGCATGTGGGGCCAACGCATGTGTTTGTTGAAAAATCTCACTGACAATATCTGGAAGCCTCCCATAGTCCAATCCAGTGTCAGTTAATATTCGGATAAATCTCACCAGAAACATTTGAGGGCGGTAGCACATTCGTTAAATGAGGCCTTTGCAGCATTAAAAGGCACGTCTAGTAAAAGTAAATTCCTTTATTCTGCATTCTTTCAGGTTGCCGGGACAGTGAGTTACCTTGCCCGCAATCCGATGTGAGTTACCCGCACAGCACTTCAAATTAACGGCAATGCGTTTCAATTCAGAAAAATTTGCAATAATCCGATTCAAAATTCTGGATTACCGTAAGCGGTTAGGCGAGCCCACGTATCTTTTTTCGGTCTGATGAGCGATTTTCTGCATGAATCATGTGGGAATCCTATGAGGGACAGTATGAATC
>NZ_JACIIU010000059.1 GCF_014205685.1 Paenochrobactrum gallinarii
TAGCGCAATACACATCAACCAAGCAGCATGAAACCTAACCAGGGTGCATCTTAGCTGGATCGAAAAACTGTTCAGAAAAACAGGACCACTTCAGACATCGGTACGATTTTTGAAAAGAAACCGTGCATCTTCGATATCCACCCCTGCCGGAACAGCTAAGCCTGCCAAATAACTATTTAAAACGCTTTCATACATTCCAAGTCTGATTACGATAATTGCATCCCTTGCAATTAACGCCATCAACTCGCCATCCAAAAAATCCGAATTTTCAGGTGGGCCGGTCAACTCTAGCCCGTCTGCTTTGTGTGGAACAATGCCAACTGAATCGTCAGGAACATATCCTACAAGGTATAATCCGAGAACATCTTCTCCTTCACGATAACCTCTGCATTCTATTACACGCGTTCCTGCCATCGCGCGTCGGTCAGCCGGAGTTTTGAAAACTGTATTAATTTTTTTGACTACATCAAATATCGTTTGACGCGCAGGCTGGTTCAATCGAAAAGCTCGTTCTGAAATAGCTAATTTCGTTTGCAGGATTTTACTAACTATTTCCTTCGCCACCGTCATCCCCCGAAGAACAAGAATCGTTTTGTTACTATCAAAGATATAAACGTATGTAGCAATATTGAATTTATGCCGCACTTTCTGCAATTACCCAACTAAAAGGCTAGATTAATTTAATAATTTTCGATTTTAGTGCAGCATAATTTCCTCTCGACATTTTTGCATCTGGCGCTATGGTCCACTCATGCAAAACAATCCTCAGCCATTCGCCCTTATTGGTTACATAATCGCGACAAGGTTACTTCTGCCGCATTGCTGTAAGACCCTTAAATTTAGCTGAATTTCAAAGGTGTTTCTGCTCGCGTAATGACTTCAAGTAAATCGGTGAATGCCTGTGTAATGATATGGGATTAACCGGTCACGCCCTCAGCAAGCCCTTGCAATAACCTTGCTGTTTTATGGAGTGACAAAACTTATTTTGTTCGCTTCATGGGGCAGCACTGCCTTTGGCACCTTTGACCTATCCACCCTGATATGCCCGATGCCTCGCGCGCGTATCATTATTCGTCCGCAAGTCAGTTATTTTGAACTGTAATCGTTTGCCGCCTATTAAGGGTAAAACCATCAACCGTTATTTTCTTCATCAAGACATTTAGAAAATAAGGCGCTGGCAACCATATCTTGATTCTCTCCCTTATAGTTTTTGAGCCCGCAGGCCGTTATCTCCAAACAATAATTTTCGTAGGTTCGGCGTTGCAGAATTTGGTTTTCAGGTGAGAGCACAATCACTCGTCCCGCCCGAGAAGGCTCTAACGACAGCTGTAAATATCTGTTCATTGCGTCAGTAATGCAGACTTCATATTTCTCATCGGCTATAGCCGGCCTGAAAAATAAGATTAACAAAAAGATACTAATAAAAAAACGTCTCATTACACCCTCGTTTTGACATACCTCATAAAATACTATCAATAAACGCTATCTCAAAGAAATCGACCGTCTCGCGCGTGCGTATTGGTCTGAAAACTATTTTTATAAGAGATTGCGCTTGCTTGTGAAGCAACCAAACCCCAATCGTAATAATGTGCAAATTACTTTATGGGAGCAAAAGTTTAAGACTATGAAAAATGAACTGCTACAATTTGCTGTAGACGATAATATTGAATGGTGCACGACTGTCTGTCAGAGCCATCAAGCAGATATACATCTCTCAAAAAGTGCATGGCTTAACCGTAAGCCTTCGCCTCGTTACTACCCCGATATAATCACTCGCGAACCACAAGCACAGGCAGCGACTTTAAAAGCCATTGATCAGTTTCGCACTCACAACCCTACACGCGGCTTAGGTGTTAAAGATAGCTACGGGGATATTGATTTAAAGCCTCAAGGATTTAGTTGCGTTCTGACTGGCGAATGGTATGGGGGGCATCTTCCAAGCAGCAAACAAATAACCTCCAATGATTGGCAAACTGTTCAGTCCACCGATGAGCTTGAACAGTGGGAAATCGCTTGGGGCGGCGATACTGATAACCGTATCTTCAAAAGTATTCTCTTGTTTAACCCTCGAATAAAATTCTGGTTTTTTAGAGAGAATGGTAACATTCATTCAGGCTTCATCTCATTCCATTCGGGAAAAAACATCGGAATATCCAATTGGTTTGCGCCTAAAGACTCTATATTTGAATTAAGTCTCTCTAAGAACATTGCGCCATATTTTGGTACTTTGCCGATTGTCTATTGGTTGGCAGAGAATGAAGAAATAAATTTAGGCACAACGGCCTCCCCCCTCGGATCGATGCGAGTATGGATAATACCTAATGCCTGAAACAAGAATAACATGCCCCACTTATGCGCTTACTGACCCCGAAAATCCTTTTTCGCTATGTGCGCTATAATTCCCTTGCATGCGTATTGCGCAGAAAAACTGACAGTCACCTATCAAAATGAAAAGCCTAATTGCCAGTCTGAGAAATTTTGTCGGAAGACGGTAGCATATTTATTAGGCAGCGTATGCTCTCACCAGTCCTATTAAAGGCGTGGCATTGATGGCACTTGCTTTATTTTAGGACTCACGCTTGAGTGAATAAAATTTAATTGCATCTACGCAAGGAACCAATATGACAGACACTATTCATTTTCAGTCTGGGAATATTATAATAGGCTCTAAGGTTGCCCGTTTCGGTTCCACTTCATACCCAATTGCTAATATTGGCAGCGTCTCAACTCAAGACCTAGGACGCGGTGCTGGTGCTTCGTGGGGAGTGTTCTTCATTTTGGTGGGCATAATATTTTTGGCTTTCCAACCAATGCTCGGATTAGGTATTATTACTGCTGGCACATATCTATTTTACAATTCAAAACACTCCACCGCTCTGCTATTGCGTACATCTAGCGGTGATGTTCAAGCGTTCCGTAGTCACGATCCAAAACTGGTTAACGACATGAAGGAAGCCTTGGAGGCTGCCTTTATGTCTAAGCAGTAGTCACACTCTACCAGAGTGAAATACTTTCTATCCGATATTGCCCGCTAAGAAACGGATCCTCAGCTTCATTTGTAACATATGGATTATCAAAAAAATCGACTGTTTTGTCTGATATGATAAAGGAAATAATTTGCGTGTATCATTGCTAATTGCACTTTTTGCGCCAATCACTCTTGCCAATGAGGCCAATGCTTTTTATTGCAGCGAACCCTCTGCCCCATTTTGCGCAACAAGGTTTGGTTCATTTGACGACCAATGGGATTTTGACCGATGCAAAAGAGAAATGGAAAGTTACAAAACTGAGGTCGAGGATTTTATTGAATGCAACAACCGAGCAGCCAAAGCCGAAGCAGAAAGAGCGGCTGATGAAGCGTTTAGCAAAGCTCAAAGAGAAAATGACGATGCCATTTCAGAGTACAGCAGCACTGTCGATGACTTTAACCGTCGAGCTCGATAGAGACTGTTTATTATTTTGTGTAAGTTGCCGCTTCTTTTACAAGTGATCTTTCAAACGATGATCAAAATGTATCGTAAACCAATTCATGGCTAA
>NZ_JACIIU010000060.1 GCF_014205685.1 Paenochrobactrum gallinarii
TTAGCCATGAATTGGTTTACGATACATTTTGATCATCGTTTGAAAGATCACTTGTAAAAGAAGCGGCAACTTACACAAAATAATAAACAGTCTCTGCGTAACGCCCGCATGACCTCAAAACCCTTGATCGTCGCATAGGCTGATTTCAAGGTCTTGAACCCTCGCACCGGCTTGATCAGTTGTTTCAGCTTGCCATGATCCGCCTCGACAACGTTGTTCAGATACTTGACCTGCCGGTGGACGAGCTCATTTGGGCATTTGCCTTCGGCCTTGAGTTGGGCAATCGCGATGCCGTAGGCCGGCGCCTTGTCGGTGTTGATAACGGTTGGTTTTTCCCAATCCTTCAAGCCATTCAGCGCCTTGCCCAGAAATCGCTTGGCCGCCTTGGCATTGCGGGTCGACGACAGATAGAAATCGATCGTGTTACCGAACTTGTCAACCGCCCTATACAAATAAGTCCATTGTCCACGGACCTTCACATAAGTTTCATCCACACGCCAGCTCGTAGATTGTGGCCGGCGCCAGTGCCAACGCAGCCGCTTTTCGATCTCCGGCGCGTATTTCTGCACCCAGCGATAAATCGTGGAATGATCAACTCCCACGCCTCGTTCGCCCATCATCTGCTCAAGATCACGGTAACTGACACCGTAGCGACAATACCACCGCACTGCCCAAAGGATAATCTCACCCTGAAAATGGCGCCACTTGAAATCAGACATTTCCTGCTCCTGTCACTCAGAACAGGCTATTATCTGTCAAGCAATGTGGTTTTTGCAACAGAGCCGTTGAGCGCAGCCCATCATTATCGTGAAAATGGCTTTTCATCAGGACGATGAAATTAGTATTTAGCGGAAATAATTCCCGCTAAATCTTGTTCTACACGAGTGTATCACCACTCTTAATCACTCTGCTGATTGAGTTTCAGCTTGCTTTCCTAATCTGTAATATCGGCTCAGTGTGCGAGCCCATCCTTGATCAAGATTAAGTAGCCATAGTTGTGACGTAAGCCCTGATGGTACGACCTCACCTAAGAGCGGATGATTTAGGACAGTCCCATAGAGGCATGGTATGTCACGTTTTGCGGGCTCCCAGTTACCAATCACTGGTGCTTGCTCAAGTGTTTCCTGTATTGGACCATTACCTGCTAAAAACTCTTCCATATCGTGGATTAAAGCTTTCATAAGCGTGATGTTATGACGAATGGAGACTTCATTCATTTTACCGTTTTGAATAATCAACGTCGATTTCCTTTAGGGTATGGGGCATCGTTCATACCTGTAAAACAGGCATGGCGTTTGAGTTTTGGTTTGAGAAAGATACGTTTTAGTCGGACGCGTCGTTGCCCGCTTCTATCGACGCAGGTGTCATTAAATAAATCTTCGGTGCGATAGGCTTTTCTTGCGCTGCATATATAATGTCACGCATTTCATCGGTCATCTTTTGGACTTCTGCAGCCATATCTGCATTTTTGCGATTAAGGAGTGATTTGTAGAGATATTTTCTGTTTTGGGAGCGCGCCGCTGCAATTTTACTGGCTGTGCCAGCACGGCCTGTGAGTTTGTTGATATCATTAAGCGACCAGATCATTTGGTCACTGTGAGAGCATTCTAAGAACGGATCAACGCAAATTAACTCCACTTTCTCAATTTTATTGTCATAATATTGCGTTGCAAAAGCTGCCAGTTTTGTAGCCGCGGCGAATGATTGCTGGCTCCATTCTGCCGCCAGTTGCGGTAACTCCGCTATGCCATAGGCCAGATGAAGCCAGAGTATTTTCTTGTGCTTCTCATCATAATGTAGGAGATCGAAATTATAATTTGCATCGCCTATTACTTCTTGTGTCAATTCCAGAAAAGATTTGTTATCGACGGATGCACGCGATGCTTCATATTTCAGTGAATGTTCCAAACTATCCCGTGTGATAGGAAGATAGTCAGATGGGTAGGCTCTTTCAGTCTTCGTTTTGTTGAGACAGAATTCTTCTTCTAATATGCTGATGATTTCTTCACCCTCTCTGAGAAGCGAAAGTTTAAGCATGCTATTTCGTGCTGTTTGTCTGGCGATAGCTTTATTCTTAGCGCGCATGATTGCCTGCCCCGTAAAAAAGTAGGCAAAAGTTATTTTAGAACTATAAAAGCTATCGCGTAGCGGCACAGAATTTTTGTGCAAATAAATACGACCGATTGTCATACGTGAAGACATAGTCTCTCCTGTTCCGGCGGCATGTGCACACCAGATTGCAAGCTCTTTTGTAGCGGCGGCTACTTGAGCGGTTGTTGAATGACGAGCAGCGTCCACCGACGATGTCTGCAAACACCGGAAGCGACTGCCAGTTTTATAATTTACATGAGGGAGTTCGTTCGGTTTATGACGTCACGAACGCATTTGAAGCGGAAATTATTTCCGTTTCAGTCCTGTAAAAACTGCTGAGCAGATTACAGGTGCTTCCATTCTAAAATGGGTATCGTTATAGCTGGCCATAGCCCGTATTCCTTTTATGCGAAGGTTTCAGGTCAGGCTCCGTTATGGTGTTGGCGCACCTGGCGGAGCCGTTTTATGCTCTGTAATCGAACATGGATAAACTATGACAGGACCGGCGACACCCGGGAAGGCCCTCATATGAAATAGCTGTGGGCACATTTTATAATAGTTTTTGGCTGCAGGATTTTTGAAGCTCTTAATCCATAGAATTAAGCGGCATTAAACAGCGTGTTTCGCCTTAACCTACAGATAAAAATAGCAAAAATCTGCCGCCAGCGTTTTCAAATAATTATTTCTGGAAAACTCTATAATTGCGATTCATCTGCAAACGCCGTGCTATGAAGTAACGGGGGGAAGACAAAATTGAGCACAAACGATGTTTGCCAAATCATTTAAGTATGGCTGCCATCATTATCAGATGGGAAACTCTCAATTGATTCATAGATATCGTAATGAAGGCAAGCTCACTTGATTGGGGTATCGTCTTCCTTCAAATGAAGCTTTCTAAAAAACTGCCAATCTGATTTCGTGTATTTTTCAATGAGGTTATCCAAAACAGCATAACTGGCAACCTTATCAAACCCCTGAGCTTTCAGTCTGCGAACGATCATATCGCAATAGCCCTCGAGCAAGTGCATTTGATTGGTCTTATAAGATCTCATGATGAGCATATGCAGCAAGACGCGGGCTATATCATCCCGCGATGGTTTTCGGTCTCGTTTCTGGCGCTCACGCACCCTTTGTTGACGTTCACGTTGTTTACGTAAGCGCTCCGCATCTTGCTTTCTGATTGTCATAATTTAAGTCTCACGGATTTATATCAATAGCGTGAGCTCAAAAAACTGTCGGCGCAATCATTATTTCGCTTTCGCAAACGCCGTTTATTTTTGAATCAGAATTCTAGAATTCAGCAACGGTAATCCGTAAGCGGTCAGCCGATGGCGTTGGACTTGAAGTTCCAAGGCATGAGGTCCTCGATTTCTGTTACAGGCCATCCTTGAGCGATGCGGCTTAAGG
>NZ_JACIIU010000061.1 GCF_014205685.1 Paenochrobactrum gallinarii
GATAGGCCGGGTGTGGAAGTGCGGCAACGCATGCAGCTTACCGGTACTAATAGCTCGATCGACTTGATCATTCTCATTATCAATATCCATCAAACCAAGTTTGATGAAAACTTTGCCCCTCACGCCTTATTCACTTCGTGAATGGCTCCGGGAGGGCGCCGAAATATCGGCGGCACACAGTCGTGTGCTTATTGTTTATCAGCGCTCTATAAATGCGCTGAATTATCTGCATGAAAGAAAAACAGCTTCTCAACCCATTTTATGCGCTTTGCTGACCTGGTGGTTATTGCGGAGCGGCTGCACCCGATCCCATTCCGAACTCGGCCGTGAAACGCTCCAGCGCCGATGGTACTTTGTCTTAAGGCACGGGAGAGTAGGTCGCTGCCAGGTCTGCTAATCGCATAAAATGAAATCATCTTCTCTAAACAGAACAATCAATTCAAAAACGCAATCAGCGTTTAAAAAATACCAGCCAGATATAATCAAAACAAACTGGCTAAAAGCCTTAATCAAAATGCTGTGCTCATATCAAAAATAACAGCATGAAATTAAGCAGTAAGCGTGAAACACGCAAAAGTTTACTGCGGGCTGGAGCAGCCCGTTCAACCGCAGACGGCAAAGCCGGCGAGGATGAACAAAACAAAAAAAACGGGCTGAATGCTCGTACATAGTTTATCGCGGGGTGGAGCAGCCCGGTAGCTCGTCAGGCTCATAACCTGAAGGCCGCAGGTTCAAATCCTGCCCCCGCAACCAAAATATGACTGTCAATGCAGTCTCTTACAAAAAAGCCCCTATCCAAAGATAGGGGCTTTTTGCGTTCTGGGGGCAGAATAGGGGCACAAATTATCAACGCCAGACAACACACAAATCGCGCCAGACCCGTTTTGTCCTGAATGGCTGGCGCGATATGAGTCACTCTACCGCAGCCTGTTTAAGCAGTAGCTGGTTTTTAGCCGACCTATGGTGTCCTGTAGGGCGCAAGGTTTGTTTTATCGTCTGCGTTGGCAGAAACAATCCGGAAAGAGAGAAGAAACGATCCTGCCGCCCGCACAAGCGGTCAGTCCAGCATACCGCCCGCTAGGCACCCTCCCCATTCAAAAGCAAATATAAAAACGGTTCGTCGGAACGAAGCGGTTCGAGCGAAAGAAAGGTAGCGAATTACAGCTTATCCCCAGCTGTATGGTTCCTGCTAAATGATTTTATATATGAATATATATGTATAGCGGTACCATTTATGCGCAACCGCTTCTCGAAAGCGGCTGTGGGGTTCAGTTCGGAGCGGTATGGACTTGTCCCGCTATATTTCCGCCTCATTATCTCTTTTCGGCGGATATTTTCTCGAATTGAGCGGGCGATATTCCTCTGAGTGTCGAATGCCTTCTGCGTATGTTAAAAAATCCATTGATGTATTTGAAAAGCGCATCGGTCAGCTGTTTTCGTGTTTGCCACGAATGTCGCCAAATTAGCCCCACCTTCAGTTTTTTGAAAAATGTTTCAGATACAGCATTATCCCAGCAGCACCATGTCCTGTCTTTGCCGTTTGCTTAATGGCCGTCTGCGCCAGGCACGATAACCACGTGATGTAACGTCCATAATCTGGCACAGCCGGTGGATTGGAAATCTGAGTGCGTGCTCTTCGATGAAAGCAAACCTTATTTGCTTTGCTTCGCGAAGAACACGGTGGGCTTTTTGAAGATTTCCCTCTCCTGCAGAAGTAGGCGGTTCGCTTTACGCAAGCGGTCGTTTTCTTTCGCCAAATCGATATCGTGAGCTGGAGGCTTGTCATCAGGGCGAGAGCGCTGTATCCATTTCGATAGCGTGGAAAGGCCGACACGCAAATCAGATGCTACCTGGCGGCGAGTAAGACCACACGTCAGCGCAATCCGAACGGCTTCGCGTCGGAAATCATCAGTATGTAAAGCTGTCATATATCTGCTCCTTAATGACCAATAGTCTATTCAGGGAGGCGGAATCAAACCGTGAAAAGTCCATTGTTGCGGATAATCAATATGGGCTGCTGTATTAATCTCCCATAGACCATGGCCACGGCCATGCGGATCAGGATGACACCAGACACGATTGGCATGCATATGGCCGTTGACCCAAAGCACAATATTGGGGAAACGCCGCAATAATGCCAGCAGGGCATCTGAACCGAGCCGGTCGCTTGTTGTCTCATAGGGCATGGGTAAGATTGTCGAATGTGCGGGAATTATGATGCGAGAATAAAACAATGAGCTGGTCTTTGTTGTTTGTCTCGATCAATGCGCTATTCTCATCATAATAACGCGCATGAAGATTGGTAAGTGTTTGGGTGAGCCATGCAGCCTGCGCCGGATTAAGTGAGCCATCAGGGCCATCATTCGGGTTGGTGCTGTCAAACATGATGGCGGTGAGCTCATCGGCCATCGGAAAAGTATAGTATGCGGTTTTCTCATTCAGATTGTTGGTCGTGAACCCATGCCCCTCATGGCCATAGGCACCGGTTTTCTCCAAATGAAGCCGAATAATCTTCTTTGCTGAAGGATTGTCGTTTCGCGGCAGGAGTAATATTGCGCAGCGGCATTTTGCTAATCAGCTCTTCAATGCCATGTCGGTCGGGATGAATGATTGCGCCGATAAAATCTTGCATTGTCATGCCTTCGGGGATGCCGGTCGATAATTTGTCGCCGGTAGCCAGCAAATCTAAGAAGTGACTGAGGCCGCTAGGTAAAACACCGGCATCCATCAAATGATGATTGCCAAAGCCAGTATACCACGGAAATTTCAAGCCCTCAAATGCAATTGGTTCGCTCACCGCATCAATAAAGCCTTGAACCACCGGATAGCCGTAAGCCCTTTTCCAAAGGTCGTCATGCTGGTTGGCTTTGACGTGCACGGGATGCCAGAAAGCATCATAGGCATTGCCTTGCAGGGATGTTTCGTCCTGCAAACCCTGATAGCCGCCACCAGTGGCGTTGAAACTGTTTTTTCACCATTCAGCACTGCAATAACGGCTTCAAATTCATGCAAGCCGCGGCTGTCGGCATTGTCGCCTGTGGAAATGGCAAAGTCAAAAATACGTCCTGAAATGGGCCCTTTACCAATGGCATTGATGCGCCGCACCATAGCATCTAGCACATGTACGGTGAGGGTGTCTTGCGGGCGCGCGGCATTGGATAAAGGGGCGCCATTGATGTTGCCTATATACTGGCGCAAAAACGAGGAGTGAGACGGCGAAGCCGCATCTATAATATGTAAGTCCGCAACATGAGCAAAGGAAACCAGAGGTCTCCGCCGGCTCTCGCGTTCAGGTTTGGCTTCGCTCAAATCTTCACGCACCACAATCGGCCAGCCATTATCTACTGCGATACAGCGATATAATTTGGTCTTGCACCGGTTGTGTTCCGGTCTATCTCTCATTTTAAGCGGCTTTTTTCTCAAATGCCACCGGCGATTTCCAGCCGAGTGTTGAATGTC
>NZ_JACIIU010000062.1 GCF_014205685.1 Paenochrobactrum gallinarii
ATAGTTCATCATTCAAAGTCTTTGCCGAACTCGCAGCATAACTGTGCCTGCAGATAAGCACGTTTATATCCTGTTCAAAATTTTGCGACATAACCAGGTCTCCAGTATCGAGAGACCAGCATCCAATATGATGATTAAGCAATCACTAATTCAAAAACTTTGCGACACGCCCCGCGGATCCCCCTTCGCGGACGTTGAAAGCATGATCGCGGGAACGACTGCTTAGGACGCAAAGCGGACGCAACATCTTCTCCGCAATCAGGGCAGTGAGTAACAGGAGTGACTTCTATTACGCATATATATATGATATTGAGAGCGATAGAAATGGATGTTATCGCTCATGACCTGGAACTGGACGCAACCTGACTGGCCGAATTTCCGCTACGATGCTGCGGCGTTACGCAGTCTGGAGCAGCAATTCCTGCTCTCCTCTGGCGAAGTCATCGGCGCTGTGCGTCACATCGATCCCGACGACCGCGACCGGTTGCGCATCGAACTCTTGAGCGACGAAGCGATCAAGACGAGCGCGATCGAAGGCGAAACATTGGACCGCTTAAGCGTCCAGTCATCACTGCGGCGGCAGCTTGGCCTGGACACGGACCGGCGTTCGGTGCAACCGCGTGAACACGGGATCGCGGAAATGACGGTCGACGTTTATGGCACCTATGCCCTGCCGCTTGATGACGCCACACTGTTTCGGTGGCATACTATGTTGATGGCAGGCAGTCGGCATCTGGAGAGTATCGGTGCTTATCGCAGCCATTCCGACGCCATGCAGATCGTCTCTGGCCAATTGGACCGCCCGACGATTCATTTCGAGGCGCCGCCATCAGCGCAGGTACCGGAGGAAATGCATGAGTTCATATCGTGGTTCAACGCAAGCGCTCTGACCGGCGGCACGCCCCTCCCCGCGCTTACCCGCGCCGGGCTTAGCCATTTATGGTTCGAAAGCATCCATCCGTTCGAGGACGGCAATGGGCGGCTTGGTCGCGCACTGGCTGAAAAAGCGCTCGCCCAATCGCTGGGGCAACCGAGCCTGATCATGCTCAGTTTTACCATCGAACAGCAACGGAAAGCCTATTACGATCAGCTGGAAATCCATCAGAGAACCCTCGACGTCACTGGATGGTTGGTATGGTTTTCCCAAACCGTGCTGACGGCTCAACAAACTACGCTGGATCGCGTCGCCTTCTACATCGCCAAAGCGCATTTCTACGACCGGTTCAGGGGGGCGTTCAATCCCCGTCAGAAGAAAGTCATTGCACGTCTGTTCGAGGCAGGACCGGAGGGCTTTATCGGTGGCCTCAGTGCCGACAACTATCTGGCCATAACAAAGACCTCACGCGCAACCGCCACCCGCGATTTGCAGGATCTGGTCGACAAGGGCGCGTTGACGCGCAGCGGTCAGCTTCGATTCACCCGATACGCACTGAACTGGCGAGCGCGTTATTAACGACAACATGGCCCAGTTAACGGGTAACTGGGAAAATGGCCACTAGAGAGCTACCGGGATCTCGAAGAAATGTTTCTGGAACGTGGTTTTGAAGTCGACCACTCAACAATCAATCGCTGGGTTTTAGCCTATGCACCGTTGCTGGAAAAACGCTTACGACAATTTCAGCGTCCTCATTGCGGTTCTATCCGTATTGATGAAACCTACATTAAAATACGCGGCCAATGGCGTTTTCTCTATCGAGCTATCGATAAGCACGGCAATCCGGTGGACTTCCTGCTGACGGCCAAACGAGACTTATCCGCAGCCAAGCGGTTCTTTAAAAAAATGCTGAAGAGGGTGGATTCAAACGGTGGTCGCAACGGTTCCGACTTGGAGGTTATGATGACAAACCGCAAACGCGCATCAGAGCGCAGCATACGAGTTAGACTGTATTCACCGGGACGGCCACGGGCGGCACTGCGTTCCCAGCAAGTCATGTTTTGGCAACTTATCAAGCAAGGTGCTTCCAGCGAAGAGGCTGGCGTGCAAGCTGGTGCGTCTGCCCCAGTTGGCAGTCGTTGGTTTCGGGAGGCCGGAGGCATGCCGCCATCCAAATTTGCAAAAGAATCTCAACCGTTTCCCGGGCGATATCTGTGTTTTTCTGAGCGCGAAGATATCGCCTTGTACAGAGCGCAAGGCTTCGGTGTCTGTGCGATTGCAAGGAAGGTTGGACGATCCGCCTCGACCATTTCCCGAGAACTGCGGCGGAATGCAGCGACACGCTCAGGGGGCTTTGAATATCGAGCGACAACAGCGCAATGGCATGCAGATCGCGCGGCACGCCGGCCAAAACCAACAAAACTGGCGCAGAACGACGCTTTGCGGCAGTATGTTGAAGATCGGCTCTCAGGTCAGATCTCTGCTCCGAACGGGAGCATTGTGGTCGGGCCTGACGTGTCTTGGACGAAGAGACGGTCTGTGCGCCGACAACATCGCAGATGGGCAACAGCCTGGAGCCCTGAGCAGATCGCTCGCCGTTTGCCTCTTGATTATCCGGATGACCCGATGATGCGTATCAGTCATGAAGCCATATATCAGTCCTTATTCATTCAAGGCCGTGGCGCGCTGCGGCGGGAGTTGGCTGCCTGCCTGCGTTCCGGACGGGCGCTACGTGTCCCGCGGGCGCGGCGAAAGGGAAAAGGCAGGCCGTTTGTGTCCGACCAGATCATGATCAGTGAACGCCCCGCCGAAGCAGAAGACCGCGCTGTGCCGGGTCACTGGGAAGGTGATCTGATCCTCGGCCTGAAGAGCTCGGCGATCGGCACTCTGGTGGAACGCAAAACACGGTTCACGCTCCTGCTGCATCTGCCTCCGATGCCCGGCCATGGTGCAGGTCCGCGCAAGAAAAATGGTCCCGCGCTTACAGGGCACGGTGCTCAGGCTGTTCGAGATGCCATTACCAAATCAATTCAAAGCCTTCCAGGCCACTTGCGCAAATCACTCACATGGGACCAGGGTGCTGAGATGGCACAACATGCGAGGCTGAAGACAGATACGGGCATCCAAGTCTTCTTCTGTGATCCTCAAAGCCCTTGGCAGCGCGGCAGCAACGAGAACACCAATGGCCTATTGCGTCAATACTTTCCCAAGGGCACGGATCTCAGTGTACATGATGAACACACTCTCAATGTTGTCGCATACACCCTGAACAATCGACCTCGAAAAACGCTCGGATGGAAAACGCCCGCTGAGATGTTGAAAGAAGTCCTATCATAAAATATCAATCAACCGTTGCGACCACCGTTTGAATCCACCCAGTGAGCCTTTGTTAGCCCCGGATCGCATAGGGACAGATGGAGCGGGAACGTTTCCGCCAGCCATCAAGGCAGCTTCACAAGATTTTCTCCTCCC
>NZ_JACIIU010000063.1 GCF_014205685.1 Paenochrobactrum gallinarii
CCTTTGAACTCGACCATCAGCTGCTCCCGCCTCACTCAATTATACGCACAGGTAGTGATATAGCTCAGCAGAAGTGAAAAATTTGCGACATAACCTAATCATCAACCATCAATTTAATATAATCAGATACATATCCCTGCAGACTTAGAATAAGCCGCCATTAACATGAAACATTTGGCCGGTTATGTATGAGGCTTGTGGAGTGGTGAGAAACCAGATCATTTCCGCCACTTCTTCAGGTCGCCCGAGGCGGCCTAGCGGGATCTGTTTTTCCACCTCTTTAAGTCTATCTGAAACGGGTCTGTTATTGCTGTTGATTTCACCTGGAATAACGCAATTAACCAAAATTTTGTCACTGGCAAAATTATTGGCAAGACTGCGAACGGCAACCTCAATGGCACCTTTGGATGCAGCAGACATCGGATAAAGTGGTGCACCTGCACGCATGTAATGCGCGGTATAACTGCCAACCGCAATCAACCTCGGATGCTCTGATTTTTTTAAAGGTTCGCGTGCTGCTCGTGCAAGTTCAAACAGGCTGAATAAATTACCTTTAAAGGCATATTCCAAATCTTCAGCTGTTCCTTCTTCAAAACTACGGAAAACTGGAAAGCCTGCATTGGCCACCACAACATCAACACTGCCGAAATGCTCTATTGCTGCCTCTACCAATGATGTTGCTGTGCCTTTTTCTGCAAGATCACCAAGAACTGTAACCGCATGAGCACCAGTGGAGCGAATGTCTTCAGCTACCTGCTCAAGCGCATCTTTTGAACGACGCGCATGCAATACAAATGCGGTTCCTGTTTTTGCAATGCGGCGCGCGAGCGTTGCCCCGATACCGGATGAACTGCCGGTGATGATATATACTCTTTCAATGGTCATAAACTATTCTTCTTATGTCAAAAAAACGACCCCGCCAAATGCTCAGCATATGACAGCGTCGGTTATCCTGGAAATGTTTAAGTGCTACAAATTATAAAAATCAGGTTTTAGGCAATCCTGCCGGGTTTGTTTCAGATTTGCTTACCTTTTCATCGGCAAGGCCCCATCTATCAAGTATCTGATTATATGCGCCGCTTTCGATCGCTCCGTTAAGAACGATTGTAATGGCATCAGCTATGTTATTCCCTTTTCGTGTTGTAACACCCACTTGTGCCGTCAACGGCCAACCACCATTCACAGTACCAACCAATTTCGTTTTACCGTCAGTGCGCGCCTGATAGGCTTGGGTTGAATTGATGTGGAATACAGCATCCGCTCTGCCTGACTGAATAGCCAGATTACGCACTGCATCATCGTCATAATATTGCAGTTCAATAGGCGCTAAACCGGCAGCTATATTCTGTTTATCCCAGTCCTGCACAATCTTTTCCTGCGTTGTGCCTGCACCTGTAATAATCCGTAACCCCGCTACATCCTTAGGCTCACTGATCTTATTGATCGGACTATCTGATTTGACATAAAATCCAAGCAGATCGTCACGATATGTCGAAAAATCGAATTTTTCTTTTCGTGCCTCCGTCACTGTAATGTTGGAAACAACCGCATCAACTTTACCGGATTGAAGCGCAAGAGGCCAATCGGCCCATGCAGTCGGTACAAGTACCAGTTCAAGACCAAGTCCGTCAGCAACAAGTTTAACAATATCAGGATCAAATCCAACAATTGTTTTGGCATCTGTTGCATAGGTACTGATCGGCGGCACCCATGGGTTTATGCCAACAGTGAATTTACCGGGGGTTACCAGTTTGAAATCGGCAGGAAGGGCTGCAATTGCCTTTTCATTTGGCTTGATACGAACTTGTCCGGCCTGCTCAGGACTCAGATCGAAGGTCTCTGCATATGCAGTTGCGGTAATTCCGAGTGCAACAAAAGCAGCAGCTGCACGCGTAAAAATATGCTCTGTAAAAAATCTCATAATCGATGTGTACCTTTAAACGATGAGAAACGGCTAACACATCAAGCCTACTTCATCCGTGCTCAAGGGTAGTGGAACTTAATGTGATAAAAAAACGAAACGAGGAAATAGTTTGCCAAAGAGCCAATCATTTTGAGAACGGATACGCGCAAACATTTAAATGGAATACGGGGATGAAGTTTGGAATCGGCATGGAAGCAGATCAATCGGTTGTGTCGCAAAATTTTCAGTAAGTTAAAAGCGGCGTTAACTCTGGACGCAATTATGCTGCGAGTTCCGCAAAGACCTGAAATGGCGATTGATTGTCGTTGGTGAATTGGTTCTTACGGATCATGTGAGCCACTTCGATCCCTGCGATGGTGGCTGAAGCAGAATGGAATGCTTTAAAGCCCATCATTGGCTTGGTGATCCGTTTGATAAAGCGGTGGTCTTGCTCAAGGATATTGTTCAAGTATTTGACCTGCCGGATTTCAATCATGTCGCCTGCGCCTGTGAATTTCAGGATGGTGTTGACGGCGTGCAGTCCGGCCAGATTGGCTCCACTTTTGTCAATGACAACCTTTTCAGGAGTACCGTTGGTTGTGATCGCCTTCTTGAAGAAACGCCGCGCTGCAGCCAGATCCCGACGTTCAGACAAAAGAAAATCAAGGGTTTGGCCATTGCGGTCAACGGCCCGATACAAATAGGTCCATTTGCCCCGAACCTTGATATAGGTCTCGTCAACACGCCAGGAACTGGCCGTGGGCCGCTTGCGCATCTGAGCCTGAGTGGCGATTTGAGGCGAGTAGCGAACAACCCATCTGTTCAATGTTGCATGATCGACGCATACGCCACGTTCGGCCAGAATTTCATGAAGGTCACGATAGGAGACGGGGTAGCGCACGTAAAAGAAGACCGCGTGCAGAATGACACTTTTAGGGAAATGAGTTCCCTTGAAATCGACTGTCATTCGCAGCCACCTCGCTCATTTATTCACAATGACCGGCTTATAGATCTGTAAACATGAAAATTTGCAACACTACCTTCGGAACCAGGCTGTCGGGCTCTGTTGCAAATATTCCGGTTGGTTGGAGAGGTCCTGTTTTCTCCGCGGTCACACGTGCTGACCTTCGAGATTCTGCGCGAGCAGCGCCACCGCCTCTGTGAGTGCACTCGGTCCAATGCCGAAAGCTCGTTCAACAATCCGGGCTTCACATCAGGGTGATCAGTTCTTAGCAGCGCAAGCCATAACGGAATTCCTTGAAACCAATCATGGCGGAATCAATGGCTCTGTTGCAAAAATTCCGGTTGGTTGGAGAGGTCCTGTTCTCTCGGGCATCACACGGGCTGACCTTCGAGATTCTGCGCGAGCAACGCCACC
>NZ_JACIIU010000064.1 GCF_014205685.1 Paenochrobactrum gallinarii
CACCCACATAAAGCTTTAGGATATCGTTCACCCCGTGAGTTTATCGCGGAGCAAATTAACCAGTAAAAATGACCGATCTTTCGGGGGCAACTACAATTTCCGCATGGCAGCAAAATGAAAATATTCTGGAATATAGTCAAGTTAGCAAAATGGATTACTGCATAGTAATGTGATATTCTCTTGTCTGTAGTATTTTTCCACATTCATTAGCACGATTTTATTTACAAGCAGATAATTTTTATTTCAATGAAAACTGGCAATTAATTTAGTTGATACTAAAGTGCCGGCAAATGCTTTGACGGCTTTTAAGAGAGTCGTTTTTTATTTTTTGAAATGCGATTAAATGTGACCTGATCCCCAACACTCCCCCCCCATCTTTCAGGCGGGTCTTTGATTTTAATGACGGCAAACAACTGGCAGTATTAAAGGCTGTACAGGCCATTACACATGCAATCCAGAGCAGAGCAGGAATCAATAAAACAAACAACTATATGGACGGTTTTGCTCTGTGTGTTGCGCTTGGAGGTTTGCACCACCAGTGCGAATAACTGCGCAGGCTGGCAGACGATCAGCCTTTGATCTGAAACAGCTGTGTATGTAGCGCAGGATGATAAACAGGCTGGCCAAGGGAGTGTCGGTCGTAATGAGTATGGAAAAAAGAAGGGGCTGGTGATGGCTATGTTTTATGTCGGAACACTGAAAGATGTCGGTCGCGTCTAGCGGCAGACCTATGTGGACACTCATTCAAAACATGCCCATGCCAAGCATTAAACAACCAAAACAACAACCACAGCCGCCGATTTGGTCAATGACATGGTTCTGCCATTTATGGAGGAGCAGGGATTACCGTTGCTACGGATTTTAACTGGTCGGAGAGCCGGATAATGCGGCAAAGCGGAAAGCCACGATTATCAGCTTTTCCTTGCCATTAACGACATTTATCATACCAAAACCAAAGTGAAACAACCCCAGACCAATGGTGTCAGCAAGCGATTTCATAAAACGATCTTGCAGGAGTTTTATCAGGTCGCCTTCTGCAAGAAGATATACAAGTCCATTGAGCAATTGGAGGCTGATCTTGACGAACGGCTTAATCACTACAACAATAAACGCACACATTAAGGTAAGATGTGCTGCGGAAGAACACCATTCGAAGCAATGATCGACGGCAGAAAAAATCTGGCAGGAAAAATTCATAGGTTGAATTTAACCTGACAGATGGCGCTGAAAAACTCATATGTCTCAGATCAAGTTTGAACCACTTCAATTTATCCGTGTGTTGAAGCTATTCACTAGATGTTCCGGATGCACTGCTTGTTTGAGGTGAGTTAAATCTCGGCCTTTGCATAGGGCTTTTTCTTTTCGGCTTTGGCAGGAGGCCATCCCTTTGCGCTTGTTTTTTAGCGGCTTTACGTGCGCGGCTGATTGCATCAGCCTTTTCGCGAACTCGACGTTCAGATGGTTTCTCATAAGCACGTCTAGCTTTTAACTCACGAAGTATGCCCTCCTTCTGCATTTTTTTCTTTAGAACACGGAGAGCCTGATCAACATTGTTGTCACGTACTAAAACTTGCAATTTGTCCTCTTTCTCATTCTTAGGAACGATTGGAGTTGTGAATAATAAATGAAATAAAAAAGGCTGAGCAATCGCTCAGCCTTCAAAACTCTTAGCCACTCCTGTGCCAGTACATCCGTGGTCACAAGAAGGCGGCTACAGAATTAAGCTGCTTGCAGGTTACAAGCAGATGTCTTGCCCGAGCGATTATCACGCTCGGTATCAAAGGAAATTGTCTGACCTTCGGTCAAAGACTGTAGGCCTGAACGCTCAACAGCAGAAATATGTACAAACACATCTGCGCCGCCATTGTCAGGCTGAATAAAGCCAAAGCCTTTTGTAGAATTAAACCATTTAACTGTGCCGGTGGCCATAATGAACCCTTTCTTAGCAACAATAGGATGCTCCCAGCACAAATATGTACTGTGAACGTGATAGCGATTTTTTGAAAGAAGGTTCGTTAAAGACGCACATGGTGCGTAGAAAGCAAAGCTAAACAAGCAAATATCGATATGCCTAATGTAGGGTGTATGCCCGCAATGTCAACCCTTGGTTTGAAATATCTTGAAATTCAACCATTTGTTGATTTTTATCACTGTAACTTAATTATTTTAGGAGAACCAAATAAAATGGGCTTTACCAAAATTCGGTACATGTCTACGTCAAAGAGTGTTTTGGGATTAAGCTTGTATTTTTGAACGTTCCGTTCTGATTTATAACTACCGTGATAGCGCCAATTATGAAGCACGTGATATTGGTTTAGACGGCCAAAGCTTTCATGTAGTGCGATTGCACCGTCATATGGCCAAGTGGCGATTTTATATTGGTTAAGTGCTGTGCGAAGGCGAGTGTCGTGCTGCTGAAGGTCTTCGTTGCCACAACAGGCACCTGCGCATTTTTTGATAGCGGAGCGAAAACATGCTCTTCCTTTTGTGTTTGGTTCAAAACCTAATACGCTGAGGCATAATCGGTATTCATCAGCCAATTCACGCAGCCGCTCCTTAGCTGTCGTCTGGTTTTTGAACAGTCCGAACAGTTCGACATTGGAATTGTCTTCCAGTTTGTCCATATATTGGATAGTGAGGCCATTCTCAGTGAGTGCAAAAGAGCAGGTGTCTTTAGTTTTTCGAAGGCGTTTGTTAAATAATGGCTGTTGCTCTTTGATCATCTGAGCCTCTAAAAGTAGGGCGCTGATCTCACCGGCAGTCGGTATATGACTGATGTTAGAGGTCTGCTTTAATAGTCGCGTCTCTTTCGGATTTCGCAAATGAGACAATAACCGAGAGCGTATATTGATGCTCTTGCCGATATAAAGCGGATAGTTTTGATTTAGCCCATGAAATATATATACGCCTGGAACCTGAGGTGCAGCCATTACCTGCTCTCGCAAAGAGACCGGGTATTGATAAAGCGCGTTATCAGGTTCGCTTGTTTCTGAATGAAGGCGGTGGGGAAACATCAGGCTTTCGTTTCGATTGTTTAAGATATCAATTTATGACTTTTAAAGTGTAGTGGTTCAAACTTGATCTGACAGTTATCAGTTTTGGAGTGGTATCAGTCAGGTTAAATTCAACCTATGAATTTTTCCTTGCAGATTGTTTTGCCTTCGATCATTGTCTCGAACGGTGTTCTTCCGCAGCACATCTTACCTTGATGTGTGCGTGTATTGTTGTAGTGATCGAGCCATTCGTCAAGATCAGCCTGCAATTGCTCAA
>NZ_JACIIU010000065.1 GCF_014205685.1 Paenochrobactrum gallinarii
TTGTCTGAAAAGTTCCGTCTTGTCGTCATTTGCGTATCCAATCGCTAAAGGAGGATACATCTTAGCAGACTGTCTAGTTTTCCAGGACCACTTCACTCTACCAACCCGTCTGGAGCAGTACCATTCATAAACCTTTTGAATTTGTATTAGCGCTGACCGGGTTTCTGCTCCTGACCGTTTGGAAGTTTCCAGCTTGGGCAGTCGTACTCATCTTAGCCCTTGGAGGCGTTTTGATTTCACTTTGACTTTAGTTCTTTAGTCCCGACTTTAGGCTTTGATTTTAGTCTCAGACTGAAGACATGTCGCGGTGCGAAATTCCCGCATATTTCCGTAATTAACAAGCTGCAAGTCCATTGCCTTTTGCACTTCCTGCCGGCTGACCGCCGCCACTCTGTTCAAACCATTACTGATGGCAGTTGGCAAAACCTGCTGCTCTGCCCTTGTCAGCATCGCTTCAAAGCTACGTATATCAAAGTTCAGATAGGCAGCTTTGTTTGGGCCAAGGCCGGAAGCACCTCCCAACCCTGTTGGAGTGTTAAGGTTCATGGCAATTTAGCCTCAGACTTGCCAGGCGCCATACAAAGACTAAACAATCCCAACACCGCTATTAACCTTAAAACTAAGTTAAGATTGCTGCATATTAGCCAAAGCTGTAAAGACATAGAGCAAATAACGAGTTGAGGTTTTCGTATCGTACGCTTCCGGAATGGCGATTACTAACTCACGCCCTTTAACTCTCGTTGATACGGATTTAAAAAATGGTTTTAAGACTCTCAAAAACTCTTATGGTTCTGGCCATCGCATTCTTTGCGTCGCTCGTTGCCTTTGGCAATATCACTGACTACGGTTCAAACTTTGCGTTTGTGCATCATGTGTTTCTGATGGACACAATCTTCCCAGATGCAACAATTAAATATCGTGCGATTGAAACCGAATGGCTGCACCATGCAGGTTATATCGGCATTATTATCCTTGAAACTCTGACTGCACTCTTGTGCTGGATTGGTGGTTTCAAATTGCTGGCTGCCCGTAATGACAGCGCTGCCTCATTCAATACGAAGAAAAACTGGGCAATTGCTGGTCTGACACTTGGCTTCCTGACATGGCAGGTCGCATTTATGTCGGTTGGTGGCGAATGGTTTGGCATGTGGATGTCCAAGCAATGGAATGGAGTTCCTGACGCATTCCGCTTCTTCATCACCATCATTGCCGTACTGATTTATCTGGTGCTGCCTGAAAAAGACGACGCCTAATAGCACTTAAAAACCTATAAGCCGCCCTGCTCCAGTCGGGCGGCTTTTTTTATCAAAGAAGTTAAGCTGCTTTACGCAATTCGATATTTTTCCAATTACTGGAAAACTTCACACCACTCCCGCGAAAGAGCTGAGTCATCGGGCAACGTCTTTCGACTTCAAATGCAAAAGCTGCAAATTTTACATCATCCAGATTGGTTTCAACACTGATATCCAGATGAACGTCTGAAAAATTCGAGATACCCTCTTCGCCAAAGACCAGCACGCTATTGTCCAGATGGCTAGTCAGATTAATCGACCACTCACCAAGCTCAATGGACGGGTCTTGTGATGCGATAATCTGCGAGGTTACCTGCGTGCAGGATGATAAAGCAGCAAGTGCGTAATCCAGCGGGCTTGGCGCACTATTATCGCCACCAAGCGTACTGTGGCCGACAACATCAATTGTCAGCGAACTTCCAACGATTTCCAGCTTTTGCTTTACAACCGAACCTTTGCCGATGAGAGAAAATGATAATATTGAACCTTTAGCCATAGTAACCCCTTTCTATTATTAAGGTAAGCACTAGGCTGCATGCGGCAAGCAAACAAGGAACGCTATTTCAGTAATCGCACTACCATCAAAATCAATTTCCTTGACCCTGCATATACCAAGTTTCATTGCTCTTTTTGAAGCAGCACACATCAAAAAATTATAATGCGGAACATTCTCTAAGCTTTTTCGTTGTTTTTATATAACAGCAAGGAAAGCCCTTAAAATGAATGAATTTCATAGCGCTTTAAGAGAAACATTCTATGCCGACAACTTTAATGTCTGGCCACATATTTTTACATTAGTTGCAGCATATATTCTGGCATTGCCAATCGGTTGGCATAGAGAGCGCGAAGAAAGAAGTGCCGGACTACGTACTTTTCCGTTAGTTGCCGTAGCAAGTTGTGGCTTTGTTCAAGCAGCCGAAGGTATCACCACTGGCAGCCCCGAAGCACTGGCACGCATCATAGAAGGTGTAATTACCGGCATGGGCTTTATCGGAGGCGGTGCAATTTTAAGGCTGAGCTCGTCCGTTAAAGGAACAGCAACCGCCGCGAGCCTGTGGGCGACGGGTGCAATTGGCATCGCATGCGCACTGGGGGCTTTTGACATTGCCATTATTATTATGGTCTTTGCCTTTATTACTCTTGTTCTTTTTTCAAATGGAAAAACTGGAGAGATCACGAAAGAGCGTCAAACAGGCACAAATAAGCAACCAGATTAGACTGGGGCAAAGATGAGCAATCCAACGCTCATAATTGCCGTATTACCGACTAACAATTTGGAAGCTCCGTGAAGTTTTATGAGCTTCTTGGTTTCAGTCCAAAAGGTGATAATCGAAGTCGCCCTGTTTTTCTGGGCAGATTTACGGTTCCGCTAAGATGCACCCTGTTTGAGGCTGTTTAGATTTTATGCCGCTTGGTTGATGTGTATTGTGCTAAAGTATGCATCTCCGGCGTTTGTTTTTCAAAGGCAGAGCGGGGCCGCTCTGTGTTGTAAAATCCAATCCAGTCTTTGATCACACGTTTGGCTTGGAAGTCGTCCAGCAATTCATTGAGATGTCGGCTTCTTGCTAGAGGAATCGCCATAATCTTTCGATGAAAATATTGTCGGGATAACGCCCGCGACCATCCATTGATATTTTGATCTTGGGATCGCCAAAATGTTGATCCAGTCCCTTCCAGTAAACTGGGTCCTTGAACACTATTCATTATTTCAGGCTTGCCGTATTTGAAAATAGCCTCGTTCAAGGCTTCATCGCAGAAACTGGCATCCATCGTATTGGAGAGCCACCATGACAGTACTTTGCGCGTTGCCCAATCCATAATGGCGACCAGATAAAGAAAACCGCGCTGCATAGGGAGTGGAGTAAGAAGCGCAAACGCGCTTCTCCTCCCCGAACCGTACGTGCACCTTTCAGCGCATACGGCTCTCCATTCAAACTTGGCCCATGG
>NZ_JACIIU010000066.1 GCF_014205685.1 Paenochrobactrum gallinarii
ATTTCTAGTTATCGTTAATAAGGTATCTAATTCTGAATACATAGGGGTTAGAAGCGAACCCGGGGAACTGAAACATCTAAGTACCCGGAGGAAAGGACATCAAACGAGACTCCGCTAGTAGTGGCGAGCGAACGCGGACCAGGCCAGTGGCTTGGATAAGAAAAGTGGAAGCATCTGGAAAGTTGCGCTGAAGTGGGTGATAGCCCCGTACACGTAAATCTTATTCAAGTCCTTGAGTAGGGCGGGACACGTGAAATCCTGTCTGAACATGGGTAGACCACTATCCAAGCCTAAGTACTCGTGCATGACCGATAGTGAACCAGTACCGTGAGGGAAAGGTGAAAAGCACCCCGACAAGGGGAGTGAAAGAGATCCTGAAACCGAATGCCTACAAACAGTTGGAGCCCAAGATTAGTTCTGGGTGACAGCGTACCTTTTGTATAATGGGTCAGCGACTTAGTGTAACGAGCAAGCTTAAGCCGGTAGGTGTAGGCGTAGCGAAAGCGAGTCTTAATAGGGCGTTTAGTTCGTTGCATTAGACCCGAAACCAAGTGATCTAGCCATGAGCAGGTTGAAGGTACAGTAACATGTACTGGAGGACCGAACCCGTATCTGTTGCAATAGATTGGGATGACTTGTGGCTAGGGGTGAAAGGCCAATCAAACTTGGAGATAGCTGGTTCTCCGCGAAATCTATTTAGGTAGAGCGTCCAGCGAATACCCTCGGGGGTAGAGCACTGAATGGGCTATGGGGACTCACCGTCTTACTGATCCTAATCAAACTCCGAATACCGAGGAGTACTACTGGGCAGACACACGGCGGGTGCTAACGTCCGTCGTGGAGAGGGCAACAACCCTGACCACCATCTAAGGTCCCTAAGTTATGGCTAAGTGGGAAAGGATGTGAGGATCCCAAAACAACCAGGATGTTGGCTTAGAAGCAGCCATCATTTAAAGAAAGCGTAACAGCTCACTGGTCTAAATAAGGGTCTTTGCGCCGAAAATGTACCGGGGCTCAAGCCATACACCGAAGCTGTGGATGCACTTAATGTGCGTGGTAGCGGAGCGTTCTGTAAGTCTGTGAAGGGAGACCCGTGAGGGCTCCTGGAGATATCAGAAGTGAGAATGCTGACATGAGTAACGATAAAGAGTGTGAGAGACACTCTCGCCGAAAGTCCAAGGGTTCCTGCTTAAAGTTAATCTGAGCAGGGTTAGCCGGCCCCTAAGGCGAGGCAGAAATGCGTAGTCGATGGGAACCACGTTAATATTCGTGGGCCTGCAGGTAGTGACGGATCGTGTGTATTGTCAGGTCTTATTGGATTGATCTGGCAGTGAAGCGGTTCCAGGAAATAGCTCCTGCATATAGACCGTACCCTAAACCGACACTGGTGGACTGGTAGAGAATACCAAGGCGCTTGAGAGAACTGCGTTGAAGGAACTCGGCAAAATGCACGCGTAACTTCGGAAGAAGCGTGACCCTTGTTTGCGCAAGCAGATGAGGGTGGCACAGACCAGGGGGTAGCGACTGTTTACCAAAAACACAGGGCTCTGCGAAGTCGCAAGACGACGTATAGAGTCTGACGCCTGCCCGGTGCCGGAAGGTTAAGAGGAGAGGTGCAAGCCTTGAATTGAAGCCCCGGTAAACGGCGGCCGTAACTATAACGGTCCTAAGGTAGCGAAATTCCTTGTCGGGTAAGTTCCGACCTGCACGAATGGCGTAACGACTTCCCCGCTGTCTCCAACGCAGACTCAGTGAAATTGAATTCCCCGTGAAGATGCGGGGTTCCTGCGGTTAGACGGAAAGACCCCGTGCACCTTTACTATAGCTTTACACTGGCATTCGTGACGTTATGTGTAGGATAGGTGGTAGACTTTGAAGCAGGGACGCCAGTTCTTGTGGAGTCATCCTTGAAATACCACCCTTAATCTTATGGATGTCTAACTGCGGCCCGTTATCCGGGTCCAGGACCGTGTATGGTGGGTAGTTTGACTGGGGCGGTCGCCTCCTAAAGAGTAACGGAGGCGCGCGATGGTAGGCTCAGAACGGTCGGAAATCGTTCGCTGAGTGCAATGGCATAAGCCTGCCTGACTGCAAGACTGACAAGTCGAGCAGAGACGAAAGTCGGTCATAGTGATCCGGTGGTCCCGAGTGGAAGGGCCATCGCTCAACGGATAAAAGGTACGCCGGGGATAACAGGCTGATGACCCCCAAGAGTCCATATCGACGGGGTTGTTTGGCACCTCGATGTCGACTCATCGCATCCTGGGGCTGGAGCAGGTCCCAAGGGTATGGCTGTTCGCCATTTAAAGCGGTACGTGAGTTGGGTTCAGAACGTCGTGAGACAGTTCGGTCCCTATCTGCCGTGGGTGTAGGAATATTGAAAGGATCTGTCCCTAGTACGAGAGGACCGGGATGGACGTATCTCTGGTGGATCTGTTGTCGCGCCAGCGGCATAGCAGAGTAGCTATATACGGACTAGATAACCGCTGAAGGCATCTAAGCGGGAAACTAACCTTAAAACGAGTATTCCCTATCAGAGCCGTGGAAGACTACCACGTTGATAGGCCGGGTGTGGAAGTGCGGCAACGCATGCAGCTTACCGGTACTAATAGCTCGATCGACTTGATCATTCTCATTATCAATATCCATCAAAC
>NZ_JACIIU010000067.1 GCF_014205685.1 Paenochrobactrum gallinarii
GTGAGCGCAATGAATAGCCCACGTCTTTCGTGATTGACGGAATGGGTTTCCGGCTGGCAGTCAAAACTTTTGCTTTGCCCGCTTCGGCATAAAATAGGTTCGGATATTGACGAGTGCTTCGGCGACGTCAGCGGCATCCTGGCGGGTGGCTTTGCGTTTTGTCTCGCCGAGCTTGCGAATTGGCGCAATGATATCGCCAGTGACGGCATGACCGCGAAGAACCGGCTGCCAAAGTCTGGGCGCGTATCCTGTTGCCAGCAAAAAGCAGAGGTCCCAATCGAACGGATCAAAGGTTTGGTCATCGATCCTGGTAAACCTGGGCCGGTGGTCTTTCGGGGTTTCGGAAAGGCTCGCCGAGATACGGTTATATTCCGCAACGATCGTCTGCACGGCCCGATGTTCGGTTGTTTCCATCGGCAGGTTCAAGGCATCCGGGCCGGTCATTTCCGGGATCCATCTGCATGGGTCGATGAACTTTGGGCCAATGATCAGAGCCGTAAGATAACCATCGAGACCGCTCATTGACCAGATTGGCGATGCCGGACGGCGCCCCCTGATAAAGGCTTCGAACGCCTCGTCATCGAGCTTCAGTCGAGCCGCCATCCCCTGGCTGTTGTGCGTCATGCCGCCTGTCGCTCCTGCTGCGCCATCGCCTCACGCTCAGCCTTCCAGGCCCAAGGCAGGAGATTTTCCATCTGGCTGGCTTTCACTTTTCCGGAGATGATGCGCTCCAGCACATCGGCAAGCCAGACCTCGGGGTCCACGCTGTTAAGTTTTGCCGTGTTGACGAGCGATGCGAGGACAGCGAAAGTCTTTCCACCCCGCTCGTTGCCCACGAACAGCGAATTCTTCCTCGTCAGAGCCACAGATTTCATCGAACGCTCGACCACATTGGAGTCGACCTCGACCCGGCCATCATCAAGGCAGGCTGTCAACCCGCTCCAATGGTTGAGCGTGTAGCTGACGGCCTTGCCAAGCGCTGATTTCGCCGACACCTCGTCGCGCAGTTTGGTGAGATGGGCTTTCAGCTCTCTCATGACTGGAACTGCCTCGCGACGTCTCACGACGAGCCGGGTATCGGCGCTTTCGCCGCGCAGTTTTGCTTCGATCCGATAGATTTCCGCAATCCTGGCAAGGATCGACAAAGCCTCCGAAGAACCCGTCAGCTTGACGACATCAACGAACTTGCGCCGAGCATGGGCAAGGCAGAAGGCCAGCCGCATGGGTGCGACATTGCTCTTGCCCCGACGTTTGACCATAGTTTTGTAGGCTTGGTATCCATCGACCTGAAGCACACCGGTAAACGACGACAATTGTCCCTCGATCTCGCGGGCGCTGCGGCTTTCGGCAAAGATATAGGCCACGGCCGGCGGTGCCGGACCATTCCAGGGACGGTCGTCAACCGCCTGCGCCCATAACTGGCAGACCTTGGTTCGTTTGCGCCCCGGCTCGAGCCGGGGCAACGGTGTCTCGTCACAGAACACTCTCGGCTGCGAGCGGATAAAGGCGGTAAGCGCGTCATAGAGAAGCTCCAGCCACCAGGCGACCCGCATCACCCAGGCGCCAAGCGTGCCGCGATCAATGATGACACCGCAGGAGGCCAGCATTTGCGCCTGGCGATTGAGCGGGAGATGCCAGGCAAACTTCGAAACAGCGACATGCGCGGCAAACGCCGTGGTCACCATGCCACCGTCCATCACGCGTGCCGGTGCAGGTTCTTGCACGATGGCACTCTCACAGGCCCGGCATGCATAGCGCGGCCGGATCGTCCGCTTGACCCGGACAATCGCAGGTACGATGTCGAGCGCCTCGCTGACGTCCGTGCCGATGCAATGCAGTTCGAACGAACAGCAGGGGCAAATCTTGCTCTCCGGCTCAATGACCTCTTCATAGCGCGGAAGATGCCTGGGCAAGCGGCCGATATTGCGCGCCGGCATCCGTCGCGCCTGTGTTTTGTCTTCACCGACCGGTGCGGCATCGTCATTGGCTGCAACAGGAATATCGCTTAGATCGCCCAGGTCGAGCGTTGCCTGGGCTGGATCGATGATCGTCATCTTCTCCGATTTCGTCCCGAAGAGCTGGCGCTCAAGGAAGGCAATACGCGCTTTGAGATCGGCATTCTCTTCGTCGAGCGAGAGAATGATCCGGGTCAATTGCGCAGCATCCTGGGGCAAGGGATCGGGTCGAAACAGCATGATTAACCTTACCATATGAGCCAGAATATTCAAGCAAAAACAATAGGATCAGCCCACTTTTGAGGGCCGCCTCACCGCGTTTCGCTTGACCCGCGTCCAGTCAATGCCAGCTAGCAAAAGCGAGAACTCCTGGGCACTCATCTGCATCGCACCATCGCGGATCGGGGGCCAAACAAACTTTCCGCTCTCCAACCACTTTGTCGCCAGGATCATGCCTGACCCATCCCAGTAAA
>NZ_JACIIU010000068.1 GCF_014205685.1 Paenochrobactrum gallinarii
GTTGCGAGGCTTATGAGGGATAATAAGCTGAAAGCCCTACAAAAACAGCGCTACAAGAAGACCACAGACAGCAACCATGCTAGTCTGATTGCCCCAACCTTCTTGAACAGGACTTTACATGCACTGGCCCAGATCAGAAATGGGGTGTTGATATCAGCTATATCTGAACCGCTGAGGGCTGTCTCTATCTGGCAATTGTGCTGAATTTATTCTCGCGGCGTATTGTCGGATGGGCAACAAGTGACAGGCTCAAAAAAATCTGGCATTGACGGCTTTAAATCGTGCGATTGCTCTTCGCAGGCCACCCGCCGGGCTGATCCAGCATTCGGACAGGGGCAGCCAATATTGTTCTTATGACTATTGAGATCGGCTGGCCGGTCACGGCATCGTCGCATTAATGAATGCTAAAGGGAATTGGTATTGATAATGCGATGGTCGAAACCGTATTTAAAACCATCAAATCAGAGATGGTCTGGGGCACGAGCTTACAAACGCGAGCCGATGCTGTAAAAGCCCTTGGCCGATACATTGATTGCTTCAAGAATCCAATCAGGCGGCATTCAGCGCTCGGATATAAGTTGCCAATAGCATTCGTGGCCAATTCGCTGGTTGATCTGGTGAGAATATATGATGCCCTGCATCAGGAAAAATAACGAAAACGGTGAGGCTTAATTATTCTTCCCATTTCGGGCGGGACATTTCATAGACCTTATCCGTCGTTGCAAAATCCATATAGCCAAGACGCGAAACTGGCCTGGACCTGGCAATATCAATGAGGCCATCTACCAAAATTGCTTCATCAATATGGACACCGACAACCTCACCGATCACCATATAAGTTTCACTTAAAACCCCATCCTTGCCGTGCAAGCGCTTGACTTCAACCACAATACATTCCAGCGCGGCATAAGCTTCAGCCACCCGCGGCGCTTTAATTAATTCACAAGGCGCAGGCGTCAAACCAGCATATTCAAATTCGCTGGTGCCACGTGGAGCGCTGACAGATGTGGCATTCATTTCTTTGGCTAAATGCTCACCCGCCATATTGGCGGTAAATTCCCCGCTTTCTTCTGCAAAGGCAACACTATCCTTAAATCCGGAAGACGAAAACATCACCAAAGGCGGATTATCGCTGACAATATTAAAAAATGAATATGGCGCGAGGTTCAAAGCCCCCTCATTTGACCTTGTACCAATCCAGCCGATAGGGCGTGGTGTAACAATAGCTTTAAGCGGATTATGCGGTAGATCAAATCCATTTTTAGGTTGATAGAACACTTGAAAATCTCCGCAAATCACAAGCCATCAAGGCACTTTTCATTTTCACGAAGTTTTAGCCTGACTATCATTCTTCAAGCAACAAGCATTATGCAGTTCAGCACAATCAACGGATTATTTCACCTGCCAGTTACATTAGAATTTTATGTGGCGTGAAATATTCACGCCACATGGATATCATATAATCAGAATTTGGCTGTCAAGCTGGCGCGAAAACTACGCCCAGGAGAAGGCATCAAGCCTAATGTCAACGCATCCATATAATAAACATCGGTGACGTTATCGACATTGAAATCCAGTGTCACATCTTCATTGATTTTGTAGCTGGCGAACAAGTCAACCAATGTATAAGGTTTCCATGCAATCGTGGTTGTCTGACTAGCACTGCCGGTTAGATCTAAAAAATCTGAAGGGCGTTTGCCTGTATAGCTAATACGGGTACCCACATCCAGACTTTCTTCGAACATACGGGCACCAAGTGTAACCGATCCACTCATTTTGGGTGGTACATGCAACTGGCCATAACCCGAATTACTTCCATCAGAAAAACAGTATAGTCCGTTAAGCGCATTTTGAGCACAGAACTCAGTTTCAGTGTAGTAAATACCTGACGCTTCGGCATAAAAATCACCGGCATCATAACGTCCGGTCACTTCCAGCCCCTTAAATCGGGCATGATCCAGATTACGCATAGTGGTGCCGTTCCCCTCAAATGCAACACCCCGCGTTAAATAATTTTTAGCTTTATTGTCAAAGTAGGCAAGTTTGAAACGCAATTCATCCGCAGTGCGCAGAACATTATCCATTTCAACATTTATGCCCAGTTCCCAATTTCGGGTATGCTCTGGTTTAAGTGTAATTGAGGGGGTATTGGAAACTGAAAAACCTGTTGTAGATTCAAAAAGGCTAGGTGAGCGAATTGCCTCAGCGTAACGCACATAAAATTGCAGACCATCTACCGGTTCAATAGTTGTAGCAATAATTTGTAGTTGCCCCCGAAAGATCGGTCATTTTTACTGGTTAATTTGCTCCGCGATAAACTCACGGGGTGAACGATATCCTAAAGCTTTATGTGGGT
>NZ_JACIIU010000069.1 GCF_014205685.1 Paenochrobactrum gallinarii
AGACATTCAACACTCGGCTGGAAATCGCCGGTGGCATTTGAGAAAAAAGCCGCTTAAAATGAGAGATAGACCGGAACACAACCGGTGCAAGACCATTTCCACCGTGCAGCGCGATCGGCCCGAGCGACAGTGGATGACGGCATATCGATCATTGGGTCTCGATCGGGAGATCGTCACCGACAGACCAGTCTTCTGTCACTCTCCGCGCCACGTCTTCCTGATCGCAGATCAGCACAAGCCTGTTGTGATGATCTGAATACTGCACGAGGACGTTGACCCCGGCCTCAGCGAGCGCGCGCGAGATCGCGCCAAGCTGGCCGGGCGTGCCCTGTTTCAGCTTGCGGATAAGCGGCTTTCGTATTGCGATTACGGAAATCCCGGCCTCTACCGCAGCGCGAGCTGCTGCTTCGCCATCCAGGAACAGGAAATGCGCGATGCATCGGTCACCATTGCTGAATACGCCGCCACCTTCAAAGGGCACTCCAGCACGTCCCATAGCCTCGCCGAGCTCGGCCAGAGTGCCGGGCCGGTTCATCAAATGAAATTCCAAATCAAACATGATCGGTGTCCCCCTTATGGACGTTGCGGCTGTCGGTCGGAGCTTCGTCTCTCGCACGCATTCCATAGTCCCGCGCGACTTCTGCAATGCGCAGGCGGTAGTCGGCAAAGACATGGTCGCGGCCAGCTGCCTGTACACGGCGATGCTCAGGAAGGTTGCGCCATGCTGCGACAGCCGCTTCATCACGCCAAAAGGACAGCGACAGGACCTTACCGGGTGTCGTCAGGCTCTGGAATCTCTCGATGGAGATAAAGCCGTCGAGGTCTGCAAGCAGGGGGCGCAGTTCAGCCGCCAAATCAAGATATTCCGCCTGCGCTTCACCAGGAACCCAAGCTTCGAAAATGACGGCGATCATGCGCGATCTCCATGCGGGGCTGAGGCAAGCTTGACGAAAAGACGGCTTTCACGCCGGATAAAGCCCTCGCGTTTGGCGAATTCGTAGTTCTCGCGCCCCAGCGGATCCGCTGCCAGTCGAGAGCGATAAGCTTCATAATCGGCCAGTGATGGAAGGGAGTAGATGCCGTAGGCGGTTGAGGTCGATCCCTCATGCGGGGCGAAATAGCCTATTAGGTCGGCCCCGCAGCGTGGGCTGCATGCACCCCAATTGCGGGCATATTGTGCGAACAATTCTTGCCGGTTTGGGTCAATATCATAGGTGATGACACATGTAATCATAGGTTTGGCCTTTCTTGCTGACCCCCTTCTAGCAATTGCAACATAGCCATGGTTCGATTATGGTCGAACTATGAAAGAAGGACCTGAGATTGCCCGAGTAGCCGCCCTTGTCGCCGATCCCGCTCGCAGCGCGATGCTGATAGCGCTGATGGACGGGCGTGCTCTGACCGCAACCGAACTTGCTGGACGAGGCGGGATCACCAAGCAGACCGCCAGCAGCCACCTCGCCAAGTTGGTAGATGGCGAAGTGTTGGTCGTCGAGGCGCAGGGACGCCACCGATACTTTCGTCTGGCTGGCCCCCATGTCGCGGCTCTGCTTGAGGCGTTAATGGTCTTTTCCAGCGATGCCGCGCCACCTGTGCGTACGGGTCCGCGTGATCCCGCGTTGCGCAAGTCCCGTATCTGTTATGATCATCTAGCGGGTGAAATGGGCGTCAAACTCTTCGAGCGAATGCAAGAAGATCAATGGCTGGCAGATGATCTGACCGTGACGGATCGAGGCCGCGACAAGCTTTCTGAGATCGGGCTCGATTTGGAGGATTTACCGCTCAGCAACCGTCCACTCTGCCGTGGCTGCCTCGATTGGAGCCAGCGGCGCCAACACCTGGCCGGGCGTATGGGGAAGGCAATATTGGATTGCCTGCTCGTGTTGTCTTGGGCGCGGCGCATACCAGATTCACGCATCATCAGCTTCAGCCCAGAGGGCGAGCGGCGTTTCAACGGATGGCTTGGCTGAGCGACAGCCTCCTCTGTAAAGCGATCATCCATAGCAGATGAGCTATAGAAGCCTCTTGCTCCAATGATGCCACATAACGCTGATAATCAGTGCCAAACAGCGATCAAAGTCACAACACAAAAAGAGACTGTTTATTATTTTGTGTAAGTTGCCGCTTCTTTTACAAGTGATCTTTCAAACGATGATCAAAATGTATCGTAAACCAATTCATGGCTAAACGCCAATTTTGAATGGGCATTGTCCATTTTTTAGCAGCATTCGCAGCAGCTAAAAA
>NZ_JACIIU010000070.1 GCF_014205685.1 Paenochrobactrum gallinarii
ACCCACATAAAGCTTTAGGATATCGTTCACCCCGTGAGTTTATCGCGGAGCAAATTAACCAGTAAAAATGACCGATCTTTCGGGGGCAACTACACCCACCAAGGTCAAGTCTTTCGTGTTATCACCCACCATCTTTCGTGCTTTTACCCACCATCTTTCGTGTTATCACCCACCGACCTATCGAATAAATACATATAAAACAAATACTTGACGTATGTTTTTTGGTGCGTAACACTATATTAACACATATATAACACTAGGCGACTGTGGATAACCTTATGAAATTTCATAAAACCAACGGATTTCCATCAAATTTCCCATCATAATTTTTACGTTTAAAATAAATATTTTGCTTAGCTTTGAGTGGATTACGATTGCCGACCAACAGCAAAAGTTCATCGGTTTTCATTCCCATAATCTGCTCAGCAGTCATTATTTTTTGACGCTGCTCAGAATATGAAAAATCCCGTTTTTCGTTAATCCTTTTTGCTTCTCGAACTTGCTGGGAATAAACAGTATTGTCTCCGAAATGTCGCGCTACCCATTCAGCTGTTTCAATATCATTGAGATTAAAAACTCGGTTGGTAATGCAGGACCCAAAAATAGAACGGGCATCATTTGGTCCATACGCCTTCTCAACTTGGCCCGTATCTTGGGTCACGAACAACGCCTCAACGCCAGCGCCTGCTGCGACGTTAGCGATATTCATAATCTGCTCCATCCGTCCCATCCGCACAAATTCATCAAGGGCAAGGAGAATAGGGGCTTTCACTTTTCGTCGCCCATCTTGGCGAACGACAGTTCCTAAAACCAGATTGATAAATAGGCGCATAAACACTGCCTGCTTATCCACTTGATCCAACGGAACTACGATGAATAGATCTACTTGATCCTCAAGAAGATCATCCATGTTAAAACTGGAGCGCGCCAAAAAGTGACGCATATTATCTGATTGCATCCATTCAAAGGCTTTCGAAACAGCCGTTTGAATTGAACCGCGTTCTCTGTCTCCTGCACGTAAAATAGTCGCAGCTGTCTGAGCAGGGCGGTGCCCTACAAGATCTTTGTTTTTAACCCAAGCCTCGAGAGTTGCATCTAGGTTTCCAGATAAGAGAAGATCTGTAACCGCGATCAGGTTGCGGCGACTGGGCTCTTCTTGCGTAACGACCACTTCAATCGCAGCCGTTACGAGCTGCCGTGCCATTTCAGAGAAATGTGCGCCATCCCCTGGATCGGGTCTTACTAAGCCATCTGCAACAAGAGCTATGTCCCGCCCTAATTCGTTCGGACGAATATAATCCAAAGGATTAAACTGGTCATTGGAATCCTCGATAATCCCGAAAGGATTAAGCACAGCGACTTTTCTACCAAGTGATTGCCGATAACGACGGGTTACCGCAAAATTCTCCCCCTTGATGTCTAAAACAACAACCGGTCCTTGATGATCAATAATTGCTGGGATTACGGCACTGACGCCTTTGCCGCCGCGTGTGCCAGAAACAACAAGATGGTGGCCGCCACGCCAACCCTTCGCATCATTTTTCAGATAGCGTAGTAATTTACCATTATGGAGCGCCAGCGGCAGGCCTGTCTTATTGCTTGCAAGACAGGCAATATCCCGCGGGCTCATCCATCCTGCTTGCCACGGACCGGTATTCGATTTTCGATTGCGGCCAATACGAGGATCTAAAATCGAGCCTAGTGGGATGATGATCGCTAATGCTCCAACAGTGACCCCAAGGGCTAAAGATATCAGCATCGCCTGTTGATGAGGGGCAGAATATCGGTTTAATCCCTTAAATGCTTCCCAAATTCCACGCGGAAGCGACCATCCTGCACTTGTCCATGCCTGGACAGTGTTCTGCACGTCGCCAAATACGCCTTTTAAGGGCGCTAGAGCGATCAGTGCTGCCAAAGGTAGACATATCCATGCGATGACCTTTAATGGCGCTCTACGGCCTTCTGTAGCGCGCCCAAGGGTGTCTAATATCAAGGCAAGGGCTATTATCAGAAAAGCATAAGTAGTTATTGGATATATTGCGACCACGTTAGGCAGGAAAATTACGGCTGAAACGGCTAAAATCACAGCAATGATCATGGTGACCCAATGGCGGGTTTCCAGCATAAAAGAGACTGTTTTGTTGATTACCACTGAGAACTGACCCGGTTTTTCCACCGAGACTTGACCCGCCTTTTAATTAATGTTCATTTTTTTAGTTACGGTCAAGGTTGCT
>NZ_JACIIU010000071.1 GCF_014205685.1 Paenochrobactrum gallinarii
GTTAAAGTCGGAAGATCGTAAACCTCGCAAACAAAAGCGCACGGTAAAACAGTTGCATGCTGACCTCGTTATCCTGGGCTATGAGGGGTCGTATAGTCGCGTCGCCGCCTTTGCACGTCAATGGAAGGCCGATCTTCACATACGCAACCAGACGTCAGCTCGAGGTACGTTTGTTCCTTTGAACTTTGATCCTGGAGAAGCATTTCAGTTTGACTGGTCGGAAGACTGGGCAATTATCGGTAATGAGCGGACAAAGCTTCAGATAGCACATACAAAGCTAAGTTATTCTAGAGCCTTTATAGTTCGCGCCTATCCCACACAATCTCATGAGATGCTATTTGATGCCCATAACCATGCCTTCCGTGTGCTTGGTGGCGTTCCAAGGCGCGGTATCTATGACAATATGCGCACAGCCATCGACAAAGTAGGTCGAGGCAAGGAGCGTGACGTCAATATCCGCTTTCAAGCCATGGCTAGTCATTATCTGTTTGAACCAGACTTCTGCAATCCAGCGTCAGGCTGGGAGAAAGGACAGATTGAGAAGAATGTGCAGGATTCTCGACATCGGTTCTTTCAACCAGCTCCACGATTTGCTTCGCTGGATGCATTAAATGACTGGTTGGAAGAGCGTTGCAGGTTCTTCTGGGCAACGACACAGCATGGCAAAATGCGCGGCACCATAGCCGATCTTTGGACTGAGGAGGTTCAGGCTCTTATGCCCGTCTCCCGATCTTTTGATGGCTTTGTAGAGTGCACCAAGCGCGTATCACCGACCTGCCTCGTTCACTTTGATCGTACGCGTTATAGTGTTCCAGCATCTTTTGCCAATCGTCCAGTAAGCCTGCGTATCTATCCAGAGCGTGTCGTTGTTGCCGCCGAAGGCCAGATCATTTGCGAACATTCACGCATCTTTAATCGCTCTCATGAAGCACCGGGGCAGACCGTTTATGATTGGCGACACTATTTGTCGGTCGTTCAGCGAAAGCCCGGCGCATTGCGCAATGGCGCTCCTTTCACGGAGCTTCCTGAAGCGTTTCGCACACTTCAGTTTCATCTGTTGAAGAAGCCAGGTGGCGATAGGGAAATGGTCGATATCCTTTCCCTCGTCTTACAGCATGACGAGCAGGCCGTACTTATGGCAGTCGACATGGCACTAAAGGCTGGAGTACCGACAAAAACCCATATCCTCAATTTGCTTCACCGCCTGGTCGACGGCAAATCACTCATTCCACCCACGATTAATGCACCGCAGGCACTTACCCTTAACAATGAACCCAAGGCCAATGTCGAACGCTACGACACCTTGAGAAAGACGGAGGCTCGTCATGCGTCATAATCCAGCCAGTGGTGCTATCGTTATCATGCTGCGACAATTAAAGATGCATGGTATGGCACAAGCAGTTGGTGAACTCACCGAACAAGGGTCACCAGCATTCGACGCAGCTATTCCAGTTCTGTCGCAGCTGCTAAAAGCCGAAACGGCGGAGCGTGAAGTCAGATCAGTTGCCTATCAGCTCAAAACTGCACGCTTTCCAGCGTATCGTGATCTGAACGGCTTTGACTTCGCAAGCAGTGAGATAAATGAGGCATTGGTCCAGCAGCTTCATCGCTGTGACTTTCTCAATGATGCAAATAACATCGTTTTGGTTGGAGGACCCGGCACGGGTAAGACTCATATCGCCACCGCTATCGGTGTACAGGCTATTGAACACCACCACAAACGTGTCCGGTTCTTCTCAACGGTCGAACTCGTCAATGCACTTGAGCAGGAAAAAGCTCAGGGCAAATCGGGACAGATCGCCAATCGGCTCATTTATTCCGATCTCGTCATTCTTGATGAGCTCGGTTATCTGCCATTCAGCGCATCAGGTGGTGCACTTCTATTCCATCTGCTCAGCAAGCTTTATGAGCGAACGAGCGTCATAATCACCACCAATCTTAGCTTCAGTGAATGGGCAAGCGTGTTTGGCGATGCCAAAATGACGACTGCATTGCTCGATAGATTAACACACCACTGTCACATCCTCGAAACCGGAAATGACAGTTTCAGGTTCAAAAATAGCTCCGCGCAGGAACCAAAACGAGTAAAGGAAAAGTAGCAACCTTGACCGTAACTAAAAAAATGAACATTAATTAAAAGGCGGGTCAAGTCTCGGTGGAAAAACCGGGTCAGTTCTCAGTGGTAATCAACA
>NZ_JACIIU010000072.1 GCF_014205685.1 Paenochrobactrum gallinarii
GACATTCAACACTCGGCTGGAAATCGCCGGTGGCATTTGAGAAAAAAGCCGCTTAAAATGAGAGATAGACCGGAACACAACCGGTGCAAGACCAGTCATATTTCGAAGTAAAGAGGAAGCTGAAGCTTCCACTGGGTACTTCAGCGTTTCAAGCATTATGATCACGTGGGATTTGGCAGACAAACTCTACGGATTCGTAGCTGGGCTGAGCACATTCTCGCAGCCCAATCAGGCGAAGACCTGCCATAATACATATACCCTGAATTTCACGCTTAAGCGCTACCATGATCCGGAAAAGCGACGGGCTTATTTGTCGAAGCCTGGCGCTATCGGATACTACAAGCATACGCTGAAAACTAAGCGTTATCGCATCAATCCGGGTCATCCAGACTCTTACGTATCCGTCCATCCGCCAAAAGAAGAAGATCTAAAGAAATTCGAGGACTTACAGGAGCGGACACCAAGTCTCGAGCAGATGTACTTTTGGATCGCTCGAAAGTACCCCAGAGATATCTTGTGGATGGACTACTCCATGAAAGATCCATTCGCGAAAGACGAAGACGGGAACGGTGAAATTCCCTTCTGAATCTCAGACATTCTCCGGCTGGCCTGATCTCGATTCCTATCTTTTGGACGATAGTGCGAGTTACTCGAACACCCGCGCCGGCTGCTCGTCCTGATCCCCGAAGTTCGACAGCAAAGCCGCTAAGCGATTGATTTCTCTGAGGCGGGTTTCGCCTTTGTGTGACTACGGGACGGCTTTTAGGCAGGTTTTGGCAGGTTCAGGGTGTTGAACAGCTCCAATTGTTCCGGGGTTGTCGTTGAGAGGCCATCAATTGAGCGTTCGCCGATTTTCGTGCTGTGGCGCTGTATGCGCGCGAGCATGTCGAGCGCGGTTCTGGGGCTTGCGCTGTGCCCCCTGGCTTTCAGGCGCATGCGCATGACCCGGTAGAGGACGAGGGCCAGGAAGCAGATCAGCGCGTGCGCACGGATGCGCTCGGGCAGCCCTTGGAGTTTAGGTGACAGAAAGAAGATCGTCTTCACCACCCTGCCACATGAGGCATCGGACGCAATTGAGAAGCTTCGCAAACTGTTCGAATCGATGCCTTCGGAATGATTGCCTTGCTTGAGTGGGAATCGGTAACCGTGTAGTTGGACTACGTGTCAAAGGGCCAGGTGGCGGTACGCACATGCCCATTTTTCTGGTTACTGTGTTTGCCAAAAACGAGCAGGACAATTTGAGTAAGGCCGAACAGGCCGCAGCTGTCCAGCAGAGCAAAATTCTGCTGGACACCTATGGAGACAAACAATGAACGCTCATGACAGCATCATGCAAGGTCTGAATGATGCATTGGCCTTTGCCCAACGATATTATTACGTGAGCGATTCGGCGCACGACTATTAAAACATCTTCAAGGAGAGGGTAATGGAGGCTGGATATCCGGTACTTGCCAATTTACTGTAGAACTCCATGTACCGGGTATCTCCACTCCTTTGTCATCGATCGCAGGAAGAAAGCGAGCTCTGCGCTGAATATTCGTGCAGGTTGTTTCATCAAGGTCGGTATGCCCACTTGATCTGGTAATCTGACAATTAGTCACTAGTCCATGCGCTCCTACAGTTAAAAAGAAGCTGGTTTTTCCTTCACGTTTCTCACGCAATGCGCGTGTTGGATAGTCTCTGGCTGATACCCAGCTACCGGGGTTACTTCTTGGCGTAGCGGGTTTGGGGCCAGGTGGTAATTGTGAAGCAAATGGATCTTTGGGCAGGTACTCCCATTTTTCACGCTCTCTTCGTTCCGCCGCTAATTGCGCCACAACCCGATTCACGCAGGAATTTAATAAGCCAATGCCCGCGGCCGTCCCTGACAACGAAAGTTTATCGATTTCCCGGCTAGACAGATAAACTGTATTAGTTTCGACTTTATCTGACACCGTTCCCTTTCCAGCTTGCTGAATAGGGAACGGTGCAAGCTCTTGCAGAGCGGTGTGGTTATCGGTT
>NZ_JACIIU010000073.1 GCF_014205685.1 Paenochrobactrum gallinarii
GAACTTTCCATCCCTGCCGATAATGGCGCGATAGTGCCAGATGCAAGTGCCTTACGCCGCCATCCATAAAGCTGAGAGGGATCCAAACCTTCAGACCGCGCTATAGCAGAAACATTCGCGCCTGGCTGTAAGGACGCAGCCACGATACGGGTCTTCTCGTCATCCGGCCAGTCACGTGGCTTGCGCCGCGTTCGTACCGGTTCTGCAGTCAAAATCTCAAATGTTCGGCTCTGCTTCATACTGTCGCTCATAGGATTCCCACATGATTCATGCAGAAAATCGCTCATCAGACCGAAAAAAGATACGTGGGCTCGCCTAACCGCTTACTTTGAAACGGTTAGAGCTGCATGATCTTTTATGGCTCTCAATCCATATATTTGAGCAATATTTAAACTGTATATGCTACTATCTACAGCGGCCAAATCTGAGAGAATCGGTCATACGGCCCATGCCACTACAGACCTAATAAACCCTATTTTTTTGATTCATCTACAAACGGCGTGCTACGAAGTAACGCGGGGAATACAAAATCTAGCACAAACGATGTTTACAAAGTTCATGATTAATGGCTACCAATATAAACAGCTATGACGGCCTCAATTACCCGATTGATACCTTAACGGGTGCCATCTTATTCATTGAGGATGTCGTCCTGTTTCAAATGAAGCTTTCTAAAAAATTGCCATTTTGATTTCGTATATTTTTCAATGAGATCATCGATAACAGAATAGCTGGCATCCTTGTCAAAACCCTGTGCTTTCAGTCCAACAACTATGACATCGAATAAGCCATCCAACATGTGCATTTGCTCCTGCTCATAAGATCGCATGATAATGGTATGCAGCAGTACCCGTGCGATATCATCACGAGACGGCTTTCGTTCACGCTTATGACGATCACGCGTCCTTTGCTGTCGCTCACGCTGCTTACGCAGTCGGTCATCTACCTGTTTGCGGGTTGTCATAGGAAATCTCATAGATTTGTTTATATAGCGTGAGCTCAAAAAATGGCCGGCGCAACCTATATTTCCCTTTTTACAAACGATGTTTTATTTTGAATCAGAATTCTAGAATTTAGAAACGATAATCCTGAGGTTTGAATCGGATTATTGCAAATTATTCTGAATTGAGATGATTTCAGGATAATTCGTTTCAAATTAGATCACCTTGGATCAAAGTGCCTGCAAGTTAGTAACACCCATTCAAATTTATGCATCAAGCGGTAGCGCCTATAAAATAGGCGATGTACTGAGAGGGGTAGACAAGGTAGTCGGCTTTAAAAACAAACGGCGTTTACACTTGAAACGCCAATAAAGAGTTCTGAATCGAGTTTTCATAAATTTGAAATGAATTTTTAGAACTATGAATCGACTTGTTAGAGTTTAAAGAAGCCCAAAATGCTTAGCTCCCCTCCCGTCCACGGTGGCTTGGACGAAACCAGCCAAAACTAAACGAAACTACGTATGTTTTACGAAGCGTGAACAGTTTGATCGTTAAAAAATAAACGTAGACTGTTGACCGATGGAGTGGATTAAACGCCCCACCACTCGCTGCCTTCAAAACGCAAATCATCATCAGTAGGTTACTGCTACCATTGGAAAGATCGTCAAGTCACAAACCCAAAACTAGGTTTTGTTGATCTGTTACAAGGCAGAAACCTATTTCTGGATTAAATAATTTCCAACTTTTTATAGAGGCCTGCCTGTCGATTTTTTGTGGTTATCTTATATGTAGCTTAAGAGGGTATTCGAAAATTTCGCAGCGTTGACGGCAATATTTCAGAAAAAACCAATTACTTATCGTTTTAATTCAAAGTTATAGAGCTCATAATAAGGCAAATTTTGGATTATAATGTTCGTTTGATCGTGAGCGCAATGAATAGCCCACGTCTTTCGTGATTGACGGAATGGGTTTCCGGCTGGCAGTCAAAACTTTTGCTTTGCCCGCTTCGGCATAAAAT
>NZ_JACIIU010000074.1 GCF_014205685.1 Paenochrobactrum gallinarii
TAGTCATCATACCTTCAACATTGCACCGAACCTATTAAAACAAGACTTTAGCGCAAGCGCACCCAACCAGAAATGGGCAGGCGATATCACTTATGTTTGGACCAGAGAAGGATGGGTCTATCTTGCTGTTATCCTTGACCTGTATTCCCGTCGCGTGATTGGCTGGGCAACAGGTGATCGATTAAAGCAGGATCTTGCATTAAGGGCACTGAATATGGCGTTGGCTTTACGCAAACCACCACCGGGTTGTATTCAACACACAGACCGTGGGAGCCAATATTGCGCTCATGAATATCAAAAGCTACTGCTCAAACATCGTAAGCGTTTTCTGGATCTCACCTTCTGTCTGCCTTTTATATCTGCGATTTCCGTTTGTGTAGATTTGGCGGGAGTTTCGCGATGGCAACTACGGTGGAGTTTCTCAAGGGCTATGGCATAGATATCCGCGGGAATGGTCAGCGGCGCTGGCCTGATAATATAAAGGCGCGGATTGTGGCTGAAAGTTTGAAGCCCGGTGCAACAGTGAACGCAGTTGCAGCGCGCTACGGACTTCGGGCGAACCATCTTTCTGAATGGCGGAGCCGGGCGCGTGACGGCAAGTTGGTTTTGCCAGCGGTTGAAGATGACGATTTGTGTTTTGCACCTGTAGTGCTGTCGGATATCGGCCACGATGCTGCTGTGCCCGCCATTTCAGAACAATCGAATAAAGGTGACGCTACGAAGGCGGTACCGGTGGAGATAGTGACAGGCAATATAATAATCCGGCTTGATGGCGGTACGGGGGCTGCGCGCATTGCCGAGATTGTGTGGGCGATCGGGACGCGCTCATGATAATTCCTTCGAACCGCGTGCGGGTTCTGGTCTCGACGCAGCCCGTGGATTTCAGGAAAGGGCATGATGGCCTGACTGCAATTGTGTCATCAGTGCTGCGCAAGGATCCGTTCACGGGCACGGTCTTTGTCTTCCGCTCGCGTCGGGCGGACAGATTGAAGCTTTTATATTGGGACGGTACTGGCTTGGTGATGGCTTACAAGCGGTTAGAGGCTACAACCTTTATCTGGCCTGCCATCAAGAACGGGGTAATAGCGTTGAACCATGCCCAGTTTGAGGCGCTGTTTGCTGGGCTCGACTGGCGCAAAGTCAAAGCGTTGGAAATACGCCCGCCAGTTGCGGCAGAATGAATCAACTGCTTGTTTATGCATGTTTTTACCGGAGATTTATGATAGTTTTGGCACATGTCAAATACGCCTGCCATCGACCTTTCTGCCATTCCTGCCGAGCAACGCGCGGCGGTTTTGATGTTGATGGAAAAAGTGGCAACGCTTACGCAAATCACCAAGCGGCAAGAGTATCTGATCGCCGAGTTGAACCATGCTTTGTATGGCAAACGGTCTGAAAAGCTGACCGCGGATGAGCGGCAGCTGGCGTTTGAGGATCTGTCCATTGCTTTGAGCGAGGTCGAAGAAGCAAAGGGGAAGTGTGCGGACAAAGAAGCCGAGGTCAGAACGAGGAATAAACTTGCCCCCAAGCGCACTATCGGTAACCTTCCTGATGTGCTGCCACGTATCGAGGAAATCATCGAGCCGGACAGCCTGATTTGTCCGTGTGGCTGTGGCATCATGCACAAAATTGGCGAAGATCGTAGCGAGCGATTGGATATTGTGCCGGCACAGTTACGGGTCATTGTTTCTGTACGCCCGAAATATGCCTGCCGGATCTGCACTGACGGGGTTGTTCAGGCACCCGCGCGGTCGCATTTGATCATGGGCGGCCTGCCAACCGAGGCCACCATAGCCCATGTTCTGGTGAGCAAATATGCAGACCATCTGCCATTGTATCGCCAGAGCCAGATATTAGCGCGTGCAGGCCTTGATTTGCACCGCGCCGTTTTGGCCGATTGGGTCGGCA
>NZ_JACIIU010000075.1 GCF_014205685.1 Paenochrobactrum gallinarii
CCGTAGTCGCCATCGCGAAACTCCCGCCAAATCTACACAAACGGAAATCGCAGATATAAAAGGCAGACAAAAGGTGAGATCCAGAAAACGCTTACCTTTATTATGTAGGATCGATGCAACCGCGCTCAATTGGTAAAAAACTTGCCCGTCTCTTGCCAATCTATTGGTTAATCACGGCAATAACTGTATTCACATATCCATTAATGCACGGAGATCTATATAAACTAGACTTCGTCCTAAGATCCATGCTTCTAATACCTCCCCCAAGTAATCTAACAATGCCAATACTATATCCTGCATGGACATTAATTTTTGAAGTTGCAGTTTCTGTGCTGGCTATTGTTTCTTTTTTGCTATCTGCACAGTATAAATATTATATTTTTTTTGCGGCTATACTATTTCTTGCCATTTGTGATCCCTTTACAGGGGTAAAGGAAATTGACTATTATTTTAATGATCGTCTTTTAAGTACTGCTTTTGGCCTAGGAATAGCCGTACTCATCACAAAAGGGATAGTTCTACCTAAAAAAATTGCCTATTTATGCATCCCATTCTCATTATTGCTTCTCGTCATGACAAAATTAAGCTCCCCACTGACATGGTCATTTCCTGTTGCCGTTTTGGTTATGGCTGTAATCTCACTAGAAGATCAGATATCATTTATAATGATTAAGCCATTTCAAGCCATTGCTTTGGCTAGCTATTCTATTTTTTTAATACATCCTCACATTATCTGGCAATTCGATTATTGGCTGCCGGAAAACCGATCCCGTTGGATAATCCTCATAATCATGTTTTTATCAGTTATAATTGGAGTTATTGTTCATTTGAAAGTGGAAATGCCGTTAATATCCTTAGTGAATAAACTTCTAAGCAAACTGCCAACGGTGAAGAACAGGCAAAAAACGTAAATTTAACTAAAGTGGTCCTGCAAAACTGACTGTTTGTGACCTCAGCCCCGCAAACTCCTTCAAATTTTGGTAGATTCCAATCCTTGGTAGGAGATAAACAATGAAACGCTCACGGTTTTCAGACGAACAGATAAACGGGATGATTAAAGAGCAGGAAGCGGGAACGCCGACTGCACAGGTGTGCCGCAAATACTGGATTAGCAGCGCCAGTTTTTACAAATACAAAGCCAAGTTTGGTGGCATGGATGTCTCTGATGCGCGCAAGCTTAAAGCGCTGGAAGAGGAGAGCGCTAGGTTAAAGAAGCTGCTGGCCGAGACGATGCTCGACAATGCCATTTTGAAAGATGTTGCTGCAAAAAAATGGTAACGCCCGATGCCAAGCGGGATGCAGTTGCTCATGTCTGCCAGGAGTATGCCGTGAGCCAGCGTCGGGCGTGTGTAGTTTTATCGATTGATCGATCAAGTGTGCGCTACCGTCGTAGACGACCCGACGATGCGCATATTCGTGAGGCAATGAAACAGGTGGCATCCGAGCGACGACGCTTCGGTTATTGACGCATTCACGTCATGCTGGAACGACAGGGGATCATCATGAGCCTGAAGAAGCTACGCGGGTTATACAAGCAAGAGAAGTTGGCTGTGCGCAAGCGTGGTGGGCACAAACGAGCCTTGGGAACACGGCGGCCGATAGTTTTACCATCGCGAGCCAATGAACGATGGAGCCTCGACTTTATCAGTGATGCCTTCACCGATGGTCGTCGTTTCAGGGTTCTTGCGGT
>NZ_JACIIU010000076.1 GCF_014205685.1 Paenochrobactrum gallinarii
GGTCCAACACGCTCTGGTGCGATCAGCCGATTATAGCCTGCATAGCCATCGACCTGCAGGATGCCTGTGAAGCCTTGCAATATCTGTTCCGCATATTGTCCTGCACGTCCCGGCGCATAGGTGAACGCAACACCAGGCGGTGCATTGCCGCCCCCATACGTGGCCCATGGCCGATCATCACGTGCCAAAGCCCAGAAGTAGCCTGTCTTGGTCTTTCCTGATCCCGGATCAAGCACGGGTGCCCGCGTTTCATCCATGAAGAGTTTGTTCGATCGCTTGAGATCAGCAATCAGCGCATCAAAGACAGGTCGTAATTCATACGCTGCCCGTCCGACCCAATCGGCCAGCGTAGAGCGATCAATATCTATGCCCTGACGGGCCATAATCTGGGCTTGCCGATACAACGGAAGATGGTCGGCATATTTGGATACCAATATATGAGCAACAGTTGCCTCTGTTGGTAGGCCTGACGGAATTAATCGGGCTGGTGCTGGAGCTTGTGTGACACCATCCGTACAAGCACGGCATGCATATTTGGGACGATGCGTGACAATGACACGGAACTGCGCAGGGATCACATCCAGTCGCTCAGAAACATCCTCGCCAATGCAATGCAGACAGCCACCGCAGGTACAGATCAGGCTTTCCGGCTCAATTACTTCATCAATACGTGGCAGATGTTTTGGCAGAGAACCACGATTGACGGAACGCGTCTTGGATGTTCGTTTGATCGAAGCTGTATCAGCTTCGTCCTCTGCATGGATCTGCGCAATGGCAGTTTCCAGATCCTCCAGTGCCAGATCAAACTGCTCTGGATTGACCTTTTCTGACTTGCGCCCAAAAGCTGCCTGTTTGAAGGCTGCAACCAGTTTCTCCAGCCGTTCAATGCGCTCATCTTTACGAGCCCCAAGCGCAGTTGCTGCGATTAACAGCGCTTTGAGTTCAGCAATATCATTCGGAAGATCAGCTGCGTTTAACATGGACCGATCTTACCAAATTCTGCCTTGATTTGCTTGTTGAATATGCTGTCAGAGTCATCGTGCCGCAGCTATTTTTAGAGCATTCTATTGTCTGTCAAACAGTGATCGGCGCTCGTATCTCCACAGCGCGGACGCGCCGCCAATCCAGTCCTGCAAACAAGGCTTCAAACTGTGCGTGGTTCAATGACATCAGCCCATCACGGATCTTTGGCCAGCTAAAGTTATGTGCTTCCAAACGCTTATAAGCCAGCACCATGCCTGTGCCATCCCAGTAAATCAGCTTTAATCGATCTGCCTTGCGCGAACGGAAGACAAATACTGTTCCCGTGAATGGATCCTTGCGCAATTCATTTTTGACCAATGCAGCAAGCCCGTCATGGCCCTTACGAAAGTCGACAGGCTTTGTTGCCACCATGATCCGCACCCGATTTGAAGGAAAGATCATGATTGAGCCGCAAGCGCGCTTGCAACAGCTGCAATCCGGGACGCGGA
>NZ_JACIIU010000077.1 GCF_014205685.1 Paenochrobactrum gallinarii
ATCTCCAATCATCCCGGTCCGCTCCTTTCAATGAAAGAGCTTATCTCGCGGCATCATTCACAAAAGAAAAGGTGGGGTGTTCGTCGCGCTCACGAATGATAAGCTAACAATTTCTTATGAATATAAGCCGGCTAATAGCGTATCATTATACACGGGTGAACAAGATGATTTAAAAGCTATCATTGCTGGATACGGTAATCCTTATTGCCTTGATAAGTCTGGAATAGCTGGAGTCAAGCGCTTATTAGAAAGAGTCCATTCTGCTAACATTAGCAAAGGAGAAGATAGCTTAGTGTTCGCCGTTGAAACCGAATATGTTTTTAAGACTGGATCTAATAAAGCTAAGGAAATTGGAATATTTAAAATGACTCTAGACAAGCTGCATCCTGATGCAGTTTTGTCTACTTGCTTTAAGGGATTGAGAAAAATAAATCATACACAATTTGAAGCCCAAAAAAGTAATTTCATGCCGGTAGAGAGTATTCGGTTTATTGTGTTTCAGCAAAGCACTGAAGGATGATACCCGATCCTTTAGGGGGCACGCATATGAATTTTTATCAATTTATTATACGTTTTCTTTTGATTGGATTATTGAATGTCTTGGTGCCTATTAGTAAGGCGAATTCACAAATTTTGCCAGATGGAGATTATTTTCTCGTCGCTAAGCATTCTTCTAAAGCGTTAACTGCATTCGAAGCAGCACCAAACTCCGTCATATTAGGTCAGTCAGACTACATAGATGATGATAGTATTCGTCAAGTTTGGACAATTAGCCGGACGGTGAAAAACCAAGATGGTGTCTATAATATTCGTTCCAAATACTTTGGTGGTTATCTGGGGACGGGAGCTGATAACGACAATGGGGATGTAGCAGTCGTTTTAAATAAACGGCCAATGTCAGGAGGTTGGAGGCTAAAAAAAGGGACAGTCGGTATAAACATAGCAAGTGTGCAATCTGGTATGTCTCTCAATGTGACAGGCTCAGATGAAAATGATGATGCACAGATTATTGTGTATGATGATAGTTCTGAGGAAAATGCCACTTGGAGACTTTTTCCGGTTAACGACAGTTACACTGTAGCATCTTCTAACGATAACTCTACAAATTTAAATAATGTCGAGAAATCATATAGATTAGTGGCTCTTCCCGCAGCGTCACGCGAAAAGTCACGTATGCGGCGCATGAAGCTTATGGATTATCACCCAAGTGGGCTATTCGTGCGAAAGGGAGAGAAGGTTTCAATTTCGGTTGAGGGGCTTTCTCCTTCAGCCGATGGATTGTTTATCATGGTAGGGCCGAGAAACAGTTTCGAGGAAAGCCGGATTTCAAATGACCCGCAAATAATAGCAGCACCTGAGGGGACTAGCCACTTGACGTGAGACCCGCAAACTCCTCCAGATTTTGGTAGAGTCCAATCCTTGGTAGGAGTTGGATAATGAAGCGTTCACGGTTTTCAGACGAACAGA
>NZ_JACIIU010000078.1 GCF_014205685.1 Paenochrobactrum gallinarii
GGTTCAAATCCTGCCCCCGCAACCACCGAGACTTGTAACCCCTTCCATGCTTCATATTGCTCAGCCAAGTGAGCATCGAAGCGGGTTTTAAAGTCAATTTTTTCCCCTTGAGAGTTAAAATGATTTGTCTTTAAAAGTCGTGCGAACTCTGCGGATGCTTGTTGACGATGTGCTTTTGCAAACTCTTCCCATGCTGCCATCGAAGCCAGAATAGTGGCCAGACGACCATGTAGTTCCAGATCAGCGCTTTTGCCATCAGGGGAGGGGCTGATTACGACTTTTTGGATCAGCTGACGCGTAAACTGAATCCATTCATCAAGATCATCATCGGTTTTATGTTTGACGCTGGCGATCAAAGCATCGATTGCCACTCTGTACATTGAAACAGAAATTGCAGGCGCTTTAAACTCAGTTTCTGTTGCTGGTACTGCTTTAAGCTCGGCCCTTAGCTTGATCAGCTTGTCTTCCTGGTCATCAATCATATCATTGAAGGCAGGGATTGCGGGACGACCCTCCGACGCTCGCTGTGCCAGTTGTTCCATCAGGCTCTTTTGTTGCTGTTCCAGTTTTTTGATATTTACGACCAATTGATCTCGGTGTTTAGCACTTTGTTTGGCTGATTTACTCAGCTCTTTGCTTAGTGTGTCCCTGACGTGCTCAATATTGCTGATACTAAACAGGCCTTCGGGAAAGGCAGCCAACACCCGTTCTTCCAATTCATGACGACTGATTGTCTTGCTGTTAGTACAAGTGATGCCGCCAAGGCTATCAATTGGCAGCTTCTTCTTTCTGTTGGTGCAGCCATAGCGGTCTTTGGCCATAATGGCATATGGTCCATGACAATGAGCACATTCTAGTATCCCACTCAACAGATATTGAGGGCGGTGGCTTTTGTTCAGCCTGTTGGTGTGCGTTTTATCAAACAGCTTCTCGTTTTTAATCTGCTGCTGTTTGACCTTTGTCCATAAGGGGCGGAGTTCTCGTAGTAGTCTGCGGCAGGGAAAGCCTGTCACATGGCGAAGGGGAACAGTTCAATCTGCTTGAAGTGCAAATTACCTGACCCAATGAGGTGAAGACCTATGATAATCAGCGAAATGCAGCACAAGCTCGCAACATGGGCCGAGAGCGGTTCAAACCGAAGGTTTGATCGGCTTCTGCGGCTGATTGCCAATCGGGAATGGCTTGCCGAGGCCGCTCGGATGGTTCTTGCGTCAAGTGGCGCACGCACGCCGGGTATCGACGGAATGGATAAGCAAAAACTGCAGGTCAAACTGGATCAGCATCTGGACGACCTGCGGGCAAGTCTGCTGAAGGGTACGTACTGCCCCCAGCCGGTGAAGCGCATTTATATCCCGAAATCAAATGGCAAGCTACGACCATTGGGTATTCCGACCCTGACAGACCGCATTGTCCAACGCGCCATGCTGATGGCTATGGAGCCTA
>NZ_JACIIU010000079.1 GCF_014205685.1 Paenochrobactrum gallinarii
TTGATGGGGTGGAACGGCCCTTCTAACCGGCATCGAAAGTGCCTAACGTGGTCGTTGCAACACGCCACAAAGGAAGGACCGTTCCATGGATAAGATTACCACAATCGGACTTGATTTGGCCAAAGCTGTTTTCCAGGTGCATGCAATCTCTTCAGATGGCCGCGTCCTTATTCGCCGCGCATTGCGCAGATCACAAGTGCTGGAGTTCTTTCAAAGGATCGAACCTTGTCTCGTCGGGTTAGAGGCATGCGGGAGTGCGCATTATTGGGCCAACGCCATTGAAGAAATCGGTCATACCGTCCGGATAATGCCACCCATCTATGTGAAAGCTTATGTAAAGCGTAACAAAACTGACGCTGCTGATGCGGAGGCGATCTGCGAAGCCGTAACACGCCCGACAATGCGCTTTGTCCCGATCAAATCCTCTGAGCAACAAGCTGCAGGTATGATACTCAAAACACGAGAATTACTAATACGGCAGCGTAGCCAGACTGCAAATGCGATACGAGCTCATATGGCAGAGATGGGAATTATTGCGTGTAGCGGCATGACAAGTATCGCCAAACTCATTTGTATACTGCGCAACGACGAGGATGACAGAATTCCTGAAGTGGCAAGGATGGCTCTTTTGGAAATGGCTGAACAGATAGAGATGCTGACCACACGCATCGAGAAGCTTGATAAGAAAATCGTGGCGACAGTAAAAGCCGATGAGGCTGCCCGACGTTTGACCAGCATTCCCGGAGTTGGCCCCATCATTGCAGCAACCGTTCAGGCGACTATTCATGATCCTGCGGCATTCAGAACCGGTCGTGATCTCTCCGCCTGGATTGGTATTACGCCCCGAGCAAACTCCAGTGGCGGAAAGGAGCGGCTCGGCCGAATATCGAAACAGGGGAATAAGCAGTTGCGAACGCTGCTCATTGTTGGTGCAACGTCTATTCTCAAGCAAGCGCGGCGTGGCGTACCAATGCCAAAATGGGTCATCGCACTGCTGGCCCGGCGCCCATATAAGGTTGCAGCCGTTGCGTTAGCGAACAAAATAGCGCGTACGATCTGGGCGCTTCTGGTGAAAGGTGGCACGTATCAAGCACCGGACATCATGATGAAAGTATAAAGACAAGAAAGCAGAGCTTCCGGCTAAAGCAGCTGGATTACATGGCAAGGTGCCAAGCGTGATGAACCAACCGGACAAAATCCAGATATCGATCAGACCGTCTGTTGCAATGTGCCTTTGAGTACGCAAATTTGATTAGGCGATCGGCATCGCGGATATCATCATGGCCAGCGGGAATAAAGCCGCGTTAATAGGCCGGACATATGACTGCACCGTCCCATGGGGCACTAACGCAGAAATACCTTGCTATCAGGGCCGTTCCACATATGCAA
>NZ_JACIIU010000081.1 GCF_014205685.1 Paenochrobactrum gallinarii
AATGCAAGAAGTTTCTTCCCCGTATGAGATGTGATCGAGTGCGGTCTTCTGTCAGGCCTACAACTGCGGCACTTCTGAAGCCGCTGGCCGATATGGTGATCAGCGGATTAGGTCCAAATCTATTCAGCGAGCTGAATGGCTCCAAGCCCCTAACTGGTTTTCCTAATCCAGATCTGTTCGATCATTTTGCCCATATGGGTCGTCGACGTTCTCACACCTCCATCACCGGCGCTAAACTGTTTTGCGCTGCACCTCTGTCATGCAGCAGCAGTTTGCGTCGGATTCTGATAATCCTCTCCCTTCGTCAGCATGGCCCAGATCGCACGCGCCATCTTGTTTGCCAACGCAATGGCCACTAGCATTCTTGGCTTCCTCATGAGCATCCTGAACAGCCATGTGCTTTCCGATATCGTCTTACGCCCTAGCCAATTCAAGCGAGACATAGCACCCATGATCAGCAGTCTCCTGATATCGGCCTGCCCGGCCTTCGATATGCGCCCAAGCCGTTCCTTTCCTCCGGAAGAATGCTGTTTCGGAACCAGGCCCAACCATGCTGCAAAATCTCTGCCATGTCTAAAGCTATCCATTGGTGGTGCGAAAGCTTCAACCGCCAATGCGCTCATCGGCCCCACGCCCGGCATGGTTTGCATGCGTCGTGCCATATCTGTCTGCGTCGCCAAAGAGGTGATCTGTTTGGCCTTTGCTTCAATTCGTTGCGTTTTCTCGGCAATTTGACGCGAAAGGTCGCGGCACTCCTCGCGAACCAGTTCTGGCAGATCGCTGTTGTCACCCTCGATGATCGTTTCTAGCCGCTTCAGATGCCCAATCCCAGCCGGAATTGGGTGGCCAAACTCGTAGAGGACTGACCGTAACGCGTTGATCAGCTCCGTGCGTTGACGGACAAGCCGTTCTCGTCCGCGGAAAAGAAGTGCCTTAGCTTGCTGCTCCTCCACCTTCGGAATGATGAAGCGCATCTCCGGCCGTTGTGCGGCGATAACAATAGCTTCGGCATCCGCTGCATCATTTTTCTGGCGCTTTACAAACGGGCGGACATACTGGGGAGCAATCAGCTTTACCTCATGGCCGTATTTGGCCATCTCTCGTGCCCAATAATGCGCACTGCCGCAAGCTTCCATAACAACGATCGACGCAGGGTGCTCCGCCATGAACTTGCGAAATTGTTGTCTCGATAGCTTTTTGCGGAATTTTACCTGCCCCGTCATCGAGGCTCCGTGCACTTGGAAAACGCTTTTGGCCAGATCGATCCCGATCATTGTATCTGTGGTCATGTCTGCCATCCTTCC
>NZ_JACIIU010000082.1 GCF_014205685.1 Paenochrobactrum gallinarii
CAATATGCGAATTATGACTAGTCATATGCCTAACATTACTCCTAACCCTTAATTAAGGGTGAGAAAATGTCCGGAGAATTCGGGGGCTCTTACAGCAGATTACCCGGTTGATACTATAATTAGTAGAATGAGAAGTGAAGCTTTTTACATACCTGAATTTCAAAGAAATTTTGTCTGGTCACAAAGACATGCGTCAAGATTTATTGAATCTTTATTAATGGGACTACCTGTACCCGGAGTTTTTCTTTATAAAAATCCAGAGGATGGGAAGCATCTAGTAGTTGACGGCCAACAAAGATTAAGAACATTACAATTTTTTTATTCAGGTATATTTAAAGAAAGAAAATTTAGGTTAGTTGGAGTTCGCCCTGAATGGGATAATAAAACATACCAAGAACTTAATGAGATAGATCAAAGAAAACTTGATGATATGATCGTTCACGCAACAATTTTTCAGCAAGACGAACCAAAGGATACAAATAAAAGTTTATATTTTGTATTTGAGCGAATTAACTCAGGTGGCATTAGGCTTTCTCCACAAGAAATTAGAAATTGTATTTATGACGGCCCTTTCTTGGAAACTGTAAGAGAGTGCAATGAAAATTCAAATTGGAGAAATTGCTTTGGCCCGACAAGTGGCCGTCAAAAAGATCAAGAATTAATCGTGAGATTTTTTGCAATGTTTGTTCGCTCAAATGAATATAAGCGTACATTAAAAGATTTTTTGAATGATTTTTGCAATGATTACAATAAAGAAAGCGCCGAAAAACTAGATAATTTAAAAAATATATTCTTTGAAGCAATTAAATTATGCTTCGAAGCTAAAGGAAAAAGTATTTTTAGACCTACGCGCGCTTTGAACGCTGCTGTGTTTGAAAGTGTGCTTGTAGGTCTTGCGAAACGCCAACAAAGTGACCTTCCTAAAATTACAAAAGAAGAATTCACAAAGGCATATGACACACTCCTCATCAATAAAGAATTTTTAAAATCCTGCGAAAGCTCAACAGCAACAGAAGACGCGGTATCAAATAGACATTCTGACGTGAGACCCGCAAACTCCTCCAGATTTTGGTAGAGTCCAATCCTTGGTAGGAGTTGGATAATGAAGCGTTCACGGTTTTCAGACGAACAGA
>NZ_JACIIU010000083.1 GCF_014205685.1 Paenochrobactrum gallinarii
TCTGGTCTTGCACCGGTTGTGTTCCGGTCTATCTCTCATTTTAAGCGGCTTTTTTCTCAAATGCCACCGGCGATTTCCAGCCGAGTGTTGAATGTCTTCGGCGTGGATTATAAAAGCCATTTATATATTCGAAGATTGCAATCTCAATATCTCGCCTTGTTTGCCAGTGTCTGCGCCAAATCAACTCAGCCTTTAATGATTTAAAGAAGCTTTCTACTGCGGAGTTATCAAAACAATTGCCTTTCCCGCTCATGGACGGCAGCAATTGATGTTTGGTAAGCGTTTGCTGGAGAGCACATGGGTTTTAACTTGATGGCTTAAAGCTCCAGGGTAGTAGCTCGTCGAGGCGACTTTGGGGATGGCCGTTTGCGATCGCTGTCAAAGTGTCCCTGAGATAGACAAAGGGTTCAACGCCGTTGATCTTGCAGGTCTCGATCAGCGAAGCGATACGACCCCAAGCGATGCCGCCTTCGTCGTGGCCTGCAAAGAGGGCATTTTTGCGATTAAGAGCGATGGGTCGGATCAGATTTTCGATGCAGTTATTATCAATCTCGACGCGACCATCACTCAGGAAGGCTTGCAGTCCCTCCCAGTGATTGTGGATATAGGCCAGCTTTTCGCCTAGTCGAGACTTACCGGAGATCTTGCGGCGTTGCGCTTGGAGCCAGTCGCCAAAGGCTGTTACCAATGGGGCGCTGCGGGTTTGACGTTCAGATAATCGCTGGCTGGGAGCGTGGCCACGGATATCGGCTTCAACGGCATAGATTTCAGCAATGCGCCGCAAGCCTTCAGCAGCGATTTCAGAGCCGTCGCGGTCGTAAATTTCTTTGAGTTTGCGCCGTGCATGAGCCCAGCAATTCGCCACACGAATGGGGTCACCGCCCTTGCGCGAGGGGCGCGTCAACCGATTATAACCCTGATATCCGTCGACTTGCAGGATGCCGTTGAAGCCGCTCAGGAAGGTTTCTGCGTTTTCGCCTGCACGGCCGGGGGCGTAAAAATAAACCACGCCTGGCGGATCCTCACTACCCCAAGGCCGGCCATCACGG
>NZ_JACIIU010000084.1 GCF_014205685.1 Paenochrobactrum gallinarii
TTCTGGACCGCCCAAAATTTCAATATGCGAATTATGACTAGTCATATGCCTAACATTACTCCTAACCCTTAATTAAGGGTGAGAAAATGTCCGGAGAATTCGGGGGCTCTTACACGTTATGTTCATCGATAAGCTGGGTATTTGCTTATGGCCTTCTATTCGTGAAATCAGGACAATACATGTGGGCTCGTGTTGGACGAGAGCCACTGCTCTAAACGTACCGCTTGAATTTATGTAGTTTTAAAACTACGTGTGTGATATGGTCATCGAAATTAAACAGACGGCAGTTTTCCAAAAGTGGGAAACAGGGCTTCGCGACAAACGAGCACGAACCATCATTGCTACTTGTTTAATGCGCTTGGCTGAAGGATTGCCGGGAGACATCGAGCCGGTAGGCGAGGGTATAAGCGAACTACGTATTCACTATGGCCCCGGCTATCGCGTCTATTTTCAGAAGCGCGGCAATATTCTGATCGTGCTTTTGTGCGGTGGAGATAAAGGATCGCAGAAACGCGACATTACAGTGGCAAAGAAACTAGCATCTGATTGGAGCGAAGGAAATGGCTGAAGAACTGACAACGTATGATCCCGCAGCTGCGCTGACAGATGACGAAGAAATTGCTTTCTTTATGGCAGATGCCTTTGAGACCGGCGATGCAGCTTATATCGCAAAGGCGCTTGGCGTCGTTGCGCGTGCTAAAGGCATGTCAGAAATTGCAGAGAAAACGGGTCTGTCTCGAGAGCAGCTTTATAGATCTTTCAGTGAACGCGGCAACCCAACGCTTAAGACAACACTGGCTGTCATGCGTGCACTTGGCGTTGATCTTACTACAAAGCCCTATCATGCTTAAATTGATCATTACAGCTTTAGCTCTATTCGCAACACCCGTTATTGCTCAGTGTCCGTTCCAAAATGAATTGAGTGATTTCAGTCCAGGCCATCTTGATCTCCGTCGTATGTCAGAAATCCGATTGAATCATAACTAACTGAAATCACTCAATTCATTTTGGAACG